>NZ_BDIZ01000001.1:475000-1898352 GCF_036245905.1 Sinorhizobium sp. KGO-5
GGGAGACCACTCTCCAAGCCTAAGTACTCGTGCATGACCGATAGCGAACAAGTACCGTGAGGGAAAGGTGAAAAGCACCCCGACAAGGGGAGTGAAATAGAACCTGAAACCGGATGCCTACAAACAGTCGGAGCCCGCAAGGGTGACGGCGTACCTTTTGTATAATGGGTCAACGACTTAGTGTGACATGCAAGCTTAAGCCGGTAGGTGTAGGCGTAGCGAAAGCGAGTCTGAACAGGGCGTTTAGTATGTCGCATTAGACCCGAAACCGAGTGATCTAGCCATGAGCAGGTTGAAGGTTGGGTAACACCAACTGGAGGACCGAACCCGCATCTGTTGCAATAGATTGGGATGACTTGTGGCTAGGGGTGAAAGGCCAATCAAACTCGGAAATAGCTGGTTCTCCGCGAAAACTATTTAGGTAGTGCGTCGACCGAATACCCTCGGGGGTAGAGCACTGGATGGGCTATGGGGACTCACCGTCTTACTGATCCTAACCAAACTCCGAATACCGAGGAGTACTAGTCGGCAGACACACGGCGGGTGCTAACGTCCGTCGTGAAAAGGGCAACAACCCTGACCTCCAGCTAAGGTCCCCAAGTCATGGCTAAGTGGGAAAGGATGTGAGGATCCCAAAACAACCAGGATGTTGGCTTAGAAGCAGCCATCATTTAAAGAAAGCGTAACAGCTCACTGGTCTAAATAAGGGTCTTTGCGCCGAAAATGTAACGGGGCTGAAGCCATGCACCGAAGCTGAGGCTTATACACTTAGGTGTATAGGGGTAGCGGAGCGTTCCGTAAGCCAGTGAAGGGATACCCGTGAGGGGTCCTGGAGGTATCGGAAGTGCGAATGTTGACATGAGTAACGATAAAGAGGGTGAGAGACCCTCTCGCCGAAAGACCAAGGGTTCCTGCTTAAAGTTAATCTGAGCAGGGTTAGCCGGCCCCTAAGACGAGGCGGACACGCGTAGTCGATGGGAACCACGTTAATATTCGTGGGCCTGGTGGTAGTGACGGATTGCTCAACTTGTCCGGACTTATTGGATTGTCCGGGCGGGGACGCGGTTCCAGGAAATAGCTCCACCGTATAGACCGTACCCGAAACCGACACAGGTGGTCAGGTAGAGTATACCAAGGCGCTTGAGAGAACTATGTTGAAGGAACTCGGCAAATTGCACGCGTAACTTCGGAAGAAGCGTGACCCTTTTCTACGCAAGTAGGATGGGGTGGCACAGACCAGGGGGTAGCGACTGTTTATCAAAAACACAGGGCTCTGCGAAGTCGCAAGACGACGTATAGGGTCTGACGCCTGCCCGGTGCTGGAAGGTTAAGAGGAGGGGTGCAAGCTCTGAATCGAAGCCCCAGTAAACGGCGGCCGTAACTATAACGGTCCTAAGGTAGCGAAATTCCTTGTCGGGTAAGTTCCGACCTGCACGAATGGCGTAACGACTTCCCCGCTGTCTCCAACATAGACTCAGTGAAATTGAATTCCCCGTGAAGATGCGGGGTTCCTGCGGTCAGACGGAAAGACCCCGTGCACCTTTACTATAGCTTTACACTGGCATTCGTGTCGGCATGTGTAGGATAGGTGGTAGGCTTTGAAGCGGGGACGCCAGTTCTCGTGGAGCCATCCTTGAAATACCACCCTTATCGTCATGGATGTCTAACCGCGGTCCGTCATCCGGATCCGGGACAGTGTATGGTGGGTAGTTTGACTGGGGCGGTCGCCTCCGAAAGAGTAACGGAGGCGCGCGATGGTGGGCTCAGAGCGGTCGGAAATCGCTCGTCGAGTGCAATGGCATAAGCCCGCCTGACTGCGAGACTGACAAGTCGAGCAGAGACGAAAGTCGGTCATAGTGATCCGGTGGTCCCGCGTGGAAGGGCCATCGCTCAACGGATAAAAGGTACGCCGGGGATAACAGGCTGATGACCCCCAAGAGTCCATATCGACGGGGTTGTTTGGCACCTCGATGTCGGCTCATCGCATCCTGGGGCTGGAGCAGGTCCCAAGGGTTTGGCTGTTCGCCAATTAAAGCGGTACGTGAGCTGGGTTCAGAACGTCGTGAGACAGTTCGGTCCCTATCTGCCGTGGGTGTAGGAATATTGACAGGATCTGTCCCTAGTACGAGAGGACCGGGATGGACATATCTCTGGTGGACCTGTTGTCCTGCCAAGGGCATAGCAGGGTAGCTATATATGGAAGGGATAACCGCTGAAGGCATCTAAGCGGGAAACCCACCTGAAAACGAGTATTCCCTTGAGAACCGTGGAAGACGACCACGTTGATAGGCCGGGTGTGGAAGTGCGGCAACGCATGAAGCTTACCGGTACTAATCGTTCGATCGGCTTGATCGTTCCCATTGCTTATGCTCATCAAAGATGAGCATCATTCTTCTGTCCTCACGCTGTCGCGATCGCAAGATCGCTGCGCTGCGGACGGCGCGCCGGACAACCGGCGGCTCGGCTCTGCCGGCTGCTGGAATGATCCGGACAAGACATCAAAAAGACGTGTTCAAAAGAAGTCGAGCGTTAAACCGCCCGCTTCACCAGCTTCTCAATTCGGTTTGCGCCCATAAGGCGCAAATCTTGCGCTTTGCCGACCTGGTGGTTCTGGCGGGGTGGCTGCACCCGTTCCCATTCCGAACACGGCCGTGAAACGCCCCAGCGCCGATGGTACTTCGTCTTAAGACGCGGGAGAGTAGGTCGCTGCCAGGTCTGCAAATCGCAAGAGAAACAAGCCGATCATCTTCTCTCACACGGCCGAAACAAAACGGCCAACAGACCGACCTTTTTACTGCGCAAAACTCGGACGGAATAACGAGATTTTGCTGCGCAAAACTCGGATAACGCGGGGTGGAGCAGCCCGGTAGCTCGTCAGGCTCATAACCTGAAGGCCGCAGGTTCAAATCCTGCCCCCGCAACCAAAATTACCTGCGATCCCTAAGAGCCCCCTCATGGGGCTTTTTTGCGTTTTTGGCGCATTTATCGAAAAAGCTTCGCCCTCTCACTCCTCTGCGACCTCTTGTGGATGCGGACGGGTCTCCGTGCCAAGCATCAATGACGAAGGCACGCAGACCTGCTCCAGGGATTCCGTCAAGCTGAATCCTGACCTCAGGTGACGGCGTAACCGCCGTCGACCGGTATGATCGTTCCCGTGATGAAGCCGGCGTGCGGGCTTGCGAGGAAAAGCGCTATGCCCTGCAGGTCCTCCGGCGTACCCCAGCGGGCCATCGGCGTTCGCGCCAGAATCGGGCCGGCGCGTGCCGGATCGTCCTGCAGCGCCTTCGTCAGTGGCGTTGCAATCCACCCGGGGGCAATGGCGTTCACCCGCACGCCCCTCGGGGCGTAGGCGATCGCCAGGGACTTGGTGAGCTGGGCGATGCCGCCCTTGGAGGCCGAATACCCCGGCACCAGCCCGCCGCCGAAGAAGCTTAGCATGGAGGCGATATTGATGATGCAGCCGTTGTTGGCCGACAGCCTGTCCAGCGATGCCTCACAGACGCGCATCGTGCCGTTCAGGTTGATGTCGACCACGGTGTCGAAGACGTCGGGATCACGCTCCTGACCCCGGCGGATGATGCCGGCGCAGTTGACGACGACATCGAGGTCTCCGAGTTCCCCAATGAAGCCCCTGATGGCATCGTTGGACCGGACATCCAGTACGTCGTAGCGAATCGTGCCGGATGGGTCGTTGCTTCGTGCCTGGGCGCATTCGGCGTCCGTTGCGCCCGTGGCGTGAACCGTTGCGCCGGCGTCACGAAAGCATTGAGCGATGGCTCTGCCGATGCCGCCTGTTCCTCCTGTCACGAGGACGGTGCGCCCTTCCGTCCAGCCGCGGGCCCATTCCGCGGTGTCAGCGGATGAACTGATCGACATAATCCGCCCCTAATCCGACCTGCTCGTAGTGAGCGCGGCACATGTCGATCTTGGTAAACACGTCCTCGTAGCCGATTTGGCTGTTGTCCTTGTCGAGATAGACCATGCAGCCCGAGATGTTGAAGAAGGTGATCATCTCGTCGCAATCCTCGGGGACGTTCAGCGTGTGGATCTCGCCGGGCGGCTCGAACACGAAAGAGCCTTCCTCCGCCACCCAGTCGTGCTCGAAGTAGTGCCATTTGCCCTTCATCACCATGCCGAAGACTGGTGCGGGGTGCACATGCCGGGACAGGATGCCCGAGCGGGTGACCTTCAGGAGGTTGCACCACTGCCCTGTCAAGGTGTTGAGAAACATCGGCCGGAAGAAGACGTCCGGGGCCTGAGGCACCCAGACGCGCGGATCGTCCGGTATCGCCTTGATGGCAATTTCCGCCGAGGCTAGCTCGTGGGTAGAGCCCTTCATGAACTTGTACATATTCCCAACCTTTCTTCAGGCTGCGCCGATCTCAGTCACGCCAAGCTTCGCGCCGCATGGGTTCGCGGTGTCAGGCGAGCCTTTCCAGCGCCCGCATGGCCATCGCATGGTCTTCCACATCCGGCAGGCCGCTGATGGCAACGGTACCTGCGATCCCGACGTTCCGGACGCGAACGGGAACGCCGCCACCGCTGGCCGCAAAGTCCGCAGCGGGGAGGCGATAGCGGGCGTGGAAATCCGTGGCATTGCGCTCGCAAAGCAGGCGCATGTAGAGCGAGCTGCGGTTGAACCGTTCGACCACCGCCCGCTTCCGGCGAGCCCACACCAGGTTGTCCGGAGAGGCTCCGGGCAGCAGCGCCGTAAAAACGGCGGTGCCATGGTGGCTGACTTCTATCGCGATCGGCAGGTTCTTCACAGAGGCCGTCTCGCGAATGGCACAGCCGAGCCGCCATGCCAGTTCATAGTCGAAGCCACCGAGCTGAACGGTCTCCTCCTCGGCGATCAGCTCTTCTATCGTCAGTGCCGCTGCCATGGCGATAATCCGGTCCTTGCATTTTTCTTTTCGGCGAAGCGGCTCGGCCGCTCCGTCGCGCCTGAGCCTTGTTGCGTCTTTCGGTCAGTCGGCCGTCTGAGCTTTGCGCCAGGCGACGTATTCGTCCTGCACCGCTTCCGTGAGCGGGTAATACTTGCGCAGATCGCCCCCCTGTGACAGGCGAAACCGGGCGAACTCTTCCCACTCGGCGTGTTCGCTCGAACGCGCGATCACTTCGACCGCAAGCGCGCCCGGCACGACAATCACCCCGTCGTCATCGGCCACGATGATGTCGCCCGGCATGACCAAAACACCGCCGCATGCCACCGGCACGTTGACCGCAAAGGGGATCAGCCCTGTCTGGGCGTGATAGTTGGGTGTCACACCCCGCACCCAGATGCCGAGATCGAGTTCCTTGGCCTTGGCGGAATCGCGGATGCAGCCGTCCACGACGATGCCCGCGCCACCACGGCCGGCCAGGAAAGTCAGCATCATCTCGCCGAATATACCGCTTGCCATGTCGCCGCGGGCGTCGACGACCACCATATCGCCGGCCTGGGCCGGATAGAGGACGTGGCGATGCAGCTGCAGTTCGGGATTGTCGTATTCGTTGGAGCCGTAAAGATCCTCGCGCTTCGGCATGCACTGCAGCGTCAGCGCCGGACCAGCTACCGAGCGGCCGTACTTCAGGGGAAGCGGCCCGCGGATCTGCGGGTCTCGGATCCCCATGAGGCTCAGTTCGCTGCTGGCGGTTGCCGTGCCGATCAGAGCCAGGGCGTCGCACAACTCACGTGCCGGTCGGTTGATGTCTTTGATTTCTGCGGGAGACTGCATGTCATGAACCTCGAAGTGGGAATTTGAAGGCGGCGATCAGACCCAGCCGCCGTCGATGATGTAGTTCTGGCTGGTGATCACCCGCGCGTCGTCGGATGCCAGGAAGAGAGCGAGCTTGGCGACATCCGCCGGCATCAGCCGTTGCTTGAGAGCCTGGCGTTCCTGACGCATGGCATCCGCCTCCGGCGTCAGCCAGAGATCCAGTTGTCGCTGCGTCATGATCCAGCCTGGCGTGACGGCGTTGACGCGGATGTTGAACGGGCCAAAGTCCCGGGCGATCGACCGGACAAGCCCGATAACGGCCGACTTGGAGGCGGTGTACAGCGCCATGCCGCCAAATCCGGCCATCCACGAGATCGAACTCATGCAGATGATCGCTCCGCCGCCTGCCGCCCTCATGTCGGGCAGCACCGCCTGCGAGGCGAAGAACTGGTGCTTGAAGTTGGTGGCGATGCGATCGTCGAAATATGCCTCTGTCACATCCTCCGTCGCATGGCGTTCGTCATGCGCGGCATTGTTGACGAGAACGGTTATCGCTCCCAGCTCAGTTCTGACGGTCTCGATGCCGGCGCGGAGCGTTTCCGTGTCGCGCAGGTCAAGGGGCACGAAGTGAACCTGGCTGCCCTGCGACGTCAAAGCATTGGCTAGAGCCGTGCCGGCCGTCTCGTCCCGATCCAGAAAACCAACCTTGGCTCCCTGCTGGGCGAAGGCTTCGACCAGCGCTGCGCCGATACCGCTTGCGCCCCCGGTAACCACGACCGTCTTTCCCTTCAGGTCCGGATAGATCGCCATCGTCACGCCGCCTCCCGGAAGTCGATGCGCTGCCCGCTCTTGCCGTCGAAAAGCTGGATACGCTCGGGGAGGAGGGAGACATGCAGGATCTCGCCGGGCTTACGCAGGATTCGTTCGCGGAAGACGCCGATGATGTCGTGGCCGGCAAGCCGCAGGAGAACTTGTGTCTCCGCGCCGGTGGGCTCGATCGTGATGATCTCGGCCGCATGCCCGTTCGCGTCGAGCAGGAGATGTTCGGGACGGATGCCGAGCTTCATCTCCCCTCCCTCGAATTCCGTCACCGGAAAGGGCAGGGCAATGCGGGTGCCGTCGTCGCCGATGAAGCCGCCGCCGCTCACCCTGCCGCCGATGACGTTCATCGCAGGGGAGCCGATGAAGCCTGCAACGAAAAGGTTTGCCGGGTAATCGTAGAGTTCGAGGGGAGATCCCACCTGCTCCACGACCCCGCCATGCATCACGACGATCTTGTCGGCCATGGTCATGGCCTCGATCTGGTCGTGAGTCACGTAGACGGTCGTCGTATTGAGCCGATGGTGGTTCTGCTTGATCTCCGACCGCATCTGCACCCGCAGCTTCGCGTCGAGGTTGGACAGCGGCTCGTCGAAGAGGAAGACTTCCGGATTGCGCACCATGGCGCGGCCCATGGCGACGCGCTGGCGCTGCCCACCGGACAGCTGACGCGGGTAGCGGTCGAGATAGTCGACGAGGTTGAGCATGGCCGCAACCTTGGCGACCCGGCTGCGGATCTCCTCCTTGGGCGCGCGGGCAAGCTTCAGCGAGAAGCCCATGTTCTGCTCGACCGTCATGTGCGGGTAGAGCGCATAGCTCTGGAAGACCATGGCGATGTCGCGCTCCTTCGGCTGAAGGGAATTGACGACGCGGTCGCCGATGGAGATTTCTCCTGCCGAGATGTCCTCGAGCCCGGCCAGCATGCGCAGCAAGGTCGACTTGCCGCAGCCGGACGGGCCGACGAGAACCACGAATTCGCCGTCGGCTATGTCGATTGACACGCCATGCAGCACCTCCAGGGCGCCATAGGATTTCCGAACGTTGTTGATCGATACCGGTGCCAATTGCAGTCTCCTGTCAGGGCGTCTCAATCATCCCAGCGGGGTGATTTGGCCGGATTGATATGCCGTGCGGAGCGGTCCAGCATGCGGATCCGCGCGATCTCGTCGGCGGTGAGGTTCACGTCTTGCGATGCGAAGTTGTTTCTCAGATTTTCAAGGCTGGAGGAGGCAGGGATGACGGCGTGGCCTTCCGCCATGAGGAAGGCCAGCGCGACGGCAGCGGCAGTGACGCCGTGGGTCTCGGCGATGGCCTTCAGCAGCGGGTCGTCGTTGACGGCTCCCTTGTAGAGGGGCTGGTAGGCAGTCAGCGCCAGTCCCTTGCTGCGGCAGTGGTTCACGAGCCGTGGTGCCTGCAGGTAAGGGTGGATCTCGACCTGATCCGTGGTGATCGTATTCTCGCCCAGAAGAGCGAAGGCCTTGTCGAGGAGAGCGATCGGGAAGTTGGAGACGCCGATATGGCGGGTCCATCCGCGTTGCCGTGCTTCGGCCAGCGCCAGCATGTAGTCGTCGAACGGCACCTCATCATTCTGGGATGGCCAGTGAATAAGCAGCAGGTCGACCTGGTCGGTACCGATCGTCTCGAGGCTCTTCTCGACGCTCGGCAGGAAATCGGCTTTCGACAGATTGGTGTCTGCAACCTTGGTGGTGACGAAGAAGTCGGATCGCGGCAGCCCGGAACGGCGGATGGCTTCGCCGACGCTGCTTTCGGTATCATAGCTTTGGGCCGTATCGATGTGGCGATAGCCGATCTCGATCGCCGACAGGATCGCCCGGATGCCCGCGTCGCCCGTGCGTCCGAATGTACCGAGGCCAAGTTGGGGGATAGGGGAGGTATAGGTCATTGCATTCCTCTCTCAGCCCTTTGTCGCGCCGGCGGTCAGGCCACCGACAAAGAGCCGCTGCATGGATAGAAACAGGATGGCAATCGGCAGGGTCATCACCACGGAGGCTGCCATGACGGCGCCCCAGTCGGTGTTGAACTCCGTCGAGAACTCCGCAAGCCCGATGGGCAGCGTCTTCACCGAGGAGTCGGTGGCAAAGCAGAGCGCGAAGATGAACTCGTTCCAGGTCGTGACGAAGGCGTAGACCATGACGGAGGCGAGACCGGGCAAGGAGAGGGGAAGCGTGATGCGGAAGAGGCACTCCAGGCGGCTGGCGCCGTCGATGATCGCTGCTTCCTCCAGTTCGACGGGAATGTTCTTGAAGTAGCTGGTGAGCATCCACACCGACAGCGGGAGCGTGATGATCATGTAGACGAGGATCAGGCCCCAGTAGGTGTTGACCAGATTCAGCACCCGAAGCGTGACGAACAGGGGCACGATGATGGCGGCCGTCGGCAGGAGCTGGCCCACCAGCACGAAGGACTGGAGAAGCGGCTTTCCCTTGAAGTTGAAGCGGGCAAAGCCGTAGGAAGCAAAGATCGCGAGCACCAGCGCGAGTGCCGTTGATCCGACGGAGATGACGATGCTGTTGAGGAAGTAGCGCGGGATGTTCGATTCAAACAGGACTGTGCGATAGTTATCCCATGTGGGGGCCGCGGGCCACCAGATCGGCGGAACCGTGTAGAGCTCGCGCAGCGTCTTCACCGAAGACAATACCATCCACCAGAAGGGGAACAGGCAGACCAGGACCAGCAGAACCGAACCGAAGAGGATCAGCCAGCCCGGCAGGCCTGGGCGCTTGAGGGTCTGAAGCTTGTTCAACGCGCTTCCTCCGGGTTGGAGGCCAGCGTCCGGATGTAGATGAACACAACCACGATCGCGACAGCAAAGAACATGACGGAAAGGGCCGCCGCCTGTCCGAACTGGACGCTCTCAAAGGCTGTCCTGAAGATCTGGATCGGTGTGATCAAGGTCCGGTTCGCCGGTCCTCCGCGGGTAATGGCATAGATAATGGTGATGTGGTTCAAGGCCCAGATGACCAGGAGAAGCGTGACCGCGACGATCACCGTCCGAACCTGGGGCAGCATGACGTAGCGGACCTCTTCCCAGAAGCTTGCCCCATCGATGCGGGCCGCTTCGTAGAGATCGTTGGAAATGGACTGCAGCCCGGCCAGGACCATGATGGCGACGAAGGGAAACATCTTCCAGATGTTGATCGCGATCATCACCGGCATCACGGTGCTGCCGTTCGTCAGCCAGCCGACCGGCTCGTCGATCAGACCAGGGCTCGTGAGCATGTAGTTGATGATGCCGAACTCCGTGTGGAGCATCCATGCCCAGGTGGTTGCGGCAACGATGCCCGGCACCACCCACGGCACCAGGGTCACAGAGCGGACGACGGCCCTGCCGCGAAAGTTCTGGTTCAGCAGGATTGCCGTCAGGACGCCGAGGATGACCTGAAAGACGATGGACCCGAACACCCACCAGAGGGTGTTCCAGAATGCCGTCGGCGTGGCGCGCGCGGACAGAATGCGCCGGAAGTTGTCCAGCCCGACATAATTTCCGGCATTGTCCGTGACGCTCAGCAGCCCGGTATAGGCGACCGGATAAGCGATCAGCATGCCCAGCACCATGAGCGCGGGTAAAACGAACAGGTACCCAGTGGATTGTTTCTGCATCCGATTTCATTCCTGATTACAGGACGGGAAGGCGCCGGCAGGATGCCGAGCGCCTTCCGGACGGGAGGGATCTAAAGAAGCCCTTCGATTTCTTCGGCGGCGCCATCCATGGCGGTCTTGACGTCCTCGTCGCCGAGGAGGATGCGCTGGATCCCATCGAAATAGGCCTGGGATATCTGGACCCAGTTCGGATGGGCCGGCACGGGCCGTCCGAACGGGAGCATTTCCTTGAAGACCTGCAGGATCGGGTCGTTGAAGCGTTCGGCTTCCATAGCAGACAGGCGGGCGGGGAAGGTGTCGGTCAGAACGGCCTGGTTCTCCGCCTCGGCAAGGAAGCCCAGGAGCTTCTTCGCGTCGTCGGGGTTCTTCGCCTCGCTAGGAATGACAAAGCTCCACCCCCCGAGGATCGCTGCCGTCTTCCCGTTGTCGGGATGGGGAACAGGGATTACGCCGATGTCGATATTGGGGTTTTCCTTGCGGATAGACTGGATATCGAACTGACCGGACTGATACATCGACACCGTCTCGGCGATGAACAGCCGGCGGTTGGCGGTGCCGTCATTCTCGAGCGTCGACGACGGCGAAATGCCTTCCTTCAGGAAGTCGGTGTAGAAGGTCACGGCTTCGATGGATTCCGGGCTGTTGACCAGGACCTGCTTGCCGTCATCCGAGATGATGCCGCCACCCAGCATCCACATGAAGGGCAAGGACCGGAAGATGGTGTTGCCGACTTCTCCGCCGCCCGTGATCGCAAAGCCGGACTTCCCGTTGGTCGTCAGTTTCTTGGCAGCGTCCTTGAAGGCGGTCCACGTGGTCGGCGGGTTTTCGGGATCGAGACCGGCCGCCTTGTAGTCGCCCTTGTTGATGATCACGGCATGGGTTTCGATCCGGTATGGAATGCCCCACAGCTTGCCATTCCAAGTGTCGTATCCCAGGGCGGCGGGAATGTAGTCCTCGCGATCGGTCAACACCTCGTCGACGGGCAGGACCAGGTTATTTTGAGCGTAGCCATTCACCCAGCCATGCTGCACGTCGATGACGTCCGGCGCAGCTCCCGACTGCAGGGCCGTCAGGATGCGCTGCGGCAATCCGTCGGTGGTGGTGATTTCAAGTTTCACTGTCACGTCCGGATTGGCAGCCTGAAATTTCTCCACGAGATCCCGGGCGCGGGCCTCGTTGAAGTTCGGCGTCCACCAGACCACTTCGCCAGCCCAAGCACCGGCCGACATGGCCAGAAACGACGCTGTTGCGGCCATCGCCAGCTTCATAGTCAACGTTTTCATGTTTACCTCCCAACTGAATCCGTTGTCTGTTTTCCAGCCGTGTGGCTGGAATGATCTATTCCGCAGCCGCCGAGGGTTCCTCGGCCCGATGGCCGGCGGATCCGGAAGAGCTTCTGGTCAAGGCGTCTGCGTGTGCGACAAGCGCCTTCATGTAGCCGATCGTGTAGGCATGTCCGGCGTGCCATGGGGCCGGGCACTCGAGTTCCGGAACGTGATCAGGAACCAGGATCCCGTCGTATCCTTCCTCGTGGAGCACGCGCACGATGCGGGCCATGTCGACGTCACCGTCGTCCACGAAGGTCTCCACGTAGTTCGGCACCTTTCCGCGGACATTGCGGAAGTGGACATAGGCGATGGCGTTTCGACGGGCAAAGCGGCGGGTCGCCTCATAGACGTCGCCATCGGGCATTTCCGCCAACGAGCCGACGCAGAATTCCAGCGCATTGGCCGGGCTCTCTACGAGCGAAAGAAGCCGGTCGTACTTGGCGTGGCTGTTGACCAGCCGCGCGGTGCCGCGCAGGCGTTCGACGGGCGGATCGTCCGGATGCGCGGCCAACCGGACGCGAGATTCTTCCGCTACCGGTAAAAGCTTCTCCAGGAACCAATGAAGCCGCGACCAAAGTGTGGCCTCGTCAACCGTCTGAGGCTTTGCCCCGGGAACGGCCAGGCGGTAGCGCATGTTGCCGACCATGCCGTCGGGGACAGGGCTTTCAGCGTCGAATTCATCGATGGCGAAGACGGCCGTCACCGCATTGCCGCGCGCCACCGGCTTGCGCTGCCATCCCCACACGCCGGCGATGGAAAAATTATATCCGAGAACAGGTATGCCAAGACGCCCCATGTTCCTGACGAGGTCCTGAAGGTCCTGCATCTGCGCATCCTTCTTCGGACCGTCGAGCAGAATGTCGGACCAGAAGTTGGGCGAGATGTTCTCGAGGGCGGCGACCCTGAGGTTGTGTCGCGAGAGCATCGCCACCAGGTCCGTCAGGCGATCATAGGACCACAGAGGCGCATCGATGCATTCGCCGTTGATCGGGCCGACGACGCCACCCGCGGCATAGGCGCTCGCGTCCGCGTTCCGTCCATAGTCGGTGAGGTGGACGACGACGTCTTCCACTCCGAGCTGACTGGCGAAACGGGCACCCGCTTCGCTCAGAAGCGGCCCATACAATGAGATTCCGACCTTCAAGCAGCTCTCCCCCCGTTGCTGCTTAAGTGAGTTCATATTTGAACTGCACTTGTTCTAAATATAACTATGTGGCGAAGGGGAGCCGGTGTCAACTCCCTTTCCCGTGACTTCTATTCGCTTTCGTCCGCCGCGAATGTGTGAGCGCCCGTCGCTACGCCGGTCGTGTTCATGGACCCATCGAAGAGCGGAACATTGGTTGGCTGATAGGCAAAGCGCTCGCAGGCTTCCTCGATCAGTTCGACGCCGAGACCCGGCGCTGTGGGCGCCAGAATTGCCCCTTTGTCGAACTGCAGGGTTTCCCGGACGAGTTCCTTGCGCCAGGGGACATCCATCGATACGGTCTCGAAGACCGAGAAATTCGGCATGGCGAGCGAGGCGTGCAGCGTCATGGCGTTCATGATCGGCCCGACGGGATTGTGAGGCGCGACAGGAATGAGATGCGTGTGCGCCAGATGCGCAACTCGTTTCGTCTCGCCCATCCCGCCGGCGTGCGACACGTCGGGCTGCAGGATATCGACAGCCTTCTTGGACAGGGCCTCGAGAAATTTCCCCGGTTCGTACCAGCGTTCGCCGGCAGCGATCGGCACCGGGCTGGCGGCACGCACTTCTGCCAGCGCATCGATGTTTTCCGGCGGCGTCGGCTCTTCGACCCACGTCAGATCGAAGGGTGCCAGTGCCCGGCACATGGCAATCGCCGTCGGGACATTGAGGCGGCCGTGGACGTCGAGCATCAGATTGACGTCGGGCCCCACCGCATCTCGGACGGCCTCGACAATCTCAATCGTCTGGCGTCGCTGCCGACGGTCCATTTCAAGATCCGCGGTATCGAAAGGATCCCATTTCAGGGCCCGGTACCCCATAGCGACTGCCTTGCGGGCATTGGCGGCGTATTCCTCGGGCTTTGTTGCACCGAAGAACCAGTGGTTGGCGTAGCATTCGACACGATCACGGAATTTGCCGCCGAGCAGTTCGAAGACAGGAACGCCGAGCGCTTTGCCCTTGATGTCGAGGAGGGCGGCCTCGATGCCACCGAGCGCCGTGCGGAAGACGGCGCCCGTTCGCCAGTAGCTGTCCCTGTGGAGCTGTTCGATGATGGCATCCACGGCAAAGGGATCGCGGCCGACGAGGACCCGTTCCAGCTCTTCCAGAGCCGCGACGACGGTCTTCGTCTTCCATTCCAGGGTTGCCTCGCCGACGCCCTCGATCCCGTCGTCGGTGTAGAGCTTGACGAAAACGAAGTTCGTCCTCTGGGCGTTCGCGACAAATACTTTCTGGGCCGTGATCTTCATGGGCGGTTCCTGCCGGGTTGGGCCAAGGCTTCCTGCAGCATGGCGCGATAATCCTCCGCCGACGGAGGAAGAGGATTGGTGGCGTGGCTGTGATCGGCAAGCGCCCGCTCGATGACCCAGTCGAAACATCCTGGGGTGACGCCCATGGCCGCCAGGCCGGCGGGCATGTTCAGTCGGCGGTTCAAGGGTTCCAATTCGCCAGGCACGTCGGCGTCTGCCGGAAGTCCCATGGCTGCCCGCAACCTGTTCAGCTTGTCACCGACCGCGGGAGCATTGAAGCGTACGACGATCGGCATGAGGATGGCGTTCAGCGTGCCATGATGAAGTCTGGGCTCTTTCAGGCCGCCAAGCGCATGGCTGAGCGAATGGACGGCGCCGAGACCCTTCTGGAAAGCCAGACCGCCATGGAGTGCTCCGAGCATGACCTCGCTGCGGGCTGTGATATCGCCCGGCACGGCGAACGCCTGGGGAAGATTTCTCCAGATGCGGCCCGCGCCATCCAGCGCGATCGCTTCCGCGGTCGGATTGAAGCGCGGCGAAAACAGGGTTTCGATGCAGTGGGAAAGGCCATCAAGTCCCGTCGCCGCGGTGAGGGCCGGTGGCAGACCGAGCGTGAGCAGCGGGTCGCAGATGGCGCGCCGCGGGATGAGGTGCGGACTGATGAAACCAAGCTTGCGGCCGTCGTCCAGGGTGAGCAGTGCCGCGCGCCCGACCTCTGCGCCGGTGCCGGCCGTTGTCGGGATGGCAATGACCGGCGCGACGGTTGGTCGGATGCGCTCTACGCCGCCGTAGATGGCGGCGTACTGCTCCAGCGATCCCTCATGCGTTGCCAGGAGCGCGACGCCCTTTGCCAGGTCGATCGGCGAGCCGCCGCCGAGGGCGATCACGCCGTCGCAAGAACGCGCGCGATAGACCTCGAGCGCATCGGAGACGGCAGCTTCCGTCGGGTTCGAGGGCGTCTCGAGATAGGAGGCGGTCACCTCAGGCGTCAAAGCCTGCACCTTGTCGGCCAGCCCCGAGAAGGCCAGGCCCTGGTCGGAAATGAAGAGCGGCCGAGATATTCCGAGCTCAGCCATGGCTGCGGGGAGGCCTTTCAGCTCTCCCGGGCCAAAATCGATCGCCGTCAGATAGTTGATCCTGGGCATGATCAGTTCCCCCGGAGGCGGGCAATCGCCTTCGCCTGCATTCCGTCCGAGGCCATCTCCATAAGCTCAATGCGATGCCCGTCCGGGTCCACGATCCAAGTCTGCCAATTGCCGTCGGCGCCCTGGACCTTCGGTCGGAAGAGCGGAATTTCAGCGGCTTCAAGCTCGCGGACGGTCTGATCTATGCTCGGGACGGAAAGACACATGTGGTTGTATCCCACGGCCTCCGCTCCTGGAGCGTCTCCGCCCCGGCCCTCCGGAAAGACCTCAAGATATTGATCGTCGGTGATGCGCAGATAGACCAGCCAGAGGCGCCCGTCGCGGTCGAGGCGCAGAAGCTCCGAAAAGCCCAGCTTGTTGATGTAGAAATCGAGGGTGCGGTCGATATCCTGCACCCTTATGGCGACATGGGTAATTGCGGAAACGGTCAGCATTCTGAGCCCCTGTACTTGGCCAATGAGGGAGGGTGCTGGTGGTTTTCATTTCGCTGGGGTGTTTTGTCGCCGTGCGGGTGCACTTTCGCGGCATGTCAGCGTGAAACCGAATTCGGACGTCCGCCTCCTTCGGCTATCCAAATATGAACTTTGACAGTTCATATATGTATGCTAATGACGGACTGAGTTTTGTCAACAGGGCAGGTGCCGATGAGCGAAGCCGCAGAAGATGGCGTGAGCAAGCACACGATCCCGGTCATAGACCGGATGATGGATGTGCTGTGCGAGATCGAACGCAAGGACAGGGGACTTTCGATCAGCGAATTGACGGAGGCGCTCAAGCTTCCCCGAACGACCATCTACCGGATTCTCAACTCGCTGCAGCAACATGACATTGTCTACCGTGATGACACGGGCAGCTATCACCTGGGACGCCGGCTGCTGTCGCTTGCAGCCCATGTCGGCGTCCGGGCGACGGAGTTCGACCTTGCCGCCCTCTGCCAGCCGTATCTCGACAAGCTGGCCGCCGAACTGGGCGAGGGGGTCAAGCTGAGCATCCTCGATCAGGAGGGAATCCTTGTTCTCGCGACAGCCCAGGGCAAGCGGGAGTATGCCCTGACAGTGGCGCCGGGGCAGCGCATGCCCATCCATGCCGGCGCGGCGAGCAAGCTGCTGCTCGCCTATCTGCCGCCAGAAGACCTGGATTACTGGCTCGCGCGTCCGCTCGTTGCCTTCACCGCTAAGACCATCACGGATCCCAAACGGCTGCGCAGCGAACTTGCCCGCATCAGGCGCCTCGGATGGGCGCAGGACAAGGGGGAGAACGCCCCCAGCATCCAGGCTTTCGCAACGCCGGTGTTCACGCGCAGCGGCAGGATGCTGGCGGCGGTCAGCGTGCCGTTCCTGGCCGGCACCCAGCCCAGCCGCATGGAGGAGATCCGCCTGGCTGCGATAGAGACCGCCAAGGCCATCAGTGCCGTCATTCCAGTCTGAATTGTGCCTTGGGGGGAGCCCGCATGAAAATCGTCGACATCAAATGTGCCGTCATCGGCAAGAGCCCGATCGTCCGGATCGTTTCGGACGAAGGCATATCGGGCTTCGCCCAGGCGGAAACCTGGAAGCCCTACCTGAAGCCGCACATCATGGCCTTCCGCGATGCGCTGATCGGTGAAGACCCCACCCTCGTGGAGAGGGTGATGCTGAAGATTCGCCAGAGAGGCGGGTTCAAGCCCTGGGGGAGTGCCGTCAGCGTCATCGAAATGGCGCTCTGGGACCTTGCCGGAAAGGCGGCGGGCCTGCCCGTCCACAAGCTGCTTGGTGGGAAGGTGCGTGACCGGGTGCGGGTCTACAACGGCTCGATGCGATTTCCCTTCGCCGGCCATGAACCGCAGGATTATGCCGACGACATCGCGAAGATGATGGCCCTGCCGGAGGGCTTCACCATCATCAAGCAGCCGATCGGCTTTCATTCGCCGATGAAGCGCGAAGTGCCGAACTTCTACTATGGGGAGCCGAGCGCCAGCCCCTTTCACGGCGCTCTCGATCGGGGTCCAGTCACGGAAAAAGGCCTCAAGCATCTCGTAGACTGCGTAGCGGCCATGAAGGAGGTGGCTGGCGACACGGTGGGGCTGGCGCTGGACTGCGGACCGGGCTGGATGCTGGCGGACGCGATCCGTCTGGCGCGGATGCTCGAACCCTTCAACCTCCTGTGGCTCGAGGATCTCCTGTCGGGGGACTACACGCCCTGGGTCAATGCGGGCGTCTACAGGGAACTCACCCGATGCTCGACGACGCCTATTCATACCGGGGAGCAGATCTATCTGCGCCAGAACTTCAAGGACCTGATCGAATCCCACGCCGTTCACGTGATCGGACCGGACCCCGCCGACGTAGGGGGAATCGCTGAACTGAAATGGATCGCGGAATACGCGGATCTGCATGGCATCACCGTAGCCCCCCATGGGACCGCGAACGGGCTGCTGGGGCTGGCGGCCCTGGTCCAGGTTTCTGCGACCCTCCCCGCCAATTTCATCGCCTTTGAATACACGACGGCGGATCCGGAGTGGTGGACGGATCTGGTCGATGGGTTCCCGGCTCCGATCGTGACCAACGGCATGATCGACGTTCCGGATCGGCCGGGCATGGGCGTGGAGATCATCGCCGACCGCGCCAAAGCCTACCTGTCGCCGGAAGACCACGCCTTTTTCGATTGAGGAGCAGACCGATGCACAAGATCGGTATTCTAGGCGCGGCCGGCATCGCGCCGCGATCCATCATTCAGCCAGCGCGTCGTCGTGACGACTGCGTCATCGATGCGGTCGCCTCCCGGCGTCGCGCCGCTGTCGAGGACTATGCGCGGCTGCATGGGATCACGAAGGGTTATTCAAGCTATGACGAGCTCCTGTCGGATCCGGACATCACCATCATCTACAATGCTCTGCCGCCGGCCGCGCATGCCGAGTGGTCGATCAAGGCGCTGAAGGCCGGCAAGCATGTGCTCTGCGAAAAACCTCTGGCGATGACGGCCGACGAGGCGGAGGTGATGGTCGAGGCAGCCGGGACTGCCGGGAGAGTGCTGGCCGAAGCGTTCCACGACCGTTACCATCCCGTCTTCCTGCATCTTCTTGCGCGCAAGGCATCGCGAGCGCTCGGGGAGATCCGCGCGTTGCGGGCGGAATTCCATGTCGATATCCCGTTCGATCCGCACAACATCCGGCACGACCCGGCGCAGGGTGGCGGAGCCATGATGGATCTCGGATGCTATCCGCTGCACTGGCTGCGCAGCTTCATGGGCCAGGAGCCCGAGATCCTCTCCGCGCATGCCGAGCTTACGCCGCTGAACGTCGATCAGCGGATGGAGGTGGCGATGCGCTTTGCAGGCGGGGTTGAAGCGCAACTGGTTGCTGACATCGCCAGCCCGCCGTTTCGGGGATTGCTTCGGGTCGAGGGCGAGTTCACGTTAGCTGCCGGCACCACCTACGACTACCAACTGGCTGCATTCGTGGACGCGGTAAACAATGGGGCTTCGCTGCCGACAGGCGGCCAGGATGCCATCGGCAACATGAAGGCGCTGGACGCGATCTATATTGCCTCCGGGCTTCGCGCAAGTTAGCGCGGCTGATACTGATGTTGCCTGCCACGTCGCGTTTAAGGTCGAGTTACGGCGGCTGTCTGCAGGGTCGCTTTCAGCATAGCAATACGGGGCGTTCAATCCTTCCGTAGTGCAGCCCCGAGGACCGCCACTTTCCATCTATTTGCCCGGTTGAGCGCCCGGAAGGTTATGGTTAGGTTCGGGGCATGGGGATGCTCAAGGATATCGGCGGACTGGCGGCATTGACGGCGCGCCTTCTTGCGCGTTTCTGGCCGCAGCTTCTGCTTGCCGCGACGCTCGGATATATCGCGCGTGTCCTGCTCCTCGAGGCTGCGGTCGGCGTCGGCCTGAAAACCCCCCTTGGCGGAATGGTAACGCTGTCGCTTGTCGTCCTCGTCAAGCTGCTGGTCGTCATTGCGATGTTCGCGATCCTGCGTCCCGGCCTGCCGGTGCTCGCCGCGTTGCGCGGCGTGGCGCCAGCTGCCGGCTCGACGAAGAAGGAACGGCAGTTGAATCGCCTTCTGGTGATTGCCTCCGCAGCCATCTTGCCGTTCTTCGCCTATTACGCCGCGTGGGGCTTCCTCGGCGACACGGTGCGCGAGTATTCGCGTCTCGCCCTGGATCGGGTGGCGCTGGGAGAACGGTTACAGATTTTCGAGCTCCTGCGCTCGCGCAGCCTGATTGCGGCGATCCTCGCCTGCTGGTTCGTGCGATGGCTTGCCAAGCGCGCCAACGGGCGCCTGCAGTTGCCGTGGCTGCGTTTCGTCATCGTGGCGGCGGACGCGAGCTGGATCTTCATCGGGCTCTATGCGCTGGACAGATGGAAGGACGACTTCATAAGCTGGCTCGGCGCGGGCGCGTTTCTCGATGCGGTGGAAGCCGGCATCGCCGGATTTTCCATGGAAGCACACGCGGCAGCGGGCGGCACTGCGGTGGAGTTCCAGGAACCTGGATTCGTCACGCAGGCGCAGGAACTGTTCTTCTACGCCCTCCTGCCGCTCGTCTGGCTCGTAATGGCTGCCATCGTCTATGGCTACGACGTTTCGGCAAAACCCGTCGCCGCTCCGTCGCCGCCCGCTCGCGCCACCACGCTACGCAAATGGCTGGCCGATTTCGCCGCCCACTTCCTCGGAGGCTATCGGACCCGCTACCGGCCGGTCTGGGCCTGCCTGCGCACGGTGCTCGGCGCCGGTCTCGGGACGTTGCTCGCCTTCGTCGTGCTTTACCGCGCCACCAGCTGGCTCCCCGCCTGGGCGTGGTACGGCGCAACCCGTCATCTCGGCCCGCACGACCTCGAAACCTGGCAGCGGATAGGCGACGTCCTGGCCGTTCTCGTCGGCAGTCCGACCGAGCTCGACGGCGGAATCCTTTTCGGTCCGGTGCGGATCGCCCTGCTGGCCGCCATGCTGGAATACGCAATGTCCCGATCCGGCGAAGCCGGCGACGCGCAGGCTTATGGTACCCGGAAAAGCGTTATTTCAAGAGAATCGGAGGCGAGCCGGTCAGGGCAAGCGACAGGGTGAACCCGTCTGCCTGCCGCGGCACGAGAAAGAGCTCGACCACGCGAAGCGACGCCTCGCCGGCCTCACCGATCGTCAGCGTCGTGCATTGCGGCCTGTCGGCAATTGCCGGATCAGCCTGGCGTAAAAGACGGCCGGGCAGCGGCAGCGGGTCCCAGCGGCGGCCAGCGCCATCCGTCAGCGAGAGCGCGCAGGGCAAGGCCTGCTTCAAGACGTCCGCTGCCTGGACCGAGACGTCGATTTCCGCCAGCATGAGGCTCGTGTCCGGCAAGGTTCCCGGCAGGCGGCGCAGCGATGTGAGCCGCCAGCTGCCGCCGGCGCCTTGCCCGCTGCCGTCGCGCTCGACGGTCACAGGTGGTTGCATGCGCGGTTGCAGCCATGCGGCGAATTCGCCCCGGGACCCGACGAGGACCGCGAGCGGCACGGCGGCGAGCAGCGATACGAGGCTGATCCAGTAGCTCGTTCTCTCCCGTGACGAAGCCGGTGCGCTCATTGCTGAAACTCCAGCGACCAGGGCATGATGCGGCCGCCGCGTGCAAGGGTGAGGGACTCGTGCCTGCTTTCCGGCGGCACGCTGTCCATGGCGATCTCCACCTGCTCGGACAGGGGAGTCAGCGCGGTCTCGGCGACCAGCAGTGTACCGCCCTCGATCTGGTCCTCGGGCAGCTCGAATATCAGCAGAACCGGGCGTGGAATCCCGGGCTCCAGGCGCTCGGCACCCAACAGCCCGAGCGAACTGCCGATGCGCGTGCTCATGGCAAAGCGCAGGCCGGAAGGGCCGCGCCACGCAGCCGAGGTCAGCGATACCGATCGGTCTTGCGCCTTCGCCGCCGCTTCGACGACAAGCCATTTTCCGGAGGTGGTGTAGGTACGCGGCTCGCCGAAATGCGAAGCGACCAGTTGGCGGGCGAGATGCACCTTGGCGACCCCGAAGACGAAGCGTTCGGCCTGCGCCGGTTTTCCCTGCGCGGCCGGCACCGCCACGGGCGACAGGATTTCGCTGTAGGAGGGCGCCGAGTGCTGCATGCCGTAGAGCGCCGCCGTCGCCAGGAGCAGGGCGACGATATTTGCGAAGGCCTTCATTGCCTTGCCCTCGCCGCTTCCTGCTCAACAGTCAGGGACACCACCGCCACCGGATCACCGTCGAACCAGTTGGAGGCGCCATAGAGATTGTCGCGTTTCTTGTAGATCTGGCTCCCGATCAGCAGGTTCAGCTCACGCGGCGGCATTTCCCCCGCCGGCCATTCCCATACGGCGGTCAAACTCTCCGGCATGCCCGGGTGCAGGCCGGGGCTGAACGCCTTGTCCCGTGTCAAATAGAAGGTGGGGGAAGCAAGTTTCGCCTCCAGGCCGGCAAAGGTGAGCAGTTTCGCCGGCAGGTGGGCGGTCGCCGCCGAGCGGTTGCCGGCCTCGAAATCGACAAGCAGGAAAGTTTTCGGCTCGGGCGGTCTCCTGCCGGAAGGGGGGACATCGCTCACGCGGGCTCCGGCGATCGTCACATGCCATCGCCCGGTATCGACCGTCTCGCCCGGCCCGGCGGCGCGCAGGGGTTCGGGATTGGCGGCGCGATAGATCGCCGCTCCGTAGGAGATCGCACTGGCCGCCAGAGTGCCGATACTGGCGGCGGCCAGCGCAATGAGCCGTTGCCGGTAGCTCCGTCGTTGCTCGTCCATCGCGACACCCGATCCGCAGCCGTTCACAAGTCGACCCAAGCCCGCGGAGAAAGCTAGAACAATTTTCGCCAAGGCGCCACGTTCTCGATTCGATCCCGCTGCCCAATCGGAATTCAACGCACGCTAGCATGATCTGTGCCCGATTCGGTCACCACGGCGTCCATCCGGATGTCATGCGCCTGAGGATAAATAGTCCTTATCCTCGACTGTGCGAAACCAACGCCCAGCACGCGGCGCGTCGCCGCCATTGCCGCCAGTGTCCGGTCGTAATAGCCCCCGCCATAACCAAGCCGATAGCACGACGGATCAAAGCCCACGACCGGGGCGACGACGATATCGGGGGTGCATGAAACAGGCTTGGCCGGGACGGGTATGTTCCAGATACCACGGACGAGTTTGTCGCCTGGCCGCCAGATGCGAAACTCCAGAGGCTGTCCTTTTTCGACCACGACCGGGAGCGCACATCGGCCGCCGTCATCGGCTATTTGCCGCATCAGCGGTCTGAGATCGGGCTCACCCCGAAACGGCCAGTAGACGCTGACCACACGCCCGCGCACCTGTCCGATCTCGGCAAGTAGACGGCTGACGATCTGCGCTTCGCAAGCGGCCCGAAGGTCGGGAGATATGGCCAGGCGTTGCGCGATGAGGCGAGCCCGTTCGCTTGTCCGCCACCGCCTGACATCGGCACAGATCGACCGGTCGGATGTCAGGCCCGCATAGGCCGGGTCGAGTTCGTGCATCAAGCAGGGTGGCGACGCAAAAGTCGGCGGAATATCATCGTCGATGTCCATCCCTGTCTACCTCCTCAATCGATCTTCGCTCAACAGGCGCCCAATCCAAGTTCAAGTCCTTCCAGAAGATCGTCAATGTGTTCCAGCCCGATCGAAAGTCTGAGAAGCTCGTCGCGAATACCCGCGCTCTCTCTGGCTTCAGCCCCCATGTCGAGATGGGTCATGGTGGCCGGATGAGCTACGAGACTTTCGACCCCTCCAAGCGACTCGGCCAATGTGAAGCAGCGAACATGTGCCAGGAACCGCCGAACGGCGGGAACGCCCCCTTCAAGTTCGAAACTCATCATGGCGCCGAAGCCGCGCTGCTGCCGTCTTGCGACTTCGTGGTCTGCGTGATCCGGAAGCCCCGCGTAGTGGACGTGCCGCACCGCAGGATGGGCGTCGAGATATTCGGCGATCGTCATGGCGCTGCGTTCTTGGCTGGACATTCGCGCAAACAACGTTCTCAGCCCGCGCAAAGTCAACCAGGCATCGAAAGGTGCAGCGACTGCCCCGGTGACGTTGGCCCAGCGCTTGAGATCACGTGCCTCCTGTGGCTCGGCAGCGATCACCGCACCGGCGATGACGTCCGAATGCCCGTTCAGGAATTTGGTCGCCGAGTGAATGGCGTAATCGGCTCCGAGAGAAAGGGGCTGCTGGAGAGCGGGGGAGAGAAACGTGTTGTCGACGGCCACGGCGGAGCCTGCCGCCTTGGCGAGACTGGACAATCGGGCAATGTCGGTGACGCGCATCAGGGGATTGCTGGGGCTCTCGATGAGGACGAGAGCCGGAGCATCCGCTAGTGCGGCCTCGAATCCGCCGAGATCCCTCTGGTTGGTAAGCCGGAATGTGAGGTGCCCCAGATCGGCACGCGCCTTCAGCAGTCGCAATGTACCGCCATAGCAATCATGTGGTGCCAGCACGAGATCGTTTCGCCTCAAGCGCCCTAACAGGAGGTCGAGCGCGGCCATGCCGCTCGGCGTGACGACCGCGCCGGCGCCTCCCTCGAGCTTCGCAAGTGCTTGCGCCAGCAAGTCACGGGTCGGATTTCCAGAGCGGCCGTAGTCATAGGCGCGCGGCGTGTCGAAACCGGCGAACTCGTAGGTGCTGGACAAGTATAGTGGCGGCACCACGGAGCCGAATGCCGGGTCGGTCGCGACCCCGTGGGCTGCAGCCGTGGTTTCGGCTCTGTCAGAGGATTTTCGCTCGAACATCGGCAGTAGGGCCCTTCATCAGATGGCAGCAAAGCAGCGTGGCTGGTCGGGATCAGCCGAGGCACGCGGACCAGGATGGCAAGCGGGAATTCCGCTGACAAACGAATTGAATTGCTGGTTAACCGCAAATATTCTGCACTTATTTGATGAATGCGTGCCGCCGGCAGTCAGGCTGACGTGGCGACGCTATTTGCGCGGGGCGAAGATGGACATCAGCATTGCGCGTACGTTCCTCGAGGTGGTCAAGACAGGAAGTTTCGTGAATGCCGCTGCCAATCTGAACATCTCCCAGACCGCAGTCAGTGCGCGAATTCGCGTGCTCGAGGAACAACTCGACAGGCCCATGTTCATTCGGAACAAGGCCGGTGCCAGGCTGACCCCCGCCGGAGAGCAGTTTTTCCGTTTTGCGACGAGCCTGGTGCAAGTATGGGAGGCGGCGCGAACCACGGTCGCTTTGCCCCCGGGGCGCGAGGCCATGGTGACGATCGGTGCGGAGCTCAGTCTGTGGGATCCACTGTTGAAGCATTGGCTTTTTTGGATGCGCCGCGAATGCCCCAGCGTGGCCATTCGAACGTCGATCGACAGATCGGAGCGGCTGATGGAGCTCGTGCAGGACGGTTCACTTGACGCGGCGGTCCTTTATGGAGCGCCAAATCGTCCAGGCACGCTTACGGAGCTGCTTTTCGAGGAAAAACTCGTTTTCGTCCGCACGACGGCCATGCCGCAGCCGCCCGGACCGGAAGACCTCGTTGGCATCGATTGGGGAGAGGATTTTGCCGGCAGCTATAGGGCGGCTTTTCCGGGCGGTCCGAGTCCGGTGGTGGCGATCAGTTATGGGCCGCTTGCTCTCGACTACATTCTGGCAGTCGGCGGATCCGGATATTTTCGGCAGGGCTTCGTTCGGCCCTATCTTGCGGACGGCAGTCTCGAGCTCGTTCCCAACAGTCCGGAATTTGCCTACCCCGCTTATCTCGTTTCCTCAGCTAAGGCAGATCGGTCTATGCTGGATCGCATTCGGGCGGGATTGAGGGCCGCCGCATCCAGTGCCGGCGTCTGAAGCGGGTCGGAGAACTCGCGTCGGATCAAATCACCTTCACCGATAGTTGCGGCGAACAGCCGAAAGGATATCCGATGAAACCAATCAATATTTCCGAGAAGCTGGCTCTGTTTTCGAGCCATTGGGATCCGCACGTCGTGTCCGATTACAACGACAACGATGTCATGGTCGTCAAGTTTAAAGGGGAATACCCATTTCACAAGCATGAGACCACGGACGATTTCTTCTACGTCCTGGAGGGCGAAATGATTATGGACATCGAAGGGAAACCCTCTCAGGTGGTCAGAGCTGGCGAGCTGTTTGTGGTTCCGAAAGGCGTTGTGCATCGTCCCCGGGCAGAGACGGAGGTCAAGGTTCTTCTAATCGAGCCAAAGGGAGAACCCAATTCGGGTGACTCGGACCGGGCACCGGCGCCAAAAACACGCATCTAGCGCCCGGACGGCCTGGTCCTGCATATAATATCCACGGCTCGACGCCTCAGATACCCTGCCCGTTGCCCTGCATTATTTCGGACAGACCATTATGCGAGAGACTTTTGGCCAAAGTCGCGAGCAGATCGGTCTGGGATATGATGCCCACAACCTTGCCGCCGTCGTCGAGAATGACGACGGCGTGTGTCGCCCCGTCCGTCAGGCGGGGGAGCAGGCCGATCGCAGGGTCGGATGGCCTGGCGGTAGCTGCCGCGCTTATCGGCAGTTTGCTGCCGGGCTCTTTGCCGGCGAGCTCCCGCAGGCCCACCGTACCCTGAAGCTTCTCGTTCTCGTCAAGCACTGGAAGTGTACGAATGTCGTGCTTCAACAACAGGTATCGTGCATGCTCGGGGGTCGTGTCGCCGGGCACGGTTACGACGTCGCGGGACATGATGTCGGCACAAGTCAACTCTCCCCTCTGTCGGACGAGGGCCTGCAGTTCGACTTCCCTCAAGAGGGCATCGATGTCCTCCCGGCTGATATCGAGTGTTTCATTCAACCGCGCGATTGCCGAGTCTATGTCCTCGGAATTGAAGCCGACACGAAGCGCAGGTGGGGGATCCGCCGTCGCATGTGTATTCACCGGCGCAATTCCGGGTCGATGAGGATATTGGCGGCGGGCCAGCCTATGAAACACAATGCCCAATCCGACGAGGATCAGGGAGTTGATCGCAACGGGTATGAACGGGAACCAAAAACCTGAGCGCGCGACCGCGGCTCCACCGATGACAGCCGTCAGCGCGGCGGCGCCTCCTGGCGGATGAAGCGATCGCGTGAGCGACATCGCAAGAATCGCCAGAGCGACTGCGAGGCCGATGGCAAGCATCTGGTCCGTCACGATATAGGTCACGGAGACGCCGATCAGGGCGGAGATCGTGTTCCCGCCGATGATCGACCAAGGCTGCGCGAGCGGACTGGCCGGCACGGCAAAGAGCAAGACGGCAGAGGCGCCGATGGGCGCAACGATCAGCGGCAGCTGGGGGTCGTCCCCAAAAACGAACCCGCATACCAGGCCGGTGACACAAATCCCGATCAACGCTCCGATACAGCCGATCAAGCGCTCTTTCAGCGTTGCACCCGCCAGAATCGGCGAGAACAGCTTGAATCTCGGCAAACGGCCGGACTTTCGAACTTCGTGTGGCGGAGGGGGGACAATCATTCGGGAGCGTCGGATGCAGTTGCTTATTTTTCGAAGCTTATGTGCCTATAAAAAGGGCGAAGCAATAGCACGGACGGATTTCTGTGTGGTTCCAGCGACATTTCGGAAATGGGCCAGTGTGACCGGGCGCGATGACGCGGATCGAGGAGAAGTGCCTCGGCGTAGCGATCCCTATCGCATCGCGCGATGTTCGTTCGCTGCTGCGGCCCATTCCAGGAGAGGCTGGAAGTTGGCACGTAAATTGCTGCCCTAACACGACCACAGTCGGTACGGGTGCAACTTGGATTTCTTCGGCTTCTCCTCTTCTGTGCTGATTTGGCTCGCTCTAGGCTTGAGCGGCCCTGCGTTTCTTTCCGCTTTTCGCCCTGGATCCCTTAACTGGGAATCCGCGGCCGAGACGACTGTCGGAGCCGCGGTTTTCGTCGGAGCATTGGGTCTGTATCTCTCTGCCGGAAGCGTTCTTGCCGCAGCGGTCGTCTCTCTCGCAGCCCTCGCAATCGCCCCCATGTTTCGCGTGAAGAGTCGACGGTTGCCGATGCTGGCCGTTTCGATTCTCTGCCTGGGCATGTATCTCTAGAGAATTTCCTTTCTCACTTCGCGTGCGCCGGTGGAAACCATTTTCCTCACGCCGCAACGCCCGGAGGTCTACTCGGGCGGGCTCTCGCCGTCGCATTGCCCCTTGGTCCAACTTCTCATGCCCGTACGTCCGACCGATAATCTGGCCGGCTTACGTGTGCCGGCACTCGAGCTTGGGAACGGTTTCCAGCTCCAGGGAGCTGTCACGGCAAGGCCACGCCTTGATGTGCAGGGATGCAAGCCGCGCATCGGAAAACACCTATTTATCTATTCAGGAGCAAAGCATGAGCCCTCCAGATGCCGAAAAGCGCGAGAAAGTGCAGGATTCCTTGTCTTTAGATCGTCGAAGCCTCCTGCTCGGCGGCACGATGCTTGCTGCAGCTGCCGCAAGCGGTGTCACGGGCGTTGGCACTGCAAAGGCTCAGCAACAGCCGGCAGCTTCCGGCGGGAAACAGCCCAACATTCTCGTCATCTGGGGAGATGACATCGGTACCTGGAATATCAGCCACAACAATCGTGGCATGATGGGTTACAGGACCCCGAACATCGACCGGATTGCCCAGGAAGGCTTGTCGTTCACGGATTACTACGGTCAGCAAAGCTGCACAGCGGGTCGGGCCGCCTTTATCGGCGGCAACGTCCCCGTTCGCACCGGCATGACGAAGGTGGGTCTACCGGGTGCGAAGGAAGGTTGGCAAGAGAGCGACGTGACGATGGCCACCGTCCTGAAAAGCCAAGGATATGCCACGGGTCAATTCGGCAAGAACCACCAGGGCGACCGCGACGAACACCTCCCGACCAACCACGGTTTCGATGAGTTCTTCGGCAATCTGTACCACCTGAACGCCGAGGAAGAGCCTGAGAACCGCGACTATCCGAAAAGCACGGACTTTCGAAAGAATTTTGGCCCGCGCGGCGTCATCAAGGCCAGCGCGGACGGAAAGATCGAGGACACCGGGCCGCTGACGAGAAAGCGGATGGAAACGGTCGATGCCGAAACCCTCGCTGCGGCCCGGGATTTCATCTCACGTCAGCATGAGGCGCAGAAGCCGTTCTTCGTCTGGTGGAACGCCACGCGGATGCATTTTCGTACGCATGTGAAAGAGTCCAATACCGGGATATCGGGACCGAGCGGCGACGAGTACCATGACGGGATGGTCGAGCATGACATGCAGGTCGGCGAACTGCTGCAGCTTCTGGACGATCTCGGCATCGCCGAAAACACCGTCGTCATGTACTCCACCGACAATGGGCCTCACTACAATACATGGCCGGATGCCGCCACGACGCCCTTCAGAAGCGAGAAGAACTCGAACTGGGAAGGAGCCTATCGCGTTCCGACCTTTGTGCGCTGGCCCGGTCGCTTCCCGGCCGGAAAGACGTTGAACGGTATCGTCTCGCACGAGGATTGGCTGCCGACCTTCGCCGCCATCGCGGGGGCACCGGACATCAAGGAAAAACTTCTTGACGGGGTCGATCTGAACGGCCGTCATTACCGCAACTACATCGACGGCCACAACCAGCTCGATTATCTGGAAGGCAAGGTCAACGAGTCACCGCGTCGTGAGTTCTGGTACGTGAACGACGATGGTCAGGTCGTGGCGGCGCGTTACGACGATTGGAAAGTTGTCTTCCTGGAAAATCGGGGCGAAGCCTTCGGTGTCTGGCGCGAACCCTTCACCGAGCTGCGTGTGCCGCTGCTCTTTCACCTGCGCCGTGATCCCTTCGAGAAAGCGCAGCACAATTCGAACACCTACAATGATTGGTTCCTGGAGCGCGTCTTCGTCATCGTGCCGATCCAAGGCATGGCAGCGAAGTTCCTGCAGACGATGAAGGATTATCCTCCCAGCCAATCGCCTGGTTCGTTCAATCTGAGCAAGATCGAAGCTGCTTTGCGCTCAGCCGGCGGAGGCAAATAGCTAAATGAGCCAGCGACGGTCCGATCCCTTTGGCGGACCGTCGCTGGACTATTCGTCGAAGGATTTACACCGCTCGGTGGGACCGTATTGATCGACGGTACTGGGCGCGGGCTCAGCCGGATATCAGCTTCGAGAGCTGGTCGGACACCTTCAGGCCGGACGCTCTGTGAGCTGCAATCACGCTGTTGGCCATTAACATGGCGATGGTCATCGGCCCGACGCCGCCGGGGACCGGCGTAATAGCCGATGCAAAAGGTGCGCACTCCGCGAAGGCGACGTCGCCGACCAGCCTCGTCCTGTTCTCCCCCTTCTCAGGTGCGGGAACACGATTGATCCCGACATCGATGACGGTGGCGCCCGGCTTCAACCAGTCCGCTTTGACCATCTCGGGCCGGCCGACCGCAGCGATCACGATATCGGCGTTGCGGCAGATCGAAGCCAGATCGGTGGTGCGGGAATGGGCGATCGTTACGGTCGCATTGGCATTCAGCAGCAGCTGTGCCATCGGCTTGCCGAAGAGATTCGAACGACCGATGACCAGCGCATTCAGGCCGGAAAGATCGCGACCGTGTACGCGGCGCACAAAGACCATCGCGCCTGCCGGGGTGCAGGAGATCAAGCCGTTCTCCAGATCGCCGGTTGCGAGCTTTCCGGCATTGGCGACATGCAGGCCGTCGACGTCCTTTTCGGGCCGGATCGACTGAATGATGGCATCTGCGTCCAGATGTTCCGGCAAGGGCAGTTGCACGAGAATGCCATGGATGCAGTCATCGCCGTTCAGTTGATGCAGCAGGTCCGCAAGCTCCTGCTGCGTCGTTTCCTTCGGCAGCGTATGCTGGACCGAAAAGAAGCCGCACGCCTTGGCCATGCGGCTTTTTGCGCCGACATAGGCATGACTTGCGGGATCGTCGCCGACGATAATGACGGCAAGTCCGGTTTTCTTGCCCGTCTGCTGCTGCAGCTCGGCATTTGCGTCTTTTATCGCGCCGTTGATGGAAGCCGCTACGGCCTTGCCGTCGATGATCGTCGCCATGTTCGCTATCCGACAGTGGGGTTCAGCCAAATTCCAGGCCCATTCGGGCAAGGTCGTCCCAAAGACTCTCTGCAAAGCCGCGCAGCACGATGATCTCGAAGGTTTCCGCTCCGACGCGGGTGACATGGGCCGCGATATGGCCGATCAGCGTCACCGCGCACTGCCCGATCGGGAACGCGGACGGATCGAGGTCGAGCGCCGTGCCTTTCGAAAGCGCGCGATGCGCCATCTTTCCCTCGATCCGGATGCGGACGCGGCCGTGGCTCTGATCGACACCGGTGGCGCGCGGTTCGAGGGCGGCAAAGAGGCTCTTCATTTCCTGATGCGGGATAGGTGCGTCGCTGATGATGAACCACTGGTCGGGCGAAACCGGGCGCAAAGCGTGCGGAGCCGCGTCGGTGAACCTGCCGAGAAAGGGCACGATGTCCTCCTGACCCGGCCGGGCGAGAACATGGATGATCGTGCCTTCCGGAAGTGGCGAGAGCCTGAAATCGGCGAAAGCGACCGTCTGCTTGCTGCCGAGCGCCGGGCGAAGGGTTGGACGGAATTCAGACATGGAGCCTCTCGTTCTGAGGGTCGAAGAAAACCGGATTGCAGAGACGTGCAGGCGTGGATTCTCCGTGAAGGCCGCTCCAGACCAGCACCTCTTCGCCGTGACGGTTGCGGCCGTTCTTGACGAGCGCCAGCGCGATGGTGGATCCGACATGCGGAGAATAGGCGCTGGAGGTGACATAGCCCTCGTCGTTTTCGAGGGTGGCTGCCGCCCCCTTGGCGAGAATGTGCGAGCCGCTGCGGAACGACTGCAGCGGATCGAGCGGTACGAGGCCCACCAGCTGCGGCCGGTCGGGCGCAGTCAGCCCCTCCCGCTGAAGCATCGCCTTGCCGACGAAATCCGGTTTGCTGGCCGAAACCATTTTCCCGAAGCCCAGATCGGCCGGCACGACGGTCCCGTTGATCTCGTTGTGCGTCACATGGCCCTTTTCGATGCGCAGAACGCTGAGCGTCTCGACGCCGTAAGGCATGATGCCGTGATCCTTCCCCGCCTCCAGGAGTGCATCGGCGACGCTTTCCCCGTAGCCGGCCGGAACCGCAAGTTCGTAGGCGAGCTCGCCGGAGAAGGAAATGCGAAAGAGGCAGCCGTGAAGGGCGCCGCCAAACAGCGAAACCTCCTTCGCTGCAAGATACGGAAACGCCGCGTCGGATATATCCTCGTCGACGATCTTCTGCAGGATCATGCGTGCTTTCGGACCGGCAATCGCCATTTGCGCCCAGTGGTCGGTGATGGAGGCAAGACGCACGTCCAGTTCCGGCCAGAGCACCTGCGCACAGAATTCGAGGTGGTTCATGACGCCGGCCGCATAGGCGGTGGTGGTCGTCATGAAAAAGCGGTTCTCCTCGAGTCGGCTCGTCGTGCCGTCGTCGTAGATGAAGCCGTCCTCGCGCAGCATGAGCCCGTAACGCGCCTTTCCGACGGGCAGTTTGAGGAAGGCGTTGCAGTATACGCGATTGAGAAATTCGGCGGCGTCGCTTCCCGTTATCTCGATCTTGCCGAGCATCGAGACGTCACAGAGTCCGGCATTCTTCCGTACGTTCAGGACCTCTCGCTCGACGCTCTCCCGCCAGGTCCGCTCACCGTTCAGCGGGAACCAGGAGGATCGATACCAGAGACCCGTCTCGACGAAGACGGCACCGTGTTTCTTTGCCCAGTCATGAAGCGGCGACTTGCGGACCGGCTGGAAATGATGGCCCGTATGCGCGCCGGTCAGCGCACCGAAGGATACCGGCGTGTAGAAAGGGCGGAAGGTCGTCGTCCCGACCTCGGCGGGCGAGACGCCGCGTGCCTTGGCGATCAACCCGATCGCATTGACGTTCGAGAGCTTGCCCTGGTCCGTGGCCATGCCGGTGGTGGTGTAGCGCTTGGCAAGCTCGACATGGCTGTAGCCTTCGCGGACGGCCAGACCGATATCCCTGAGATGCACGTCGTTCTGGAAGTCGACGAAGGCCTTGTCCTTGACCCCGGGGATCGACCACAGCGGGGTAGGGGAATGTCTGCCTTCGTCGCCCTCGACCTTGGGAAGGGCGACCGGCGGGCAGGGCAGACCGAACTCCTTGACGATGGCTTCAGCTCGTGCGGCGCCTTCCCCGAGGCAGGCAGCGAGGCCCGTCGTCGCTGCGGCACCGCCTGCAGCCTCGAGCCCCTTCAAGCTCCCGGGCGCGAGAAACGCCGCCTTTTCCGCAGACCAGACGGGCTTGCCGCCTCGGTGGCAGGCAAGGTGGATGACCGGGTCGAAGCCGCCCGCCATGGCGAGCGCATCGACCGCGATCGTTTCCGTTCGACCGCCGTGATGAACTTCGATCGCCGAGATCGCCTTGCCGCCCTTGGTGCCGCACACGACCGCTTCCCGGACGAGGCGCGCTTTGCCGCGATAGCCGACGCCGGCCGCAGGGCGGCTGTCGACGATGGCGACAACGTCGACGCCTGCGGCTTCGAGGTCCTGCGCGAGCGCATAGCCGCTGTCGTTGGTGGTGAAGATGGCGGTCGCCCGGCCCGGGGCGACGCCGTAGCGGTTGAGATAGGCGCGCATCGCGCCTGCCATCATCACGCCCGGCCGATCGTTGCCGCCGAAGACGAGCGGGCGCTCTTCGGCACCTGTCGCAAGCAGGGCCTTTCCGGCAACGATCCGCCACAGCCTCTCGACGGGCAGATGGCTGGCGGGCTCCCGCACATGCTTCTGCACGCGCTCGACCGCGCCGAAGACGTTGCCGTCATACCAGCCGAAGGCGGTCGTCCGCATCAGGACCCGGACATTCGGCATCGACCGCAATTCGTCGCTTGCGTCGCGGGCGAAATCAGCCGCCGCCTTGCCGCCGATCGTCGCTGTATCGGACAGGAGCGAGCCGCCGGGCAGCGAGCCCTCGTCGACGAGAATGATCCGTGCGCCGGCGCGGCCGGCGGTAAGTGCAGCGGCCAGCCCCGTCGGGCCGGCGCCGATGACCAGCAGGTCGCAATGCGCCCAGCTCTTCTCATAGGCGTCGGGATCCGCTTCGTAGCTTGCCTTGCCGAGGCCGGCAGCCTTGCGGATGACCGGTTCGTAGAGCTTCTCCCAGAGCGGCGCCGGCCACATGAAAGTCTTGTAGTAGAAGCCGGCGCCGAGGAAGGGTGACAGTAGACCGTTCAGCGCACCGATATCGAAGTCGAGCGAGGGCCAGCGGTTCTGGCTCCGCGCCTCGAGGCCCTCGTAGAGCTCCTGCATGGTGGCGCGCGTGTTCGGCTCGGCGCGGCCGCCGCGGCCAACCGTGACCAGCGCGTTCGGTTCGGCGGCCCCCGCCGTCAGGATCCCGCGGGGCCGGTGGTATTTGAAGCTGCGGCCGACGAGCATCCGCCCGTTCGCAAGCAATGCCGAAGCGAGCGTGTCGCCTTCGAGGCCCTGCAGGGGGCGACCGTCGAAGGTAAAGGAGAGCGGGGCGTTGCGGTCGACGAGACCGCGTTTCGGCAAACGGTAGGAGCTCATTTGCGCGCCTCCGATCGAGAGCGGTCGGCCGCATGGTCGCACGCCGCAATCTCATGCGTCACGGTGTCCCGGGCAACGACGAGCCAGCGGCGGCACCCGGACGTGTGGTGCCAGTATTCCTCGTAGGCGCCGCGCGGGTTGTCGCGCAGATAGACGTAGTCGAACCAATCGGCCGGTTCCGCGTCAGCCGCCGGTCGCGACAGGGCCGCGCCCTTGATGGTGAATTCTTCCTTGGGTCTTCGCCCGCAATTCGGGCAGGGCACGAGGCTTGCCATTTCGGATGTTCCTTGGTGCGCGAAATCAGTGAAGGTTGGGCTGAGCGCCCTGTCCCTTTTCGTCGATGAGGAAGCCGCGCTCGAAACGGTCGAGACGAAAAGCTGCGGCGGTCTTCTGTGGCGCGCCCCGGGCGAGAAGGTGGGCGAAGCAGAATCCCGAGGCGGGAGTGGCCTTGAACCCTCCATAGCACCAGCCGGCATTCAGGTAGAGATTGTCTATCGGGGTGCGGTCGATGATCGGCGAGCCGTCCATGCTCATATCCATGATGCCGCCCCAGGAACGCAGCACGCGCACACGGGACAAGGCCGGGATCATCGCCTTGCCGGCTTCCGCCACGTGTTCCACGGTCGCGAGGTTGCCGCGCTGGGCATAGGAATTGTAGCCGTCGATATCGCCACCGAAGACCAGGCCGCCCTTGTCCGATTGCGAGACGTAGAAATGCCCGGCGCCGAACGTGACCACGCCGTCGATGAACGGCTTCAGGCCTTCCGATACGAAGGCCTGGAGCACGTGGCTCTCCAACGGCAGGCGCAGTCCGGCCATTTCGGCGACCTGCGAGGAATTGCCTGCCGCCGCCAGCGCCAGCTTTCCACAGCCGACGAAGCCGCGGTTGGTCTCGACGCCGATGACGCGCCCGTTTTCCCGCCTGATCCCGGTCACTTCGCAATTCTGGATGATGTCGACGCCGCGGCTGTCTGCGCCGCGAGCATAGCCCCAGGCGACGGCATCGTGACGCACGGTGCCGCCGCGGCGCTGCAGGAGCCCGCCCTGAATGGGGAAGCGGGCATTGTCGAAATCGAGGAAGGGCAGCATCTTGCGCACGGCCGCCCGGTCGAGAAGGTCCGCGTCCACCCCGTGCAGCCGCATCGCATTGCCGCGCCGCGTATAGGCGTCGCGCTGAGCGTCGGAATGGAAGAGGTTGAGAACGCCCCGCTGCGAGACCATGGCATTGAAGTTGAAATCCTGCTCCAGCCCCTCCCAGAGCTTCATGGAGAGCTCGTAGAACGGATTGTTGCCGGGGAGCAGGTAGTTCGAGCGGATGATGGTCGTGTTGCGGCCGACATTGCCCGAACCGATATAGTTCTTTTCCAGCACCGCGACATTGGCGATGCCGAATTCCTTTGCGAGATAGTAGGCCGTCGCCAGGCCATGGCCACCGCCGCCGACGATGATCACGTCGTAATGGGGCTTCGGGTCGGGCTGGCGCCATGCCGGCGTCCAGTTCCGGTTGCCGCGCAGACCGTTCAGGAGGATGGAAAGTGCTGAGTAGCGCATGGATGCCGCCCCAAAAGTAATCCAAGGGGGCAGGTTAACATCCCGATCCTCCGGAGACTTGCAATTTTGGGACTTTCCGATGTAGGAATCGGTCATGACAGCATCTTCCGACAGCAAGAACGTGCAGAGGATCGGATTTTTGCTGGTGCGCAATTTTGCCCTGATGAGCTACGCGTCGGCGACGGAGCCCCTGCGTGCGGCCAATCTTCTTGCCGGCCGGCCGCTCTACCAGATCGTCCCGCTTGCGCAGGGAGGAGGGACCGTCTCTTCATCCTCCGGGCTGTCGGTCGGCTGTGCGGATCTGGAGAGTGAAGCGGAAGCCTGCCATACCGTCTTCGTTTGCGCGGGCGGAGAGCCAACCGACTGGGCGGATACGTCTGCATCCCACACGACGCTCCGGCGGCTCTCGCGCCTCGGTATTCGCGTCGGCGGCATATCGAGCGGAGCCTTCGTGCTCGCCGCTGCGGGACTGCTCGACAACCGCGACTTCACCATTCACTGGGAGCACGCGCCTGCGCTGAAGGAAGCATTTCCCCATCTCAACCCGAGACATGCGCGCTTCGTGCTGGACGGTGGAATTGCCACCTGCGGCGGCGGGGTGGCGCCGCTCGACATGATGCATGCGATGATCGCCGAACGCCTGGGAACCGACTTTGCCCGCCGGGTCAGCGACTGGTATCTGCACGCGGCCGTCGCCGAGCCGGCGGCGCCGCAGCGCGGTTCGGCCGCAGAGCGGTTCGGTACCAATCATCCCGCCCTGCTTGCGGTTCTCGAGAAGATGGAAACGGCGATCGAACGGCCGCTCGACCGGACCGCCATGGCGCGTCTCGCCGGGGTGAGCCCGCGGCATCTCGACCGGCTTTTCAGGGAGCATCGCGGTGCCGGCTTTCTCGACACCTACCGGGAGATCCGGCTGCGGCACGCCCGCCGGCTCCTGCAGCAGAGCCCGCTCTCCATCCCGGAGATCGCCTACGCCACGGGCTTTTCGAGCCCCGCACATTTTTCGAATGCGTTCAAACGCCTGTTTTCGGAGACTCCGGGAAGCCTGCGCCGCCGCAACGGTTCATGAGCTGACGCTTCTGATATTGCCTAGTAAGAAAAAAATATTCTCCACAGTTGATGGTCCCGCGGCTGCGTGCTAGCATCGTTCCATGCACGAATGGAGGGACTACGCGAATGTGCGGCATTGTTGGTTTGTTTCTGAAAGACAGCAGGCTCGAGCCGCAGCTTGGCGAGCTTCTTTCGGACATGTTGATCACCATGACGGACCGTGGTCCGGACTCGGCCGGGCTGGCCATTTACGGCTCGGCTACCGAGGGGAAGGCGAAGGTGACGATCCAGTCTGCGAAGCCCGAGATTGACTTCGCAGACCTTGAACGGGACCTCGCCGAAGCAGGCGTGCCGGCACGCGTTGCCGTCAAGAGCACCCATGCGGTCGTTGGGATCGCAGCCGCCAGGCTCGCGGATGTCCGTGCCGTTCTCGCCGCGATCCGTCCGGATGTACGCATCATGGGCGCCGGCGACAGTGTCGAGATCTACAAGGAAGTCGGCCTGCCGAAGGATGTCGTCGCACGGTTCGATGTGCGCTCGATGGGCGGTTCGCATGGCATCGGCCACACCCGAATGGCTACGGAATCGGCCGTGACCACACTTGGCGCACACCCGTTTTCCACCGGGTCGGATCAGTGCCTCGTGCATAACGGATCGTTGTCGAACCATAACAATCTGCGCCGGGAACTGATCCGTGAAGGAATAGCCTTCGAGACGCAGAACGACACGGAGGTCGCTGCCGCGTACCTGACGGCGGAAATGGCCAAGGGCAAGGATCTCGGACAGGCCCTGACCGGCGCGCTCGAGGACCTCGACGGTTTCTTTACCTTCGTCGTCGGTACCAAGTCGGGCTTCGGCGTCGTGCGTGACCCGATCGCGTGCAAGCCGGCGGTCATGGCTGAAACGGATCGCTATGTCGCATTCGGTTCCGAATACCGGGCGCTGGTCAATTTGCCGGATATCGAGAGCGCGCGCATCTGGGAGCCGGAGCCCGCGACCGTTTACTTCTGGGACCATCAGAAGGCCGCCTGACGGGTATTTCGGCCCCTTTCCAAGGATTTTTCAAGTATGCCTGTTATTGATCTCGCCACCACGCCGCTGCGTGAACTCAATAGGTCCCTCCATAATATTCAGCAGGGCTCGAACGATCTGTCCTTCGAAGTCGCCAATCCGCGCGGAAGCCATGCGGTCGCTGTCGGGATCGACGGTCCCGTCGTGGTCGATGTGAACGGCTCCGTCGGCTACTATTGCGCCGGCATGAACGACGGCGGAACGGTCACGGTCCATGGCTCGGCAGGCCCGGGTGTCGCGGAAAACATGATGTCCGGCACAGTCGTCATCGAGGGCGATGCCAGCCAGTATGCGGGCGCGACCGGCCGCGGCGGCCTGCTCGTGATAAAGGGCAACGCGGCGTCGCGCTGCGGCATCTCGATGAAAGGCATCGATATCGTCGTCCATGGAAATATCGGCCATATGTCGGCTTTCATGGGCCAGTCGGGCCACCTCGTCGTGCTCGGCGACGCGGGCGATGCCTTGGGTGACAGCCTCTACGAGGCCAAGCTCTTCGTACGCGGCACGGTCAAGAGTCTCGGCGCCGATTGCATCGAGAAGGAGATGCGTCCGGAACATCTGCAAAAGCTGGCCGAGCTCCTGGAAAAGGCCGATGTCAAGGATGTCCGTCCGGAAGAGTTCAAGCGCTACGGCTCGGCCCGCAAGCTCTACAATTTCAACATCGACAACGCAGACGCGTATTAAAGGCAGGGACCAGTATGAGCTATCACAACCCCTATACCCCGCCGCGCAAGTCCGCGACTTTCGACGACTATACGCTTGCGGAAATCCGCCGTGCGGCTGCGACGGGCATTTATGACATCAGAGGCGCCGGCACCAAGCGCAAGGTTCCGCATTTCGACGATCTTCTCTTTCTCGGCGCGTCGATCTCGCGCTATCCGCTCGAAGGCTATCGCGAGAAGTGCGACACCTCGGTCGTCCTGGGAACGCGCTTCGCGAAGAAGCCGATCCATCTGAAGATTCCGATCACCATCGCCGGCATGAGCTTCGGAGCGCTTTCCGGCCCCGCCAAGGAAGCACTCGGACGCGGTGCGACGGCTTCGGGAACGTCGACCACCACCGGCGACGGAGGTATGACGGATGAGGAGCGCGGTCATTCTCAGACGCTCGTCTATCAGTATCTGCCGTCGCGTTACGGCATGAACCCGAGGGATCTGCGCCGCGCGGATGCGATCGAGGTGGTGGTCGGGCAAGGGGCCAAGCCCGGTGGCGGCGGCATGCTGCTCGGCCAGAAGATTTCCGACAGGGTCGCCAACATGCGCAACCTGCCGAAGGGCATCGACCAGCGCTCGGCCTGCCGTCATCCCGATTGGACCGGGCCGGACGATCTCGAGATCAAAATTCTCGAACTGCGCGAGATCACCGACTGGGAGAAGCCGATCTACGTCAAGGTCGGCGGTGCGCGGCCCTATTACGACACGGCGCTCGCGGTCAAAGCCGGTGCGGATGTCGTCGTGCTCGACGGCATGCAGGGCGGGACCGCGGCGACGCAGGACGTCTTCATCGAGAATGTCGGCATGCCGACGCTTGCCTGCATTCGGCCGGCCGTCCAGGCGCTCCAGGATCTCGGCATGCACCGCAAGGTACAGCTCGTCGTGTCCGGGGGTATCCGCTCCGGCGCGGACGTCGCCAAGGCGCTGGCACTTGGAGCCGACGCGGTGGCCATCGGCACCGCGGCGTTGGTCGCCATCGGCGACAACGACCCGCACTGGGAAGAAGAATACCAGAAGCTCGGCACGACGGCCGGCGCCTATGACGACTGGCACGAGGGCAAGGACCCCGCCGGCATCACGACGCAGGACCCCGAACTGATGAAGCGCCTCGACCCGGTCGCCGCCGGCCGGCGGCTGGCCAACTATCTGAAGGTGATGACGCTCGAAGCACAGACCATCGCCCGTGCCTGCGGCAAGAACCACCTCCACAATCTCGAGCCGGAGGATCTGTGCGCGCTGACGATGGAAGCCGCAGCCATGGCCCAGGTGCCGCTTGCGGGAACGAGCTGGTATCCTGGCAAAGGTACCTTTTGAATGAAAGGGTTAAGGGCCGCACTTGAGAGGGTGCGGCCCTTTCGTTTGAAATTGAGTGTCGGAATCCAAAAGGGGAACAAAGTGACACTGGATCTCTCCACATTCGCCCGGGAAAAGGGCGTCAAATATTTCATGATCAGCTACACCGATCTCTTCGGCGGGCAGCGCGCCAAACTGGTTCCCGCAGAGGCGATCGCCGACATGCAGAAGGGCGGCGCGGGCTTCGCAGGCTTTGCCACCTGGTTCGATCTCACGCCTGCACATCCCGATCTCTTCGCTCTCCCCGATGCGTCCGCGGCCATCCAACTCCCCTGGAAGAAGGATGTCGCCTGGGTGGCGGCAGACTGCGTCATGGACGACGCGCCCGTGGAACAGGCACCGCGCGTGGTGCTGAAGAAGCTCGTCGCTCAGGCCGCCCAGGAAGGTCTTCGCGTCAAGACCGGCGTCGAACCGGAGTTCTTCCTGATCTCTCCGGACGGATCGAAGATTTCCGACACGTTCGATACGGCGGAAAAGCCTTGCTATGACCAGCAGGCGATCATGCGCCGCTACGACGTGATCGCCGAAATCTGCGACTACATGCTGGAACTCGGATGGAAGCCCTACCAGAACGACCATGAGGATGCGAACGGCCAGTTCGAGATGAACTGGGAGTATGACGACGCGCTCCGGACCGCCGACAAGCATTCCTTTTTCAAGTTCATGGTGAAGTCGGTCGCCGAGAAGCACGGGCTGCGCGCGACCTTCATGCCGAAGCCGTTCAAGGGTCTGACGGGCAACGGTTGCCATTGCCACATTTCGGTCTGGGATCTGGAAGGCGAGGTGAATGCCTTTGCCGACAGCAAAGCGGAGTTCGGCCTTTCAGCCGAGGGACGCCACTTCCTGGGCGGCATCATGAAACATGCAAGCGCGCTCGCCGCGGTTACCAATCCGACGGTCAACTCCTACAAGCGGATCAACGCGCCGCGCACGATCTCCGGCGCAACCTGGGCGCCAAATTCGGTGACCTGGACCGGCAACAACCGCACCCACATGGTGCGCGTTCCCGGCCCCGGCCGTTTCGAGCTGCGCCTTCCGGACGGCGCCGTCAATCCCTACCTCCTGCAGGCGATCATCATTGCGGCCGGCCTTTCGGGCGTTCGCTCCAAGGCCGATCCCGGCCGTCACTACGACATCGACATGTACAAGGACGGCCATAAGGTAACCGACGCGCCGAAGCTTCCGCTGAACCTGCTCGACGCATTGCGGGAATACAATCGGGACGAGGAGCTGCAGGAGGCCCTGGGACGCGAGTTCTCCGCCGCCTATCTGAAGCTGAAACAGGGCGAGTGGAACACCTATTGCTCGCAATTCACCGAATGGGAGCACCAGACCACGCTCGACGTGTAGCACCAGGGCTTTTCCGTCAGCTTGAAAGAACCGGATCGTTTCGTTGTTGAAAGACAGTCAAACGATCTTGGAAACGCCTCGACCGACGTCCCGGCCGTGAGCTGCAGGTCGCTTCAGCTCTTCCGGGCCATCACCGTGCGGATGCGCGCACGGCGGTAAGCGTCGGGGATCGAAAGGGCCCAGACGAAAATGCCGCCTGCATGCCGCCCGATGAAGGAGCGGTCCGGTGGCGTCGTCATGTAGGTGATCACCGAAAAGAAAACGACGAAAAAAGCGAAGGCCAGGCCCCGAGCCGCATCGCGCAGGGCGACATGGCCGGCCCCGGGCAGCATCGTGGCCAATATCAGCACGAGATAGGGATTGATCGGCTTGGCCACGGCGGCCTCCTCAGCACTTTGAAACTGCGCACTCCCGGTCCGAAAACCGCTGAATACCTTCTGGAATCGCTCCCGCCGACGGCGGCAGCGAATAAGCAGGCTCATCGTCCGCCAGCGAGCCGCTCAGGGCCTCTGCTTCGGCGATCGTCCGGCGTATCGTCTCGGGCGCAATGGCCGTGATTGAAAACCGCGCCTGCCGCAGCAGCAGATGGGCGCCGCGTTGCCCCTGAGCCGCCTGGCGGACCAGCCGCACGCCGCGTGAAGTAATCGCGGCCTCCTTGAGCGTGAGATCGGCGAACAGCTTGCCGAACATGGCTGCGGCGCGTTCGACCTGCCGACGCGAAGCATTGCCGTCGCCGCGCATCAGGAGGGCGGCGTCGCTGGGCGGCGGGATCAACAGATGCGGCATCTCGTGCACGAGCGAGTAGAATTCGGCGCCGGTCGGCCGCGCCAGCGCACCGATCTTCGGCCTGGCACAGGGGCTGGTTTCGAGCAGGGTGAGCTTCAGCCACAGTTGCGGCAATCGTCGGCAGACCAGCGTGTCGGGGACGAGTTCGACCCGTACCTGCCGCCCGTCGTCCAGCCTGCCGGCGAGGATCGGAAAGTGATCTGCGCCGTGGGTTATGCGGGCTCCCGGAAAACGCCGCGCCGCGTCGTCCAGGAGGCCGCGGCGCGCGGTAATGGCCGCCCGATGGTCGCGGACCGCGCGAACGCTCATCCATACGCCGGAAGCTATTGCGAAGGCAGAGAAGGCAATTGTGGTGATCATACGATCGCCCTGGCTTGGTCGCCGGCTTCTGCGCGGGAAGCGCTCCGGACAGTTTCGTGAGGGTGGGCGGCGCGCGCCGAACGGGCAGTGCGCGCCCCTTGAAGGCCGGCGGCTCGCAGGCGCCGCCGGCCCGACCCGATCAATAGCCTTGTGGCTTTGGCCACGGCATCGTGAACTGATCGCCGCGGCGTACGAACTTGTAGCGCCGGAAGTGAAACCACAGCGAAGCCACGATGTAGAAGCACATCATCGCGCTGAGCTGCGTGCCGTAGCCCAGGAACACGGCGAAATAGGCGGTCGAGCACAGAATGAGCAGCACGACCGTGGGTAAAGGATGAAACGGGTGCACGTAGCCGCGCTTGATCTTGCCGAGCGGCCACTTGTTTCGGAACATCACCATGTTGAAGGTCATGAAGGTGTAGCCGAGCAGGCCCGACAGGATCGAGAAGGTCACGACCTGGTCGAGCGGGGCGCCGAGCGCGAAGATAAGCGCGATCGGGACCAGGAATACGATCGCTCGATAGGGCGTGCGGTAGACCGGATGGACGGCACCGAACCAGCTTGGCAGATAACGGTCACGGCTCATGGAGAACCAGGCGCGGGAAGCGTCATTGATGCAGCCGTTGGCGGAGGCGAGCGTGGCGAACGCCGTGCCGACGAAGAGCAGAACCATCAGTCCGGTGCTGCCGGTGACGCGGGCGGCGTCGAACAAAGGCGTGCCGGCCTGGCCGAGATATTCCCACGGCATCAGGCCGGAGCAGATATACCAGGTCATGGTGGCCGCGATCAGCAGCGTCATGATGCCGGCCATCGTGCCGTAGGGAAGCGAGCGCGCAGGAGAGCGCACCTCCTCGGCCGCCTGGCAGGTACCCTCGATACCGAGATAGTACCAGAGCCCGAAATGCAGCGATGCCACGATGCCCACCCAGCCATAGGGTAGCGGATCGGAGGTGATGGCCGAAAAATCGAGCGGCACCGCCGAGGCGCCGAACTGCACCGATACGAACAACGCCACGATTGCAAGGAAGGCGATGGCGGTGATCACCAGGTTGAAGGTCAGGGTCGCGAGCACGCCGCGATAGTTGAGCCACGCCAGGAACATGATGGCGAGAACGATGAAGGGTTGCTGGTTGAGCCCGGCCTGGCCCTGCATTCCGGCCACGGTGTCGAGCAGGAAGCCGACGGTGATGGCGTTGGCGGCTTCGAGCATGGTATAGGCCATCACAAGGAAGAGGCCGACATTGAAGGCCATCAAAGGGCCGACGATGTGCTTGGCCTGAGCGTACTGGCCGCCGGCCGCGGCGACCGTCGAAGTCACTTCCGAGTCGATCATGGCGACGCAGGTGTAGAGCAGGCCGGCCACCCAGCAGGCCAACAGGCCGGCGATCATGCCGCCTTTGCCCACTGAGAAATTCCAGCCCATATATTCGCCGACGAGCACGATGCCGACGCCGAGTGCCCAGACGTGCGCAGGCCCGAGCACCCTCAGCAGGCGCAGCCGGTCCGGCTCGGCTACGGCGGATGTAGTATCGTCCATTTGCCGTCCTCCCCTCAGATCTCGTGGCGCTCTGCCGTCGCCTCGATCTCGCCTTCGCGAGAGGAGATCAGCAGTTCGTTGTCGTACGTGGTGTCGATGCGAACGAGATCGGCGAGCATCAGCACGCCGAACAGCGCCGAAAGCGCCCAGGCCGCGTATTCGAGTATGTCCCACATGGCCGCCGCCTCCCTAGCGTCGTTTCGTGCCGAAGCGTTCTTCGATCACTTCGCGGTACTCCCTGTCGGAAAGCCGGACCACCATCACGAAGTAACCGATGACGAGCACGGCCATGACGACGAGCGAGGCCCAACTGAAGCTATAGTCGAAGCGCGCGGTGATGATGTCGTTGGCGGCCGCCGGATCGGTGATGCCGAGCGCGGCCCACTGCTGCTGCTCGGTGGCGTTCTGGCCGAGCGCTTCCCAGGTCGGATCGGCGATCGGATCGGGCACCTTGGCCGCGCCCGCAAGGCCAAGATAGAGCGGTATGTAGAGGGCTCCGATGGTCAGCACCAGCAACGTGATCACGTCGAAGATCTGGCCTGCAAAGCTCTGTTTCGGAGGTTCGTATGCCATGATACCTCCTAACGGCTTTGCGGGCGCATCTCGTCGAGATGCTTGAGATCGAGGCTGTAGATGAAGTGCTTGTCTTCTTCGTAATGGCGCAGCATGGCAATGATGGCGGCTGTGTTGAAGAGCAGCACCAGGCCGCAGGCGACCGTCAGGATGACGGCGATGGCCGGCGTTGCGATGTAGGGCCAAACGGTAAACAGCGCGAAGAGCAGGGTGCACCAGAGGACCACGACGAAGGCCGTAAGGCAGACACGGTCACGTCTGTGCATTGCATCGATACGCTGGCTGAAGCTCGCATCTTCGCCAAGCTTGCTTAGTGTCGCTTCCATTCGCTTTCCTCCTCCAATGGTTCTTCCTCCGGGTAGTTTTTCGTTCCTTATAATTTCGGTGCCGGGAGCCGGCCTTTTTCTGCTTAGAAAAAATATTTGCCTAACAGGAATGTCAGGCAAAGCGAGACCACTGTCAAGTGACGCCGTCCCGACCGAGCCGGGCCCGGGCGATCGAGCGACAGTGAGGCGGGGGGCCGATGGACGCGCGGGCGCATTCCAGCGTGTTCGCGGTCACGCCCCGTTACGCGCAACACATCGCCGGAGCAGGCATAGGCTGCAGCGAGAGTTGATCTTCTACTCAGGGCAGAATACTTCCTCGGCCGCGCGCTTATGGCGTTGTGGAAGACCCAGAAATATTTACTATCAGTAAAAACAAGGCGAGATCGGCATGGGCAGGGAAAACGCGGAAAAGCATCGGAACTCGAAGAAGAACGGCAAGGCGTCCGTGGGCGCCGACGGCGCGCGCAAGACGGCGGCAGAGTTGGCGCGTGTCACGCCGCTTACTCAGGATCCGCATGCCATCCGCGATACTCGTGAAAAGGTGCTGGAAGTCGCGATCGGTCATGAGGTGCGTGCCTTCCGCAAGAAGCTCGGCATTACAGTAGCCGACGTCGCCTCCGCGACCGATATTTCGGTCGGCATGCTGTCGAAGATCGAGAATGGCAACACATCGCCGTCGCTCACGACTTTGCAGACGCTGTCCCGGGCACTCGGCGTGCCGATCACCGCCTTCTTCCGCCGTTTCGAGGAGGAGCATAGCGCCGTGTTCGTCAAAGCGGGGGAGGGCGTCGACGTCGAGCGGCGCGGCACCCGCGCCGGCCACCAGTACAACCTCCTCGGCCATATCGGATCGAACACCTCCGGCGTCGTCGTCGAGCCTTATCTCATCACGCTGACCGAAGACTCGGACGTCTTTCCGACGTTTCAACACGATGGTCTGGAGTTCCTCTACATGCTGGAAGGCGAGGTGGTTTACCGGCATGGCAACAATCTTTACCGCATGACTCCGGGGGATAGCCTGTTCTTCGACGCCGACGCGCCGCACGGGCCGGAAGAACTGACCACGCTGCCGATCCGGTATCTGTCGATCATTTCCTATCCGCGCGGCCGCGGAGAGGACTGAGGAAAGCTTCTGCTCATCCTTTTCGCCTACGCGCGATTTCCCGCCAAGCTGCGAAAGCAAAAGTTGCCTCAGGAGAAATATATATTCCTGAAGATTGATTCCATCGATCTGCTCTGGTAGCAATTTGCGGCGTCGGCAACAGGGATGGATCGACACCCGTGCGCGCTACCAACGGCGAGGGGAGAGAAATGAAGATGCAGAATTTCGTTCTGACCGTATCCTGCAAGTCGACGCGCGGCGTGGTTGCGGCGCTATCGGGATATCTGGCCGAGCAGGGCTGCAATATCGCCGACAGCTCGCAGTTCGACGATCTGGGTACCGGCAAGTTCTTCATGCGCACCAGCTTCATCTCGGAGGAGCGGGTTGGCCTTGCGGCTCTCAAGGAAGGGCTGAAACCGATTGCCTCGAAGTTCGAGATGGAGACGGCGCTCCACGAACAGTCCGAGCGCATGAAGGTGTTGCTCATGGTGTCGCGCTTCGGCCATTGCCTGAACGATCTTCTCTACCGCTGGAAGATCGGCGCCTTGCCGATCGACATCGTCGGGGTCGTCTCCAACCACGTCGACTACCAGAAGGTGGTCGTCAACCACGACATTCCCTTCCACTGCATCAAGGTGACGAAGGAGAACAAGCCCAAGGCCGAAGCCCAGCTGATGGACGTCGTCGAGCAGACCGGCGCCGAGCTGATCGTTCTTGCCCGCTACATGCAGGTGCTTTCCGATGCGCTCTGCAAGAAGATGTCGGGGAAGATCATCAACATCCACCACTCCTTCCTGCCCTCGTTCAAGGGGGCGAACCCCTATAAACAGGCCTATGAGCGCGGCGTGAAGCTGATCGGCGCGACGGCCCATTACGTCACCGCCGATCTCGACGAGGGTCCGATCATCGAGCAGGATATCGCCCGCATCACCCATGCGCAGTCGGCCGAGGATTACGTCTCGATCGGCCGCGACGTCGAAAGCCAGGTGCTGGCCCGCGCCGTGCACGCCCATATCCACCACCGCTGCTTCATCAACGGCAACCGCGTCGTCGTCTTCCCGCCGAGCCCGGGTTCCTACGCGTCGGAACGGATGGGCTGAGGCCGATAGAGGCCGAGACCGGCTTGCTCCAACCCGCCATTACCGCCCATCGCATCAGAGGCACGCTCTGCATCGGACCCGTGATCGAAACATGGAAAAAGGCCCGCTTCGGCGGGCCTTTCGTGATCGTATGTCCGGCCGCGGAAGTGGGTCTTTCAGACATTGTCGCCTTCGGTCGATGTTCCCTGTGCCGTGCCGGCGCTGCCGGCGCCCCATTTCCAGCCACTGATCGACGGCATGTCCTCGCCGTATTTTTCGATATGGTGCCTGTGGTCGATCAGCCGCTCGTGGATCGCCTGCTTGAAATATGCGGCGCGGGCGCCGAATTGCGGCAGCCGGTCGATGACGTCCTCGACCAGATGGAACCGATCCAGATGGTTGAGCACCACCATGTCGAAGGGCGTCGTCGTCGTCCCCTCTTCCTTGTAGCCGCGGACATGCAGATTGGCATGGTTCGTACGGCGATAGGTGAGGCGGTGGATCAGCCAGGGATAGCCATGGAAGGCGAAGATGATCGGCTTGTCCTTGGTGAACAGGGCGTCGAAGTCGCGGTCCGGCAGGCCGTGCGGGTGCTCCCCCGACGGCTGCAGCTTCATCAGATTGACGACGTTGATCACCCGTACCTTCAATTCCGGCAGGTGCTCGCGCAGCAATTGCACTGCGGCGAGCGTCTCCAGCGTCGGAACATCGCCGCAGCATGCCATGACCACGTCCGGCTCGCAGCCCTTGTCGTTGCTTGCCCATTCCCAGATGCCGAGGCCTTCGGTGCAATGCTTCACCGCCTGGTCCATGGTTAGCCATTGCGGAGAGGGCTGTTTGCCGGCAACGACGACGTTGATGTAGTTGCGGCTCCTCAGGCAATGGTCCGTCACCGACAGCAGCGTATTGGCGTCCGGCGGCAGATAGACGCGGATGATGTCCGCCTTCTTGTTGACCACGTGGTCGATGAAGCCGGGATCTTGATGGCTGAAGCCGTTATGGTCCTGGCGCCAGACATGCGAGCTCAGGAAATAGTTCAAGGAAGCGATCGGGCGCCGCCACGGGATTTCGTTGCAGACCTTCAGCCATTTGGCGTGCTGGTTGAACATCGAGTCGATGATGTGAATGAAGGCTTCGTAGCAGGAAAAGAAGCCGTGGCGTCCGGTAAGCAGATAGCCTTCGAGCCAGCCCTGGCATTGATGCTCGCTCAGGACCTCCATCAGCCGCCCGTGCGGCGACAAATGGTCGTCTTCCGGATAGATGTCCGCCATGAAACAGCGATCCGTGACTTCGAGCACGTCCTGCCAGCGGTTCGAATTGTTTTCGTCCGGACTGAACAGGCGGAAGTTCCCGGACTTCAGGTTGAGCTTCATCACGTCGCGCAGATAGCTGCCCATCACGCGGGCCGACTCGGCCGTGGCCGTTCCGGGGCTCTGAACCGAAACCGCATAATCGCGGAAGTCGGGCATCTTCAGGTCGCGCAGCAACAGCCCGCCATTGGCATGCGGATTGTCGCTCATCCGGCGGCGGCCCGTTGGGGCAAGCTCCGCCAGTTCCGCCGTCAGCCGCCCTTCACCGTCGAAAAGCTCCTCCGGCCGATAGCTCTTCATCCAGCCTTCGAGGATGCGGACATGCTCCGGCTTGTCCATGTCCCCCATCGGCACCTGATGCGATCGCCAGTAACCCTCGCATTTCTTGCCGTCGATTTCGGCCGGGCAGGTCCAGCCCTTGGGTGTGCGGAAGACGATCATGGGCCAGGCAGGGCGTTTCAGATTGCCGTTGACCCGGGCGTCGGTCTGAATGCGCCTGATATCGGCAAGCGCGCTATCGAGCGCGCCCGCCAACTGCTGGTGCACGTCTGCGGGGTCATGACCTTCGACGAAAAGCGGCGCATAGCCCATGCCCTCGAAGAACTTCTGCAGCTCCTCTCTGGGAATGCGTGCGAGAAAGCAGGGATTGGCGATCTTGTATCCGTTGAGGTGCAGGATGGGCAGGACGCACCCGTCGCGCGCCGGGTTCAGGAACTTGTTGCCGTGCCAGCCGGTCGCGAGCGGACCCGTTTCGGCTTCCCCGTCGCCCACGACGCAGGCGACGATCAGCTCCGGATTGTCGAAGGCGGCACCGTAGGCATGGCTCAACGCGTAGCCGAGCTCGCCGCCCTCGTGAATGCTGCCAGGCGTTTCCGGCGCGACATGGCTCGGGATGCCGCCGGGGAAGCTGAACTGCTTGAACAGCTTCCGCAGGCCCTCGGCGTCCTGGCTGATGTCCGGATAGACCTCGCTATAGGTGCCCTCCAGATAGGCGTGGGCGACGAGCGAGGGCCCGCCATGCCCGGGCCCGATGACATACATCATCTCGAGATCGTCGCGCTTGATCACCCGGTTCAGGTGGACATAGAGCATGTTCAGGCCCGGCGACGTACCCCAATGGCCGAGAAGCCGCGGTTTGATGTGCTCCCGCTTCAGCGGCTCGCGGAGAAGCGGGTTGTCGAGCAGGTAGATCTGGCCGACGGAGAGATAGTTCGACGCCCGCCAGTAGGCGTCCATCCGCTGAAGTTCATCTGCGGAGAGCGGATTGGCGGATAATGGATCATGGCCGGAAACGTCACCTGCCGTCCTGGGGGAAGTCATGTATTCCTCCTGAAGCGAGAGCTCGGATAGCGACGGCGCAACGAGCTGCCGAAGCTGCCGCTGCAGAATCTATGGCGGTGCGGCGTCAGGGCAATGCCGAGCAGCGGCGGGGATGGAGAACCGTGCGGAACCAGTTGCCTAACCCGGCAGCTTCGCCGCCGCATGACGCCCGCCCTGATAGCGCACGCCGTCCGAAGGCGCCTCCTCACGCTCTTCAATCGCGTGCCGGTAAGGTTCGCTGCTGTCCTGCGGGCGCCAGCCGAGGAAATCCGCATGTCCGTTTGACCACCAGACGTCGCGGTTGGCGGAGACGCCGTAGAGCACCAGATGGCCGATTTTCGGGGCATCGAGAAGCCTGCGCACAAGCGCCAGGAAGTCGCGCGGGCTCAGCCAGGTGGAGAGCATGCGGCGGTTCGTGGGTTCGGCAAAGCAGCTGCCGATCCTGAGGCAGGCGGTTTCCATGCCGTATTTGTCGAAATAGAGCCGGGAAAGATCCTCGCCGAAGCACTTGCTCACGCCGTAAAGGCTGTCCGGCCGCCGCGGCGACAGATCGTCGAGCGTCTCGCCGACGGGATGGAAGCCGGTCACATGATTGGTGCTCGCAAAGAGAACGCGGTTCACGCCGGCCTTTCGCGCCGCCTCGTAGAGATTGTAGGTGCCGAGGATGTTGGCCTGAAGAAGAGCGTCGAAGTCGGACTCCACCGAGATCGCACCGAGATGCAGGATCGCATCGCAGCCGCGCACGAGTCGGTCGACCGCCTCGCGCTCGGCGAGGTCGCAATGCACGACTTCCTCGCCTTCTCCGGCGGGAGAAAGCGTGGCGACATCCGAAAGGCGCAGAACATCGGCGCAGCCCTTCAGTCCCTCGCGGGCATAGCGGCCGAGGCCGCCTGCGGCCCCGGTTATCAATAGTCGCGTCGTCATGCGTACAACCTGCTTCGCACGGATCGTGATGACTTCGGCTCCAATGACCAGTCGTCACGGTGATCAATGAATCTCGGGTTCGGGCAGCTTATGGGGCGATTGCAGGAAGGTGAAGTCGCAGCCTTCCGGTGCCTGCTGGATATTCTCCGCATGCATCTTCAGATAGCCCCTCGAATAATCGCGCTCCGGCGGCCTCCATTCGGCGAGCCGGCGTTCGATCTCGGCCTGGTCGACCTCGAGCGTGATCGTGCGGCGATCGACGTCGAGCGCGATGATGTCGCCGTTGCGGACCGCTGCCAGCGGGCCGCCGACATAGGCCTCCGGCGCCACGTGGAGGATGCAGGCGCCGTAGCTGGTGCCGCTCATCCGGGCGTCGGAAATGCGCACCATGTCGCGCACGCCCTCTTTCAAAAGCTTCTTCGGGATCGGCAGCATGCCCCATTCCGGCATGCCCGGTCCCCCGACCGGCCCGGCATTGCGCAGGATCATCACCGTGTCGGCTGTGACGTCGAGATCCTCGTCGTTCACCGCTCTCATCATAGCGTCGTAATCGTCGAAGACGAGGGCCGGGCCGCGGTGTTCGAGCAGGGCAGGGTCGGCGGCCGCGGGCTTCATCACGCAGCCCTGCGGCGCGAGGTTGCCTTTGAGAATTGCCGTGCCGCCGCGCGCGGCCACCGGCCTGTCCAGCGGGCGGATCACCTCCGGCAGATGGACCTCGGCCTCGTCGAGAGCGCCGCCGATCGTGCCGATCACATTGCGTTCTCCGGTATGCAGGAGCGGCTTCAATTGTTTCCAGAGCGCGATCAGACCGCCGGCATAGTAGAAGTCCTCCATCAGGAATTCACCGGTCGGCCGGATGTTGCAGAGAACGGGGACTTGGGCCGATACGCGGTCGAAATCATCGAGCGTCAGAGGAACGCCGCAGCGCCGCGCGATCGCGATAAGATGGATCATCGCATTGGTCGAGCCGGCCATCGCCATGTGCACCGCGAGCGCATTCTCGAATGCCTTCGCCGTCATGATGTCGGACGGCTTCAGGTCCTCGAAGACCATCTCGACGATGCGCGCGCCGGAAAGCGCGGCCATTCGCGCATGGCCGGCATCCGCCGCGGGGATGGCGGAGGCGCCGGGCAGGGAAAGCCCCAGCGTGTCGGCCAGCGCCGTCATGGTCGAGGCCGTGCCCATCGTCATGCAGGTGCCGAAGGAGCGGGCGATACCGCGCTCCATTTCGCTCCATTCGTTCTCGGTGATGCGGCCGGCTTCCTTTTCCGCCCAGTATTTCCAGACGTCCGATCCGGAACCCAGCATCCGGCCGCGATAATTGCCGCGCAGCATCGGCCCGGCCGGCACGAAGATCGTCGGCAGGTCGACCTGGATCGCTCCCATGATCGTTCCCGGCGTGGTCTTGTCGCAGCCGGCAAGCAGTACGACGCCGTCGACCGGATGCGAGCGGATGAGCTCCTCCACCTCCATCGCCAGGAAGTTGCGGTAGAGCATCGTCGTCGGCTTCACATAGGTCTCTGCCAGCGACATGGCCGGCAGCTCGATCGGGAAGCCGCCCGCCTGCCAGACGCCGCGCTTGACCTCCTCCGCCCGAGTCCTCAGATGCGCGTGGCACGGATTGATGTCGCTCCAGGTATTGATGATCGCGATGACGGGCTTGTTTGCGAGTTCCGCATGGTCGTAGCCCATCTGATAAAGGCGGGATCTGTGACCGAAGGCGCGAAGGTCCTTGACGCCGAACCAGCGAAAGCTTCGAAATTCCTCCGGCTTCTTGCGCCCGGTCATCGGCAGCCTCCTTTGCATTTGCGGGTGGGTCGGCTAGATTGCGCCTGTACAGAAAAATGACAGGTGAAGGCAGACCCTTGAACGACGTAACGTTGAAACTGAAACCGGCGCGGCGGGAGCGGCTTGCCGATGTTCTCTACGGGCAGATTCTCGAGCAGATCGCCAGCGGCCAGATGGCCGAGGGGGCCAAGCTGCCGTCCGAAGCGCATATCTGCCGCGACTTTCAGGTTTCCCGTCCGGTCGTGCGAGAGGCGCTGATGCGGCTGCAGGCCGACGGCCTCGTGGTTTCGCGCCAGGGCATCGGCACCTTCGTGAAATCGCGTCCGTCCGACAAGCTCACCAGTCTCGCCGCCTCGGCCGAGATCGCGATCTATCTCAGGGCTTTCGAGCCCCGGCTCGCGCTCGAGACGGAATGCGCGGGGCTTGCCGCGATGCGCCGGACCAAGGCTCAGCTCAACCAGATCGGCGAGGCGCTGGCGGCGCTGGAAGGCGCCTTCGCGCGCGGGGAAACCGGATGGGAAGAGGACTTCGCCTTTCACCACGCGGTAGCGGAAGCTGCGGGCAACGAACTTTTTCCACGCCTTCTGGAAGAGCTGCGTGACATTCTCAGCGGCTCGATGCGCATGGCGCTCGGCCTGACGCGGCAGGGCTCCGATGACCGCCGCCGCCGTGTCCTCGAAGAACACCGCAAGATCTACTCTGCCATTTCGGGCCAGAACCGGGATCTCGCCCGCCTTTACATGCGCTACCATCTGACGGAATCGCGCGCCCGTATCACCGGCTCCCATGGCGATCTCTGATCCGGTCATGCTCCGATCCACTTCAAGCGCTCGCCGGTAGCCCGGCTCGACCATTTGCGGACACGCTTTCCGCCTTCGGGCGACACGCTGCCGCGGCGCACCGCGCCGAGCGGCAGGCCTTCAGGGTCGCGGGTTACGAGGGGCGTTTTCATGCAGATCTCCCGGCCGGTTTCTTGTATTTTTATTTTACAAGTTGAGCGAGGGCAAGAGCAATGATAGAGCTGGCAACTGCGGCAGCGAATTCAAAAACGGGAGTTTAAGCGCCTCTGAGTACATCTTCTGGCAGCGGCCCGGGCCCATGGTGTGAAACATGTCTTTCGATTTAACATTTGAGTGTCTTCTGGATTCGCGTTGCGACGTCGCCGAAAGCCCGGTTTTCGATGAGCGCCGGAACTGCCTGTTCTTCGTCGATATCGGCCGCAGCGCCCTTCATCGCGTCGAGCTTTCGGGCGCCGGCCACGTCGAATGGACCGTCGAGGGCGGCGCCTGCAGCGCCGGCCTCGCCCGCTCCGGACGCCTCGTGCTGGCGCAGCGCGATCGCGTGGTTCTGTTCGATCCCGATGTCGGCGCGATCACCAGGGAAATCGCCGCGGTCGAGCCGGACATTGCGGATACGCGCCTCAACGACGGCAAGGTCGGACCGGACGGCGCCTTCTGGGTGGGGACGATGCACGATGTGCCCGACCGCCGGCCCGTCGCGTCGCTCTACCGCGTCTCGCCGGACGGCGCGGTGGAACGCAAGGTGGAAGGCATCGTCTGCTCCAACGGCCTTGCCTGGAGCGGCGACGGTGCCCTTCTGTTTCACTCGGATTCGCGCGGCGCCTGGGTCGACCGCTGGCAGTTCGACCCCGCAACGGGCGCGCTTTCCGGGCGCCGGCGGCTGGCAAGCCTGGACGAGGCGAGCGGCCGACCGGACGGAGCCGCAACCGACGTGGAAGCCCATTACTGGAGCGCCGGCGTGTCGGCGGGCGTCGTCAATCGCTTCTCGCCCGAAGGTCGCCTTGTCGGGGCGCATCGCTTTCCGGTGCCGGCGCCGACCATGCCCTGCTTCGCCGGAGCGGACCTGAAGACGCTTCTCGTCACGTCGCTGCGGCCAGCCGGCATCGGCGAGAAAAACCGCTCCGGCGGCATTTTCGCCGCAAGAAGTCCCGTGGCGGGTGTGGCCGTCCACCGCTTCGACGATCGCCGGATTTGAGGCTGGCGTCTGCGGTCTGATCAGCGCTCCGGAATCGGCGGCAGTTCGGGCGCATCCAGACCCCTGAAGGGATCGCGCCAGGCATCGATCTCCTCGAGCCGGTCACTCCAGCGGCAGATGTTGGGATAATCGCCAAGCGGCAGTCGGGCGGCATCGTTGAAGGGCAGAAAGCTCGCCATTCGGAAATCCGCATGGGATACGGCGTCTCCGACCAGCCAGTTCCGCCCGGAAAGCTCCATATCGAGTATCGCCGCTGCCGTACGGAACCTGCTCAGCCCCTCCTCGACCAGCTGCTGGTCGATCGGGCCGAGCCCATAGCGCTGCTTCGTGCCGCGCTCGAACTGCACCATGTCGCAAGCTCTTACGAAGTTTTCCTTGCCCCAGCTGATCCATCGGACCATGTCGGGTTCGTCGTCGCCCATGCGCCAGAAATCCGATTGCACCTTGCGGGAAAGCCGGCAGGCGATCGCGTCGGCCTCCCAAAGGCTTTTTCCGGCCTCCACGAGTATCGGCAGCGAAAGGTTGGGGTTGAGCGGCCGAAACAGCTCCGCCTGCCCCGGCGCGAAGGGTGAGGCGAATTCGAACTCAACCTCGGCTGCGAGATGGCGTGCCACCGCGACGGCAAGCCTCGGGTTGGGATTGCGGCTGTAGAACAGTTTCATCGCATGGCCCTTCCGTCGGCGCCGAAGACGTGGCAGCGCGACGGGTCGAAGTGGACGGCGAGATTGGAGCCCCGCTCGACCTTCTGCTGCCCCTCCAGCGCGACGGTCAGCTGCTGGCGATCCGGCGTGATCCCGTAGAGCATGGTTTCGCCGCCGAGATTCTCGACGATCTCGACATTGACCGAAGCGAGCTCGATACCGCCCTCGCGCGCGGAAAGATGCTCCGGCCGGATGCCGAATGTGACGTCCTGCCCCTGGGTCGCACCGTTCAGGCGACGGGGGAGGCGGATCGTTCCGCCGCAGACCTCGATCGCCGTTTCGCTTTCGGTGACGTCCGCGATCCGCGCCTTGAGGAAGTTCATCTTGGGGCTGCCGATGAAGCCGGCGACGAAGCGGTTGACGGGATTGTTGTAGAGATCGAGCGGTGCGCCCACCTGCTCGATCCGGCCGGAATTCAGGACGACGATCTTGTCGGCCATGGTCATGGCCTCCACCTGATCGTGCGTCACATAGATCATGGTGTTGCCGAGGTCCCGATGAAGCCTTGAGATCTCCACGCGCATCTGCACGCGGAGTTCGGCGTCGAGGTTGGAAAGCGGCTCGTCGAAGAGGAAGATCCGCGGCTCGCGCACGATCGCGCGGCCGATCGCCACGCGCTGCCGCTGACCGCCGGAGAGCGCCTTCGGCTTGCGGTCGAGCAGCTTTTCGATCTGCAGGATCTCGGCCGCCCGGCGCACCTTCGGCTCGATTTCGGCCTTCTTGAAGCCGGCCGTTTCGAGGCCGAAAGCGAGGTTCTTGTAGACCGACATGTGCGGATAGAGCGCATAGGACTGGAACACCATGGCAATGCCGCGCCTGGCGGGTGCCACTTCGTTCATGCGGTCGCTGTCGAGCATCAGCGTGCCGCCGGAAATCTCCTCCAATCCGGCGATCATTCTGAGCAGCGTCGACTTGCCGCAACCGGACGGACCCACGAAAACGGCGAACTCGCCGGGGTCTATGGTCAGGTCGATGCCGTGGATCACATCGAGCGCGCCGTAGCGCTTCTCGACCTTCTGAAGAACGACGCTCGTCGCCATGTCAAAGTTCCTCCCTGCGGCCCTCTATCGGGTATTCGCACGCCAATCGGCATATTTCGGGCTGTCCGGGCCGAGCGGCAACTCTATTTCGCGGCCGGTATCGGCGGATTGATAGATCGCGGTGACCAGTTCCAGCGCGCGGCGCGCATCCTGCGTCGTCACGGGCAGGGGTCCTCTGCCGCTCAGGAAATCGTGGAAATGCGCCATCTGGGTGGTGAAGCGCGGCAAGACCGGACGCCAGTCGCCGGTCACTTCGTCTATCCGCGCCTGCACTTCGTCATTTGCCGCGATGATCTTCCACGGATCCTTACCCGGCGCATAAGGTTCGTGGCTGCTCTCGAAGGTGACGTTCTCGAAATGCAGCCTTAGCCGGCTGATCTGCTCCTGAGAGCCGAGCGTACAGGAAAGCGAAACGAAGGCGCCGTTCTTCATGAGCAAGCTCGCGGAGGCGCAGTCCTCGACCTCGATGTCGTTGACCCGGGTCGCGACCCGGCCAAACACGCGCGCCACCGGGCCGAGAAGATGCAGCATCATATCGTGCAGATGCAGCGCGTGGGTGACGAGCACGCCGCCGAGCTCCGTCGCCCACTTGCCCCTCCAGGGGACGGAATAATATTCGGGCGTGCGCAGCCAGAAAGTCTCGACCGAGCCGACATAGGGCTTGCCCGCGATGCCGGCCTCGATGATGCGCTTGGCTTTCTCGATGCCGTCGCCGTAGCGATACTGGAAGATCGGCATCAGCACGCCACGTGCCTGCTTCTCGGCTTCCATGATCGCATCGACGCCCGCGAGCGATCCGGTCAGCGGCTTTTCGCAGACCACGTGCTTGCCGGCGGCAAGGGCCGCCAGCACCTGTTCGAGATGGATGCCTGGCGGGGTGCAGATGTCGATGATGTCGATTCCATCGTCGGCGAGAAGTTCCTCGAAGGAGCGGGTCCGCTGCTCGATCCCGAACTCGTCGCCCACTTCGTTCATCCGTTCCTCGTTGAGGTCGCAGAGAGCCTGGACTCGGAACTTGTCCGGGTGCGGCTGATAGCCCTCGACGATATGCGAACGCCCGATGCCGCAGCCGATGATGGCGACTGTCTTCACGCTCATGTCAGTTCCTGTCCCCGTTCTGTTCGGCGATCGCCTGCGCCTGAAGCGCAAGCTCCATGGCCTTGAAGCAGCGCTCCTGCGGCATCGCGGTTTCGGTCCTGTCGCGGATGTCGGCGAGGAACTGACGCCCGAAGGGCAGGTCGACGCGGGAGCAGTCGATATGTTCGACGCCGTTGCGGTCCGCGAGAAACAGGTGGTTGCCGCCTTCGCGCCCGGCGAGATCGACCGCCTTGCGGACCTCGATCGTTCCGGATGTGCCCACGATGAAGAGCCGGCCGTCACCCCAGGTCGGCATTCCCTCCGGGGTCAGCCAGTTCACATGGATCATGCCGGTGGCCCGCCCCGTCGCGAGGTGGATGCTGCCCGTATCCTGCAGTTCGGGAGCGTCGGGAACGCTCCGGTTGCCGACGCTCGCCGAAAGCACGGTCGCGTCGTCGACGCCGGTGAAGAACAGGAACTGCTCGCACTGGTGCGATGCGATGTCGGTCAGGATGCCGCCATAGTCCGCGCGGCGGAAGAACCAGTCGGGCCGCGTCTCGCGGCGCAGCCTGTGCGGGCCGAGGCCGACGATGTGCACCACCTCGCCGATCGCGCCGGCGGCGACGAGCTCGCCGGCCTTGACCGTGGCCGGGCTCTCGAAATGCTCCGAATAGAGGATCGAGAAGATGCGGCCCGTCTCGGCCTGGACCCGGCGCAGCTTGGCGAGCTGGTCGAAGCTCGTCATGCCCGGCTTGTCGACAAGCACGTCCTTGCCGTGCTGCATGGCACGGATCGCCAGTTCCGCGCGCTCGCTCGAAACGGCGGCCGAGACGATGAGGCCGATGCTCTCGTCCTCGAGGATTTCCTCTGCCGTCGGGATGCGCGGGGCGTCTGCGTAGACGGCGGAAAATTCCGTGGCCAGCGCATCGTCCTTCTCGTGGAAACCGGCGAGGCGGGCGCCGGCCCGAAGCAGGCAGTCGACCTGGCCGTAGATGTGATTGTGGTTGAGCCCGACGGCAGCGAAACGCAATTCGTCCATGATGATTTTCTAGCTCCGTCGCTCAGCGTTTCATGCCGGTGGTGGCGATGCCCTCGATCAGAAGGCGCTGGAAGAAGAGGAAGAAGAAGAACACCGGCACGAGCGAGAGCGTCGACATGGCGAAGAGCCCGCCCCAGTCGGAGGTGCTGCTCGAGTCGACGAAGGTCCTCAAGCCGAGCTGGATCGTGTAGCTGTTCATGTCGTTGAGGTAGATCAGCGGCCCGAAGAAATCGTCCCAGGTCCAGATGAAGGAGAAGATGGCGGCCGTCGCCAGAACGGGAAGCGATAGCGGCAGCATGATCTTCCAGTAGATGCGCCAGGCGCCGCAGCCGTCCATCATCGCCGCTTCGTCCAGTTCGCGCGGGATTCCGCGGAAGAACTGCACCATCAGGAAGATGAAGAAGGCATCGCTGGCGAGAAACTTCGGGACCACCAGCGGCAGGAATGTGTTCACCCAGCCGAGATCGAGGAAGAGGACATATTGGGGAATGAGCGTCACGTGATAGGGGATCATCATCGTGCCGAGCATGATCGCGAACCAGAAATTCCGCCCCGCGAAGCGCAGCCTTGCGAAGGCATAGGCCGCGAGCGAGCAGGCGACGACATTGCCGACGACGGTGAGCACCGCGATGACCAGCGAGTTCCAGAAGAACCGCCCGAAGCTGACGTCGAGCCCGAACCAGCCGCGCAGATAGGAGGAGAAATCAACCGAGGAGGGCCAAAGCGACGTGGAGGCGAAGATCTCGTCCTCCGGCCTGACCGATGCCGAGATCATCCACAGGAGCGGATAGATCATGGCGATCGAGGCGGCGATCAGGGCGGCGTGAACGAGGACCGATCCCACAGGGCCGCGGCGGCCCGTCGCGTCCGGCGGCGCGGCGGTTACCGAGCTCATGGTCGCGTCAGTCATCGTAGTGCACCCAGTAGCGAGAGGTGAGGAACGAGAAGGCCGTGAACAGCCCGATGATCAGCACGAGAATCCAGGCAAGCGCCGAGGCGTAGCCCATGCGGAAATTACCGAAGGCCTCCTGGTAGAGGTAAAGAGTGTAGAACAGCGTCGAATTGATCGGACCGCCGGTGCCGCCGGAAATGATGAAGGCGGGAGTGAAGGCCTTGAAGGCGTCGATCGTCTGCACGACCGCGTTGAAGAAGATCACCGGCGTCAAGAGCGGCAGCGTGATCTTGTAGAACTGACGGAACTTGGACGCCCCGTCGAGGCTCGCCGCCTCGTACATGTCCGTCGGGATCTGCCGAAGGCCCGCAAGGAAGATGATCATCGGCGATCCGAACTGCCAGACGCTCAAGACCACGAGCGTCCATATCGAATAGTCCGGGTGAGAGATCCAGCTCGGCCCCTCGATGCCGAACTGGGCCAGCAGGCTGTTGATCAGGCCGTCGCCGGCGAAGAGCTGTCGCCAGAGCACGGCGATCGCGACGCTGCCGCCAAGCAGCGACGGCAGGTAGAAGATCGCCCGATAGACGGTGAGCCCCCGGACGCCGCGGTCGAGAAGGATCGCGACGAGCAGCGCGAAGGCGAGCTTGAAGGGCACCGAAAGCACGACATAGAGAAAGGTCACCTTGATCGCCGCGGCGAATTTCGGGTCCGCCGTCGCGATGCGCACGTAATTGGCGGTGCCGATCCATTCCGGCGCGCGGATCAGGTCGAAATTGGTGAAGGAAAGATAGAGCGAGGCGATGGCGGGCCCGAGCGTCAGGCCGAAGAAGCCGATGAGCCATGGCAACAGAAACATGTAGCCGGCTCCATGGCTTGCCCATGTCCTGGCCAGGCGGCCCTGTGCGGCCGGGCGCGATGACGCGCCCGTGCCGACTGCGACAGCGGTGTCCTGCACGGCCGCCATCCTCCTTAACCTCGTGCAAGGATTTGGCTGACCTCGTTCACCAGCGTCTCGCCTCCTTGCTTGGCGTCGAGCTGACCGAAGCCGACCTGTTCGGCGACGTTGCGCAGAGCGAATTCCGCCTCGCCGGCACCGCTGGGCGGCGGCGGCGGCAGATCGCCGGCAAGCGCTCCGAGGCCCGAGACATAGTCGAGCATGGCGCGGCCGAGCTCGTCGAGCGTCGACGCCAGTTTCTCGCGTACGGCTGCCGATTCCGGTACGCCGCGCTCGACGCCCAGGATTTCGGCGGCTTTCGGGTCCTTGACGAAGAAGTTGACGTATTTTGCGCCGAGTTCCGGGTCCTTGGTCTGGGCCGAGACCGAGAAGAACATCGACGGCTTGCGATAATGGCCGCCCTTCGCATCCTTGTCGATCAGTGGATGGCTTCTCAGCGCCAGTTTGTCCTTGTTTATGCCCTGATAGGCGACGAACTGATTGGAGTGCGCGAAGGAAGCGGCCGCCTTGCCGAGCGATAGGGGGCTCGTCTCCACATTGTACTGGTCGAGCGCCTGGATGTCCGGCGGGACGCAGGCCTTGTCCTCGCGCATTTTCTGCCACATGGCGAACCATTCGGCCGCATCGTTCGCATCATAGGCGATCTTGCCGTCCGCGGTGAACAATGCCTTGCCGCGCTGGCGCAGCCAGTTTTCGAACAGCGGCTCGACCGCGCTGCCGTCGGAGAGGCCATAGAAACCCTTGCGCTTGCCGGCCTTGGTGATCTCGGCGCCCGACCGCGCCATCTCTTCCCAGGTCGTCGACGGCGTCGGAAGTTCGATGCCGGCTTCCTCGAAAGCGGCGGCATTGACCATCATCGCTGCCGAGTTGGCGCCGAGGCTGATGCCGTAGAGCTTGCCTTCGACGCTGCCGCCCTTGATCTGCACCTGGTCGAAATCCTCGACCTTGAGCACGGAACCGAGATAATCGTCGAGGGGCGCGAGCGCGCCGCGCCGGGCATATTCGACGATGTAGCGATAGTCCATCTGGATGATGTCAGGCGCATTGCGCCCGGCCACCTGGGTGGCAAGCCGCGGCCAGTAGTCGCTCCAGCCGAGGAATTCGCCGTTGATGGCGACGCCCGCGTTCTGTTCCTGGAAGAGCTGATTGACCTTGTTCGTGCGGTCGGCACGGGCCTGTGAACCCCACCAGAGCACCCGCAGCCGCGCCTCCTGCGCAAAGGCGGGCCCCAGTGCGGACATCGAAAGAAGTGCCGCCCCTCCCGCGAGTACGTTTCGCCTGCTGATCTTATGCGTCATCTGTTCCTCCTCCCTTCGGAACGCCTCCACAACGTTCCGGCCTCTTGCAACAAATAACTATTTGGTTACAAGTTATGGAGAAGCAGTGATCCTGTCAAGCAGTTGTGTGCCGAACTGTCATTGGCTTGTAAATTATTTTGACAAAGTTGCACCGAAGGCCGTTAAAGGCAAGAGGTTGCGGAGGTTGCGCGTGATGGACAAGATAAGAGGCGAGGCGAAAGGGAGGAGCGGGTCCGGGGGACGGGCGGAGCGGGCGCTTCAGCGCGACCCCGAGCGCACGCGTGCCTCGATCCTCGCCGCCGCGACCCGGGAGTTCGCCGAAAACGGCATAGGCGGCGCCCGCGTCGATTCCATCGCCGAGAGGGCCGGCATCAACAAGCGCATGCTCTACCACTACTTCGGCGACAAGGAACAGCTTTATCTCGCCGTGCTGGAAGAGGCCTATGTGGGGATAAGAACGGCGGAAAAATCCCTTAATCTCAGCGACTTGGAGCCCGAGCAGGGAATTGCCGAGCTCGCCATGTTCACCTGGGGCTACTTCCTGGAGCATCCGGAATTCCTGAGTCTCCTCGGCACCGAGAACCTGCACCGGGCTCGCTGGCTGCGTCAGTCGACGCGTCTAAAGGAGCTGCATTCGAGCTTTATAGACAAGCTCTCCGACCTTCTCCGGCGCGGCAAGGGCGAGGGGCTCTTTCGGCCCGATGTCGATCCGCTGAACCTCTATCTGACGATCGCCGCCCTCGGTTATTTCTACCTTTCCAACCAGTACACGCTCTCGACGATCTTCGGTCGCGACCTCATGGACAAGAGCAATCTCGACGTCTGGAAGCGCCATATCGTCCATGTCACGCTGGCGTCGATCCGGCGCTGATCCAGCACATGTCGTTTTTTTTGTTGACAAGTGCGATTCTCCTCTGCCACAAAGTAACCGATTAGTTACTGGCTTGGGAGGGCTGGTTCTTCCCCTCACCGGCCTCTCAGGGAGGAACGGCATGCCGCGTTTGGGTATAATATTGCACGGTGTCACCGGCCGCATGGGCTACAACCAGCATCTGGTGCGCTCGATCCTGGCCATCCGTGATCAGGGCGGGATCACGCTCCAGTCGGGCGAAAGGCTGGAGATCGATCCGATCATTGTCGGCCGCAATCGCGACAAGATGGAGCAATTGGCCAAGCGCCATGCCATCGCCCGCTGGTCGACCGATCTCGACGCGGCGCTTGCCGATCCGAACGACCAGATATTCTTCGACGCCGGCACGACGCTGATGCGTGCCGAGCTCATCGGCCGCGCGCTCGACGCCGGCAAGCACGTCTATTGCGAGAAGCCGATCTCCGACGATCTGAGGACGGCGGTCAAGCTGGCGCGGAAGGCGCGCACCTCCGGGCTCAAGCATGGGGTCGTGCAGGACAAGCTGTTCCTGCCGGGCCTTCGCAAGCTGGCCCTGCTGAGGGAGTCGGGCTTTTTCGGCAAGATCCTCTCGGTGCGGGGCGAGTTCGGCTACTGGGTGTTCGAAGGCGATTGGGGCGTTCCGGCCCAGCGGCCCTCATGGAACTACCGGAAAAAGGACGGCGGCGGCATCATCCTCGACATGCTCTGCCACTGGCGCTACGTGCTCGACAATCTCTTCGGGGAAGTGAAGGCCGTCTCCTGCCTCGGCGCGACTCATATCCCAAGCCGTATCGACGAACAGGGCCGCGCCTACGACTGCGACACCGACGACGCGGCCTATGCCACCTTCGAACTCGAAGGCGGCATCGTCGCGCATATCAATTCCTCCTGGGCGGTGCGCGTGCGGCGCGACGATCTGGTGACGTTTCAGGTCGACGGAACCCATGGTTCCGCTGTCGCCGGACTCACGAAATGCTGGACGCAGCACCGCGTCAACACCCCGAAACCGGTCTGGAATCCCGATCAGCCGCAGACGATCGATTTCTACAGGACATGGGACGAGGTGCCGGATACGCAGGCCTTCGACAACGGCTTCAAGGCGCAATGGGAAATGTTCCTGCGCCATGTGGCGGAGGACGGCCCGTGGCCCTATGGGCTCGAGGCTGGCGCCAAGGGCGTACAGCTTGCGGAACTCGGCCTCAAATCCTGGGCGGAGCGCCGCTGGCTCGACGTTCCGGAATTGGAGCTCTGAACCATGGTCAGCATCAAGCTTCCAATCGAAGGCAGGCTTGCCAGCTACGACCTCACGGGTCGGCCGGTGCCTTTCAAAAGGCGTGACGCCAAGGCCTTTTCCAGGGTCGCCTTCGCCGCCGCCCATGTGGTCGCCGACCCGCTCGCCGACAACGATCCCTGGCTGGCGCCGGCGATCGACTGGGAGCGCACGCTTGCCTTTCGTCACCGCCTCTGGGATCTCGGTCTCGGCGTTGCCGAAGCGATGGATACAGCCCAGCGCGGCATGGGCCTCGGCTGGCCGGAAGCGCGCGAACTCATCCGCCGCTCGCTTGCCGAAGCGCGCGGCCGTCAGGGCGCGCTGATCGCCTGCGGCGCCGGCACCGACCATCTGGCGCCTGGGCCGGACGTGTCGATCGACGATATTCTCCGGGCCTATGAGAGCCAGATCGAGGCGATCGAGGCAGAAGGAGGCCGGATCATACTGATGGCGAGCCGGGCGCTTGCCGCCACGGCGAAGGGCCCGGAGGACTATATCCGCGTCTACGACCGCGTTCTCACGCAGGTGAAGGAGCCGGTCATCATCCACTGGCTCGGCGAGATGTTCGATCCGGCGCTCGAAGGCTACTGGGGCAATGGCGACCACATGGCGGCGATGAAGACCTGTCTCGAGGTTCTCGAGGCGCATGCCGCAAAGGTCGACGGCATCAAGATTTCGCTCCTTTCCAAGGAGAAGGAGATCGTGATGCGGCGGCAACTGCCCAAAGCCGTGCGCATGTATACCGGCGACGACTTCAACTATGCCGAACTCATCGCCGGCGACGAGGAAGGGCATTCGGATGCGCTGCTCGGCATCTTCGACGCCATCGCGCCGGTGGCTTCGGCGGCGCTGGAAGCGCTGGGCAGCGGGCGAAACGGCGAATTCTTCGAATTGCTGGAGCCGACGGTGCCGCTCTCGCGCCACATCTTCAAGGCGCCGACGCGTTTCTACAAGACCGGCGTCGTCTTCCTTGCTTATCTGAACGGCCTTCAGGACCATTTCGTCATGATCGGCGGACAGCAGAGCGCCCGATCCCTCGTCCATCTCGCCGAGCTTTTCCGCCTTGCCGACAGAGCCGGGGTCCTGGCCGATCCGGAGCTTGCCGCCGCCCGCATGCGGCGCGTGCTCGCCGTGCACGGCGTCGAGTGAGGCTTTGCGATGACGCAAGCCCCGCGCGTCAGGCTGGCCGAAGCGGAGGTTTTCGAGCGGCCGGTCGAATTCCGTTTTCCTTTCCGCTTCGGCTCAGCGCGCGTTGCGAGCGCGCCGCAGGCCTTCGTCCGGGTGCGGGTGGAGGATGCGCGCGGCCGGTCCGCCATCGGCTGGGCGGCAGAGATGATGATGCCGAAATGGTTCGACAAGAACCCAGGTCTTTCGCCGCAGGATAATGTGGAGCAGCTGCGTGCCTCCTTGCGTCTGGCGGTCGAAGGGCTGACCTCGCTGCAGGCGCAGACCCCCTTTGGACTGCACGCGGCTGCCGAGGGTGATCACCACCGGGCGGCAGCCGGGCATGGCCTGCCAGCCCTTGTCGCCTCCTACGGCCTGGCGCTCCTTGATCGCGCCATCCTCGACGCGGTGTGCCGCATGACCGGAGCAAGCGCCGCCGAGGCGGTCAGAGGCAACCTGCCGGGCATCACCGACGCCACCGCGCCCGATCTGGGAGGCTTCGACCTTGCGCGGTTCCTCTCGCGCCTCGAACCCGGCCCGAGGCTGGCCGTTCGCCACACGATCGGCCTTGCAGACGCGCTGACGGCGGCCGATTTCGCGCCCGGGCAGCGGCTGGAGGACGGCCTGCCACAGACGCTGGAAGAGGTGATCGCCGCCTATGGCCACCGCTATTTCAAGATCAAGGTATCGGGGCGCCCGGCCGAAGACACCGAGCGTCTGCTCGCCATCGCCGCCATTCTCGACCAGGGCGTCGATGCGTATCGGGTGACGCTCGACGGCAACGAACAGTTCGAAAATGCCGATGCCGTTGCCGATCTCCTCGACCGGATCGCCGAAGAGCCGCGGCTCGAAAAATTGAGCGCCTCGGCGCTCTTCTTCGAGCAGCCGATCGCTCGCGCCGAGGCGCTGTCGAAACCGGTCACGGAAGTCGCCCGGCGGATGCCGCTCGAAATCGACGAGTCCGATGGCGATATCGGCGCGTTTCTCCGCGCTCGCGCGCTCGGTTATGCCGGCATCTCCTCGAAGTCCTGCAAAGGCTTCTACCGGGCACTCATCAACCGCGCTCGCGTGGAGATGTGGAACGCCGAAGCCGGGACCGCATGCTGTTTCATGTCCGCCGAGGACCTGACGACGCAGTCGGGCCTGGCGCTCCAGCAGGACCTCGTGCTGGCAGCGCTTGTCGGCGCCGGCCACGTCGAACGCAACGGTCACCACTATGTCGACGGCATGGCCGGCGCCCCGGCGGCAGAGCAGGCCGCCTATCTCGCCCGCCATGGCGATCTCTACGAAAGAGCTTCCGGGCGGGCGCGGCTGGCGATCCGCGGCGGCGAAATCACCTTTTCCACCGTCTTGCGGTCCGTCGGTCTCGGCTCATCCGTCGAGCCGGGCTGGGCGGCGACGGTGTCCTGAAATCGGGAGGAAAACATATGCTGGTCGAAGGGCTTTCCATCAATCTGGCGACGATCCGGGAGCAGTGCGGCTTCGCCGAAGCCGTGGATATCTGTCTAAAGCACGGCATCACGGCGATTGCGCCCTGGCGCGACCAGGTGGCGGCGGTCGGGTTCGACGAGGCCGTGCGTATCGTCCGCTCCAACGGTCTGAAGCTCACCGGGCTATGCCGCGGCGGCTTCTTTCCGGCGCCGGAAGCGTCAGGACGCGAAAAGGCGATCGACGACAACAGGCGCGCGGTGGACGAGGCAGCGGAACTCGGCGCCGATTGCCTGGTACTGGTCGTCGGCGGCCTTCCGGGAGGTTCGAAGAACATCGACGCGGCGAGGCGGATGGTTCTGGAAGGGATCGCGGCGGTGCTGCCGCATGCGCGCGCGGCCGGCGTGCCGCTTGCGATCGAGCCGCTGCATCCGATGTATGCCGCCGACCGCGCCTGCGTGAACACGCTCGGACAGGCTCTCGATATCTGCGACACCCTTGGCCCGGGCGTCGGCGTGGCGATCGACGTCTATCACGTATGGTGGGATCCCGATCTCGACGAGCAGATCGCGAGGGCCGGCAAAATGCAGGCGATCCTCGCTCATCACATCTGCGATTGGCTCGTCCCCACCAAGGACATGCTGACGGATCGCGGCATGATGGGCGACGGCGTCATCGACCTCAAGGGTATCCGGCGCCGGATCGAGGCGGCCGGCTTCCACGGGGCTCAGGAGGTCGAGATCTTCTCCGCAGACAACTGGTGGAAGCGTCCGGCCGAGGAGGTGATCGCGACCTGTGTGGAACGCTACCGGAACTGCTGCTGATATGCTGGGGCAGGATGTGTCTCCTACGAAATATGACAGGGCAAAATATGACAGGGATTGCGTGAGGGTATGATGGACAACAAGCGTCGCTTTGCGCTGGTCGGCACCGGCAACCGCGGAACCACCATGTGGGGCAGGGATCTTCTGGCCGGCTGGCGCGGCCTCGTCGATCTGGTCGCCATTGCCGATACGAACGCGCTGCGAGCCGAGCGCGCCCGCACGATGATCGCCACCAATGCGCCCGTTTACGGCAATGTCGATACCATGCTTGCCGAAACGCGCCCCGATCTCGTCATCGTCTGTACCCCGGACGACACGCATGACGATATCGTCGTGCGCGCCCTGGAGTCCGGCGCCGACGTCATCACCGAAAAGCCGATGTCGACCACGGTCGAAAAGATCCGCCGCATTCTCGACGCGGAGAAGCGGACCGGGCGGCGGGTGGACGTTTCCTTCAACTACCGCTTCGCGCCGACCGCAGCACGCATCAAGGAACTCCTCAATGCCGGCGAGATCGGCCGCGTCACCTCGGTCGATTTCCACTGGTATCTCGATACGCGCCACGGCGCCGATTATTTCCGCCGCTGGCATGCCTATACGGAACGATCGGGCAGCCTCTTCGTGCACAAGGCGACACACCATTTCGATCTCCTGAACTGGTATCTCGACAGCGATCCGGACGCGGTCAGCGCCTTTGCCGACCTGCAGATGTACGGCCGCAAGGGACCGTTTCGAGGTCCTCGCTGCAAGCTCTGTCCTCACAAGAGCGAGTGCGACTTCTACCTCGATCTCGAAGCCGATCCGTTTCTCGACTCGCTCTATGAGGAACCTTCCGAAATCGACGGCTATTTCCGCGACGGCTGCGTCTTCCGCGAGGACATCGACATCCCCGACACGATGGTCGCGAATATCCGCTACCGCAACGACGTCCACGTCTCCTATTCGCTCAACACCTTCCAGCCGATCGAGGGCCATCATATCGCCTTCAACGGTACGACGGGCAGGATCGAGCTTCGCCAGTACGAGGACCAGCCGTGGGAGACGCCGGCCGAGGACATGATCCTGCTCGTCCGCAACTTTCCCAAGGGCAAGGCGGCGATCGAACGGATCACGGTGCCGCATTTTCCCGGCGGGCACTATGGCGGCGACGACCGGCTGCGGAATACGCTCTTCGCGCCGGATGCGACGGATCCGCTTGGACAGCGCGCAGGTGCGCGGGCCGGCGCCATGTCGGTCCTTTGCGGCATTGCGGCGCTTCAGAGTTCGCGTACGGGCAAGATCGTCAGCCTGGCCGATCTGATGCCGGAATTGTTCACCGACGGGCAGGCGGAGCGCAAGCTCGCGGCGAATGCCGGGTGGACCGCGCATTTTCCCTCTTGAACCTCTAGTTGCTAGAGGACTTAGCCTGCTTCCGGTTTCGTAAGGAGCATGGAATGACAGGCATATTTCGGGAAACGAGATTCCGCGTCGATGGGATGGATTGCGCGTCCTGCGCGACCAAGATCGACACGGCCGTCAGGCGGGTTGCGGGGGTCGAGGACGTGAATGTCTCGGTGGCCGCCGGCACCATGACCGTCCGGCATGTGGCGCGCGACGATATCGGCGCCCAGGTGATGCGGAAGGTCGGCGGCCTCGGCTACGGGCTTACGCCGCTTGACGTTGCGACGGAACGGCAGCCGGCTCAGAGCGAGCACGCCTGCTGCGGCCACGGGCAAGTTGCAGGCGGCCCGCACCACGATCACGGCCATCCGACAATCCTTCCGGCAGGCACGAAGCCGTCGTCCCATTTCAGGGCGCCCTTGCCATGGTGGCGAACGGCAAAGGGCAGGCTCACGCTCGCCTGCGGCGTTGCCCTTGCCGCAGCCTATGCCATCGGCCAGTTCGTTCCCGGTACCGAGCCCTGGATTTTCATCCTCGCCATGCTCGTCGGCCTGGTGCCGATCGCGAGACGCGCGCTCATGGCAGCACTTTCCGGCACGCCTTTCTCGATCGAGATGCTGATGACCATTGCGGCAGCCGGTGCCGTCTTCATTGGCGCCGGCGAGGAAGCGGCCATGGTCGTCCTCCTGTTCCTGATCGGGGAACTGCTCGAGGGTGTTGCCGCGGGCAAGGCACGGGCGAGCATACAGGCGCTGACGGCGCTCGTGCCGAAATCGGCGCTCCTCGAAGAAAACGGCAGGACCGTGGAGGTCCCCGCCGAAAGCCTGGCCCCTGGCGCCATCGTCCTCGTCCGTCCCGGCGACCGGCTTCCCGCCGACGGTATCATCGTCTCCGGCGAGAGCGGCGTCGACGAGGCGCCGGTGACAGGCGAGAGCACGCCCGTCCTGAAGGAAGCCGGCGCGAACGTCTTTGCCGGAACCGTCAATGGTGACGGCGCGCTGCGGGTGCGCGTCACCGCCGCCGCAGCCGACAACACCATCGCGCGCGTCATCAGGCTTGTCGAAGAGGCGCAGGAGAAGAAGGCGCCGACGGAGCGTTTCATCGATCGCTTCTCCCGATATTACACGCCGGGCGTGGTGCTCGTCGCGGCATTGGTCGCGATCATCCCGCCGCTCGCCCTCGGCGGCCTGTGGCAGGACTGGATTTACAAAGGGCTCGCGCTTCTCCTGATCGGTTGCCCCTGTGCCCTCGTCATCTCCACGCCGGCCGCGATCGCCGCGAGTCTTTCGGCAGGTGCACGCCGCGGTCTTCTGATCAAGGGCGGTGCCGTCCTCGAAAATCTCGGCAGGATCACAGCCGTCGCCTTCGACAAGACCGGAACGCTCACCGAAGGCAGGCCGAAACTGACCGACATCGTCGCCTTCGGCAGATCGGAAGCGGAGGTGCTCGACTACGCCGCTGCGCTCGAACAGGGATCCAGCCATCCGCTGGCCCGTGCCGTCCTGTCGCGTGCCGAAGCCGATGGATTGGCGCTCCTTCCCGTCGAAGGCGCCCGGGCCATCGGGGGCAAGGGCGTTGCCGCTTCCGCAGACGGCGTGGAGCTTTTCCTCGGCTCGCCCGAGGCGGCCCGGGAGCGCGCACCGCTGGCGGCGGATGAACTGGCTCGGATCGAAGCCCTGCAGGATGAGGGGAAGACCGTCTCCGTGCTCGTCGTCGGCGGGAGGGCAGCCGGAGCGCTTGCCATGCGCGACGAACCGCGTGCGGATGCCGCGGCGGGCCTGAGGGCGCTCGCCGCTCAGGGGTTGCGGGTGGTGATGCTCACCGGCGACAACCGGGCGACGGCCGAGGCGATCGCCGGCCGGCTCGGGGGCATCGAGGCGCATGCAGGGCTTCTTCCCGAGGATAAGCAGCGCATCGTAAGCGGGCTCAAGGCCGAAGGCCTCGTCGTGGCGAAGGTCGGCGACGGCATCAACGACGCGCCGGCTCTGGCGGCGGCGGATGTCGGCATCGCCGTTGGCGGCGGCACCGACGTGGCGCTGGAAACGGCCGACGCGGCCAGCCTTCATGCCCGCGTCTCGGACGTCTCGGAGATGGTGAAGCTGTCACGGGTGACGATGCGCAACATTCACCAGAACATCACGATCGCACTCGGCCTCAAGGCCGTGTTCCTGGCGACCACCATTGCCGGCGTGACGGGCCTCTGGCCGGCGATCCTCGCCGATACCGGCGCGACCGTCCTGGTGACGATCAACGCATTGAGGCTGCTGCGTTAGCTGGCCGGGATTTAACCCGCGGCCTTCCGCAAGGCCCCCAAACCCTCCCCTCAAGGGGGAGGGAAGCGCCTTCACGCACCCGCGCCATGGATGCAATCTCCCTGTGTATATTCGCGCTGGACTCTCACCGGCGATCCTATGAGAGTATAAGGAGATTTCGTCGCCCAGGCTTTCGCGCCTGAAAATCGATGATAAACTTATACCAAATGGTAAAAAAATTGTCGGCACGGTTTCTGCGATGAGCCGAAGCGGGCAAAAAGGGGATCGCAGGCCAATATGAACAATATTGCCATCGAATTGCGTGGAATAGACAAGAGCTTCGGGCTGGTCCACGCCAACAGGAACATCAATCTCAAGGTTCGCAAGGGCACGATCCACGGCATCATCGGTGAAAACGGTGCCGGCAAGTCGACGCTGATGTCGATCCTCTATGGCTTCTATCAGGCCGACCACGGCGAGATCCTGGTCGACGGCAAGCCTGTTACCATTCGCGATCCGAATGCGGCGATCTCCGTCGGGATCGGCATGGTCCACCAGCACTTCATGCTGGTCGAGAACTTTACCGTGCTCGAAAACGTCATGCTCGGCGCCGAGGACAGCCAGATCCTCAACAAGGGCATCGCCAAGGCGCGGCAGGAACTGAAGCGGCTCGAGAAGGAATATGCGCTCGAGGTCAATCCGGACGCCCTGATCGAGGAGCTGCCGGTCGGCCTTCAGCAGCGCGTCGAGATATTGAAGGCGCTTTATCGAAGGGCCGATATCCTGATCCTCGACGAACCGACCGGCGTCTTGACGCCGGCCGAGGCCGATCACCTGTTTCGTATCCTCGGCCAGCTCAAGGCGCAGGGAAAGACGATCATCCTCATCACCCATAAGCTGCGCGAGATCATGGCGATCACCGACGAGGTATCGGTCATGCGGCGCGGCGAAATGGTGGCGACGCGCACGACGCGTGAAACCTCGGTCGAGGAACTGGCCGAGCTGATGGTCGGTCGGCGCGTGCTGCTTCGTGTCGAGAAGGGCGAGAGCAATCCCGTTGACGTGAAGCTCGCCGTCCAGGGGCTGACGGTCAAGGACAGCCGCGGCGTGACCATGGTCGATAACGTCTCCTTCGAGGTTCGTGCAGGCGAGATCGTCGGCATCGCCGGCGTGGCCGGCAACGGCCAGTCGGAACTGCTCGAAGCGATCGCCGGCATCCGCAAGGCCGCCTCCGGGACGGTTCTCCTCAACGGCAAGCTGGTGGACGTCACCGGGAACGCGGACCCGGCGAAACTGCGGGATCGCGGACTGGCGCATGTGCCGGAAGACCGGCATCACGTCGGGCTCGTGCTCAAGTTCGAGGAATGCGAAAACGCGATCCTCGGTTACCACCATGACCCGCGCTTCTCCAACGGCATGTTCCTGAACATCGATGCGATCCGCAAGGATGCCGAGGAGAAGATTGCCAAATATGATATTCGCCCGCCGAATGCACGGCTGAGGACGGCCAATTTCTCCGGTGGCAACCAGCAGAAGGTCGTGCTTGCGCGCGAGATGGAGCGGGATCCGGACGTCCTCATCATCGGCCAGCCGACCCGCGGAGTCGACGTCGGCGCGATCGAATTCATCCACAAGCGGATCATCGAGATGCGCGACCAGGGCAAGGCCGTTCTGCTGGTTTCGGTCGAGCTCGACGAGATACGTTCCCTTTCCGACCGCATCCTTGTGATGTTTGCCGGACGCGTTGTCGGCGAACGCAGCCCCGAGGCGACCGAAGGCGAGCTCGGCCTGCTGATGGCCGGTGTCGAAGGCCGCAAGGAGGCCGCAGAATGAGTACGCCCTATGCGAAACTCCCGGTATGGGTGGAATATGGCCTCATCCCGCTGATCAATCTTGCCGTCGCCTTCCTCGTCGCCGGCCTCGTCGTTCTCCTCGTCGGCGAAAACCCGCTCGAAGCCGCCTACCATCTCATCAACGGCGCCTTCGGCCGCGGCGAATATATCGGCTTCACGCTCTATTACGCGACGACCTTCATCTTCACCGGGCTCGCGGTGGCGGTCGCCTTTCATGCCGGTCTTTTCAACATCGGCGGCGAGGGCCAGGCCTATGTCGGCGGCATCGGCGTGGCGCTCGCCTGCCTCTGGCTCGACCAGACTATGCCCTGGTACGTGGTCTTCCCGCTCGCCATTGTCGGCTCCGCCTTCTTCGGCGCGCTCTGGGCGTTCCTGCCCGGCTGGCTGCAGGCCAAACGCGGCAGCCATATCGTCATCACCACCATCATGTTCAATTTCATCGCCTCCAGCCTGATGGTCTATCTGCTGACACGCGTACTGAAGCCGCTCGGCTCGATGGCGCCGCAGACGCGCACCTTCGCCGAAGGTGGGCAATTGCCGAAGCTCGACTGGCTGCTGTCGATCTTCGGCCTCAATATCGGCACGGCGCCGTTCAACATCTCGTTCCTCCTGGCGCTGGCGGCCGCCTTCGCGGTCTGGGTGCTGATCTGGCGCACCAGGCTCGGCTACGAGATGCGCACCATGGGCCATAGCCCGTCTGCCGCGCGCTATGCCGGTATCAGCGAAAGCCGCATCACCGTCGTCGCCATGATGATATCAGGGGGCCTTGCCGGCATGATGGCGCTGAACCCGATCATGGGCGAGCAGTTCCGCATGCAGCTGGATTTCGTGCAAGGCGCCGGCTTCGTCGGCATCGCGGTCGCGTTGATGGGGCGCTCGCATCCGGGCGGCATTATTCCCGCCGCGATCCTTTTCGGCGTGCTCTACCAGGGCGGCGCCGAGATCGCCTTCGAGATGCCTTCGATCTCCCGGGACATGATCGTCATCATCCAGGGTCTCGTGATCCTCTTTGCCGGGGCGCTCGAGAACATGTTCCGCCCGGCGATCACGCGCGCCTTCGCGATGCGCGGCCAGCGCGCGGCCGCCGTCGTGCAGACCAAGGGAGCCTGAAATGGACTTCTTCCACGTTCTCGTCGTGCTCCTGGAATCGACGATCCGCGTCTCCGTGCCGCTGGTCTTCGCAGCCCTTGCCGGCCTGTTCACCGAGCGCGCCGGCGTCTTCGACATCGGCCTGGAGGGCAAGATGCTCGGTGCGGCCTTTGCCGCCGGGGCGGCGGCAGCCGTCACGCAGTCCGTCTGGGTGGGGCTCGTTGCGGCGATCCTCGTTTCCGTGGCCCTGTCGCTCGTCCACGGCTATGCTTCGATCACCCAGCGCGGTAACCAGATCGTCTCGGGTGTGGCGATCAACTTCATCGTTGCCGGTTCCACCGTGATCCTGGGAGAGGCCTGGTTCCGGCAAGGCGGCCGCACGCCGGCGCTCGCCGAAGGCGCGCGGTTCCAGACGATCAACTTCCCCGACGCGGACATGATCCGCGAAATTCCCGTCCTCGGGCCGGTCTATGCGGACCTCCTGTCCGGCCATTTCCTGCTCACCTATCTCGCCTTCGCCATGGTGCCGATCAGCTGGTGGATTCTCTACCGCACCCGTTTCGGCCTGAGGCTGCGCGCCGTCGGCGAGAATCCGGGCGCGGTCGATACCGCTGGTATCTCGGTGATCTGGCTCAGATACCGGGCTGTCATCTGCTGCGGCATTCTCTGCGGCTTTGCCGGCGCCTATCTTTCGCTGGCGATGACGGCGGGCTTCGTCAAGGGCATGACGGCGGGCAAGGGCTATATCGCGCTTGCGGCGCTGATCTTCGCCAAATGGCGGCCGCTCAACGTCATGTTCGCCTGCCTGCTCTTCGGCTTCCTCGATGCGCTCGCGATCCGTCTGCAGGGCACGCCCTTGCCGCTTATCGGCCAGGTTCCGGTGCAGCTCATGCAGGCCCTGCCCTATATCCTCACCGTCATCCTGCTTGCCGGCTTCATCGGCAAGGCCATTCCGCCGAAGGCGGGCGGCGTACCCTATGTGAAGGAGCGCTAATCATGTCCAAGGACGAACTCTTTGTCGCGGCGCGTGAAGCCATGGCGAAGGCGCATGCGCCCTATTCCAAGTTTCCGGTCGGCGCCGCCATTCGCGCCGAGGACGGCAGGATCTATACGGGCGCAAACATCGAGAACCTGTCCTTTCCGGAGGGCTGGTGCGCCGAGACGACGGCGATCAGCCATATGGTAATGGCCGGCCAGCGCAAGATCACGGAGGTCGCGGTTGTGGCCGAGAAACTCGCGCTCTGCCCGCCCTGCGGCGGCTGCCGTCAGCGGCTTGCGGAATTTTCCGGCGCGAGCACCCGCATCTATCTTTGCGACGAAACGGGGATCAGGAAGACGCTGGCGCTCTCCGACCTGCTGCCGCACAGCTTCGAGACGGAGATTCTCGGATGACGGCGGCGGCGGACTTCCTCGGGGGCAAGCTCGGAGCGCTTGCGCCCCGCTACGGGATTGTGCTCGGTTCCGGCCTCGGCTCGCTCGTCGACGCGGTGGCGGAGCCGCTGCGCATCCCCTATGCGGAGATCCCGGGCTTTCCGGTGAGCGGCGTTTCCGGCCATGCCGGCGAGTTCGTGGCGGGCAGGATCGGCAACACTCCCGTCGCCGTGCTTTCCGGTCGTGCCCATTATTACGAACGCGGCGACGCCAGTGCCATGCGCGTGCCGATCGAGACGCTGAAGCGGATCGGCGTCGAGAACCTGATCCTCACCAATTCCGCCGGTTCGCTGCGCGAAGACATGCCGCCGGGCTCGGTCATGCGCATTGCCGATCACATCGCCTTTGCCGGCGCCAATCCGCTGATCGGCGTCGAAAGCGACGAGCGCTTCGTCGGCATGACGAATGCCTATGACGCGGCGCTGGCCATAGGGATGGAGGAGGCCGCCGAACGCCTCGGCATCCCGCTCGCGCGCGGCGTCTATATGTGGTTCTCCGGGCCGAGCTTCGAGACGCCGGCCGAAATCCGCATGGCCCGTATCCTCGGTGCCGATGCGGTCGGCATGTCCACGGTACCGGAGGTCATTCTCGCCCGGTTCTTCGGACTGAAGGTCGCCGCCGCCTCCGTCGTCACCAATTTTGCCGCCGGCATGACCGGGGCGGAACTCAGCCATGAAGAAACCAAGCAAATGGCACCGCTCGGCGGCACGCGGCTGGCGGCAATCCTGAAAGAGATGATCGCGAGCGAAGGCTGAACGGCCATGCTTCCGCAGGAAATCATACGAAAGAAAAGGGACGGCGATCGGCTTGATCCGGCGGATATCGCCGGTTTCGTCGCGGGTGTGACCGATGGCTCGGTCTCGGAAGGGCAGGCGGCCGCCTTCGCCATGGCGGTCTGGTTTTCCGGAATGAATCGCGACGAATGCGTGGCGCTGACGCTGGCGATGCGCGATTCCGGGGAAACGCTCGACTGGAGCGATCTCGCACGTCCCATCGTCGACAAGCACTCGACAGGCGGCGTCGGCGACAATGTCTCGCTGATGCTGGCACCGATCGTCGCCGCCTGCGGTGCGGCCGTGCCGATGATTTCGGGCCGGGGGCTCGGCCACACCGGCGGGACGCTCGACAAGCTCGAATCGATTCCCGGCTATGACATCCAGCCATCGCCCGAGCACTTTCGGCTGGTGGTCGATGAGGTCGGCTGCGCCATCATCGGCCAGACCGCCGATCTCGCGCCGGCCGACAAGCGCCTCTATGCGATCCGCGACGTGACGGCCACGGTCGATTCGGTGCCGCTGATCACCGCATCGATCCTTTCGAAAAAGCTCGCCGCAGGGCTCGGGTCGCTGGTCCTCGACGTCAAGCTCGGCAATGGCTCCTTCATGACGGATCCCGCCGAAACCGAAGTCCTGGCGCGTTCGCTGGTCGAGGTCGCCAATGGCGCGGGCGTGCGCACCTCTGCGCTGATCACCGACATGAACGAGCCATTGGCGGACGCGGCCGGCAACGCGCTCGAAATAGAGAGCTGCCTGGCCTATCTGCGTGGCGAGAAAGCGGGAACCCGCCTCGATCAGGTCGTGATGGCCCTGGCTGGCGAAATGCTCGTTGCAGCGGGTATTGCGGCGCATGAAGCCGAAGCCGAAGCCATGGCGCGGCGCGTCCTGGAGAGCGGGGAGGCGATGGAGCGTTTCGGCCTCATGATCCGGCGGCTCGGCGGACCTGGCGATTTCGTGGATCGCCCGGGCGCCTATCTTGCCGAGGCGCCCGCGGTCCTTGCCGTGCCGGCGGGTCGGAATGGCTATCTGGCGTCCTGCGAGACGCGCGAATTGGGAATGTCGGTCATCGCACTCGGCGGCGGGCGCACCCGCCCGGATGACCGGATCGATCATCGCGTCGGTTTTACCAGCCTGAGACCGCTCGGGACGAAAGTCGAAAAGGGCGAGCCGATCGCCTTCGTCCATGCTGCCGACCGAAGCCAGGCCGAGGCGATCGCAAAGCGGGTTGCCACGCTCTATGCGATCGCAGACGAGGAGCCGGCGCAACGGCCTGTGGTCGTTTCGAAGCTGAGAGCGGGGTGAGGAAAAGCGTGTGCGGTTTTCCGCCCGCATCCCGCGCCTTATCGGACTCGTTGACGCGATGCAGCGTCGTTTCCGAGGCGGCAGGACGGCAGACCGACAGCGCTACTTCGTTCCGTACATGCGGTCTCCCGCATCGCCGAGGCCCGGCACGATATAGCCCTTCTCGTTGAGATGGCTGTCGATCGAGGCGGTGAAGATCGGTACGTCCGGATGGGCGCCCTGGAAGTTGCGAATACCCTCCGGGGCGGCAAGGAGGCAGAGGAAGCGGATGTTCCGCGCACCGCGCTCCTTGAGCTTCTCGATGGCCGCGATCGAGGAATTGCCGGTGGCGAGCATCGGGTCGACGACGATGACGAGGCGCTCGTTGATGTTGTCCGGCGCCTTGAAGAAATATTCGACCGCCTGCAGAGTCTCGTGGTCCCGGTAGACGCCGATATGCGCAACGCGCGCCGAGGGTACCAGTTCGAGCATGCCCTCGAGCAGGCCGTTGCCGGCGCGCAGGATGGAAGCGAAGACGAGCTTCTTGCCCTCGAGCACCGGCGCGTCGGTTTCCACGAGAGGCGTCTCGATCCGTTCGGTCGTCAGCTCCAGATCGCGCGTGACCTCATAGCAGAGCAGCGTCGAGATTTCCTTGAGCAGCCGGCGGAAGCCCGCAGTCGACGTTTCCTTCTTGCGCATGATGGTCAGCTTGTGCTGCACCAGCGGATGACCGATCACCGTTACGCCGTCCATGGCTCATCTTCCCCGCGAAAATTGGCTATCCACCCTCTTTTCCATGGAAAGGGCGGGGGCCGCAAGAGTGTAGGTGGAAGTTGTGCAGCTCCGCCCGCTCATCCGCGCAACTAGACATGCAACGCGGTCAGCAACCTCTCTCGCGTGGGCTCGTCCACGAAGGCGGCTTCAATCGCGGTCTTCGTCATCCGGTCGATCTCGCTGTCGGAGAAGCCCATCGCGTGGAAGGCGATGTCGTATTCCTGCGCGAGCGACGTGTGGAAGAAGGGAGGATCGTCGGAATTGAGCGTCACGCGGACGCCGGCTTCGTAAAGCCGCCTAAGGGGATGCGAGGCAAAGTCCGGGAACACCTGAAGCGCGACATTCGAACCGGGACAGACTTCGAGCACGACGCCCTCGTCGGCAAGGCGCTTCACGAGATCGCCGTCCTCGATCGCCCTGACCCCGTGGCTGATCCGGGCCGGGCGGACATGGTCCAGCGCATCACGCACGCTGAAGGCGCCGGAAAGTTCACCCGCGTGGATGGTGAGACCGAGGCCGGCATCGCGGACGGTGTCGAAGGCGCGGGAGAATTCGGCGACGCTGTGCATGCGCTCCTCGCCGGCCAGATTGAACCCGGTCACGAGCGGATGCCGGCGCATCGCTGCATATTCGGCGGTTCTGATGACCGAGTCGGGACCGAAATGGCGGATCCCGGTGATCAGCATGCACGATTCGATGCCGGTCTTCGCCTTCGCCGCCTCCATGCCGGCGGTGAGGCCCTCGATATAGGCGTCGGCGCCGAGCCCGATCGCTTCGCCGTGGTCGGGCGAGACGATGATTTCGCTGTAGATCGTGCCCGCTTCGGCGAGCTCCGTCAGATAGGTCTCGGCGAGAAGCGCATAATCGCCCTCGGTGCGAAACAGCGAGGCGACGGCGTCGTAGCACCTTACGAAGCTGGTGAAATCCTCCCAGACATAGGCCCTGTCGCGGATGATCGCGCTGGTGTCGACGCCGTATTTGCGCGCCTGCCTCAGCGCCAGTTCAGGCGGCGTCGCGCCCTCGATATGGCAATGCAGTTCGGCTTTCTTCAGATGAGCGGTCAAATGAGGCTTCTCCCATGTGGGCCGGCGCCAATGCCGAGATGTCTTGCGACGGTTTCGCCGACATGGGCGAAGCTGTCGGCGATGCCGAAGGAGCGGCTGCGAAGCGTCGGGCCGAACATCAGCACCGGCACGCGCTCGCGCGTGTGGTCGGTGCCGCGCCAGGTCGGATCGCAGCCATGGTCGGCGGTCAGGATCACCATGTCGCCGGGTTTCAGCCGGCGGTCGAGATCGGGCAGGCGTGCATCGAAGGCTTCGAGCGCGGCGGCATAGCCGGGCACGTCGCGGCGATGGCCGTAGAGCATGTCGAAGTCGACGAAATTGGTGAAGACGAGCGCCCCGTCTTCGGCCTCTTCGATGGCTTCCAGACTGGCGTCGAACAGAGCCATGTTGCCGTTGGCCTTGGTAAGCCTGGTCACACCCTGATGGGCGAAGATGTCGCCGATCTTGCCGATCGCGTGCACCGTGCGCCCGGTCTCCTGCAGCCGGTCGAGAACGGTCGGCTCGGGCGGCGGCACCGAATAGTCGCGACGGTTGCCCGTGCGCGTGAAGTTGCCCGGGTCGCTGCCGACGAAGGGCCGTGCGATGACGCGGCCGATATTGTAGTCGTCGACGAGCCGGCGGACGACCTCGCAGAGGTTCAGCAGGCGCTCCAGCCCGAAGGTCTGTTCATGAGCGGCGATCTGGAAGACGGAATCGGACGAGGTGTAGCAGATCGGCTTGCCGCTCCGCATATGCTCTTCGCCGTGGCGGGCGATGATGTCGGTACCCGAAGCATGGCAGTTGCCGAGAATGCCGGGCACATCGCCCTCGCGACAGATCGCTTCGACCAGTTCGGGAGGGAAGGCGTCGCCTTCGGCCGGAAAATAGCCCCAGTCGAAGGTCACCGGTGTGCCGGCGATTTCCCAATGACCGGACGGCGTGTCCTTGCCGCGCGAGACTTCGCTTGCAGCGCCGTAGATCCCGTAGACGCGTTCCGGGAGCGCCATGCCGGCGGGCAGCCGCCCGGTCGCGAGCCGCGCCGCATGCATGAGGCCGAGCGCCGACATGTTGGGCAGATGAAGCGGCCCTTCCCGCAGACCCGCCCGGTCGGCCGCTCCCGCCGCGCAGAATTCCGCGATATGTCCGAGCGTATCGGCGCCGAGATCGCCGAAAGCCTCTGCGTCCGGCGCATTGCCGATGCCGAAGGAATCGAGGACGAAAAGGAACGCACGCGCCATGAAACACCCTGACTGATCCCGAGCGCGAGCGCGATAAGCGGCGAGCCGGTGCCATTAAGATTTTCGCGGCCGTCGCCGCACAATCCGGCAGAAATAGCGCGCCGCCTTTTCCATTGCAATTGATGCATGCCGTCCAGGACCCAGGCGGCGTGAGTACCGGGAGGGAAGCCTCAGCAATCGGTGCAGTTGATGGTCGTGCCGAAGCGCTGGCGGTAGTAGGAGGTCCTGGACAGCGGGATCGTGCCGCCGGCGTCCGAGCCGAACAGGGAAAGCTGGTGGTTGACGACGAGTTCGGTGCGCACGACGAAGGCATTCACCGCGTCGAGATCCGCCGGAACGCTGACCACGGAATTGACCGCATAGGGAACCGTCGCACCGTCGCTCGCGTCCGACCAGCCCCGGGACCAGGCGACCTTGCCTTCGGTCGTGCCGTTCACCTGGATACCGGTGATCTTGAGGTCGTAGTCGGAGCCGTCATAGGGCACCAGCATGTTTTTTGCGACGTTGCGCATGTCGTCCAGAAAGGCCTTGGTCACCTGCTGCTCCTGGGTGACGATGTCGCTCACCGCACTCGAGGCCCGCCCGACCTTGCGCGCCACGGTGAAGCCGAGCGAAAGCTCGAAAGCGCCGATATACGCCGCGATCAGAAGCGGCGCGACAATGGCGAATTCCACGGCACCGGCGCCGCGCCGGTCCCGCAACAGTCCGTGGAAGACCCCCCACAGCTGCCGTTTGCATGCAGGAAGGCGTTCCATGGCGGCCTCAATAGTTTTCGTTGCGGAAGGTGGCGGTCGAGACCATCAGATAGTCGCGCGGCATGCTGTCGCCGGCGGGTCTGAGTTTGGTCACCAGGGGACGAACGAGATCGGTGATCACGGTCCAGCGGTAATAGGCGCGCACCATGGTGTAGTCGTTCGGGCCGCCGGGTGCGAACGTAAAGCCGCTGGTGTCGAGATCGGAGCCGATCCGCGGCACGGCTTCCGGAAAGACACTGAGATCGGCGGGAAGCTTGCGGACGTCGAGATAGAGTTTCGAGGCTTGCGTCGCCTCGGTCGCCGAGCAGGTCATCATAATCGCGATTTCCTCGCAGAAGGCCTGGCGGAACTGGGTTTCTGTCGTGAAGCCGGGCTTGCCGGTATCGGTAGTGATTTCACCCGTGCGGATTTTCCGCGCCAGCGTATCGGTCGCATTGGCCAGCAGTTGCTCGCCGGCAAAAGCGACGAATGTCTCGATCGAGGCGAAGACGACGATGAAGAAGGGCAGTGCAAGGATCGCGAATTCGATCGCCGTCGCACCTTTCCGGTCGCCGATGAAGCGCCGAAACAGGCCGCGCGGGGAGCGAGCCCGGGGAGTGGATGCTTTCTCGTCGATCGACATCGCGCCGTTCCATCATGTCAACTGGTTGGCGCAAAATACACGGCGACTGTTGAAGATTCGTTTTCGAGGACCCGGAGAATTTTAGTGGTTCTGAAGCTGAGGGCGGAAGGGCCCCTCATCCCGCTGCCGCGACCTTCTCCCCGCACGCGGGGAGAAGGGACAAGCGGCTCGCTTTGCGGCTCAAGTCCCCTCTCCCCGCGCGCGGGGAAGGGTTAGGGTGAGGGCAGGGCGAATTTCCCGGTCTTAATTGCCGCTCGAAGCCGAGGCCTGCCGTTCCGCACGCTCGCAATTGGGCGTGCAGGAGAGAACGGTGCGGACGGTCTGTTTATAGACGCGCACCGTGTTGCCCTCGTCGATCGATACGAGGATGCGCTCGTCGACCATGGCGTTGCCGTCCTGGTCGAGAATGACGAGATTGGTGGTGCCGAAATTGCGCCCGGTCAGCACGATGGTCTTCGCATCCGCCACGGTCGCGTCCGCAACCTCCGCATTGCCGATGATCACCTTGCTGACGGGCCGGTCGAGCTTCAGCACACGGGCGTGGTCCATATAGACGCGCATCATTTCTTCAGCTGCGCGGGCGCCGCCCGGTGCGGCGATCGCCAGAAGTGCAGTCGTTGCAAGCAGTGCGGCCCGTGGGGTCGCTGAGGGCGTGTTCATGGCGCGTCCTGACGGTCTATCTGCCGCATCTTGGCGCCTTTTGGTGAATGAATGGTTACGCCGATGCGGCGCAATTTAAGGCATCCATTTTCCGCACATTTACCCAGGAAAAAGCGAGTTTCCTTTAACCTCACGATAACCGGTTTCCTTAAGCGGAAAGCAATTAGCCCCCGCTAAATTCAGGGTATCCGATCAACGGCAACAGTTTGACGGACGTGCTGAACAACAAGTGAAGTTTGAGGAGAATAGTCATGAAGACCATTTTTGCACGCCTGATGAAGGATGAGTCCGGCGCAACCGCAATCGAATACGGCCTGATCGCAGCTCTGATTTCGGTGGCGCTGATCACCGGTGCCACGACGCTCGGCGGCGCACTAGACACGCAGTTCGATAACCTGAGTACGTTCCTTAACGTCGATCGGGCCGGAGAATAATCGAGCCGCGAATATGTCGGGCCGTCTTCGTCCGAAGGCGGCCTTTTCTTTGCCGTAGCCAGGTGGAAGCTAAACGAAGACAAGAGGAACTTGGATGGTCGACGCAGCCATCTTACTGCTTTTTCCATTTCTTCTCGCACTGGCGGCGTTCTCAGATTTACTTACGATGAGAATTCCCAATCATGTTTCGGCGGTCCTCTTTGTCTCATTTCTTCTGATAGGGCCCCTTATGGGCTTTAATCTTGCGCAGATAGGCCTCCATATCGCCGCGGCGGCTGCTGTCTTTGCCGTCTGCTTCTGCCTTTTTGCTGCAAACGTGATGGGGGGAGGGGACGCGAAGCTCTTGACTGCCAGTGCCATCTGGTTCGGCTTCAACGCCTCGCTCGTTGCTTTCCTTTTGTATGTCTCGGTTTTCGGCGGGCTGTTGACACTGCTCGTCCTGTTCTTGCGCAGCCAAGAGAACCTGATCCTTGCCGCCCGCATCCCGGTTCCGCGCCTGCTGCTGACTGCGAACAAAATTCCTTACGGCATCGCCATCGCTTGCGGCGGATTTGCTGCCTATCCCTCGTCACCCCTGATGCAGGCCGCCTTTGCGCAGCTTCCCTGACACGCCTCCACCTCAAGGCTGGAGCGTAGCCTTCCGTTAACCATCTGCATAAGCATTCCATTAACCATAATTACACCAATTCCTGATCAACCTGATCCCGGGCAATTCTTGGGGGTTTGGGGCGATCATGAAACCGGTGCGCATTATCATTCTGGCGGTGGCCGTCGGCTCGGCTGCCTTGGCCGGGCTGTTGGCGATGAAGCTCACCCGCGCGCCCGCCCCGCAGACGGCGGAACCCGTCATCGAGCAGGCACCAACCATCAATGTGCTGGTCGCCGGTAAAAGCCTGCCGGTCGGCTCCCGTCTCGGTGCCGATTCCATCCATTGGAAGGCCTGGCCGAAGGATGGTGTCGCCGAGGGCATGATAACGGAGGAAAACCGTCCCGCCGCCGTCGAAGATCTTGCCGGCGCCGTCGTCCGCCTGCCGATCTTCACCGGCGAGCCGGTCCGCCAGGAAAAGATCGCCGACGCATCGAACCGGATCATGTCGTCGCTGCTGCCCGCCGGAAAACGCGCCGTCGCCACGGAGATCACGGTTGCGACCGGGGCGGGCGGCTTCATCCTGCCGAACGATCGTGTCGACGTGATCATGGTGCGCAAGTCCGACGGGGATTTCTATCTGACCGAAACGGTGCTGAGCAATGTCCGTGTGCTGGCGATCGACCAGCAGATCGAGGAGAAGGAAGACGGCTCTAAAGCGGTCGTCGGTACGACCGCGACGCTGGAGCTGACGCCGGATCAATCGAAGGTCATGACGGTCGCGCAGCAGATGGCGGACCGCATCTCGCTGGCTCTGCGCAGCGTCGCCGACGCGCAAGAGCCGGATACCACGGCAGCCGATTACCTCCTCAACGGCGACGGCCGGCCGAGCATTCAGGTCATCAAGTCGGGCTCCATCGTCAAGGGCGACGGTGTGGCCCTCCAGAACCAGAAGTAAGGCGGGGCGCAAGGTGAAACCGATCGCAAAAAAGTTTCGGGCGTCTGTCGCAGCCGGCCTTTCCTTCTGCCTGACCTTTTCGGGTATGGCGCTGCCGACCCTCCCGGCCGCCGAGGCCGCCTCCTCCTCGGTGGTGAGGATCGTCGATAGCGGCCCCGGCGCCCGCAAGACAATCAATCTCGGTCTCAACAAGGCGGTCGTCGTGGATCTGCCGAGCGACGCCCACGACATCCTCGTCGCCGATCCCTCGCTCGCCGATGCGATCACCCGCACCTCGCGCCGCATCTATCTCTTCGGCAAGTCCGTCGGCCAGACGAACATCTTCGTCTTCGGCCCGGGCGGCGAGGAGATCGTCAGCCTGGAGGTCGCCGTAGAGCGCGACGTCGCCGGTCTCGAATCCAATTTGCGTCGCTTCATTCCCGATGCGGATATCAATGTCGAAATCATCTCGGACAACGTGGTGCTGACAGGCACGGTGCGCACGCCGCTCGACTCGACCAGGGCCGTCGATCTCGCACGCGCTTTCCTGAAGGGCGGCGAGGCCACCACGCGCAACATCACCGCCCAGGGCAATAACGGCGATGCCGATATCTTCGCCGAGGATCGCCAGAGCTCGCAGATCGTCAATCTGCTGACGATCGAGGGCGACGACCAGGTGACGCTGAAGGTCACCGTCGCCGAGGTCAGCCGCCAGGTGCTGAAGCAGCTCGGCTTCAACGGCCGCGTCTCCGATGGCGAAAGCGGCATCAGCTTCCGTAATCCGGCCAATCTCGGCGACGCCATCGGCGTCGGTACGAACGCCCTTATCAAGGGCTCGATCGGTCCCACCACCATTTCGAGCTACATTAACGCGATGGAACAGGCCGGCGTCATGCGCACGCTCGCCGAGCCGAGTCTTACGGCGATTTCCGGCCAGGAGGCGAAGTTCTACGTGGGGGGCGAATTCCGGCTCGCCGGCGTGCAGGAGGTCTCGACCGATGACGAGACCGGCCAAACCACGGTCGAGCGTGAGGTCAACGACGTGGAATACGGCATCCGGCTGAACTTCAAGCCGGTCGTTCTCGGCCCCGGCCGCATCAGCCTCCAGATCGAGACCGATGTCTCGGAGCCGACCTATGAGGGCTCGGTGGTCACCGGCAACAGCATGACGGCTATTCCCGGGCAGACCTTCCTCGGCATCCGCCGGCGCGAGGCCTCGACCAGCGTCGAACTGCCGTCCGGCGGCTCGATCGTTATCGCCGGCCTCGTCCAGGACAATATCCGCCAGGCGATGTCGGGCCTGCCCGCCGCCTCGAAAATCCCGATCCTCGGCACGCTGTTCCGCAGCAAGGATTTCCAGCGCAGCGAGACGGAACTCGTCATCATCGCCACGCCCTATCTCGTAAGGCCGGTTGCCCGCAGCGCGATCTCGCGCCCGGACGACAACTTCAATCCGGCGAACGATCTCGAAAGCTTTTTCCTCGGCCGCGTCAATCGGATCTATGGACGCCCCGAGGCTCAGCCGCCGGCCGGCCGCTATCACGGCAATGTCGGTTTCATCTACAAATAGGCCGGCCATGAAGAAGCGAAGCGCAGCTCGAAACAGTCCCGAAAGGCAGCCTCCGATGGCCCTGAACCGCTTTCCGTATCGCCTGGCCCTGGGCGCGCTCGTCGGCCTGCTGCTGGCTGGCTGCGCCAACAAGGACAGGCTCGCGACCGGTGCTCTTCCGGACGATTACCGCACCCGCCACCCGATCGTGCTGACGGAGGGCGAGCGGACGATCGACATTCCCGTCGCCTCGGGCGACACGCGGCTCACCCAAGGGACCCGCGACGTCATCCGCGGCTTTGCCGCCGAATATCGGAATGCGTCGAGCGGCGTCATCCAGATCATGCTGCCGCGCGGATCGGTGAACGGCCATGCCGCGCAGATCGTCCGCAAGGATATTCGTCGCGTGTTGGCAGCGGGCGGCGTGTCACCGAAGAAGATGATCGAAACCACCTATGACGCCTCCGTGACGGGCGATGCCGCACCGATCCGCCTGAGCTATGTCGCGATAACGGCGCAGACCGCACCCTGCGGCGCGTGGCCGGAAGATCTGGCGCTGAACACGCTGGAAAACCGCAACTACTACAATTTCGGCTGTGCCACCCAGTCCAATCTCGCCGCTCAGATCGCCAATCCGACGGATCTCGTCGGCCCGCGCCAGATGTCGCCGATCGACGCCGAGCAGCGGGGCCAGGTGATCGACAGCTGGCGCGGCACGGAAAAGGGCGACGGCGGAACCACGATCGTCTTCAACTGAAACGGGCCTTCAAGGAAAAGCGATGAACGCGATTGAATACACGATCGAAAGCGGCGCTGCCGGCGATTGGCCCGCGGACGGGTCGCGCCCCGGCGACCTCGAACAGCTCCGGCCCCTGCCGCGCATCTCGATCCACGCCTTCTGCGAAAGCGAAGCGGTGCAGCGACTCATGGAGCGTTGCGGCCAGGACCGCCGTATGGCGAAGGTCAGCCTTCGCATCACCGGTGGCGGCATCGCCGCCGCCGCGACCACTTTTACCAGCGTCTCGACGCCCAATCTGATCATTCTCGAAACCGCGGCCGAGACCGGCTCGCTGCTTTCGGAGCTGGCGCCGCTCGCGGAGGTCTGCGATCCGAGCACCAAGGTCATCGTCATCGGCCGCCATAACGACATCGCTCTCTATCGCGAGCTGATCCGCAACGGCATTTCCGAATATATGGTCGCGCCGGTCGGGATGGCGGATATGCTGAGCGCCGTCTCGGCGATCTTCGTGGATCCGGAGGCGGAGCCGCTCGGACGCAGCCTTGCCTTCATCGGCGCGAAGGGCGGCTGCGGCTCGTCGGTCATCGCCCATAATTGCGCCTGGGGCATTTCCAATCTTTTCTCGACCGAGACGATCCTTGCCGATCTCGATCTGCCCTACGGAACCGCCAATATCGACTTCGATCAGGACCCCCCGCAGGGGATCGCCGAGGCGGTATTCGCACCGGATCGGCTGGACGAGGTCTTTCTCGACCGGCTCCTGACCAGATGCTCCGATCATCTGTCGCTGCTCGCCGCCCCCTCCATGCTCGACCGCGCCTATGACTTCGAGACGGGTGCGTTTCAGCCGATCCTGGAAGTCCTCCAGCGCAGCGCGCCCGTATCCGTTCTGGACCTGCCGCATGGCTGGACCGACTGGACCCGCTCTGTGCTTTCCGCGGCCGACGAGGTGGTCATCACCGCCGCCCCGGACCTGGCAAGCCTCAGAAACGCGAAGAACCTGCTCGATGCCTTGAAGAAGTTGAGGCCGAACGACAAGGCACCGCATCTCGTGCTCAACCAGGTGGGCGTGCCCAAGCGTCCGGAGATCGCTCCCGATGAGTTCTGCGCGTCGCTGGAGATCGAAGCCGCAGCGATCATTCCGTTCGATGCGGTCCTCTTCGGCAATGCCTCCAACAGCGGACGCATGATCGGGGAGGTCGACCGGAAGTCGCCGGCCGCCGAGACCTTCTCCCAGCTGTCCCACCTCTTGACCGGGCGCACCACCGTCAAGAAGGCCAGACGGGGCGGCCTCGGCAAGGTTCTGGCGAAGCTCGGCAGGCGGCGGTAGCGGACTATTTCCGATCCCGCACCCGAAGGGGCGGGGATCGATGAAGCAACTGGAATGAAGTGATGTTTGGCAAACGCGGAAATGAAGGTTCTGGCAAGGGTGGTGCGCGCGGCTTCTCGCCAGCGCCCCCGATGCCCGCCGTCCAGCTGGTACCGGTGGAGCGTGCCGCCGCGCCCGTTCTCGGCGAAACGATCGCTGCGCCATCCCGCCCGCAAGCGGCAGCGCCGCCTCAGCGGCGCCGAGCGCCGAGGGCGGAAGATTATTACGACACGAAATCGCAGGTCTTCTCCGCGCTGATCGATACGATCGATCTGTCGCAGCTCTCCAAGCTCGATATCGAGAGCGCCCGCGAGGAAATCCGCGACATCGTCAACGATATCATCACCATCAAGAACTTCGCGATGTCGATCTCCGAGCAGGAGGAACTGCTCGACGACATCTGCAACGACGTGCTCGGCTACGGACCGCTGGAACCATTGCTCGCGCGCGATGACATCGCCGACATTATGGTCAACGGCGCCGGGCAAACCTTCATCGAAGTGGGCGGCAAGGTCGAGGAATCGGAGATCCGGTTCCGCGACAACGGGCAACTGCTGTCGATCTGCCAGCGCATCGTCAGTCAGGTAGGCCGCCGCGTCGACGAATCGAGCCCGATCTGCGATGCGCGTCTGCCGGACGGGTCACGCGTCAACGTCATCGCGCCGCCGCTCGCGATCGACGGTACGGCGCTCACCATCCGCAAGTTCAAGAAGGACAAGCTGACGCTGGAGCAGCTGGTGCGCTTCGGATCGATCACGCCCGAGGCGGCCGTCCTGCTGCAGATCATCGGCCGCGTCCGCTGCAACATCGTCATTTCCGGCGGCACCGGCTCCGGCAAGACGACGCTGCTCAACTGCCTGACGCGCTATATCGACAGCACCGAGCGGATCATTACCTGCGAGGATTCGGCCGAATTGCAACTGCAGCAGCCGCATGTCGTCCGGCTCGAGACGCGCCCGCCGAACATCGAGGGCGAGGGCGAGATCACCATGCGCGACCTCGTGAAGAACTGTCTGCGCATGCGCCCGGAGCGCATCATCGTCGGTGAAGTGCGCGGCCCGGAAGTCTTCGACCTGCTGCAGGCGATGAACACCGGCCATGACGGTTCGATGGGAACGATCCACGCAAATACCCCGCGCGAATGCCTGAGCCGCATGGAATCGATGATCGCCATGGGCGGCTATACCCTGCCGGCCAGGACCGTTCGCGAGATCATCTCCGGCTCGGTGGACGTGATCATCCAGGCCTCGCGCCTGCGGGACGGATCGCGCCGGATCACCCACATCACCGAAGTCACCGGCATGGAAGGCGACGTGATCATCACCCAGGACCTGATGCGCTACGAGATCGACGGCGAGGACGCCAATGGCCGCATCGTCGGCCGCCATGTCTCCACCGGCATCGGCCGGCCGCATTTCTGGGACCGGGCCCGTTACTTCAACGAGGACAAGCGGCTCGCTGCGACCCTCGACGCGATGGAAAAGCAATAGGCGAAACGGCTGCGGTCCCGCCGCTCCGAGTAAAGGACAGACCGAGCGATGTTCGGCATAGACATCACCGTCCTGGGACTGGCCGGCCTCGTCGCCCTGGCGGCGGCAGCACTCGCCTATGGTGTGCTCTATCCCCGTATCGAGACCGAGAAAAAGGCGGAGGGCCGCCTGCGCCGGGTCAGCGCCTCGGAGACGGACCGCACCAAGATCAAGGCGGCGCGCGACCGCGTCAACGAGATGTCGAAGCGTCGCAAATCCGTTCAGGATTCGCTGAAGGACCTCGAGAAGAAGCAGCAGGAAAAATCCGCCAATGCGGCGCCTTCGATGAAGAAGCGTTTGCTGCAGGCCGGCCTTTCGATATCGATCGCGCAGTTCTATCTGTTCAGTGCGCTTTTCGGGTTGCTCGCCTTCCTTGTCGTCCTCCTGGCAGGGGCCGGACTGATCATTGCCGCAGGCGTTGGCCTGATAGGCGCGGCCGGCCTGCCGCGGTGGATCGTCGGCTCCATGGTCAAACGCCGTTGCAGAAAGTTTCTCGACGAGTTTCCGAACTCGCTCGATGTCATGGTCCGGTCGATCAAGTCGGGGCTGCCGCTGAACGACGCCTTGCGGCTGATCGCGAGCGACGGGCAGGAGCCGGTCAGGACCGAATTCCGCCGTGTCGTCGAATCCCAGCAGGTGGGTCTCAACGTTCCCGAAGCCTGCGCCCGCATGATTCACAGCATCCCGCTGCCGGAAGTCAACTTCTTCGCGATCGTCATCGCCATTCAGGCGCAGGCGGGCGGCAATCTGTCCGAGGCGCTCGGTAATCTCTCCAAGGTCCTGCGCGAACGCAGGAAGATGAAGGCGAAGGTCAGCGCGCTGTCGATGGAGGCCAAGGCGTCCGCCTGCATCATCGGCGCGCTGCCCTTCATCGTCGCAACCCTCGTCTATCTGACTTCGCCGGACTACATGATGATTCTCTTCACCGACCCGCGCGGCCACATCATCATGGGCGCTTCCGCCGTTTGGATGAGCATCGGCATCTGGGTAATGCGCAACATGATCAACTTCGACATCTGAGGATCCCGTGGCCGGCTGGATAGAGACGCTTACCGATCTGAACATCATCGTCGCGGCGCTCGTCTCGATGGCCGTGCTCGCCACGTTCTATTCGCTCGTGGCGCCCTTGCTCGAAAGGGGAGACCTCACGAAGCGGATGAAGTCGGTCGCCACCGAACGGGAGCAGATCCGCGCCCGGGAGCGCGCCCGGCTCAATGCCGAGGCGACGACCGGCAGGGCAAGCCTCAGGGCACAGCACAACACCTCGGTCCGGGAGATCGTCGAGCGGCTGAACCTCAGAAAGGCTCTGGTGGACGACAACACCGTCAACCGCCTGAAGACGGCCGGCTATCGCTCGCAGAACGCGCTCAACACCTTCCTCTTCGCCCGCTTCTGCTTGCCGTTCCTGTTTCTGACCGTTGCGGTTCTCTATATTTTCGTGCTCGGAAATTTCGCCGACAAGCCGATCATGGTCAGGGTGTCCTTCGCCATCGGATTCGCCTATGTCGGCTTCTACGCGCCGAACATCTTCATCGCCAATGCGATCTCCAAGCGCCAGCAGTCCATTCGCCGCGCCTGGCCGGACGCGCTCGATCTCCTGCTCATCTGCGTCGAATCCGGCGTCTCGATGGAACTCGCCATGCGCCGCGTCGCCGACGAGATAGCCGTGCAGTCGCAACCGCTGGCGGAGGAACTGGTGCTGACGACCGCGGAACTCTCCTTCCTGCCCGAAAGGCGCATCGCGCTCGAAAATCTCGGCCTGCGCACGGGTCTCGATGAGGTGAAATCGGTGACGCAGGCGCTGATCCAGGCCGACCGCTACGGCACGCCCGTCGCTCAGGCGCTGCGCGTTCTGGCGCAGGAGAGCCGCGACCAGCGCATGACCGCCGCCGAGAAAAAGGCGGCCGCACTGCCGCCGAAGCTGACGGTGCCGATGATCCTGTTCTTCCTGCCGGTCCTCGTCGCCGTCATTCTCGGCCCCGCCGGGATACAGGTGGCGGACAAGTTTTAGGATGGAAAGGCAAAAGTGGCCTACCCGCCCTTGAAAGGGACTGCCGCCTTTACCGGCTGTACTGCCTCACCCTAGCCCCTCTCCCCGCGGAGAGAGGGGACTCGGAGAGGGCGGCATATCCCTTCTCCCCGCCTGCGGGGAGAAGGTCGCGGCAGCGGGATGAGGGGCGCGTGCCGCCACCCCGGCGGGCGGCGGTGCCGGCCGATCGACCTTCAATCCGCCTTCGCCTCATCCGCCTTTGCCAGCTGCTTCCACGCGCCCTGCTGAGACAGCATGGAGCGAAGATAGGCGACGTTGGCCTCCGCCTGCTCGGCTGTCAGTTCCTGGCGGGCGATGGCTTCCGCTTCCTGAAAGCGGCCCTGCAGGCCGACGGCAAGCGCGAGGTTCTGGCGCACGCTGCTGCCGGCATCCGGTTGGCTCGCCGCGGATTTGAGGTAGGTCTCGGCCGTCCGCAGATCCTTCGAGAGCAGATAGGACATGCCCAGATTGGAAAAGACCGAGGGCTCGTTGGGCTTGAGGTCCAGAGCCTCGCGATAGCGCAGCCGTGCCTCGGCGGAACGGCCGAGCTGGTCGAGGATGGCGCCTTCCGCGGATTTCAGCTTCCAGTCGGGCCGGTCCGGCGTCTGGGCCCGGCTGATCGTTGCGAGCGCCTGTTCCAGCTGACCCGCTGCGGCCTGGGCCTTGCCGTAGGCTCCGAGCACCTCGCGATCCGCCGGATGGTAGATCGCCACCTGTTGCATGACGGCAAGCGCCTGTTCGTTGCGGCCCGTCATGCGCAGGAGATTGGCGTAGTTGAGCCCGGCCTCCCGGTCCTTCGGATTGCGCTCATAGGCCTTGCCGATGCGTTCGGCGGCGGCAGCGAGTTCGGTCGCGTTCATCGACTGCGCCGGCCTCGTGAGCTTCGGGATCGATCCGGTCGTCAGCTCCTTCCTGCCCTGTTGTCCGGCGCAGGCGGAGAGCGACAGCGCCACCATCGCAACGGCAACCCCCGTTGCGAGGCGGCACAGGGATAAGGAAAAAGTGTCTTGCATCGTCATCGAAGCCCCAGCCATCCAGTCCTGCACCGGAACTCCAGACAAAAGCGGCGCAACTTTCACTCCAGCAATAATCTGTTAACCCTAACGGAGCGTTAATCGCACCTGTTCGCATCCGCCAGTCGAGGATTCAAATGGCTCCCTATCAGTTTATCGAGCGGCCATCGCCGTTCAACACCAGCAACGGCAAGACGCTGCCGATCTTTGCGGTGACGCCCGCGCATATCGAGACGGGGAGCATCGATCCGATCGCGCTCGATTGGGCGAAGAAGGCCGGCTTCAAGGCGGAATCCGGCGCGGTGCTGCTGATCCCCTCGGCCGATGGTCATCTCGGAGGCGCGCTGTTCGGGCTCGGCGCCAACCCGTCCGACACGCCCTTCCTGACCGGCAAGCTCGCCCGGGCGCTCCCGGCCGGCAAATGGCACATCGAAACGGCGCCGCTCACCGCCAATCGGCTGGCTCTCGGCTACGGCCTCGGGTCCTACCGCTTCGAGCGCTACAAACCCTCGAAGACGGACGCGCCGACGCTGCTCATTCCGGCCGATTCGGATGCGACCGATATCAAGCGGCAGCTCGCCGGCGTTTTCCTGGCGCGCGACCTGATCAACACCCCGACCAACGATATGGGACCGGAAGCGCTGGAAGCCGCATTCCGGGCGCTGGCCGCCCATTACAAGGCCGACGTCTCGGTGATTTCCGGCGAAGCCCTGCTGACCGAGAACTTCCCGCTCGTCCACACGGTCGGCCGCGCCAGCGCCGAAGCGCCGCGGCTGCTCGAAATGCGCTGGGGCAGGAAGGGCCACCGGCAGGTGACGCTCGTCGGCAAGGGCGTCTGCTTCGACACCGGCGGGCTGGACATCAAACCGGCGTCCTCGATGCTGCTCATGAAGAAGGACATGGGGGGCGCTGCGAACGTCATGGGCCTTGCGCTGATGATCATGGATGCAAAGCTCAAGGTGGATCTGCGCGTGATCATTCCCGTGGTCGAGAATTCGATCTCGGCGAATGCCTTCCGTCCCGGCGACATCTACAAGAGCCGCAAGGGCCTGACCGTGCAGATCGACAACACCGACGCGGAGGGACGGCTGATCCTCGCCGATGCTCTCGCCTATGCGGACGAGGAGAAGACGGACCTCGTCATCGACATGGCGACCCTGACGGGCGCCGCCCGCGTGGCGCTGGGGCCGGACCTGCCGCCTTTCTTCACCGACGACGATGACCTCGCCCATGATCTTGCCGAAGCGAGCCTGACCGTGGACGATCCGGTCTGGCGGATGCCGCTCTACAGGGGCTATGACAAGGATGTTTCCGCCCGCATCGCCGATCTCACCAACGCCCCCTCGGGCGGCATGGCCGGCTCGATCACGGCGGCGCTGTTCCTCAAGCGTTTCGTGACGAACGCGAAAAGCTGGGTCCATTTCGACATCTTCGGCTGGGCACAGTCCGAGCGCCCGCATTCGCCGATCGGCGGTGAAGCTCAGGCGATCCGGGCGCTTTATCATCACATCGGCAGTATAGCGGGGTAGCCGTTCGCGCAATCGAGCCGTAAAGAAACGCTTGCGTAACGATCGCGGGCTATGCTCCCGGACTCGTGATCCACGCAGGAGTTTCCTTTGCCGGTCGAACTTACCCCTTCTCAGGCGCTGGGGCTCTGGCATGCCGTGTCGCTCGAACAGGTGCGCGTCGACAGCCGCGATCTGACCTTGCGCCAGATGGCGATCCTGTTACAGATTTACCTGGTGCCGCCGCCCCATACGGTGCGCGGCCTCGCCGCGGCGCTCGGGGTGACGAAGCCGGTGATCACGCGCGCGCTCGACACCATGGGTGCGCTCGGCCTCGTCGACCGGATCCGCGACGAGCGCGACAGGCGCAACGTCATCATCAAGCGCACCGTCGAGGGCGCGCTTTATCTTGAAAAGTTCGGCGATCTGATCATCGATCAGGGCCGGAAAATGTGAGCTTATCCATGTCCGAGGTCCTCGACCGCCGCCTGAATGCCTATCGCGAGGATCTCGCGGAGGAACGCCTGCGCGGCATGGTCGAGGCAAAGCGTTTCGTGGAAGGCACGCCGGCGGCCGTATCCGTGCCGGTGACGCCGCTGCGGGCGCGGCCCGAGGCCGGCTGCGGTACGGATACGGAGCTTCTCTATGGCGAGACGGTGCGCGTGCTCGACGTCGCCGACGGATGGGCGTGGGTGAAGTCCGACCTCGACGGCTATGTCGGCTACGTACCGGAGGATGTGGTGCAGCCCCCGCAAGCGCCGGCGACGCACCTCGTGGCGGTGCCGAGGACCTTCGTCTATCGCGGCGCGGATCTGCGCTTTCCCCAGGCCTTTGCCCTTTCCATGGGAAGCCGGATCGCCGTCGCCGGTGAGGCCGAGACGCGCGGCACGCGCTATTTTCTGCTGGATGGCGGGCTGGCGATCGTCGCCGATCACTGCATCCCCGCAACCGGCGCGCTTAAGGATGATTATGTCGCAATCGCGACCCGCTTTCTCGAAACGCCCTATCTCTGGGGCGGCCGCTCCGGCTTCGGCATAGACTGTTCCGGCCTCGTGCAACTCGCGATGCAGATGGCGGGGCGCAATGCGCCGCGCGATTCCGACATGCAGGCAAGCGGACTCGGCCGCCTCATCGAGCGCGAAGATCTCACGCGCGGCGACCTCGTCTTCTGGAAGGGCCATGTGGCGATCATGGAAGACGAGAAGACCCTGGTGCATGCCAACGGACACACGATGACGGTGGCGCGCGAAGGTCTCGAAGACGCCATCCGGCGCATCGCGTGGCTCTACGCCCAGCCGACGGGATACCGTAGGCCCTGATCCCTGGATCGTCCGGCTCTTGAGCCGCGGCCGCCCCTCATCCGCCTGCCGGCACCTTCTCCCGCTTGCGGGAGAAGGGAATCGCGGATTCGCCTTCGCACCATCTCCACACGCAGGCGCGCCGTGGCGCACGTCCCCTCTCCCCGCATGCGGGGAGAGTGTTAGGGTGAGGGGCTGTCGCTGCGCGCCGCGCAATCAATAGCCGGCTACCTTATCCACCACATGCTCGAGGGGCAGCCCGCGCTCGAAGCGCGCGATCTGGTGCTCCACATGCACAAAGAGCGCCCTGACGTCGGAAGAAGCGGCGACATGCGGCGTCACATAGACATCCGGCATGTCCCAGAAGCGGCTTTCCGGGGAGAGCGGCTCCTGTTCGAAGACGTCGAGCGATGCGCCTCCGAGAACACCGGAATCGAGGCAGTCCAGAATGTCGGCCTCGACCTGACTGCCGCCACGGCCGGCATTGATGAAAACGGGCGCTCCGAACGGCCCCTTCCGGCTGAGCTTGGCGAAGAGGGCGGCGTTGAAGATACCCCTGGTATCCGGCGTCAGCGGCAGCAGGCCGACGAGAAAATCCGTCCTGCCGAGAAATGCGTCCAGTCCGGCGGCGTCGTAGGTCTCTACACCCTCGACCACCCGTTTGCTTCGCGACCAGCCGATCACCTTGAAGCCCATCACGGCGAGCTTGCGGGCGGAGTCCTGGCCGAGCACGCCCATGCCCATGATGCCGACCGTCACGTCGGCTGCTTCCGGCTGGCTGAGGTCACGCCATTCGTGCTTCTTCGCCAGCGCATCGTAGGCGCGGTGCTGGCGAAGATGCAGGAGGCACTGCATCACCACCCACTCGCTCATCCGCGTTGTCAGCGACCGGTCGACGAAGCGCACCAGCGGCACGTCGGGCAGGCCCGGCAGCGTCAGCACGTGGTCGACGCCGGCGCCGCCGGAAAAGACCACCTTGAGGTCGGGGGCGCGGGAGAAGAGGTCGGGCGCGGATTTCCAGACCACCGCATAGTCGATGCCGGAGAGGTCGCGCCCCTGATGCGCCGGGTCGGCGAGATCGATCACCTCGCGGCCGGGAAAGGCGCCCGCAAGGGCGGCTTCGACCTCCTCGGGGATGAATTTCAGGTCGACGATTACGGGGCTTTTGGCGGACATGACGCAACTCTACTGATGAATGGCGGCGAGATTGACCGCTTCGAGGTTGAAGGCGGCGGCCATCAGCGCCTTGGTATAATCTTCCGCCGGCGCCTCGAAGATGCGCTCGGCGGGTCCCTGTTCCACGACCTTGCCGAGCCGCATGACGATCACTTCGTTCGCGAGCGCGCGCACGACCCTGAGGTCATGGCTGATGAAGAGATAGGCGAGATTGTGCTTGCGCTGGAGATCGCGCAGGAGATCGACCACCTGGGCCTGCACGCTCATGTCGAGGGCGGAGGTCGGCTCGTCCAGCATGACGAACTGAGGTTTCAGCACCATCGCCCGGGCGATCGCGATGCGCTGGCGCTGGCCGCCGGAAAATTCGTGCGGATAGCGCCAGCGCGTCGCGGGATCGAGGCCGACCTCTTCCAGTGCTGCGGCGACGCGCTGATCGCGCTCGCCGTCCGTCAGCGCCTTCTCGTGGATCTTCAAACCCTCGCCGATAATATCGGCGATCGACATGCGCGGGCTCAGCGATCCGTAAGGGTCCTGAAACACCACCTGCATCCGGTTTCTGAGCGGCCGCATCTCGCGGAAACTGTAGGCGTCGATGTCTTGCCCTACGAAGGCGATGCGGCCCTTGGACGAGATCAGTCGCGTCAGCGCAAGGCCGAGCGTCGTCTTGCCGGAACCGGACTCGCCGACCACGCCCAGCGTCTGGCCGGCGCGGAGCGTCAGGTCGATGCCGTCCACCGCCTTGACGTGGTCGACCACCCGGCGCAGGAAGCCCGCCTTGATGGGAAACCAGACTTTCATGTCCTTGGCTTCGATCACGATCGGCCTGGAGGCGTCCGAGGGGGGCGGTTCGCCCCGCGGTTCGGAGGCAAGCAGGTGGCGGGTATAGGCGTGCTGCGGATTGGCGAAGATCTCGGCGGTCGGTCCGGTCTCGACGATCTTGCCCTTGGTCATGACGCAGACCCGATCGGCGATCTTGCGGACGATGCCGAGGTCGTGGGTGATGAACAGCATGGACATGCCGTGCTCGTCCTTGAGCGACTTCAAAAGCTCGAGGATCTGCGCCTGCACCGTGACGTCGAGCGCCGTCGTCGGCTCGTCGGCGATCAAGAGCTCCGGCCGGTTGGCGAGAGCCATGGCTATCATCACGCGCTGGCGCTGGCCGCCCGAAAGCTGATGCGGGTAGGCGCCGAGCCGCTTCTCCGCTTCGCGAATGCCGACCTGCTCGAGGAGCTCCAGCGTTCTCGCGCGGGCGGCCGCACCCTTGAGTTGCTGATGGATATCCAGGATTTCGCTGATCTGCTGCTCGATCGTGTGCAGCGGATTGAGCGATGTCATCGGCTCCTGAAAGATCATGGTGACGTCGTTGCCGCGGACATGCCTGAGCTCGTCGTCACTCGCCTTCAGGAGATCCTTCCCGTTGAAGAGGATTTCGCCGCTCGGATGGCTTGCGGCGGGGTAGGGCAGGAGCTTCAGGATCGAGTTGGCGGAGACGGATTTGCCCGAGCCGGACTCTCCGACCAGCGCCACGGTCTCGCCGCGCCTGATGTCGAAGGAGATGCGGTCGACAGCAAGCGACGTTTCGCCGCCCTGGTGGAAGGCGACGGAGAGGTCGCGCACGGAAAGGAGGGTATCTGTCATCGTCGCGCTCACCGGAACGTCTTTCTCGGGTCGAAGGCGTCGCGCGTCGCCTCGCCGACGAAGATCAAAAGCGACAGCATGATCGACATGGCGAAGAAGGCGGTCAGACCCAGCCAGGGCGCCTGCAGGTTGGACTTGCCCTGCGCGATCATCTCGCCGAGCGACGGGGAACCCGGAGGCATGCCGAAGCCGAGAAAGTCGAGCGAGGTGAGCGTGGTGATCGAGCCCGAAAGAATGAAGGGCAGGAAGGTGAGCGTCGCCACCATCGCGTTCGGCAGCAGGTGACGGTACATGATGGTGCCGTTGCCGACGCCGAGCGCGCGCGCCGCGTTGACATATTCGAAATTGCGGGCGCGCAGGAATTCGGCCCTGACGACGCCGACGAAACCGACCCAGGAAAAGAGCAGCATGATGCCGAGCAGGATGAAGAAGCCCGGCGGCAGGATGGCGGCGATGATGAGCAGGATGTAGAGCACCGGCATCGACGACCAGATCTCGATGAAGCGCTGCATGAGCAGATCGGTCCAGCCGCCGAAATAACCCTGCACGGCACCGGCCGAAACCCCGATCACCGCCGAGGCGATGGTCAGCGCGAGACCGAATAGGACCGAGATGCGAAAACCGTAGATCATCCGCGCCATCACGTCGCGGGCCTGGTCGTCGGTGCCGAGCCAGTTCAGGTTGCCGGCTATGCATCCGGGGTCGTGGACCCCTTGCGGATAGGCGGAGCAGCGCTCTTCTTCGCTCATCAGCCAGAAAGGGGGCGTCGGCGCCGAATGGGGGATGCTGGAGTTGACCGTCTGGTAGGAATAGCGGATCGGCGGCCAGACCATCCAGCCGTTCGCCTCGATCTCGTCGCGGACGAAATCGGACCGATAGTCGGTCTCGGCGAGGAAGCCGCCGAATTTCTCTTCCGGATAATCGATCAGCACCGGAACCAGGATCTCGCCCTTGTAGGAGGCGAGGATCGGCTTGTCGTTGGCGATGAATTCCGCAAACAGACTGAGGCCGAAGAGGAGAAGGAAGAGCCAGAGAGACCAGTAGCCGCGGCGGTTGGCCTTGAAATTCTGCCAGCGGCGGCGCCCGATCGGCGTGAGCCAGCCCTTTTCCGGCGCGCCGGCATAGGCGGTAGCGGTGCTCATCAGACGTCCCTCCGCTCGAAATCGATGCGCGGGTCGACCCAGGTGTAGATGAGGTCCGAGACGAGGCTGACGACAAGGCCCATCAGCGAATAGATGAAGAGGGTTGCGAAGACGATGGGATAGTCGCGTTTTACGACCGCGTCATAGCCGAGCCGCCCCAGCCCATCGAGCGAGAATATGTATTCGATGAGCAGCGACCCGGTGAAGAAGGCGGAGATGAAGGCGCCGGGAAAGCCCGCAATGATGATCAGCATCGCATTGCGGAACACATGTCCGTAGAGAACGCGCCGCTCGGTCAGGCCCTTGGCCCGCGCCGTCGTCACATATTGTTTCTTGATCTCGTCGATGAAGGAATTCTTGGTGAGCAGCGTCGTGGTCGCGAAGGCGGAGAGCAGAAGCGTGATCAGCGGCAGCGTCATGTGCCAGAAATAATCGAGGATCTTCTCGTACCAGGGAAGCTGGTCGAAATTGTCGGAGACGAGGCCCCGCAAGGGGAACCAGTCGAAGAAGGATCCGCCCGCAAAAAGCACGATCAGGAGAATGCCGAAGAGGAAACTCGGCACCGCATAGCCGACGATGATGATGCCGGAGGTCCAGACGTCGAAGGTGGAACCGTCGGAGACCGCCTTCCTGATGCCGAGCGGGATCGAGATCGCATAGGAAAAGATCAGGATCCAGACCCCGAGCGAGATCGAAACCGGCATTTTCTGGATGATGAGGTCGATGACCGGCGTATTGCGGAAGAAGCTCTCGCCGAAGTCGAAGCGGATATAGTCCCACATCATCGTGACGAAGCGCTCGAGCGGCGGCTTGTCGAAGCCGAACTGCTTTTCGAGCTTGGCGATGAAATCGGGATCGAGCCCTTGCGCCCCGCGATACTGCCCGCCGTCGCCACCGCCGCTGGGCACGAGGTCGCCGGCATTGCCGGAAAGCCTGTCGGAGCCGGCCGCGTTGGTGAGGTCGGAGATCACCTGCTCCACCGGCCCGCCCGGCGCGAACTGCACCACGGCGAAGGAGATTGCCATGATGCCGACGATCGTCGGGATCATCAGCAGAAGCCGGCGCAGGATATAGGCACCCATCAGGCGAACCTCGGCAGAGTGGCGCCGCCGATCGTCGCGATCCGCGAGGCTCTGGCTTGCCGTTTATGTCGTCTCAATGGCCCAACTCCCTGGCGTGGTCGAATCCGCCGGCTCGTTTCCGTATTTGAGTGATTCGGTATCCGCATTTGGAATCGACCGGAGCCCCGAGCGCAAGTGCTTCATTTGCCGACGGCACTCTTGAACCACCATACGTCGGGGAAGCCGATGGAGTATTTCGGTAGTTCCGCGGGGCGCTCGAACTTGTCCCAATAGGCGATGTTCGCCTTGAGCTTGTAATAAAGCGGTACGACGTAGTTGTGCGCGAGGAGCACGCGATCAAGCGCTTTGGTGGCAGCGACGAGCGTTTCCCGGTCCTCGGCGAAGATCACGCGTTGGATCAACTTGTCGACGCCCGGGTCGGCGATGCCTGCATAGTTTCGCGAGCCTTCGCGCGAGGCGGCGCTGGATCCCCAATAGTCGGCCTGCTCGTTGCCCGGGCTCAGGGTCTGGCCCCAGACCTGCCAGGTCATATCGTAGTCGAAGGTCCGCTCACGATTTGTATATTGCGAGGCATCGACCGTGCGTACGCGCGCCTCGATGCCGATTTTTCTGAGGTTCTGGGCGTAGGGCAGGGCAGCGCGCTCCAGTGCGGGACTGCTCAAAAGGATCTCGAAGGAAAAGGGCCGGCCCGTTGCCGTATCGACCATGCGATTGCCCTTGAGCTCGAAACCGGCCTGCTTCAGGAGTTCGATCGCCTTGCGCAGGTTGGCGCGCGCCTGCTGTGGCGTGCCGTTTACAGGGTTTGCATAGGGAGTGGTGAACACTTCCGGCGGAACGAGGTCTTTCACCTCGTTCAGGATTTCGAGTTCCTTGCCTTGCGGCAGCCCGGAGGAGGCAAGTTCGGTACCGAAGAAAAAGCTGTCGACGCGCTGATACTGGTTGAAGAAAACGGTGCGATTTAACTCTTCGAAGTCCAGCGCATAGTTCAGGGCCTGCCGTACCCTCTCGTCGTCGAAGGGCTTGCGACGCATGTTGGGGACCATGGCCTGCATCACGCCAGTCGCGCGGAAGGGGTTAGGCACTTCCTCGCGCTTTACCTTTCCTTCCTTCGCGGCCGGAAAATCGAAGCCGGTCACCCAGCGCACGGCCTGATTTTCGACCCAGTAGTCGACGTTGCCGGAGCGGAAGGCTTCGAATTCGACATCGCGATCGCCGAAAAAGGAATAGGTGATCGAGTCGAAATTGTTCTGGCCGACATTGACGTTGAGCGAGGCGCCCCAATAGTCCGGCCGCCGTTCATAGCGGATCGTGCTGCCGGGAGAGAAGGATGCGATGCGATAGGGACCGGAACCCATGACCGGTTCCAGTGTCGTCCGTGATATGTCGCGCGGCTTGCCGTCCGCTCCCGTGCCTTCCCACCAGTGCTTCGGCACAACCAGAATCTGCCCCAGAATGAGCGGCAGTTCGTGGTTGTTCTTTTCGTCGAAACGGAAGGTGACGTCGCGGTCGCCGGTTTTCTCCGCCGCAACCACGTGCCGGTAGTAGCTCTGGTAGAGCGGATTCAATTCCTTAGCCCGTTCGAAGCTGAAGACGACGTCTTCGGGCGTGACGGGCTTTCCGTCGGCCCATTTCGCTTCCTGCCGCAGACGGAAGGTTGCCGAGGAGATATCGTCGGGGAAGGATACGCCTTCCGCGAGAAGTCCGTAGGCGGTGGAAATTTCATCGTCGGCCGACTTCAGGAGCGTGTCGAAGACGAGCCCCAGCCCGACAGCGACTTCCCCTTTGACGAGAAGCGGATTGAAGGTATCGAAGGTGCCCGCTTGCGAAAGCCTGACGTCGCCGCCCTTTGGTGCGTCGGGGTTTACATAGCTGAAATGCTCGAAGCCGGGCGCATATTTGAGCTTGTCGACGAGCGACAGGCCGTGATGCCAGGTTGGTTCCTGCGCGTGTCCGGTTTGCGGCAGTAGGAAGGAGATTGCCAGACATGCGGCCACGAGGTTCGTTCTTACAGTACCGCCAAAATCCAGCATGCCAGCCGTTTCTCCTTTAGTTACCGCTGATCCTCCCGATGAGAATAGGCGAAATCAGGGCGATTGACAGGACCTGCCAAAAAACAGGCTGATTTCTTCGGTCACATCCCGGTGAGTCGCAAGCTTGATGCAACTGCGGCGAATCGGGATAGGAGAGGTCGGCGGCTTCCGCTGCAAGATCATGGGGAATGGAATGAGATTTGATGCGCGGGTTGCGCTTCGGCGCTGCGGTTCGACCGTCCTGGCTCTGATCATGGGGGTGAGCCTCGTCTCCGCCGAGGCGGCTGCAAACGACGCTCCCCCGGCCAAGGAACTCTTCGGCGCCAAGGACTTGCCGATGCAGGCGGCGCCGGCTTCGTTCGGCTTCTACTCCAAGGGCTGCCTTGCCGGCGGGGTCGCCATCCCCACCGACGGCCCGACTTGGCAAGCGATGCGCCTGTCGCGAAACCGCCGCTGGGGGCATCCCGCGATGATCGCTCTGATCGAGCGCTTCTCCCACGATGCCGTCGAGAAGATCGGCTGGCCCGGCCTTCTGCTCGGCGACATCTCGCAGCCGCGCGGCGGACCCATGCTTTCGGGTCACGCTTCGCATCAGATCGGGCTCGATGCGGATATCTGGTTGACGCCGATGCCGCAGCGGACGCTGAGCTACCAGGAGCGGGAGACGATTTCCGCGACGTCCATGCTCGACAAGAGCAAGTTTCTGACGGTCGATCCCTCCATCTGGACACCCTCTCACGCCCGGCTGATCATGATGGCGGCGAGCTATCCGCAGGTCGAGCGGGTCTTCGTCAACCCGGCCATCAAGAAAAAGCTATGTGAAACCTGGAAGGGCGACCGCTCGGCGCTCGGCAAGGTCCGGCCGATCTACGGCCACGACTATCATTTCCACATCCGGATCAAATGCCCTGAAGGCTCCAAGGGCTGCAAGGACCAGGCCGTGGTTCCGGCGGGTGACGGCTGCGACAAGTCGCTCGCCTGGTGGTTCACGGACGAGCCCTGGGCAAAGCCGACCCAAAAGCCGGCCGCGAAGCCGCAGAAGCCGAAATTCGCGACTCTCGCCGATCTGCCGAAGGCCTGCGCCCTCGTGCTGAACGGTCCGGCACCCGCTTCGGAACAGGAGGCGACCTACGGAACGGCCTATCGTGCTCCTGCCGCCATTCCGGCTGCCGCGACCAGCATAGAGGCCGTAATCAGCGCGGCAGGCGAAGGGTTGCCCGCGAACATTCCCGTACCCTTGCCGCGGCCGGGCCTGCAGTAGCGCCATTGCAATTTGCCGATGCTCATGTATAGGCGTTCAATCGATTTAAATCGGTTCGCATGAGTGTGCCTGCTGCATCTGTGCGCCATGAACCTTGCCGGGGGGCTCTCGCATGGCAGATCGGAAATGTCTCGCCCTGATCGCCCATGATCAGAAGAAGGATGACCTCGCGTCTTTTGCCAAGGCGAACGAGGCGGTCCTCTCCAAGTGGAAGATCGTCGCCACGGGGACGACCGGCGCACGTGTCCTCGACGTGTGTCCGGCGCTCGACATCGTCCGGTTGAAGAGCGGTCCGCTCGGCGGCGACCAGCAGATCGGCGCGCTGATCGCCACGGGGGACGTGGACTGCCTGATCTTCTTCGTCGATCCGTTGACGGCCATGCCGCACGACGTCGACGTCAAGGCACTGATGCGGCTCGCGATCGTCTATGACATCCCTATGGCGCTCAACCGCGCGACTGCCGAGCAGTTGATCGACTTCAGGCGCAACTGATACATAAACCCCGGACATTCACGCCGCGATCAGGACGGACCTCTGCCATGCCCAATGCGAGTGAACTCAGCTTTCCCTTCCCGATCCTGATCGGCGACATCGGCGGCACCAATGCCCGGTTCGCATTGCTCATCGACGCCTACGGCGAACCGAAGCAGCTTGCCCCGATCAGAACGGGCGATTTCGCCACGATCGAGGAGGCGATGCAGAAAAGCATCCTCGACAAGACCTCCGTCCAGCCGCGCTCGGCGATCCTCGCCGTAGCCGGGCCGATCAAGGGCGACGAGATACCGCTGACGAATGCCGGCTGGGTGATTCGCCCGAAGGACATGCTGGCCAGCCTCGGACTGGAGGACGTGCTGGTCATCAACGACTTCGAGGCCCAGGCGCTAGCCATTGCCGCGCCGGCCGATCAGGATGTCGTTCAGATTGGCGGCGGCGCCGTCCGGCCCTTCCATTCGCGCGTCGTGCTCGGCCCGGGTACCGGTCTGGGCGTCGCTGGACTGGTCTATGCGCAGCATACCTGGATACCCGTGCCCGGCGAGGGCGGCCATGTCGATATTGGCCCCCGAACGGAGCGCGACTTCCGGATCTGGCCCTTCCTCGAACCGATCGAGGGACGTATGGCCGGCGAGCAGATCCTGTGCGGCCGCGGCATCATGAATCTCTATCGCGCGGTGTGCGCGGCCAATGGCGAGGAAGCGGTTCTTGCGGATCAGGCGGCCGTGACGACGAGCGCCCTGTCCGGCGCCGATGCGGCCGCGGTCGAAACCGTGTCGCTCTTTGCCACCTATCTCGGGCGCGTTGCCGGCGACATGGCGCTGATCTTCATGGCGCGCGGCGGGGTGTTCCTTGCCGGCGGCATTTCGCAAAAAATACTGCCGGCACTGACGAAGCCCGAATTTCGCGCGGCCTTCGAGGACAAGGCGCCGCATTCGGCGTTGATGCGGACGATTCCGACCTTCGCCGTCATTCACCCCATGGCGGCGCTCTCCGGCCTCGCGGCCTTTGCCCGCACGCCGAGGGACTTCGGTGTTGCAATGGAGGGACGCCGCTGGAGAAGGTGACGCTGCGCCCGGCGCAGAGACTCGCCAAAACGGCAGCAAAGCACTATAGAGCCCCCGAAAGCGATGCCGGGGTGCGGTACGCGAGCGGGCTCAGGGAAGACGGGCTTATTGAACGCCAAGGATAGAAACAAGCGCGCAGTCGATTCCGAAACGATCACGGGAATCCTCAGGCGCGTCATCGCCGAGAACGGCCGCGACCACATTCGTGGCTATGCTTTCGCAATCGCATGCCTTGTCGTGGTGGCGGCGACGACCGGCTTCACCGCCTGGATCATGGAGGCGGTCGTCAACGAGGCCTTCGCCAACAGGCGCGCCGACATCGTGCTCCTGATCTGCGGTGCGATCTTCGCCGCCTTCGTTCTCAGGGGGCTTGCGACCTACGGGCAGGCGGTCGCCCTTTCCAAGATCGGCAACAACATCGTGGCGCGCTATCAGCGCCGGCTTTATGCGCATCTGATGGCGCTCAGCGTCGGCTATTTCCACGAGCACCGCTCGGCTCAGCTCGCCGCCAAAGTCAGCCAGAACGTCAGCGGCATCCGCGACGTGCTCAACATGACGGTCACGTCCGTCGCCCGCGACCTCCTGACGCTGATCGGCCTGGTCGTGGTCATGTTCAGCAAGGACTGGCTCCTGTCGCTGATCGTCTTCTTCGTCGCGCCGCCATTGCTCCTCGGGCTCCGCTACATTTCCAGACGCCTGCGCCTGGCGACGCGCGAAGCCGTCGAGGTCAACAGCCGGGTACTCGGCGCCATGCAGGAGACCATCCAGGGCATCACCATCGTCAAGGCCTTCACGATGGAGAACGAATTGCGGCGCAAGGTCGAGTCGATCATCGACCGTGCCGAGAACCGGGCAAATCGCATCGCGCGCCTGAGCGAGCGCACGGCGCCGATGACCGAGACCTTCGCGGGACTGGCGATCTCCAGCGTGCTTGCCTATGCGGCCTTCCGCACGATCTATCACAACGTGCCGCCCGGAGCGTTCTTCGCCTTCGTCACCGCCCTGCTCATGGCCTATGATCCGGCTCGCCGTCTCGCGCGCCTGCAGGTTTCGCTGGAACGCGCGGCCGTCAATGCCCGCATGATCTACGAGATCCTCGATACGGTACCGCACCAGCGCGACCGTCCGGACGCCACCGAGCTGAGGCTCGGCGAGGCGACCGTCGAATTGCGCGACGTGCGCTTCGCCTATGGCACCGGCGACGAGATACTCAAAGGCGTCAGCTTCCGTGCGGAGGGCGGCAAGACCACCGCTCTCGTCGGCCCCTCGGGCGCCGGCAAGTCGACGATCATCAGCCTGATCCCGCGCTTCTACGATCCGATGTCCGGCGAGATCCTGATCGACGGCCAGAATATCGCCGGCGTCACCAAGCAATCGCTTCGGGCCGGCCTCGCCTATGTCTCGCAGCAGCCCTATCTCTTCGAAGGCTCGATCCGCGACAACATCCGCTACGGCCGGCCCGATGCGACCGATGCCGAGATCGAGGAAGCCGCGCGGCTGGCCTATGCGCATGATTTCATTCTGGCGCAGCCGCAGGGCTACGATACGCCCGTCGGCGAGCATGGTGTGACGCTTTCCGGCGGCCAGCGTCAGCGCCTGTCGATCGCCCGCGCACTCGTCCGCAACGCGCCCGTCCTGCTGCTGGACGAGGCGACGTCGGCGCTCGACACCGAGTCGGAAGCCGCCGTCCAGAAGGCGCTCGAAGAGGCGATGAGCGGCCGCACCGTCATCGTCATCGCGCACAGGCTTTCCACCGTCGTCAACGCCGACAAGATCGTCGTCATGAAGGAGGGCACCGTCGTCGAGGAGGGCTCCCATGAGGAGCTTGCGCGGCGTCCGGACGGTCTTTACGCTCGCCTCCACAATCTCCAGGGCAGCGGAGCGGATACGGTCGCCGAGGCCCAGATCCTGTAACACAAGGGAATTTCAGATGAACGAAACGGACATGAAGCTCGTTGTGGTCGGCGCGGCCGGCCGTATGGGCCAGACATTGATCCGGATCATTCACGAGACGGCCGGGGTGCGCCTTCATGCCGCGATCGAGCGGACCGGATCGCCGTTTATCGGCCGGGATGCCGGCGAGCTTGCCGGTGTCGGCCCGATGGGGGTCGCGGTTACCGACAAGCCGCTCGAAGCCTTTGTCGAGGCCGAGGGCGTCCTCGACTTCACGGCGCCCGCCGCCACGGTGGAATTCGCCGGCCTTGCGGCGCAGGCACGCATCGTCCACGTGATCGGCACGACCGGCTGCTCGGCGGATGACGAGGCGAAGATCCGCGCCGCCGCCCGTCATGCCCGCGTCGTCAAGTCGGGCAATATGAGCCTCGGCGTCAACCTTCTCGGCGTGCTTACGGAAAAGGCGGCGCGTGCGCTTCCGGCCCGGGGTTGGGACATAGAGATCCTCGAAATGCACCACAAGCACAAGGTCGATGCGCCCTCGGGCACAGCGCTGCTTCTTGGCGAAGCGGCGGCCAAGGGGCGCGGAATCGGTCTTGCGGATCACTCCGTGCGGGTCCGCGACGGCCACACCGGTGCGCGGCCCGAAGGGTCAATCGGTTTTGCGACGCTTCGCGGCGGCTCCGTCATCGGCGAGCACTCGGTTGTGATTGCCGGAGAGGGTGAGATTGTCACGCTTTCGCACAGCGCGACCGACCGCTCCATCTTCGCCCGCGGCGCCGTCGCTGCCGCCCTCTGGGGCCGGAGCCAAAAGCCCGGCCTTTACTCAATGCTCGACGTTCTCGGGCTCCACTGACATCCGATAGTTCACAATGAGGAAATCGAAATGAGCGGCACCCTCGTCCTTGTCCGGCACGGCCAGAGCGACTGGAACCTGAAGAACCTCTTCACCGGCTGGCGCGATCCCGACCTCACCGAGCTCGGCATCGAGGAGGCAAAGGCCGGCGGCAAGGCGCTTGCCGATTACGGCATCAAGTTCGACATCGCATTCACCTCCGTCCTCATCCGGGCCCAGCGTACCTGCCAGCTCGTCCTCGACGCCGTCGGCCAGTCATCGCTCGAAACGGTCCGCGACCAAGCCTTGAACGAGCGCGACTACGGCGACCTCTCCGGTCTCAACAAGGACGATGCCCGGGCGAAATGGGGCGAAGAACAGGTCCATATCTGGCGCCGCTCCTACGACGTGCCGCCGCCCGGCGGCGAGAGCCTGCGCGACACCGGCGCGCGCGTCTGGCCCTATTACCTGACCGACATCCTGCCGCGCGTGCTTTCGGGCGAGAAGGTGCTCGTCGCCGCCCATGGCAACTCGCTACGCTCCCTCGTCATGGTGCTGGACAAGCTGACCAAGGAGCAGATCCTCAAGCTCAATCTCGCGACCGGAGTGCCGATGGTCTACAAGCTGAACGCGGATTCGACGGTCGCTTCGAAGGAAGTGCTCGGGGATATGTCCGGGGCGCATTGAGGGCGCTTGATGGCAGGGGTTTTAACCCCTCCCCACAAGGGGCAGGGGTTTGGGAGGGGCCTGTTTCCTACCCCATCATACCAGGAATGCTCCCTTCAAGCCTTCCCGGCCTCCCAGCCCAGGATCGCGCGCTTGCGCGTCAGGCCCCAGTGATAGCCGGTGAGATCGCCGGTCTTGCCGAGCGCACGGTGGCAGGGGACGACGAAGGAGATCGGGTTGCGCCCCACCGCGGCGCCGACCGCACGCGAGGCCGTCGGCTGGCCGAGGTTTTCGGCGATCTTGGAATAGGTCGTGGCCTTGCCGAGCGGAATCTGCAGCAGGGTCTGCCATACGCGGATCTGGAAATCCGAACCGATCAGAAAAATCCGGAGCGGCTCTTCCGCGCACCAGCGGTCGGGGTCGAAAATGCGTGCCGCATAGCGCGCCGTCGCCGCGCTGTCCTCGACATAGGCGGCGTTCGGCCACCGGGCGGCCATGTCTTCGAAGCTCGCGCGCTCCTCGCCCGAATCGGCGAAGGCAAGGCCGGCGAGGCCGCGGTCGGTCACCATCACCAGGGCCGTGCCGAAGGGCGAGGGGTGAAAGCCGTAGCGGATGGTGAGGCCGGCGCCGCGCGCCTTCCACTCGCCGGGCGACATCGCCTCATGGGTGACGAAAAGATCGTGCAGCCGGCTCGGGCCTGACAGACCGACCTCGATGCTGGTCTCGAGCAAGGGCATGTCTTCCTGGCGCAGGAGCCGCTTGGCATGATCGAGGGTGACCGCCTGCAGGAAGGCCTTCGGCGAAAGCCCGGCCCAACGTGTGAAGACCTTCTGGAGCTGTGTCGGCGACTGGCCGAGGTGCCGGGCGAGCGACTCGAGCGACGGCTGCTCGCGATAGTCTTCGGTCAGCATCGCGATCACACGCCTGACCGTGTCGTAGTCGGTGCCTTCCGGGGTGATGTCGGTGGGAATGGATGTAACGACGTTCATGATCATCTCCTTGTGCCACAGATAATCATGCAGGCGATGCTATAACCACCCGATTCTTGTCGGCCGACCGGCTCAACGCGACCTGGCGGTCGCCAGCGCCCGGGCGAAGGCGACGGCGAAGGTTTCGCGGTCGTCGCGGTTGAGGAAGGAGCCGATATCGGTCTGCCGGCCGCCGCCACTGATCTTCATCGACACGATGCCGATCTCCTGATGACGCTTGATGCTGAAGCGCGCCCAGAAGGTGTTGAAGCGGTGCTCGATCATCCTTCCCGAGGGCGCGAACTTCCTGATCGACACGTCGGTGCGCGAAACGCTGACCTCCTCGCGGGCCCGCGCAGTGTGGTAGTTGAGCCAGAAGGCACCGAAGAGCAGGATGAAATCGAGGCCGAAGAAAAAGACGACCGGCCAGGCGCCGATGACCAGAAACACAACGATGTGCATCAGGCTCATGATGCCGGCGATCATCAGGAAAATCTTGAGGCCCCTATGTCCCAGCGAGCGGTAGGGGGTGAGTTCGGCCGCAAAGATCGGCTCGTCATCGATGTTTGGCGCAGCGTTGCCTTTGATCATGACCCTTGACTATAGATGCAGCATGAAAAACGTGAAGCTCAAATCGCCACCACAAGCGCCGAAGCCGGCGAAAGCGACAACGCGCCGCACGGGGCCGCGCAGTGCCTACCGCAGGGCGGAAGTCGAGGAAATCTTCCGCCGATTTTCGGTGCAGCGTCCGGAACCGAAGGGCGAGCTCGAGCACGTCAATCCGTTCACGCTCGTCGTGGCGGTCGCTCTCTCGGCGCAGGCGACGGATGCCGGCGTCAACAAGGCGACCCGGCAGCTCTTCGCTGTCGCCGATACGCCGGAAAAGATGCTGGCGCTCGGCGAGGAACGGGTTCGCGATTATATCAAGACGATCGGCCTCTACCGCAACAAGGCGAAAAACGTCATCGCTCTCTCCGAGAAGCTCATCACCGACTTCGGCGGCGAGGTGCCGCGCACGCGCGAGGAGCTCGTGACGCTGCCCGGCGTCGGGCGAAAGACCGCCAATGTCGTGCTCTCCATGGCCTTCGGTCAGCCGACGATGGCCGTCGACACCCATATCTTCCGCATCGCCAACCGTATCCGTCTTGCCCCGGGCAAGACGCCGGACGAGGTGGAGGCCCACCTCCTGCGGGTGATCCCGGAGCACTATCTGCTCCATGCCCATCACTGGCTGATCCTGCACGGCCGCTACGTCTGCAAGGCGCGCCGGCCGGAATGCGAGCGCTGCGTGATAGCGGACCTCTGCAAATCGCCGGAAAAGACCTGCGACATCCCGGCGCCGCTCGTGGAATTGCCGCCGCAAGCGATCTCGCTCGCCGCTCATTGAGCGATCAGGCGATCGATCAGCCTGTCGATGGCGTAGGCATAGTCGGCCCGTGCGGCGCCCGCATCGATCTCGAGCGCAGCGCGGTCGAAGGCGGCCGATAACAGGAATGCCATCGCCTTGACAGTCTTCTCCTCCAGACGGTGCGGAGCCATGGCGGCAGCGAGGCCTTCCTCCAGCGTTCTGCCGCCATGGGCGGCGTCGAGAGCCGCCATTTCGGTGACGCCCAGCACGGCCGGCCCGTCGAGCAACAGCAGGCGTACCCTGCCCGGAACGGCCATGGCGTCGAAATAGCCCGCCGCTCCTGCAAGGAGTGCCTCACGGGGTGGGAGGGGAGCACCGGCCAATTGCTCGATCGTCGCCGCGACGTCGCGTGCTTCCCGTTCTACGATCGCCCGAAACAGCGCCTTCTTGTCCTCGAAGTGATGATAGAGCGCGCCGCGCGTGAGCCCGGCTGCGGCAACGATGTCCGGCGTCGCCGTTTCGGCGTAGCCTCTGGAGACGAAGAGCGCGCGTGCGGCATCAAGGATCGCCGTGCGGGTTGCATCGGAGCGTTCCCGGTTGGAGCGTCTTGGTTCTTTCTGTTGCATACATGCAGCCTGTATGTTATTGACCGGATACATGCAGATTGTATGTTATGGAAAAATGGAGGAAAAGATGAAATCGACAAGCTATTATCCGGTGATCATGACGCAGGACGTTCGGCAGACGGCGGATTTCTACGTCAAGCATCTAGGCTTCGAGGCGCTTTTCGTGAGCGATTGGTACATGCACCTCCAGTCGACCGAAAACGATCATGTGACGCTCGCGGTTCTCGATTACCGTCATGAGACGGTGCCCGAACGGCACCGGGCACCGGTGCAGGGCCTGCTCCTGAATTTCGAGGTGGAAGATCCCGATCGGCTCTATGACACGATGCGTGAAGCGGGCCTGCCCATCCTCAAGCCGATCTGCGACGAAGACTTCGGCCAGCGTCATTTCATCACGGCCGATCCGAACGGCGTGATGATCGACATCATTAAACCGATCCCGCCAAGCGCCGAGTTCGCCGCCGCCTATGACGCAAAGGCGCTGCCGACGTGATCGTCGGCATCCCCGAATTCCGCTGCATGCGGGAGCCTTCCCGCATTTGAAGAAGCGCATAACGCTGTTGCGTCTTCCAAATGGCCGGAAAACCGCTATTAACGAACACCGGTCACCAAGGAAACCCGGACGGAGTTCATGGCAAAATACGACGTTCTGACGATCGGCAACGCGATCGTCGATATCATTGCGCGCTGCGATGACAGCTTTCTCGAAGAAAACGGCATCATCAAGGGCGCGATGAACCTCATCAATGCCGATCGCGCCGAACTGCTCTATTCGAGAATGGGACCGGCGGTCGAAGCCTCCGGCGGCAGCGCCGGCAATACGGCGGCAGGCGTCGCGAGCCTCGGCGGCCGCGCCGCCTATTTCGGCAAGGTCGCCGACGACCAGCTCGGCGAAATCTTCACCCATGATATCCGCGCACAGGGCGTCCATTTTCAGACGAAGCCGCTCGACGGCCATCCCCCGACGGCCCGCTCGATGATTTTCGTGACCGAGGACGGCGAGCGCTCGATGAACACCTATCTCGGCGCCTGCGTCGAGCTCGGCCCGGAGGACGTCGAGGACGACGTCGTCGCCCAGTCGAAGGTCACCTATTTCGAAGGCTATCTGTGGGACCCGCCACGTGCCAAGGATGCGATCCGCGAAGCGGCGCGCATCGCCCACGCCCATGGGCGGGAAACGGCGATGACGCTGTCCGACAGTTTCTGCGTGCATCGCTACCGGAGCGAGTTTCTCGAACTCATGCGCTCGGGCACGGTCGATATCGTTTTCGCCAACCGGCAGGAGGCGCTCGCGCTTTACGAGACCGAGGACTTCGATCGCGCGCTCGAGCTGCTGGCCAAGGACTGCAAGCTTGCGGCGGTCACGCTCAGCGAGGAAGGCTCCGTCGTCGTGCGCGGCGCTGAGCGGGTACGCGTCGGCGCGAGCGTTCTGGAGCAGGTGGTCGACACCACCGGCGCCGGCGATCTCTATGCCGCCGGCTTCCTCTTCGGCTATACCAGCGGCCGCTCGCTCGAGGAGTGCAGCAGGCTCGGCAATCTGGCAGCCGGTATCGTCATAGGTCAGATCGGCCCGCGGCCGCTGGTCTCGCTTGCAACCGCTGCCCGGCAGGCAGCTCTCGTCTGAGGCGCCCGTCCCACCGGCCAATCGAAAGCCCGCGTTCATGCTCATCATCTTGGGAGGCTTGCCCGGATCCGGGAAGACGACGATTGCTCGCGCTTTGGCGAAGCGATTGCGCGCGGTGCATGTGCGCGTCGATACGATCGAGCAATGCATCCGGGTTTCGGGCGGTCCGGGCTCCGACGTCGGGGCCGCAGGATATGTAGCGGCCTACGGGGTGGCTGAAGACAACCTCACGCTCGGCCACACCGTCATCGCGGATTCCGTCAATGGCCTGGGCGTGACGCGGGACGCCTGGCTCGCCGTGGCAGACCGATCGGCGGTCCGGGCGGTCGAGGTGGAGGTCGTCTGCTCGGACAAGGCGGAACATCGCCGGCGCGCGGAAACCCGGCTTTCCGACGTACCGGGTCTGACGAAACCAAGCTGGGAAGAGATTATCGATCGCGTTTACGAAGATTGGGGATCGCGACCCCTCGTCATCGACACCGCGAAGAAGAGCCCCGACGAGCTCGTCGCCGATCTCATTTCGAAGCTAGAACACCAGAAACCGGGGAGCTGACGCCCTCCCGCACCGCTTACTTGAAGGCCTCGCCGGGATAGGCGCCCCAGATCTCGCTCTGGGCAATCCAGCCTTCGACCCCTTGCGTGTCGGCATGGCACCAGTCGCCGTTGCATTCGCCGATGTGCAGCATGACGCCTGGTTCGACGCGCGCGACGATCGGCGCCGTGCTCTGCGGATCGCGCCGCATGTTGACGAAAACACCCTCTCCCTTGCTGCGCATCCACGGGGCCGCCAGCGCCGTGCGGTCGCCGGAGAGAAGCGCCTGGTTGACCCAGCCCTCGGTTCCGTCGGCGTCGCGGATACGGCGCCAGTTGTCATATTCCTGAATGATCTCGACCGGCACGCCGGATTTGAGATAGCGGAACGCCACCGCATAGTCGACGCTCGGGCCGATTCTCAAGTTCACGCTTTTCGCCTTCAGGCTGACGAAGCGGGGGAGGGGAAGGCCGCTCGGCCCCTTCGCCGCCTGCGCCTGGGCGGTGCCGGCCGTCAAGACCGCTCCGAGCAAGGCTGCCATCGTGAGGGTGGAAACTCGTGAAATGAAGTGACGCATGACGAAGCTCATCTTCCGAAGGTAAGCAGGGCTTGGCGCAAGCCCTTGCGGTGCTGACCGGCCAGGCGCTCGCAGATTCCCGCACTTTTCAAATCCCCGCACGGGGCGGCGAGTTTCAATTGTGTTCCCCACCGGGTCTGGTAGAAATTGCGGCTGTAGGGAGAACTATCACCCGACTTGGTTAAGGACCCGTCAACGAGGGCGCCGCTCACAGCAATGACAAGCAAGAAAAAGCCAACGGTTTACATCACCCGCAAACTGCCGGATGTCGTCGAAACCAGGATGCGTGAGCTCTTCGACGCGGAGCTGAACATCGATGACACGCCGCGCAGCCAGCCGGAGCTGGTCGCCGCGGTCAAACGGGCCGACGTGCTCGTGCCGACGGTGACGGACCGGATCGATGCGGCTCTGATCGAGCAGGCCGGGCCGCAGTTGAAGCTCATTGCCGCCTTCTCGAACGGCGTCGACAACATCGATGTGGATGCGGCCGCGCGCAAGGGCATAACCGTCACCAACACGCCGAACGTCCTGACGGAGGACACGGCCGACATGACCATGGCGCTGATCCTCGCGGTGCCCCGCCGGCTCGCCGAAGGTGCGCAGGTGCTGACCGACCGCAAGGGGGAGTGGGCAGGCTGGTCTCCCACCTGGATGCTGGGCCGGCGCATTGCCGGAAAACGCATCGGCATCGTCGGCATGGGGAGAATCGGCACCGCCGTCGCCCGCCGTGCCAAGGCCTTCGGGCTTTCGATCCACTATCACAATCGCCACCGCGTCAAACCGGAAACCGAGGAGATGCTGGAAGCGACCTATTGGGACAGCCTCGACCAGATGCTCGCCCGCGTCGACATCGTCTCCGTCAACTGCCCGTCGACCCCGGCGACCTATCATCTGCTCTCGGCCCGGCGGCTGGCGCTGATGCGGCCCGACAGCTACATCGTCAACACCGCGCGCGGCGGCATCATCGACGAGGCGGCGCTGATCAAGAGCCTCCGCGAGGGCAAGATCGCCGGCGCCGGGCTCGACGTGTTCGAGAACGAGCCGTCCGTCAATCCGAAGCTCATCAAGCTCGCCGGCGAGGGAAAGGTCGTTCTCCTGCCGCATATGAGCTCGGCGACGCTGGAAGGCCGTATCGACATGGGCGAGAAGGTGGTGATCAACATCCGCACCTTCTTCGACGGCCATCGCCCGCCGGACCGGGTCCTTCCGGGGCGGGATTGAAACACCACCACTTTGGCAAAAGCCGCGGCGCTATCCACCGAGGGGGCCGCATCCTCTCTGCCCTCGTCCCTGTGCTCGTCACGGGGATGAGAGCAGCGCCGCGTCTGCGGCGCGGGAAACGTTCTTTCAGCCCAAGGACTTGGTCTGGCTGGATTCCTGTGACGAGCACAGGAATGAGGAAATCAAACGAGCGCCCGCCGGGTATCCCAGATCTCAACAGGCCTCAATGCGCCTCGTCCCAGTTGTGTGCCGCGCGCGCATCGACCTTGAGAGGCACCCTCATGTCGAGCGCGGGCATAGCGGCGTTCTCCATCACCGAGATGATGACCGGAATGGTGCGCTCGATCTCGCCATCCTCCACCTCGAAGATCAGCTCGTCGTGCACCTGAAGCAGCATTCGCGCGGAGAGCTTTGCCGCTTCGAGCGCCGGCTCCATCTTGACCATCGCGCGGCGGATGATGTCGGCGGCCGAGCCCTGGATCGGGGCGTTGATCGAAGCGCGCTCGTTGAAGGCGCGCATCGACGGATTGGACGAGCGGATGTCCGGGTAGTGCGCCCGGCGTCCGAAGATCGTCTCGACATAGCCGTTCTCGCGGGCAAAAGCCTTGGTGTTCTCCATATAGTCGCGAATGCCGGGGAAGCGTTCGAAATAGCGTTTGATGTAGTCACCCGCCTCCGAACGCTCGATCGAAAGCTGGTTGGCTAGCCCGAAGGCGGAGATGCCGTAGATGATGCCGAAATTGATCGCCTTGGCGCGGCGGCGGATCTCGCTCGGCATGCCGTCCACCGGCACGCCGAACATTTCGGAAGCCGTCATCGCATGGATGTCGACGCCATCGGCGAAAGCCTGGCGCAGCTGCGGGATATCGGCCACATGGGCGAGCACTCTCAGCTCGATCTGGCTATAGTCGGCCGAGACCAGCTTGTGTCCCGGCGCCGCCACGAAGGCCGTGCGGATCTTGCGGCCTTCGCCGGTCCTGATCGGAATGTTCTGCAGGTTCGGATCGGAGGAGGAAAGCCGCCCGGTCGCCGTCGCAGCCATTGCAAAACAGGTGTGGACGCGCCTCGTTTCCGGATGCACAAAGCCGGGCAGGGCGTCGGTATAGGTCGATTTCAACTTGGTCAGCTGCCGCCAGTCGACGATCTTGCGAGGCAGGTCGTGCCCGGCGGCCGCGAGGTCTTCGAGCACCTGCGCGGAGGTCGACCATTGCCCGGTCTTGGTCTTGGAGCCGCCCGGAAGGCCCATCTTGCCGAAGAGAATGTCGCCGAGCTGCTTCGGCGAGCCGATGGTGAATGTCTCGCCGGCGAGGCGATAGATCTCGTCTTCGAGCGCCGCCGCCCCCTGTGCCAGCTCGCCGGAAAGGCGTGACAGGATCTGCCGGTCGATGGTTATGCCGCGTTCCTCCATCCCGGCAAGGACAGAAATCAGCGGCCGCTCCAGTCGCTCGTAGACGCGCGTCAACCCCTTGGCGGCGAGCCGGGGCTTCAGCACGTGCCAAAGCCTCAGCGCGATATCCGCATCCTCGGCCGCATAGGTCGTCGCCTTGTCGATGTCGACGAAGTCGAAGGTGAGCGAAGACCGGCCGGTGCCGGTGACGTCCTTATAGGCGATCGGCTTGTGGCCGAGCCACCGCTCGGCAAGCGAATCCATGCCGTGGGCGCCGTTGCCGGCATCGAGCACATAGGACATCAGCATCGTGTCGTCGAAGCTTCGCATGGCGATGCCGTGCCGCTTCATCACGAGATAGCCGTATTTCAGGTTCTGCCCGACCTTCAGGACGGACGGGTCCTCCAGCAGGTCCTTTATCCGGCTAAGGGCCTCGCGGACCGGTACCTGGCTGTCGACAGGTCCACCCCCCAGGAGGTCGCTGACGCCGCTCTTGTGCGCGAGCGGCACATAGGCCGCCCTGATCCTGGAGCCCGACGGGTCGTTTGCGTAATCGGCGACCGCGAGCGAAAAGCCGACGAGGTCGGCGCGCATGGCGTCGGGCGACGTCGCCTGAGTGTCGAAGCCGACGAGCCCCGCCTCGCGGGCGTCGGCGATCCAACGCTCGAGCGTATCGAGATCGCGGATGGTGAGATATCCGGAATGATCGAACGCGGCTTTGCCGAAATAGGCCGCACGCGCCTCGGCGAGGCCCGCGGGCGTCGCGCCGGTCGTATCGGCATCCTGGCCGGAGGAGAGGAACGAGACAGCCGCCCTGGCCGCATTTCCCCTGGGCGGCGTCGCGCTCGATGATTGCGGCGACGGCGGCGGGCCGCCGGCCTCGCCGACGTCCAGATCCGGTCCATGCGCCTGCGCGCCCCATTCGACCGGCACATGAGCCGGTTCGATCGCTTCCGCATCCGTATCGGTCGCCGCTGCGACGCGGCGCGTGAGCGTGGTGAATTCCATCGCCTTCAGGAATGCGATGAGCTTCGGGCCGTCCTGCGAATCGAGCCTGAAGTCCTCGGGCGGAACGTCGAGCGGCGTGTCCTTCTTCAACGTCACGAGCTCACGCGAAAGGCGCGCCAGATCGGCATTGGCGATGATGGACTCGCGCCGCTTCTGCTGTTTGATCTCGCCAGCCCGTTCGAGCAGCGTGTCCAGATCGCCATATTCTTCGAGGAGCTGGGCTGCCGTCTTCGGCCCGATCCCGGGGATGCCCGGCACGTTGTCGGTCGAATCGCCGGTCATGGCCTGGAGATCGATCATCTTTTCCGGGGGCACGCCCCACTTTTCGATCACGTCCGGAACGGTGATCTGCTTGTCCTTCATGCTGTCGTACATCGACACTTTCGGCGTGACGAGCTGCATGAGGTCCTTGTCGGAGGAAACGATGGTCACGTCGGCGCCCGCCTCCTCGGCAAGCCGCGCATAGGTCGCGATGAGGTCGTCGGCCTCGTAGCCCTCCTTCTCGATGCAGGGCAGGTTGAAAGCGCGGGTGGCGTGGCGGATGAGCCCGAACTGCGGGATCAGATCCTCCGGCGGCGCCGTACGGTTGGCCTTGTACTGGTCGTAGAGCCCGTTGCGGAAGGTCTTCGAGGAATAGTCGAAGATCACGGCCAAATGCGTCGGCGTCACGCCGACGGAGGTGTCGCGCGCGTCGGTCAAAAGCTTCCAGAGCATGTTGCAGAATCCCGCAACTGCATTGACGGGAAGCCCGTCCGACTTGCGGTTGAGCGGCGGGATGGCGTGGAACGCCCGGAAGATGAAGCCCGAGCCGTCGACGAGGAAGAGATGATCACCGTTTTTCATGCGGCCATGGATAGCGCGAGGCAGGGGAAAGGTCCATTGCGCTTTTCCGGCGCTACCCCATTTAAGTGGAGCGACAAAGGCCTCCCGGAACCCTGATATTCGGGTGCCGAACACTCACGCAAACGTTACGCATTTGTAATGCGCGATTCAGTCTCCCTATCCTTGAAATGCCACATTTGACTCCACAAATCATGTCGAGCGGCAATCATTCAATGCCGTGAGTCTGGTGATTGGCCTGTCCCCCGCCCGCACCAGATGAGGACAAAGGCCTCATCCCCCTCTCCGGGCCTTTGTCCCGCTTTCAAAGAGCCGCCACGGCGCAGCCTCCGCGCCGTGGCGGTTTTTTGTTGCCTATGCCCGTCAGTCGAAAGCGTATCGCCACACAGTCTCAAATCCCCGTGAAGTCGGCGCGGGTTCGGCTTCATTGCAGGCATTGTAACTTGTCTTCGCGCTCCTTCCCGCGTAGGCATAGACATGGCCTTCAATCGTATGGAATCTGCGACTTACCTGGCCAGCTTGTTGGCGAGGGGTTTCTCGCGCGCCCTGCAGGAGCGCGGTCAGAAACTCGGCTTTGCCCCCGGGCAATTCCCGGTCCTCCTGGAATTATGGTCCGAGGAAGGGCTGACTCAGAGACAGCTTCTCGACCGGCTCGACATCGAGCAGGCAACCATGGCCAATACGCTCGCCCGAATGGAGCGAGACGGCCTCATCGTCCGCCGCAAGCATCCGAACGACAAGCGTTCGCAGCAGATATTCCTGACCGAACGAGCCCGCAAGATGGAGGCCGCTGCGAAGGAGGCTGCTGCTGCAGCGGAGCAGTCGCTGCTTTCCGGCTTTCGCCGCTTCGAGAAAGAACTGATGCTCGAATATATGCGCATGGCGCTGGCGAATACGGCGCGCCACGGCGACGCCTCCTGATTTCACCCGACAATTTATCGTTGCATCAAAAGTTTTCGCTTAAAGCCGCCGGGTTTCGATTCTAGTTTCGCCGCGAAACCCAAAAAGGATTCGCATAATGGCAGATATCACCCCGGTTCTCGAGCGCGCCGACGCAAATCTCCCGAAAAGCCTCGAGCGGCTCTTCGACCTCGTCCGCATCAAGTCCATTTCCACCGATCCCGCCTTCAAGGAGGAGTGCCGCAAGGCTGCGGAGTGGCTGGTGGCGGAACTCGGAGCGATCGGCTTCGAAGCCTCGGTACGCGACACGCCCGGCCATCCGATGGTCGTCGCCCATCACTCTGCCGAGAAGGCGGACGCTCCGCACCTGCTCTTCTACGGCCATTACGATGTGCAGCCGGTCGATCCCCTGAACCTCTGGGAGACCCCGCCCTTCGAGCCCTCCGTCAAGGAGGTCGAGCCCGGCCGCAAAATCATCACCGGCCGGGGTACGGCCGACGACAAGGGCCAGTTGATGACCTTCGTCGAGGCAGTGCGCGCCTATAAGGAGACCCGTGGCGGCTTGCCCTGCCGCATCACCATTCTCTTCGAGGGCGAAGAGGAATCCGGCTCTCCGTCGCTCAAGCCCTTCCTCGAAGCCAATGCCGGTGAACTCAAGGCCGACTACGCTCTTGTCTGCGATACCAGCATGTGGGACCGGGACACGCCCGCGATTTCGGCCGGCTTGCGGGGCCTCGTCGGCGAGGAGGTCGTCGTCAAGGCGGCGGACCGCGACCTGCACTCCGGTTATTTCGGTGGCGCGGCGGCGAACCCGATCCATATCCTGGCCGAGATTCTCGCCGGCCTTCACGACGAGACCGGCCGCGTGACGCTCGACGATTTCTACGAAGGCGTCGAGGAGACGCCGGCCGAGATCAAGGCTGGCTGGGAAACGCTCGGACAGACCGCCGAGAAATTCCTCGGCGAGATCGGCCTCTCTATCCCCTCCGGCGAAAGGGGCCGCTCCGTGCTCGAACTCACCTGGGCACGGCCGACGGCGGAGATCAACGGCATCACCGGGGGCTATACCGGCGAAGGATTCAAGACGGTGATCGCTGCAGAAGCCTCCGCCAAGGTTTCGTTCCGCCTGGTCGGCAAGCAGGACCCGGCAAAGATCCGCGAGAGCTTCCGCGCCTATGTGCGCTCGAAAATTCCGGCGGACTGCTCCGTCGAATTTCATGCGCACGGCGGTTCGCCGGCTATTCATCTGCCCTATGATTCGGCGCTGCTGAGCACGGCGAAGGCGGCACTTTCGGATGAATGGCCGAAGCCCGCCGTGGTCATCGGCATGGGCGGCTCCATACCGATCGTCGGCGATTTCCAGCGGATGCTCGGCATGGAATCGCTGCTGGTCGGGTTCGGTCTTTCCGACGACCGCATCCACTCGCCCAATGAGAAATACGAGCTCGCGTCCTTCCACAAGGGCATCCGCTCGTGGGTCCGCATTCTGGACGCACTCGGCACGCGGTAACGCCTTGCAGGCGGGGGGCTATGGTGAACACCGTTCGGCCATTGTCCACCGCCTTCGGCCATGAATGACAAATCGCACCCGCTTGACGGATATCAAGTCGACTTTGCTTGACCTGCCTGCCTTGGGATGCTTCCCTTTTTGAAAACAAATCAAAGTGGGAAATGGGCTGTTGGCAAGTGCAAGGATCGGGACGCCTCGTCCCGAGCATGTTTCTTTCATTACGCAGAATGGGCATCGCCACCTCGGCAGAACCGCGAAGCGCTTGGCGTGCCTTCAACCGGCCGCTGCTGATGGGCACCCGCATCGCCGCGACGCTTCGCTCGTGAATCGATTTCCGCCGGAAAATCACGCAGAAGCCCCGGCATGAAACGGCTCAAGGCATATTTCTGGCCCGTTGTGGGGCTTGCCGCGATCTTGGTTTCGGTGCGCGCGCTCGTCGATGAACTGCGCGGCCTGTCTCTCAACGAGTTCCTGGCGAGCTTCCAGGCCATATCGCTCGAAAGCTGGCTGCTCGCCATCGGTTCGACGCTTGTCGCCTATGCGGCGCTTGCCGCCTATGACCGGCTGGCGCTCGATCATCTCGGCCACCGCATCTCGCTGTGGTTCATCACCCTCTGCTCGTTCACCACCTATGCGCTTTCGCACAATCTCGGCGCCTCGGTTTTTTCCGGCGCGGTGGTGCGCTATCGAGCGTATCGGTCGAAAGGCCTGACGCCCGGAGAGGTGGGCGTGCTCGTCGCCTTCTGCTCCTTCACCTTCACGCTCGGCACGCTGATGCTCTCGGCCATCGTGCTGCTCCTGAGGCCGAATATCATCGAGAGATTTTCGGAGTTCCTGCCCATCGAAATGTCGTTGACGACGGGCGGCCTCATTCTCGCGCTCATCGCGCTCTACGTCCTCGGCAGCCTGGTCGGCATGCGGCCGCTGCGCACGCGCTGGTTCCAGCTGCATTACCCGCGGCCCTCCATCGTGCTGAGGCAATTGATCATCGCCCCCGTCGAGCTTCTGGGCGCTGCCGGCATCATCTATTTCGCGCTGCCCGAAGCCGGCAATCCCGGCTATGTGGTCATTCTGGGCATCTTCCTCGCATCCTTCTCCGCCGCGCTGCTCTCCCATGCGCCGGGCGGCATCGGTGTGCTTGAATTCGTCTTCATCGCGGCGCTTCCGGAAATGGACCCGGCCGACGTTCTGGCTGCGCTTGCCATTTTTCGGCTGCTCTACCTCCTCGTCCCCTTCGTGCTGGCGCTCGTCGTCATTCTCGTCTTCGAGCATTCCCGCTTTCTGGCCGAGCGTGCCGCGAAGGAGCCGTAGAGTTTCGCTGGAGCACTTCCAGGAAAAGTGTGTAACGCTTTTCCGTCCGAAGTGCGCAGGTTGCAGAGCACTTCCAGGAAACCGCTACGCACTTTTCCTGGAATTGCTCTAGGCCTCAGGGGGCGTTGCAGGTGGCGGGGATCGCCTTCTCGATGGGGCCTTCCGCTTCGTCGAGCCGGGCCGTCTCGATCTGATAGGGCGTGAAGGGCGGCACCTGGAGGGACGGATTGATGATCCTCGTCACGTAACAGCCGGAGAAGAAGCGGGTCTTTCCGCCTTCTTCGATGGATTTGATCGCAACCGGAACGGCCGAATAGATGCTGCCGGCAGCGCCCTCCGTGACGACCTTGCCGAACTTCGCTTCCACCGACACCGTCTTGGCGTAACCGTCGGCGAAGGCCTTGAACTCGCCGACGGGTTTCGACGCTCCGAAGTAGCCGTAGGCTCTGGCATATTCCTTCCGGTTGATCGCGTTGTAGAGCGAGCGGACGAGCGCCGCGCCGTCGGAGCGGTCGTCGACATAGGGAAATTCCTCCTGTGCCCTGGCCCCGATCCCCTGCGCGGCAAGGGCGGCAAGGGCGATCAGCACGGTGCAGCGAACCCTCATTCTCTCTCCTTTCGAACGGATGAGCCGGCCGGCCGAGAAGCCGGCGCGCTCGCGAGTGTCCGGTACGATCCCGACGATTTTGAGTCGAAGGAGAGGCTTACCGCGGCGGCAGACCGGCCTTTCGCCGGCCGACGACATGCTCGCGCCAGATGGTGAAGATGCCGGCGGCGACCACCAGCACCGAGCCGATGATCATGTTCGTCGTCAGCGTCTCTCCGAAGATGGTCACGCCCATGACGGAGGCGAAGACGAGCTGCAGGTAGGTAAGCGGCTGAACCGCGGCGGCATCGAGCATGTCGTAGGCGCGGATCAGAAAATAGTGGCTCGACGTGCCGGTGATGCAGAGCAGCACCATCCAGATCCAGTCCGCCCCGGAAAGCGTCGCCCAGAAGAAGGGCCCGACGAGACTGATCGCGAAGGCGCCGACGATGCCGGTATAGAAGAAGCTGGTCATCGCCGAATCGTCGCGACTAGCAAGCCTGGTGGTGATGACATAGAAGGCGAACATCACGGCTGCCGCCAGCGGCAGCAGAAAGTTCACGTCGAACGACCCGTCTTCCGGCCGCAGGATCAGAAGAACGCCGATGAGTCCGACGGCAATCGCCGACCAGCGCCGCCACCCGACCCGTTCGCCGAGCAGAGGCATCGACAGGAGCGCCACGAAGAGCGGAGTGGCCGCGAGGATCGCCTGCGAATGCGCCAGCCCGACGATGGTGAAGGACGTGATCACCACGACGATCTGCACGGGCAACAGGACGCCCCGCAGGAGCTGAATGAGCGGCTTTCTCGTCACCGCGGTCGCGGCAAATCCGCCCGGCGCCCGCGCCGCGATCACCGCAGCGAAGCCGGCAAATGCCCAGTAGCGGATCATTGCCACGAAGACCGGCGGGTAGATGGCGCCCAGATGCTTGGAGATGCCGTCCTGGATCGAGAAGATGACGATCGCCAGAAGCGCGAAGACGTAACCGTTTGCCTTGGATCTCATGGGGTGGTGATACACGCGCTTTGCGGCCGCAGCCACGAGTTTTTCGCCCTGTGCATCTGGCCAGATCCGAAGCGCGTCGCGCGAATGCGATGCGTTTTCAGGTATCGCCAGATACAGAAAGACCCCGAGCCGGGAGGAGGTGGCTCGGGGTCTTAAACTTGATCGGTTCTGGGAGGAGGAGTGAACCGACCGAATGCCGGGCGCCGTGGGAGGAGGTACAGCGCTTCGACAAGGAGGAGAATAGATTATTTTCGTTGAGGTAATAGTGCGAATGTTGCATTGCAGCATTGCGCCGGATGCAAGGCGGCGTTCAGCCTTCCGAAGGTGAGGAACCAGGAGGCCGGGGGCCGATGCAAGGTTTTGAACAATCTGCCTTTTTCGCAAGAGAGCTCTTAACTCCCCCTTAAATTGCCGCATTTAAAGTACAACGCATCGGGACCAGCGGACGGGGTGGAGCCTACCGCACGACAACGGCACGGCCGGGATCGCCTGCGGGCGATGGGCACCGGTTTGGCCCCCAAAGGGGATATTTCCTTCCGGCATGGCGAGCGGCAAATCAGGACAGCGGATCGAGCCTTCCTTCGGCAGTAGCGACGACGGCGGCGACCTGCGCGTCGACGCGAGCGACCGCGTCTCGGGCGGCGGCAGCAAGCCGAAGCGCGCCAAGCCGCCCGAACGCGGTGCGAGGCGAGAAAAGCCCGGCAGGCGCGCCGGCGGGCGCGGCTCCGGAAGAAGCGGCTCCGGCGGCGGGTTCTTCGGCCTCGTCCGGCGGCTCGCCTATTGGTGCATCGTGCTCGGCATATGGGGCGCGATCGGCGTCGGCGGGCTCGTGCTCTATTACGGGGCGCGCATGCCGAGCGCCACGAGCTGGTCGATTCCCGAACGGCCGCCCAACGTCAAGATTCTCGCGGCGAATGGCGACATCATTGCCAACAGGGGCGCGACCGGCGGCGAGGCGGTCGCTCTCGAAGACATGTCGCCCTATATCCCGCAGGCGGTGATCGCCATCGAGGATCGCCGCTTTTATTCGCATTTCGGAGTCGATCCGCTGGGGCTGGCGCGCGCCATGCTCACGAACGTCATGAGCGGCCGCATGGTCCAGGGCGGCTCCACGCTCACCCAGCAGCTTGCCAAGAACCTGTTTCTCTCGCCGGAGCGGACGTTGGAGCGCAAGGTGCAGGAGGTGCTGCTCGCCTTTTGGCTGGAGCAGAAATACACCAAGGACCAGATCCTGGCCATGTATCTCAACCGCGTCTTCTTCGGGTCGAACGCCTATGGCGTCGAGGCGGCCTCCCGGCGTTACTTCAACAAGTCGGCGCGCGACGTCAATCTCGGCGAAGCGGCGCTGCTCGCAGGCCTTCTGAAAGCTCCCTCACGGCTGTCGCCGGCCCGAGACCCCGAAGCGGCGGAGGAGCGCGCACAGCTCGTGCTCGGCGCAATGCGCGAGGAAGGCTTCATCAGCGACTCCGAGATCAAGACGGCGATGTCGCAGGCGCCGACGCGGGCAAAGAGCTTCTGGTCCGGCGCCGAGCACTATGTCGCCGACATGGTGATGGACCAGCTCCCCGGCATGATCGGCGAAGTCACGCAAGACCTCGTCATCGATACGACCATCGACCTTGCGCTCGAGAAGAAGGCGGAAGAGGTGCTCGCCGAGAGGCTCGAGGCCGAGGGCGGGAAGCTCAACGCCTCCCAGGCCGCGCTCGTCTCGATCGACGGCACAGGCGCCATCCGCGCGCTCGTCGGCGGCAGGGACTATGCCGAAAGCCAGTTCGACCGCGCCTCCAAGGCGAAGCGCCAGCCGGGCTCGGCCTTCAAGCCCTTCGTCTACGCGGCGGCGCTCGAGATCGGCCGCACGCCGATGTCCGTGCGCAACGACGCGCCGGTCCGGATCGGCAACTGGACACCTGAAAACTATGATCAGAAATACCGCGGCGAGGTGACGCTCGCCGATGCGCTCGCCAATTCGCTGAACACCATCGCCGCCCAGCTCGTCATGGAGGTGGGGCCGCAGAACGTGGTCAAGCTCGCGCACCGGCTGGGCATAGATTCCGAGATGCAGGCCAATGCATCGATCGCGCTCGGCACGTCGGAAGTGACGCTGGTGGAGCTGACGTCCTCCTATGCGCCTTTCATGAATGGCGGCTTCAAGGCGACGCCGCACGTCATCCGGCGCATCTCCGCCGCCGACGGCACCGTGCTTTACGAAAACACCTACGACAATCCGCCGCGGGTGCTCGATCCGGCGATCGTCAGCGAAATGAACCGGATGATGGTGCGCGTGCTGACGGATGGCACCGGCAAAAATGCGCGCCTGCCGGGCTGGGAGGCGGCCGGGAAGACCGGAACGACGCAGTCCTTCCGCGACGCGCTGTTCGTCGGCTACACCTCCAACCTCGCGACCGGCATCTGGTTCGGCAACGACGACGGAAAATTCATGAAGAAGGTCACCGGCGGCGGCCTTCCCGCCAGGGCCTGGCACGATTTCATGGTTGCGGCGCATGAGGGCCTTTCGCCGTCGCCGCTCTTCGGCACGACGGGCGTGCAGCCGGTCTTCGACGAGGGCGGCATCGCTGCTGCCGACGAAATGCCGGCCGAGGGTTTCGGCACGGGTAATCCCGACGTCTTTCCCGAGCGCCCGGCAGGCATGGACGGCGTCGAAAGCATGGACGGCATGGCCGCGGTCGATCAGGTCCGGCCTGCAGAACAGGCCGGTGGACCAGTCCCGCCGGCCGGCGTCGGAGAGACCACCGGTGGGACCCGCCGAACGACGCTGTTCGATCTGCTGACCGGCGGCTGAACCAGCGGCAGCGGGGCCCCGTCGGGTGTTTGTGGATGACGCCTTGCATTTGCCGTCGTTCCCCCCGCAGAATGCCTTGCAGTCCGAAACGCCGGTCCTTATATACGCCGCATCGATGCAGCCGCGGCTGCGATGAAAGACAAAGACCATCCCGTTAGGGGCTGTCCCACGAATGCCTGACCGGGTTCCGACAGTCCGCTGCAAGGAGAGAACGACATGGCTAAAGTTATTGGTATTGACCTGGGAACGACCAACTCCTGCGTCTCCGTCATGGACGGCAAGGACGCGAAGGTGATCGAGAATGCGGAGGGCGCGCGCACGACCCCCTCCATGGTGGCATTCACCGAAGACGGCGAACGTCTCGTCGGCCAGCCGGCCAAGCGCCAGGCGGTGACCAATCCCGAGAACACGCTTTTTGCGATCAAGCGCCTGATCGGCCGCACCTTCGAGGATCCCACGACCCAGAAGGATAAGGGGATGGTCCCCTACAAGATCGTCAAGGCAGACAATGGCGACGCCTGGGTCGAAGCCCATGGCACCAGCTACTCTCCGTCGCAGATCTCCGCGATGATCCTTCAGAAGATGAAGGAAACGGCCGAGTCCTATCTCGGTGAAAAGGTCGAAAAGGCCGTCATCACCGTTCCGGCCTACTTCAACGACGCCCAGCGCCAGGCCACGAAGGATGCCGGCAAGATCGCCGGTCTCGACGTGCTGCGCATCATCAACGAGCCGACCGCAGCGGCCCTTGCCTACGGCCTCGACAAGAAGGAAGGCAAGACGATCGCCGTCTACGATCTTGGCGGCGGCACGTTCGACATCTCGGTCCTGGAAATCGGCGACGGCGTCTTCGAAGTGAAGTCGACCAACGGCGACACCTTCCTTGGCGGTGAAGACTTCGACATGCGCCTCGTCGAATATCTTGCCTCCGAGTTCAAGAAGGAGCAGGGCATCGACCTCAAGAACGACAAGCTCGCGCTGCAGCGCCTGAAGGAAGCTGCCGAAAAGGCGAAGATCGAACTCTCGTCCTCGCAGCAGACCGAAATCAACCTGCCGTTCATCACGGCGGACGCTTCCGGTCCGAAGCACCTGACGATGAAGCTGTCCCGCGCCAAATTCGAGAGCCTGGTCGAAGACCTGATCCAGAAGACCATCGCACCCTGCAAGGCCGCGCTCAAGGATGCCGGCGTTTCGGCTGCCGAGATCGACGAAGTCGTTCTCGTCGGCGGCATGACCCGCATGCCGAAGGTTCAGGAAACGGTGAAGCAGCTTTTCGGCAAGGAACCGCACAAGGGTGTCAACCCGGATGAAGTGGTTGCCATGGGCGCCGCGATCCAGGCGGGCGTTCTGCAGGGCGACGTCAAGGACGTGCTGCTGCTGGACGTCACCCCGCTCTCGCTCGGTATCGAAACGCTCGGCGGCGTTTTCACCCGCCTGATCGAGCGCAACACGACGATCCCGACGAAGAAGAGCCAGGTCTTCTCGACGGCCGACGACAACCAGTCCGCCGTGACGATCCGCGTCTCGCAGGGCGAGCGTGAAATGGCGGCCGACAACAAGCTGCTCGGCCAGTTCGATCTCGTCGGCATTCCGCCGGCACCGCGCGGCGTGCCGCAAATCGAGGTCACGTTCGACATCGATGCGAACGGCATCGTCCAGGTGTCCGCCAAGGATAAGGGCACGGGCAAGGAGCACCAGATCCGCATCCAGGCATCGGGTGGCCTTTCCGACGCCGAGATCGAGAAGATGGTCAAGGATGCCGAAGCCAATGCGGAAGCCGACAAGAAGCGCCGCGAAGGCGTAGAGGCCAAGAACCAGGCCGAAAGCCTGATCCATTCTTCGGAGAAGTCGCTCCAGGAGCATGGCGACAAGGTTTCCGAGACGGACCGCAAGGCGATCGAGGATGCGATCGCAGCGCTCAAGAGCGCCGTCGAAGCTTCCGAGCCGGACGCCGAGGACATTAAGGCCAAGACCAATACCCTCATGGAAGTCTCCATGAAGCTCGGTCAGGCGATCTATGAGGCTCAGCAGACGGACGCCGCCCATGCGGATGCCGCCGCCGACGCCAAGCGCTCCGGCGATGACGTGGTCGACGCCGACTACGAGGAAGTCAAGGACGAAGACGACCGTAAGCGGTCGGCCTGACGGCTTCGCCTTTCGATGAACGGGCCCGGGAGCAATCCCGGGCTTTTTCATAGATAGTTCATGGGCTGCGGCCCCAGGCGTGGAAGCGAACCGACCCTGCGGAGGAAAGTGGCTGCGAAACCGCCGTTTTCCGACAAAAAACGGCTTCGGCCCCGACTTGGCTATGGTATCGCGCTTAAAGGTTTACTAAATCCTGTGGCAAGATAATCAGGCAGCCGTCGGATCCTTCGCGCTGGCAAGCCCTGTCGCTGATAACAGGACGATCTTTGAAGCATGAAACGTGATCTTTACGAAACGCTTGGCGTTCAAAAAAACGCGGACGAAAAGGAGCTGAAGAGCGCCTTTCGCAAACTCGCGATGAAATATCACCCGGACAGGAATCCCGGCGACCAGGAATCGGAAAAGTCCTTCAAGGAAATCAACGAAGCTTATGAAACGCTGAAGGACCCGCAGAAACGCGCAGCCTATGACCGTTACGGCCATGCGGCCTTCGAGCAGGGCGGCATGGGCGGAGGCTTCGGCAACGGCTTCGCCGGCGGCGGAGCGCACGGCTTCTCCGATATTTTCGAGGACATCTTCGGCGAAATGATGGGTGGCCGTCAGCGCCGCTCGTCCGGCGGACGCGAGCGCGGCGCGGACCTGCGCTACAACATGGAGATTTCGCTCGAGGAGGCCTATTCCGGCAAGACGGCGCAGATCCGCGTGCCGACGTCGATCACCTGCGACGTCTGCACCGGCACCGGCGCCAAGCCCGGTACCAGCCCGAAGACCTGCGGCACCTGTCAGGGCACCGGCCGCGTCCGCGCGGCCCAGGGCTTCTTCTCGATCGAGCGGACCTGCCCGACCTGCGGCGGGCGTGGCCAGACGATCGCCGACCCTTGCACCAAATGCCACGGCCAGGGCCGCGTCGTGGAGGAGCGGACGCTCTCGGTCAACATTCCGGCCGGTATCGAGGACGGCACGCGCATCCGCCTTTCCGGCGAGGGCGAGGCCGGCCTTCGCGGCGGCCCGGCGGGCGACCTCTACATCTTCCTCTCGGTCAAGCCGCATGAGTTCTATCAGCGCGACGGCGCGGATCTCTATTGCGCCGTGCCGATCTCCATGACGACGGCGGCGCTCGGCGGCAAGTTCGACGTCACCACGCTCGACGGTACCAAATCGCGCGTCACCGTGCCGGAAGGCACGCAGGCCGGCAAGCAGTTCCGCCTCAAGGGCAAGGGCATGCCGGTGCTGCGCTCCAGCCAGACGGGCGATCTCTATATCCAGATTCAAATCGAAACGCCGCAGAAGCTCACCAAGCGCCAACGCGAGTTGCTGCAGGAATTCGAGCAGATCTCGTCCAAGGAGAACAATCCCGAATCGACGGGCTTCTTCTCCCGGATGAAGGATTTCTTCGATACGTTGAGCGATTGAGGTAACGTCTCGGATGTTGTGCCTTCCCCTATGCGGCCGCTCGGGGAAGGGGCCCGGGACTGCGCGGCTTGTCCCTTCTCCCCGTGAAATTGGGAGAAGGCGGCGGCAGCCCGATAGGGCCTGTTCGGCGGTCTCCCTGCATGGCACCATCCACCTATATTGCAGCTGAAACCAATTGCCACAGGCCGGCGGCGATGAGTAGCGTGCCCGCAATACGGGAGAGGAGGCGGCCCGGGAAGAACACCTTCTCCGCCAGCACGAAGATGGCGATTGCCGCAATCCAGAGCACATTCATGATGCCGCCGACGAAAAGAAGCGTCATCAGCGCCCAGCAGCAGCCGATGCAATAGAGCCCGTGGCGCAAGCCCAGTCCGACGGCTCCCGCCGGGTCGCGGCGAAAGCCGCCGTGGCGCTGCAGGAAGACGATCGGCGTCTGACACTGGCTGAGGCAGGCATCCTTGAGCGGCGTCCATTGGTAAAGACCCGCGACGATCAACACGGCACCGCTGAAGATGCGACTGGCGCTTGCCAGCGCCGGCGACAGCAGGGTTCCCTCCATGAGCCATTGCCCAAGCGTCGCGGCAAGCGCAAATCCCACCCAGGCAAGGAGATAGCCGCCGGCGAAAAAACCGGTCGCCGCAAAGGGCTTGCCCTCTTTCCGGCTTTGCCGGCCGACCCGGGCATAGAGCAGGATCATCGGCGTTGCCGAAGGCAGCATCATGCCGACCATCATCACGACCCACATGGTCAGAGTGACGCCGGCCTCTACGGAACTCCAGGGACGCGGTGAAATGCCGAGGACGGTGCCGAGCGACGGGGCGTCGCCGGCGTCCATCTCCATGCCGTCCATCTCCATGGCAGGGTCCATCCGCATGTCCGCTCCCATGCCGGGACCGGACATGCTCATGCCGTCGCCGCTCATGGCTGCTGCCAGCCAAAGAGTGTATGTCCAGGCGATCACCGTCAATGCGGCGAGCGACGCTGCCACGATGACGCGATCCCGTCTGAGCAGGCTTTCAAGCGCGGTGTCGGCCGGCATGACGTCAGTGAACCACGCCGCTTCCGGTCATGTGCAGTCTGGCGAAGTGGGCGTGCGAATCCGCGAGCGAAACCGCCAGCGGCCCGCTCGTCTCGGCCCAGCCGCGCCCCACCTCGCAGCGGTCGTATTCGAAGCCGTGCGGAAGGTTGATGCGGGCGTGGTGCTCCTCACCGGTCACCGGATTGACGATCGGCTCGCCGCGAGCCTCCATCCATCCCGGAATGTTGACGCGCGCGGAGCGCCTTTCGACGTCGATCTCGAAATCGATCGGCGCGAAAACCGGTTCGTGGAAGGTCTCGAAAGTCGTCGCGAACACCTGGAAGAAGGTGGCGCCGGGCTCGGTGTCCTGGCCGCTCATGATCCGTAGCAGCGCCTCCCGCTGCTCGTCGGAGGCACGCTCGTCGATGATCGGAACCACCGCGCCCCTGCCCTCGTGAATGGCGCCGGGCCAGGATACGATCATGCCGCATCTCAAGCCGTCGAGCCGGGTGTCGCCATGGTGTCCCTCGTCGATATCGACGACCCCGATCGCGCGGCAATGCCCCTCGGTAGGCAGTGCGTTGAACTGGCACGGGCAGCCATAGGCGCAGTTGCAATGGATGAATTCGCGGCCCTTGATCGTCCACTCGACGTCCGTCATCGTTTCCTCCCCAGATACGATGGAAGTTTCACTCTCCTCCGAATGCAATTTTATTAGATAGCGGGAATATACTCCCCGCCGACGGCAATGCCAACGGGGTGCCTGGCGAAAGCGTCAGGCGATGAGGTCCACGGCGAAATAGCAGAGCGCCGAGATCAACGCTGCCGCCGGCATGGTGATCACCCACGCGACGACGATGTTGCCGGCGAGCCCCCACCGCACCGCCGACACCCGCCTCGCCGCGCCGACGCCGATGATCGCGCCGGTGATCGTGTGGGTGGTCGAAACCGGAATGCCGAGCCAGGTCGCCGCGAACAGCGTGATGGCGCCGCCCGTCTCGGCGCAGAAGCCCTGCATCGGGTTGAGCTTGGTGATCTTCGAGCCCATCGTGTGGACGATCCTCCAACCGCCGAAGAGCGTGCCGAGCGCGATCGCCGCCTGGCAGGTGATGACCACCCAGAAGGGCACGTAGAATTCCGAGCCGAGATAGCCCTGCGAGAAGAGAAGCACGGCAATGATGCCCATGGTCTTCTGCGCATCGTTGCCGCCATGGCCGAGCGAATAGAGGGAAGCCGAAACGAATTGCAGCACCCGGAAGGTGCTGTCGACGGCGAAGGGCGTCTGGCGAACGAAAACCCAGGAGACGATCAGGATCAACAGCAGTGCCAGAACGAAGCCGATGCCCGGCGACATGACGATGGCGCCGGCGGTCTTCAGCAGTCCTTGCCAGACGATCGAGCTGAAACCGGTTTTGGCCAGCCCGGCACCGACGAGGCCGCCGATGAGCGCGTGCGAGGAACTCGACGGGATGCCGAAGACCCAGGTGACGATGTTCCAGGTGATTGCGCCCATCAGCGCCGCGAAGATCACCTGCGGCGTGACGATACCCGGATCGATGATGCCCGTTCCGAGCGTTTCGGCGACGTGCAGTCCGAAGAAGAGGAAGGCGATGAAGTTGAAGAACGCCGCCCAGAAAACCGCATATTGCGGCCGGAGCACGCGGGTCGAAACGATGGTCGCGATCGAATTGGCCGCATCGTGCAGCCCGTTGAGGAAGTCGAAGAAAAGCGCGACGGCAATGAGCCCCACGAGCAGCGGGAAGGCGAGCGTCGCATCCATCAGACGTTCTCGATCACGATGCCGCTGATTTCGTTCGCCACGTCCTCGAAGCGGTCGACGACCTTTTCCAGTTCGCCGTAGATCTCGCTGCCGATGATATAGGCCATGGGGTTGGAAGCGCCGTGGCGCTGGAAGAGATCCTTCAGGCCCTGCTCGTGGAGCTGGTCGGACCTATCCTCGACATGCGTCACCTCCTCGGCGATGGCGCCGAGGCGGTGGGCATTGGCGCCGATGCGACTGAGGAGCGGAATGGCCTCGGCGACCAGATGGGCGGCCTCGACGACCGCCGCGCCCATGGACTGCATGCCGGGGTCGAAGCTCTTCTGTTCATAGAGCCGGATCGTTTTCACCGTCTTGTGCATCATGTCGATCGCATCGTCCATCGACTGGATGAGATCCTTGATGTCGCCGCGGTCGAAGGGGGTGATGAAGCTGCGGCGGACGGCCAGCAGAACCTCGCGGGTGATCTCGTCGGCCTCGTTCTCGAGCGCGACGATGCGGTCGCAATGGCTTTCGATGTCAGGGCCGCCGGCAAGAAGCGCGTTCAGCGCCTCCGCCGCACCCATGACGGTGCGCGAATGGTCGGCGAAGAGGTCGAAGAAACGGTCTTCCCGGGGGAGGAGCTTGCGAAACAGGCCGAGCATCAGCGATCCATCCAACTGTCGATTGTCACGCAGTTGTCATATTGTACTTGCGCGCTCGGGGAAAGTTCCGATGCGGCCGAAAAAAAGGGCTTTCCCACAGGCGATTGGGCGGAAATGCGCAGCCCGGACACGGAATCGCCGCGGGCCGGAGAGAGGCAGACGGAACACCCCTTTCCGCCTTGCCTTGGCCCGGCTTTCATCCTACCTGACAGCAACGTCGAATTCGGACCCGCAATGCCCCACAAGGTCTTTCTCACACGTCTGAAACTGAGCGACTTCCGCAACTATGCGACGCTGGCGCTCGACCTCGACCAGCGCCATGTGGTGCTGACCGGCGAGAACGGCGCGGGCAAAACCAATCTGATGGAGGCGGTCTCCCTTCTTTCGCCCGGGCGCGGCTTGAGGCGCGCTGCCTATGCCGATATCGCCCGCGTCGGCGCCGCCGATGGTTTCTCGATCTTCGCCGCCGTCGACGGCATGGAAGGGTCGGTGGAGATCGGCACGGGGACTCAAGGGGCCGAGGAGGGGCAATCACGGCGCCTCAGACTCAACGGCACTGCGGCCCGCACGGTCGACGAACTCACCGATCACCTCCGGGTGCTCTGGCTCACGCCGGCGATGGATGGCCTCTTCACCGGCCCTTCCGCCGACCGCAGGCGTTTTCTCGACCGGCTGGTACTGTCGCTCGATCCCGGGCACGGCCGGCGCGCCAGCGAGTTCGAGCGCGCCATGCGCAGCCGCAACCGGCTACTCTCGGAATTCCGACCCGATCCCGCCTGGCTGTCGGCCATCGAGCGCGAAATGGCCGGGCTCGGCATCTCCATGGCGCTCGCCCGTCAGGAGATGCTCGGCCTGCTCTCGGCCCTCGTCGAGCGAAGCCGGAGCGATGGGACCTTTCCGTCCGCAAGCCTGTCGCTCGCCGGCTTTCTCGACGACTGTGCAGGTATTCCCGCCTTTGAACTCGAAGAGCGTTATCTGGCAATGCTCGCCGAAGGCCGTGCCCGCGATACGGCCGCCGGCCGCACGCTCGACGGGCCGCACCGCACCGATCTTCTGATCCGCCACCGGGAAAAGGACATGGAGGCAGAGCGCTGTTCGACCGGCGAGCAGAAGGCGCTGCTCGTCGGTCTGGTTCTCGCGCATGCACGGCTCGTCGGGGATATGACCGGCCACGCCCCGGTGTTGCTGCTCGACGAAATCGCCGCCCATCTCGACCGGGGACGCCGTGCCGCCCTCTTCGATCTGGTCGATGGGCTCGGCGGCCAGGCCTTCATGACGGGCACCGACCGGGCGATGTTCGACGCCCTTGGCGAGCGGGCTCAATATCTGGCCGTTGCAAACGGCCGCGTTTCCGGGTGACATAGAGCGCCGTCCGCGGAAATTAAATGGAGACGCATATGACGACCGATGCGACGCTCGCTCCTTCGGAGATTGCGCGCTACGCACGCCACATCGTGCTGCCGGAGATCGGCGGCCCGGGGCAGCAGAAACTCAAGGCCGCGCGCGTGCTCGTCATCGGCGCGGGCGGGCTCGGCGCGCCGGCTCTGCAATATCTCGCGGCCGCCGGTGTCGGCACGCTCGGGGTCGTCGACGATGACGTGGTCTCGTTGTCGAACCTGCAGCGTCAGGTGATCCACGCCACCGCAGATATCGGGCGGCCGAAGGTCGAGAGCGCCGCCGCGGCGATCGACGCCCTCAATCCGCATGTGAAGGTCATGACGCACGCGCTCAGGCTGGACGCCGAAAATGCAGATGCGCTCATGCGCCAATACGATCTCGTCGTCGACGGGTCGGATAATTTCGATACGCGTTATCTCGCCGCCGATACGGCCGCGGCGGCAGGCGTGGCGCTCGTCACCGGTGCCGTCGGACGCTTCGACGGCTCGGTCACCGTGCTGAAGCCCTACGAGACCGATGCCGAGGGGCACCCGAACCCCTCATACCGCGATCTCTTCCCGGAGCCGCCGCCGCCGGGCACCGTGCCAAGCTGCGCCGAAGCGGGCGTCCTGGGCGCGCTCACCGGCGTCATCGGCACGCTGCAGGCGATGGAAGCGATCAAGCTCGTCACCGGCATCGGCGAGCCGCTGGTCGGCCGTCTGCTGCTCTACGATGCGCTCGCCGCCCGGTTCAACACGATCCGCTATCGGCGCGGCACGCGCTGAGGACGCCATGGAGACGGTTCGCATCGACGCCAGCTTCGATCGTTACGAGGAGTTGCTGTCGCTGATCCGTGCGTCCTTCGCCTATATGGACGGCCGCATCGATCCGCCCTCCTCGGCCCATGCGCTGACGGCGGCCTCCCTTAACCGGAAAGCAAGAGACGAGATCGCCTTCGCGGCCGTCGCCGGGCGTGACCTCCTGGGCTGCATCTTCTGCAAGCCGGAAGCGGACTGTCTCTATATCGGCAAACTCGCCGTCGCTCCCGGCTTCCAGGGAAAGGGAGTAGGGCGGATGCTCATCGCCGCCGCCGAGGAAACGGCGCGCGGTCTGGGCCTGCCTGCGCTGAGGCTTCAGACACGCATCGAACTCACCGGGAACCAGGCCGCTTTTGCGGCTTTGGGCTTCGTGGAGACGGCGCGAACCGCCCACCCAGGCTTCACCCGCCCGACCTCGGTCGATATGCGCAAAGTGCTCAGCTAGATCACGATGCTTTTGGGTCGGGTCGACCTAAAACACGACCGTGATCGGTTTCAGGAAGTTGAGACGCGGGATGCGGGCGGAAAGCCGCACACGTTTTTCCTCATCCCGCTCTTTTCCTCATCCCGCTCCAGGGCCGAGGTGTGGGGAGGTATCGCCGCGCGCCGGCACCCGCCGGAAGCCCGCAAAGAGAGACTGGAGCGCTTCGCTCCCCTGGGCCACGAGGTCGAAGCGGCGGCCGAACAGCAGCCATTCGGTACAGAGCCCCATCATCATCCAGCGCAGGGCCCGCGCCGCGGTCGGCGGCGCCCAGTGCTCCTGCAACTGACCCCTTTCCAGTGCCCGGGCGAAGGCAAGCTCCAGAAGGGCATCGTGGCGCTCCTCGATCTCGCGCTGGCGCACGAGAACGGCGGACATGTCATTGTCGTAGTCGCAGCGCAGCATGATCGCGAGAATGCGCTGCCGCTGCTCGTCCGCGGCCAGGGTCGTCAACCAGTCGCTGGTCGCGCTCTCGACGATGGCGAGCGTGTCGAAGGCTTCCGTTTCGATCTCGCGTGCGATCATGTCTTCGTGAGGCAGCGGCACGGCCTCGTAAAGGGCGAGGAAGAGATCCGTCTTGTTGGCGAAATGCCAGTAGATGGCGCCGCGGGTGACGCCCGCCTCCTTCGCCACTTCCTCGAGCGTCGTATTGGGAACGCCCTTCTTGTAGAACATCCGCTCGGCGGCACACAGAATCTTCTGTCTTGTAGCCTCGGCGTCGGCCTTGGTTCGGCGCATCTATTCAAATTCTCCTTCGGCGACGGCCCGCCCGCCGCCGTAGGCGGGCGGGCCGTCTTCGATATTATTCGGCCGGGCTGGCGGTTTCGGATGCTGGCTTGGCCGCCTCCGGCGCCGCTCTTCCGCGTTCGAAGATCTTCATCACGAACACGAAGAAGACCGGGACGAAGAAGATCGCCAGCACCGTCGCCGAGATCATGCCGCCCATGACTCCCGTGCCGATGGCGCGCTGGCTGCCGGAACTTGCGCCCGTCGCGATCGCCAGCGGCAGGACGCCGAGGGTGAAGGCGAGCGAGGTCATCAGGATCGGCCGGAAGCGCAGATGCGCAGCCTCCAGTGTCGAGTCGATGAGCGACTTGCCCTGTTCGCGGAGTTCCTTGGCGAACTCGATGATCAGGATCGCGTTCTTCGCCGAAAGCCCGATGATCGCGATCAGGCCGACCTTGAAGTACACATCGTTCGGCATGTCGCGCATCGTCACGGCAAGCACGGCGCCGATGACGCCGAGCGGCACGACCATGATGACCGAGACCGGAATGGACCAGCTCTCATAGAGTGCGGCCAGGCACAGGAAGACGAGCAGGCAGGAGAGCGCAATCAGGAGCGGCGCCTGCGAGCCCGACTGGATTTCCTGCAGCGACTGCCCCGTCCACTCGTAGCCGAAGCCCGCGGGAAGCTGGGCCACCAGGCGCTCCATCTCGGCGATCGCATCGCCGGAGGAGTAGCCGGGAGCGGCCTCGCCGCTGATGCGGACCGCCGGATAACCGTTATAGCCCACCGTTTGCGTCGGCGCCTTGACCCATTCCACATCCGCAAAGGCCGAAAGCGGAACCATGCCGCCATTGGAGTTGCGGACATTCAGGTTCAGGAGATCCGCCGTCTGCATGCGCTTCGTCTCGTCCGCCTGCACCGTCACGCGCTGCATGCGGCCGGCATTCGGGAAGTCGTTGACATAGGACGAGCCGAGATTGGTCGAGATGGTCGAGTTGATGTCGGCAAAGGTCACGCCGAAGGTATTGGCCTTCTCGCGGTCGATATTGACGCTGACCTGCGCCGCATCGGGCATGCCCTCGAAGCGGACCCCGGTCAGGACCTTGCTCTGGGAGGCGAGGCCGAGCAGCTGATCGCGCGCTTGCGCCAGCGCCTCTTGACCGAGACCCGCACGGTCCTGCAGGCGGAAAGAAAACCCGCCGGTCGTCCCGAGTCCCTGGATCGCCGGAGGCGACAGAGCGAAGCTGATCGCATCCTTGATCTGACTCATGGCCATCGTGGCGCGGCCGGCGATCGACTGGGCGGAGTTGTCAGCATCGCGCTCGCTCCAGTCCTTGAGCGTCACGAATGCGAGCCCCGCATTCTGCCCGCTGCCGAAAAAGGAGAAGCCGTTGATCGCCACGATCGTGTCGACCGCCTTTTCCTGGCCGAAGATGGTCTCGGTCTGCTCGATCACCTCCGTGGTGCGGTTTGCAGTCGCTTCCGAAGGCAATTGCATCATCACGATGACGAAGCCCTGGTCCTCGTCCGGCAGAAAGGACGAAGGAAGCTGGAGAAAGGCCCAGCCGAGGCCGGCAAGCAGCGCTAGATAGATGACCATGAAGCGGCCGGTCCGCCTGACGATGCCCCCGACGGCGCGCGTGTAGCCGTGCGACGTCCGGTCGAAACCGCGATTGAACCAGCCGAAGAAGCCGCGCTTGGCGTGATGGTGACCCTTCGGAACCTGCTTGAGGAAGCTTGCGCAAAGCGCCGGCGTCAGCGAGAGCGCAAGCAGCGCCGAGAACAGGATCGAGACGACCATGGTAAGACTGAACTGGCGGTAGATCACGCCGACGGCGCCCGGGAAGAAGGCCATCGGGATGAACACCGAAGCCAGCACCAGGGTGATGCCGATCACCGCACCGGTGATCTGCTTCATCGCCTTGCGGGTTGCATCCTTCGGAGTGAGCCCTTCTTCCGACATGATACGCTCGACGTTCTCGACCACGATGATCGCATCGTCGACGAGAATGCCGATCGCCAGCACCATGCCGAACATCGTCAGCACGTTGATCGAGAAGCCCATCGCCAGCATGACGGCGCAGGTGCCGAGCAGGGCGACCGGCACGACGATGGTGGGAATGATCGTGTAGCGGACGTTCTGCAGGAAGAGGAACATTACCAGGAAGACGAGGCCGACGGCCTCGACGAGGGTGTGCAGCACCTTCTCAATCGACACCGCGACGAAGGGCGAGGTGTCATAGGGGACCGAATATTCGAGCCCTTCCGGGAAGAACTCCGCCAGCTCGTCCATGCGCGCCTTGATCGCTGCCGAGGTCGACATCGCGTTGCCGCTCGGAGAAAGCTGCACGGCGATGGCCGCCGAGGGGCTGCCGTTGAGGCGGGTGGAGAAGGTGTAGCTTTCGCCGCCGATCTCGAGGCGCGCGACGTCGCGCAGCCGCACGGCGGAGCCGTCGGCATTTGCCCTGAGCACGATGGCACCGAATTCCTCCGGGCTCGAAAGCTGACCCTTGATGACGACCGGAGCGGTGACCTGCTGCGTGATCGGATTCGGCTGGGCGCCGATCGAGCCCGAGGCGATCTGGGCGTTCTGAGCCTGGATCGCTGCCGTGACGTCGGCCGCCGTCAGGTTGAGGCCGAGCATCTTGTCGGGGTCGAGCCAGACGCGCATCGAGCGCTCGGTCGCAAAGAGCTGGGCGCGTCCGACGCCGGGCACGCGCTGGATTTCGCTGAGCACGTTGCGGCTGAGATAGTCGCCGAGCCCGATCGCGTCCATCGAACCGTCGGTCGAAGTCAACGAGATGATCAGCAGGAAGCCGGCGCCGGCCTCGTCCACCTGCACGCCTTGCTGCCTGACGGGATCGGGCAGGCGCGGTTCGACGCGCTGCACCCGGTTCTGAATGTCGACCGAGGCCTGGCTTGGATCGGTGCCCGGCTGGAAGGTGGCGTCGATCGAGACCGAGCCGGAGGAGCTGGTCGACGATTCGAAGTAAAGCAGCCCCTCGACGCCGTTCAGCTCGTCCTCGATCAGCCGCGTGACGCTCTGATAGGTGTCCTGCGAGGAGGCGCCGGGATAGTTGGTATTGATCGATATCTGCGGCGGTGCGACATCCGGATACTGCGAAACCGGCAGGAGCGGGATAGCGATGATGCCGGCGATCATGATGAAGATCGCCACCACCCAGGCAAAGATCGGCCTGTCTATGAAAAAACTGGGCATGATATCGGTCTCACTTCACTTCGGTGCCGGGCTTTTCGCCGGCATCGGCCGAAGCGCTGGCCTGTTCGGGCGCGGGCTTTGCGTTCGGGTTCCAGTCGGAAGGCTGCACGGGCGCGCCCGGGCCGACTTTCTGGAAGCCCTCGACTATGACCTTTTCGCCGGGTTTCAGGCCGGAGGTCACCTGCCAGCGCTCGCCGACGGTGCGTCCGAGCGTGACGTTGCGGAATTCAACCTTGTTGTCGGCATTCACGACATAGACCTGCGACTGCCCGGCATTGTTGCGCTGCACGGCCTGCTGCGGGACGGTGATCGCGTCCTTTTCCAAACCCTGCTGGATCTGGACGCGGACATACATGCCCGGCAGCAGATCGTTGTTCGGGTTGGGGAATTCGCCGCGCAGCGTCACCTGGCCCGTGGTCGCGTCGACGGCGGCTTCGGAGAAGAGCAGCCTGCCCTTGAGAGCGTAGGGCGTCCCGTCGTCGAGGATCAGCTGAACCTCGGCCTCGTTGTTGGCGCTCATCCACTGGCCGTCCTTGAGCGCCTTGCGCAGGCGGATCAGATCCGTCGCCGACTGGGTGAAATCGGCGTAGATCGGGTTGAGCTGCTGGATCGTTGCAAGGTTCTGAGTGTCATTGGTGTTGACGAGCGCGCCTTCGGTGATCAGCGCCCGGCCGATCCGGCCGCTGATCGGAGCGGTGACGTTCGTATATTGCAGATTGAGCTTGGCCTCGGCGAGCCCTGCCTCGGCGATGCCGACATCGGCCTCGGCCTGGGCGAGGGCCGCGATCGCATCGTCGTACTGCTGCACGGCGGTGACCTGCGCCTCCTTCAGGCGCGACTGGCGGTCGGCCGTCCGCTTGGCCTGATCGACCACCGCCTGGGCGCGCTTCAGCGTCGCCGCGGCGCTGTCCACCTTGACCTGGAACGGTGCCGGGTCGATGCGGTAGAGCACGTCGCCTTCCTTGACCATGGTGCCCTGCTCGAACACGCGCTCGACGACGATGCCGGAGATGCGCGGGCGGACCTCGGCGATGCGGGTGGCGGTGATGCGGCCGGGCAGTTCGTTGGTGATCGGCAGCGGTTCCGCCTTCGTCGTGAAGACGGCGACCGGCGACGGCGGAGGGGCGGCAGCCGCGGCCTGCTGTTCTTCATTCTTCTGGCAGCCCGCGAGAAAAATCACGGATGCCAGCGCGGCGGCCAATATCGGTCGGTTCATGCGCATCGCAATGTCCATATTGTCAAAGGACCGGCCGCAGTCGCGGCGTTTCGCAAGCGCTGCGCGGTCCAAAAGTGAGGTGAAGCGGAGCCGGTATCGGCGTGGAAAATACCGGAAAGCTAATATACAGACGCCAATGTATGTTAATTTCTGCCGCAGTGCAACAGAGTTTTGACGCGCCGGCCGGGGAGGCAAAAAGGGGGGAGTCGCAACGGTTTCGGCGTTGCGGCGCGTGGTGATCACACAGGTGTGATTCGGGCCGAAGCTGTTTCAGAGTGCAAATCGGCCCGTCATCCGGCTGCCGCGACCTTCTCCCCGCCGGCGGGGAGAAGGAAAACACGGGACCGCCTGCGCCACGATGCCACGCCCCGCGTGCGGAGGGTTAGGGTGAGGGGCAATCACACCCGCGCGTCGTCTCTCACTGACCCGACTTGATCACCCGCCCGTCCGCATCGAAGCGATGCATGCTGCCGATTACCGGCGTCGCGTGGACGATGTCGTCGGCGGCGTAGCGGTGTTCGCCGAAGAGGCGCACCGTCAGCAGGCCGACCGTCTCCGATTCGATATAGATGATCGTGTCGGCGCCAAGATGCTCGACATGGATCACCTTGCCCTTCCAGTCCCCGCTTTCACGGGAGAGGCCGATATGCTCCGGACGGATACCGATCGTCTTTGCCTCTCCGTCGCCGAGCTTTGCGGCTTCGATGAAATTCATCTGCGGCGAGCCGATGAAGCCGGCGACGAAAAGGTTGGCCGGGCGATTGTAGAGCTCCATCGGCGAGCCGACCTGCTCGATCCGGCCGGCATTCAGCACGACGATCTTGTCGGCAAGCGTCATCGCCTCGACCTGATCGTGGGTCACGTAGATCATCGTCGCCTTGAGGCTGCGGTGAAGGCGGGCGATTTCGAGCCGCGTGTTGACGCGCAGCGCCGCGTCGAGGTTCGACAGCGGCTCGTCGAAAAGGAAGAGCTTCGGCTCGCGCACGATCGCGCGGCCGATCGCCACGCGCTGACGCTGGCCGCCGGAAAGTTCGGCCGGACGGCGGGCGAGATAGGGTTCGAGCGACAGCATGCCGGCCGCCTTGGCGACCTTTTCTTCGATCTCCGCCTTCGGCACACCCGCCTGCTTCAGCCCGAGGCCCATATTGTCCTTGACGGTCAGGTGCGGATAGAGCGCGTAGGACTGAAACACCATGGCGATGCCGCGCTTGGCCGGCGCCACATGGCCGACCTCGACGCCGTCGATTTGAACGCTGCCCGACGTCGCGTCCTCGAGGCCGGCGATAGTGCGCAGAAGCGTCGATTTTCCGCAGCCGGACGGACCGACGAAGATGACGAACTCGCCGTCCTTCACGTCCAGGTCGATGCCCTTCAGCACCTCATGACTGCCGAAGGCCTTGCGGATGGTTTTGAGTTGAAGTGATCCCACGTGTCGCCCTCTTGGGTTAAAGCTCGACCGGCTTGCCGGTGCGCACACTCTCGTCGGCGGCGAGGCAGATCTTCAGCGACTGCACCGCATCGTCCATGTGCCGGCCGAGATCGATGTCTTCTCGGATGGCCTTGAGCACGAAGGCCTGCTCGCGGTCGCAAAGCTCCTGGTGGCCGGGCTCGCCCTCCATCACCAGGTCCTCGTCGGATTTCAGGAACCGGCCGTCCGGTCCCGTCGCGGCGCTGTGCACGCGGATGACGGAGGTTTTCGTGTGCACGTCGATGTCGTCCGACTTGGCGTTCTGATCCATGACGATCGACACGGCGCCGTTCGGAGACATCACGTCCTTCACGAAAAAGGCCGTCTCGGAGATCATCGGGCCCCAACCCGCCTCGTACCAGCCCACAGAGCCGTCCTCGAAGATCACCTGCAGATGCCCGTAATTGTACATATCCGCGGCGATCTCGTTCGAGAGCCTCAAGCCCATGCCGCGCACCTCGACGGGCCTGGCATCGGTGATCTGGCACATGACGTCGACGTAGTGGACGCCGCAATCGACGATCGGCGGTGTCGTCTGCATCAGCGACTTGTGCGTCATCCAGGTCGGGCCGCTCGACTGCTGGTTCAGGTTCATGCGGAAGACAAAGGGCCCTCCGAGCTTGCGGGCTTCCGCGATCAGCCGCATCCAGGACGGGTGGTGGCGCAGGATATAGCCGACGACCAGCTTGCGGCCGTTGGCCCGCGCGCAGGCGACGACGCGCTCGGCGTCGGCGACCGTCGTTGCCAGCGGTTTCTCCACGAAAACATGGGCTCCCGCCTCCATCGCCATCACCGCATAGTCCGCATGCGTGTCGGAATAGGTGTTGATCGAGCAGAGCTCCGGCTTCAGCGCGGCCAGCGCCTCCGGGAACGACGGCAGGATCTCGTATCCTGCCAGAGCCTCGGGCAGCGCCACCTTCGATCGGTTGACCAGCCCGGCGATTTCGAAGCCAGGGTTCTGATGATAGGCGAGCGCGTGGCTGCGGCCCATATTGCCGAGCCCGGCGCTGAGCACGCGGATCGGGGGTGCGGATGAATTCACTTGACTGCTCCTGCCGTGATGCCGCGGATCAGCTGCCGCGAGAAGATGACGTAAAGGACGAGGACCGGGAAGATCGCCAGCGACAGCGCCGAGAGGACCGCGTTCCAGTTGGTGACGAACTGGCCGATGAAGATCTGCGAGCCGAGGGTGACGGTCTTGGTCGCCTCGGCGGGCGCGAGGATCAGGGGGAACCAGAGATCGTTCCAGATGGGGATCATGGTGAAGACGGCGACCGTCGCCATGGCCGGGCGGATGAGAGGAAGCACCAGCCGCAGGAAGATCGCATATTCCGACAGGCCGTCGATGCGTCCGGCATTCTTCAGGTCGTCGGATACGGTGCGCATGAACTCGGACAGAATGAATACCGCCAACGGCAGGCCTTGCGCCGTATAGACGAGGATCAGCGCGGTCAGCGTGTTGACGAGACCAGTCGCCACCATACCCTGCAGGATCGCCACCGTTCCGAGCCGGATCGGGATCATGATCCCAAGCGCCAGATAGAGCCCCATCAGCGTATTGCCGCGGAAGCGGTATTCGGAAAGCGCGAAGGCGGCCATGGCGCCGAACAGCAGGACGAGCGCGATCGAGACCACGGTGACGATGATGCTGTTCTGGAAATAGCCGATGAAGTCACCCTGCTTCAGCACCGTTTCGTAGCCGATCAGGCTGAAGGTCTCGGGTGTCGGGATCGCCAGAGGCTCCCGGAAGATCGCGTTGCGGCTCTTGAACGAGTTTACGATCGTCAGGAACACCGGAAAGAGTGCAACGAGCGTATAGGCGATCAGGGCCGCGTGAACGGCGCCCATGCGCACGAAGGAGGCGCGTGTTTTCGACATCTTCTATCCTCCTTAGAACTGATAGCGGCGCATGCGGCGCTGTATGCCGAAGAGATAGAGCGCGACGCCGGCGAGAATGATCAGGAACATGATCGCGGCGATCGTCGCGCCCATCGAACGGTCGCCGAGCTGAAGCTGGAAACCGAAGAAGGTGCGATAGAGCAGGGTGCCCAGGATGTCGGTCGACTTGTCCGGGCCGGCCAGCGCGCCCTGCACCGTATAGATCAGATCGAAGGCGTTGAAATTGCCGACGAAGGTGAGGATCGACACGATGCCGATGGCAGGCAGGATCAGCGGAAGCTTGATCTTCCAGAACTGGCTCCAGCCGGTGACGCCGTCGAGCTCCGCCGCCTCGGTCACCTCGTCTGGAATGTTGAGCAGCGCCGCATAGATCAGCATCATCGGGATGCCGATATATTGCCAGACGGAAATGAGCGAAACGGCGATAAGCGCGGTGTCGGGCTTGCCGAGCCAGGGCCCGAACAGCGATCGCAGGCCGACCGTGTCGAGAAGATAGGGGGCGACGCCCCAGATCGGCGACAGGATCAGCTTCCAGATGAAACCGACGATGACGAAGGAGAGCAGCGTCGGCAGAAAGATCGCCGTGCGGTAGAAGGCGCCGAAGCGCAGCTTCGGGACGGACAGCATGGCGGCGAGCGCGATGCCGATCGGGTTCTGCACGGCCATGTGGATCAGGAAAAAGACGAAATTGTTCTTGAGCGCGTTCCAGAAATCCGCCGCCCAGCGCGGGTCGCCGAACAGAACCTTGAAATTGCCGAGGCCCACGAAGGTCAACTGGCCGTCAACCGTGTTGTAGAAGGACTGGCGCAGCGTCTCGAAGAGCGGAAGGATCATCACCGCCGTATAGACGACGAGCGCCGGCAGCAGAAAGACGAGGATGTGCCAGCGCCGCGGGCGCCTGATCTCGGTGACGTCGGTCGTGATTTCACGTGGGTTCATCGGCCTCTGGCCCGTTCTCAAACCGGCTGGCCATAAGGGCGCAGCCTCGATTTCTTTCGAAATGCGGCGCGGCTTCCTGCCTTGCACCGTGCTTCCGTCTGGCGTCCCGGGGTCGCGGAGAGCCGGCAAGCCGCTTCGATCCGCCCGTCACAGGCGCGGCGCCGTAGCGCCGGTGCCCGAGCAATCCATGACGCCGTCCCGCATGCGATACGTTTGCACATGTCGGGGAGGGTGCGCAGACGGCGTCCACGCACCCCGTTTCGGTCTTACTTTACCGGCTTGAACCAGCTGTCGAGGCCGTCCTGGAGCTTCTTGGCCGCCGCCTCCGGCGTGTCCGTGCCGTTGATGACATTGGCCGACATGACCCAGGTTTCGTTCTCGAGGTTAGGGGTTCCGCGCGAAAGGATCTGATAGGTCGAGCGGATGGTCGGCTTGCATTTCTCCCGCCAGGAGACGAATTCCTGAGCGAGCGGATCGGACATCTTCACCGCCGTCGAATTCAGGCTGAAGAAGCCGGGCAGGGCGTTCGCATAGATTTCCGCGAACTCCGGCGAGGCGACCCAGGTGAGGAAGGTCTTAGCGGCATCCGCATTCTTGCTCTTGGCATTGAGGCCGATGCCGATGTCGTTGTGGTCGGAGATGTAGCAGGTATCGCCCGCCTTCTTCACCGGGGGCGGAAAGGCGCCCATCTTGAATTCGGCCTGTGTGTTGAAGCCGGAGATTTCCCAGGAGCCGGCCGGGTAGATCGCCGCCCGGCCGAGCGTGAAGAGGTTCTGGCTGTCCGGATAGGTCTGCGCCTCGAAGCCGTCGCCGAGATAATCCTTCCACTTCGCCAGCACGCGGAAAGGCTCGACCCACGGCTCGTCGGTCAGTTTCTGCTCGCCTTTCAGCAGAGCCAGACGGCCTTCCTCGCCCTTCCAGTAGTTCGGGCCGATGTTCTGGTAGCCCATCGTGGCGGCTTCCCAGAGATCCTTGGTGCCCATCGCCATCGGGATGTAGTTGCCGTCCGCCTTGATCTTTTCGAGGACCGCGAAGAACTCCTCCTCGGTCGTCGGAACGGAAAGGCCGAGCTGGTCGAAGGCATCCTTGTTGTAGATGAAGCCGTGAATGACGGAAGCCATCGGCACGCAGAAGGTCGCCTTGCCGTCGTCGGTCGTCCACGCTGATTTGGCGACGTCGGAGAAATTCTCCATGCCGGGAAGACCGGTCAGGTCGGCAAGATGCTTCTTGCTGTAGAGTTCGAGCGAGGCGTCGAAGGGACGGCAGGTGATGAGGTCACCCGCGGAGCCGGCGTCGAGCTTGGCGTTGAGGGCGGCGTTGTATTCGGTGGGGGCCGAGGGCGCGAATACCACCTTGATGCCCGGGTTCTTCGCCTCGAAGGCGGGGATCAGCTTTTCCTGCCAGATCGCCAGGTCGTCATTGCGCCAGCTTTCGATCGTCAGCGTTGCCTCCTGGGCTTGTGCAAGCCCGGTCGAGCCGAGAATGCTCGATGCGAGCAGCAAGCCTTTCATTGTTGTGCGGGTCATGCAGTTTCTCCCCTTTAGGCGCGTGTCGCGCGGTTTTGAATTCCCAGTTTATCTCTCACGCCCCGACGATGGCGATCGCCCGGCGCAAATTCTGATCGGCGCGCTCGAGCGCGTCCTCGGCATGGGCGATGTCCCTCGCTCCGGATGCGAGCAGGATCGCCAGCTTGACCGACCCGGCGGCAAGGCCGAGAAGCCTGTCCGCCTCGGCGGCGCCGATGCCGGTTATGTCCGAGACGATCCGGATCGCCCGGCCGCGCAGCTTGATGTTGTCGGCACGCAGATTGACCATGTGACCATCGAGCACGTGGCCGAGATGGATGCCGACCATGGTCGAAAGCATGTTGAACGCGATCTTCTGAGCCGTCCCAGCGCCCATGCGGGTCGAGCCGGACACGACTTCCGGAGGCGTCTCCAGGAGGATGGAGACGTCGGCGTTCAGAAGGAGCGGTGCGCCGGCATTGTTGGCCATGCCGATGACGCGGGCGCCGCGTTGCCCGGCCTCGTCGGCAGCGGCGATCGCATAGGGCGTGGAACCGCTGGCAGAAACCGAAATGAGGCAGTCGCCCGCCCCGATTCCGGCGTTGCGCACATCGGTGCGCGCGAGCTCCATGTCGTCCTCATAGCCGCCGGCAAGATCGGTGAGGCTTTCGGCGCCGCCGGCAATGAGAATGACGATCTGCTCCCGAGCTATGCCGTAGGTGCCTGGCAGCTCGAGCGCGTCCGCCATCGCCATCAACCCGGAGCTTCCTGCGCCGGCATAGGCAAGCCGGCCGCCCGAGGCAAGGCTGTCCGCCGCAAGGCGGGCCGCGGCGGAAATCGGCTCGATCGCCTGTTCCACCGACCTTGCCGCCTCCTGCTGACCGGCTGCGAGCAAGCGAAGGGCCAGCTCCGGACGCATGACGTCCAGGCCCTTGGCATTGTCGCGGCGTTCTTCGGTCTTGGCTGGCGGCATGGCATCGTCCTCCTCTTCTGGAATTAATGCCAAAAAAATACCACTTGTCTAGGAGAAATTTAACTTTTACCGCAAGAAACCACTGAAAAAAGAAATAAATCCATAGTTTTCAAAGAAGTAGGCTGGGGAATGATCAGTAGTCAGAAATCTCGCTTGGTTAATGGTATTTTTTTGGTATCTTGTGGTGACGGAGGTACCCATGGCGTTTTACCTGATCGGAATTGATGGCGGCGGAACGAGCTGCCGCGCGGCTGTGGCAGCCCTCGACGGCCGCATTCTCGGCCGCGGCAAGGCGGGCGCCGCGAACATCCTTACCGATCCGGAAACGGCGCTGCAGAACATAACCGATGCGGCGCGCAACGCCTTCGGGGATGCGGGCCTCGACCAGGCCGCAATTGCGGCATCGCGCGCTATCGTCGGCGTCGCCGGCCACAATGTGGGCGATGCCGTTCATTACGTGAAGAGGCGGCTTCCCTTTGCTCAGGCCGATATCGAGTCCGACGGGCTGATCGCGCTGCAGGGCGCTCTCGGCGACGGGGACGGGGCCGTCGCGATACTCGGGACGGGCACGATCTATATCGCGCGCCGGGGCGATGAGATCAGCTATGTCGGCGGCTGGGGCTTCACTATCGGAGATCACGGCAGCGGCGCACGCATCGGTCACGCGCTGCTGCAGGAGAGCCTGCTCGCCTATGACGGCATACATGAAGGCTCGCGCGTGACCGATGCCGTGCTTGCCGAGTTCAACCACGACCCGCGCGACATCGTCGATTTCGCACGCCTCGCCAAGCCCGGCGAGTTCGGCCGCTATGCGCCGCGCGTCTTCGAATATGCCGAGCGCGGCGACCCTGTGGCAGTCAGCCTGTTGGAGGCTGCCGCCGCGACGGTGGACGAGGCGCTCGACGTGGTGGTTTCGAGGGGAAGCGAGAAGCTGTGCCTCCTCGGAGGATTGGCGCCGCTTTATCGCCGCTGGCTCGCCGACCGGCATCAGCCGCGCTTCGTCGAGGCGCAGGCCGATGCTTTGACCGGCGCCGTCGCGCTGGCGGCGGCCCGTTTCGGCTCCCATTCCGGGGTATCGGCATGAACCAGCAGCTCGCCGCCATTCTGCCGCTCGAAACCCTGCAGTCGGGGGGCGCCGGCCCGCTCTATCTGAAGCTCAGACAATCGCTCGAAGAGGCGATCCTGTCGGGCAAGCTCAATCACGGAGATGCGCTGCCGCCGGAGCGGGATCTTGCGGATTACGCCAATGTCAGCCGAGTCACGGTCCGCAAAGCGGTCGACGATCTCGTGCGTGACGGGCTCCTCGTGCGCCGCCACGGTTCCGGGACCTTCGTCGTCCGGCCGGTTTCGCGCGTCGAGCAGTCGCTTTCGCGCCTGACCTCCTTCACCGAGGACATGGCCCGGCGCGGCCTCAACACGCGTGCGGAATGGCTGGAGCGCGGTCTCTTCCATCCCTCGCCGGACGAGATGATGACCCTCGGGCTTGCGGCCGACGCGCTGGTGGCGCGCCTTGGGCGGCTCCGTATTGCCGACGACATGCCGCTTGCGATCGAACGCGCCTGCGTTTCGGCGGAATTCGTTCCCGATCCGCTCGCCGTCGCCTCCTCGCTCTATTCAGAGCTCGAGAAGAAACAGGCCCGGCCGGTGCGCGCGGTGCAGCGGATCTCCGCCTGCAATATCAAGGAACCGGACGCGGCCATGCTCGGCGTCGCGGTCGGCGCCGCCGGTCTTTCGATCGAGCGCGTCTCCTATCTTGCTTCGGGGCGTGTGGTCGAATTCACGCGGTCGCTCTACCGCGGCGATGCCTATGATTTCGTCGCGGAGCTGACGATCCCGGAAAATTGAGCCGGCGGGGCCGGACGAGGGAAGGGCGGGACCAAGGAAAAGTGTAAAGCGGTTTTCCGCCCGCATCCCGCCTGTTTGATGAAAGGACATGACGATGCAGACCAACATGCGGCGAGAAATCGACGAGATTCCCGAGGCCGCAGCCCGGTTGCTGGAGCGTTCGGCCACGGGGCTGGCGCAAGCAGGCGCGGCGCTACGCGCCAAGGATCCGGCCTTTCTGGTAACGATCGCCAGAGGCTCTTCCGACCATGCCGCGCTGTTCCTGAAATACGCGATCGAGCTCACGATCGGTCGTCCGGTCGCCTCGCTCGGACCATCGCTGGCGTCGATATACGGTGCCGATCTGAAACTCGGCGGTGCGGCGGCGATTGCGATCTCGCAGTCCGGCAAGAGCCCGGACATCGTGGCCATGGCCGAAGCCGCGACACGCGCCGGCGCCGTTTCGATCGCGCTGACGAACACGCTGCCGTCGCCGATCGCCGAGGCCTGCACCCACCCGCTCGACATTCTCGCCGGGCCCGAAATTGCCGTTGCGGCGACCAAGTCCTATGTTAACTCGATCGTCGCCGGTCTTGCCGTGCTCGGCGAGTGGACCGGCGACGCGACGCTCAAGCATGCGGTCGCCGATCTGCCGAACCAGCTTGCCAAGGCCGTGAAGCTCGATTGGCAGGACTTCGCCGACGATCTTGCAGAAGCGGAATCGCTCTATGTGCTGGGCCGCGGTCCGGCGCTGGCCATCGCCAGCGAAGCGGCGCTGAAATTCAAGGAGACGTCCGGCATGCATGCCGAGGCCTATTCCGCGGCGGAGGTGCTGCACGGACCGGTGGCGCTGGTCGGGCCCCGGTTCCCGGTGCTTGTGCTGGCCGCCCGCGATGCTGCCGAGGCCTCTGTCGCCGATATCGCGGACGGCATGAGCGCCAAGGGCGCGGTGGTGCACGTGACCTCGGCACGGGCGAGCAAGGCAAAGCGCCTGCCCTTCGTCGAGACCGGGCACCCGCTCACCGACGCCTTGGCACTGATCCTGCCGTTCTATGGCTTCGTCGAGGCCTGGTCCCGCTCGCGCGGTCTGAATCCCGACGCACCGGAGAACCTCAAGAAGGTGACGGAGACACGATGACTGCGAAGAAGACGATCAGCGGAGCGCGGATTTTCGACGGCATCGACTGGCACGACGGGGCAGCCCTCGTGATCGAGGCGGGACACGTCAAGGCGATTGCGCCGGCGGGAAGCGTCCCCGCCGGCGGCGAGACCGTCGACGCGCGTGGCCTGCTTCTCGTGCCCGGTTTCATCGATCTGCAGGTGAATGGCGGCGGCGGCGCGCTTCTGAACGAAGCGCCGACTCTCGAAAGCATCCGGCAGATCTGCGCGGCGCATGCGAAATTCGGCACGACGGCGCTGCTGCCGACGCTGATCACCGACACGCGCGCGGTCAGGACCGCGGCCATTGCAGCAGGCGTCGAGGCGAAAGCCGCGGCGGTTCCGGGCTTCCTCGGCCTGCATCTCGAAGGCCCGCATCTGTCCGTCGCGCGCAAGGGGGCTCACGATCCGGCGCTGATCCGCCCGATGGGCGATGACGATCTTGCCGAGATACTCGCTTGCGCAAAGGCGCTCGGCCGTCTGATGCTCACCGTGGCCCCGGAAAACGCCACCAGGGAGCAGGTGCGGGCGCTGGCCGATGCCGGCGTCGTGGTGAGCCTCGGCCATACCGACGTGGATTACGATACCGCCTGCGCCTATGCCAAAGCGGGTGCCCGGACCGTCACACATCTCTTCAACGCCATGAGCGGGCTCGGCCATCGCGAGCCCGGCGTTGTCGGCGCGGCGCTTTCGACCGGCACGCTCCACGCGGGCATGATCGCCGATGGTTTTCACGTTCACCCGGCGTCGATGGGTATCGCGCTGCGCGGCAAGAAAGGCCCGGGTCAGATTTTCCTGGTCACCGACGCCATGTCGCCGATCGGCACCGACCAGACGAGTTTCTTCCTGAACGGACGGGAAATCCTGCGCCAGGGCGGGCGCCTGACGCTTGCCGACGGCACCCTTGCCGGCGCCGATATCGACATGCTGTCGTCGGTCCGCTTCGTCCACCAAAGGCTTGGTCTGCCGATCGAAGAGGCGGTTCGCATGGCCTGCGCCTATCCCGCCGACGCCATGGGGATCGCCTCGCACAAGGGCCGGCTCCTGCCTGGTACGGATGCGGACTTCGTGCTGCTCACGCCGGAACTCGCAATGAAATCGACCTGGATCGCCGGGGAGGCGGTTTTCGCGGTTTGAGGCAGCTTGGCGGCGCGATACACGGCAAGATGCCCCTAACCCTAACCCTCTCCCCGCAGGCGGGGAGAGGGTACTTGCCCTATGAAACACGGGCGGTTGTGGCTGGGCAGGCAGTCTCCGCTCGGCCCTTCGCCCCGCCTGCGGGGAGAAGGTGGCCGGCGGGCCGGATGAGGGGCCGACGCCGGAAGGAAGCATCACAACCTAGGCTTGCATCTTCGCCCCTATGGCATCGAGCCGCGCCCGCATCGCCCTGATTGTTGCTGCGTCCGTGCGGCGACGCTCCGACGCGGCGAATCCCATCTCGACGAGGCGCCTGTCTTTAGCCGCCTCAGAAACAGAACAGGACGAATGAACCTCGGCGACAGCAAGCCTCGGCACGATCGCTCCAACTGTGTCGATGGTGATGCCCGATCCGGGCATGATCGAGAGCCGTCCCGCCGCCAGTTCGATCAGTCTTTCCAGCGTATCGGCCGCTTCCGGTGCCGTTCTCGCGCCGCCCGAAGTCAGGATGCGTTCGAAGCCGAGATCGGCGGCGATCTCCACCGCCTCGGCGAAATCCGGCACCAGATCGAAGGCGCGGTGCAAGGTGAGCCCCAAACCTGACGCATGGCCGGCGAGTTTCGTCAGCATGCGCGCGTCCAGGCGGCCGTCGGCGAGCGATGCGCCGAGAACCACGCCGGCGAGTCCTGCATGCCGCGCCGCGTCGATGTCGTGTCGCATGACCTCGAGGTCGGCCCTGTCATAGATGAAATCGCCCGCCCGCGGCCGGATCATCGCATAGACTGGCACCGGCGGTGGAGCGGCGGCGGCCATCAGGCCGGGGCTGGGTGTCAGCCCTCCCGCCCCAAGCGCCGAACAAAGTTCGATACGGTCGGCGCCCCCGGCAACGGCTGCCTCCAGACCATCCGGATCGTCGACGCAGACCTCGAGCAATATGCGGCTCATGCCGATCTCCCAGCGAAGCCGAGCAGGGCGGCGCCGATCAGGCCGGGCTCCACCCGGCACTCGCCACGCACGACGAGCGGCCGGTCGAAACGCCTGAGGATGCGCGCCCGCACCGCCCGGTCGATTTCGGTCAGCAGCGCTTCGGCATTGGAAAGGCCGCCGCCCACCGGCACGATCGTCGCCCCGGTAATGTTGATCACGAGCGCCAGCGGCGAACTCACCAGATCGACGAAGACGTCGATCGTGCGCGCCGCCTCGGCATTTCCGTTCTGCCAGCCTTCGATAATGTCGTGACTGGAGAGCGCCTTGCCGTGGACCGTCTCGTGGAGTCTTTCCAGCCCGCGTGCACCGCCGACCGTATCGACGCAGCGGCTCTGGCCGCAGCCGCAGGGAAAGGCCGGTATGTCCATGGGCGGGTTTCCGGCGGCGGCCGCGACGGCGGGGCCGTGACCCCACTCGCCGGCAAAGCCGCCATCGGCATTGATCAGCCGGCCGTCGATCACCAGCCCGCCGCCGACGCCGGTGCCGAGGATGGCGCCGAAGACGATGCGATGGCCGCGCCCGGCGCCGATACCGGCCTCGGCAAGCGCGAAACAATCGGCATCGTTGGCGATCACCACCGGCAGGTGCAGCGCCGCTTCGAGTTCGGCGACGAGCTCACGCCCGTCGATGCAGGGAATGTTGGCGCATTTGATCCGGCGCGTCTCCGGATCGATCACCCCGGTGATCGAGATCGCCACCCTTTCGGGCAGGCCGCCCGCTTCGTCGAGCACGGATTCCATCGCCTCGACGAAGCGGCGGAAATCCGTGAGCGGCGTCGCGCGTCGGGGCAGCGGGAATATCCGCTCCGGCGAATGGGTGATCGCGCCCTTGATCGCCGAGCCGCCGATGTCGAAACAGACGATCATACATCGCCCCGGATGGTCGCCTCGGCGGCGAGTGCTGCGGAAAGCAGGCGGTCGTCCTGGTGATGAGGCGCCGAAAGCTGGAAGCCGACCGGCATGCCGGCCGCACCCGTGCCGCAGGGAAGAGAGACGCCGCAGAAATCCAGGAAGTTGCCGATCGATGTATTGCGCAGCGTCCTGGCATTGACCTTGAAGAAGAGATCGTCGTCGGCAAGAAGCGGATCGAGCGGCGGCGCCACATGCGGCAGGGTCGGATGCGCAATCAGCTCGCCGGCCCTGATGCTCTCGCCCGCTTCATGGATCAGCCGGTCGCGGGCGTCGAGGATGGCGATGTAATCGCTGACGGTGATCTTCTCGCCGAGGCGGCTACGGGCGACGACGCGCGGGTCCATGCGCTCCGCGTCAGGCCCTGCCAAGCGTTCCCGGTGCAGCGCGTAGGCCTCTGCCGTCACAAGAGCGCCGTGGCGGGCGGTAAGCTCGAAAATTTCCGCAAAGCTCGGGAAGGCCTGCCGGCGGACCTTCACGCCCGCCGCTTCGAGGCGCTTGATCGCTTCCTCGAATGCGGTCACGACTTCCGGTTCGGCGTCGTCGAAGACGATCGTCTCGGGAACGACGATTGAAAGATCGGCGATCTCGGCGCGGCGGATCACCGGCGCGGTCAGTCCATGCATGGCGGCGTCCGCCCAGACTGCATCCTGCACCGTCTGGCAAAGAGGGCCAAGCGAATCGAGGCTTTGCGCGAGCGGGAAGACGCCCTTCATCGCGTAACGGCCGCGTGTCGCCTTGTAGCCGACGATGCCGGTCATCGCCGCCGGGATACGGATCGAGCCGCCGGTGTCGGTGCCGATCGCCAGCGGCACAAGGCCGGCAGCGACCGCAGCGGCGGAACCGGAGGAGGAGCCGCCGGGAATGCGATGGACATCCGTGGACCTCGGATTGCGCGGCGTGCCGTAATGCGGATTGATGCCGAGCCCGGAGAAGGCGAATTCGCTCATATTGGTCCGCCCGACGCTGACCATGCCGGCGCTTCCGAGGTTGGCGACCACCGTTGCGTCGGCCGCGGCCGGCGGCCCTTCAGCGAGAGCGACGGAACCTGCGGTCGTGGCATCGCCGGCAAGATCGAAGAGGTCCTTCCAGGCGACGGGCAGGCCGTCGAGCAGCCCGAGGGAGCGGCCGGTCTTGATGCGCTCGGAGGCCGCCTTCGCTTCGCGCGCCGCACGCTCCTGCGTGAGCGCGACGAAGATCGATCGGTCGGGGTGGTTTTCGATCCGCGTCAGGGTTTCCGCGACAAGTGCGACGGGATCGAGCTTGCCGGACTGCGCGAGCACGGCGAGGCTCGCAAGTGTTCGTTGGTTGATCATGGTACCTTTTCCCGCTGGCGTTCCAGCGCTCGGATACGACTTTCCTTCCCCTGGATCACGATGTTTTTAGGTCGGGCGACCTGAAAACATGGGCGTGATCGTTTCCAGGAGGTTGAGACGCGGGATCCGGGCGGAAAACCGCACACACTTTTCCTCGTCCCGCTCCAGCATATCGCATTCGTTCGACGCACACGACAATGCCCTCCTCGTTATTCCGATAGAGCAGGCGGGGTGCTTCTGCGATGGTAAAGCAATCGGCGACTTGGGGGCTGTCGCTACAAAAGGAAACAGCAGCACGCCCGAAAACCGCCTCCGGCCGGCTTGCCCCTGCCGGCCGCTCTGCCTACATGCCTTTCGGTTGCACTTATCGGCCAGGGAGACGGTCATGATTCTCGATGCGGCGCGCCTTGCCTTCGCCAATCTTTTCGCGACGGAGACCCGCACCGTCTTCTGGAAGGTCATCGGGCTGACGCTGCTGGCGCTCGTCGCGCTCTGGTTCGCGCTGCGCGAGCTCTTCGTCTGGCTTGCCCTGCCCTGGATCGATGCGCTGATGCCGGGCACACCCGACTGGGCGGGGTGGCTCACTTTCGTCGTCGGGATCTTTGCGAGCCTGGGACTCGCGCTCGCTCTGGCGCTGCTGCTGGCGCCGGTGACGGCGCTGATTGCCGGCTTCTTCCTCGACGATGTCGCCGAGGTGGTCGAGAAACGGGACTATCCCGGCGAGGCGCCCGGCACGCCGCTGCCTCTCGCCGAGGCTATCACCGGTTCGGCGAAATTCCTCGGCGTCGTCATTCTCGGCAACATCGTCGCGCTCTTCCTCCTGCTGGTGCCGGGCGTCAATCTTGTCGCGTTCTTCCTCGTCAACGGCTATCTGCTCGGCCGGGAATTCTTCGAGTTCGCCGCCATGCGCCATCGTCCGCCCGCGGAGGCGCGGCTCTTCCGTGCCAAACATCGCTCGACCGTATTCCTCGCCGGCCTCGTGCTGGCGGCCTTCCTAGCCGTGCCTCTGCTCAACCTGCTGACGCCGCTCTTTGCTGCCGGCATGATGGTGCACCTGCACAAGATGCTCTCGGCGCGGGACACCGGTTTTGCGGGCACGACCGCGGCTGCGAGAAGCTGATCGCACCGCGCTCCCTTGACACCCGGCTGCGCGCCGACATTCTGCGCCCGACTTTAAATCCGACCCACGGAGAAGCATGATGCGCGAAGCAGAAGAGCGGATCACCCGGCTCGAAGAGACGGTGGCTCATCAATTGAAGACCATCGAGGAGCTTTCGGACCAACTGGCGGAGCAATGGAAGGTGGTCGAGCAGACGCGCGCCAAGCTCGATCGTCTGACGGAACGGTTCCTGAGCCTCGAAGAACAGGCGCAAGATGCGACTCCGGTGACGCGCCCGCCGCATTATTGATGCTTCTTGATCCGACAAAAAAAGCCTCCGGTCGCATGAACCGGAGGCTTTTGAATAAGGTCTGATGTGCGACGATCAGTACGGGCAGGTCTCGTCGGTCATATAGTCGTGAACCTGGACCTTGCCGGCGATGATGTCTGCCTTCACTTTCTCGACCGCTTCCTTCATTTCCGGCGTGATCAGCGCCTGATTGTGCTCGTCGAGCGCGTAGCCGACTCCGTCTTCCTTGAGACCGAGATTGGAGATGCCGAATTCGAACTTGTCGTCCTTCGCGGCCATGAAGGAGTCGTAGACGGCGACGTCGACGCGCTTCAGCATGGATGTCAGCACCTTGCCCGGCTGCAGCATGTTCTGGTTGGAATCGACACCGATTCCGAGCTTGCCCGCATCCGCTGCCGCCTGCAGCACGCCCACGCCGGTGCCGCCGGCAGCATGATAGACGACGTCGGAGCCCTGATCGATCTGCGACTTGGCGATCTCGCCGCCCTTGACCGGGTCGTTCCATGCATCGGGCGTGGTGCCGGTGTAAGCTTCGAGCACCTTTACGTCCTCACCGGTCGACTTGGCGCCGCCGACATAGCCGCAGGCGAATTTGTGGATCAGCGGGATGTCCATGCCGCCGACGAAGCTGACCGTCTTGGTCTTGGAGGCGAGGCCGGCAAGAACGCCGACGAGATAGGAGCCTTCCTGCTCCTTGAAGACAATCGATTTGACGTTGGGTTTTTCGACAACCATGTCGATGATCGCGAACTTGGTGTCCGGATATTCGCCGGCGAGCTTCTCGAGCGACGCGGCCCAGTTGAAGCCGGCCATGACGATCGGGCTGTTGCCGTCGCTGGCGAAGCGGCGCAGCGCCTGTTCGCGCTGGGCGTCGTTGGCGATCTCGAACTCGCGATATTCGATGCCGGTTTCGGCCTTGAACTTTTCGGCTCCGTTGAAGGCCGCTTCGTTGAAGGATTTGTCGAACTTTCCGCCGAGGTCGTAGATGATCGCCGGCTTGATGTCGGCGGCCAATGCCGTCGCGGACATCATCGAGAATGCAAGGAGACCGAGAATGGTTTTTTTCATTGTAAAGCCCTGTTGTCGCTATTGATCTTTTCGGGTCTTCCGCCGGTCCCGAACGGGGCCCCCACCGCGGAACCCGCCCCTCTCTTTAAGGCTTGGGTGGGCGCATCCTTGCACGGCTTCGGCAAAAAAACATCCAAATTTTTTCGGATGGTAAAAAAGCGATCCGGCCGCTGAACTGGCCGGCGGAGCCGGCTCACGGTGCAAAAAAAGGGGTGCGGACATATGTCCGCACCCCGTTCGATCCTAAGCATGTCGAGAGCGTCGGCTTCGACGCGCCGCGGAACGGTCAGGCGCCGATCGGGCAGCTGACGCCGGTGCCGCGCAATCCGCAATAGCCGTCCGGATTCTTGGCGAGATATTGCTGGTGATAGTCTTCGGCGAAGTAGAAAGGTCCCGCCTTCGCGATTTCGGTGGTGATCTCGCGATCATGCTTGCCGACCCGCAGCGCCTTCTGGAAGGCGTTGCGCGCAGCATTCGCCTCGGCGAGCTGCTCCTCGTCATAGACATAGATCGCCGAGCGGTAGGTGGTGCCGACGTCGTTGCCCTGGCGCATGCCCTGGGTGGGGTCGTGCTCCTCGAAGAATGTCTTCAGCAGGCGCTGAAGCGAGACCTTGGCCGGATCGTAGACCACCAGCACCACCTCCGTGTGGCCGGTCAACCCCGTCGTCGTCTCCTGATAGGTCGGATTGGGCGTGAGCCCGCCGGAGTAGCCGGCAGCCGTCACGTAGACGCCGGGGATCTGCCACAGGAGACGCTCGGCGCCCCAGAAGCAGCCCATACCGAAGAGGATCTTCTTCATGCCCTCCGGATAAGGGCCCTTGAGCGGCCGTCCGGACACGAAATGCGTCGTCGCGGTCGGGATTTCCTCCTCTCGGCCGGGCAGCGCCGTTGCAGCATCGGGCAAGATGGTCTTCTTGTTGAACATGTCGATCAGAAACATCTGAGGCTCCTTTCGTCAGCGCTCGTGGGAGCAAGCCGCGCGGCTCCGGCGCTCAGGCGGCAAAGCGCCCGGCAGCGGGTTTCTTCCTGTATCCGGCCATCCACAGGAGGAGGGCGAGGGCGAGGAATACGGCAAAGGCGGGCTGCGCCAGAATCCAGTGCAGCGCCCTGAGCCACATTGCAGGCCCGGCGCCGGTCCGCTGCAGCGACTGAATCCAGTTCAGCTGGTCGGATCCGATCGCCGCTATGCCGTCGGCAAGCGAAGTGATGACCGGCTCCGACGCCGCTACCGACTGAATGGAATCGATCGTCCCTGCAAAGACCGCAGCCATCAGCGCCAGAAAGCTCGCAAACCGAAGCAGCAACCGCATCCGCTCCCCCCTTTCGGCTCGTCCTGCGCAAGAGATAGGCGCAAGGGCGGGCAAGCGCAATGGCGGGTCATCCGCAGCAGCTTTCACGGCCTGTCAATAATATGTCAGAAACCAGTTGATCCCGCGCACATCATCGGTATATATCGCGCCCGTCTCCCGGTTTCACCGGTGACGCGGAGAAGCTTCGCTTTTCCCCATCCAGCCGGATCGACCGCCGGCTGCAGAAGGATGGACAGGTGGCCGAGTGGTTGAAGGCGCACGCCTGGAACGCGTGTATACGTGAAAGCGTATCGAGGGTTCGAATCCCTCTCTGTCCGCCATCAGCCGCCGATTGTCCTCAGCGCGATATTGCCGCCGATCACCGCATCATCATCAAGCTGCATACGCACATCGCCAACGACCGCCGTTCCTATGCTACAGCCCGACGTCTGCGACGTTCGTGTTCGACCGTGGTGTCGGTGACGGACCAGTCGTCGAACGCAGCCGGCAGGGTTCCCGCCACTGACGAAGCAAGATGGTGCCGGCAACCATACCTCACCGATCTTCATCGCGTAGTGCCGCGCCGGCGGAAGCGCGCATCAAGAGAGCGCGGCTCCGGAGCGCGATGACGAGTGCTGCCATGTCCAGGACGCCCGCGACTGTGAAAGTGATCCGCATGCCGGCGGCAACGGCCACGGGTGGTGCGGACGCGATCTCGGGTGTAGCCGATGCGAAGGCGAAGATGACTCCCATGACCGATGCGCCGGTGACGAGCCCGAGATTGCGCGAGAGATTGAGCATTCCGGAGACGAGGCCGCGCCGGTCCGGGCGGACTTCCACCATCACGGCCGTATTGTTGGCTGCCTGGAACAGCTGGTAACCCGGCGTCAGGATAAGCATGGCGGCCAGGTAGCCGGCGACGCCGAACATCTCAGGAATCACCGACAGGGCGAATGAGCCGGCGGCCATTGCGAGGAGACCTGCGACGATCATGAACGGGGCTCCCATGCGGTCGACGGCACGGCCGGCCGGCAGACCGCTCAGGGCGGAGACGACCGGACCCGCCGACATGACGATCCCGACCAGCGCTTCACCGAGGCCGAGCGAGCGCGAAAGGTAGAACGGCCCGACCACCAGCGTTGCCATCATCACCGTGGAGACAAGTGCGCTCATGGCAAGCCCCGCACCGAGCACCGGGTCCCGCAGAGCCTCGATCCGGATCAAGGGGGTCGCCGCTCGCCGCTCGGCCAGTACGAAGAGGCCGGCGCCGACGACGGCGGCGGCCAGGAGAGCCATGTTGAGCGGACCGAAACGATCGCGCGCAACGGTCATGGCCAGTGCATAGGCGGCCAGCGTCAGGCCGAGCAGCACCGTGCCCGGAACGTCGAAATCTGCATGCCTGGCCGCAGGCCTTTGGAGATCGGCGGGCAGCGAGCGATGAGCGAGAAGAAGGGCCAAAGCGCCGAGCGGCACGTTAACGAGGAAGATCGCCTGCCAGCCGAGACCGGCGACTAGGACGCCGCCGAGCGACGGCCCCAGCGCGGTTCCGATCGCCGACATGGTGCCCAGCAGGCCCATGGCGCCCCCGGTCTTTTCCTTCGACACCGTCTCTCCGACCAGGGCCGTGGCGAGCGCCATCATGACCGCCGCACCGAGCCCCTGAACCGCCCGGGCGGCAATGAGGAGCTGCAGGCTCGGTGCAGCGCCGCACAAGCCCGAAGCCACGGTAAAGAGCAGGATCCCGGCAAGCAGCAGCCGCCGGCGCCCGACCATGTCGCCGAGCCGGCCGACACCGACGATGAGGGTGGTAATGGCAAGGAGATAGGCAAGGACGACCCATTGGACCTGCTGGAACGAGGCGGAGAACGCCGTGGCGAGGCTCGGCAGGCCGACATTCGCGATGCTGGTGCCGAGCGAGGACAGCAGCACGGAGAGCGAAAGGCTGACGAGCGCCCATCGGGCCGAAGCCCTGTGCGGATTTGCACCTGCGGCATCGTCTGGCGCGGCAACGGCTGGTTTCGGCATGAACATTCCTTCCCTGGACCCTGAAGCGTTCGAGGAGAAGCTAGCCGCTCGACCATCATGGCGGAACACGCACGATTTGCACTTGATTCGTGCGTTTCACGCCATGTCAGAATGAAATCTGTGCTACTGTCGCTGCATGGCGAAACCCGATCTCAATCTCCTCGTCATCCTCGACGTGCTGCTCACGGAAGGCAGCGTCGCGCGCGCTGCCAAGCGGCTGCGCCTGAGCCCCTCGGCAATGAGCCGGGCGCTTCAGCGATTGCGCGAGACGACCGGCGACCCGCTTCTGGTTCGGGCCGGGCGCGGCCTCGTTGCGACGCCGCGTGCGCTCGATCTGCGCGAGAAGGTCGGCCGGCTGGTGGAGGAGGCGCAATCCGTCCTGCGGCCGCAGGAGAAACTCGACCTGAAACGGCTCGCTCGGACGTTCACGCTGCGCACCAGCGACGGCTTCGTCGAAAACTTCGGGCCGAACCTCCTTGCCCGGCTCGGCGCGGAAGCTCCCGGGGTACGCCTGGCCTTCGTGCAGAAATCGGACAAGGACAGCGGCCCGCTTCGGGACGGGAGCGTCGATCTCGAAACTGGTGTGGTGGGCGAGGCGACAGGGCCGGAGTTGCGGACTCAGGCTCTGTTCCGGGACCGGTTCATCGGCGTCGTGCGCAATGGCCACGCTTTGAGCGGGGGCGAGGTAACACCGGCCCGCTACGCAGCCGGCAGGCACATCCTTGTTTCAAGGCGGGGGCCGGAGAAGACGGCTGTCGGCATCGATGATGCAATGAGGTCGATCGGATTGGAGCGCGAGGTCGTTACCATTGTGGGCGGCTTTTCGAGCGCCCTGGCGCTGGCTCGCTCCACGGACCTGATCGCCAGCGTTCCAGAACGCCACACCAGCGCCTTGCGTGAGGGAATGCACAGCTTTGCGCTGCCCTTCTCCCTGCCGCAGATCACGGTGTCGCTGCTCTGGCATCCGCGGCTCGATGCCGATCCGGCGCATCGCTGGCTGCGCGGCTGCATCCGCGAGGTTTGCACGGCGCAAGGCTCAGACATGCCGGCCCTAGCCAGTTGAGACGCGACGCCTTCACTTTGAATCTTCGCGCGCCCTTAGTCCGTTCTCCACGCTCGAAACACCGATGACCGAGGCGGCTGCTTCGCCGGCAGAGGCAATGTCCGCTTCGCTTCCAACCGTACCGGAGAGCACGACGATATTGCCTAAAGCGATCACCTCCATGTCGCTCGTATCGATCGTAGTTGCGTAGCGAAGGAAGTGCAGAACTTTCTCCGCCAGATCGTCATCGGTCAGATGAGGATCGTCGTCCTTGTGAGAGTAGTTCGGGTATTCGCTCGGCATTTCTGGTCATTCCCGTCCTCGATCGCAACGCTTGGCAGCGCCGGAATGTTCCGGTCGCGCATGGCCGCGTTCGCGCTGATTCTTCTGTAATTGCTGCATGTTGGCCTCTAATCAAGAAGGCCCGCAGCATGCGTCTCCCTTGCCTCCATAGCCCGAACAGGGCTATGGCTTGGAAACCCATCAAGGCTCTTCCATGTCCGACGTCTTCCTGAACGTTCTACCGATTTTCGTCCTGATCCTGACAGGCTGGCTCATCGTCCGGCTCGGCTACCTGAAGCCGGCCGTCGGCGAAGCGCTCGGCGATTTCGTCTTCCGCGTCGCAGTGCCGGTGCTGCTCTTCCGTACCATCGCAGAGGCGGATTTCAAGGAAGGGTCGCCCTGGCCGCTCTGGGTTGCCTATTTCTCCGGCGTCGCGGTGACCTGGACCATCGGCCATCTGGCGGCGACGCTCGGCTTCGGCCGGGACGCGCGCATGGGGGTGCTTGCCGGCGTTTCGTCCGCCTTCGCCAATACGGTGTTCATCGGCCTGCCGCTCGTTTCCCGCCTTGTCGGCCAAGACGGTATCGTTGCGCTGTCGATCCTGCTTTCCGTTCATCTGCCGGTCATGATGATTGCCGGAACGGTGATGATGGAGCGCGCGGAACGTCAGACGACCGGCGCACCGGGGCAGGGCATCTGGAAGCTCATGGGCGGAGTTGCCCGCAACCTCGTCCGCAATCCCCTCGTGATCGGCCTTGCCTTCGGCGCTCTGTTCCATCTCCTCGGACAACCGCTCGGCGGACCGGTGAAGATCGTCGTCGACCAGCTTGCGGGCGTGGCAGCGCCTGCGGCGCTCGTCTCGATCGGCATGGCCCTCGACAAATACGGTCTTGCCGGCAATACCGGGCTCGCGGCCGTGACGAGCACCCTCAAACTCCTGGTGCTCCCCGGCGCCGTCTTCGCCGCCTGCCATCTGTTAGGGCTGAGCGACAGCTGGACCGCGGCGCTGGTGCTGACCTCGTCGGTCCCGACCGGCGTCAACGCGTGGCTGATCGCCAACCACTTCAATGTCGGGCATGCGCTCGCCTCCTCGACCATCACCCTGACCACTGCGCTCGGCGTGGTCAGCGTGTCGGTGTGGGCCTATCTGCTGATGTGACGGGGCGGGAGTCCTGACCGAAGGCTGCGCTCAAAACAGCCGGTCGAGCCAGCCATGCGGGTCCGGCGCGCGCCCGTTCTGGATGTCCAGCAAGGCTGTCTTCAGGCGGCCGGCAACCGGACCGGCTCCGCCGTCGCCAATGGTGAAGCTGTGTTCGCGGCCCTTGACCTTGCCGATCGGCGTTACGACCGCAGCCGTCCCGCAGGCGAAGGCCTCGGTGAGGCGGCCGCTTTCCGCATCCGCCTGCCATTGATCGATGGCATAGGGCTCTTCACGCACCGTAAGCCCCATATCGCGGGCGAGCGTGATCAGCGAATCGCGCGTGATGCCCGGCAGGATCGTGCCCGTCAGCGGCGGCGTCTGCAGCGAGCCGTCGCGGAAGACGAAGAAGACGTTCATGCCGCCGAGCTCTTCGACGAAGCGGCGCTCGACCGCGTCGAGGAACACCACTTGCTCGCAGCCCTCCTGCATCGCCTCCGCCTGCGCCGCAAGACTCGCGGCATAGTTACCGCCGCATTTGGCCTCGCCGGTGCCGCCGGGCGCTGCCCGGGTGTAATTCTCCGAAACCCATATGGTGACGGCCGGGGCGCCGCCCTTGAAGTAGGAACCGACCGAGGAAGCAATGACGCAGTAGAGATATTCAGCCGAGGGCTTCACGCCGAGGAGCACTTCCGTCGCGATCATGAACGGCCGGAGATAGAGCGCGGCTCCTTCACCGGCGGGAATCCAGTCGCGGTCGATACGAACCAGTTCGCGCACGGATTGGACGAACAGCTCCTCCGGCAGCGGCGCCATTGCGAGCCGAAGCGCGGAATTGCGGAAACGGCGCGCATTGGCGTCGGGGCGAAACAGCGTGGCGCCTCCGTCGGGCAGGCGATACGCCTTCATGCCCTCGAAGATCTCCTGGGCGTAATGCAGCACGAGTGTCGACGGATCGAGATCGAACGCCTTTCGCGGGCCGATCTTCGCATCGTGCCAGCCGCGGCCCTCGGAATAGCGGATCGTCGCCATGTGATCGGTGAACACGCGCCCGAAGCCCGGATTGGCAAGCAGCGCATCGCGCTCGCCGGTCGCCACTCTGGTCGGGTTCTGCTCGAACAGGAAAGTCTGCTCACCGCTACCGGTCATCTGTCGTCTGCTCCTTCGTTCCGAGCGGTTGGTGTCGCTCGCGTTGCATATGTCGAATGGTGAAGGCCATTCTATATCATGATGCGGCCAGGCTCATCACATCTGCGGGATGTGAAAAAACCCGATCGACCGACCGGGTTTTTCAGGAAGAAGACTGGCCGTGTGCTGACCGCAGTCAGTTTGCCGGAGCCGGCGCCGGAGCGCCGGTCTGACCTGCCGGAGCTGCTCCGCCTTCGGCAGGAGCAGGGGCCGGGCTGGCTTCAGTGGCTGCGGGGGCCGCACCGCCCTCGGCAGGAGCCGGAGCTTCAGCAGCGGCGGGAGCCTCCTGACCTGCAGCGGGTGCCGCCTCGGTGGAGCCTGCCGCGCCGGCGTCCGGCAGCGGGGCCGGGCTGTCGGCCTGCTCACGCAGCCAGGCGATGAGGTTGGCGCGCTCGTCGGTCTTCTTGAGGCCGGCGAAGCCCATGGCCGTGCCCGGCACGTGCTTCTTCGGCGCTTCGAGGAAGTAGCTCAGATGATCGTAGTCCCACACGACCTTGCCGCCTTCGGAAAAGGTCTGCATGCCCGCGGAATAGCTGAAGCCCTCATGCGAGGCGATCGGGCGGTTGACGACGCCCCAGAGGTTCGGGCCGACCTTGTTCGGTCCGCCCTTCTCGATGGTGTGACAGCTTGCGCATTTCTTGAACACGGCCTCGCCGGCGGAGGCATCGGCGCTGGCGAGCAGCGGCCCGATCGGTTCGGACTTCGCTTCCTCGCCGCCGGCAGCCCCCGCTTCGCCTGCCGTTTCCTCGGCGACGATGGCGAAACCTTCCTTCTCGGGAGCTTCGGAATGGAAAATGCCTTCCGACGCAATGGATACGGACATCAGAACGAAGACCGTACCCAACAAGGCACCCACACCCATGTTCACATATGGATTCATCTGCAAACGCTCCCTTAGCCACCGGCAAACAAAAAACCGGCCCATCTTGAAATCGCGCGGAACCTATGTCTTTTGGCTCTGCGTTGCAACAGAGATTATCAACCCCGGAGTGAGACGTTTTGACACTTTCTCCGGGTTTTCGAAGGCCGAACGATGAATCGTGAACAATCGGGCAAAACCCTCGTACTCATTCCCGCGCGCATGGCGTCGACGCGCCTTCCCGGCAAGCCGCTTGCCGACATTTGCGGCCTGCCGATGATCGTGCAGGTGGCAAGGCGGGCGGCGGAGGCCGAGGTCGGGCGGATCGTGGTGGCAGTCGATCATCCCGATGTCTTCGCGGCCGTGACCGGCGCCGGCTTCGAAGCGATCATGACGCGCGTCGATCACCAGTCGGGCTCCGACCGGATCCACGAGGCGCTCCTGAAAGCTGATCCGCATGGCGAAGCGGAAATCGTCATCAACGTTCAGGGCGATCTTCCGACCATCGAGCCGGGTCCTATTCGTGCGGCGCTGAAGCCGCTGGAAAATGCCTCGACCGACATCGCCACGCTGACCGTGGCGATCACCGACGAACACGAAAAGACCAATCCCAACGTCGTCAAGGTCGTCGGCTCGCCGCTTTCCGAAAGCCGCTTTCGCGCGCTCTATTTCACCCGCGCCACCGCACCCTACGGCGAAGGCCCCCTCTATCACCACATCGGGCTTTACGCCTATCGTCGCAAGGCGCTGGAAAGCTTCGTTTCGCTGAAGCCGTCGACGCTCGAGAAACGCGAATCGCTCGAGCAGTTGCGGGCGCTCGAAGCGGGCATGCGCATCGATGTCGAGATCGTGGACTCCGTGCCGCTCGGGGTCGACACGCCGGCCGATCTCGACAAGGCCCGCCGCATCCTTTCCGCCCGCGTCTGACATTCCGACATCAAGGGGACCAAAGTGACCGCCAAGACCAACCGGATTTCATTCCAGGGCGACTACGGCGCCAATTCCGACATGGCCTGCCGCGACATGTTCCCGTCGATGGAGCCGCTGCCGTGCCAGACCTTCGAGGACGCTTTCCTGGCGGTTGAAAACGGCGAGGCCGATCTCGCCATGATCCCGATCGAAAACACGATTGCCGGACGCGTCGCCGACATCCATCACCTCCTGCCGGAATCGCGCCTGCATATCGTCGGCGAATATTTCATGCCGATTCGCTTCCAGCTGATGGTGCTGCCCGGCGTCGGGCGCGACGAAATCCGCACCGTGCACAGCCATATCCATGCGCTCGGCCAGTGTCGCAAGATCGTGCGTGCCAACGGGTGGAAGCCGGTGGTCGCGGGCGATACGGCCGGCGCCGCCAAGCTCGTCAAGGAAGTGGGCGACCGCTCGATGGCGGCGCTTGCTCCGCGCCTTGCCGCCGACCTCTACGGCCTCGACATCATCGCCGAGAACGTCGAGGACACCGACAGCAACGTCACGCGCTTCGTGGTGCTGTCCAGAGAGGAGAGCAGGGTTGCCCGCACCTCGAAGGACGAACTGATCATCACGACCTTCGTCTTCAACGTGCGCAATATCCCGGCGGCGCTCTACAAGGCGATGGGCGGCTTCGCGACGAACGGCATCAACATGACCAAGCTCGAGAGCTACCAGCTCGGCGGCAAGTTCGTGGCGACCCAGTTCTATGCGGACATCGAGGGGCATCCCGACGATACAGGCGTGCGCCACGCGATGGACGAGCTGCGCTTCTTCTCGGAAAATGTGCGCATCCTCGGCACCTATCCGGCGCATCCGATGCGCGGCGTGCTCTAACCATGCGGTGCGGCTTCGGCCGACCCGCATCACCCCGGACGGCACGAGAAAACGGCAAAACGCGTTAACCGGCTACGCGTCCAGTGCATGCCTAATTTGCAATCATGGAACTACTTAAATCTTAGGCAAATGCCTATTTAGCTCTCGTACAAAGAAGGAGCTAAAAAGATGAAAATCCGTCAGAAGATTACGGAATACGTAAAGATGCGCCGTGCGGTCCGCGAGCTGAACGCTCTCGACGATCACGCCCTGAGCGATATCGGTATTTCCCGTTCCCAGATTCAGGCAGCCGTTTTCGGCCGTTAATACCGGGATGACCCCGCGCCGCATTTGACCGCGCGACATCCGAAGTCTTCCACACCCCGCCTCCGTGCGGGGTGTGAGCGTTTTATACACACGTTTGATTACGGGCGTTCAACGTTTCTCACGCGGCATGGCTATTCGTCGTAAAGGCAGACACGCAGGCGATGCCCGTCCGGATCGAGTGCGACGAAAGTCGGTCCGAAATCCATCCGTGTCAGTTCCTGGGCGATCGGCAGGCCCATTGCGCGCCATTCCTCGTAACGCGCACGCACAGCCTCTTCCCCTTTTACCATGAAGGCGACTTCGGCTCGGGCGCCGTCACCGATAGGCTGAGGCTGCACTTTCTCCCTTGCCCACAAGCCGAGAACGAAACCGTCCTGCACCTCGAAGGACGAGAAGGTCGGAAAGGTGGCGGTCGGCTCTTTGGCCAGAAGCTTCCTGTAGAATTCGACGCTGGCCGGTGGGTCCATGACATAGAGGACGATGAGATTGGGTGTTGCCATGATGGTCTCCTTGTTTCGAGACCTGAAGTCTAGCCCGGCATGCTGCCAGTTTTTGTCAGCAGTCTGCGAGGCGGCAAAGAAACATCCGCGCATCGGATTCAGGCGGGATCGATGCCGTTCACGGCGCGCCAGTCCTTGAGCAGGGCTTGGCGGCGGCGCGGATAGCGATTGTCGAGCATCGCCGCTTCTGCAATCCGGTCCGTCCGGAAATGGCGGAAATCCTGCCTCAGCTCGCACCACGCCGCGAGCACCCGGACCTCTTCGAAGAAACCAAGCACGAAGGGCCAGACCGTCCGGCGGCTGTCGCGGCCGTCATTGTCGAGATAGTGCAGTTCGACCTTGTGTTCGCTGCGGATCGCTTTGCGCAAGAGGCTGAGGTCGATCGTTTCGGCACCCGGCTTTCGCGGGCCCACCAGAAGGGTCGAATGCTCGAGTTTCTCTTTCAGGTCCGCCGGAAGCACCGAGCCGATCTTTGCCAGCGCATCGGCGGCTGCGGTCGCGAGCCTTGGGTCGCCGCGTTTGGCGACCCAGCGAGACCCTAGCACCAGCGCCTCGATCTCCTCCTCGGAAAGCATCATGGGGGGAAGCATGAAGCCGGGCCTGAGCACGTAGCCGACGCCGGGCTCGCCTTCTATATGCGCGCCCCGCGCCTGCAGGCTGGCTATGTCCCGGTAGAGGGTTCTGAGACTGACGCCGGTCTCCTCGGCGAGCCGCCGGCCGCTGACCGGCTGGCGATAACGCCTCAGCACCTGCATGAGATCGAGCAGGCGTTCCGATCGGGACATGGCACCTCAGCTGCGCTCGGGCCAGGCCAGCCAGTCGCGCATGAGCTGGTGCGCAATGGCGCCCTTCGGCGGCGGAATGTGCTCGTCTCCGGTGTCGGCGACGCCCGTGGCGCGCTCCAGCATCGCCTCGGTTTCCGCCCGCGTGAACCAGCGGACGTCTTCCAGTTCCTGTTCGTCGCGCTTGATGGCGGTCGACTTCGCTTCCGCATAGCAGCCGATCATCAGCGAATGGGGGAGCGGCCAGGGCTGCGACGCATGATAGCGCACGCGGCCGATCCGGATGCCGGACTCCTCGAGCGTTTCCCGGCGCACCGCGTTTTCGATCGTCTCGCCCGGCTCGACGAAACCGGCGAGGCAGGAATACATGCCCGGCGTAAAATGCGGGCTGCGGCCGAGCAGGCATTGATCGCGCTCGACATCGATCGTCAGCATGATAACGACCGGATCGGTACGCGGGAAGACCATGTGCCCGCAGGCCGTACAGATGCGCCTATAGCCGCCAGCCGCACCGTCCATCGGGCCGCCGCAGCGGCCGCAGAACCGGTTGCCGGCGTTCCAGACGATCAGGCTCGACGCCTGCGCAAACTGCCCCAGCAGGTTTTCCGGCAGCATCTGCTGGCGATAGAGCATGCGGGCATCGGCGATCTTGAAGGGCTCCGGCACCGTCTCCTCCGTCAGCCCCGAAGGCACGGCAAGACGCGGCTCGCCGTTCGGCAGAAAGCCGAGCAGGACCGCATCGTCCATGGTCGGCTCGAGCCCCGCCAGTTCATAGGGTGCGAAAAGCGGATCGATGACCTTCTCGTCGTGCTTGACGATCAGCTTCGCCCCGGAAAAAGCCAGGAAATGCGCGCCGGGATGCTTGAGCGCCGCCTCGATGCAGTTGTCGGGGCGGTGCTCGGACCGGCGGTCCAGGTGGTTCTCCGCGAAGGCGACGAGCGTGCTCGGCTCGGGGTGCGGGCTGTGAAGATCGAAGATCGTTTTCGTCATGCTCAGAGATTTTCCATGATGCGTGCTGCGAATGCCCTGTGCTCCTCCTCCGGCCATGGCTCGGCCTTGCCGAAGCCCCAGACCGGGCCCGGCCAATTCGGATCGCCTTCACGACGGGCGATGATATGCACGTGAAGCTGCCGGACGATGTTGCCGAGCGCGCCGATATTGATCTTTTCGGCGCCGGTCGCCTTCTTCAGGCCTGCCGCTACCAGATTGGTCTCGAAGGTGAGCATCGCCTGGTCGAGCGGCGTCAGTTCGAAGACCTCCGTTATGTCGGCGCGCTGGGGTACGAGGATCAGCCAGGGCCAGCGCCGATCGTTCATCAGCCGCATCTGGCACAGCCCGAGCGTGCCGATCGGTATGCCGTCGCGCTCAAGTCGCTCGTCAAGCGTGAAGGTCGTCAAGAAACTCTCCTCGGCATCAAACGGATTCGCTTTGTTTTGCATATCGATACCAGTTTTTTAAAGGCTTGGCTTGCATTTGCTGCGGATATTGCCGATATGAAAGCCGGGAGGTTGGTGGTGGACGAGCCACTCGCCAACCGGGTCAGGTCCGGAAGGAAGCAGCCCTAACGAGCCCCGGCACGGGTCATCGTGCCAGCCTCCCACCTTCTCCGTCCTGTCGGGACACCACCTTCTTCGTCCCTGTCGGGGCACCACTTTCTTTGTCCCTGTCGGGACAAGAGTTCGAACAGCGGCAGGGTCGATGAGCGACGAAGCGCCCACTTCATCCCCGATTTTACCCGTCGAGAAACCGGCCGCCTACCGTGTTCTGGCGCGCAAATACCGTCCCAAGGACTTCTCCGACCTGATGGTCGGCCAGGAGCCGATGGTGCGCACGCTCACCAACGCCTTCGAAACCGGCCGCATCGCCCAGGCCTATATGCTGACCGGCGTTCGCGGCGTCGGCAAGACGACGACGGCGCGAATCCTGGCACGGGCGCTGAACTACAAGGCCGCCGAGATCGACAAGCCCACCATCGACCTTCGCGTCCCCGGCGAACATTGCCAGGCGATCATGGACGGCCGCCATGTCGACGTGATCGAGATGGACGCCGCCTCGCATACCGGGATCGACGATATCCGCGAGATCATCGAGCAGGTACGCTATCGGCCGGTCTCCGCGCGCTACAAGGTCTATATCATCGACGAAGTGCACATGCTCTCGACGCAGGCCTTCAATGGCTTGCTGAAGACGCTCGAGGAGCCGCCGGAGCATGTGAAGTTCATTTTCGCGACGACCGAAATCCGCAAGGTTCCGATTACCGTCCTGTCGCGCTGCCAGCGCTTCGATCTCCGGCGCATCAGCGCTTCCGATCTGGTCGGCCTCTTCTCCACCATTCTGGGCAAGGAGGGAGTGCCCTTCGATCCGGAGGCGCTGGCGATGGTGGCGCGGGCAGCGGAAGGCTCGGCGCGCGACGGCCTGTCGCTGCTCGATCAGGCGATCGCCCATGGCGGCGGTTCGGTCGAGATTGAAACCGTGCGTTCGATGCTCGGCCTTGCCGATCGGGCGCGGATCGTCGATCTGTTCGAGCATGTCATCAAGGGCGACGTCGCCGCCGCGCTTGGCGAGTTCGCCGCGCAATACGAAGCCGGCGCCAATCCGACCGTGGTCCTCACCGACCTTGCCGACTTCACCCACCTCGTGACAAGGCTGAAATATGTGCCCGACGCGGTCAACGACCAGTCGCTGAGCGAGATCGAGCGCACGCGCGGGGCCGAATTCGCCGGCAGCGTTGCGGTGACGACGCTGTCGCGCGTCTGGCAGATGCTGCTCAAGGGCATTCCCGAGGCGGAGAGCTCGGCGCGCCCCGCAGGTGCTGCCGAGATGGTGCTGATCAGGCTCGCCCATGCCGCCCATCTGCCTTCGCCCGAAGAGGCCGCGCGGCGGCTTCTCGATCTTTCGGGTGGCGAAGGCGGCGGGCGCCCGGCCCCGAACGGCGGTGGTGGCGGCGGCGGTGCGCAGGCGCCTGCAGGCACCCCGGTCGAGGCTCGCGCCGTGGAGACGGCCGTTTCGCGTCCAAGCGGCAATGGCGCGACCATGCTGCGCGCCGTGCCGAGCTCCGCGGCCCAGCCGATCGGTATCGGCCGCATCGAAGAGCGCACGGTGGCGAGTGCCGCTCCTAAACCCGAACCGAAGGTTGCTGTCAATTCCATCGGCGACATCGCCGATCTCTGCGCCAAAAACCGCGACATCAAGCTGAAGACGATGGTGCGCGGTTTCCTGAGGCTCGTGCATATCGAACCCGGCCGGCTCGACGTCAATCTGCCCGACGACGCACCGAAGACGCTGCTGAACGAACTCGCCGTCAAGCTCAAGGAATGGACGGGTATCCATTGGGTCGTGAGCTACAGCCGGGAGCAGGGCGAACCGACGCTGGTCGAGGCCGAGCAGCGCGCGCAGGAGCAGCGCGTCAACGATGCGCGCCAGGACCCGGACGTCGCTGCCATTCTTGCGCGCTTTCCAGGGGCAAGGATCACCGACGTGCGCATCCGAGCGGCGGTAGAGGAGGTCGAGAGCCTCGCTCCGGCCGCGGCCGAATCCGAGGACGGCGACATCGTCCCGGGCGACGACATCGAGTAGCCGCGTCGCACAGGCGCGGCGCTTCAGAGTATTTCCAGGAAAAGCGTGTAACGGTTTTCGTCCGGAAGTGCGTAGGGCCAAAGAATACCAGAGAACAGGAGACGACGATGCGCGACATCATGGGCATGATGGGCAAGGTCAAGGAAATGCAGGCCAAGATGGAGAAGATGCAGGCGGAAATCGCCGCGCTCGAAATCGACGGCACCTCCGGCGGCGGGCTCGTCACCGTCCGTCTCGACGGCAAGGGCCACATGAAAAGCCTTAAAGTCGATCCCTCGCTCTTCAAGGAAGACGATGTCGAGATCCTCGAAGATCTGATCGTCGCGGCCCATAAGGATGCCAAGGACAAAGCCGAGGCGGTGCAGGCGGAAAAAACCCGCGAACTGACCGCCGGTCTGCCGATCCCCCCAGGCATGAAGCTGCCGTTCTGATCCTCGGCCCCGCAGAGGCTGGCGCCAGCCGAGATGCGTGCTATCTTGCGGACCGTTTTCCGGAGGAGGGAGTGACATGACCGTCGCAACGCTGCTCGTCTTTGCCGGGGCGCTGCTGATTGCCGCCGGGTCGCCGGGGCCGAGCATTGCCGCGCTCGTCGCCCGGGTGCTGTCCAAGGGCGCCCGCGACGTCTTGCCGTTCCTCGCGGCCATGTGGATCGGTGAGGCGATCTGGCTCTCCTTTGCGGTTGCCGGTCTCGCGGCGATCGCCGAGACGTTCCATTGGATGTTCGTCGCGATCAAATGGGCGGGCGTCGCCTATCTCCTCTTCCTCGCCTGGAAGATGTGGTCGGCCGAGCCGCAAACGCCCGGCGAAAGCCTGCCGGAGGCGCGATCGGCATCGAAGATGTTCTTCGCCGGGCTGACGATCACGCTCGGCAATCCCAAGATCATGATGTTCTATGTGGCGCTGCTGCCCTCGATCATCGATCTCGGCTCCGTCACCCTCTTCGGCTGGGCCGAACTGGTCGCGACCATGTTCGTAGTCCTCGTCGCGATCGATGTCACCTGGGTGCTTATGGCCGCAAAGGCGCGGCAGTTCCTCAAGAGCCGCCGGGCGGTAAGGATCGTGAACCGTGCTAGCGCAGGCACGATGGCCGGCGCGGCGGTGGCCATCGCCACGCGCTGAAGCGCTACGATTCCGATTGGCGGCGATAGACGGTTGGTCTAAAAGCCGGGCATGGCAAAGCGAGTCACCGGCCCCGAAATCGAAAAGCTGATCCAGCTCCTGGCGAAGGTCCCGGGCCTCGGGCCTCGTTCCGCCCGCCGCGCGGCGCTGCATCTCGTCAAGAAGAAGGAACAGTTGCTCGGCCCCCTTGCCGAGGCCATGGGCGAGGCCCATCGCAAGGTCAAGATCTGCTCCTGCTGCGGCAATGTCGACACTATCGACCCCTGCACCGTCTGCACCGACGAACAGCGCGACCAGGCGGTGATCATCGTGGTCGAAGACGTCGCCGATCTTTGGGCGCTGGAGCGCGCCGGCGCCATGAACGCCGCCTATCACGTGCTCGGCGGCACGCTGTCGCCGCTCGACGGCATCGGGCCGGAGGATCTGAACATCAGGGGCCTCATCGACCGCGTCGCCAAGGGCGACGTGCGCGAGCTGATCATCGCCGTCAACGCGACCGTCGAGGGCCAGACGACGGCGCATTACATCACCGATCGACTCGAGGGCATGCCGGTGAGGATCACGCGCCTCGCCCACGGCGTGCCCGTCGGCGGCGAGCTCGACTATCTCGACGAGGGAACGCTGGCCGCCGCGCTCCGGGCGAGAACGGCGATTTGAGCATTCGCCTCCGCAGCTTCAGTTTCAAGGAAAAGAAATGCTGAGATTCCTTTCCATTCTGCTCCTGGCCTGCCTGTCTTTCGCTACCTTCTCCTTCGCCGCTTCCAAGGCCGACGTCGAAGCGCAGTTCCGGCAGTGGCTTCGAAACGATCTCTGGCCGGAGGCGCAGAAGGCCGGCGTATCGAATGCGGCCTTCGAAGCAGCCTTCGAGGACGTCCGGCTCGACTGGGACCTGCCCGACCTCGCGCCGCCCGGCTTTCCCAAACCGAAGCAGCGCAAGCAGAGCCAGGCCGAATTTTCCTCTCCCGGATCCTATTTCTCGGAAAAGCGCCTGCAGGGTCTTGCTGCGACGGGCCGCAGCCTCGCCTCCGCCCACGCCTCGACCTTGAAGCGGATCGAGAGGACCTATGGTGTTCCCGGTCCGATCGTCCTTGCCATATGGGGCAAGGAATCCGGCTTCGGCCGGGCGAAGATCCCGCATCCGATCATGGATGTGCTGGCGACCAAGGCTTTCATGTCGACCCGGCCCGAGCTTTTCCGGCGCGAACTGATCGCGGCGCTGCATATTCTCGACAGCGGTGACGTCAAGGAGGCACAGATGCGCGGCTCCTGGGCAGGTGCCATGGGCCAGCCGCAGTTCCTGCCTTCGAGCTTTCTGAAATACGCCGTCGATTTCGACGGGGACGGACGCCGCGACATCTGGAATTCCGTGCCGGACAGCCTCGCTTCGATTGCCAATTATCTGGCGCAGAAGGGTTGGCAGAGCGGGCGCGACTGGGGTTTCGAGGTCGCGATCCCCTCGGGCGTCTCCTGCGCCCAGGAAGGCCCTGACCTTGCCCGCCCGATCGCCGAATGGGCCGGCATGGGGATCGGCCGCATTTCGGGAAAGGCCTTCCCGGCGGCAGAGCGTGCCGCGGCAGGCATGATGCTCGTGCCGGCGGGGACCCATGGACCGCAATTCATCGTCACGCCGAATTTCTACGTGATCAAGGAATACAATAATTCCGATCTCTACGCGCTGTATATCGGCAATCTGGCCGATCGCATCGCTTCCGGCGGCGGTGCCTTCCGCGGCAGATGGGGCGATGTCGGCGGCATGTTGCGATCCGATGTGCTCGGAATGCAGAAGGCGCTGGTCGCGAAAGGCTACGACGTCGGCAAGGCCGACGGGCTGCCGGGCTACAAGACGCGCCGCTCGCTCGGCGACTGGCAGGCGAAGAGCGGCCTCGAGCCGACATGCTTTCCGGATGTTTCGCTGAAAGCAAAGCTTCGGTGAGTGACGTGGCCGATGGGCGGTTCCGCCTTTCACGATCCCATCGATCGCCCCTCCCCAATCCCTCCTCATGAGCGGAGGGGGTGGGGGGAGTTTTTCAGGGAGCGATCACGCCCCGACTCTCCTCAATGCATCTCGACGGATCGCTTGTAGCGCTCGTAGTGATCGGGAACGATCGTCTGGCGCTCGATCATGCGATGGACACGCGGCGGGTTCGGGCCGCGATGGAACGCGGTCAGCTTGTCGCCGACGGCGGCGTCGGCCTGGGTGCGCCGCTGATTGTGGCGGACATATTCGACCCAGGTCGGCACGTGGTACGTCTCGGTCCAGGTGGTCGGGTTTTCGAGGTCGCGCATCAGCGCCCAGTGGCCGGCTCCGTCGCGGATGCGGATACGCCTCCGCTCCGCCATCGTTTTCAGGAACTCGGGGATGTCCTCATCGGCGATCTCGTAGTCGATCATGACGACGATGGGGCCGCTGCGCGGCTTCAGGTCGAGCTCGAGCAGCGGCTCGTTGAAGCGGTTGAGCGGGTCGAGATTGAGCGACTTGAACTCCGGCAGGGCGAAGCGCAGTCCGATTGCCGCTCCCGCGAGCATCAGAAGACAGGAGCCGATGAGTGCGTTGGCCGCGCCGTATTGTTCGGCAGTGACGCCCCAGAGCCAGCTGCCGCCGGCAATCCCGCCGAAGGTCATGGTCTGGTAGAGCGAAAGCGCCCGGCCGACGACCCAGCGCGGCGTGGAGAGTTGCACCGTCGTGTTGAAGAGCGACAGCGCCAGCACCCAGCAGGCACCGGACACGGCGAGCACGAGGCAGGTCAGCCAGGCCTGCGAGCTGATGGCCGTGACCAGGGCGCTGAAGGCGAAGCCGGCGAAGGCATAGCGCACGATTGCCTCGCTGGTGAGGAATTCCCTCAGCCTTGCACTCAGGAGCGCGCCGCCGATCGCGCCGACGCCGAAGGCGCCGAGCATGACGCCGTAGGTGAGCGGGCCGCCGCCGACGAGGTCGCGTGCCACCAGCGGCAGCAGTGCAAGTATGGCGCTCGCCGAAAGGCCGAAGGCGAAGCCGCGCACGAGCACTTTACCGATATTCGGCGACATCGCCACGTAGCGCAGCCCCGCAGAAACCGCGCGCCCGAGCGTCTCGCGCGGCAGCCGGTTTTCGGGAGCGACCGGTTTCCATCGCGCGAGCGCGAAAAGGATCGCGAAATAGCTGAGCGTGTTGGCGGCAAAGGCAGCCGCCGCACCCGCGGCCGCCACGATGGCGCCGCCGATCGCCGGACCGACGCTGCGGGTAAGATTGAATCCCATGCTGTTCAGCGCGACTGCAGCCGGCAGGTCGTCGCGCGGAACCATGTCGCCGACCGAGGCTTGCCAGGACGGGTTGTTGAGAGCGGTGCCGCAGCCGAGAAGAAAGGTGAAGATGAGCAGTAGCCACGGCGTAACGATACCGTAATAGGCGCAGACCGTGAGCAGCGCCGAGACGGCGAGCATGAAGCTCTGCGCGACGAGCATGATCCGCCGCCGGTCGAAATTGTCGGCAAGTGCGCCGGAAACCAGCGAGAAGAGCATGATCGGCAGCGAGGTCGACGCCTGCACCAGCGCCACCATGTTCACCGATTGCGAAATGGACGTCATGAGCCAGGCCGCACCCACGGCCTGGATCAGCCCGCCGAAATTGGAGGCAAGGCTCGCGATCCAGATGGTGCGGAAGATGTCGTGCCTGAAGGGCGCCAACGGCGATATGCGGTTCGTCACCTCTGATCTCTTTCGGTTGCTCGTCATGTGGATTGCTTCGTTATAAACCTCGGAACGCGATGCGCCAGACGCTGAAACTTGCGTTCGGGCCGAAAGGTCCGACCCGGCGCCTGCGCGACCCTTGCAATTTACGGCAATGAAGCGTATATGAGCCTCAAATTCTTGATCGGTTAGATGAAGAGTGGGGCCGTGAGGACCCGCTCTTTTTTATTAGCCGGTCCGACGAGGAGAGGATCGTTTGTCCGATACGACAACGGCTGAAAATACGAATGAACCCCGGCTGATTACCGAAACCGGCCTCGACCGGCGTGTTGCCGACATCATCGAGCCGGTGCTCGTGGATATGGGTTTCCGCCTGGTGCGCGTGCGTATGTCCGGTCAGAACGGCCTGACGCTGCAGGTCATGACCGAACGCAACGACGGCACCATGACCGTCGAGGATTGCGAGGAGGTCTCCAAAGCGATCTCGCCGGTTCTCGATGTGGAAGATCCGATCGACAAGGCGTATCATCTCGAAGTGTCGTCCCCGGGGATCGATCGCCCCATGGTGCGCAGGTCCGACTTCATCCGCTGGCAGGGCCATCTGGTGAAGTGCGAGACCTCGGTCATGGTCGACGGGCGCAAGCGCTTTCGCGGCAAGATCGTTTCGGTGGACGAGGATGGCTTCCGGCTCGAGCGCGACCAGCCCGCCTATGGTGAAGAGGCGGCAGTCGCGATCCCGTTCACGGCGCTTTCGGAGGCGCGACTGATCCTGACGGACGAGCTCATCCGCGACGCGCTGACGGCCGACAAGAAAGCCAAGGCCGCGCGCGCCGCCAACGAAAACTTCGAAGACGAAGACACAGACAACGAATAAGGCTGGGTGCGCTTTCGATGCGCCTGCAACAGACGGAGACAAGACATGGCAGTCAGTGCTAACCGGCTCGAACTTCTGCAGATCGCAGATGCTGTGGCACGCGAAAAGGTCATCGACCGTGAGATCGTTCTGGCCGCGATGGCGGACGCGATCCAGAAGGCGGCTCGTTCGCGCTACGGTTCGGAATCGAACATCCGCGCCGACATCAATCCGAAGACCGGTGAAATCCGTCTCCAGCGTCTCCTGGAAGTGGTCGAGAAGGCCGAGGACTATTCGACCCAGATCCCGATCGAGCTCGCCCGCGACCGCAATCCCGATGCAAAGCTCGGCGATTTCATCGCCGATCCGCTGCCGCCCATGGATTTCGGCCGCATCGCCGCCCAGTCCGCCAAGCAGGTGATCGTGCAGAAGGTGCGCGAAGCCGAGCGCGATCGTCAGTACGAGGAGTTCAAGGATCGTGTCGGCGAGATCGTCAACGGCACCGTCAAGCGCGTCGAATACGGCAACGTCATCGTCGATCTCGGCCGTGGCGAGGGCATCATCCGCCGCGACGAGATGATCCCGCGTGAGAACATGCGCTATGGCGACCGCGTCCGCGCCTTCGTCTACGACGTCCGCCGCGAGCAGCGCGGACCGCAGATCTTCCTGTCGCGCACGCATCCGCAGTTCATGGTGAAGCTCTTCACCATGGAGGTGCCGGAAATCTATGACGGTATCATTCACATCAAGTCGGTTGCCCGCGACCCGGGCTCGCGCGCCAAGATCGCCGTCGTCTCCAACGATTCGTCGATCGATCCGGTCGGCGCCTGCGTCGGTATGCGCGGCTCGCGCGTGCAGGCCGTGGTCGGCGAGCTCCAGGGCGAGAAGATCGATATCATTCCCTGGTCGCCGGATCCGGCTTCCTTCATCGTCAATGCGCTGCAGCCGGCGGAAGTGGCCAAGGTGGTTCTCGACGAGGACGCGGAACGCATCGAGGTCGTGGTTCCGGACGAGCAGCTTTCGCTCGCGATCGGCCGCCGCGGCCAGAACGTGCGCCTTGCCTCGCAGCTGACCGGCTGGGACATCGATATCCTCACCGAGCAGGAGGAAAGCGAGCGTCGCCAGAAGGAATTCAACGAGCGCACGCAGCTCTTCATGGATGCGCTGGACGTCGACGAGATGGTCGGTCAGGTGCTCGCCTCCGAGGGCTTCGCCCAGGTCGAAGAGCTCGCCTATGTCGAACTCGACGAAATCTCCTCCATCGAGGGCTTCGACGAGGATACGGCAAACGAGCTCCAGACCCGCGCCCGCGAATATCTCGAAAAGATCGAGGCGGAAATGGATGCCAAGCGCAAGGAGCTCGGCGTTTCCGACGAGCTGCGGACAATCGATGGCCTCACCAGCCAGATGCTGGTCGCTCTCGGCGAGGAAGGCATCAAGACGATCGAGGACTTTGCCGGCTGCGCCGCCGACGACCTCGTCGGCTGGACCGAGCGCAAGGATGGAGAGACCAAGCGCTTCGAGGGCATCTTCTCGAAGTTCGAAGTCACCCGGGAAGAGGCCGAAACCATGATCGTGCAGGCTCGCCTGGCCGCCGGCTGGATCACCGAAGAGGATCTGGTCAAGCAGCAGGAGGAGGAGCAGGAGCAGGATGAGACGATCGAGGTCGCCGAAGGCGCGGATCAGGACGCCTGATCGCGATGATCGTCGAGATCGATGCCGACAGCCTGCCTGCGGACAAGGGTCCGAAGGACCGGAACGGCAACAACCGGACCTGTATCGTCACGCGTGAGAGCGGCTCTCCTGAAGAGTTGATCCGCTTTGTCGCCGGCCCCGACGGCGTCGTCGTTGCGGATCTGAAGCGGCAGCTCCCGGGGCGCGGATGTTGGGTCAAGTCCGAGCGGCAGCTCGTGGAAAAAGCGGTGGCGAAGAAGCTCTTCGCCCGCGCTCTTCGCGCCGAAGTGAAGGCGAATGCCGGGCTCGCGGACGAGGTCGAGAGACTTCTCGCCGAGCAGCTCGCGGGCATGATGAACATGGCGCGCAAGGCGGGCCAGTTCATCTCCGGCGCGACGAAGACGGAGCAGGCGGTGCGCGGCCTTGCCGCGCTGGCCGTCTTTCATGCGATCGATGCGGCCGCGGATGGCGTCCGCAAGATCGATCAGGCCCGCAAGGCGATGAGCTTCGTCAGCGAGGACGAAACGGAAATACCCGCTTTCCGCCCCTTCACGGGGGCGGAAATGGAGGGACTTTTGGGAAGTAATGCCTTTATCCATGCCGCAGCGCTTGCAGGGCAGGCAGGTGAAGGTGTAGTGAAGCGCGCAATCATGCTCGAAAAGTACCGAGGATCCGTCCCGGTCCGGGCCGAAGGCGGCGCTGGCAAGCCACAGCAATGAAGCGCGTCACCGGCAGAGACCGGCATAGCGAGCATTGTTTGAGACAATTTGGAAGACAGGGTCAGGGGTTTCGTATCCGGCCCTGATCGCTAGGAACGGAACGGAATGACGGACAACAAAGACGACAAGACACTCAGCGTAGCGGGCAAGAAGACGCTGACCCTGAAGCCCTCCGGGGTGACGCAGGGCACGGTGCGTCAGGATATGGGTCGCGGTCGCACCAAGGCGGTCGTGGTCGAGACCAAGAGAACGCGCGGCCCGCTGAAGCACAAGGACGAGCGCCCGATCACGCCGGTTGCCGCCACGCCTGCCGCCCGCCCGGCTGAGCAGCGTCCGATGCCGCCGCAGCCCTCGGGTCGTCCGGCTCCTCAGCCGCAGCCGCACCAGCCGCGCCAGGAACAGAACCGCCCTCGCGGCGGTGTCGTCCTGAACGACCTCTCTGCCGGTGAGATGGAAGCCCGCCGCCGCGCCCTGGCGGAAGCCCAGATTCGCGACGCCGAGGAAGCCAAGCGTCGCGCCGAGGACGAAGTGCGCCGCCGGCGCGAGGAGGAAGAGCGCCTCGCCCGCGAGAAGGAAGAGGCTGCGCGCCGTGCCGCCGAAGAGGCTGCACGCCCCCCGGTAGAGGCTGAAAAGATCGAGGAGAAGGTCGAGGCTGCAAGTCCCGCCGTCGGCGAACGCCGTGTCGAGACGCGCCCGCAGCCGGGACGCCCGGCTCCGGCTGCAACGCCGGCGGGGCCGGACGGTGCAGCACTTCGCGGCCGCCGCGGGACCGAGAGCGAGGAAGACGAACGCCGCCGCAGCGGTGCCGGTGCTCCCCGCGGCAAGGTCGTGCGTCCGGAACCGGCCAAGCCCGCTCCCCGCGCAAAGGGTGACGAGGGCCGCCGCCAGGGCAAGCTGACGCTTACGACGGCTGCCGTGGACGAGGATGGCAGCCAGCGCGGCCGTTCGCTTTCGGCGATGCGCCGCCGCCAGGAGAAGTTCAAGCGCAGCCAGATGCAGGAAACGCGCGAGAAGATCTCCCGCGAAGTCGTCCTGCCGGAAACCATCACGATTCAGGAATTGTCGCAGCGCATGTCCGAGCGCGCGGTCGACGTCATCAAGTTCCTGATGAAGGAAGGCCAGATGATGAAGCCCGGCGACCTGATCGACGCCGATCTCGCGGAGCTCATCGCCGGCGAATTCGGCCACACGGTCAAGCGCGTTTCCGAATCGGACGTCGAGGAAGGCATCTTCAATATCTCCGACGTGGACGACGACATGCAGTCGCGGCCGCCGATCGTGACGATCATGGGTCACGTCGACCACGGCAAGACGTCGCTGCTCGACGCCATCCGCCACGCCAACGTGGTTGCCGGCGAGGCAGGCGGCATCACGCAGCACATCGGTGCCTACCAGGTCGAGCAGAACGGCCAGAAGATCACCTTCATCGACACGCCCGGCCACGCGGCCTTCACGGCCATGCGCGCCCGCGGCGCCCAGGCGACGGACATCGCCGTCCTCGTCGTCGCGGCCGACGACAGCGTGATGCCGCAGACGATCGAGTCGATCAACCATGCCAAGGCGGCCGGCGTTCCGATCATCGTGGCGATCAACAAGATCGACAAGCCGTCCGCGAATCCGCAGAAGGTCCGCACCGAGCTGCTGCAGCACGAAGTCTTCGTCGAATCCATGGGCGGTGAGGTTCTCGACGTCGAGGTTTCGGCCAAGAACCAGACCAACCTCGACAAGCTTCTCGAGGCGATCCTGCTGCAGTCCGAAATCCTCGACCTCAAGGCTAATCCGAACCGGACGGCCGAAGGCACGGTGGTGGAAGCCGAGCTCGACCGCGGCCGCGGTGCGGTTGCGACCGTCCTCGTGCAGAAGGGTACGCTCACTCCGGGCCAGATCATCGTCGCGGGCGATCAGTGGGGCCGTGTGCGCGCACTCGTCAACGACAAGGGCGAACATGTGAAGGCCGCCGGGCCGTCGACGCCGGTCGAGGTTCTCGGCCTCTCCGGAACGCCGGCGGCGGGCGATCGCTTCGCCGTCGTCGAGAGCGAGAGCCGGGCGCGCGAGATTTCGGAATATCGCCAGCGGCTCGCCCGCGAGAAGGCGGTTGCACGCCAGTCCGGTTCGCGCGGTTCGCTCGAGCAGATGATGACCCAGCTCCAGACCTCCGGCGTCAAGGAGTTCCCGCTGGTCATCAAGGGCGACGTGCAGGGCTCGATCGAAGCGATCTCCGGCGCTCTGGACAAGCTGGGCACAGACGAAGTGCGCGCCCGCATCGTTCACTCGGGTGCCGGCGGCATCACCGAGTCGGACGTCTCGCTTGCGGAAGCTTCGAACGCAGCCATCATCGGCTTCAACGTCCGTGCCAACAAGCAGGCGCGGGATGCGTCCGAGCGTGCCGGCATCGAGATCCGCTACTACAACATCATCTACGACCTGGTGGATGACGTGAAGGCGGCGATGTCCGGTCTCTTGTCGCCGGAGCGGCGCGAGACCTTCCTCGGCAATGCCGAGATCCTGGAGGTGTTCAACATCACCAAGGTCGGCAAGGTCGCGGGTTGCCGCGTCACCGAGGGCAAGGTCGAACGTGGCGTCGGCGTCCGTCTGGTACGCGACAACGTCGTCATCCACGAAGGCAAGCTCAAGACGCTCAAGCGCTTCAAGGACGAAGTCTCCGAGGTTCAGTCCGGCCAGGAATGCGGTATGGCCTTCGAGAACTACGAGGACATCCGTGCCGGCGACACGATCGAGTGCTTCCGCGTCGAACACGTCACGCGGACGCTCTGATCCGATCCGGCAGGGTATTGGCGAGCGCCGGATCGGCTCCGGCGCTCGCTTTTTTTTGAGTGAGAAGGCGCGCGACGCCGCCCGCCTCTCGCATGTTGGAACCGATCGCGTTTCGATGAGGGTTTGATACGCCCGATCGGCGCGGTCCAGGGTGAAACGATGGCCAAATCCACATCCTCCGCTCCGTCCCAGCGCATGCTGCGCGTCGGCGAACAGGTGCGCGCAGCGATCACGCAGGTGCTGCAACGCGGTGAAGTACTCGATCCGCTGATCGAAAACACGGTGATTTCCATTTCCGAGGTGCGCATGTCGCCCGATCTGAAGATCGCCACGGCCTATGTGACCCCACTCGGGGTCGCCGATCACGCGGCGGTTATCGAAGCGCTGAACAGGCATGCGAAATTCATTCGCGGGCGGCTCGGCCCGCAATTGCGGCAGATGAAATACATGCCGGACGTCCGGTTCCGGGACGATACCAGCTTCGACAACTATCAGAAGATCGACTCGCTGCTGCGCTCGCCGGAGGTCAGTCGCGACCTCGATCGCGACGCCGACGACGAAGAGTAAGCGACAGAACCGATGTCCAGACCCCGTAAACCAAAGGGCCGTCCGATTTCGGGATGGCTGATCCTCGACAAACCCCTCGATTTCGGTTCGACCGAGGCCGTATCCAAGATCAAGTGGCTGTTCAAGGCGCAGAAGGCGGGCCATGCCGGCACGCTCGATCCGCTCGCCTCCGGCATGCTGCCGATCGCGCTCGGCGACGCGACGAAAACCGTTCCCTACGTCATGGACGGCCGCAAGATCTACGAATTCACGGTGGCCTGGGGCGAGGAGCGCTCCACCGACGATCTCGAAGGCGAAGCCGTCCGCTCTTCCGCCGCGCGTCCGGAGGAAGAGGCGATCCGCGCCCTGCTGCCGAAATATACCGGCGTAATCGCGCAGGTGCCGCCGCAGTTCTCCGCGATCAAGATCGGCGGCGAGCGCGCCTACGATCTCGCCCGCGACGGCGAAACCGTCGAGATCCCGGCGCGGGAGGTGGAGGTCTTCCGCCTGTCGCTCATCGGTTCGGCTCCGAATCTCGCTCACTTCGAGATCGAGTGCGGCAAAGGCACCTATGTCCGTTCGCTTGCCCGAGACATGGGCCGCGATCTCGGCTGCTTCGGTCATATCGCGTCGCTGCGCCGCACCTTCGTCGCTCCTTTCGGCGAGGAGGACATGGTGCCGCTCGCCGACCTCGTGGCACTGGAAAAGATCGAGGACGAGGCGGAGCGTCTCGCCGCGCTCGACGCCTATCTGATCGACACGGGGGAGGCCCTGTCCGACCTGCCGCATATCGCGGTCAGCGACGACCAGGCGCACCGGCTCAAAATGGGCAATCCGATCATCCTGCGCGGGCGTGACGCACCGCTGCCCGCGCCCGAGGCCTATGCCACCGTTCAGGGCAAGCTCGTGGCGATCGGTGAGATCGCGCAGGGCGAGTTCCGGCCGAAGCGCGTTTTCGCCTCCCAATAATTCTGCTGGTCGAAAATCGATCTTGCGCGTTTAAAGTCGAGCGGCGCGGCACGCGCGGCGTATACTCGTTGTGCGCCGAAGCCCATATTGTCATTGTGGGCCTGCCGGCCGCGCTCGAATCATGGACGGGCGGCCCGGAAGCACACGGCACCCGCTCCGGTAATGCGGCAGGGAATCGGCAAGAGGCGTACATATGGTGGAAGCGTCAGAGAAGAGCCGGGAAGATGCTTCATCCGGCAGCCTGCAGGCCGCCGCCGGCTTCGTCCGCGATTATCTTCGCAGGCCCTTCAGCTTCTACCTGATCTCGCTGCTGCTGATCGCCATCATACCGCCTTTCATCTTTTCCTTCGTGATCCTGCAGCGCAATCTCGACGCGCAGAGGGAGGAAGTCACGTCTCTGCTGCGCGCCTCCACCGGCTCGGTCACGCGCATCGTCGAGCGCGAGGTCGACGGCATGCTGACGACGCTCCGGGTGCTGGCGAAATCCGGCGCCGTGGACCTCGCCGACATGCGAGGCTTATACGACCGTGCATCGGTCGCATTGGCCAACACCGATTCCCACCTGATCATCGTCGACGCCGACCATGATCTTCTCCTGAGCACCCGCGTTCCCTTCGGGACGCCGCTCGGGCAGGCGAAGGATCCGGAGGTCGATCTCGCCCTGCAGAGTACCGCACCGCTGGTTTCAGGGGCTTTCCCGGCCGAAATCGGAAAGGGCTGGGTCTTCACCGTGTATCTGCCGGTCACGACGCCCGACGGAAAGAAGTATCTGCTGGGTCTTAGGCAGGATGCCCAGCGCATGACGAAAGCCGTCAACCGCGACACGCTTTCGCCCGGGTGGAATGCCGCGCTCGTCGACGGAAAAGGCAAGGTGATCGTCTCCTCGGACTCGTCGGTGAAATCCGGCGACCCGTTCTTTCTCGACGAATTGCCGTTGCTCAGCATCGGCGTCAGCAATACCACCGCGAGGGGTGTGGACTATCGCGTCGCGTCCGAGTTTTCGGTGGTGACCGGGTGGCGTATCGTCGCTTGGGCGCCGAGCGCCATCGTCGATCAGCCGATGCTATGGTCCTTCCTCTGGCTCTCCTTCGGCGGGATCATTTTCGCAAGCATCGCGGTCGCCGGTTCACTAACCATCGCGCGGCTGCTCACACAGGGCGTCCGGTTGCTGGCCATGGATGCACGGCGATTGGGAGCGGGCGAGCCCGTCGAAGCGCGCCGCTACATGATCACCGAGGTCGAGGCGGTATCGACCGCGCTCGCAAGCGCAGCGACGGCCAGGGCCAAGGCCGAAGGCGAGATTCGCCTGCTGATGCGGGAGGTCGCGCATCGCGCGAAGAACCAGCTCACCGTCATCCAGTCGATGCTGGCGCAGTCGGCAAATTCGGCCGAGGAGCCGTCGGATTTCGTCGAGGCGTTTCGCAAGCGCCTTGCGGGCCTCGCGCGCTCGACCGACCTCATGGTGGCCAACGCCGCCTCCGGAGTCGACTTCCGCGAACTCGTGCGCAACCAGCTTCAGCCGTTCATGCCGGCCGAGTCCGACCGCGTCGTGCTCAGCGGACCTGCTCTGCGGCTGGACGCCCAGATGGCGCAGACCCTTGGCATGGCGCTGCATGAACTGGCTACCAATGCCATAAAGCATGGAGCGCTCGCCAACCAGACCGGCATGATCCAGGTCGAGTGGTCGGTGGCGGAGGGTGCGATCGACATTCGCTGGCGCGAGAGGGGTGCCGATATCGTCGCGCCTTCCGGAAAGAAGGCCCGCCGAGGCTTCGGCACGGTCGTGCTCGAGCGCATGCTCGGCCTTGCGCTTCGTGCGGAGCTCGAAAGGACGATGCATGCGGATGGCATCGAATGGCGGATACGCATCCCGCGCGGCGAGGAACTTTCCTCGCAGGAGCCAGGCGGTTGAGGGGCGGATCGTCCTGAGCAAACCACCGCAAATGGATGCCGGAGCATCCGTGCGCAACCGGAATTGACGGTGCGCGGGAGGCGGTGCCGCGCAGCGGTTTCATGACCCTTTCCTTTTGGAACGGATTCGGTTATAGGCACGCCAGCGAAAGGCGCCGCCTCTTCGTGCGAACGGCCGTAGCTGGACGACATCCCGGCTGCCGGCGACCCTCAAATCCTCGAACGAAAGGATCAAACGATGTCGGTTACTGCAGAGCGCAAAGCTCAGATCATCAAGGAATTCGCAACCGTAGAAGGCGACACCGGTTCTCCGGAAGTTCAGGTTGCCATCCTGACGGAACGGATCAACAACCTGACCGAACACTTCAAGGACCACAAGAAGGACAATCACTCCCGACGTGGCCTCCTCGCGCTGGTTTCCAGCCGGCGGTCGCTCCTCGACTATCTGAAGAAGAAGGACGAGGCGCGCTACACCAAGCTGATCGGTGCCCTGGGCATCCGTCGCTAAACGACTGGTCCGGCGGGTTGCCTCGGCAACCCGCCGGCTTTTTTCTACAGCCCGTGCGCTCTTCAAAAGGCCTAGGGTATTGTACAGGGCGCCACAGCGCCGCGCGTCCTATCGGACGCGCAACGTCCAGCGGACCGGATGGGCCGGGATCGCGGATCAACCAATGGCCCGTCATGGGGCAGGATTGCAGGATGCTTCGGCGCCTGCTTGCCGAAGCGGCTGCTATACGCAGCGCGGCAAAGCGGTATGCGGCCGGTTTTCTTTGAAGCCTCCCGTTGTCTTGCCCGTGATGCGCCACCATGCGGCTTTGAGATCGCCCGCGCTTTTTGAGCCGCGGAAGGTCTGTCGCACACGAAGGACAGAACATGTTCGAGACACACAAGGTAGAAATCGAATGGGCGGGGCGTCCGCTCAAGCTCGAAACCGGAAAAATCGCGCGGCAGGCCGATGGTGCCGTTCTCGCGACCTACGGCGAAACCGTCGTGCTCGCCACGGTGGTTTCGGCGAAGGCACCGAAGCCAGGCCAGGATTTCTTCCCGCTCACCGTCAACTATCAGGAAAAGACCTACGCTGCCGGCAAGATTCCCGGCGGCTATTTCAAGCGTGAGGGCCGCCCCAGCGAAAACGAGACGCTGGTGTCGCGTCTGATCGACCGGCCGATCCGCCCGCTCTTCCCGGAGGGCTACAAGAACGATACCCAGGTCATCGTCACGGTCATGCAGCATGACCTCGAGAACAACCCGGACGTCGTCGCGATGGTCGCGGCATCCGCTGCATTGACGCTTTCCGGCGTTCCCTTCATGGGCCCGGTCGGCGGTGCCCGCGTTGGCTACATCAACGGCGAATACGTTCTCAACCCGCATCTCGACGAAATGGACGAATCCACGCTCGACCTCGTCGTCGCCGGCACGCAGGAAGCCGTGCTGATGGTGGAGTCGGAAGCGAAAGAGCTGCCGGAAGATGTCATGCTCGGCGCCGTCGTTTTCGGCCAGAAGGGCTTCCAGCCGGTGATCGACGCTGTCATCAGGCTCGCAGAAGTTGCCGCCAAGGAGCCGCGCGAATTCAATCCGGAAGATCATTCCGCTCTCGAAAACGCGATGCTTTCGATCGCCGAAGACGAGCTGCGCAACGCCTATAAGGTCACCGAGAAGGCCGCACGCTATGCCGCCGTGGACGCGGTAAAGGCAAAGGTCAAAGAACATTTCCTGCCGGAAGGCGTCGAGAACCCGGCCCATACCGCCGAAGAGATCGCCGCTGTCTTCAAGCACCTGCAGGCCAAGATCGTTCGCTGGAACATCCTCGACACGAAGAGCCGCATCGATGGCCGCGACCTCGTCACGGTTCGCCCGATCGTCGCCGAAGTCGGCATCCTGCCGCGCACGCACGGTTCGGCGCTCTTTACCCGCGGTGAAACGCAGGCGATCGTCGTTGCCACGCTCGGCACCGGCGAAGACGAGCAGTATGTCGATTCCTTGACCGGCATGTACAAGGAGAACTTCATGCTGCATTACAACTTCCCGCCCTATTCGGTCGGTGAAACGGGCCGCATGGGTTCTCCGGGCCGCCGCGAGATCGGCCACGGCAAGCTCGCCTGGCGCGCCATCCATCCGATGCTGCCGACCACGGAACAGTTCCCATACACGCTGCGCGTCGTTTCCGAGATTACCGAGTCCAACGGTTCCTCCTCCATGGCAACCGTCTGCGGCACGTCGCTTGCACTGATGGATGCGGGCGTTCCGCTCGCCAAGCCGGTTGCCGGCATTGCCATGGGCCTCATCAAGGAAGACGACCGTTTCGCCGTCCTCTCCGACATTCTCGGCGATGAAGACCACCTCGGCGATATGGACTTCAAGGTCGCGGGCACGGACACCGGCATCACCTCGCTGCAGATGGACATCAAGATCGAAGGCATCACCGAGGAGATCATGGGTGTTGCCCTCAACCAGGCCAAGGGAGGCCGCCTGCATATTCTCGCCGAAATGGCCAAGGCCATCTCCGAGAGCCGCGGCCAGCTCGGCGAGTTCGCGCCGCGCATCGAAGTCATGAACATTCCGGTCGACAAGATCCGTGAAGTCATCGGCTCGGGCGGCAAGGTCATCCGCGAGATCGTCGAAAAGACCGGCGCCAAGATCAATATCGACGACGACGGCACCGTCAAGATCGCCTCGGCTTCCGCCAAGGAGATCGAGGCCGCCCGCAAGTGGATCCACTCGATCGTCGCCGAGCCGGAAGTCGGTCAGGTCTATGAAGGCACCGTCGTCAAGACGGCTGATTTCGGCGCCTTCGTCAACTTCTTCGGCGCCCGCGACGGTCTCGTTCACATCTCGCAGCTCGCTTCCGAGCGCGTTGCCAAGACAACCGACGTCGTCAAGGAAGGCGATAAGGTCTGGGTCAAGCTGATGGGCTTCGACGAGCGCGGCAAGGTTCGCCTCTCCATGAAGGTCGTCGATCAGGCGACCGGCAAGGAGATCGTTGCCGAGAAGGGCGAAAAGAAGGACGGCGGCGAAGCCGCCGAGTAAGCCGCCCTCGGCTGAAACCATTCAGGGCGCGGAGCGGATCGCTTCGCGCCCTTTCTCGTGACGAAAACGGAATCGAACCCATGAGCCGCGACGCGCTGAAAACACTGTTCCATCCCTTCGCAACGGGGATCATCGATCCGCCGGGAGAGGGCGAGCGGGTGCTCTTCCTCGGCGCCGAGGCGGGCTACCGCTTGCCGGAGGGCTTTGCTGCGGACGTCTCGGCCGTACAGCCGCTGAAGCCCCTCTACCGCGCGCTGACGGCAGCTCGCGCCGATGTGGTGCCGGTGGCGGCCGGCGACGGCTACGACGCCGCGCTCGTTCTGTGCGGCAGGCACAAGGGCGAGAACGAAGACCGCATTGCGCAGGCGTTGAAACGCACCCGCGCGGGCGCGCTGATCGTGGTCGCCGGTGGCAAGGAGGACGGCATTCAGTCGCTGCGCAAGCGGATCGACAAGTTCGGCTGGGATGGCGACTCGATGCCCAAATATCACGGTGTGGCCTTCTGGTTCACGCGCCCGGAGGAGGTTGCCGAGGCCATCTCGGCGCTCGCCAAGGTCCCGGTGCGCGTCGACGGCCTGTTCGTGGCATCGCCCGGCATGTTCTCGCATGACCGCGTCGATGCCGGCTCGGAACTGCTCGCGTCGCGGCTGCCGCGCGATTTCACCGGTCACGCGGCGGATTTCGGCGCCGGCTGGGGTTATCTCTCGGTCAAGCTTGCCGAGGCTTCGCCGAGCCTCAAGGGCATCGATCTGTTCGAAGCGGATTTCGAAGCACTGGAGGCGGCACGGGCAAACATGGCGGCAAATGCGCCTTCGACGGCGGCTCGCTTCTTTTGGCACGACCTGACGGCGGAAGAGACGCGCGACAAATACGACCTTATCGTCATGAACCCGCCCTTCCACGAGGGCCATGCTGCCGAGCCTGCGCTCGGCGCGGCAATGATCAAGGCGGCCGCCAAGGCGCTGAAGCATGGTGGCCGGCTGATGCTCGTCGCCAATCGCGGACTTCCCTATGAGCCGGTCCTGACGGAGAATTTCAAGGAAATCGGCGAGACCTGCCGCAATGCGCGCTTCAAGGTGCTCTGGGCGAAACGCTGACCCAGTGAACAGCTCCTCATCCGGTCTGCCGTCCACCTTCTCCCCGCAAGCGGGGCCAAGGGAGGTGCGGCGTCCGTTCTGACCCCATCGCCCGTCTCCGCAAGCGGGGAGAAGGTTAGGTAAGGGGCAATCCCTGCTTAATCCGCGTCTGCGACCCGCAAGGCTTCGAGCGTCGGCATCGACGTGATGTTGTAGCCGGAATCCACATAGTGAATTTCCCCGGTGACGCCGCGCGAGAGGTCCGAGAGCAGATAAAGTGCGGAACTGCCGACGTCTTCTATGGTGACGGTCCGGCGCAGGGGCGAGTTCTTCTGCTGCCAGGAGAGCATCGCGCGCGCGTCGGAAATGCCGGCGCCTGCAAGCGTCCGGATCGGACCGGCCGAGATCGCATTGACGCGGATGCCGCGCGCTCCGTAATCGGCGGCCAGGTAGCGTACCGAAGCTTCGAGCGCGGCTTTGGCGACGCCCATGACGTTGTAGTTGGGCATGACCCGCATCGAGCCGCCATAGGTGAGCGTCAGCATGGTGCCGCCCTCGCTCATCAGCTCCGCTGCACGCTTGGCAATCTCGGTAAAGGAGAAGCAGGAGATCACCATGGTGCGGCTGAAATTGTCCCGCGTCGTGTCGGCATAGAGACCCTTGAGCTCGTTCTTGTCCGAGAAGCCGATGGCGTGGACGACGAAATCGAGCTTGCCCCAGCGCTCCCTTATGGCGTCGACGACTGCGTCGACGGAGTCGAGGTCCTCGACGTCGCAGGGGAGCAGGAAGTCGGAATTGACCTCCGCAGCCAGCGGCTTGACGCGTTTGCCGAGAGCTTCGCCCTGATAGGTGAAGGCGAGCTCGGCGCCCTGAGCGGCGAGAGACTTGGCGATACCCCAGGCAATAGAATGGTTGTTGGCGACGCCCATGATGAGGCCGCGCTTTCCGTTCATCAGTCCGTTCATCGTGTTATCCGTTATAGCGCTGGAAGACGAGCGTCGCGTTCGTGCCGCCGAAGCCGAAGGAGTTCGAAAGAACCGTGTCGATCTTGGCATTGTCGATGCGCTTGCGGACGATCGGCACGCCTTCGAATTCGGGGTCGAGCTCGGTGATGTGAGCGCTTTCGCCGATGAAGCCGGCCTGCATCATCAGGAGACCGTAGATCGATTCCTGCACGCCGGCGGCGCCGAGCGAGTGGCCGGTCAGCGATTTCGTGGACTGCACATGCGGCATCTTTTCGCCGAAGACTTCGCGGATGGCGCCGATCTCCTTCTGATCGCCGACCGGCGTCGAGGTGCCGTGGGTATTGATGTAGTCGACCTCGCCCTTCACCGTGGCCAGCGCCTGGCGCATGCAGCGCACCGCGCCTTCGCCGGAAGGCGCGACCATGTCGTAGCCGTCCGAAGTGGCGCCGTAACCGACGATTTCCGCATAGATCTTGGCGCCGCGCGCCTTGGCGCGCTCCAGTTCTTCCAGAACGAGAACGCCGGCACCGCCGGCGATGACGAAGCCGTCGCGGTTCGCGTCATAGGCGCGTGAGGCGACGGATGGCGTGTCGTTGTACTTCGACGACATGGCGCCCATGGCGTCGAAGAGATTGGACATGGTCCAGTCGAGATCCTCGTGGCCGCCCGCGAACATGACGTCCTGCTTGCCCCACTGGATCATTTCCGCGGCATTGCCGATGCAATGCGCCGAAGTCGAGCAGGCCGACGAGATCGAGTAGTTGACGCCGTGGATCTGGAACCAGGTCGCAAGCGTCGCCGAAGCCGTAGACGACATCGCCTTCGGCACCACGAAGGGACCGATCCGCTTCGGGCTGTTGTTCTTGCGGGTGATCTCCGCCGCTTCGACGATCGCGCGGGTAGAAGGGCCGCCCGAACCCATGATGATGCCGGTGCGCTCATTGGTGATGTCGCCGGCCTCGAGCCCGGAATCGGCGATCGCCTGCTTCATCGCCACATGGTTCCAGGCGCCGCCCTGGGACAGGAAGCGCATGGCGCGGCGGTCGACGAGGTCGCTCGGATCGAGCGTCGGCGCTCCCCAGACCTGGCACTTGAAGCCGTGCTCGGCAAAATCCGGAGAAAACGTGATGCCCGACCGCGCATCGCGGAGCGACGCGGTGACTTCGTCGGCATCGCTGCCGATCGAGGAAACGATGCCGAGGCCCGTTACAACAACCCGTCTCATGTCAGATGACCTTTTCTTCGATTGGAACCGTGCGGGGATTGCCCGCAGTTCAGTCGGCCTTTTCCTGGAAGAGGCCGACCCTGAGATCGGTGGCCTTGTAGATCGTTTCGCCATCGGCCTTCATCCAGCCGTCGGCGATGCCGAGAACCAGACGGCCGCGCATGACGCGCTTGAAGTCGATGCCGTATTCTACCAGCTTGGTCTTCGGCGTCACCATGCCGGTGAACTTCACTTCCCCGGTCGAGATGGCGCGGCCCTTGCCGGCCTCGCCGAGCCAGCCGAGGAAGAAACCGGTCAATTGCCACATTGCGTCGAGACCGAGGCAGCCGGGCATGACCGGATCGCCCATGAAGTGGCAGGGAAAGAACCAGAGATCCGGCGTAATGTCGAATTCGGCGCGGACATAACCCTTGTCGTTTGGCCCGCCCGTTTCCGAAATGTCGGTAATGCGGTTGAACATCAGCATCGGCGGCAGCGGCAGCTGCGCATTGCCGGGGCCAAACATTTCGCCTCGGCCGCAGATCAGGATTTCCTCATAGCTGAAGCTGGATTGTCTGGTGGTCATGAATGGTTGCTTCCCGAGTCTATTATGTGTTCTCCGACCTGCTTTAGTGCAAGTTCGGTCTGATTTGAAGCGCAACCTGTCATCCGCGGCTGCGATGCGGGCTGCGGCTCGTGACGTTCCAAATAGGGCGGCATGCGGGTGTAGGAAAGCTCTCTCATCGTCGCCGAACCGCTCGGAATGGTGACATCATTCCGCCGTCGCTTACAGTATGAATGTGGCGGCGGCCAGAGTTAAATGCCCGCCTTCCCCCGCTTTGGGCCGATTTTCAGGCGTTTGCGGCCTTCGCACGTGCGGAATCTATTGAAAGCCGCGGCGCCAGAAGTTATATCGCAAATTGATAATCCACGGATCCCGCAGGTATATCGGAACGGCTGTCGATGACGAAAGCAACGCACATGTCCTCACAGGAGAGGCTGCGCAGTTCGGGTTTGCGCCCGACGCGCCAGCGCGTTGCGCTTGCCGATCTGATCTTCGCCAAGGGCGACCGTCACCTGACGGTGGAGGAACTCCATGAAGAGGCCGTCACGGCCGGCGTTCCCGTTTCGCTCGCGACCGTCTACAACACGCTCCACCAGTTCACCGAAGCCGGCATGATCCGCGTCCTCGCCGTCGAGAGCGCCAGGACCTATTTCGATACGAATGTCTCGGATCACCACCATTTCTTCATCGAGGGCGAAAACGAAGTCCTCGACATTCCGGTGAGCAATATTCAGATCGACAATCTCCCCGAACCGCCGGAAGGCATGGAAATCTCCCATGTCGACGTGGTCATCCGGCTGCGTCACAAGAGCGAGCGCTGAGCGTCGTCGCTCTCGCGCCACGAAGTTTCGTCACATCACGTCCTTCGGGTCGCGGCCGGGCCCGGCCTTGCCCGTCGGCAGCGTCCAGCCGTATCGAAGCGCGCCGCCCCGCACGGCGAAGGCCGTGACGACGCCGAGTGCGGACGCTGCGACGAGCGGCAATCCGACCAGGCTGGCCAGGACGAAGGCGCCGGCGCCGATGAGGGCGGCGCTGACGTAGATCTCCGGTCTCAGGAGGACAGAGGGCTCGCCGGCCAGAAGATCGCGCAGAACCCCGCCGAAGGTCGCCGTCAGGGCGCCCGTGACCAGGGCGACGATAGGCGAGCCGGTCGCCGCCAGCCCCTTTGCCGCGCCCATCACGCAATAGGCCGAGAGGCCGAGCGCGTCGAGCCATACGAGCATGCGGTAGCGCGATTCGAGCAGATGGGACGTGAGGAAGACGGCCACCGCCACCGCCGCGCAGACGATGATGAAATTAGGGTTCACCACCCAGAACACCGGCGTCGCGCCGAGAACGAGGTCGCGGATGGTGCCGCCGCCAATGCCCGTCGCGGAAGCGAGAAACAGATAGCCGATGATGTCGAGCTGCTTGCGGGAGGCCGACAGCGCGCCGGTCGCCGCAAAGATTGCGACGCCCGCATAGTCGAGGAATTCGAGGATCGGCATGGCTGCTCCGCTTGGCTGCAAGTCTCCTCTAATCGTAACCTATTAAAGAAAACATGCGGTAGGCTACCGCGGCAGCAGCGTCTCAGTCCGGCCGAGGAGATAATAGGCAACGAGCCCTGTCCACTCCTTGGCGGCCGTCGTCGCCAATTGGGCATTGAGCGAGGGCTGGGTGAAATCGAAGCCGAGCCGCACCTTGCCGCTCGTGCGATAATCCGTCGGCCAGGGCGTGACTTCCATGCCGTTTGCGCGAAAGAGGCCGATCGAGCGCGGCATGTGGTAGGCGGAGGTCACGAGCGCACAACGCTCGAGCCCGTTCTCGGCCAGCAAATCCCTTGTATAGCGTGCGTTTTCGAAGGTCGTCCGCGATTCTCCCTCGCCGATCAGCCGGTTGGAACCGATGCCGAAGGTCCCGAAGAATTTCTGCGAGGCATGCGCGTCGCCCTCGTAGATGCCGCTGAGCGACCCGTCTCCGCCCGAGACAAGGATGCGGGCCTGGGGATAGGCCCGCGCGAGCCTCAAGGTTTCGACGAAGCGCTCGGCCGCCTGGTTCAGCTCCATGCCGCCGCGGCTCGCCATCACCACATTCTCGAAGGCGCCCCCGAGTACGATGATGCAAGCAAGATCCGTGGGCTCCGTCGCGGAGCGGGGAAACCGGTCCTCGAGGATCTGCAGGAAATAGGAGCCGGCGGTGGTGAAGAGAGTGACGAAGAGGACGGCGAGCCCGAAGACGCTCAAAGTACCGCCGCTGCGGCGGAAACGGCCGAGCATAAGCAGCACGCCGGCGAAGAGGGCGAGGAAGGCGAGGGACAGCGGCTGGGCTACGAGCCAGAAGATTTTCGAGACGAGAAACATGGGCAGATCGTTCTTCGGCCTCGGCCGGTAAAGATTTCATGAATGACGGCGCCGCGTCTAGCGGCGTGCACAATACAGGACGATAGCCCGGTGCGCCTCGCCGGTTGCTGCACGGCAAGGTTTTTCTTTGCGAGCAGCGTTCAAGCGGCTGAATTCTTTACGTCGGGGATCGAGAAGATTTTGGTGGAGCTAAGCGGGATCGAACCGCTGACCTCTTGCATGCCATGCAAGCGCTCTCCCAGCTGAGCTATAGCCCCATCAGGGTCCGGCTTTGCCGGTCCGGGAAGATCGCGAGGCGCGTTGCGCCCGGCGAGTGGCGGCTTATTACTTCTGCTAGGTGCAGATGGCAAGCCGAAAAGTGAGGGCCGGGACGAATTATTTTTTGGCTCCGGCCGGATGCTTCGATGCCGATCGCGTTCGACGGATGGGGCGGCTTCGTGCGCCTTTCGAAACGCTTGCGGGCAGGCATGCGGGCGCTGATCCGCCCGCGCCGCCAGTCTGTTCAGACGTCGTCGTCCTCGTCGGAAACGCCGATGATGTCGCTCATGTCGTCGTCATCGTCTTCGTCGTCGGTCTGGAGGAAGGTGTCGTCGTCGTCACCCTCGATCTCGACATCGTCGTCGCCGAGATCCGGCAGATCGTCGCCGCCCGAGGCTTCGTCGTCCGCTTCCTCGAGCGAGACGAGTTCGACTTCCGTGTTCTCGGTATCGACTTCCTTGACGTCTTCCTCTTCTTCCTTCTCGAGCACCTTGGCGACGGAGGTTTCCTCGAAGAAGGACAGCGGATAGGACTTGCCCGTGTAGGGGGAGACGATCGGATCACGGTTCAGATCGTAGAATTTGCGCCCCGTTTCCGGGTCGATGCGCTTTGTTCCAAGTTCCGGTTTTGCCACAGTCAAAGCCTCTTGAATGGCCGGCGAGCCGGCTCTTGCCGGAAAGCCGGCGGTTAGAAACGTATCAAGCTTATGATGATTAGCCGGTCCCCATAATCATCTTGGCGAGTTCTGTCAAAGATAAACTTCCGCGAGCTCCGGTCGTCATTTTCTTCGCAGCAGGAGGATGACCCTTTTCGCGCATTGTGTTAGGGAGCCGGCGAGACCGGCGGTCCGCCACCAACGCGCCGGAAAGCACCACCTTCCGCGCCAGCCGTCAGCCGGATTGTCAGAGGAAAACCACGATGTCTCACGGCTCGAACCCGCGGCCCGCCACCGCACGCAAGTCTTCCGACCTCAAGGGCACTTTGCGCATTCCGGGCGACAAGTCGATCTCGCACCGCTCCTTCATGTTCGGCGGCCTTGCCGCGGGCGAGACGCGCATCACCGGTCTCCTCGAAGGCGAAGACGTGATCAATACCGGCAAGGCCATGCAGGCGATGGGCGCCAGGATCCGCAAGGAGGGCGACACCTGGATCATCGACGGTGTCGGGAACGGCGCGCTGCTCGCGCCGGAGGCACCGCTCGACTTCGGCAATGCCGGCACCGGCTGCCGGCTGACGATGGGCCTTGTCGGCGTCTATGATTTTGATTCCACTTTCATCGGCGATGCCTCGCTGACCAAGCGCCCGATGGGCCGCGTGCTCGATCCGCTCCGCGAAATGGGCGTTCAGGTGAAGTCGGCGGAGGGCGACCGGCTGCCGGTGACCCTGCGCGGGCCGAAGACGCCGAACCCGATCACCTATCGCGTGCCGATGGCGTCTGCCCAGGTGAAATCCGCCGTGCTGCTCGCCGGCCTCAACACGCCCGGCATCACGACCGTCGTCGAGCCGGTGATGACCCGCGACCATACGGAAAAGATGCTGCAGGGCTTCGGTGCCAAGCTGACAGTCGAGACCGATGCGGAGGGTGTGCGCACCATCCGCCTCGAGGGCCGCGGCAAGCTGACGGGCCAGGTGATCGACGTGCCGGGCGATCCGTCCTCCACGGCCTTTCCGCTGGTGGCGGCGCTCATCGTTCCGGGCTCGGACATCACCATCCTCAACGTGCTGATGAACCCGACCCGTACCGGCCTCATCCTGACGCTGCAGGAGATGGGCGCCAACATCGAGGTCATGAACAAGCGGCTTGCCGGCGGCGAGGATGTCGCCGATCTGCGCGTTTGCTATTCGGAGCTGAAGGGCGTCACCGTGCCGGAGGAGCGCGCCCCGTCGATGATCGACGAATATCCGGTGCTCGCGGTCGCCGCCGCCTTCGCCGAGGGCACAACCGTGATGAACGGGCTGGAAGAGCTCCGCGTCAAGGAGTCCGACCGCCTGTCCGCCGTTGCGGACGGCCTGAAGCTCAACGGGGTGGATTGCGACGAGGGCGAGGCCTCGCTGGTCGTGCGCGGCCGGCCCGGCGGCAAGGGCCTGGGCAATATCGCGGGCGGCCAGGTGAAGACCCATCTCGACCACCGCATCGCCATGAGCTTCCTTGTCATGGGACTTGCCTCGGAGCATCCGGTGACGGTCGACGATGCGACGATGATCGCGACGTCCTTCCCCGAATTCATGGGCCTGATGACCGGACTGGGCGCGAAAATCGAAGAGGCAGAGAACAAGGCAGCCTGATGACCTTCGTAATCGCCATCGATGGGCCTGCGGCCGCCGGCAAGGGAACGCTCTCGCGCCGGATCGCCGAGCAATACGGCTTCCACCATCTCGACACGGGGCTCACCTATCGCGCGACCGCCAAGGCGCTCATGGATGCCGGACTGCCGCTCGGCGACGAGGCGGTGGCCGAGACGATGGCGCGCGAGGTGGACCTTTCCGGGCTCGATCGCGCCGTGCTTTCGGAGCATTCGATCGGCGAGGCGGCGTCGAAGATCGCCGTCATGCCGGCCGTGCGCCGGGCACTGGTCGAGGCACAGCGGGCGTTCGCGCGCAAGGAGCCGGGTACCGTGCTCGACGGGCGCGACATCGGCACGGTCGTCTGCCCTGATGCGGCGGTGAAGCTCTATGTGACCGCTTCCCCCGAAGTGCGGGCGAAACGGCGCCATGACGAGATCATTGCCGGCGGCGGAAAGGCTGACTACGCCGCGGTTTTCGAGGACGTGAAGAAGCGCGACGAGCGCGACATGGGCCGTGCCGACAGTCCTTTGAGACCTGCCGAGGACGCGCACTTGCTTGATACTTCCGAAATGAGTATAGAGGCGGCATTCCAGGCGGCGAAGACGCTGGTCGACGCCGCCCTGAAAGAGAAGATTTGAAGAAGGCCTGATCCGGCCCAGCCGGTCTCCTTCTTGAAAATAGCCTGAAATTCCGTCCACGCGCCGGATTGCTCCATGACAGGAGCGGACTGGGTTCAGGCCTGTCTAACACCAACCCCCGGCGCACATGCGTTTCCGGCAGGAGACGCAGCAGGAGATTATATGTCTGCAACCAACCCCACCCGTGATGATTTCGCAGCGCTTCTGGAAGAGTCCTTCGCCAAGACGGACCTCGCCGAAGGCTATGTCGCCAAGGGCATCGTCACGGCGATCGAAAAAGACGTCGCAATCGTCGACGTCGGCCTCAAGGTCGAAGGCCGCGTACCGCTGAAGGAATTCGGCGCCAAGGCCAAGGACGGCACGCTGAAGGTCGGCGACGAAGTCGAAGTCTATGTCGAGCGCATTGAAAACGCACTCGGCGAAGCAGTCCTTTCGCGCGAGAAGGCCCGCCGCGAAGAGAGCTGGCAGCGCCTGGAAGTCAAGTTTGAAGCCGGCGAACGCGTCGAAGGCATCATATTCAACCAGGTCAAGGGCGGCTTCACCGTCGATCTCGACGGCGCCGTAGCCTTCCTGCCGCGTTCGCAGGTCGACATCCGTCCGATCCGCGACGTGACGCCGCTGATGCACAACCCGCAGCCCTTCGAAATCCTCAAGATGGACAAGCGCCGCGGCAACATCGTCGTTTCGCGCCGCACGGTTCTCGAAGAGTCCCGCGCCGAGCAGCGTTCTGAAATCGTTCAGAACCTCGAGGAAGGCCAGGTTGTCGAGGGTGTCGTCAAGAACATCACCGATTACGGTGCGTTCGTCGACCTCGGCGGCATCGATGGCCTGCTGCACGTCACCGACATGGCGTGGCGCCGCGTCAACCATCCGTCGGAAATCCTGAACATCGGCCAGCAGGTCAAGGTTCAGATCATCCGCATCAACCAGGAAACCCACCGCATCTCGCTCGGCATGAAGCAGCTCGAGTCCGATCCGTGGGACGGCATCGGTGCGAAGTATCCGGTCGGCAAGAAGATCTCCGGTACCGTCACGAACATCACCGACTACGGTGCCTTCGTCGAGCTGGAGCCGGGCATCGAAGGCCTGATACACATCTCCGAAATGTCCTGGACGAAGAAGAACGTTCACCCCGGCAAGATCCTGTCCACGAGCCAGGAAGTCGACGTGGTCGTTCTCGAAGTCGACCCGACCAAGCGCCGCATCTCGCTCGGCCTCAAGCAGACGCTCGAGAACCCGTGGCAGGCCTTCGCGCATAGCCATCCGGCTGGCACGGAAGTCGAAGGCGAAGTCAAGAACAAGACCGAATTCGGTCTGTTCATCGGCCTCGATGGCGATGTCGACGGCATGGTCCACCTCTCCGACCTCGACTGGAACCGTCCGGGCGAGCAGGTCATCGAAGAGTTCAACAAGGGCGACGTCGTTCGTGCTGTCGTTCTCGACGTGGACGTCGACAAGGAGCGTATCTCGCTCGGCATCAAGCAGCTCGGCCGCGATGCGGTCGGTGAAGCTGCCGCTTCCGGCGAACTGCGCAAGAACGCCGTCGTTTCGGCAGAAGTCATCGGCGTCAACGATGGCGGCATCGAAGTGCGGCTCGTCAACCACGAGGACGTCACCGCCTTCATCCGTCGCGCCGACCTCTCGCGCGATCGCGACGAACAGCGTCCGGAGCGTTTCTCGGTCGGCCAGACCGTCGACGCGCGGGTCACCAACTTCTCCAAGAAGGACCGCAAGATCCAGCTGTCGATCAAGGCTCTGGAAATCGCGGAAGAGAAGGAAGCCGTCGCTCAGTTCGGCTCTTCCGACTCGGGTGCTTCGCTCGGCGACATTCTGGGCGCTGCGCTCAAGAACCGCCAGAACAACGAGTAATCGTTGACGGACGTGAAATGATAAGCCCGCGGAGAGCGATCTCCGCGGGCTTTTTTGTGGGCTACCGCGACCTCTGCGCGTCTTATGAGACGCGCGGCGCAGTGGGAAAAACCGTTACACTTTGTGCTCTACGGCCTGTTGAGATTCGGGTCACCCGCCGCCGCTTGTTTGATTCCTCATTCCTGGCTCGTCACAGGAATCCAGCCAGACCAAGTCCTTGGGCTGGAAAGGCTCTCCCGCGCCGCAGACGCGGCGCTGCTCTCATCCCTGTGACGAGCACAGGAATGAGGGAATCAAACAAGCGGCGGCAGGTGCCCGAATTGCAACAGGCCTTAGGTCGACCCGACCTGAAGACATCTTGATCTAAGCCAGGCCGCCGAGCTTTCGGTAGAGGTCATAGGCGTCGGCTGCCGGTCGCTCTTCGGTCTGATCCCCTTCGCCGCCGGCGCCATGTCCCTGCTGCCGGTCGTCGCTTTCCGTTTCTCCCTCGTCGTCCCTTGCGTCTTTCTCCGGCTCGCTCTCGCTTTCCCGCTTGCGCCGGTTCACCTCGTCGGCATCGCTTTCTTCGGCCGGCGGGTAGGGAACCAGGGCGAAGGGAAACATTTCGCGCGGAAGTCCGCTTTCGGGGACCCGGGCGAAGCCCTGCGGCGCCATAGCGTCCTCGCCGGTCCGACGCTCTGCCTGAGGAGGAGGCTGGTCGCGAAGCGGTGCGCCCGTTTCGGCGTCGGGTGCGATATCCACCGGCGGTTCGCCGGCGGCTGCTGCGCTTCTGATCGCGCCGGTGGTCTCCCGCGGCCGCGCCGGCGCCTCATTCTTCGGCGCCAGGGGCACGGCCGGTCCTGTGTCTCCCGTATCCCGAGGCTGCCAGCTCTTGATCGTCCCCGGCAACGCAAGACTGTCGCGTATGATCGTTCTCAAGGCCTCCGCCGGCGGTTGCGCCATGCGCGCGGCACTTTGAATCCGCACGCGTGGCCTGTCGTCCTCCCTCGCGGAGCGCGGCGGGCCCTCGGTGTCCTCCGAGGCTTCCCCGCCAGGGAGTTTTTCAGCGCCGGCTTCTGCGGCTGCAGCCTTGTCCTCGGCTGCAACCTTGTTCTCGGCTGTCGCAGGTTTTGCATCTTTCAGCGCTGCGCGCGCACTCCCGTTCAGGTCCGCCGCCTGACTGGGGCGTGGCACCGATGGTTGCGCTGAATCCGCTTCGCTATCCGGGAGCTGCTTATCGGAGCCTTCCGGCGTCATGGCCGGCGTTTCCGCCATCTCGCTCTCAAGCGGGCTTGCCGAAGCATCTCTCGCTGCAACTTCCGCACCTCGCGGCGCTGCAGGAGCGTTCATGGGCGTCTTCGGCGAACGTTGCTGCCCGACCGGAGCCTCCTCGTGCGCCGCGTCGATAGCCGCGCCTGCGGATGGCGTCTCGATCCGGACGCTATCCGTATCGGCGCCGTAGGTCTTCCTGAGCATCGCTTGCAGGAGCGCGAGGTCGCCAGGGATCGGTGCCTTGGCGCCCGGAAGCGCCGGCGGGGCGTGTGCAGGCAGGGGCAGGCTGCGGAGCGGGGTCCGATCGGGCGGCATCGCGCCCCGGCGGTCGGCCGTTATCGCCGCCGCGACGGCGACGCGTTGCGCAAGGTTGCGCGCTGCCAGCTGCTTCTCCAGAAGCTGGCGTTCCGGCATTGGCAATGCCTCGATGAAGCCGGTCAACCGCCGAATGAAGGCGCGTCCGGTCTCCTGCGGCAGGGGTGGAAATTTGAGGATGAGCGCCAGGTCTTCGACCAACTTCACCAGCGCGTCTTTGGATAGGACCTCTCTGCCGGAGAGATGGCGGGTCAGCGCATCGACGATCTTCCGGATCGCCTCGCTACGCTCCGTCGCCGGCAGCGGGCGGCGCAGGCCCTGCGTCGTCTCCTCGGCAGTTCCGACGGCTGTCCTGATGGCGATGAAGGCGGGCAGTTCGGGCATGATCCGCAAGCCTAGAGCACTTCCGGGAAAAGTATCTAACGGTTTTCCGACCGGAAGTGCGTTGGACCAAAGGGTTAGAGCATTTCAGTGTTTCCATGAAACATTGAAATGCTTAGGCCAAACGAGTTTAGGGAGTGTTAACCATGACGATGACGTGGTGCCACGCCGCAGTCTTGCGCGGCGCCTTGCGGGAAGCTCATTCACGGCCCATCCTGGCATGAGCTTGATGGAGCCGCCGATGACATTTCGCCCGCCGCAATCGTTGCGCCATTTCGATCTCACCGGTAACGGGGTGAACGTTCTCGAATACGAGCTGATGGCCGAGCGCGCCGACGCTCTGGGGCGCAATGGCCTGAAGGTCGAGAAGGCAATGGCCGCCCTGAATGCCTATGACGGCAACAGGCACCCGCCTTCCGAACGCGAGCGACTGCTCGACGAGGCAGCCGATGCGGTTTGGGCCTTCCTCATCCAGCGCGAGACCTGCGGCCTTCGCGACAGCCGCGATGCCGTGCGCCGCTACGGCATTCCGAAGGAAGTCATGGCGCGCGTCGGGATCGTCAGAAAGCGCTGACCGACGGGAGCGCCGCGCGTCGGATCGAACGCGCAGAACTCGATAAAAAGGGTACGCTCCCCTACCGATAGGGCGAATAGCACACCCGATAAACCCCGCCATAGGTCAGGTACCGGTTTGTGGCCGGGTTATAGGACCGATAGCGCGACAGGCACCAGCCGACATGGCTGTTGCCGCCGCTCCGGACATAGCCGCCGCCATAGTAGCGTGGTCTATAGGAGCGATAACCGTAATATCCGGGCCCGGGATAGCTGTAATAGCCGGGGCCATAGTAGCGCGGTCCGTAGTAATAGCGGTTCCCGTAATAAGGCCGGTAGCGGTAGCTGGGTCCGAAATAGAAGCTGATCCCGGACCGTCGGTAATAGGGGCTCCAGCCCGGATAGAAGCCGGACCCTCCGTAATAACCGCGGCGAGAATAGCCGCCGCGCCACCCGTAACGGCCACGATGTGTGGCATTCTCGATGCCGGCCGGCGCTTTGATCGCAATGTCGAGCGCCGGGCGCGGCATGGCCTGAACGGACGTAACAGGGGGAACCGCGGAGACGGCGGCGAGTGCGCAGCTCACAACGAAATTCCGAAATTTCGTCATTTTCTCCTCACTTTCCGAAAGCCGTTGCTTTCCGGTTTTGTCCCTGCTCCTTTCAGCGCGGCGCGACTTATCAGACGCGCAAAGTTCGCTGTAACTCTTCAAGTTGCTGCATGCTTTGGCGTCGATCAGGTCGACCGACGAAACATGCAGTAGACGTTTGGCGCCGCATGTTTATTCGTGGGCGTGCGCTCCACGTGTCGACGCGGGCGCGTTCCGGATTCCGCTCCTTCGCCGTTGCTCTAGAATGCGCCTCTCCGGCCCCCATGTCACTGGAATTCTTGCCCTATCATCGAGGAGCCGGACGCGCTTTACCGCGCTTTTTCGCGATGCGAGACGAAAACTTCAAAATGCCTGTTGACACTTCGGTCACGGCCTTTTACATGCCGGTCCGTCGCCCAGATGGCGGAATTGGTAGACGCGCCAGCTTCAGGTGCTGGTACTCGAAAGGGTGTGGAGGTTCGAGTCCTCTTCTGGGCACCATTCCTTTTTCCAGTAACCGCTTTTGCGGTTCGGAAGTCAAAAAAAGCCCGGTTTCCGGGCTTTTTTGCTTTCAGAGTTTCGAGGCGAATTCGGCGGGGCCGCCGTTCGCCGCGGCATCTGCCTTTCCTCAGGCGGCCGTTCCGGCTTCGGTAGTGTCAACCGTGTGGACGACGCCCACGACTTCGTAAATGTCGAGCGCCGTCGAACGGCCCTTTGCCTTGGCGGTGCCGAGCGGGCGGAACTTCACCATGTCCCTGCATTGGGCGACCACCGCGCCGCTTGCAAGAACGCTCGTGCCGTAATCCTTGTTCATGCCCTCGAGCCGGGAGGCGACGTTCACCGTGTCGCCCATCGCCGTATATTGCAGCCGTTCCCTGGCGCCGACGCTGCCGACGACGGCCGTTCCGGTGTGGATGCCGAAGCGCGTGCGGAACTCCGGCAATCCCTTGGCGCGTTGCGCGGAATTGAAGGCCTGGAGCCTCTCCTCGACCGCGAGTGCGCAGCGACAGGCATGCTCGGCATGCCTGGTATCGGCGACCGGCGCGTTCCACATGGCGAAGACCGAGTCTCCATGGAACTGGATGATGGTTCCGTCGTGGGCGGCGACGACCTCGCTGAACAGGTCGAAATACTCCGAGAGCATCGCGACCACTTCTTCCGGCGAACGGCCCTCGCTGATGGTGGTGAAGTCGTAGATGTCGGTGAACATCGCCGTCACTTCCTGCCGCCATGCGGCGCGGCCGCCGAAGTGGCCGGATTCGATGCCCTTGCGCACCAGCTCCTTCGGGACATAGAGCGCGAAGGTGAAGATCGCGTCGCGAGCTCTGTTCATTGCGCCGTTGAGCGTCGAGATTTCCGCCACATGCGATGAAACGTCGATAGGAGTGGCGAAGTCCAGGTCCTGCAGGCGGTTGGCGCTGTCGGTGAGCTGGTTGAGCGACTTCGTGATCAGATGCGCAAGCACGAGGGCCAGGAGAACGGCGACCACCACCACGGCGCCGGAGACGGCAAGTCCCTGAACGAGGGTCTCGTTTGCGGCCGCCAGCAGCTCGTCGAGCGGGGCCGCGACGACCACCCGGTGCCCGGACAGAAGCAATGCCGATTCGAGCGGTGCCACCGTGACGAGATAGGTGCGGTTTCCGACTTCGACGAGAGTTGCCTTCCCGGCCGGTGGCGGGTTGCGCCGGATGCTCTCGATCAGTCCATCCTCCTGCGGCGTGGCCACCGGCCGGTCCCGGCCCTTCGATGCCATGATGCGTCGCATCATCACGGTGTCGGAATGGATGATCGGCCGTCCGACCGCATCGAGAATGAACGAGACGGATTCGTCCGTCAGCCGCTCGCGGGAGAGGAAGTCCGTGATCGTATCGAGCACCACATCGGCACCGATGACGATCTGCGGGTTGCCGCGGTGCGCTTGCGATATGGTCATCCCGAGATTGCCTGTCGTGGCCATCTCATAGGGACCGATCGCCACCGGTGCCTTGCCGTTGACGGCTGCGCGATACCAGGGCCGCGTCCTCGGGTCGAAGCCGTTGGAAGCAGCGCGGCGTTCGGCGAACTGCAGACCGCTCGCGTCGAGGAACAGGATCCGGTCGAACGGCTTGCCCCGGTCGTCTCTCTCCATCGAGCGCACGGCGATGGCCGCTCCCCGCGGTGCGTCGAGCGCCATGCGCCAGGCGGCCGAGTCCAGATCGACCACATGAAAGAACGCACCGCTCGGATAACCGACATAGACGCCGTCGATGTGCGGCGAGCGGGCGATGCCTTCGCGCAGCACCGCCACCTTGTCGTTCATGCGTTCGGGCGGCGGCACGAGAAAGGCATTGGCGACCGATGCGACGAGACTGACGAGCGCGGAGGTGTCCCCGGAAAGGGCGCCGAGCCGATCGACCAGGCGGCCGACGAAGGCGTCCATATTGCCTTCGGCATCGGCGATCGAAGCGCTGCGTGCGCGGCGGTAGTCAAGTCCCACCAGCGTCGCGGACACGACGATGAGCATAGCAACCATCACGAGACCGAGCAGCGACCGCAGAGAGCTGGTCCAGGTCCGGGAAGGCTTGTCCGCGTTGGAATCTTGCATGCTTTCGATGTCCTCGAATCCGGATTCCGATCTTTGCAGCATTGCAACGCATTTTCATAGCACCACCGGCCGCATACGGCCTGCGCTACAGCGCCGCGCGTCCGGTCGGACGCGCAAAGATCGCTGCAGCACTTCGATCTGCTGCGTGTTTTGTCGTTGGTCGGCTACGACAGTTTTGCGGCTCATCACTCTTCAGTTGACGGTGACGGGCTTCGAGCGCATTCGGGCCACCGTCTCCCGCTCCGCCCGCTTGCAGCGCATCGGCGGCAGGCTGCGGTCCATCAGTTCCATATCCTCGAGCACCATCTCGCCCATCCTCTTGAAGGCGATGTCGAGCGCACCGGCCCGGTGCGCCGAGCGCAGGAAGCCGGCTAGCCGGCGGACGGGATGTCCAGGGGGCAGGGGCTCCTCCGGGAAGACGTCGCTTGCCGCGCGGATATGGCCGCTTTCCACGGCTGCGATCAATGCATCGAAATCCACGACGCCGGCGCGGCTCAGGAGAATGAAGGCGGCGCCCGGACGCATGGCCGCGAAGGCCCTGGCGTCGAGGAAGCCCTCATTGTCACTGGTGACCGCTGCGACAACAAACAGGAAGTCGCTCTCGGCGAGGACCGTCTCGAGCGACGCCGGTTCGACGCCGGCGTCGAGAAGAACGGAGGCCGGCAGCCAGGGATCATGGACGCGGATCTTCGCACGAAATCCCGAAAGGACGCGGTTAAGCGCCTTGCCGAGATCGCCGAAGCCGATGATGCCGATCTCCGAACCCGAGAGGAGCCGGGCGGACTTGTTTCCCTCACCGCCCCAGCGTTCGCGGCCCTCGCGGAAATCGACATCCGCATCGACGATGCCGCGGGCGAGGTTCAGCGCCATGGCGAGCCCCATCTCCGCCACCGGTTCGGCGAAGACCTGGCCGGTGGTGAGCACGTGGATGCCGCGCTGGAAAACCACGTCGTAGGGCATGTTGTCGATGAGGTTGCTTTCGACGTTGAGAACGGCCCGCAGCTGCGGCATGCGTTCGAGCGTTTCTGCGGAAAGCGGCGGCTGTCCGACGATATAGCGGACCTCGGAGAGGACGGCGGAGCCGAGCCCGGCGATGTTCTCCGGATCGGCTTCGATCACGCGGTAGCGCCTGTGAAGACGCTCGAGCGCGTCGGGCGTGAAGATCAGATCGAGCGTACGCGGCGCGGGCGCGCTGATGACAAGTGGCCTGTCGCTTTGCGGCCTGTCGGTTTCGGGCATGGTTTCCTCCAGTCAGTGCCGTCCGGGACGCAGTTTCGCCTGTCCCGAGCGCGCAATGCAAGCGTGCCTTTGTCTGGTTCGAACTCAGTAGTTGAGGCCGCGCTTCTGCCGCTCGAGCGACGGCGGCAGCTCGCCGCTCTGGAAGATCGGGCCGCTGCCCTCGCGGCAGCGGTAGACCGTATCGTAACGGGGACGGCCGTGAGACGACTCGAAGGGGCCGTAGCGGTCGATGAAAACCTGCCGGCAAACGATGTTCTTATCGTCACCCAGCGGGTTTGCCGGCCGCACGCCCGGCAGGTCGTGAAAGGCCTGCGCCAGCTCGAATGTCGCCCCGGCGGCGAGGCCGATACCGGGCGAGAGGGTCGACATCAGGGCGACGAGGGGAGCCGCCAGGGCGAAACGGAACCAGGTCATATACGAACTTTCTCGGGGTGCCGGCAAACGGAACGTCTGCCGAAGGACAAGGTATCGCGGCCGGCCAACATGCGCTATAGGCCAGCTACGCTCCACAGCGCCGCGCGCCTGATCAGACTGGCCGGGTCGCTGCAGCACTTGTATCTCAGCAGGTTTCCTGAACCGTTCTCCGGGAATCATGCAAGTAACGATCTGGGGATTTTCGATGGCGAATACAATAAGGTTCCACGAGGGGGACATTTCCGAGACCGACGCCGCCCGTTATACGGGCGCGATCGCGATCGATACGGAAACGCTCGGCCTGGTCCCGCGTCGCGACCGCCTCTGCGTCGTGCAGCTCTCGTCGGGCGACGGGACTGCGGATGTGATCCGCATCGCCGCCGGCCAGAAGCAGGCGCCGAATCTCGTCTCGATGCTCGCCGATCCGACGCGCCAGAAGATCTTCCATTTCGGCCGCTTCGACATCGCCGTGCTGTTCCATACCTTCGGCGTCACCGCGTCGCCGGTCTTCTGTACCAAGATCGCCTCGCGCCTCGCCCGCACCTATACGGACCGGCACGGCCTCAAGGACAATCTCAAGGAACTGCTCGACATCGACATTTCCAAGCAGCAGCAGTCTTCCGATTGGGCCGCCGACATTCTTTCGCCGGCGCAGCTCGAATATGCCGCCTCCGATGTGCTCCACCTGCATGCGTTGCGCGACAAGCTGACGGCGCGGCTCCTGCGCGATGGCCGGATGGAACTCGCCGAGGCCTGCTTTTCGTTTCTCCCGACGCGTGCCAAGCTCGATCTGCTCGGCTGGGAGGAAACGGACATTTTCGCCCATAGCTGAGTTCTACGGCGCCACCGGTGCGGGAGCAGGCGCCGGTTGCGATAGCCTGGAGCATTTCAATGTTTCATAGAAACACTGAAATGCTCTAACCATTGCTCTAACGCATTTCCGGACGGAAAACCGTTACACACTTTTCCTGGAAGTGCTCTAGCTCCTGTCCGTGTGGCCGAGATCGCGCTCGGGCTCGATCACGTCGCGAATGCGTTGCTTCAGCTCCTTGGGCCCGGGAAAGCCGCCGTCGCGCTTGCGTTCCCAGATCAACGCGCCATCGACGCGAATCTCGAAATTGCCGCCGGTCCCGGGGATGAGCGCCACTTCCCCAAGCGTGTCGGCGAATGTCGACAGCAATTCCTGCGCCATCCATCCGGCGCGCAGCAGCCAGTTGCACTGGGTGCAATAGAGGATGGTGACGCGTGGCTTTTCGCTCATCTCGCATGTCCTGTTCACTTGGCTTTCGCGCCACAGGAAACATGGAGCAGCGTCGTCGCGCAAGCGCCGCAATCCACGCCTTCACGCATGTCTCACATAAATGTCAGCTTGAGCGGTCATGTTTTTGACGCTGAGCCCTTGTTTTCCAAAAGGCCTGAGGCAAGAGAAACCCCTGATTTGCAATGGATACGAAAGGGATTTCATGACCGATACCGCTGCCAACAATCGACCGCGCGCGATCCTGCCGGCGCTCGAAAAGATTTATCTGCCGCTCGATACTTTCGCCGAGACGTTGCTGCGCGTCGTGGCAGGCCTGCTGCTCGTCACCCACGGCTACGGCAAGATCCTCAATCCCTTCGGCGCGGCCGGCATGGTGGAGGGGCTTGGGTTCTATCCGGGCGTTTTCTGGTCGCCCCTGCTTTCGGCGACCGAGTTCTTCGGCGGCATCTTCATTGCCATCGGCTTCCTGACGCGGCCCGCTGCCTTCGCGGCGACGATCGTGCTGCTCGTCACCGTCTATTTCCACGGCATCGTCCAGGGGCAGGGCCTTGGCGGGGCGGAGAAGTCCATCCTCTGGGCGGCGATCACCCTCTTCTTTGCCATTCGCGGCGCCAACAGCCAGTCCGTCGATGCCAAGCTCGGCCGCCAATTCTGATCTCACTCTTTGAATTGGAGCGCTTCCGGGCGGCGACACATTTTGCCTGGAAGCGCTTTGAAAGCGGCCGGCTCGATCCGGCCGCTTCGAGCAATTGCACCGGCGGCACGCTCAGCCCGCCGCCGGCATCACGCTGCGGATCGTCATACGGTGTACCTTGCCGGCCCTGTCGACCCAGTCGATCGACTGTCCGACGGAAAGGCCGATAAGCGCCGCTCCGATCGGCGTCAGTACGGAAATCTTGCCGGCTTCGATGTCGGCCTCCCCCGGATAGACGAGCCTCACTTCCTTCGCAAAACCGTTGTCGGCGTCAAAGGCGACGGTCGAGCCCATCTGCACGCTGTCTTTGGGCAGCTTGCCGGGCGCGGCGATTCGCGCGCGGTCGAGTTCGGAAAGCAGCGCCTCCGCGACTTCCGGGACACGGTCGAGCGCGGAGGAGGCGATCGCCGTCAGACGTGCATGGTCTTCGGCATTGATGACGATCGAGGGAAGCTTCTTGCGGGTTGTCTTGTCCGCCATGATGATACCTGTGCCTGGGCGCACTGCTCTGCTTGCGCCGAAAGTGAAATGTCGAGGATGATTTACGCTCGCCGCTCGGGGGTGGAGGCTTGGCCATCCGCTCGCCGATGCGCAGGCCCCCTTACCCGGAGAGCGCACGCATCCGGGCCGGGGTCAGGTTCCTGCGATGGGGCAGACCCGGAAAGAACAGCGGAAATGGATCGCGAGCACTGGCATGGTCCGAAGGTCGGAAACTTCGCCAACGAAGTCAAGCCCGCGTCGCCACTTGAGACACCGCAGCGCCCGTGGCGATCATGGTGGATCGCGCAAGAAGATCGGAAGCCTTGAAACGCAAAGTCCGTGGCGGCGGCGCTTTCGTCACGCCGCCCGCAGGTCGATGACGCGCGTTTCGCCTTGCTTCAGGCCGATGCGCATATTCTATGCGCGTCGAACTGATTGGAAATCACTCGTCGCTCATCTTCAGCGCGGCGATGAAGGCTTCCTGCGGGATTTCCACCTTGCCGAACTGGCGCATCCGCTTCTTGCCGGCCTTCTGCTTCTCCAGCAGCTTGCGCTTTCGGGTGGCGTCGCCGCCGTAGCACTTTGCGGTCACGTCCTTGCGCAGCGCCGAGATGGTTTCGCGGGCGATCACGTTGCCGCCGATGGCGGCCTGGATCGGGATCTTGAACATGTGCTTCGGGATCAGTTCCTTGAGCTTTTCGCACATTTCGCGGCCGCGCTTTTCCGCCGCCATCCGGTGCACCATCATCGACAGCGCGTCCACCGGCTCGCCGTTGACGAGGATCGACATCTTCACGAGGTTGCCTTCCTTGTGCTCGGTGATCTGGTAGTCGAAGGAGGCGTATCCCTTGGAGATCGACTTCAGCCGGTCGTAGAAATCGAACACGACTTCGTTCAGCGGCAGGTCATAGGTGAGCATCGCGCGGGTGCCGACATAGGTCAGCTCGATCTGGATGCCGCGACGGTCCTGGCAGAGCTTCAGGATGCCGCCGAGATATTCGTCGGGCGTCAGGATCGTCGCGCGGATCCACGGCTCGTGGATTTCGGCGATCTTGACCACGTCCGGCATGTCGGCTGGGTTGTGAAGCTCGCGCTCCGAGCCATCGGTCATAAACAGCTTGTAGACGACCGAGGGTGCCGTCGCGATCAGATCGAGATCGAATTCGCGCTCCAGACGCTCCTGGATGATTTCGAGATGCAGGAGTCCGAGGAAGCCGCAGCGGAAACCGAAGCCGAGTGCGGCGGAGGATTCCATTTCGAAGGAGAAGGAGGCGTCGTTGAGGCGCAGCTTGCCCATGGCCGAGCGCAGGTCCTCGAAGTCGGCGGCGTCGACCGGGAAGAGGCCGCAGAACACGACCGGCTGGGCCGGCTTGAAGCCGGGCAGCGCCTTGGCCGTCGGCCGCTTGTCCTCGGTGATCGTATCGCCGACGCGGGTGTCCGCCACTTCCTTGATAGAAGCCGTGATGAACCCGATTTCGCCGGGGCCGAGCGCCTCCATGGCAACCATCTTCGGCGTCAGCACGCCGACGCGCTCCACCTGGTACTTCGCATCCGTCCCCATCATGCGGATGGTCATGCCCTTTTTCAGCGTTCCGTCGATGACGCGCACCAGAACCATGACGCCGAGATAAGCGTCGTACCAACTGTCGACGAGCAGCGCCTTCAAGGGCGCGGCGTCGCCGCCCTCGCTCTTCGGGGCGGGCAGCCTATGGACGATCGCCTCCAGCACATCCGGAATGCCGAGACCGGTCTTGGCGGAGATCAGCACGGCGTCGGAGGCGTCGATGCCGATCACTTCCTCGATCTGCTCCTTGATCCGCTCCGGCTCGGCCGCAGGCAGGTCGATCTTGTTCAGAACGGTGACGAGCTCGTGATTGTTGTCGATCGCCTGGTAGACATTGGCGAGCGTCTGGGCTTCGACGCCCTGGCTGGCGTCGACGACGAGCAGCGAACCTTCGCAGGCCGAAAGCGAGCGCGAGACCTCGTAGGCGAAGTCGACGTGGCCGGGCGTGTCGATGAGGTTCAGCACATAGGTCTCGCCGTCGTTCGCCTTGTAGTGCAGGCGCACGGTCTGGGCCTTGATGGTGATGCCGCGCTCGCGCTCGATGTCCATGCTGTCCAGGACCTGCTCGGACATTTCTCGTTCGGCGAGGCCGCCGGTCGACTGGATCAGCCGGTCGGCAAGCGTCGATTTGCCGTGATCGATATGCGCCACGATCGAGAAGTTGCGGATATGCGACAGGGGCGTCTTGGAAGATGGTGTGCTCATGGGCCGCATATAGCAGCGCGATCAGGCGGCGCAAAGCGGGAAATGAAGGCTTCGTTCACTATAAATCCGGGCGTCTGACCGGCCGTTCCGCTCGCGCTTCCGTCTCGGCGAGTGCCGCGGCATTCGGCACCTGGGCGCTTTTGAATTCGAAGCTGTCGCAGTGCTCGGGCGGGACGCGTTCGCGAGAGCGGAGGCGAACGAGCACGAAAAGGGCGTAGAGGAGCGCCACCGTCATCGTCGCATAGATGAAGGTCCGTTGGCCGAAGGCCGGCGTCAGCAAGGTCACGAGCATCGGAACGAGGGTCGCCGCTGCCGACCAGGCGACCAGCATGGTGCTGGCGAGCGGCACGAAATCTGCCGGATCGGTGCGATCGTTGGCATGCGCATTGGCGATCGAATAAACCGTCTCGACCGCCCCCGCGAACATCGCGAAAACCAGCATGAGCAGGAGCAGGTTGTCGAAGGAGACGGCGAGCGCAGCGATGCCCGCCGCGATGACGAGCATACAGGTGGCGATGAGGACAATCCGGCGGTCGGTGCGGTCTGAAAGGGCGCCCATCGGATACTGGATGAAGAGCAGGCCGAACTGCATGACGAACATCAATGCCGCTACGTCTTTCTGACTGACGGAATTGGCGGCGGCATAGATCGGCGTAAAGCCCTGCACCAGCATGGAGAGGCCGCCGGATGCAAGCACGCCGATGAAGGCGACCGGAGAAATCCGCCAGACCATGGGAATGTCGATGCTGACCCGGGCAGGGGCGGGCGGCGTGGGCAGGCGCGTGAGGCCGATCGGCAGGATGGCGACCGCGGTGAAGAAGATCGTGACGATCGGGGCGAGATTGCCCTCGACCGGGATTTGCCCGAAGAGCCAGGCGCCGGCGCCGAGCCCGATGACGTAGGCCATGTAGAAGAGCGCCATCGCCCGGCCGCGCCAGTGGTTCTCGCTGGCATGGTTGAGCCAGCTCTGCGTGATGATGAAATTCATGTTGGCGGCAATGCCGTAGAGGCCGCGTGCGACGACCCAAAGCAGCGGGTGGACGCCGAGGCTGATCGTCAGCGCCGCGAGAATGACCAGCGCCATCGAGCAGGAAAAGGCGCGGGCGTGGCCGACGCGGCGAATGAGGGAGCCGCCCATGAGGCAGCCGATCAGCCCGCCGAAGGCAATCGCCGTCACGGCGGCTCCCGGGACCCAATCCGGCGCCGCCGAGCGCGTCAGCACGAAGGGCACATAGGCGAGCATCATGCCGTTGCCGACCGCGACCGATGTCATGGAGGCGACTATGCTCGCGATCGACAGCAGCGACGAAGGAGATCGATGCATCTGCCTGTCCTTCTGCCGATCGTATGAAGATGATCTAAATTATTGAAGTTGGATGTTTTTTAAGAATCGGCGCAGAGTCCGGACGATAAAGCAGGACGCGGACCGGCGCTGTCGTCAAAGCGGCATGCGTGAATTTATTTCTCGCTTCGATCATCTTGACTCCATTATATGAGAAATGCACTCTCAGATAATGGAAAAGGTACTCGCCCCTCTCGAAGAGACCATCGGCATGCGGCTTCGCGAGCTGCGCATGGCGGGGGATCTGACGCTTGACGACCTGGCCGGCCGCTCCGGCGTCAGCCGCGCCATGATCTCGCGCATCGAGCGCGGCGAGGCGAGCCCGACGGCGCAGCTTCTGGCGAAGCTATGCAGCGCGTTGGGCACGACGCTTTCGGCGCTTTTTGCTTCCGAGAGGAGCGAAGCCTCGCCCTTGGCGCGGCGCGCGGAGCAGCGGCTGTGGCGCGATCCAGAAAGCGGCTACCTGCGCCGTTCCGTTTCACCCGAAGGCGTCGGTTCGCCGGTCGACATCGTCGAGGTCGAGTTTCCGCCCGGCGCCCGCGTCGTCTTCGAGCGACAGCCGATGGACCGCGGCATCACCCAGCACCTCTGGCTTTTTTCCGGCCGCCTCGAACTGACGATGGAAGGCGGACGGCAGCTCTTGGAGCCGGGCGATTGCCTCTTCATGGGACTTGAAGAGGCCCACATTTTTTACAATCCCCATGAGGAACCGGCGCATTACGCCGTCATCCTCTGCCGCAACAAGGTCTGACATGCCCGACGCCGATATACGCGTGCTCACCGCAGAAGAAACCCTGGCCGCCCTGCCGGCTCTGGCCGAAATCCTCTCCGATTGCGTCGAAGGCGGCGCTTCGGTCGGCTTCATGCATCCCTTTTCGCCGCACGCCGCCGTTCAATTCTGGGAGGGCGTCGCCGCCGCCGTCGGGCGCGGCGAAACGGTTCTCCTCGCGGCCGAAGTCGATGGCCGGATGGCGGGCACCGTGCAGCTCGGCGTCGGCACCATGCCGAACCAGCCGCATCGCGCCGATGTCAGGAAACTGCTCGTGCACCGCGACGCCCGCGGTCTCGGCCTGTCGCGTCGCCTGATGGACGCAGCCGAGGCGGAAGCCCTCAGGCGCGGCAGAAGAGTCCTGGTCCTCGACACGGCGACCGGAGAGCCGGCCGAAGCGATCTACGAGCGCTTCGGCTGGACGCGCGCCGGTGTCGTTCCCGACTACGCGCTGATGCCGGACGGCCGCTATTGCGCGACGACGTTCTTCTACAAGCACCTTGCCACATAGGGCGGCTCGGATGGACCCGTCCGGCTGCCGTCGCAATCACGAAACGAAGAAGTGCGAGAGCCCCTGGCCGGCGGCGAAAGCGGCATAGCCGAGAACTGCGAAATAGACGGTGGTCGCGAACAGGAAGAAATAGCCGCCGGCCACCATCAGCCCGTCGCGTTGGATGATGCCGAGCGACAGGAGCAGGATGGCGATGCCGGGCAGCGTGTTCGACAGCGGAATCAGCCCGAGCGGAAACATGAGAAGCACGCCACCGGCCATGATCATCAACCCGTTGAAACGGTTCATCAGGGCGCCTTCGGTCAAAAAATTGACCCGCGGGCGCACATAGCGGTCGAGCTTCGAGACCAGTGCCGCACCTTTGCGGAGCGTCGGCACGAGCTTTTCCGTGTCGATCTCCCGATCGAGGATGCGCTTCGGCAGCCAGGGCATGCGGTTGAGGGTGATCGCGAGCGAAATGAGAATGATGGCCGCCCCGAAGACGGTGCTGACGCCCGGAATGGAAACAGGGATCAGGAACGGCAGGGTCAGCAGCGCGCAAAGAAGGAGGAAGCCCTGCTCGCCGATCTCGATCATCAGCTCGCGCAGCGTGATCGTATTGCCTCTGATCGACGCGATCATGCCGGTGAGCGTGTCGCTGAGGCTGCGTTGCGAATCGCCGAACTCGACCGCCATGATTTTTTCCCTTCACGATTTGCGGGCGCTCCATGCGGCGCCCGCGGTTCGCATTTTTTACGCCGAACCGGGCCCGGCAGACCATAGCGCCAAGCGCGTGAACCTTCGGTTAGCGGGCCCTCTGGTCAGCAATATGGCGAGGTCCGGCAGAAATGGTGCACCGCAATACTCCCGATCGGGGAAAGTAGAAGGCCCCTTCATCTTCCTGCCGCAATCGATAGTATGAAGCGATCCTGAGCACCAATGGGGACAATTGATTCGATGATCAAGAAATGCGCCATCCTGGCTGTCGTGGCCGTCTATCTTTCCGGATGCACCACCACCGATCCCTATACGGGAGAACAGAAGATGTCGAACACGGCCGGAGGCGCTTTGATCGGCGCGGGTCTCGGCGCTGCGACCGGTCTTCTGGTGGGCGGCAGCGCAGCGGGCCGGCGTGATGCCGCTCTTGTCGGCGCAGGCATCGGCGCTCTCGGCGGCGGCCTGGTCGGAAACTACATGGATCAGCAGGAATCGGAACTGCGGGCGCAGTTGCAGGGCACCGGCGTTTCGGTCACCCGCGCCGGCGATCGCATCATCCTGAACATGCCGTCGAACATCACCTTCGCGACCGACCGCGACCAGGTGATTCCGGCCTTCTACCCGACCCTCGACTCGGTTGCGATCGTGCTGCGCAAGTTCAACAAGACGCTGATCGACGTCGACGGTCACACCGACTCCACCGGCAGCGCCTCCTATAACCAGGGACTTTCGGAGCGGCGCGCGGCCTCGGTCGCCAACTATCTCGCCAGCCGCGGCGTCGACCAGCGCCGCATGTCGGCAGTGGGCTACGGCCTGGAGCGGCCGATTGCGTCGAACGCCACCGAGGTCGGCCGCGCCCAGAACCGCCGCGTCGAAATCTCGATCGCGCCGATCAAACAGGGCTGAACGGCTTCAGCGTTATGGGGAAGGGCCGCACGGATCGTCCGGGCGGCCTTTTCACGTTCCGATACGGCCTCACCCCTTCGGCGGATAGTCGTGCCTGTTCCCGCGGAAGTCGGTGACCGTGTAGCAGCCGCCGCCTTCCGCCTCGATCGCGCTCGCGCTGACGATGGCCTTGCCGTGGCCGCCGGGAATGTCGAGGATGTAGGCGGGTTGGCAAAGGCCCGAGACGCGTCCACGCAGCGAGGCGACGAGCGCCTGGCCCTCCTCGATGGACAGCCGGAAATGGCTGGTGCCGGGCGCAAGATCCGGATGGTGCAGGTAATAGGGCTTGATCCGCGTCTCGACAAAGGCGCGCATCAGCGCGGCGAGCACGTCCGGGTCGTCGTTGACGCCCTTCAGCAGCACCGACTGGCTCACCATGACGATGCCCGCATCGATCAGCCGCGCGGCGGCGGCGCGCGCCTCGGCGGTGAGTTCCCGCGGATGGTTGGCATGAAGCGCCACATAGGTCGCCTTGCCGCTGCTCCTCAAAGCTGCGATCAGCCCCGCATCCACCCGTTCGGGCTCGACCACCGGCACGCGCGTGTGGAAGCGCACGACCTTGACGTGCTCGATTTCTGCGAGCCGCACCATGATTTCGCCAAGCCGCCGGGGCGAGAGCACCAGCGGATCGCCGCCGGTCAGGATCACCTCCCAGATTTCCGGGCGCCCGGCGATATAGGCGAGCGCCGCATCGAGTTCCGCGGGCGTGAGCGTGCCGAGACCCTCGGGGCCGACCATCTCGCGGCGGAAGCAGAAGCGGCAGTAGACCGGGCAGACATGAACCGCCTTCAGGAGCACCCGGTCCGGATAACGGTGGACGATGCCGGCAACCGGGCTGTGCGTGCCGTCGCCGATCGGATCGGCACGCTCTTCCGGCATGAGCGTGAGTTCGGCCATGTCGGGCACGAACTGCCGCGCAATCGGGTCGTTCGGATCGTCCCGGTTCACAAGGCGCGCGATAGCCGGGCTTATGGCTACGGCGTAGCGGGACGCGACACGGGAAATCGCCTCTTCCTGCTCTGGCCCGACGAGACCGGCGTCGGCGAGCTCACGCGCTGTTCTGATGGCGCGTTCCGCGGTCATGGCCTGGCCTCCGCGACCGGGGCCCAAAGAACCTGATCGATGCGGGATGCGCCCGTTGCCAGCATGACCAGACGGTCGAAGCCGAGCGCGATGCCGCTCGCCTCGGGCATGCCGGCGAGCGCCGCGAGGAAATCCTCGTCGATCGGGTAGGTCTCGCCGTAGACCCGCGCCTTTTCAGCCATTTCCAGCTCGAACCGGCGGCGCTGCTCGGCGGCATCGGTCAATTCGCCGAAGGCATTTGCGAGTTCGACGCCGCAGGCGTAGAGCTCGAAACGCTCTGCCACGCGAGGGTCGCCGGCTGCAGGCCGGGCAAGTGCGGCCTCGGCGACCGGATATTCGTCGAGGATCGTGGCGCGCCCGAAGCCGAGATTGGGCTCGACCCTTTCGACGAGCACGCGGCTGAAGAGATCGGCCCAGCCATCGTCTCCGGCGACACGCAAGCCCACCTCCCGCATGGCCGCCGCGAGGCTGTCGCGGTCGGTGGAGCCGTCTTCCAGGATCGAGGCGAGAAGGTCGATCCCCGCGAAGCGCGCGAAGGCCTCGGCGACCGAGAGCCGCTCCGGCTCGGCGAAAGGATCGCACGCTCTTCCCTGATAGACGAGGGACCGCGCGGCGACTGTCTCGGCGGCGAGCGCGAGAATTCCGGCGCAGTCATTCATCAGCGTCTCGTAGCTCTCCTCGGCGCGGTACCATTCGAGCATGGTGAATTCCGGATGATGCAGCGGGCCGCGCTCGCGGTTGCGGTAGACATGGGCGAAACAGGCGATGCGCCGTTCGCCGGCGGCAATGAGCTTCTTGCAGGCGAATTCCGGAGAGGTGTGGAGATAGAGCGGCTGGACGGAGCCGTCGAGCCCAAGCGCCTCGGTCGCAAAGGCATGCAGATGCGCCTCGTTGCCCGGCGACACCTGCAGCGCTGCCGTGTCGACCTCGACGAAGCTGCGTTCGTCGAAGAACCGGCGGAGCGCCGACTGGATACGATTGCGCCCGATCAGGAAGGGGCGCCGGTCGGCATGGACATCGGGTGTCCACCAGGGAGAAGCATGCGGCATGGTCGGTTCGGTCCAGGCTTTCTTCCGCGCGAATGCCCGCTCAGGCTGGCTATTTGCGCGAAATTAGGATAGTGGCGGCGCGAAAACTGAATTTTCGCGTCCCTTCCGGGCCGATCTCCGGCCCGCTCGTGTCGCTGATACCTCTGTTACAAGGAAGACTAATGGTCAAGGTCATCGCTTCTTCGGTCCGCAAGGGCAACGTTCTCGACGTCGACGGCAAGCTTTATGTCGTGCTCACCGCGCAGAACTTCCATCCGGGCAAGGGCACGCCGGTCACGCAGGTCGACATGCGCCGCATCTCCGACGGCGTGAAGGTCTCCGAGCGCTACCGCACGACCGAGCAGGTCGAGCGCGCCTTCGTCGAAGACCGCGAGCACACCTTCCTTTATGAAGATGGCGAAGGCTTCCACTTCATGAACCCGGAAAGCTACGACCAGCTCGTCATGAGCTCCGAAGACATCGGCGATTTGAAGGCCTATCTTCAGGAAGGCATGGCCGTGATGCTGTCGATCCACGAAGGCATTGCCATCGCCATCGACCTGCCGCGCCACGTCACTCTCGAAATCACCGAGACGGAGCCGGTCGTCAAGGGCCAGACAGCCTCCTCCTCCTACAAGCCGGCCGTGCTTTCGAACGGGGTTCGTACCCTGGTGCCGCCGCACATCCAGGCCGGCACCCGCGTCGTCATTGCGACGGAAGACGGGTCCTATGTCGAGCGCGCCAAGGACTGATCTGTCCTGACGGAGATCGAAACGGGGACGGTGGTCGATGACTGCCGTCCCCGTTCTCGTTCACCGTTCAATTGAAGCGGCGAAACGCTCGAAGCCTGTGAAGCCGAGCGCTTCCGCACGGAAAACCGTTACACATTTTTTCTTGAAGTGCTTAGGATGCCGCCCTCCGGATCGGGATGAGAGGCGCGGCACTGCATGTTTCCATTATCGCATATGATGAAGTCGTTCATTCGCAAAGGGACGCTCACGGTAATCGATGCCGACGGCAAGCGGCACGTCTTTGCCGGCGAGCCGGGGCCGAGCGTGACGATGCGGCTCACCGACAAGCGGCTCTATCGCAGCCTCGTCTTCAATGCCGAGCTCGCCGCCGGTGAAGCCTATATGGACGGGACCATGCGTTTCGAGGAAGGCTCGACGCTGCGGGACTTCCTGACGCTCTTTTCGATCAACCGCCTGTCGCTCGGCTCCTATCCGATCCAGAAGCTGCTACGGGCGGTGAAGATGCGCTTTCGCAAGCGCCAGCAGGCCAACCCCAAGGGCAAGGCGCAGCAGAACGTCGCGCATCATTACGATCTCGGCAATGATTTCTACAAGCTGTTCCTCGACGAGAACATGCTCTATTCCTGCGCCTATTTCCGCGAGCCGCACGAGACTTTGGAGGCTGCGCAGCGAAACAAGCTCAGACTGCTTGCGGCAAAGCTCTGTCTGAAGCCGGGCATGAGGGTACTCGACATCGGCTGCGGCTGGGGCGATCTCGCCCTCTATCTCGCCTCGCTCGAAGACGTCGAGGTGCTGGGTGTCACCCTTTCCAAGGAACAGCAGGCGCTCGCCTCCGAGCGGGCACGTGCGGCCGGAATGGCGGACCGCGTGCGCTTCGAACTCAAGGACTACCGCGACGTCGAGGGGCCGTTCGACCGGATCGTTTCGGTCGGCATGTTCGAGCATGTCGGCGTCCATCACTATGACGAGTTCTTCAAGAAACTGAATGCGTTGATGCCGGATGACGGGCTGGCCGTGCTCCATTCGATCGGTCATATGAGCCCGCCCGGCATGGCGAGCGCCTGGCTCCGCAAATACATCTTCCCCGGCGCCTATTCCCCGGCATTGTCGGAGGTCTTCGAGGTGGTCGAACGCAACAGCCTTTGGGTGACCGATCTCGAATTCCTGCGTGTGCACTATGCTACGACGCTCGCCCATTGGGGCGCGCGCTTCGACGAGAATCGCGACAAGGTGGTGGCGATGTACGACGAGCGCTTCGCCCGCATGTGGGAGTTCTACCTGATCAGCGCGGAAATGATGTTCCGCACCGGCAGCCAGCTCGTCTTCCATATGCAGCTGTCGCGATCACGCGACGCGGCGCCGATCGTTCGTGATTACATCACCGATCTGCAGCGCACCTATATCGAGAAGGAAAAGGCGCTCGATCTGGCGGTTTGACTCAATCTCAGGGTTGCCCCTTCCAATCCCTCCCCCCAAGGGGAGGGGGCGAGTGCGCGCCGCGAAGATGGACGCGTTGCCGCCGATCCACCGCCTTGACGCCTCACGCATCGGCGCTTATTTAGAATTATTCTAAAGAAGGTCTTGCGATGCTCTCCCGGCTTTTCTCCCGTTACAAACGTCCGTTCCTGTCCTTGAGCGAACAGGAAATCCTTGCCCTCGCCATATCCTCGGAAGAGGACGATGGACGCATCTATCTCGCCTATGCCGACGCTCTGCGCCAAAAATATCCCCATTCCGCAAGGGTCTTCGAGGAAATGGCGGAGGAGGAGAGCCACCACCGCCAGGCCTTGATCGACCTGCACGTCGCCCGTTTCGGCAACCGCATCCCGCTCGTTCGGCGCGAACACGTGCGCGATTTTCCGGAGCGCAAGCCCGATTGGCTGATCGCCGAGATGCCGATCGAAAAGGCGCGCGCCGAAGCCGAGGCGATGGAGGAGGCGGCGCACCGGTTTTACGTCGAGGCTGCGGCGCGCACGCGGGACGCGGCGACGCGCAAGCTCTTGGGCGATCTGGCGATCGCCGAGAAGTCGCATGAATCGCTCGCCCGCCGGCTCGGTGAGGAGCATACGCCGGTGGACGTGCGCGACGAGGAAGATGAGACCTCACGCCGCCAGTTCATACTCACCTATGTGCAGCCGGGCCTCGCGGGACTGATGGATGGCTCCGTTTCGACGCTCGCGCCGATCTTCGCCGCAGCCTTCGCCACGCAGGATACGTGGCAGACCTTTCTCGTCGGTCTCTCGGCCTCCGTCGGCGCAGGCATATCGATGGGTTTCACCGAGGCGGCGCATGATGACGGCAAGCTTTCCGGCCGCGGCTCGCCGGTCAAGCGCGGGCTTGCCTCGGGCATCATGACGGCACTCGGCGGTCTCGGCCACGCTCTGCCCTATCTCATTCCGCATTTCTGGACCGCGACAATGACGGCAGCGGCAATCGTCTTCTTCGAACTATGGGCAATCGCCTTCATCCAGAATCGCTATATGGAAACGCCCTTCCTGAGGGCCGCCTTCCAGGTGGTGCTCGGTGGCGGCCTGGTTCTTGCCGCCGGCATCGTCATCGGGAATGCTTAGAGCATTTCAATGTTTCGTAGAAACACTGAAGCGCTCTACCCATTTGAACCAACGCACTTCCGGACGGAAACCCGTTAGACACTTTCCTGGAAGTGTTCTGGAGTCGTGCTCGTTACAGCGAGCAGCAGCGCCGCGCCTGCGGCGCGGGGGGATGGGCTCTTTCAGCCCAAGGACCTGGTCTTGGTGGATTCCTGTGACGAGCACAGGCGGGAGGAGTTTTGACGACGCGTACGCGTTACTTCAACGCCCGCTTTGGTATCTGAGGATTTCACCGACACGCGTAAAAAAGGCCGCAGGATGCGGCCTTTTTGAAAGGAACCGTTCGACGGGATCAGTTTCCGACGGAACCGACGAGCACTTCCCCGCCATTGTCGATGGTGACCCAACGGCCGCTGTGGGTCGTCGCCTGCCGCTTGAGGAAGCGGTAGGGCGTGTGCGTCCACAGCTTCACCCCATCGTCGAGATTGTCGAGAACGAAGTCGCCCTGCGCTGTGCGTACCGTCAGCACCGCATGGCCCTCGCCATCCGGCTTGCGCACCACCGTCATCAGCAGGTTGCCGGCGGAGAAGCCCTTCTGCATGAGGCGTCTGCGCTTTTCGAGCGCGAAGTCCTCGCAATCGCCCTGTCTCCCCGGATAGGACCACACCTCGTCCCGGCCGGTAAGCTCGATGTCTGTTACCGGCGCGATCTGCCGGTTGACGGAAGCGTTGACCTGGCGAATGGCAGCCCAGCCGCCGGCGGTGACACGCGGCGGCACCGTCGCCTTCGAACGGACGCTGCACTCGCCCCTGTGCTTCTGACAGAACTCGTAATGCCCGATCGGCTGCGAGGTCACCGCGCCGGTCTGCATCCAGGGAGTAGCTCCCGCCTGTGCGGGAATTGCCGTGTTCGTGGAGATGAAAAGCGCACACAGCGCCGCGAAACTTGCCTTAACCCCGGTCCAAGACTGCATACAGATCCCCTGCAACGCGCCCGCATCCGTACCTTCCGGATCGATCCGCGCAATCAAAAGTTGTCGACAGCTTTATTAGGAATTTCCCCTGCGCTGCTCTAATCGTTAATAAAGAGTTAATATACTCCGCTTGTCGGAGTCAATCGCCTGATTCGGACTAGTCCGTTTTATGGTTAAGGCTCGCGGCAGACGGACGCAGAAGCCCGCCAGCGCAGGGGTTTGGCTGTGCCTTGCGAAGCAATTTCAGGGAATTTTGATTAGGCCGGATGGACTAGTCGTGCGCTCAGGCCTTGGTCAGCATGGCGTCGATCGCCTGTTTCAATTTGGCAATGTCCTCCTCGCGGGACAACCGGTGGTCGCCATCGCGGATCAGGGTCATGACGACGTCGTCAGCCGGCATGTGCTCCATCAGTTTGAGGGCATGCGTGTAGGGGACGTCCGGATCGCGCATGCCCTGGAGAATGTGCACCGGGCAGCCGGTTTCGATCGGCCCTTTCATGACGAGGTTGTTGCGGCCATCCTCGATCAGCGCGCGGGTGAAAACATTGGGTTCGGGGCTGTATTCCGATGGCTCTTCGAAATAACCCCGTTCGGCGAGCGAGGTCCTTTCGGCATCGGTAAGATTGGGCTCGATGAGCTCGGCGGTGAAGTCGGGGGCCGGGGCGATCAGCACGAGGCCGCAGAGGCGGCCGACCCCACCTTCCCCGAGGCGGGCGCGGCTTTTGAGCTTCTCGGCAAGGCGCAGCGCGACCCAGGCACCCATGGAGGAACCGATCAGGATCATGCGCGCCGTCGCGGCGTGATCGATCACGGCGAGACTCTCCTCGACCCAGCGCGAGATCGTACCGTCCCTGTAGTCGCCGTCCGACGCGCCGTGGCCCGAATAGTCGAAGCGAATGCAGTCGGTGCCGGCCTCGCGCGCGTGCCGCTCGACCTCCACCGCCTTCGTTCCGGTCATGTCGGATCGGTAGCCGCCGAGCCAGACGAGCGCCGGATGGCCTGGATGCTGCCGGTCTTTCAATTGGACATCCGACGGATTTCCGGCGCGGAAGATACGCATGGCGATGCTTCTGGCCGCATCTCCCGTTCCCACTTCGATCCGCGTGATCTCGGTTTCAGCCGGCGTGGTCGACATCGAGTAACTCCCTGAAGGCCTGATAATGACGGATTTCCTTCTAAAACAGATTCTTTCGGGCATCGACAGAGGATGATTTTCATTGCGGGCCATGCTATTGACTCTGGAGCCGCAATTCACACATTGCCGTCAGTGACTGTTTCAAGCGCTTCCTGTTTGAGATCGCGCTGACCGTTTGACCGAATATTTACTATCAATAGCTCGAGGAGAGTACGACCATTCGCAGACCCTTCAAAGCGGACGCTCCAGTCAAGGAAGGACCGCGCGCAAACAAGGAAATCCGGGTCCCCCGGGTTCAGCTTATCGATGCCGAAGGCCAGAACTTGGGCAGCATTCCGATCGACCAGGCGCTCCGCATGGCGGACGAGGCCGGTCTCGACCTCGTAGAGATCGCACCGAACTCCGATCCGCCGGTGTGCAAGATCCTCGACCTCGGCAAGCTGAAATACGCGAACCAGAAGAAAGCCGCCGAGGCGCGCAAGAAGCAGAAGATCGTCGAGATCAAGGAAATCAAGATGCGCCCCAACATCGACACCCATGATTATGAGGTGAAGATGAAGGCCATGAACCGCTTCTTCGAGGAAGGCGACAAGGTCAAGGTGACGCTGAAGTTCCGCGGCCGCGAAATGGCCCACCAGGAACTCGGCATGAAACTTCTGATGCAGGTCAAGGACGACACCCAGGAAATCGCCAAGGTGGAAGCCGAACCCAAGCTCGAAGGCCGCCAGATGATGATGGTTCTTGCGCCGAAGTGATCGGCGGAGCCTGACAGACCAGACACGCTTGGTGAAGCCGCCCCCGGGAGGAGTTCGTGGGGCGGCTTTCCTTTTTGGGAAAGCTTACGCGAGCGACCTCCGGACCGCTTGCCTTTTCCGGGATGTGCGGTTATAAGCCCCCGTCCGAACGGTCCGGCAGGGCATGCCGTGGCCGTTCTTAACGCTGGAAATGGGCTTCGTCTGCCTGTTTCGCATATCAAGAACAATGGAGTAGCAAAATGCCCAAGATGAAGACGAAATCGTCTGCCAAAAAGCGGTTCAAAATCACCGCAACCGGCAAAGTTCGAGCTGCTGCTGCTGGCAAGCGCCACGGCATGATCAAGCGGTCCAACAAGTTCATTCGCGACGCGCGCGGAACCATGGTTCTCGCTGAGCCCGATGGCAAGAAGGTCGTCAAGAACTACCTGCCTAACGGTCTTTAAGACGTCTGGCGATTTGGATTTTAAGGAGATCATGACATGGCACGTGTAAAACGCGGCGTAACCTCCCACGCCAAGCACAAGAAGACGCTCAAGGCAGCCAAGGGCTTCTACGGCCGCCGCAAGAACACCATCCGCGCCGCCAAGGCAGCGGTGGATCGTTCCAAGCAGTTTGCTTACCGCGACCGCAAGGTCAACAAGCGCAATTTCCGCGCGCTCTGGATCCAGCGCATCAACGCTGCCGTCCGCGAATTCGGCCTTACCTACGGCCGCTTCATCGACGGTCTGAACAAGGCCGGTATCGAAGTCGATCGCAAGGTCCTGTCCGACATGGCAATCCATGAGCCGGCAGCATTCGGCGCCCTGGTCGAAGCTTCCAAGAAGGCGCTCGCCTATCTCAAGGAAGCCGGCACGGCAAACGAGTTTGAAAGCGCTGTCCGTTAAGCCAGCGTTTTCCCAAGACCGTTTCTGAAATTGTTGGGAAACCCGCGCTGGCAGGGCTGGCGCGGGTTTTTCTTGTTCGGCTCGCGGCGCGATCCTACCGCCGAAGTGTCGAACCGATACACGAACCGCATCGAGGCAGGACAGAATGAGCGAACTGGAAACATTGGAACGGACCTTGCTGGCGGAAATCGCCGCCGCCGCCGACGAGGGGGCGATCGAGGCGGTGCGCGTCGGCGCGCTCGGCAAGAAGGGATCGATCTCGGAACTGCTGAAGACGCTCGGTTCGATGAGCCCGGAGGAGCGCCAGACCCGCGGCGCGCGCATCAATGCGCTGAAGAACACGGTGACGGAGGCGATCTCCGCCCGCAAGACGGCGCTCAAGGACGCGGCGATCGCCGAACGGCTGGCGCGCGAGACGGTGGACATCAGCCTGCCCGTCCGGTCCTCGCCGGCCGAGCGCGGCCGCATCCATCCGATCAGCCAGATCGTCGACGAGATCACCGCGATCTTCGGCGACATGGGTTTCTCGATTGCCGAGGGGCCGGATATCGAGACCGACTACTACAACTTCACGGCCCTGAACTTCCCCGAAGGTCATCCGGCCCGCGAGATGCACGACACCTTCTTCTTCGCGCCCGACGAGAAGGGTGAGCGCAAGGTGCTGCGCACGCACACCTCGCCGGTGCAGATACGCACGATGGAGGCCGGGCAGCCGCCGATTCGCATCATCATTCCGGGCAAGACCTACCGCCAGGATTCCGACGCGACCCACTCGCCGATGTTTCATCAGGTGGAAGGTCTCGTCATCGACAGGACGGCGAATGTCGCCAATATGCGTTGGGTGCTCGAGGAATTCTGCAAGGCCTTCTTCGAGGTCGATCAGGTGACGATGCGTTTCCGCCCGTCCTTCTTCCCGTTCACGGAACCCTCCTTCGAGGTCGACATCCAGTGCGACCGCTCCGGCCCGATCGTCAAGTTCGGCGAGGGCAAGGACTGGATGGAGATTCTCGGCTGCGGCATGGTGCATCCGAACGTGCTCAGGGCCGGCGGCCTCGATCCGGACGAATATCAAGGCTTCGCCTGGGGCATGGGGCTCGATCGCATCGCCATGCTGAAATACGGCATGCCCGACCTGCGCGACTTCTTCAATGCCGATGTCCGCTGGATGACCCATTACGGCTTCCGCCCGCTCGACATGCCGACGCTCTTCGGCGGCCTCTCGGCGTGACCCGCGCAGAAAATCAAGGACACAGGTGACATCATGAAGTTCACGCTCTCCTGGCTGAAGGACCATCTGGAAACCGACGCCTCGCTCGAGGAAATCTGCGCCCGCCTGACGATGATCGGGCTGGAAGTCGAGGATGTCGACGACAAGGCGGCGGTCAAGCCCTTCGTCATCGCCAGGGTGATCTCCGCCGAGCAGCACCCGAATGCCGACAAGCTCAGAGTGCTGATGGTCGACACCGGCTCCGGCGAGCCGGTGCAGGTCGTCTGCGGCGCGCCGAACGCGCGCAAGGGCCTCGTCGGTGCCTTTGCCGCGCCCGGCACCCATGTGCCCGGCATCGGCGTGACGCTCTCCGTCGGCAACATCCGTGGCGTCGAAAGCCGCGGCATGATGTGCTCGGAAAAGGAGCTGGAGATCTCCGACGACCACACCGGCATCATCGATCTGCCCGAGAACGCGCCGGTCGGCACCAGCTATGCGACCTATGCCGGCCTCGACGACCCGGTCATCGAGATAAACCTGACCCCGAACCGGCCGGATTGCACCAGCGTCCACGGCATTGCCCGCGATCTCGCGGCATCCGGTCTCGGCACCTTGAAGGCGCGGCCGGCGCCGTCCTTCGCGGTGGAAGGCGAGACGCCCGTCAAGGTCCGCCTCGATCTCGGTGAGGACAGGCATCTCTGCCCCGGCTTCGCGCTTCGCCTCGTGCGCGGCGTGAAGAACGGCCCGAGCCCCGCCTGGATGCGCCAGCGGCTGACTGCCATCGGCCTCCGCCCGATCAACGCGCTGGTCGATATCACCAATTACCTGACCTTCGACCAGGGCCGGCCGCTGCATGTCTTCGACGCGGCGAAGGTCGCGGGCAACCTGACGGTCCGCCGTGCCAGGGAAGGCGAAAAGGTGCTGGCGCTCGACACGCGCGAATACACGCTGTCGCCCGCCAATGTGGTGATCGCCGACGAAGAAGGCGTCGAGTCGATCGGCGGCATCATGGGCGGCGAGCATTCCGGCTGTGACGAGGCGACGACCGACGTGCTGATCGAATCGGCGCTCTGGGATCCGATGAACATCGCCAAGACCGGCCGCACGCTCGGCATCATCACCGATGCGCGCTACCGTTTCGAGCGCGGCGTCGATCCGGAATACATGGCGCCTGGCCTCGAACGGGCGACCGAACTGGTGCTGGAGCTCTGCGGTGGTACCGCGGCCAAGATGGACGTCGTCGGTTATGAGGGCCACGAGCCCAAGTCCCTCGATTTCCCGGTCTCAGAGGTCAAGCGCCTGACCGGCCTCGAGGTCTCCTCCGAGGAGAGCGTTTCCATCCTCAGGAAGCTCGGCTTCGGCGTCGAGGGCTCCGGCGAACGCCTGACGGTAACCGTCCCTTCCTGGCGGCCGGACATCGACGGCAAGGCGGACCTCGTAGAGGAGGTCATGCGCATCCATGGCGTCGACAACATCGTCGCCGCGCCGCTTGCAAGCCACAATGCCGTCAACGGCAAGATCCTGACGGTGCTGCAGATCCGCACGCGCCAGGCGCGGCGTGCGCTCGCAAGCCGCGGCATGCTCGAAGCCGTCACCTGGTCCTTCATCCCGGAAGAGCATGCAAAACTCTTCGGCGGCGGCCGGCCGGAACTGAAGCTGGCCAATCCGATCGCCGCCGACATGTCGGACATGCGGCCGTCGCTCCTGCCGGGCCTCCTGGCCGCGGCGCAGCGCAATGCCGACAAGGGCTACGGCGATGTCGCGATCTTCGAGGTTTCCGGCATCTATGAGGGCGACACGCCCGAGGCGCAGCGCCGCGTCGCCGGCGGCATCCGCCGCGGCACCGCATCGCTCAACGGCACCGGCCGGTCGTGGTCGAACGCCGTAAAGGGCGGCGGCAAGCCGGTCGATGTTTTCGACGCGAAGGCCGATGCCATCGCCGTGCTCGAGGCCTGCGGCGTGCCGATGGCCAATGTCCAGTTCGAAGCCGGCGGTCCCGCCTGGTATCATCCCGGCCGCTCGGCAACGATCAAGCTGGGCCCGAAGATCGTGCTCGGCGCTTTCGGGGAGTTCCACCCGAAGACCTTGGACGCCCTCGACGTCTCCGGGCCGCTTTCAGGCTTCGAGATCTATATCGATGCCATGCCGGAGCCGAAGAAGAAGGCGACCCGCACCAAGCCGGCACTGGAGCTTTCGCCCTTCCAGGCAGTCAAACGCGACTTCGCCTTCGTCGTAGACAAGGCGGTCGAGGCCGCTGCGATCGTCAGGGCGGCGTCCGGCGCCGACCGCAAACTGGTTACGGCCGTCAACGTCTTCGACGTCTTCGAAGGCGCATCTCTCGGCGAGGGCAGAAAGTCGGTAGCGATCGAGGTAACGATCCAGCCGATAGAGCGCACCCTGACCGACGAGGATTTCGAGGCGCTGACCTCGCGCATCGTCGCCAACGTGGCAAAGAGCACCGGGGGCGTGCTGCGCGCTTGATGAATAGGTGAGGGGGAGCCGGTTTGGTTTCCTCATTCCTGTGCTTGTCACAGGAATCCAGCCAGCCCAAGTCCTTGGGCTGAACGAACGCTTCCCGCGCCGCAGACGCGGCGCTGCTCTCATCCCTGTGACGGGCGCAGGGATGAGGAAAAAGCAGAGATTGCAATCCTCCGAAAGTCCTGCAGCGCCGCCGCGTCTTATGAGACGCGCAACTAACCATGCCGGTGCCAGACCTTGTTGACGATCAGCCATCGCCCGTCGACCTTCAGCAAGGACAGGTAATCGGAATAGCGCGCGCCGGCGAATTCATCGATCACCTTCACGCTGGCGACGTCGCCGGTGATGTGGACCATCTCCACTTCCATGAGCGGCTGCGTATCCGGGGACGCCGCGCCTTCCCTCACGATGGAGGCGATGAAGGCGTCGCGTGTCTGCCACTCGACGGCTCCTCCTGCGTTGCCGACGATCGATGCGCTCGGATGGAAGGCCTTGCGCAAAGCTCCCTCGTTGGCGAAGGCCATGCCGTCGACATAAAGATGGACGACCGCGCTGATGGCCTGCTCTTCGGACATGGTTTTTTCCTCCTTTCCGGAGCGGTGACAGACGCGGCTATCCGTCCCGCAGGCCGCTCCTGTTCCCACGAAGGCGGACATCTTCTCATAGGTAGGACATCGCAATGGAATTGCGATGCCCTCCAGGACTTCGACGCTGCCGGCCGGGTCTTCACCTGTTCGTCAGTGACAGCGACGCGTCGGAATAGCGTTTTCCAGCGACCAGCGTTGGCGAGAGCGCTTCGCCGAGTTCGGCGCGTTCCCTGTCGGTGAGGACGATTCCGGCGGCAGCCACGTTCTGCTCCAGATGCTCGATCCTGCGCGCGCCCGGGATCGGAACGATGTCATCTCCCTGGTTGACCACCCAGGCGAGTGCGAGTTGGGCGGCCGTCACGCCTCTTTCCGCGGCCAGCCTTTCGAGGGTTGCGACCAGCGCGGCGTTGGCCTCGAAGTTCTCCTGTTGGAAGCGCGGCAGCGACCGGCGAAAATCGTCGGCAGCGAGGTCTTCGACCTTGCGGATGGTGCCCGTCAGCATGCCACGCCCGAGCGGACTATAGGGCACGAAGCCGATCCCCAGTTCGCGGCAGGTATCGAGCACCTCCTGTTCCGGGTCGCGCGACCAGAGCGAATACTCGCTTTGTATCGCTGCGATCGGATGCACGGCATGGGCACGGCGTATGGTGGCGGCGCTTGCCTCGGAAAGCCCGAGTGCGCGCACCTTGCCCTCCTTCACCAGTTCCGCCATCGCGCCGACGGTTTCCTCGATCGGCACGGCGGGATCGATGCGGTGCTGGTAATAGAGGTCGATGACGTCCGTTCCGAGTCGCTTGAGGGAGGCCTCGGCGACGGCTTTCGCATTTTCCGGCCGGCCGTCGACGCCTTTGATCGCCTCGGCGGCGGGTTTGCCGGGGTCGATGCGGAAACCGAACTTGGTGGCGATCACCACCTGATCTCGCCGGTCCTTCAGCGCCTTGCCCAGGAGCTTCTCGTTCTCATAAGGCCCATAAACTTCCGCCGTATCGAAGAAGTCGACGCCGAGTTCGATGGCGCGGTGTAGCGTGCGGATCGATTGGCTCTCGTCGGCTTCGCCATAGGCGAAGCTCATGCCCATGCAGCCGAGGCCGACGGCCGAAACGGTGAGTTCATTGCCGAGCTTGCGGGTCTTCATTTGGATTTCCTTTCGGGCTGAACGCGCGGCCTGCGGGGTGGCATACGGCGTTCGCGAAGAAGATGGAGAAGCATATCGCTGGACTGAGCCTTTCGGCACTGGCCCGACGACAAGGCGAAGATAGGTGCCGCGCGGCCGGTTGAAAATCTCTGTCAATTCTCACGGGCTGTTCTATTATTTCGATCAATGAACCGCACACAGCTCTCCCAACTGGCCGTCCTTTCCGCCGTCGCCGCCCATGGCAGCTTCCGCGGAGCGGCGAAGGAACTCGGCATCGCGCCATCTGCCGTCAGCCACGCCGTAGGCAGTCTGGAGGCGAGCCTCGGCGTTCGTCTCCTCGCGCGCACGACGCGCAGCGTCGCGGCCACGGAGGAGGGAAAGCGCCTGCTGGAGCGGCTGCGGCCGGCGCTCGACGACATTGCCGAGGCGCTGCAGCGGGCGGCGGAGGCGCGCGATCGTCCGGCCGGAAAACTGCGCGTCACCGCTCCTCGTTTTGCAGCCGACCTCATTCTGGCGCCGCGCCTTGGCGACTTCCTCGGGCGCTATCCGGACATCGTCCTCGAAATCGCCAATGAGGACGGCTTCACCGATATTGTCGAGGAGGGCTATGACGCCGGCATCAGGCTCGGCGAGAGCCTGGAGGCCGACATGGTCGCGGTGAAGGTCGGGCCGGAGCTGAAAAGCGCGGTCGTCGCCGCACCGACCTATTTCGAGCGCTTCCAGCGGCCGCGGCACCCGCGCGATCTGGCGGGCCATCGCTGCATCCGCCGCCGCTTCTCCAACGGCACCCTATATCGCTGGGAGTTCGAGAAAGAGGGGGAGGAACTGACCGTTTCGGTGAACGGCCCGCTCATTATGGGCGAGGACCGGCCGATCATCGAGGCCGCGATCGGCGGTGCGGGGCTCGCCTATCTCTTCGAGCCGCGCGTCAGCGGATATGTAGGTGAGGGCAAATTGGTCCGGGTGCTCGAGGACTGGTGCGCGCCCTATGCGGGCACCTTCCTCTATTATCCGACCCGCCGGCTGATGCGTCCGGCGCTCCGGGCCTTCATCGATTTCTTCCGCCACAGCGGGTGACGGCCGGCGGGGAGCGCCGGCCGTCGTGACGGCTTACGCGGCCTTCTTGTTCACTTGGGCCATCGCGAGTTTCGTCAGGTCCTCGTCGGTGACGACTTCTTCCTTCAAAGTCGCGTCGAGCAGCGATACCGCATCCTTGAGACCGATGGTCTTTGCCCAGGTCTTCAGGGTGCCGTAGCGGGAGATTTCATAATGCTCGACCGCTTGCGCGGCAGAGATGAGGCCCGCATCGAGCGCGGCCGTGCCCTTGAATTCGTCCATGATCTCTTCGCCCTCGGCGACGATGCCCTCGATCGCCTCACAGGTCTTGCCCTGCGGGCGCTTGCCGATCATTTCGAATACCTGCTGCAGCCGCTCCACATGGGTCTCGGTCTGCTCCTTGTGCTTCTCGAACGCGGCCTTCAGCTCAGGGGCCTGGGCTGCGCGCGCCATCTTCGGCAAAGCCTTCAGGATTTTCCGCTCGGCATAATAGATGTCCTTGAGCGTATCGTGGAACAGGTCGTCCAGCGTTTTTTCTTTGGCCATTTCGGGTTTCCTTCCTCGTCTGCTTCGTGTTGCCTTCGACCCGCAATCAACAGCAAAGGGCGAAGATTTGTTCCTCGCGACTGCAAAAAGCGCGTGAGACGCGGGTCAAATTCGTCGCTTTCGCGAAGGGTGTCCGTTTCACTTCAGGCCGGAATCGGGTGGTTGCAGCGTGGCGCATCGGCAATGGTCCCGCCGTCAACGCAATCGGATGGAGAAGAATCATGTCGAGACTGGAAGGTAAGATCGCGATCGTCACCGGCGCAAGCTCGGGTATCGGCCGCGCCGCCGCGCTGCTCTTTGCGCGCGAGGCGGCAAAGGTCGTCGTCACCGCCCGCAACGAGAATGCGCTTGCGGAGCTTACCGACGAGATTGCCCGAGAGGGCGGCGAGGCGGCAGCGCTTGCCGGCGACGTGCGCGACGAAGCCCTGCATGAGGCGCTGGTCGAACTGGCGGTGCGCCGCTTCGGCGGGCTCGATACCGCCTTCAACAATGCCGGGGCGCTCGGTGCGATGGGAGAGATTTCGTCGCTCAGCGTCGAAGGCTGGCGCGAGACGCTCGATACCAATCTGACGAGCGCCTTCCTGGCGGTGAAGTATCAGGTTCCGGCAATCGCGGCGCGGGGCGGTGGTTCGCTCACCTTCACTTCGAGCTTCGTCGGCCACACGGCCGGCTTTGCCGGGGTCGCCCCCTATGCGGCGAGCAAGGCGGGACTGATCGGGCTGGTCCAGGCGCTGGCCGTCGAGCTTGGCGCGCGCGGCATCCGCGTGAACGCGCTGCTGCCCGGCGGCACCGACACGCCCGCCAATTTCGCGAACCTCCCGGGAGCGGCGCCCGAGACGCGCGGTTTCGTGGAAGGGCTGCACGCATTGAAGCGCATCGCGCGACCCGAGGAAATCGCCGAAGCGGCGCTTTATCTCGCCTCGGACGGTGCCAGCTTCGTGACCGGCGCGGCGCTGCTGGCCGACGGCGGCGCTTCGGTGGCGAAGGCGTGAGCGCAGAGCGTGAGCACAGCAACTGAAAGCGGGGAAGCATGAAGAAACCTGAGTCGATGAAATCGCTTGAAGACCTCGGGCGCGTACGCCTCTCGAAGAACTTTTTCCTGCGCGATTTCCTTCACTCCGAGATCGCGGAGTTCTACCGGATTCCGAATATCCCCGACGATCCGGAACTGGCGATCGAGGCCGGACGGAAACTGTGCGGCGAACTTCTGGAACCGCTCGAGGCGACTTTCGGTCGGCTGCACATCCGCTCGGGTTACCGAAACCGTGCCGTGAACGCCTTCGGCAACGCCAACAGGCTCAACTGCTCGACGAATGCGGCAACGGCCGCCGACCATATCTGGGACATGCGCGATGCGGAGGGCTGCATGGGGGCCACCGCCTGCATCGCCATTCCCTGGGTCTGGGACCGGGAACGTCACGAAGGCGGCTGGCAGAGCCTGGCCTGGTGGATTCACGACCACCTTCCCTACGCCTCGCTCTGCTTTTTTCCCAAGCTTTGGGCCTTCAACATCCAGTGGCACGAGAGGCCGCGCCGCAGGATCAGCAGCTACGCCAAGCCGCGCGGGCTGCTGACCAGGCCCGGCATGGCCAACCACGAGGGCAGCCATGCGCAACTTTACCCAGGGTTTCCGAAGCTTGCGGCCGGGGGCGGGTCTTCCTGACGAGGGCAAATCCCCTCTATTCGCTCACTTCGTTCAGCCGTCTTATCGCCTCTTCCGGCAACGTCAATTCCGCCGATCTCACCAGGCTTGCCAGCTGGTCGGCATTGGTGGCGCTGGCGATCGGTGCGGTGACGCCATCGCGGGCGATGATCCAGGCCAGCGCGATCTCCGCCTGTTTCGCGCCGGTCTCCTCGGCGATTTCATCCAAGACGCCGAGAATCCGCATGCCGCGTCCGTCGAGATATTTTTCGACGCCGCCGCCGCGAGCGGAGCCTTCCAGATCCTTGTGTGAGCGGTACTTGCCGGAAAGAAAGCCTCTCGCAAGGCTGAAATAGGTGATGACGCCGATCTCCTCGGCGATGCAGAGATTGCGCAGCGGACCGTCATAGGAAGCGCGGTCGTAGAGATTGTATTCGGGCTGCAGCACGTCGTAGCGGGGCAGGCCGTTCGCCGCCGCGACGTCGAGAGCGTCGCGCATCTGCTGCGCATCGAGATTCGAAGCGCCGATCGCCCGCAGCTTGCCCTGGGAGAGAAGCGTATCGTAGGCGGCAAGCGTCTCTTCATAGGGTGTGCCGGGGTCCGGCCAGTGGGAGAGATAGAGGTCGATATAGTCGGTCTGCAGGCGTTTCAGCGATTCCTCGACTGCCTGCATGATCCAGCGCCGCGAGAGGCCCTTGCGGTCGGGTCCGAACTCCGAACCGACCTTGGTGACGATGACGGCGCTGTCGCGCGAGCGTCCGGATTGCTTCAGCCATTTGCCGATGATCGTTTCCGACTCGCCGCCTCTGTTGCCCGGCGCCCAGGAGGAATAGACGTCGGCGGTGTCGACGGCGTTGAAACCTGCATCGAAAAAGGCATCGAGAAGCGAGAACGACGTTTTCTCATCCGCGGTCCAGCCGAAGACGTTGCCGCCGAAGACGAGCGGGGCAATCGAGAGGCCGGTACGGCCAAGTCTGCGCATTTTCATGGTTTCGCTCCATGTGGTTGGATGAAAACAAGCTGCGATGGGGAGGATTGCGGCAAAAACATAGGCCAGCTCGCCATCGAATGACACCGGCATTCGTGGTTTTTCTGACCTCGCCACGGCTTGCTAGGTACGTACCTCGGGGATAGTCTCGGCGCAGCGTTTGACCCAGGGGAATGTCGCGCGTCCTTCGCGGCGCGCAGGAAAAGGAGTCTGCCTCATGCTGCGTTTCGGAATTTTGTCGACGGCCAAGATCGGCCGCGAGCTCGTCGTACCCGCCATCCAGGACGCCGAGAACTGCGTCGTCACGGCGATCGCAAGCCGCGATCTCGCCAAGGCGAGGACCATGGCCGACCGTTTTTCCGTGCCGCATGCCTTCGGCTCCTATGAGGAGATGCTCGCCTCCGACACGATCGACGCCGTCTATATCCCGCTGCCGACGTCGCAACATGTCGAATGGGCGATCAAGGCGGCGGATGCCGGCAAGCATGTGCTCTGCGAGAAGCCGCTGGCGCTCAAGGCCGCAGAGATCGACGCCGTGATCGCGGCGCGCGAGCGCAACAAGGTACTGATCTCGGAAGCCTATATGGTGACCTACAGCCCCGTCTGGCGGAAGGTACGCTCGCTCATAGCGGAAGGTGCCATCGGGCGCCTCAGGCATGTCCAGGGCGCCTTCACCTATTACAATCGCGATCCCGGCAACATGCGCAACGTCCCCTCGCTCGGCGGCGGCGGTCTGCCGGATATCGGCGTCTATCCGGCAATCACGACCCGGTTTTCGACCGGCAAGGAGCCGCTGCGCGTCCAGGCCAGTACCGAGCGCGATCCGGAATTCGGCACCGACATCTATTCGAGCGTTCGTGCCGACTTCGGCGATTTCGAACTGAGCTTCTATATCTCGACACAGCTCGCCGCCCGCCAGGTCATGGTCTTCCACGGCGACAAGGGCTACATCGAGGTGAAATCGCCCTTCAATGCCGATCGCTACGGTCGGGAAGAGGTGGAATTGACCAACCAAAACCACGGCCAGTCGCAGCTCTTCCGCTTCCAGGATGCGCGTCAGTACAAGCTCGAGGCCGAGGCCTTCGCACGTGCTGCGAAAGGTGAAGCGGAGGACGTGGTGACGCTGGAAAACTCGCGCCTGAACCAGATGTTCATCGACGCGATCTACCGCGCCAGCGAAAAAGACGGCTGGGAGCCCGTCTGAAGCTAAAGGATAGGCCCGGCACCCATTGCGCCGGGCCGACCCCATTCATGCTGCCTGGAGCAGCCGTGCCTGAGAGGCGCCCCGCATCTTGAAGAAGAGAAAGTCGGCGACGCCCACCATGGCCACGACGATCAGCGCCAGTCCTGCGATCGTCAAGGCCGAATAGGCAGACGCAAGAATGGCCAGGCTTCCGACCTGCCAGAGTATGTCGCCGGCGATGCTGATCCGCGTTGCGAGGGCGCTCGGCCCTTCTTTTCTGGCCGCGGCAAGGTGGAAGGCGCCCCAGACGAGGAGCCCAGCGCCGAGCGCCACGATCACCGCAGGCGACAGGGCGGGACTGACGACCGCCGCAAGCGGTGGCGCTGCCGCGAGGAGAGCCGAGCCGGCGATCAGCGAAAAGATGCCGTCGGCGAGAAATGTCTTGTTGAGAAGAGAGCGGGTGGAAAGGTCGAACATATCTGTCTCCATCGGTTGTCGATGGGCAGATGCTGGACCAGAGCGGTCATTAAACCAATTACCTCCGAGGTAATGGATTTTGTGCCGCGTTCGGGCGACGCTGCCCCCGCAACAGGGAAGATAAAGATGGAATTCGGCAGCCGCCTGAAGGAATGGCGAGGACATCGCCGCATGAGCCAACTCGACCTCGCCATGGCGGCGGGCATTTCCGCGCGCCATCTCTCGTTTCTGGAGACGGGCCGCTCCAAGCCGTCCGAGGGAATGATCCTGCGGCTCGCCTCGGTTCTCGACGTCCCCGCGCGTGAACAGGGCACGCTCTTCACCGCGGCGGGCTACCGGCCGCGCGTTGCGGCGCGGCCTGCGACGGGTCTCGATGCAATGCCTCCGGCTGTCGCGCATGCCATCCGGCTGATGCTCGACCGGCACGATCCCTATCCGGGCCTCGTTTTCGACCATCAGTATACGGTGCTGCTGACCAACCCGGCTTTCGACGCGCTTGTCGGTGCCACGGGCGTTCCGTTCAAGCCGGGGGAGAACTTCCTCGACGGCTTTCTCGGTGCGGAGAAGGTCCGCGGTCTCGTGGTCAATTGGGAAGCCGCCGCAGCCGATCTCGTTCAGCGGGTTCGCATGGAGGCGTGGCTGCAGGGGCCGCGCAGCCCATTGCAGCGAAGGCTGGACAGGCTGGTTGCCGACCCGGCGGTGGCAATGGCGATCGAGAACTTCCCGGCGACGGACCGCTTGCCGGTGCTGCCCATCGAACTGCGCGTCGGCGAAGCGTCGCTTAGCTTCATCACGACGCTTTCGACCTTCGGCTCGACTCAGGACGCGCTCGTCGAGGGCGTTCTGATCGAATCCTTCTTTCCGGCCGACGACGCGACCCGGCGCTTCTTCGGGCAGGGCGGGCGCGACGTCCAATAGAGCAATATCGGGAGAGGCGCACACTCTTCCAGAATTGCTCCGGATCGTTTTCACCATTCCACACGGGACGGGAAACGATGTAGAAAAACGCGCCTTGCTGCTGATCTTCGCCGCGCTGTCGGCTACAAGTGACGTATGACTTCGTTCTTTGATTCCGAATCTCCCTCCAACGTCGCCGAATATTCGGTGTCGGAACTGTCCGGCTCGATCAAGCGCACGATCGAGCAGACCTTCGAGCATGTCCGGGTGCGGGGCGAGATTTCCGGCTATCGCGGTCCGCATTCGTCGGGCCACGCGTATTTTGCCTTGAAGGACGACCGCGCCCGCATCGACGCGGTCGTCTGGAAGGGCACCTTCGCGCGGCTGAAGTTCCGGCCGGAGGAGGGGATGGAGGTCATCGCGACCGGCCGGGTCACGACTTTCCCCGGCTCGTCCAAGTACCAGATCGTCATCGACTCGCTGGAGCCCGCGGGTGCAGGTGCGCTGATGGCGCTGATCGAGGAACGCAAGCGTAAGCTTGCCGCGGAAGGGCTTTTCGATGCGGGCCGCAAGCGGCCGCTGCCTTTCATGCCGAGGGTCATCGGCGTCGTGACCTCGCCGACCGGGGCTGTGATCCGCGACATCCTGCACCGCATTGCCGACCGTTTCCCGGTCCATGTCATCGTCTGGCCGGTGCGCGTGCAGGGCGACGGCGCCTGCGAGGAGATCGTGGCCGCGATCGAGGGTTTCAACGCGCTGCAGCCGAGCGGCGCCATTCCTCGGCCCGACGTGCTGATCGTCGCGCGCGGCGGCGGCAGCCTCGAGGATCTCTGGTGCTTCAACGACGAGGCGATGGTGCGCGCCGCGGCGGCTTCCGCCATCCCTCTGATCTCGGCCGTCGGTCACGAGACGGACTGGACGCTGATCGACCATGCGGCCGACCAGCGGGCGCCGACGCCGACCGGTGCGGCCGAGATGGCGGTACCGGTGAAGGCCGATCTCGAGGCCCAGCTCGCCGGTCTCGCAGCCCGGCTCAAGGGCGCCGCGGCGCGGCAGATGGACAATCGCCGCCAGACGCTGCGTTCGCTTGCACGGGCGCTGCCCTCGCTCGACCAATTGCTCGCCCTGCCGCGGCGTCGCTTCGACGAAGCGGCCGCCGGACTCGGCCGTGGCCTGCAGATGAACACGGCCAACAAGCGGCGAAGCTTCGAGCGCAATGCGGCCCATCTCCGGCCGGAGCTCCTGATGGCAAGGATCGTCGATCGGCGCCAGCGCGTCTTAGATGCCGTAAACCGGGCCGAGCGCATCGTCGAGCGTAAGCTTCAACGTGGCGCTCAGCGCATTTCGTCCGCCGATGCCTCGCTCCGTGTTCTGCCGTCACGGCTGATCGGCCAGATTCATCGCGCATCGGATCGCGTCTCCAGCCTGAGCAGGCGTGGGGATGCGGCAATCGCCGCCGATCTGCGCAGGATGAAAAGCGCGCTTTCGGCGCAGGATCGCGTGCTGCAGTCGCTCTCCTATCACAGCGTTCTGCAGCGCGGCTTCGCGCTGGTGCGCGATGCCGCGGGCGAGCCGGTGAAACAGGCGGCTGCCGTGCATCCCGGGATGGCGCTTTCGCTGGAATTCGCCGATGGCCGCGTGGCGGCGGTCGCCGGCGAGGACGGCACTCCGCCGCAGTCGCCGAAGAAGCGGCCTGCGCGCTCCGGCGAGCCGACGAAGCAGGGCAGCCTCTTCTGATGCATATCCTGATGGTGCTCGCCCATCCGCTAGAAGAGAGCTTCGCTGCGAGTGTCGCGCGCGTGGCCAGGGAGACGCTCGAGGCCAAAGGCCATACGGTCGACCTGCTCGACCTCTATCGCGAAGGCTTCGATCCGCGGCTGACCGTGGCCGAGCGGGGCAGCTATTTCGATAAAGGTTACGACGCCTCCGGGGTATCGCGCTGGATCGATCGGCTGCGGGCTGCGGACGGACTCGTGCTCGTCTTTCCGCAATGGTGGTTCAATTTTCCGGCGATCCTCAAAGGTTTCTTCGATCGCGTCTTTGCGCCCGGGGTCGCTTTCGACCATGATGCGGCGGGCGGCCGTATCATTCCTCGCCTCGGCAACATCAAGCTGTTCTGGGCGCTGACCAGTACCGGATCCCCCTGGTGGGTCGTGCATCTCTACATGGGAAATCCGGTGCGGCGGCTGCTGAAGCGCGGCATCGCCGCCTTCTGCGGCAAGGGGCTGGACTTCCGCATGCTCACTCTGCACGACATGGATCGGGTGACGGAGGCGAAGCGGAAACGCCATCTCCAGCGTGTGAGGGCTCTGGTGAGCCGGATCTGACCGGCGACCTATTCGAAGACCGCGAGGAATTTCCTGAGCAGCGCGTCCAGAGCCTCCCGTTCGTCGGGTTCTATGCCTGCAACGAGGCGCTGCTGGTTGGCGACATGATCAGTGACCGCCGTGTCCACGCGCTTGAGACCCTGCGGTGTCAGCGCGATGAGGACGCCGCGCCGGTCTTCCGGATTGTCCAGGCGTTCGACAAGCCCGGCTTTCTCGAGCTGGTCGATGCGATTGGTCATCGTGCCGGAGGTGACCATCGTCGTTCCCAACAGATCGCCCGGCGAGAGCCGGAAGGGCGGGCCGGAGCGCCGCAGCGTTGCGAGCACGTCGAAACTCGCCGAGTTCAGGCCGTGTTCGGCAAGGGTGCTTTCCACCTCACGAGCGAGATGGGCCCGGAGCCGCGATAGTCGGCCGAGCAGACCCATGGCCGTCACATCCAGCTCCGGCCGCTCTCTGCGCCACTGCGCCAGGATTTTGTCTACGTGATCCATATCCGTCTGCATTAGAGTACTTCCAGGAAAAGTGTGTAACGGTTTTCCGTCCGGAAGTGCGTTGGATCAAATGGTTAGAGCATTTCAGAGTTTCTATGAAACGTTGAAATGCTCTAGCGATCGGAGTGAACGCTTCATCCTTCATGAAGTCGTAGCCACCATGTATCTTGACGTCAAGATAAATTGGATTAGAGTTATCTTGACGTAGAGATTCTTGAGGTGAAGATATGGGCATCCGCAGCTCCGATATTCTGCTTACGGCCATAGCGCCGGCCATATGGGGCAGTACCTATCTGGTCACAACGGAATTTCTGCCGGCGGGTTACCCGGTCACGGTCGCAATGCTCAGGGCGCTTCCGGCAGGGCTGCTGCTGCTGCTTGTCGTCCGGCAAATGCCGACGGGTGTATGGCTGGCGCGTAGTTTCGTGCTCGGCGCGCTCAACTTCTCGTTCTTCCAGACGATGCTTTTCGTTTCCGCCTACCGGCTGCCCGGCGGTGTCGCCGCAACCGTCGGAGCCATTCAGCCGTTGATCGTGATCGTCCTGTCGCGCATCGTTCTCGGCTCGCCCGCCCGTGCCTTGAGCGTCGTTGCCGGCGTTGCCGGCATGGCGGGGGTCGCGCTCCTGGTGCTGACGCCGAAAGCGGCGCTGGATCCGGTGGGCGTCGCGGCTGGCTTGGCAGGCGCCGTCTCCATGGCATTCGGCACGGTGCTGAGCCGATACTGGACGCCGCCGGTCTCGCCGCTCACCTTTACCGCCTGGCAATTGGCGGCTGGCGGACTGCTTCTGGTGCCGGTCGCCTTCCTGCTGGAACCCTCTTTGCCATCGCTCACTGCAGCCAATATTCTGGGCTTTACCTATCTCGGCCTGATCGGCACGGCCTTCACCTACCTGCTCTGGTTCCGCGGCTTATCGCGGCTCGAACCCTCCCAGGTTTCGCCGCTCGGCTTCTTGAGCCCGGTCGTCGCGATCCTCATCGGCTGGATCGTACTCGATGAGCAGCTGACGGCGGTGCAGGTGCTCGGGATCGCAACCGTCTTCGCAAGCGTGTGGATGAGCCAGTATGCACAGGCGACGCGCCGCGCGGCATCCGCCCCCTCTCTTCGGGTTTAACCAGAGGACCGACCTTCTCCCCGCAAGCGGAGAGAGCGGATGTCCGCAATGATACGCCGGGTTTGCCGCGCGTCTGCTTCGCGCCGTCCGCAGGAAGAAGGTGCGGCAGGCGGATGAGGGGCACCGCCATGCCGCAAAACGATCAGGCCCACTCGCCCTTGCGCATCACGGGCACACGGGCGCCGTCCGCGCGAACCCCGTCGATGTCCACCTCGCCGGAACCGATCATCCAGTCGATATGGATGAGGCTCGAATTGCCGCCCTGGGCGCGGATCTGCTCCTGGCTGAGGCTTGCGCCGTCGAGGAAGCACTTCGAATAGCACTGGCCGAGCGCGATGTGGCAGGAGGCATTCTCGTCGAAGAGGGTGTTGTAGAAGAGGATGCCGCTGGCCGAAATCGGCGAGGAATGGGGCACCAGCGCCACTTCGCCGAGCCGCCGGGCGCCCTCGTCGGTATCGAGCACCTTGTTCAGCACCTCTTCGCCCCGCGAAGCCTTGGCCTCGACGATCCGGCCGGCTTCGAAACGCACCTGGATATTGTCGATCAGCGTGCCCTGGTGGGAGAGCGGTTTGGTGCTCGAAACATGGCCTTCGACGCGCAGCGCGTGCGGCGTCGTAAACACCTCCTCGGTCGGGATGTTCGGATTGCAGGTGATGCCGTTCTTGGCGACCGAGGCGCCGCCGTGCCACTCATGCCCATCGGCGAGTCCGACGGTGAGGTCGGTGCCGGGCCCGGTGAAATGCAGGGCGGCGAAGCGCTCTCCGTTCAGCCAGGCCGAGCGCCGGTGCAGCTCGGCATTATGGTCCTTCCATGCGGCGATCGGATCGTCGACGTCGACCCGCGACGCTGCGAAGATGGCGTTTGCGAGTTTTTCGACGGCGACCGCTTCCGGATCGTCCGGGAACATCTGCTTCGCCCAGGAGGGGTTCGGATAGGAGACGATGTTCCAGTTGATGTCGAAATTGGAGATCTTTTCGAGCGCCGGCTTGTAGGCGATCGAGTTCGCCTTGTTGGCGCGGGCGACCTTCGCCGGGTCCTGAGCCGAAAGCAGCATCGGGTTGTCGCCGGCGATGGCCAGGCGCGCTGCTCCTCCCGCATAGGCTTTGGCCATGCCTTCATAGAGCCAGTCGCTGGCGCGGTCGAAGCTCTCGTCGGGCGCATGGGCGTAGCGGGCGAGCGTCGCTTCCTCGTCGGCGTAGAAGGTCGTCACCAGTCCGGCGCCTGCCATATAGGCGTGCTTGGTGATGAGGCGCACGAGCGGCAGCGCCGCGATCGGCGCGGTCATCACCAGGTCCTGACCCTTCTGCAATTGCAGACCGATTTTGATGGCGACCTCGGCGAGCTTTTCGAGCTTGACGGGATCGATTGGATTCCTCGTGGATTGGAGGGGGGCGTTCATGGCGGCTCCTGCTCGTCTTCTTGCGGATGTCAGCGGTTTTAGACCGGTTCCGCGGAAAACAGAAGGGTTCTTCAGGCCGCCACTCTTCCGGTGTCGAGCAACGCCGCTTGGTGCTGCTCGAGGAACGCCATCAGCCGTTGCGGATAGTCCTCGCCGACTGCGGTTTTCACGCTCGGCCTCCCGGCCAGCGCCTCGCGCCAGGCGACGACCCGCGGCAGGCCCTTGAAGATGCCGCGGTCGGAGATCTGATCGAACACGTCGAAATAGCGGAAGATCGGCGCGAAAACCGCATCTACGAGGCTGAAGCGGCTGCCTGCAAAATACGGACCCTCGGCGAGCTCCGCCTCCACGGTCGCGAATTTCGCCTGGAGCACCTTGCGCTTGGCCTCCAGTGCCGCGGTGTCCTGCGTTGTTTCGTAGACCCAGAGATCGGCAAGGATGGAAGAGCCGAACTCCATCCAGCCGCGATGGCGGGCGCGCAGCAGCGGATCGGCGGGATGAAGCTTCGGTCCGGTCTGCGTCTCCTCCAGATACTCGCAGATGACGCTGCTCTCGAAGAGGATCGCTTCGCTCCCGCTTTGCGGAATGCGCAGGAGCGGCACCTTGCCGAGCGGTGAAATCCTCAGGAACCAGTCCGGCTTGTCGGCGAGATCGATATTGACGCGTTGGAAGGGCACGCCCTTTTCCGCAAGCGCGATCGCGGCGCGTTGCACATAGGGGCAGAGATGGTGGCTGATCAGGGTGAGTTGCGCGGTCATCGGTCGCTCCCGGTTCGATTTAGATGCATCTGCATATAACTTGTCTTGCCAGATGGGTCAAGATAGATGTAATTGCATCTATGAGCACGAAGAAGACGGAACGCAGCGAGCCGACCGAGGCCGCTACCCTTGCATGGATCGGTCTGATGCGGGCACAGCAGCGCCTGCTGTCGGCCATCGAAAAGGATTTCAAGGAGGCGGCCCTGCCGCCGCTGGCCTGGTACGACGTGCTATGGGAACTGGTGAAGGCGGATGGCGGGAGGCTGCGCCCCTTCGAGATCGAGGCGCGCACGCTGCTTGCCCAGTACAACCTTTCGCGCCTGATAGACCGGCTGGAGAGGGAAGGGCTCGTGCAACGGAAGGCCTTCGACGAGGACGCGCGCGGCTGCTGGGTCGTGGTGACCGAGAAGGGGCGGGACACCCGGAAGCGCATGTGGCAGACCTATGCGCCATCGATTGCGCGCCATGTCGGCGCGAAACTGAGCGAAGGAGAGGCACGCGAGCTCGCGACGCTGCTTTCGAGACTCGGCTGACGCGCGCCCTTCTTCTGCGCAGAGATCAGGCGATCAAAGGCGCGGCGACTGCCCGCAACACGGCCTGCGCGTCCTTCGGTGCAAGCCGTACCTGCAGACCTCTTTGCCCGCCATTGATGAACACCAGTTCTTCGGCAAGCGCCGCTTCCTCGATTGCGGCCGGAACGGTCTTCCTTTGCCCGAAGGGGCTGATGCCGCCGACGTGATAGCCGGTGAGCCGCTCGGCGTCCGCCGGCTTCATCATGCTTGCCGACTTGCCGCCGAAGGCTGCGGCGAGCTTCTTCATGCTCACCTCCCGGTCCGAGGGCACGATGCAGCAGACCGGCTTGCCGTCCACCTCGGCCATCAGCGTCTTCAGCACGCGGGAGGGGTCTTCGCCGAGCGCCTCCGCCGCCTGCAGTCCGACGCGTTCGGCACCGGGATCGTAGTCATAGCTGTGAACGGTGAAGATCACGCCGGCCTTTGCGAGAGCCTGCGTCGCCCGGGTCGTCTTCGACATGGTCTAAGCCCCGAACGCGGCTTCGTAGAGTTCCGGCTTGAAGCCGACGAGCAGCCTGCCCTGGGCCTCGAGCACCGGGCGCTTGATCATCGACGGCTGCTCGAGCATCAGCGCGATCGCCTTGTCGGCCGTCAGGTCCCGCTTGTCGGCCTCATCCAGCTTGCGGAAGGTGGTGCCCGAGCGGTTGAGCAGCGTCTCCCAACCGAGTTCGGCGCACCAGCGCTCGAGTCGCGCACGATCGATGCCTTCCGCCTTGTAGTCGTGGAAATCGTAGGAAGTGCCGCGGCTGTCGAGCCAGTTCCGCGCCTTCTTCATCGTGTCGCAGTTCTTGATGCCGTAGATCGTAACCGTCATGCCGAATCTCTCCGTACTTCCAGATGCGGGAGGACATAGCCGGGCGCCGCGCGTCGGAAAAGGCCCGGAGCAAAAGACAAGAGATCAGAGACTGGTGAACTTGCCGGCAACCTCGGCGGCTTCCGCCGTCTTGAGCCCGGCGATGTTGATGCGGCCGGATGCCGGCATATAGATGCCGTGCTCGGTCCTCAGCCGCATCACTTCCGCTTCGGAAAGCGGCAGCATGGAAAACATGCCCTCCTGATCGGCGACCGCGCCGAGGCTCTGCCAGCGGGTGCGGAGTCCCTCGGCAAGCGACCGCCGCAGGCCGGTCATCCTGAGCCGCATCGTCTCGAGCTCCTCCGCCCAGTCGCGCCTGAGTTCCGGGTCGTCAAGGATCGTCCGCACCACCGCTGCGCCGTGATCCGGCGGCATGGAATAGCTGGTGCGGGCGAGCCCCGCGAGGTTTGAGCGCACCCTGTCCGCCGACGCAGAAGAGCTGGTCCGCGCGAAGATCGCGCCCGTGCGCTCGCGATAAAGCCCGAAGGACTTCGAGCAGGAAACCGCGACGAGCGCTTCCGGGACGACGCCGAGAAGATGCCTGAGGCCCGCGACATCCTGGTCGAGCCCGCGGCCGAAGCCCTGATAGGCGAGGTCGACGAGCGGCAGCAGGCCGCGCTCGGCGATCAGGGCGGCGATTTCCATCCATTGCGCTTCGCTCAGGACGCCACCGGTCGGGTTGTGGCAGCTTGCATGCAGCAGCACGGCGCCGCCGGGTGCGGCACCTTCCAGCGCGCTCACGAGGTTATCGAAGATTACCGACTGCGACGGAATGTCGAAGAAGTCGTAGGTGGCGATATCGAGCCCGGCCGCCTTGAAGATCGGCGCGTGGTTCGGCCAGCTCGGCAGCCCGAGCCAGATGCCTCGGCCGCCCATGCGCGCAATGAGGTCAGCCGCCAGGCGGAGTGCGCCGGAGCCGCCGGGCGTCTGGACGCCCGCAACGTGGCTCCGCTCGACCGTGTCGCCGCCGACGAGTTCCCATAGCCGATCGAGGAAGACGAGGTCGCCTTCGGGGCCGATATAGGCCTTGCTGTCCTGTGTTTCGAGCAGCCGCCTTTCCGCCGCCTTGACGGCCCGGAAGATCGGCGTGCGTCCGGTCTCGTCGCGATAGACACCAACGCCGAGATCGACCTTTCCGGGGCGCTCATCCTTCCTGAACAGGCCGATCAGGGCCAGCAAGGGATCGTCGGCTTGGCGGGCGAGGGCGTCGAACATCCGGTATTCCTTGTGGAGCAGTGGATCGGATCATAGTCGTTTCCCACAGGCGGAAAGGCAAGCGGTTCCGCACCGCGACTGGTCGAAACGGCGGGTTCAGGCCTCCAGCGTCCCCGGCTTGCGCGCCGCACGCGAAGGCCCGGCGCAGGCGATCTTCATCAGGTCGGACCGGCGGCGGGCGAGACGGGTGGAGACGCGCGTGACGATGAGCCCATCCTGCGGCGCCCGAACCTCGACGGTGCCGCCCGGCACGCCGGGGCGGACCAGGATGGTCGCCAGCAGTTCTCCGGCCTCGACGCTGTCGCCGATATCGCGGTGGAAGAGGACCGCACCGGCCTCCGGTGCGCGGATCATCTCGATATTGTCGAGCGGCACGGCTTTGCCGGCAAAAGCCGGAAGGCCGACGCCGGTGCTCGCAACGACTCCGCGGCCGGCAAGAAAGCGAAACATGCTTTCGGCGTCCTTGCGCGCAATTTCCGGATAGACGTCGCGCGTGCCGCGCAATTCCACGGTCACCGACAGGCGGCCGGGCAGGGCGGTCCTGCGCTCGCCTTCGCTCTCGTGCTTCCATGCATGGGCGACCGCCTCCTCGAAGGCCGAGCTTTGCCCGTCGGAAAGGAACACCGCCTCCATGTCGAGGGCCGCTGCAAGGTCGGCGGCCTCCGGCCAGAATGCCTCGTCGATATAGGCATATTGCAGCCCCTCGTCGTCGCAATGGAGGTCGAGCACCAGATCCGCGCCGAGCGCCATATGAAGAAGGTGCCGCTTCAGCCGATCGACGGCCGAGTAACGGTCCGGCCCTTCAAGCAGACCGTCACGCTCGCCAAGGGAGATCAACGGGAAATCCCGGTTGAAATTGGTGCGGGAGCCCAGATCGAAGCGGCCCTGCAGTTCGCCGAAATGCGACTGCGCCGCGCCGATCGGATTTGCCTGAGGAACGATGGTGATATCCCCGAGAACGGCGCCGTCATTCTCCGCCTGGCGGAGCCGTTCGAGCAGGAAATGAAGAAGTGCCGTTCCCGGCAGCTCGTTGGCATGGAGCGCCGCCTGGATATAGGTCCGCGGCGCTGCGCCGTTTGCCCCCTTGAACTGGAACACCGGCAGCCGCCACTCGATGCCCGGCGTATCGCCGGCGAAGATGATTTCGGAAATGTCCACTCGTTTCGTCCTCAAACTCGAAAACCGGTTATGAGACTTGGCATTGCCGTATTGCAAGCCCGACGACGGCTGTAGACCCTAGCTGCCGCCGATCTCAATCCTCATCGACCGTCGGAAGGTCAAGAGCCGAGCGCAGCACGCCGACGCCGCGCTTGTAGAGCATCGCATATCGCGCCGGCGCCAGCAGATCGGCCCCGGGCGTGAACCCGGGAATGGTCTTGTTGAATGGAATCGCACCGCAACCGGGCGTAAGGCAATCGAGTTTGCCCTTGGGACACTCGTTGAAGCGGCAGAGGCGACCGAGATAGCGATCACTTCCCGGCTCGAACAGGAAGGTATCGACCTTGTTGCCCGGAACACTCATGCCGGCTCCGGATTCGAATGCCTCTCGCAAGGAGCGGGCGCATGCCTTGCTCAGTTCGGTGAGGCGCTCTTGCGTGTCGAGCCAGAGCGCCATGTCGAGATCACTGCATTCGTGCCAGACCTCGATGCCGCTGCTGCGGAAACCCCTGAAGCGAGGGACCTCCTTCCAGAGCGGCTTTGCAACCGAGCCGATGACGGCGATCGCCTGAACTTCAGAGAACCCGGCCCAGGAGCGGGCGACGATGTCCGCCGCCAGGCGGTAATCATGCTGCAGTTTGAGCAGATAGCGGTTTTGACTGTCGATCTCCGAGCGGCGCATGACATCCAGATTAAATTAAAGCCTCACGTGAACAAGGTGGAGGACGGTTTTGATTATTTTTCGCATCGCCGGATGGGCAAAATGACTCCCACTCGATTGTTGATCTCTGACTCAAGTCATTGTTTTTTCCTTGAAAAATTATTTTTTCGCTCTCCGAAATACCGTCATGTGGACCGTCAAAAAACGGCGCTTTTGAAATCATTGGATTTTGGGGCCATTTGCGAAAATCGTGCCTTCGCTTTCGCATAAAGTACCGTCAAGCAAGGCGTATTACACGATTAGCGACGATACCACTGTGCCGCGACCAGACCGTCCACCGACCGCGCGACCTTGCTATACGCCCGAATTCTGGCTATATTACTGGAAATATCGGAGCCAGTCATGGGAAGTTCACAGAAGCGCGCCATCCAGAATTATCGCTCTCGCCTTGGCAAGCGCGGCCTTGCTCGCTTCGAAGTGCTTGGCCGGGACGCTGATCGCGACCTTATCCGATCGCTAGCCAGGCGCCTGTCCGAAGACACGCCCGAGGCCTCAGAGCTTCGCGCCACCGTCAGCAGGTCGATCGCTGCCGATCCGCCAAAACCTGGCGGCATCCTCGCGGCGCTGCGGCGTTCGCCGCTGGTGAACGCGGAACTCGATCTTTCCCGCCCCCGTGAAAATGCGCGCAAGGTCGACCTGTGACGCGCTATCTGCTGGACACCAATATCATCAGCAATGTTGTTAAACCGCAGCCATCGGAGTCGCTTCTGGCGTGGATGTCGAGGCAGCGTGATGAGGACCTGTTCATCGCGTCGCTGACCGTTGCGGAAATTCGACAGGGGATTCTGGAGAAGCCACGAGGCAAGAAGCGCGCCGCTCTCGACAGGTGGTTTTCTGGGCCTGAAGGGCCTCAGGCTCTGTTTGCTGGCCGCATCCTGTCGTTCGACGACAAAGCGGGCCTGATCTGGGCGCAGCTAATGGCGGCGGGCAAAGCGGCCGGTAAGCCGCGCAGCGGGCTCGACATGATCATCGCTGCTGTCGCGGGCGCAAACGACTGCGTAGTAGTAACAGATAATGAAAGGGATTTTGCCGGAGTTGAGATCCTCAATCCTATGCGCGGAGCGATCTAATGCAGCGCCGGTCGGACGAATGCGTGGGGGATCTGATGGCTGAAACTCAAATAGAGTGGACGGATTCCACTTGGAACCCTGTGGCAGGAAGTTCGATCGTCACCGCCGGCTGCACGCACTGCTATGCAATCGAAATGGCCAAACGACCGAAACTCCATGATCAGCCGAACCTCTGATTTTCCCGCCTTTTCTACGATATTCCACGCTAAAGCCGCCGATCGCCGCCGTTTCCCCTACTCCCACTCGATCGTGCCGGGCGGCTTGGAGGTGACGTCGTAGACGACGCGGTTGATGCCGCGGACCTCGTTGATGATGCGGGTGGCGGCGCGGCCGAGGAATTCCATGTCATAGTGGTAGAAGTCGGCGGTCATGCCGTCGACGGAGGTGACCGCACGCAGCGCGCAGACGAATTCGTAGGTGCGCCCGTCGCCCATGACGCCGACCGTCTGCACGGGAAGCAGCACGGCGAAGGCCTGCCAGATGGCGTCATAGAGGCCCGCCTTGCGGATCTCGTCGAGATAGATCGCGTCCGCTTCGCGCAGGATTTCCAGCTTCTCGCGCGTGATGCCGCCGGGGCAGCGGATCGCGAGGCCGGGGCCGGGGAAGGGATGGCGGCCGATGAAGCTTTCGGGCAGGCCGAGTTCGCGGCCGAGCACGCGGACTTCGTCCTTGAAGAGCTCGCGCAGCGGCTCGACGAGCTGCATGTTCATGCGCTCCGGCAGGCCGCCGACATTGTGGTGCGACTTGATCGTCACCGAGGGGCCGCCGGTGAAGGAGACGCTTTCGATGACGTCAGGGTAGAGCGTGCCCTGGGCGAGGAAGTCGGCGCCGCCGAGCTTCTTGGCCTCTTCCTCGAAAACCTCGATGAAGAGACGTCCGATGATCTTGCGCTTCGTTTCCGGGTCGCTGACGCCTTCGAGTTCGCCGATGAAGCGATCGGAGGCGTCGATGTGGAGCAGATGAAGGTTGTAATGCTCCTGGAACATGGCGACGACGTTCGCCGCCTCGTCCTTTCGCATCAGACCATGATCGACGAGGATGCAGGTGAGCTGGTCGCCGACCGCTTCGTGGATAAGGAGGGCCGCAACCGACGAGTCGACGCCGCCGGAAAGGGCGCAGATGACCTTCTTGTCGCCGACCTGCTTGCGGATCGCCTCGACCGCCTTGGCGCGGTAGGCCGACATGGTCCAGTCCCCCGTAATGCCGGCGACCTTGTGGACGAAGTTGGCGATGAGCTTTGCGCCGTCGGGCGTATGCACGACTTCCGGATGGAACTGGACGGCATAGTATTTGCGCTTTTCGTCGGCGATGAAGGCAAAGGGTGCGTTGGAAGAGGTGGCGACGACTTCGAAGCCCTCGGGCAATGCGGTGACCCGGTCGCCATGCGACATCCACACCTGGTGGCGCGAGCCGAGCGACCAGAGCCCGTCGAAAAGTGCGCAGTCCTTCTCGACTTCCAGGAACGCCCTTCCGAATTCACGGTGATGGCCGCTCTCGACCTTCCCCCCGAGCTGGGCGCACATGGTCTGCTGGCCGTAGCAGATGCCGAAGACCGGCAGGCCGCTGTCGAAAATGACGGAAGGCGCGCGGGGCGAGCCGATGTCGAGGGTCGAAGCCGGGCTGCCGGACAGGATCACCGCCTTCGGCTTCAGCCGGTTGAAGCCTTCCTCGGCCGACTGGAACGGCACGATCTCGCAATAGACGCCGGATTCGCGTACGCGCCGGGCGATGAGCTGCGTCACCTGGCTGCCGAAGTCGACGATCAGGACGGTATCGGGATGGGCTGTCTGGGTCATAGCGGGCCTTCAAGCAAGCTTGATCATGGCGAGCCTTTAATGAAAGCCCGCCTTTGGCGCAACGATAACATTGCACCCGGACAATCAGGCGCCTGGGCGGAAGGCTCAGAGCCGGATTTCGCCCGCCTCCAGCGCCGCCTCGAGCCGGTCGATGGTGGCTGCGAGCTTCTCGTCTATCACGTTCAGGTATTCCGTCCAGTCGCCGACATGCTTCAGCTCCGCCTTCCCGTCCGAAATGCCGCGCAGCCCGATGAGCGGCACGCCATACGACTGGCAGGCGCGCAGGATCGCAAAGGTCTCCATCTCGACCATGTCGGCGTCGATGTCGTCATAGGTCCTGCCGGAGACGATGTTGGCGCCGGTCGAGAGCCGTGCCTTCTTCACGCCGGGAATGCTGAGCGGCAGTTTAACGACGGCTGGCAGATCCAGGAAGGGCGTCGCGCCCTTCTCGAAGCCGAGGGGCGAGGCGTCCATGTCGCGGTAGGCGACCGAGACCGCCTGGTAGATTTCGGTCTGTTCGAGCGTCGCGGACCCGGCCGAGCCGAGCGAGACGACGAGGTCCGGCAGGCTGCCTCCGGCGTGGAGCTCCGCAAGCGCCCTGGTCAGGCTGACGGCCGCCTCGACCGGACCGACGCCCGTCATCAGCGGTGCGATCCTGGCACGGAGGGAGGGACCGTACTCGGCGTCCACAGCCATGACATAGAGAATAGTGCGCCCCGCTACCGACTTGAGTTCGAAGCTCATCCTTCGATCCCCTCGCGTCCGCGCACCACCATCATCGTGCCTGTCATCGAGGCGATGAGCTTGGCCGGTCCGTCGGACCTGACCGCATAGGCCCGTCCGTCCGAGACGATGATCGTCGTGCCGGGCTTCGTCACCTCGCCGCGAAAGAGGAACCGCTCGCCCCGTCCGGGCGAAAGCAGATTGACCTTGAACTCGATCGTCAGCAGCGATGCGTCTGGATCGATCACCGAATAGCCGGCATAGGTACCCGCCGCATCGAGCGCGGCAGAAATTACGCCGGCATGCAGAAGGCCGTGCTGCTGCGTCAGCTTGGGATCAAAGGAAAGCTCGATCTCGACGGTTCCCGGTTCGACGCGCGTGAGCTCGGCTCCGATCGTGCGCATCGCGGCCTGCCGTCTGAAGCTTTCCCGGATGCGCTTCCTGAAGTCGTGAGGATCGCTTTCGTCCATGTGTCGGTTTGCCTTGATTCCGCGGACAACGCTGCCCGGATTTTCCCGGAGACTGGCACGCCGGCTGCGGCCCGGCAAGCTCAATTCATGAGGAAAATCGAACCGTTGAGCAGGGTCGCGAAGGCCACCCATGCAAGGTAGGGCACAAACAGCAGAGCCGAAATCCTGTCCTTGCGCAGGCTTGCGAGGATGAATGCCACGATGGACGCGAACAGGGCGAAGATGACGACCAGCGCGGCAGCGATCTGGTGCAGCCCGAAAAACAGCGGCGACCAGAGAAAGTTCAGGATCATCTGGGTGAGCCACAGCGGCCACAGGACGGAGTGGCCGCGATGATCGAGAAAGCTGCGGGCGCCGGCAATTCCGATCATCACGTAAAGGATCGACCAGGCGGGAGCGAAGACCCAGTTCGGCGGCGTGAAGCTCGGCTTTGCCAGCGACCGATACCATGCGTCGGGGATGTTGATGTAGCCGATGGCGAGGCCGAGGCCGAGAACGGCAACGACGAAAAGGACATGCACCACGGTTCTGTTCATGCGTGCTAAATGGAGCCGGGGGCGGCGATTTCCAGTCGCTGTACCGTTTGGCGGCGAAGCGGCGCCACCTATATGTGGTCTATGAAAAACTTCCGGCGCATCGAAATCCGCCCGGCCGTGCCCGACGACCTCATAACGATCGCGTCGGTCCTGGTCAGGACCTGGCGCGCGACGTTTCGCGGCATCATATCCGACGCCTATCTCGATGCCATGACCGTCGAGGACCAGGCGATACGGCATGCGCGGCGCATGCGTCTTCCGGGCAGCTTCATCATGGTCGCGGCCGACATGACCGACGACCGGGTGATCGGCTTTGCAAATTGCGGCAAGGCAAGGGGAATGCCGCCAGCATTCGACCGGGAGCTCTACGAGCTCTATCTTCTGCCGGAGTTCCATGGCGCAGGCCTCGGCTCCGCGCTGGTGCGCAGCGTCGCCGGCCATTGCCGCGACACAGGAGGATCGTCGCTTTTTGCCTGGGTGCTGAAGGGTAACCCCAACCGGGTATTCTATGAGCGGCTCGGTGCCCGCGCCGTCGGCGAGGGCCGGGTCAGCGTCGGCAGAGAAAGCCTGGATCAGGTGGCCTATCGCTGGGACGATCTCGCGGCGCTCTCCGACTTCGGAGACGCGTCCATCTGATCCGTCGCCAGCCGGATTATGTGCTGATCCCAGGCAACGGGGCTCCTTCGCTCCTTGAATAGGCCGCGGTAGGAGGAGACGGCGAAACCGTGCTTCGCGGCGGCAATGCCCGCTGCGTCCGCAACCGGTTCCTCCTTGAGGACGGCACCGGTTTTGGCGTTGAGGGTCACCGCGACGTTGCCCTTGGGAGAGGTGAGGCCGACGAGCCCTTCCTGGCGGCTGACCGCGATAGCGCCGACATAGTTTGCGAGCGCCGCGGTGGTTCGTTTCGGCAGGTCTACGAAGGTCAGGTCCTCGCCCTTGGCGAAGTGCCCGACCAGCGGCGGAAGGTCGTTGCGCGCACCTTCGTACTGGCAGGCGAACCAGACACGTCCGTCGGCGCCGATGTCGACATGTCGGGTCGAAAGGCGATTGAGATGAGGCGGCAGCACATGCTTCTCGATGAGCGCCCCCGTCGCGGCGTCCACGAGTGCCAGGCTCGGTTCCATGCGGTCGAGATTGAGCTTGGTGCGGCCGAAATCGGGGTGGGTCTCGATGCCGCCATTGGCTATTGCGAGCGTGCGTCCGTCGGCGGCAAGCGTCATGTCGTGTGGGCCGATGCCGTAAGTCGGGAACTCGCCGATACGGGTAAAATCCCGGCGGCCATCATAGATGCCGACCATGCCGCGATTGGCGGAGAAGTCGTTTTCGGTCGCATAGAGCAGCCGGCCGTCGGCCGAGAAGCAGCCATGGCCGAAGAAGTGCCGGCCCTCGGCGGAGGTGATGACGAGCGGCTCGGCGGTGCCGTCCGGCGCAAAGATCATGGCATAGGTGCCCGGCCGCCGGGCAAAGGCGACCGCGCGCCGGCTTACCGGGGAGAAGGTCATGCCATGCGCGCGCGCCGGCAGCAGCCTGCGCTCCACGATCTCGCCCGTTTCCGTGAGCGTCGCGACACCGTAGCTGCCGTCCTGCGCCATGAAGGCCGAGGCGAAGACGGCATCGGCCCTTTCGAGGGCGAAGGCGCCCCGGGGGGCAAGGGCGGCCACCCACGCGGCACCCGCCATTTTGACGAAGCTGCGGCGGTCGATGAGGGTATTGGTCTTCATGCGATTTCCTGCAGCGGGCGATTTCCTGCAACGGTCGAGGTCACTCCGCTGTCACAGCCAACCTCGCCGTTTGAAATAGACATACGGCAACAGGGCCGAGGCGACCATCAGCATCAGCGCATAGGGATAGCCGAAACGCCAGGTGAGTTCCGGCATCACCTCGAAGTTCATCCCGTAAATCGAGGCGACCAGGGTGGGCGGCAGAAACACGACGGCGGCGACCGAGAAGATCTTGATGATCTGGTTCTGTTCGAGGTTGATGAGCCCCAGCGTCGCGTCGAGCAGGAAATTGATCTTGTTCGACAGGAACAGCGCGTGGTCTCCGAGGGATGCCGCGTCGCGCTGAACGAGCTTTATCCGCTGCCGGCTCTCCTTGGCCGCCTTGCGGTGCGTGGTCCCCTCAATGGCGACGTGATAGGCGACGAGCCTGCCAATACTGACGAGGCTTTCGCGGATGACGGTCAGCAGGTCGCCCTTCTGGCCGATCTGCTCGATCAGCGACTGCAGGTCGCGCGTCTTCTTGGTGGCGCTGGCGTTCGACTTGCGGAAGACCTCCCGTGAGATCTGATCGACGTCGTTGCCTGCGCGCTCCAGAGCATCCGCCGTACGGTCGATCATCGCCTCGAGCAGGCCGAGCATTACGAGCTCTCCCGTCTCGCACGCCGCGCCGTTCGGCTTTATGATGCGGTTGGCATAGACCTGGAACGGCTTCGGCTCCGCATGGCGGACCGTCACGAGGGTCGCGCCTTTGAGGATGAAGGTGACGGGCACCTTGGCCGGGTAATCGCTGTCGAGTTTGGCGGTCGCCGTCATCGTCATGAACTCGGCGCCGTCCTCCTGGTAAAGCCGGTCGGAAAGCTCGATTTCCTGCATCTCGTCACGGGTCGGAATGGCAATGCCGAGGCGCTCCTCGACAAGGCGCGTTTCTTCGCTCGACGGATTGAAGAGATCGAACCAGATCACCGGTTCCTGGCATGCCAGGCCGTCGAGGAGGTCGACGTGCACAAGTCGGCTGTTCTGGCTTTTGTAGATGCGCAGCATTTCAGGCTCCATGGGGCCGAGTCATCCGACCGGCGGAGCCCTGATCAAATCAGGTCCGGACGGCCGTGAGCATGAAGGCTCGACTTCGACTGTCGGGGTTCATCTTGAGTTGATCCTTGTTGGTGAGACATGTCCGCGCAGGCGGCCATGGATGCGCTTTGCTCCGAAATGCCCTGCTTGTCAACCATCGGGTTCCGCAGCGTTTTCACGTTCCCGTGTCAGTCGCCGTCGGCGAAGGAGAATCCGGCGCCGAGGCCGATCGAACCGCCGAATTCGCGATTGAGCCGGTCGAGCAGATCGGCCGTGTTGAGCGCGATGAAATCCAGCTTGGCGCGCTGCCTCTCGTCGGCAAGCGCGTCCTCGATCGGCCCGTCGAGACCGTCCGTAGCGGCGATCAGAGCCTTGAAGAGGAAGTCGATGGAACCGGCGATCGAGCGGCTGTCGGCTGGCAGAAGGCTCTCCATGCCGGCCGTATCGAAGAGTCTCTGGAGACCACCGAGATTCGCCGAGATCGCCGGCATCGTGTTGGCCGAGCGCCAGTAGATGGCAAGTTTCGGACGGCCCCTGTCGGGCGTCCCGTGGACCGTTCCGGCGTAGAAGGGCCGCAGCCGCTGGTCCTTTATCATCTCGACGCTGTGGACGAGCACGCCCAGAAGCTCGGTCGCGGCTTCCCTGTTGTCCCGGAAGAGCGGATTGCCCGGGCCTGGCTCCTTCCAGGCCGCCTGGATCCCGTCCGGCTTTTCCCATGCGGCAAGGAGCTCGCCCGCGATGCTCCTCAAATTCTGCGAGACAGCAAGCCCATATCGGCAGCGAAAGTCCCCTTCCTTGCCGGAGAGAACCTCCGCGCCGGTACCGTAGAGCACGAATTCGAGTGCCCCGAGGCCCTGGACGGCGACGCTCTTCCCCTTGAGGGTCTCCGGGCTTGTGGCGCTCTCATCTTTCTTGGCGAGAATTGCCTGGACCTGCTTCAAGCCCGTGCTTTTCCGGTCGGGATAGAAGAGGAAGCGTTCGAAACGGTTCTGTTCGAGGGCCGGACCGAGGCGGATGATCTCGATCGCGGACCATCTCTCGACGACGCTCGAAAAGGCCGACCGCGCCGCTTCGAGGGTCGTCTCGGAAGGTGACTTGCAGAGCCCGGCGCTCGCTTCGGAGAGGGCGTTCGTCGCCTCTGCGAGGTCTCGATAGCCGGGGATGATGAAGCCGTCCACGGCCTGCGCCATCACCCTCGGCACGGCCGCCTCTTCGACGACACGCGGGGAAAGCGCACCGCCTTCCTGCGCCGCCGCGGGGGCAGCGAGGAATATCAGGCTAAAGGCGAGAGGAAGGCTCGCGAAGGGAAGGCGCATCAGAGGGACTCCAGGAATGTGATCAGGGCTTTGCGGTCGTCCTTCGGCATGGCGGCGAAGGCATTGCGTGCCTTCGCCGCTTCGCCGCCGTGCCAGAGAATGGCTTCGGCCAGATTTCGGGCGCGTCCGTCATGGAGAAGGAAGCTGTGCCCACTGACGGTCTTGGTCAAGCCTATGCCCCAAAGCGGGGGCGTGCGCCATTCGCGGCCATTGGCCTCGCCGACCTGCTGGCCGTCGGTGAGGCCTTCGCCCATGTCGTGCAGGAGGAAGTCGGAATAGGGCCAGATGAGCTGAAACGCCTGCGCCTTGTGGGTGGCGTCCCGGCGGGTCACGAATTTCGGCGCATGGCAGGCGGCGCAGCCGGCTTCATGGAAGAGCCGTTTGCCCTTCAAGGTTTCCGGAAAGCTCGCCTTGCGGCGAGCAGGCACGGCAAGATTGGAGGAATAGAACGTCACGAGGTCGAGCACCGGGTCGGGGGCCTCGACCGCTCCGAGCCGCGGCTGCACGCCGTCCGGCAGATCGAGGCAGCCCGTCTGGGCAGCCGTGCAATCGCCATGACTGCGGTCGAGATCGGAGGTGGAGATGCCGATATCGACGGCAAAGGCATCGGCGACCTGCTGGCGCACGGACGGGTTCTGCGCTTTCCAGCCGAAGCGGCCGAGGGTGACGCGGCCGGTCCGGCGCTCGCGCACGAGGGCCGGCCGTCCGCTGATGCCGTCGCCGTCGCGATCCTCCGGATCGGCACGCGCCAGAATGTCGGCCTCGTGGATGGCCTCGATGAGACCGATGCCGATCATCGGCGAGGCGACGCGCGGCGACAGCGTCGTCGCCGCATCGAGCGGTCCGTAACCGGGATCGGCGATCGCATAATGCGGCTTGCGGAGCGGGACCGTATCGCCGCCGGCAAGCGCCACCAGTTCTTCCGTATAGGTGATGTCGAGGCGGCCCTCGGCAGCAAGCCCCGGCACGGCGCTGTCCTGAAGCTGAGCACCATAGACCGGGTCGGGAAAGTTGAGCCGTGCATGGGAGGCGATCTCCGCGCGCTCGGCATCGTCGCGCGGGGCACGGGCGAGCCGAAGGAGCATCGACGTCGCATCGGCGGCCCCCTCGGGCGGACGGCCGCGTCCGTCGCGGACATGACAGCTCTCGCAGGCCCTCGCATTGTAGAGCGGCCCCAGCCCGTCCGAGGCCTGCGTTGAAGAGGGTGAGGAGACCCAGAGCTTTTCGAAGAGCGCCTTGCCGAGGTGGAAATCCTGTTCGTCCTCGAAGGGGAGGTTGTCCGATGCCTGGGAGAAGATCATCCGATCCGCCCGTGCAATTGTCGTCGCAGCACCGGCCGGCATTGCTTCGAAGGGCTCAGGCCTGGAAAAATCGGTGGTTGGGCGCGTGACCGACAGAACGCGCTCGAGGTCATCGGCGGAAAGGTCGTCGCGAACAGGTGCGCACCCGACATCCGCCTTTTCCGCGATGCCGCCATCGCGCGACGCCGCGGGGGCGACGCAAATGAGAGCGGCAACGGTCAGTGCGAAAAAGCGGGCGAAGACATTCATCGAGGGAGGCCGGGCCGCCACCTGTCCGTCGCGGCCCGCCTTTTCAGCTTATTGGAAGACGGCGCCAGGATTATCCAGGCTGTCGGAACCTTCAAGTTCCACCGTGCCGAGATCGAGTGCGGCGATGACGCGCTCGACGGTCTTCGCCTGGGCGATCAGCCCGTCGATCGCCGCCTGAACCGTCGCATTGCCCTCCGCATTGCCCTCGCCGATCATCTGGTCATAGGCCTCGCCCGCTTCTGCGCGCTTGGCCATCGCCTGCATCTTCTCGACCGTGGTGGCGAGACCATCCTTCATTTCCTTGTCGAGGGCCGCATCCTTGGCAGCGACGAGCTCGGAAAGCGAAGGGCCGGTGAGCTTGCTGCCGTCGACGCGGGTATACTCGCCGCTATAGGCGGACTGGATGCCGATCGCGTCGTGCAGGTGCGAGTTGTGGGTGTTGTCGGAGAAGCAGTCGTGCTCCTCTTCCGGGTCGTGGAGGAGCAGGCCGAGCTTCATGCGCTCGCCCGCAAGTTCGCCGTAGGAGAGCGATCCCATGCCGGTAAGGATCGCCACGAGGCCGGCTTTCGGGTCCGCCTCGACCGCCTTGGTCGCAGCGCCGTCCGGCGTCCAGTTTGCGACCATCTCCTTGAGGTCGGAGACGAGCAGGCTCGTCGCTGCCTTCAGATAGGCGGCGCGGCGATCGCAATTGCCGTTGGTGCAGGCCTTGGTGTCGAAATCCGTGTAGGGCCGGTTGCCGGCACCCCGGCCCGTTCCGTTCAGATCCTGCCCCCACAACAGGAATTCGATCGCGTGATAGCCGGTCGCGACATTTGCCTCGATGCCGCCTGCCTCCTGCAGCGTGCCGGAAAGGAGCTCCGGCGTGATCTCGGTGGCATCGACGTCCTGCCCGTCGATCTTGATCGCCTTGTTGGCGATGACATTGGCGGTGAAAAGGGCGTTCTCGTCGCTCTCGCTGCCGTAGCTTGCGTCGACATAGTCGATCAGGCCCTCGTCCAGCGGCCAGGCATTCACCTTGCCCTCCCATTCGTCGACGATCGTGTTGCCGAAGCGATAGACTTCCGTTTCCTGATAGGGGTTGCGCGCCTTCAGCCAGGCCTCCCGCGCGGCCTTCAAGGTCTCCTCGCTCGGGCTTGCAATCAGCGCATCCACGGCCTTTTCCAGCGCCTCTGCCGTGGCCAGGGCATCTTCGTATTTGGCGTGCGCAATGGTCGCGTAATGCTTGACGACCGCGGCTGCGTCCGTCGCCGCATTCGCCGGCTGCAACGCCAGCGCAGATGTCGCCGTCATGAGCGCCAGCGCCGCGGCGCGGATGAAATTCTTGGTCATGACCCTCTCCTTGTTGCTCGTCGATAGAGCGTACAGCTCCAACCCCGTGAAAAGCGCAAGAGTCATGGACCAAAAGCAAACTGGTGTCAAAGTGTATAGTTTAGAACGGCTTGAAGGTGCAGCCCTGCCTGGATGGCGGGAATCCGCGCCGGCCTAACTCTTCCTGCCCATGAGACAGAAGAAGAATCCGTCGGTTCCGGTCGATGCCGGCGTCAGCGTCACGGTCTTCATATCGGCGGACCAGGGCTGCGCCTTGTCGGTGCCGAAGAGCGCCGCCCAGTTGTCGGCGGCCGAGAGGACTTCGAATTCCGGATTGTCCTCGCAGAAGCCGTAGACCTGCGCCTCGTTCTCCTCCGGAAGGACGGAACAGGTGACGTATATCAGATGTCCGCCGGGGCGCACGAACTGGGCGGCACCGGCAAGCGCCTCCTCCTGCTGGGCCAATCGCTCCTCGAGGTTCTTCTGCGTCAGGCGCCATTTCGTATCGGGACGCCGCCGCCAGGTTCCGGTCCCGGTGCATGGCGCATCGACAAGCACGCGATCGACCCGCCCTATGAGCGATGCGAGCGACTCGGTCGACTCGTGCACCTGCACGTTGCGGGTGCCGGCACGCTTCAGCCGCTCGATAATGGGCGCCAGCCGTTTGCGGTCGGCGTCGTAAGCGTGGACCTGGCCCTTATTGTTCATCGCCGCCGACATGGCCAGCGTCTTGCCGCCGCCGCCGGCGCAATAATCGAGCACCTGCTCGCCCTCGCCGGGCAAGGCGAGGTCTGCGACAATCTGCGACCCCTCGTCCTGCACCTCGAACCAACCCTTCTGGAACGAGATTTCCGCCGTTACGTTCGGCAGGCGCGAAGCGCCCTCGCCGGCGGGAATGCGCACGCCATGCCGGGCAATCGCCGCGGGCTCGGCGCCGCTGCGCTCCAGCGCCTTGAGCACCTTTTCGCGCGTCGCCTTCAGCGTGTTGACGCGCAGATCGAGAGTCGGCCGGACGGCAAGAGCCTTCGCCTCGGCGAGCCAGTCGTCGGAGAAATTCTCTTCGAACGAGGCCTGCGTCCATTCCGGAATATCGCCCTGCACATGCAGGGGAGCATCTTCGAGCCGTCGCTGAGCGAAGGCCTTCATCATCGCTTCCGAAGGCGCTTCGGGCGCGAACCGGTCGTCGGCAAGTTCCGCTGCAAGCGTGTCGGCGCGATAGCCCCATTGCCGGTACATGACCGCATGGCCGAGGGCTACCGGGGTGTCGCTATCCATGAGAAAGGCGTGGGAGAGTTTCATCCGCAGGGCATCATAGACGATGTTGCCGATGGCGGCGCGGTCGCCGGAGCCGGCGAAGCGGTGGGACAGGCCCCAATCCTTGAGGGCATCGGCGACGGGTCGCCTGCGCTTTTCGATATCGTCAAGAACCTCGATGGCTCCGGAGAGCCTTCCGCCCAATCGCATCTTCGATGAACTCCTTTTTCGCCGTGGTAGCGGCGATGACATCGAAGAGCAAGACGGCGGCCGCATTATGTAAGGGGCGCGACCGGCCCTTGCAGTCTGGCTCGCCCGAGATGAATCGAGCGAAACCTGCGCATCGTCAGGAGTTGACGACGGTGTAACAGATGCTGGCGGTACCGGAGCGGATCATGCCGATCTTGGAGGCAGCCGCCTTGGAAAGATCGATCACCCGGCCGCGAATGAACGGACCGCGATCATTGATCCGGACGACGACGGACTTGCCGTTGCGCTTGTTGGTCACCTGGACCTTCGTGCCGAATTTGAGTTTGCGATGCGCGGCGGTCAGGTGCGCGGCATTCATTCTTTCGCCGGAGGCCGTTTTGGACGAAAGCGCGTACCAGGATGCTCCCCCGCAGCCAGCGCCTGCTGCCTGACTTTCCGATGCCGAGACCAAGCCCATCCCGACGGTGAATAGTGCTGCCGCGGCAGCAGTCTTGATTTTCGCTGGCGTCAAGCGATGCCCCCTTCGGTTTGAAAAATTCGTCAGTTCCCTTTGTTGATCGAGCTAATTGAGGTGAAACATGGCAAAAACGTGCTTCAACCGTTAAGTTTTCATTAGGAATGTCTGAAGTCTGATCGATTTTAAAAATAACCAACAGATTGAATTAGTTTAGAATGGCGAGGGAAGTTCTTTGGAATCAGCCACTAAGCGCTGCTGGCGGCGCTCCGGGCCGCGCAGCGACGCCTCTCGGAAATAAAATCATTAAAAATTTCGCTTTGCATGAAAAGTCGGGAATCGCGACCGTTGAATTCATGCTACTAGCGCCAGGGTTGTGGAAAATGGCGAAGTATAGACCGAATAATGACAGCATAATCGTGTCAAGGCGATTCGCGTGAAATCAATACTTTCAAAACTGCATCCGACTTGCTTGTGTTCGCGCGCGATATTCTGATCGGCCTTGACGAAATAGGTGCTTAATTCCGGTTCCAGGTTCCTGATGTCCACAGCTGTGCAAGCGAAACGCGATAGTTGGGGAACTCCGGATCGAAGCCCGCCTGGCGCAGTCGCGCATTGGAGACGCGCTTGTTCTCGCCGTAGAAAGAACGGGCCATGGGGGACATATCTGCGGTTTCGAACGGGATCTCGGGCGGCGGTTCGACGCCCATCAGCCGGGCGGCTTCCTGGACCACGTCCTGTGGCGGCGCCGGCTCGTCGTCGGTCACGTTGAAGATGCCGCTCACGCCGCGCTTTGCGAGAAAGGCGCTCGCCGCGCCGATATCTTCGACGCGGATACGGTTGAAGACCTGGTTCGGCTTGATGACGCGGCGCGCCGTCCCCTCAGCGAGGTTGCGGAAGGCATTGCGGCCCGGGCCGTAGATGCCGGCGAGCCGCAGCACTGCCACCGGAATGTCGTGCTGCGCACCGTGCTCGAGCCAGGCGTTTTCGGCTTCCACACGCTCGAGCGAGCGCTGCGAGACCGGGTTGAGCGGCGTATCCTCGGTGACCCAGGCGCCGCCGTGATCGCCATAGACGCCGACCGTGGAGAGATAGCCCACCCACTCCAGCCGCGGCAGAAGGTCGGCAAGCGGCGGCGTTCCGGCGCGAAACATGGGGTCGCCATCGCGGCCCGGCGCAATCGACTGAACGAGGTGGGTGGTCTCCCTCATCGCATCCTCGAGCTCGTCCGATATTTCCGTGCCGTCGAAGAGGATCGGGCGGATACCGGCAGCCTGCAGACGGGGGAGCTTTTCTGCGGACCGGGTGGTGCCGGTCACGGACGTCGCCAGGGGAGAGAGCGCGCTCGCGATCGCCGTGCCGGAATAGCCGGCACCAAGGATCAGGACATTCATCGGTTCACTCCCGCCATTTGCCATTCCGCAAGAACCTCGTCATCGGTTTCAGGCCCGCATTGCCGGGCGAAGACCGCCAGATCGGTGGATGAAATCAGTCGCGAAAGCGCCCAGACCGCCATTCCCCTGACCGTGGGCGACGCATCGGCCGCCAGCGCCTTGCAGACCTCTGTCAGGTTCTTCTCACCGGAATTTCCGGCGGCGATCAAGGCATTTCGGACGAAACGATCACGCCCGATGCGCTTTACCGGCGATCCGGAAAAGAAGGCCCGGAAACCTGTGTCGTCGAGCGTCAGCAGGAAGGAGAGCTCCGGTTCCTTGAGATCTTCTCGCGCCTGGAGCTTCATTTCCGATGCCGAGCGCGCGAACTTGTTCCAGGGACAGGCGGCGAGACAGTCGTCGCAGCCATAGATGCGGTTACCGATCAGCGGCCGTAACTCAGGCGCAATCGATCCCTTGTGCTCGATCGTGAGATAGGAGATGCAGCGTCGCGCGTCGATGCGGTAGGGCGCCGGGAAGGCATCGGTCGGACAGGCGTCGAGGCAGGCCCGGCAAGAGCCGCAATGGTCGCGTTCCGGCTCGTCCAGTTCCAGTTCGGCTGTCGTGAAGAGGCTGCCGAGAAAGAGCCAGGAGCCGAATTCGCGGCTGACCAGATTGGTGTGCTTGCCCTGCCAGCCGATGCCGGCCTTTTCCGCAAGCGGTTTCTCCATGACGGGGGCGGTGTCGACGAAGACCTTCACGTCCTCGCCCGCCCGCGCGGCAAAGCGCGTGGCGATCTCCTTCAGCCGGCCCTTGACCACGTCGTGATAGTCGCGATTGCGGGCGTAGACGGAGATCGCGCCGCGATCGCGTCTGGCGAGGACGTCGCGCGGGTCGTCCTCGGGAGCGTAATTCATGCCGAAGAGGACGATCGAGCGCACTTCGCTCCAGAGGACGCGCGGATCGGATCGGCGCTCGGCTGTCTCGGCGAGCCAGTCCATCGTACCATGAGCGCCGGCAGCCAGGAACTGCCTCAGCCGCTCGGGCGCGTGGGGTATGGCATCCGGATGGGTGATGCGACAGATGTCGAATCCCTTGGCCGCGGCTTCCTCTTTCAGGAAGGCGGTGAGGGTCCGTCGTTTCCTGCCCTGGTTCTCCGCTTTTGCAGCGTCGCCGGGCATGATCTGGTCCTTAAAAGTCGAGATCCGCATAATGTGAGACCGGGGTCACGCCGCGCACCCGCTCGGCGAGCAGCGGCCGGAAGGACGGGCGCGACTTCAGCCGCTGATACCATTCCTTGGCGCTCGGCGCATCGGACCAGTCGATCTCTCCGAGATAGTCGAGCACGGAAATCGCCGCGGCCGCGGCGAGATCCCCATAGGAGATGCGATCTCCGGCGAGCCAGGGGCGCGATCCGGCGAGCCACGAGAGATACTTCATATGCTGGCGGATATTGCTGCGCGAGGTGCGGAGAATTTTCGAATCCGGCGCACCGCCGCCCTGGTCCGGGGTCATCTGCAGCTTGAAAATGCGCTCGCGCACGAGCGGGCGCGTCACGTCGGCTTCCATCTTCTGCAGGAACCATTCGGTGAGGCGGCGGATTTCGGCGCGCTGAAACGGGTCCTCGGCAAGAAGGCGGCGGTCGCGCTTCATGATGCCGCTGGTCTCGTCGAGATATTCGGAGATGATCGTGGCGCCGCAGAGCGCGCGCATGCTGTCATCGACATAGACCGGCAGAGTGCCGGCAGGATTCAGCGTCAGGAAGTCGCGCCGGTTCTCCCATGGCTGCTCTTCGCTCAGTTCCGTCTGATAGCCATATTCTGAGAGAATAAGGCGTACGAACCGCGAAGCTGGGGACATGGGGTGATGATACAGTGTCGGCATCGATGATCAGATTGCAGCTGTTTTCGGGGATATCAGCGTCGCGGCATATGCAACTGGCCACGGCTCGTTACAACGAGCTATAGGTAGTTGCGGTGGCAAACACAAGAGAATCGACTTTCTCCTCCCACATCCAATTATATCAGGAATAGCTTTTACATGGCGGATCAATCGATCATAAGCGCGCTCGTCCTCGGCCTCATCGAAGGGCTGACGGAGTTCATCCCGGTCTCGTCGACGGCGCATGTGCTGCTTGCCGGACACTTCCTCGGGTTCAAATCGCCGGGAAACACCTTTGCCGTTCTGATCCAGCTCGGCGCCATATTGGCGATCCTGCTCGTCTACTTCCAGAAGCTGCTGGCGATCGCGCTCGCCCTTCCGACGAGCGTCAAGGCTCGCCGTTTCGTCTTCTCGGTTCTCCTCGCCTTCCTGCCGGCGGCGCTTATCGGTGCTGCCGCGCATGGATTCATCAAGTCGGTGCTTTTCGAGACGCCGATGCTCATCTGCGTCGTGCTGATCGTCGGCGGCGTCATTCTTTATGCGATCGACCGGCTCCCTTTGACGCCTCGCTACACCGACGTGTTCGACTATCCGCCTTCGCTCGCGCTGAAGATCGGCCTCTTCCAGTGTCTCGCCATGATCCCGGGAACGTCGCGTTCCGGCGCGACCATTGCCGGGGCCCTGCTGATGGGGACCGACAAGCGCTCCGCGGCGGAATTTTCCTTTTTCCTGGCCATGCCGACCATGGTCGGAGCTTTTGCGCTCGATCTCTACAAGAACCGCGATGCGCTCTCCTTCGACGATGTCGGCCTGATCGCGGCCGGTTTCATCGCTGCATTCATCGCCGGAATTTTCGTGGTGCGTTCGCTGCTCGACTTCGTCTCGCATCGCGGCTTTACGCCCTTTGCGATCTGGCGCATCCTCGTCGGGACCGCCGGGCTGGTCGGCCTGTGGCTGCTCGGATAACACAGTCCGGAAACATAAAGCCGGATGCGTCTCTTTCGAAACGCACCCGGCTCCTGGCCCCCGCCGAAACTCAACATGCCCGGCTCGAAGCCGAGGCGAAAATGTCCGGCTTACTCGCCGGCAAACCCGATCGACGCCGTCGTGCACGGGTTGACACCGTAGGCCGGCGTGCAGCCCTTGTCGCTGCTAGCCCCGGTGCCGGGTGCCATGAACGAGCCAGCCAGAATGATCAGTGCCGCAGACGCAAAAAAGATTGCGATCGACTTGCCCATGGGACGTTATGCCTTTCGAGTGAGATGTCTGCACCGGCGTCGCTCGCCGAGCAGTCAGTGCGAGCGGTGTTTATTCTGCGACCATGTCATGATCAATATCAGTGCGAGCTGAATCTGCGGTAAACGAGATTCGGATTTTCGACTGCGGCAGAACTGCAACGCTGTTGCCGGATGGGCACAGCGGGGGCGGCAAAAAAGCCGCCGGCAGAGCCGGCGGCTTGAATGTGTCCGATAGTGATGGGACCGCTCAGGCGGCGCGGCCGCTGCGCGTGTATTGCCCATGCGGGCGATAGCGTACGAGATAAGTCGGCAGGATCGACTCGAGCATTGTCGGCTCGATGCCGATACCGGCAAGCGTGCGGCCTTCCGCTTCGGCCTTTGCCGAGACGACATTGTCCGATTTCAGCAACACCACCTGGTCGGCGGTGAGCGGTGGCGTGATGAACGGCACGAGCGAGGCGACGCTGCCCATCAGCGAGGCGATGCCGAAGGGCAGCGACACGAAGGAGCGCTTGCGGTCGATCGTCTTCAGCATGATATCGAGACATTCGCGGAAGGAGAGCACCTGCGGCCCGCCGAGTTCGTAGATCGTCCCACCGGTCAGCTTGCCGTCGACGGAGCGGGCCACGGCCTCGGCAACGTCGGTGACGTAAACCGGCTGAAACCTGGTCTTGCCGCCGCCGATGAGCGGCAGGACCGGCGAGAATCGGGCCATTTCGGCGAACTTGTTGAAAAATCCGTCTTCAGGCCCGAAGATGATCGACGGGCGGAGGATCACCGCGGCCGGAAGCGTTTCGAGGATCGCAGCCTCGGCGCGCCCCTTTGTCCGGGCATAGCTCGATTGGGAGCTCGCGTCGGCGCCGATCGCCGAGATATGGGTGAGCGTGGCGCCCGTCGCCCGAGCCGCCTCGGCGACCGCCCGCGCGCCGAAATCCTGGACCGCCTCGAAGGTGTTGCGGCCACTTTCGAAGAGCACGCCGACGCAGTTGATCACATGGTCGGCACCGTCGACAGCGCGATCGACCGACTTGCGGTAGCGCAGATTGGCCTGAACGAAAGAGATTTGCCCGACATTGCCGAGCGGTTGCAGGTGGCCGGCGAGATCCGGACGGCGAACAGCGACGCGAATGCGGTAGCCGCGTTTGGCGAGCGCGCGCACCACATGACGGCCGACAAATCCGGATCCGCCGAAAATCGTCACCAGCGGCGGAAGGTTGGACAAGGTCATGAGAAACGCACTCCTGATGTCAATGGTAGAATTGCTTGCTACATAGCCCAAGCGTCGAGCGAGGTGAAGGCCAATCCGCGCGCGTCGGAGGCGTGCCCCGATTCGCCGCGGGACTTCGCCTCAAACGCCTTCGACGACCACCATTTCGGCATCGGCGACTTCCTGGCGGATGGCCGCGGCAATCTGGTATTCGGGCGAATTGTAACAGTCGACGGCCGCCTGCAGCGAGGGGAATTCGATGACGACGTTGCGGGTGCGAGCGGCACCTTCGAGCCGATGGAACTCCCCGCCGCGCGCAAGGAAGGTCGCGCCGTATTTTTCGAAGGCGGGCTTCGCCGCTGCCACGTAATCCTTATAGCGTTCGGGGTCCCTTATATCGACCCGAGCGATCCAGTATCCTTTGGCCATGATGAACTCCTCGTCTTTCACGACATGCAGACGGGATGGTTACTTCCGGCAAAATGAGCCTCAGGTCAAGCAGGCCCGAACGGCGCCGGAGCGCTATACGGCGGATCGACGGGAGAGGGCGCTCTCCATCTCGGCCAGGATCGCGCGGCCTGCTGCGAGAGGGTCGGGCGCGGCAACGATCGGCCGCCCGACGACGAGGTGGCTCGAGCCGGCGCGAAGCGCATCGGCCGGCGTCATCACCCGCTTCTGGTCGCCTTTTTCCGCGCCGGCCGGGCGGATGCCCGGCGTCACCAGCGCCATGTCGCCGCCGATGATCTTGCGCACGGCGGCGGCCTCCTCCGCCGAGCAGACGATGCCCCCCATGCCGGCGGCGCGGGCCTGTTCGGCGCGGCGCAGGACCAGGCTGTGCGGATCGTATTCATAACCGGCATCGATGACGTCCTGTTCGTCCATCGAGGTGAGCACCGTTACGCCAAGCAGGCAGAGGTTCGAGCCTCGTGCCACTTCGACAGCCGATTTCATCGCCTTCGGATAGGCGTGCAGCGTCAGCATCGACACGCCCATCTTGACGATATTCTCCACGCCCTTGGCCACCGTGTTGTCGATGTCGAGCAGCTTCATGTCGAGGAAGACCTGCTTGCCGCCTGCAGCGAGGTCGCGCGCGAAGTCGAGGCCGCCGGCGAAGGCCAGTTGATAGCCGATCTTATAGAAGAGGACTTCCTCGCCGAGCGTCGAGACGATTTTCTCGGCCTCGGTCACCGTTGGAAGATCAAGGCCGACGATCAGCCGGTCGCGCGCGCTTGTGCTCATATCGAGATCACCCCTGCCAGAACTCCATCGGCGTCCAGTCGCATGTGACGGCGCGATCCGCAAGACGGAAGGCGAAGAGATTGCCGCCGCCCGGCGGTTGATCGGCGCTACGGGCGATCGCCGTGCCCATCATCCGGCATTTGAGCAGCGTACCGACACCGCCATGGCCGATGAAGGCGATGGGTACCGCCGGATCGTGCCGGTCGAGGGCCTGGAAGACGGCCCTTGAGATTCGCGCCTGGGCGTCGATGGCACGCTCCCAGCCCTTGAAGCTCTCTTCGGGTCGGGCAAAGAACTGATCGGCCGCCTTCTCGAACTCCTCCGGCGGCAGAAAGCCGGTCGCGGAACGATCGTTCTCGCCCATCTCCTCGTCAGTTTCGACCGGGATGCCGCCAGCGTCGGCCAGGAACCGCGCCGTTTCGATCGCCTTCTTCTCGCTACTGGCGACGATGCGTCCGAGCGAACGGACCCATGGCCGTTTCGCCGTGGCGCGCATGCGTTCTTCGCCGAGTTCGGACAGGCGCCATTGTGGCACGGAGACGGCGGGATCGATTCTGACCTGCGGATGGGTGAGATAGATGCCGAACACCGGAGGTGACGCCGTCAGTGCGTCTTGCGGTAGATCCACAGCTGCGCCGGCGGAATGTTGCGCACGACGAAGTCGAAATGCTGGATTCGGTAGCGGTCCGGCATGGCGACGACCGGCGACATCGGACCGTAGGAGATCTGAACGACCGGGCGGCCGAAGGGAATGCGCGAGAGCAGGTCTTCTATGAGTTCGACGCGGCGATGCATCGGGAAATTCAACAGCGGCACGGCGGAAATGACGCTGTCGAACTGCTGATCCTTGAAGGCCCCAAGCGTGCGGGAAAGATCGAAGGCGTCGCCGTTGATGAAATGCACGCCGTCGAAATGCGCCTTGAGCTGATTGTAGAACTCGGTGGAGTATTCGATGGAAACCAGCTTTTCAGGCTCTATGCCGCGCTCGAGGATCGCCTTGGTGATCACCCCGGTGCCGGGGCCAAGCTCGAGGACCGGCAGACCGGATTCCGGATCGACTATGCTGGCCATGCGGCGTGCGGTGATGGCGGATGTCGGGAGGATCGCGCCGACCGCGCGAGTATTGCTCATCCAGCCCTTGAAGAAGCGGATCTCTTCGTCGAATTTCCGACCGAATTTTTCCTTCACCCTCAAGCGCAAGCTCATCGAATCCCCTCACAGTATGATTTGCAGTTGCGCTCTTATCGTGATTCGTGCGGCTGCGTGAGCGCTTATTCATAATGTGCTTCCATCTGCGGCAAAAACAAGTCCGACTGCGTCTAGAAACGACAGATCATGAACGATGCGCGACGGTTGAACTCGAAATCCGGTACGGCCTGAAAGCTTGAATCAGTTGAACTAGAAGTTAGCGTCCATTTTTTCAGCAAAGCGAGACATTACGTCTTATACGGGATTCCCGTATAGTGCCAACATGTAAGACCGGTTCGATCCTGCGAAAGACGCCGCCAATCGCGAGAAACATAAACTATCGTTGGCCTTTGGCCTGCGTATTTTCGACGACGGGGATCACTTGATCATCCCCTCCATTCGCGAGATCGACGGCGAGGAACGGTTCAAGGTGGTCGGGGTCGTCGGCGAGAGGCTGTTCACCGGCGTGTTCGTTTGGCGGGATAATTTACCCCGGTTCATATCTGTGAGAAGGAGCAACAAGGGTGAAGAACGAGCATATTACGTCCCCTGCTGATCCGGCCGATGCGGAAGATTTCGACGTGACGGCCGAAGCAATGAATCGCGGCCAGCGGGCTCGCCTGATTCGCAAGACAAGGACTGCGCTTGGTTTGTCGCAATCGGAGTTCGCAAATCGCTTTCGCGTTCCCGTTGGTACGCTGCGGGACTGGGAGCAAGCACGCGCCACTGCTCCGGATTTTGCCGTTGCTTATGTGCGCGTGATCGCGCAGCACCCCGATTTGGTTGCGCAGGCCGTCGCGTGAGCGCGCCTCTGGAATTCGATCAAGCGCGGTGCTGCGGCCTGTTTGATTTCCTCATCCCTGTGCGCGTCACAGGGATCCAGCCAGACCAAGTCCTTGGGCTGACAGAACATTTCCCCGCGCCGCTGCTCTCATCTGTGTGACAAGCACAGAGACGAGAGCAGAGGAGAGAGTGCAGTCCTCCGATACGTTTCCTACAGCGCCGCGCGTCTTATCAGACGCGCAACGGTCGTTGTAGCACTTCGATCTGCTGCATGTTTTTGTCCTTGATCGGCAACGATCAAAGGAACCATGCAGTACGCCGCGCAGTCGGTACTCAAGGAATTCAAGCGCATCGAGCCATGCGTGCCGACAAAACCGACCAGAGCTTCAACGCCATTATCCATCTCGCAGCGGCCGTCATAAACTCAAGATGAATCTCAACACGCCTTAGACTCGCATCGGCATCAGCACGTAGAGCGCATCCTCCGCGGCAAGATCGCGCACGAGCGTCGGCGAACCGGGATCGGCCAGCAGGAAGACCGCCTCGCTGCCGGTCAGTTGCCCGGTGATGTCGAGCAGATATTTGGCGTTGAACCCGATCTCGAGCGGATCGCTTTCGTAGCCGACCGGCAGTTCTTCGGTGGCGCTGCCGGAATCCGGATTGTTCACGGTCAGCGTCATCTGGCCGTCGGCAAGCGCAAGCTTCACGGCGCGGCCGCGTTCGGAAGAGATCGTGGAGACACGGTCGACGGCCTGCGAGAAGGACTGGCAATCAACGCGCAGTTCCTTGTCGTTGCTGGCGGGGATCACGCGCTGATAGTCGGGGAAGGTTCCGTCGATCAGCTTCGACGTCATGACGATGGAGCCGATCGTCAGGCGGATCTTCGCGTCCGAGACTTCGACCGTCACCACCACGTCCGGATTGTCGAGCAGCTTCTGCAGCTCGCTCACGGTCTTGCGCGGAATGATGATGCCGGGCATGCCCTCGGAGCCCGAGGGCGCTTCGACATCCGCACGGGCGAGCCGGTGGCCGTCGGTCGCGACGGCGCGCAGCTTCAGGTCGCCGTTGCTCTCGACCGTGTGCACGAAGATGCCGTTCAAATAGTAGCGTGTCTCTTCCGTCGAGATGGCGAACTGGGTGCGGTCGATCAGCATCTTCAGATCGGGCGCCTTCAGGCGGAAGGAGTGCGAGAACGTGCCGGCGGTCAGATCGGGAAAATCCGACTGCGGCAGGCACTGCAGCGAAAACTTGGAGCGGCCGGAGGCGACCGTCATCGCCGTGCCTTCCGCATTGGTGACCAGCAGCACCTCCGAGCCGTCCGGCAGCTTGCGGACGATGTCGTAGAGCAGATGCGCCGGAACGGTGGTGGCGCCGGCCTGTTCCACCTGCGCCGGCGTCGCCTCGGTGATCTCCAGGTCGAGGTCGGTCGCCTTCATTTCGAGGCTGGCGCCGTCAGAGCGCAGGAGCACGTTCGAAAGGATCGGGATGGTGTTTCGCCGTTCGACCACGCGGTGGACATGGTTCAGCGATTTCAAAAGGTTGGACCGCTCGAGAGTAATACGCATGGATGCTACCGCTTTCAACCATTGCCGCGCGGGCGAGGGGACCGCCGCGGCGTCAACTGCGTGCCCGGCCGCTCGGCCGGAAGGATGTGGACCGGCAAAATGGCAGAAAGAGAGCCGCAAAAGCAAGGGGTTTTGAGGCCTCTTCCCCAAATGCGAGACTGCATGCGCGGCCCGCCCTTGCCCCGGGCTCCCCGCTCACTCATAAAGGGCGCAAACCCGGCTTGGCCGGAATGGTCGATCGGAATGATCGGGCCGGGAGTGATTGGGAAGGCGGCGTTGCAAAAGCAGCAATCCACGGATGCATCCGAAAAGGACCGGCGGCGCGCTTTTCGCCTGCACGATATCAACATTCCTGCGCGCCCGCTGGAGCCGTGCCTTTATCTCGTGGCAACGCCGATCGGCAATCTCGGCGACATCACGCTGAGAGCCCTCGAGACGCTTGCGGGGGTCGATGTGCTCGCTTGCGAGGACACGCGGGTGACGCGGGTGCTGCTGGACCGCTACGGTATCGTCAATCGGCCCACCGCCTATCACGAGCACAATGCCGCCGAGGCGGGGCCGCGGCTCCTTGCAGCACTCGGTGATGGGAAATCGGTGGCGCTCGTCTCCGATGCCGGTACGCCGCTCGTCTCCGATCCGGGCTACCGCCTGGCGCAGCAGGCGGTCGAGGCGGGATACCGGGTCGTTCCCATACCTGGCCCCTCGGCGCCGCTTGCGGCCCTCGTCGGCTCCGGCCTGCCGAGCGATGCCTTCCTCTTCGCAGGCTTTCTGCCGGTGAAGGACAAGGCGAAGCGCGACCGGCTCGCCGAACTCTCGTCCGTTCCCGCCACTCTCATCTTCTTCGAATCCCCGCATCGCATTGCCGCGACCGTCACTGCTGCCGCGCAGGTCCTCGGCGCAGACAGGAGGGCGGCCGTCTGCCGCGAACTGACCAAGACCTTCGAGGAGTTCCGCCGCGGAACGCTCGGCGAACTCGCGGCGAGTTACGACGAAAGCGCCAATGTGAAAGGCGAGATCGTCCTCGTGATCGGTCCGCCGGAGGCAAAGCCCCAGCCGGAGGCGGCCGACGTCGACGCATTGCTCAAGGAACTCGCCCGCGACCTGCCGATGGGCAAGGCCGCGACCGAGGCGGCGCGCCGCACGGGGCTGGCGCGCAAGGAGCTTTACGACCGGCTCCTTCATCTGAAGGATAGCGATGAAGGCTGAGCGACCGGACACCCGCAAGCTGAAGGCGCTGAAGCGGGGCCACATCGCCGAATACCGCGCCGCGCTCTGCCTGATGCTCAAGGGCTATCGCATCGTTGCCATGCGCTATCGCACCAGGCTCGGCGAGATCGACATCATCGCCCGGCGCGGCGATCTGGTCGCCTGCGTCGAAGTAAAGGCCCGGATGAGCCCGGACGATGCGGTCTTCGCCGTGACCGACACGGCGCAGCGGCGCATCCGGGCGGCAAGCGATCTCTGGCTGTCGCGTCAGGGCGACTTCCACCGCCTGTCGGTGCGATACGACATTGTCGCCGTAGCGCCGTGGCGCTGGCCGCGACACCTGCCGGACGCCTTTTGATAGGCGGGAGCGGCAGGAGCCTTCTTGCCTAACCACGGTACGCATTCTACATCTTGCGGGCTTTTCGGCGGTGCCGCCTCGTCGCGAAGACGAGGGGCGGAGCATCGCGTCGAATTGCCGTATAATTCGATTTCTGACCGGCGCCGGTCGAAGGAACTATGCGCATCGTGGATCCAATCGGGAACGGGAAAATGGCAGGAATCGTCAACGTCGGGGTCCAGATGGACCATGTTTCGGGCATCACCATTGCGGGCGATTCGACCTTCGCGATGAGCCTGGAGGCGCAGGCCCGAGGCTACCGCCTGTTCCACTACACGCCCGAAAAGCTGTCGCTCCGGGACGGCAGGGTCTATGCGACCGCGCAGCAGATGCGGTTGCGCGACGTCAAGGGCGACCACTTCACCCTCGGCGAAGAGGAGCGGATCGATCTTTCGACCATGGACGTCATCCTGCTTCGCCAGGATCCGCCATTCGATATGGCCTATATCACTTCAACGCATCTGCTCGAACGGCTGCACCCGAAGACGCTGGTCGTCAACGATCCGGCCTGGGTCAGGAACTCGCCTGAGAAGATCTTCGTGACCGAGTTTCCGGATCTGATGCCCAAGACCCTGATCACTCGCGACCCGGACGAGATCGCCCGCTTCCGCCAGGAGATGGGCGACATCATCCTGAAACCGCTCTACGGCAATGGCGGCGCCGGCGTGTTCCACTCCGCGCGTGACGACCGCAATTTCTCGTCGCTCCTCGAAATGTTCGCGCAGATGTTCCGCGAGCCCTATATCGCCCAGGAATATCTGCCGGCGGTGCGCAAGGGCGACAAGCGCATCCTGCTCGTCGACGGCGAGCCGGTCGGCGCCATCAATCGCGTTCCGGCCGAGCACGATTCGCGCTCCAACATGCATGTGGGTGGGCGCGCGGAGGCAACCGACCTGACGGCGCGCGAGCGGGAGATCTGCCACCGCATCGGCCCGGCGCTGAAGGAACGCGGCTTCCTCTTCGTCGGCATCGACGTCATCGGCGACTACCTGACCGAGATCAATGTCACTTCGCCGACCGGCATCCGCGAAGTGAAGAAGTTCGGCGGTGCCGATGTCGCAAGCCTGCTCTGGGACGCGATCGAGAAGAAGCGCCCCTGATCTACGGGCCGCCACTTTCGCTCTTGTGTTCTGTCATTGTTCTTGTTTTCAAGCGTATTCCGTGCAAGATTTGCGGTTACAACCGGTTTTGGTTGTGACGGCGTGTGTGGGCCGCCGTGCTTGAGCGGGATTGCGGAGGGACGATGATCCTCCGCGCTCCGCTCGAAATCAGGGGGCAGTATGGTCGCGCGCGTCAGCACGGTTGCGTTTCAGGGTATCGAGGGCGTTCCGGTCGACGTCCAGGTGATGGTTGCACCCGGCAAGGTCGGTATGCAGATCGTCGGACTGCCGGACAAGGCGGTGGCCGAAAGCCGCGAGCGCGTCCAGGCGGCGCTTCATGCATCGGGACTGGCGCTTCCCGCCAAGCGGGTGACCGTCAATCTGGCGCCGGCGGACCTACCGAAAGAAGGAAGCCATTTCGATCTCGCCATCGCGCTCGGCCTGATGGCGGCGCTCGGCGCTGTGCCTGCGGACGCGCTGTCCGGCTATGTCGTTATCGGCGAACTCAATCTCGACGGCACCATCGCAGCCGTCGCCGGCGCGCTGCCGGCGGCGATCGGCGCGAATGCGCTCGGCAAGGGGCTGATCTGCCCGGCGGAAAGCGGGCCAGAGGCGGCCTGGGCCGGATCGGAGATCGATATTCTCGCCCCGCGCAGCCTGATCGCCATCGCCAATCATTTCCGCGGCACGCAGGTGCTCTCCCGCCCCGAGCCGGCGGTCCGGGCGGCCGCCGAGGGCCTTCCCGATCTTGCCGACATCAAGGGCCAGGAAAGCGCCAAGCGGGCGCTGGAGGTCGCGGCGGCGGGCAATCACAATCTGCTGATGGTCGGCCCGCCCGGGTCGGGCAAGTCGATGCTTGCGGCGCGGCTCCCCTCCATCCTGCCGCCGCTTTCGCCCGCCGAACTGCTCGAAGTCTCGATGATCCATTCGATCGCCGGGCAATTGCCGGGCGGCAAGCTTTCGGACCGCCGGCCCTTCCGCGCGCCGCACCATTCCGCCACCATGGCGGCGCTGATCGGCGGCGGCTTCCGCGCGAAGCCGGGAGAGGCGTCGCTCGCCCATAACGGCGTGCTCTTTCTCGACGAGCTTCCGGAATTTACACCACAGACGCTCGACGCTCTGCGCCAGCCGCTCGAAACCGCCACCTGCATCATCGCGCGGGCCAATCATCGCGTCACCTATCCGGCGGCGATCCAGCTCATTGCCGCCATGAATCCCTGCCGCTGCGGCATGGCCGGCGAGCCGGGCCGGAGCTGCGCCCGCGGGCCGCGCTGCATGGCCGATTATCAGGCGCGGATCTCCGGGCCGCTGATGGATCGCATCGATATCCGCGTCGACGTCCCGGCCGTCAGCGCCGCCGACTTGATCCGCCCCGGCACATCCGAGCCGAGCGCCGCCGTCGCCCGCCGCGTCGCCCGCGCCCGCGAGCTGCAGAGAGACCGCTTCGCCGGCCTCGGTCATCCCGAGCTGACGAGCAACGCCCGCTCATCGACGACGATGATCGAAAAGATCGCCGAGCCCGACGCCGCCGGCCTGCAGCTTCTGCGCGACGCGGCGGAGAAGATGAAATTTTCGGCGCGCGGCTACCACCGGGTGCTGAAGGTCGCCCGCACCCTCGCCGACCTCGACGAGGCGCCGACGGTCGGCCGCATCCATCTCGCCGAAGCGATCTCCTACAGGGTGGCGGGAGAGAGACTGCCCGTCGCCGCGTAGGGGGCCGACGTCGATGGAAAAGCCGTCACCCTATGGGCGGGAGAGGCCGGGCAAAGGGCCGAAAGTTCGATTTGATTTCATTTCGACGGAGGAGAAGGGAGTTGCGGGTTTGCCGCGAGTTCCTTCGCCCCGCCTGCGGGAGAAGGTGGCCGGCAGGCCGATCAGGGGCGCTCGCCGGCACCTCCGGCGCTACGCTCCCAATCCCTCGAACAGCACCGTCGAAAGATACCGTTCGGCAAAGGACGGTATGATCACGACGATATTCTTGCCGGCGTTTTCCCCGCGCTGTCCCACCTCTATCGCCGCCTGGAGCGCGGCACCGGCGGAGATGCCGACCGGCACGCCTTCGAGTCTCGCGACGAGCCGCGCCGCCTCTATGGCCTCGCCGGCATTTACCGTGACGACTTCGTCATAGACGCTCGTGTCGAGGATCGCCGGCGCGAAACCCGCGCCGATACCCTGGATCTTGTGCGGACCCGGGGCGCCGCCGGAAAGGATAGGGGATTCTTCGGGCTCGACGGCGATCACCTTGACCGACGGCTTGCGGGCTTTAAGCACCTGGCCGGCACCGGTGATGGTGCCGCCGGTGCCGATGCCGGACACGAGGATGTCGACTGCGCCTTCCGTGTCGTTCCAGATCTCCTCGGCGGTGGTCGTGCGGTGGATTTCCGGATTGGCCGGGTTTTCGAACTGCTGCGGAATGATCGCGTCGGGCAGCGTCTCGGTGAGTTCCTGGGCCTTGGCGATTGCGCCCTTCATGCCCTTGGCGCCTTCCGTCAGCACCAGTTCGGCGCCGAGAAGCGTCAGCATCTTGCGGCGCTCGACCGACATCGTCTCGGGCATGGTGAGGATCAGCCTGTAGCCCTTGGCGGCCGCGACGAAGGCGAGTGCTATGCCCGTATTGCCCGAAGTCGGCTCTACCAGCGTCGTACGGCCGGGCGTGATCTTCCCTTGCGCCTCGAGCGATTCGATCATCGCGACGCCGATGCGGTCCTTGACGGAGCCGATCGGGTTGAAGAATTCGAGCTTGGCGAGCAGGTTCGCCTTCACGCCCTTTTCCTTGGCGAGCTTGTCCAGCCGCACGATGGGAGTGTCGCCGATCGTCTCGGTTATCGAGGAAAAGACGCGGCCGCGGCCGGGCTTGCGCGCTTCAGGCATAGGTTTCTCCCTTCGTTTTTAAAATTGTCGCTGCGACAATAGGAGCTATGCGCGCTTGCTTCCAGAGCGGGAAAGCCTCGGATCGATGAGGCTGAAGGAAAAAACCGTTGAGAAGCGGCCGGCAGGGGAATCTTTTTTCAGGTCGCGCGGGTCGCAATGTAGGCGGCCGTTCCGGCGAGAATGCCCGCCGCGGCCCGGTTCAGGACCTTCAGCGCCTGCGGCTCTTTCAGGAGCGAGCGGGCGCGGGCCGCAAGCAGCATATAGGGCAGCAGCACGGCAAGAAGCACGAGGAAAGTCGCGACGAGCAGCAGGCCGTAGTCACGGATCCCTATCGAGGCGAGGTCGATCAGCGTCGGAACGAGCGCCACGTAGAAAAGCATCGTCTTCGGATTGCCGAGCGTGACCGTCAGGCCCGAGAGGAAGGAGAGCGCCGCACTCGTCGACTTCCGCGCCTCGATGTTCTGCGACAGGAGCCCTGCCGTCCAGAGCTTCCAGGCGATATAGCCGAGATAGAGCGCTCCGGCGATCTTCACGACCAGAAACGCGGTCGTGAATGTCTGGGCGATGAAGGCGAGCCCGAGAACCACCGCCGTCAGATAGACCATGTCGCCGACGATGAGGCCGAGGCCCATGAAGAAGGTTTCCCGAAACCCCGATCCCAGGGCTCGGGCAACGAGCGCCGTCACGCCCGGGCCGGGAATGATGCCGGCGATGAAGAGAGCGCCGCTATAGGCGAGAAGAGCCGCAAGTGTCACGATCGTTCCTCCTGATAGGGGCAGGTGTACCGCAATCTGCCGCCGAGGAAAATCCGGGTGTCCCCCGCATCTACGCGCAAAAATTGATCGGGTGACAAGAACGGCGTTGCCCTTGGCGGTAGAGCCGTACACTTTCCGGAAAAACATGGGAGACCGGCGCACCATGCCCGAAATTCAGAACCTCCTGGGCTTCGCCCTGATCGCATTCGGCATGGTGCTGACGCCGGGGCCGAACATGATCTATCTGATCTCCCGCTCGATCTGCCAGGGACCGGGGGCGGGACTGATCTCGCTCGGGGGCATAGCCCTCGGCTTCGTCTGTTACATGGTGTCTGCCGCGCTCGGCATTACCGCCCTGCTTCTGGCGGTTCCCTTTGCCTATGACGCCCTTCGTTTCGCAGGTGCACTTTACCTGCTTTACCTTGCCTGGCAGGCCGTTCGTCCCGGCGGCCGCTCGATTTTTCAAGTGCGGGACCTCCCGAAGGATCGCCCGCGCAAGCTCTTCGCAATGGGCCTCTTCACCAGCCTGCTCAATCCGAAGGTGGCCATCCTTTACGTGTCGCTGCTGCCGCAATTCATCCGCCCCGAGGCCGGCAACGTGCTCGCGCAGTCGCTCGTCTTCGGCAGCGTGCAGATCGCGATCAGCGTCAGCGTCAATGCGCTGATCGCGATGACCGCCGGAGCGGTGGCCGCCTTCCTCTCCGGTCGGCCGTCCTTCGTGCTGGTGCAGCGTTGGCTCATGAGCACGGCGCTGGCGGGTCTTGCCATCAGCATGGCCTCGGAGGCCCGGCGTTAGAGGCTTCCTTCCGCCGGACGCTTGGCGGACGATGACGATGGCCGAAGGGTCCAGCCGAGATTGGTGCCCGCGGCAGCGATGAGGATCGCGACCGAGCCCGCGATCTGCACCGGCTGCAGAGCGTGGCCGAACGCGATGCGGTCAACCAGGATCGCGGCCACCGGATAGATGAAGGAAAGGGCGCCGGTGATGTGGGTCGGCAGCTTCTGTATGGCGCCGTAAAGCAGAATATACATGATGCCGGTATGAACCACGCCGACGGTCAGGAGCAGCGTCCACTGGAGCGTTCCCTGCGGCAGCGGCGCGACGAGGGCGAAGGGGGCGAGCATGGCCGCTCCGGTGATGACCTGCACCAGCGCGATCAGATGCGGCGGCGTGCCCTTGAGGAGCTTGGTAACGAGTGCCGCGATTGCGTAGAAGAAGGCGGCGCCGAGCGACAGTGCTATCCCGGTGAGATAGTCGCTGGGCTCATAAGTGCCCGCGGGCTTGGCGAGGACGATCGCGATCATGCCTGCGAAGGAGAGCGAGAGCCAGAGGAGTTTGCTGGCGGTGATCTTCTCTCCGATAAAGAGCGCACCGAGCCCGAGCAGCATGAAGGGCTGCGTGTTGTAGACCATGGTCGCGATGGAGATCGAGGCGCGGGGATAGGCGGCGAAGAGCAGGAGCCAGTTCACGACGATCGCGACGCCGCCCAGAGCGGAAAGAATGATGACCTTCATCCGCAAATGTCTCAGGTCGATGAGGCCGAAGACCGCCGCAAGCGCGGCGAGCGTTGCGGCCCCGAAAACGCAACGCCAGAAGACGACGCCCGAGGCGGGCTGGCCCGACATCAGAACGAACCAGCCGATCGTTCCCGAAATCAGCATCGCCGCCGTCATTTCCGCGCTTCCGCGCCGTATGTCCTTATCCATGGCCTTTTGCTCCATCCATTATGCTGCAAGAATAATGAGCCTGGTGGCGCAGGGATATGGATTTTGAGAGGAAATTATGGGAGGATACCTAACAGATTAAGGCGATAAGGCTAAATTGACTTACGAGGGAGTTGGATGCTGGACGAGCTCGACCGCCGCATTCTCGAAATTCTGGCCGCCAATGCCCGGGTGTCGTTGAAGGAGCTGGCGCAGGAGGCCGGCCTTTCCTCGCCGAGCGCGGCGGAGCGGCTGCGCAAGCTCGAGGAGCGCGGCGTGCTCGATGGTTTCACGATCTCGGTCAATCCGGCGCGTCTCGGCTATCCGCTGCAGGCGATCGTCCGCATCCGGCCGATGCCGGGCATGCTGCATATCGTCGAAAGGCTGATCCAGGAAACGCCCGAATTCATCGAATGCGACAAGGTCACGGGGGACGACTGCTTCATCGCCAAGATGCTGGTGCGCGACATGGCGGAACTCGACACGATCCTCGATCGCATCGCGGAAAAGGCGCAGACGAATACGTCGATCGTCAAATCCTCGCCGGTCAAGCGGCGCCTGCCGCCGCTTATTTAGTTCCGGTCGAGCCGAAGCCGCCGGCCCCGCGCGCCGTCGCCGTCGCGCCATCTGCCTCGCGGATCGCCAGCTGGGTCACCGGGGCGATCACGATCTGGGCGATACGCATGCCGCGCTCGACCGCGAAATCCTCCGCACCGAGATTGACGAGCAGCACCTTCACCTCTCCGCGATAGTCGCTGTCGACGGTGCCCGGCGTGTTGAGGCAGGTGATGCCGTGCTTGAAGGCCAGCCCGGAACGTGGCCGGATCTGGCCTTCATGACCGGCGGGGATCTCGAAGATAAAGCCCGTCGGGACCAATGCGCGCTCTCCCGGCCGGATCGTCATCGGGTCCTCGGCCGGCACGGCCGCGCGCAGGTCCATGCCGGCGGCACCCGTGGTCTCATAGGCCGGCAGGTCGAGACCCTCGCCATGAGGCAGGCGGACGAGGGTGAGGCCAGGGGTCGGGGCAGGACGATTTTCGGGCGTGTGCATGGTCATTCCGTCATAAGCACGGCCGGGCTTGCCGCAGTCAATTGCATATTGGCCCCCGAGCCTGTAAAGGACGCCGCAACTCACAGGATACTCAGATCATGGCCGAAAGCATTGCCGAGGCGGTCTCCCGCCGCCGCACATTTGCGATCATTTCGCACCCGGACGCCGGTAAGACGACGCTCACCGAGAAGCTTCTGCTCTTCGGCGGCGCGATCCAGCTCGCCGGTGAGGTCAAGGCCAAGAAGGACCGCATCCAGACCCGCTCGGACTGGATGAAGATCGAGCGCGAGCGCGGCATCTCCGTCGTCACCTCGGTGATGACCTTCGAATATAACGATACTGTTTTCAACCTGCTCGATACGCCCGGTCACGAGGACTTTGCCGACGACACCTACCGCACGCTGACGGCGGTCGATGCGGCTGTCATGGTGATCGACGCGGCAAAGGGTATCGAGCCGCGCACGCTCAAGCTCTTCGAGGTCTGCCGCCTGCGCGATATCCCGATCATCACCTTCGTCAACAAGATGGACCGCGAAAGCCGCGATCCGTTCGAAATCCTCGACGAGGTCGAGCAGAAGCTGGCGCTCGACTGCGCGCCGGTCACCTGGCCGATCGGCCGCTCCAAGACTTTCTGCGGCACCTATCATCTTGCCACCGACGAGGTGCGCGGCGCCGACACGCAGGAGCGGCTGACAAAGGTCAACGATCCGGAAATGGCTTCGCACCGTCTGCCCGAGAACGAACGCGACACGTTCATCGAAGAAGCGTCGCTGGCGATCGAGGCCTGCAAGCCCTTCGACCGTAAGGCTTTCCTCGAAGGGCACCTCACGCCGGTGTACTTCGGCTCGGCGCTGCGGAACTTCGGCGTGCGCGACCTGATCAATGGGCTCGCCGACTTCGCGCCGCCGCCGCGGGCCCAGGTTGCCGACATCCGCACCGTCGAGGCGACGGACGACAGAATGACCGCCTTCGTCTTCAAGATCCAGGCGAACATGGACCCGAACCACCGCGACCGCATCGCCTTCGTCCGCGTCTGCTCGGGCAAGCTCGAGCGCGGCATGAAGGCGCGGCTTTCGCGCACCGGCAAGCAGATGGGGCTGACGGCGCCGCAGTTCTTCTTCGCCTCGCAGCGCCAGCTCGCCGATACGGCTTTCGCCGGCGACGTCGTCGGCATCCCGAACCACGGCACGCTCAGGATCGGCGATACGCTGACCGAGGGCGAGCCGCTCGTCTTCCAGGGCGTGCCGAACTTCGCACCGGAAATTCTCCGCCGCGTCCGGCTGGAAGATGCGATGAAGGCGAAGAAGCTGAAAGAGGCGCTGCAGCAGATGGCGGAAGAGGGCGTCGTGCAGCTCTTTTCTCCGGACGACGGCGCGCCTGCGATCGTCGGTGTCGTCGGCGCGCTCCAGCTTGACGTGCTCAAGGAACGCCTGCAGGCGGAATACAGTCTGCCGGTCTCCTTCGAGATGTCGCGCTTCTCCATCTGCCGCTGGATCTCCGCCGAGAACCCGGCCGAACTCGAAAAGTTCATCGCGACCCACCGCGGCGACATTGCGCGGGACCTTGACGGGGACCCGGTATACCTGGCGCAGGACGGGTTCTCGCTGCGCTACGAATCGGAGCGCTATCCGGCGGTCAAGATGGTGGCGATCAAGGAGTATCACGTCGCCAAGGCGGCGTGATCGCGCCTGCGCCGGATTCCCCTATCCGGCCCGCTCCGGACCGGCCCTGCGAAGACCGAGGCTCAGCACGGCGATCAGCACGCATGCCATGCCGATCATCTGATTGGCGGTGATCGTCTCGCCGAGAACGGCAGCGGCGAGGAGCAGCGCGGAAACCGGTGCCAAGGCGGTGAAGACCGAGGCCTCGGTGCCGCTCACCTTCTGAAGTCCCGCATACCAGAGCACGAAGCCCCCGACCGTCGGCACGAGCGCGTAATAGGCGACCGCCGCGAGCGCCGGGGCGCCTGTCGCGCCCATCGAAGGAAGTTCTGCAACCGCGAACGGGAGCGCAATGGCACCACCGAAGCCCGTCATCAGCGCCGACAGGCCAAGCGGCGGAAGCGCGACGCTGACGCGCTTGTTAAGCAGGATGAACAGGCCTTCGCAGATGACCGCGCCGAAGATCAGCGCGCTGCCGGCGAGCGAATGCGCGGCGTTTGCATCCGGCCGGAAGACGATCGCGAGAACGCCGGCCGCCGCCAGGCAAACGGCCGCGAACACGGAGCGATGCGGACGCTCGCCGAGAACCATGATGGCGATTGCGGCGGAGACGACGGGGAGCGTCCCGATGATGACGCCGGCATCGGCCGCAGAGGTGAGCTTCAGGCCGGAAATGAGCAGAGTCGTGTAGCCGACGCTGCCGGCGCCTGCCTGAAACAGGAGGATGAGCCAATCGCTCTTCGGCAGCTTGGGCCAGGACGCCCCGGTCGCGCGCATCAGGCCCAGGAAAAGAGGGAAGGCGATGGCAAAACGCAGCGCCGTTGCCGTGAACGGCGGCAGGCCGGCGGCGATGATCTTGCTCGCGATCACGGTGCTGCCGACGAGCACCATGGCGAGCGACAAAAAAACATATCCCTGAACCTGCTTCGACATTCTGCCACCGTTCCCGATTGATGATGGGGGCAGAAAGACCGATCGGCAGCGCGCGGTCTTGTACGAAATTGCAAGGCGGCGAAATCAGTTCACCGCTTGCGCGTAGACACCGGGGGAGAAGCCGTATTTGCGCACGAACACGCGTGTCATGTGGCTCTGGTCCACGAAGCCGCCGGCAGCTGCCGCTTCCGCGAGCGGCGTGCCCCCGGCGATCAGCCGCCGGACGACGTCTATCCGGCGTTGGAGGAGATAGGCATGGGGCGTCAGTCCCGTCGCCTTGGAGAAACCGCGCACGAGCTGGAAGCGGCTCAGGCCGCTCTCGCGGGCGAGGTCCGCGAGCGTAAGCGACGCCAGCGGATCGTCCTCGATAAGGCTCACGGCCGAGGCGACCGACTTCGGCACGCCTGCCGGCGCATCCGGCGAGGCAAGCTGCATCGCCTCCGCGAACAGGGTGACGGCCAGTTCATCCCAGCGAAGCATCGTCTCGGTGCCGTCGGCGGCCGCGGCAGCCGCAAAGATCGCGCCGAAGCGGGCTGCCAGCCCGGTACTTCTGATCACCGGGTCCGAGAATTCGCAATCCGACCTCTTCCCTTCGGTGACGTCATCGACGAGCGAGGCGACCAGCGGCGGATCGAGATAGAGCATCCGCCAGGACCGGCCCGCGTCGCCGATCGGGGCTCCGTCGTGGACCTCACCGGGATTGACGGTGATCACGTCGCCCGCTTCCGCCTCGACGGTTCCGCGGCCGCTCAGCGACGTCTGCGCACCCGCATGGATCAGGCCGATGCCGAACTGCTCGTGCGTATGGCGCGCGAAACTGTGATTCGTCGTCGCTTCCACCACGTCGACGCCGGCGATGCGGCGCGGCAGCATTCTGAAATGCCCTTTCGCCATGTACCGTTCGCTGTCCCGTTCCACGTTGAGCCCTTATGGTGGTATAGCGTTTCCATTCCCTGCCGCCTAGCGCAGGTGGCCGATAGCTTCGCCGGATCAGGAGGAAACCGAGATGCTCTACACGGCACGGACGCTGAAGCGGCTGCGGCTCCTGAACGGCATGAAACAGAGCCATGTGGCGGAGCTCATGCGGGTGACGCAGGCGACGATATCGCGCTGGGAAGCGGGCGTCCTCACACCTTCCGAAAATCAGCAGCAGGCGCTGGAGCGCCTATTCGCCAGGGTGCCCTCAGCCGCCGATGCGGCTCTCAAGCGGCTGGTCGAAAGCTCGAGCGCGAGGGTTCACCTGATCTGCGACCACTCGCACCGGCTGCTGGCTGCTTCGCCCCGGCGGCGGGCGGAGTGGCGGCGGGAAATGGTCGGCGAGCCGATGTTCCGTTATGCCTCGCAGGAGATCCGGAAGGCGGAACGCGATCTCGCGGAGCTCGGCTGGCACGATGGCCGTTTGGCTTTCCTGGCCGTCGAGACCGGGCCCAACGGCCGCGACGACGTTCCCATCTCTGCCGGTCGCGTGCTTTGGGAGCGCATACCACTCGCCGACGGCGCGATGGGCCGGCTGGTCACCGCGATCTCCTGAGCGAACGCATAATTTATGCCTTGCCGGCTTCGCCGCGCTGCGCCTAGCCTCAAGGCAACAAGGAGCGACGCATGACGATACTGGTGACGGGAAGCGCCGGCCATCTGGGTGAGGCATTGATAAGGGTACTGCGCGCGGCCGGCCGCGACGTTCGCGGCATCGACATCAAGAGCTCGCCATTCACCGATGCCGTCGGGTCGATCGCCGACCGCCGCTTCGTCCGTCACGCAATGAAGGACGTGCGCGCAGTCATCCATTCCGCGACCCTGCACAAGCCGCATGTGGCGACGCACGGTTATTGCGAGTTCGTCGATACCAATGTCGCGGGCACGGTCAATCTGCTGGAAGAGGCAGCCGGGGCGGGCGTCGGCGCCTTTGTCTTCACCAGCACCACGAGCGCCTTCGGTTCGGCCCTGACGCCGGCGCCCGGCGAGCCGGCAGCCTGGATCACGGAGGACGTCCAGCCGATCCCGCGCAACATCTATGGTGTGAGCAAAGTCGCAGCGGAGGGATTCTGCGAGCTTTTCGCGCGGCGGCACGGTCTGCCCGCCGTCATTCTCCGGACCTCGCGCTTCTTTCCCGAGGCCGATGACGATGCGGAAATCCGCGGCCGCTTTGAAACGGCCAATGCGCAGGCGAATGAATTGCTCTACCGGCGCGCGGATATCGAGGACGTCGCGAGCGCCCATCTATCGGCCCTCGACCGGGCGATGGAGATCGGCTTTGGTCGTTTCATCGTCTCGGCCCCGACGCCGTTCACACGCGACGATCTCGCCTCTCTGCGGGAGGATGCCCCATCCGTCGTCTTCAGCCGCTTTCCCGAATGCGAGGCGCTTTATGCGCAACGGGGGTGGCGGCTCTTTCCGACGATCGATCGGGTTTATGTGAGTGCGCGCACGACGGCTTGTCTCGGCTGGCGGCCGAAATATGATTTTGCCCATGTGCTGAAATGCCTGCGCCGCGGTGAGGATTTCCGCAGCCCGCTCGCAATCGAGATCGGGTCCAAGGGCTACCACGACACGGTCTTTGCGGATGGGCCCTATCCGGTCGCTTGAACCGTCAATCCCGAGGCAGCCCCGGCAGCTTGCCGATCTCGCCGGACCAGGGCAGCGCGGAGGAACACCAGATCTGCTTGCGTGGTGCAAGTTCGCGCCGCTGATTTATGGTGCCGACGCGGATGCCGATCTCCTCTGCGTCCTCGTCGGTGCCCGTCGTGTAGACCGGCGAGCCGCAATCGGGGCAGAAGAATTGCAGCCGCTTGCGTCCGTTTTCGCCGGTCTTGACGTAAAGCTTCGGCTCGCCGCCCGTCAGCCGGAACGATGATCGCGGCGTGCTGGTGCTGACGCGGTAGGCGGTGCCGGTCAGCCGTTGGCAATCGTTACAATGGCAGATCGTTACGTGCTCCGGATCGATCTCCGCCTCGTAGGTAACGAAGCCGCAATGGCACTGGCCGTCGATATGCATGAAACGCTCCTCGTCGCTTGCTTCGGCAAGATACGATAGGGCGAAGGCTCCATTCGTCCAGTGCGACGTCCGCGGGTCAGACGCCGGTGAACAGCCACTCGTGTTCCCTCGCATTGTGGAACTTCCAGATCCGCTTCGGCCCCGCCATGACGTTGAGATAATAGGAATCGTAGCCGTGGACCGCAGCCACCGGATGGTAGCCCCTCGGTACCAGCGTCACGTCGCCATCCTCCACCGCCATGGCCTCGTCCAGCGAACGGTCGTCGGTATAGACGCGCTGCATTGCAAAACCCTGCGGCGGGTTGAGGCGGTGGTAATAGGTCTCCTCGAGATAGCTTTCGGCCGGCAGGTTGTCCTGGTCGTGTTTGTGCGGCGGGTAGGAGGAGGTGTGGCCGCCCGGCGTGATCACCTCGACGACCAGCAGCGACTGCGCCGATTCGTCGTCTTCCGGCATGATGTTGGTGACGTAGCGTGTGTTGGTGCCCCGGCCGCGCGTCATCTGCGGGTGCGTGCCCGGGCGGATGATTTTCGCCTCGAAGCCTTCCCCGCCCGGCGCGGAGCAGACGGCGAGGTCGAGATCCGTGGTCGCTTCGGCCTGCCAGCTGCTGCCCCTCGGCACATAGACCGCATAGGGCTGGCCCTCGAAAGGCGTCATGCGCTCGCCGAGCTCGCCGAAGTCCTCGCCATCGACCGAAACCCTGGCTTTTCCGCTGACGAGTACCAGGCAGAGTTCCTTCTCGCCCGCTTCGCCGCCGGTCGTCTCGCTGGGCCGCAGCCGATGGAGGGCGAAACCGACATAGGTCCAGCCGGCACTTTCCGGCGTGATCTCCTGCATCAGGCCGGATTGCGCTTTCGGTTTGATGAGCAGTTTGGACATTCGGCGGTCTCCTGATCTCGCGTCTGTAGGTCTGCCCCTCTCCATAGCCCTCTGGAAGGGAGGCGGCAGCCGGGTGAGGGGCGTCTACGCGTCGAGCCCCGCTTCCTTCGCAAAGGCCTTCAGCGACTTCAGCCCGAGCGATTGGTACTCGAACGGATTGCGCACGGCCGAGTCCTGCTCGGCCTCGATGACCAGCCAGCCATCATAGCCGTGCTGGGCGGCGATCTTCAGAACCGGCAGGAAGTCGACGCCCCCTTCCGCATCGCCCGGAACGGTAAAGACGCCGCGTCGCACACCCTCGAGGAAGGACAGACCTTCGCTTTCGACCACCGCGCGGACCGCCGGGCGGACGTTCTTGCAATGAATGTGGCGGACCCGGTCCATATATCTCCGCGCCACGTCCGCCGGGTCGGAACCGCCGAACCAGGCATGGCCGGTGTCGAGCAGCAGTTTGGTCGCCGGACCGGTGTTCCGCATCAGGAGGTCGATCTCCTCGCCGGTCTGGACGATTGTGCCCATGTGGTGGTGGTAGACCAGATCGATGCCCTGGCCGGCGCAATATTGGGCGATTGCCTCGAGGTCGGCGCCGAATTTCTCCCACTTGTCCGCCGGCAGAACCGGCTTGTCCTTCACGAGCGACTTGGAATCGTCGCCGTGAATGGCGTTCGAGGTTTCGCAGACGATCGCCACCCGGCAGCCATTATGCTTCAGAAGGTCGAGATGCGGCTGGATAGCCTTCTTCTCCGCTTCGACATCATGGGTGAGGAGGTTGGTCGAGTGCCAGCCCGAGACGAAGACGAGATCGTAACTTGAGAGCTTCTGCTTCAGCGCTTCGGGGTCGGACGGCATCTTGTGGCCCTTCTCGATGCCGTCGAAGCCGATCTTCTTGCAATCGGAGAGGCAGTCCTCGAGCGTCAGATGCGCGCCGATCGAATGGTCGTCGTCATTGCTCCAGGCGATCGGGTTGGTTCCGTAACGGATCATGTGTTTTGCTTTCTGCTGCGTGGTCTGTTTGGGGCAGTCGGTTCGTAGTTTCGTTTTTGGTGCGCCGAGGATGCCGCAGTGTGGCCCCTCATCCGCCTGCCGGCATCTTCTCCCCGCGTGCGGGGAGAAGGGACAAGCCGCGCTGTCCCCGCCCCAACCCGCAAGCCACGGCTGACCGCCGGGCACGTCCCCTCTCCCCGCCCTGCGCGGAGAGGGTTAGGGGCCGCTGGCCGGACGCCAGCGTCAACCAAACCGCTGGGCCTGGAGGGCCTTCTCGTAGCCTTCGCGGGCGGCCTTCACCTGGTCTCGGTCCGAAACCTCCGGTACCGCGACGTCCCACCAGTGCCCGCCGGCCTCCGTTGTGATCAGCGGATCGGTATCGATGACGATGACGGTCGTGCGCGCCTCGTCGGCGGTCTCCGCGAGCGCAGCTTCGAGCTCGGGGATCGAGCCGACCTTGCGGGTCACGGCGCCCATGGCGGCGGCGTGCGCGGCGAAGTCGATCCGAGGCAGCTCCACATGATGGGTGTCCTTCAGCAGATTGTTGAAGTTGGCGCCGCCCGTTCCCATCTGCAGCCGGTTGATGCAACCATAGCCGGCATTGTCGAGCAGCACGACGGTGAATTTGGCGCCGAGCATGACGGAAGAGGCGATCTCCGAGTTCAGCATCATGTAGCTGCCGTCGCCCACCATGACGATCACGTCGCTATCGGGCTTGGCAAGCTTTACGCCCAGACCGCCGGCCACTTCGTAGCCCATGGTCGAAAAGCCGTATTCCATGTGATAGCCGCCCGGCTCCTCCGCCTGCCACAGTTTGTGCAGCTCGCCCGGAAGGCCCCCGGCGGCGCAGACGAGCGTCGTTTGCCTGCCGCCGCGGGCGCGCTGGACGGCGCCGATGACCTGAGCGTCGGAGGGAAGTGCGGCATTGGTGGTGGCGGTCGCCCTCTCGGCTTCAGCAAGCCACTCGGCCTTGCCCGCTTTTGCCCTCTCGGTCCAGGCTGTATCGGCCTTGTGGCTGCCGAGACCGCCGGAAATGCGGTTGAGGCCGGCCCGCGCGTCGGCAATCAGCGGCTGTCCCTGGTGCTTGCCGGCGTCGAACGCCTGGACGTTGAGGCCGATGATCTTCAGCGCCTCGTTTTTGAAGAGCGCCCAGGAACCGGTGGTGAAATCCTGCAGCCGTGAGCCGACGGCGAGCACGACATCGGCCTCTTCCGCCAATGCGTTGGAGGCGGACGTGCCGGTGACGCCGATGGAACCCATATTCAGCGGATGCGAATGCGGCAGAGCGGACTTGCCGGCCTGGGTCTCCATGACCGGAATGCCGTGTTTCTCGGCGAACGCAGCGAGTTCGGCGCTCGCTTCCGAGTAGAGCACGCCGCCACCGGCGATGATGATCGGCTTCTTCGCGGATCTGAGCGCCTCGATTGCCGATGCCAGCTCGTCGAGATCAGGCTCGATGCGGCGCGGAACCCAGACCTTCTCGTCGAAGAAGGATTCCGGATAGTCGTAGGCTTCCGCCTGCACGTCCTGGCAGAGCGATAGCGTCACCGGCCCGCATTCGGCAGGATCGGTCAGGACCTGCATGGCGCGGCGGAGCGCCGGGATGATCTGCTCGGGCCGGGTGATGCGATCGAAATACCGCGAGACGGGCTTGAAGCAGTCATTCGCCGAGATCGTGCCGTCCCCGAAACTCTCCACCTGCTGCAGCACCGGATCGGGCCTGCGGTTGGCGAAGACGTCGCCCGGAAGGAGGAGAATCGGCAGTCGATTGACATGCGCCAGCGCGGCCGAGGTCACCATGTTGAGCGCGCCCGGGCCGATCGAGGTGGTGCAGGCCATGAAGCGGCGGCGGAAGCTCGCCTTGGCGAAGGCGATCGCCGCATTCGCCATGCCCTGTTCGTTCTGAGCGCGGTAGGTCGGGAGCGTTTCGCGAACGCCGTAAAGCGCTTCGCCGACGCCGGCGACATTGCCATGGCCGAAGATCGCGAAGACGCCGCCGAAGATCGGCACGCGCTCGCCGTCGATGATCGTCATCTGCCGGGTCAGGAACCGCGCCACGGCCTGTGCCATGGTCAGGCGCACGGTTTTCTGGCTCATTTGTTTCCTCCTCGCGGCCGCATCCTCGCGCCGCCTTTGTATTTGACCGCTACGCCGCCTTGGTCTCACCCAATTGCAGCCAGAGATCGACGAGCGCCTTGAACTTCGCCGCCATGTCGGAGACTGCCTGCTCGTCGGTCATCCTGCCGGAAAGCCAGGCCTTGGCGGCGTCGGCGAAGATCGTCCGGCCGACGGCAAATCCCTTGACCGTCTTCGACATTCTGGCGGCGGCGAAACCGTCTTTCAACACCTCATAGGGTGCTTCCAGGCCGAGGAGCACCACGCCCCGGCAAAGCGGATCGCGCGCCTCGATCACGGCGTCGATCGCAGCCCAGGCGGCGCGGCTCGCTTGCGGCTCGAGCTTCCACCAGTCCGGCTTCAAGCCGGCATCATAGAGCTCCTCCAGCGCCCGTGGAATGGTCCGGTCGTCGAGTGTCCCGTGCTTGCCGGCGATGATCTCGATCAGGATCTCGCGCCCGACCTTGCGCGCCGCCTCGAAGGCCGAACGCAACTTTGCGACCTGAGCGGCCTTGAGTTCGGCCGGATCGTCGGGATGGTAGAAGGAAAGCACCTTGATGCAGTGGTCGACCGGCCAGTCGACGAGGCGGCTGCCGAGGTCCTGGCTGAATTCGAAGGTAAGCGGCCGTGATCCCGGAAGCTCGATCGGCTTGCCGATCCAGAAGTCGCGATGGGCGCCGGCGGCATAGAGCGCATCGCGGCCGTATTTGTCGTCGATCAGCATGCCGAAGCCGGAGCGGCCTTGAGCCACCTCTGCCGCAGCCCTGACGGCAAGCACCTTGAAGGCCGGGATGCGCGAGAGCAGTTCCGGATTTCCCTCCGCAATGTCCTCGAGCTGACTGCGATGGTCGACGGCGAGCGCCATCAGGAGCGGGATGTCGCGCCGGCGCGTCGTCGCCCAGTGCACGTGGTTGATCGCCTCGTCCTTGCGCAGCGCCTTCTCCTTGCTGCCGTGCTCGAGGAAATATTGCAGTTCGGTCCAGGTCGGGATTTCCGGCGCGCAGAGCAGGCGCGAGACCGCGAAGGCGCCGCAGGCATTGGCCCAGGTAGCGGACGTCGCGTGCGGCTCGCCGGTGAGCCAGCCGCGCAGAAAGCCTGACATGAAAGCGTCGCCGGCGCCCAGAACGTTATAGACTTCGATTGGAAAACCCTTGCCGACGATACCGTCTTCGAGATCGTCCGAGATCGGTCCATCATAGACGATGCAGCCCATCGGTCCGCGTTTGAGCACGATCGTGGCTTCGGAGAGGGAGCGGATGGTCTTGAGTGCCGCGAGGAGGTCGCTTTCGCCCGACGCGATCAGCACCTCTTCCTCGGTGCCGACAATCAGGTCGCAATACCCGAGCACGGTCCTCAGATGCGCCGAAACGCGGTCCGAGGCGATGTAGCGGCTCTCGCCCGCATCGTGACCCGCAAGACCCCATAGATTAGGGCGGTAATCGATGTCGAAGACGATCCTGGCGCCGCTTTCCTTGGCGATCCTCATCGCCTTGCGCTGGGCGGCGTCCGCATTCGGTTTGGCAAAATGCGTGCCGGTGACGAGGACCGCGCGCGCGGAACCGATGAAGTCCTCCGAAATATCGTCCTCGCAAAGCGCGTTGTCGGCGCAATTGTCGCGATAGAAAAGGAGCGGGAAGGATTTGTCGTTCTCAACGGAGAGGATCGCAAGTGCGGTCAGCCGCTCCGGGTCGGTGACGATGCCGCGCGTCTCCACGCCTTCGCGCTGAAGCTGCTCGCGGATGAAGCGGCCCATCTGTTCGTCGCCGACGCGCGTCAGGAGCGCCGATTTCAGGCCGAGGCGCGCTGTGCCCACGGAAATGTTGCAGGGGCAGCCGCCGACCGATTTGGCGAAGCTCGCCACGTCTTCGAGCCGCGTGCCGATCTGCTGTCCGTAGAGGTCGACCGAAGCTCTGCCGATCGTGATGAGGTCGAGGGGCTTGGCACCCGCACCTGATGGAACTTGGGCCGACGAAATCTGGCTCACTGCTTCCTCCCCGCGGACGCCGGACCGGCGCCGACAAATCTGCCTATGCCATGGGTGACGAGCATATGAAACATAAATTCCGTTGTTTCGTCAATATGGAATTTCCGTTCTATATTGACTCACTCGCCCTCGGCGATGCGGCGCCGTTTCTCGGCGATTGCGACGGTCAGCGCCATGGCGAAGGCCATGCTGGCGGAGAGCGAACGGAAGCCGGCATGATCGGCCTCGACCAGTTCGAACCAGACCCTGGAGGATTCGGCGAGCGGCGAGAAGGCGGAGTCGGTCAGCGAGACAACGGGTACCTTGCGGTTGGCGAGCAAGCGCGCCTGGCTGGCGCTTTCCGACGCGTAGGGCGAGAAGCTGACGGCAAAGGCGGCATCCTCCTTTGTCGCCATAGCCAGCATGTCCTCGTCGATCCCCGCGGCCGTTCCGACATGCTGATACTTCACCTTCAGCTTGCCGAAAGCATAGGCCATGTAGCTGGAAATCGGATAGGAGCGCCGCTTGGCGATGAGATAGATCGTGTTCGCCTTGGCGAGAATGCCGACGGCGCGCTCGAATGCCTCCGGATCGACCGAGGTCGCGATGTTGTCGAGCGAGCGATGGGCGGCCGCAACGAAGCCGTTGAAGATCGATCCGCTTTCGAGCTTGCTGTGATCGTTCTGGCGCAGCGCCTTCAGCCGTTCCTCGTAGCCGGGCGTACGCTCCCGCAGGCGTGCGCGAAAAATCTGCTGCAGGCTCGAAAAGCCTTCGAAGCCGAAGTGCTGGGCGAAGCGCACGAGCGTCGAGGGCTGGACGTCGGCCGAAGTCGCAATACTCGCCGCCGTCCCGAAGGCGATCTCGTCCGGATTGTCGAGCGAGTAGGCGGCCACCTGTTTCAGCCGTTTCGGCAGCTGCGCCTTGCGCTCGAGGATAACCGCCTTCAGCGTTTCGAAATCCTGCGGGACATCGGCAATCGTTTCAGGCGTGGGCATCGTTCGGGCCTCCGGCTCGTTCTCGTCGTTTGCCTCAGTTTAATCGACTAACCATTGCAGCGATAGAATGGACGTTCCATTTTGGTTCCTTATCCAGCGGGAAGTATGCATGCCCGCATCGCCTCAGGCTTGTCTCCCGCAGGCGGGGCGAAGGAAACTCGCGGCGCTACCTTCGCAACCATGACCGCCCGCAAACCATCGGGCACGTCCCCTCTCCCACGCGCGGGGAGAGGGTAAGGGTGAGGGGCAAAGACAGCAGCGAGTCGGACGCCGAGATCAGCCAATCTCCACCCAATCGTTCGTCCTTGCGGAGTGATAGGTTGCGGAAAGGACCTTCTGGACTTCGTAGCCCTCGCGGAAATCGGTCGAGGTCTTACCGCCCTTGGCGATCGCTTCCAGGAACTCGTTGGCCTCGATCGCCTTCAGCTCGTTGAAGCCGATCTGGTGGCCCGGTGCCACGCAGAAAGCTCCGTAGGGCGGATGCTCCGGTCCCGCCCAGATCGTCCGGAAGCCGCGGCTCCTGATGTCGTCGCCGGCGGAGTAGACCCTGATCTCGTTCAGCCGCTCCTGGGTGAAGACGATGCTTCCCTTGGAGCCGTAAATCTCGAAATCGTGCTGCATCTTGCGGCCGGTCGCGATCCAGCTCGCTTCGAAGCTTCCGCTCGCGCCGCTCTCGAAACGGACGAAGGCCCTCGTGACGTCGTCGACCTCGACCGTCCGGGTCTCTGTGGCGCCGCGCGTGACAGGGCGCTGCGGAACGTGGATGACGGTCTCTGCCAGTACGGACCGGATCGGCCCGACGAGATGGCGCATGCAGGCGATAATGTGGCTGCCGATGTCGGCGAGCGCACCGCCGCCGCTACGCGGGTCCAGCCGCCAACCCCACGGAACGCTCTCATCAGCCATGAAATCTTCCGCATGAATGCCGCGAAACGACCGTATTTCGCCGATCTCGCCGCTTTCGATAATGTCCCTGGCGAGAAAAATGAGCGGGTTCTTGAGATAGTTGAAGCCGACCTGGGTGACGACGCCGGCCCTTTGCGCGGCGGCGACCATCTCGGCGCAGTCGGCGACAGTCGGTGCCAGCGGCTTTTCGCAATAGACGTGCTTGCCGTGTGCAATCGCAGCGAGCGCCATTTCCTTGTGCAGGAGGTTCGGCGTGGTGATGTCGATGATGTCGATCTCGGGATCGGTCAGAAGTTCGCGCCAGTCGGCCGTCGCCTTGCGGAAGCCGAGTTGTCCGCGGGCCGCCTCCGCGCCCTCCTGCGTCACGTCCGCGACGGATACGAGATCCAGCTCGAAGGGCAGGCCGAAGACTCGTGACGCAATCGTGAACCCAAGGGCATGCGCCTTGCCCATGAAGCCCGTCCCGATCAGGCCAATGCCCAGCCTGCGCTTGCCGCTCATCTCGTTTCTCCCGGGCCAAGCCCTGTCTGTGCTCGGCGAAATGAAATGAAATGCGCGCGAATTGTCAATATGGAATATTTGTTCGAAAATCCGGTCCCGCGTGCCTGATGGAACAGGGCGTGTCCGCCCGGTCCGCTATGCTTGGGCAGAATGTGTTAACGCATTTTTACCATGTTGCGTTGAAACATCACTGGTGACGGTGGTGGACGAATCGCTTTCATATGGCGGGGCGAAATCGGAGTGATCGAGCATGTGCCGTTGGGCAGCCTATCGCGGAGAGCCGCTTTATCTCGAAGAACTCGTGACGTCGCCCAAGCATTCCCTGATCGAGCAATCCCATTGCGCCGTCAGGGCGAAAACGGCGACCAATGGCGACGGCTTCGGAATAGCGTGGTACGGCGACCGTCCTGAGCCGGGCCGCTACCGGGACATCCTGCCCGCCTGGTCGGATTGCAATCTCAAGAGCATTGCCAGGCAGATTCGCTCTCCGCTGTTCCTCGCCCATGTTCGCGCGGCCACCGGCGGCGGCACGCGCCGCGACAATTGCCATCCCTTCGTCTTCGGCCGCTGGTCCTTCATGCATAATGGGCAGATCGGCGATTTCGAGCATTTGCGGCGGCCGATGGAGACCATGCTCGACAACGAGCTCTATTCGGCGCGCAGCGGCACGACGGATTCGGAGCTGCTCTTCCTGCTTGCCCTGCAGTTCGGTCTCGACCGTGATCCCCTCGGTGCCGTTGCCGAGGCGCTCGCCTTCGTCGAGCGGCTTGCCGAACGCCTGGGACGCCCGGCACTCGTGCGCTTCACGGCGGCCTTCTCCGACGGCCGCGATCTTTATGCGGTCCGCTATGCCACGGATTGGAAAGCTCCCACGCTCTATGCAGGTCCGATGGGGTCGAGTGGCGGCTATTGCCTCGTCTCCGAGCCGCTCAATGACGATGACAGCGCCTGGGTGGAGGTTCCGGACGGATCCGCGATCATCGTCGGGGAAAACGGCGTCGACGTTCGCCTTTTCGGGACGGCCGACCTGGCAATAGCGCCCACCTCCGGCCTGTCCTCAGGATGAAAGCTTCGCCGCGATCAGCGCGGCGAGCTTCGCCGCGACATCGTCCTTGCCCATTTCCGGCCATTCCTCGGTACCGTCACGGCCGATCAGCTTAACCCGATTGCGGTCGCCGCCCATGATGCCGGTTGCGGGCGAAACGTCGTTGGCCAGAATGTAATCGGCCCCCTTCTTCTGGAGCTTGGCGCGGCCGTTCTCGGCGACGTTCTCGGTCTCGGCGGCAAAGCCAATCACGAGCTTAGGCCGCGATGCGTGGTGGCCGACGGTCTTCAGGATATCGGGATTCTCTGCAAGCTGCAGCGGAGGAGGGGCCTCGCCCGGCCGCTTCTTGATCTTGTTGCCGGCGGCCAATGCGACGCGCCAGTCGGCAACGGCTGCCACCATGACGGCCACATCGGCCGGCAGCGCGGCCAACACCGCATCGCGCATCTCCTCGGCGCGCTCGACCCGTACGACGCGGACGCCGGCGGGGTCCGCGATCGTCACCGGCCCGGAAACGAGCGTGACCTCGGCGCCGAGCCGCGCCAGTGCTGCGGCGATCGCGTGGCCCTGCTTGCCGGACGACCGGTTGGCGATGTAGCGCACCGGATCGATCGGCTCGTGCGTCGGTCCGGATGTGACGATGGCCTTGCGACCGGCGAGCGGGCCTGCTCCGTTGAAAAATTCCTCGACCGCCGCGACGATCTCCAGAGCTTCGGCCATGCGGCCTTCCCCTGCCTCGCCGCTCTCGGCCATTTCGCCGGTGGCAGGTCCGACGAAGCGGACGCCGTCGCCGGCGAGCGTCGCGCGGTTGCGGTGCGTGGCCGGGTGCGACCACATCCTCGGGTTCATCGCCGGCGCGAGCAGCACCGGCCGGTCGGTCGCCAGGAGCACCGTCGAGGCGAGGTCGTCGGCGTGACCGTGCGCCATCTTTGCAATCAGGTCGGCCGTTGCCGGGGCCACGACCACGAGATCGCAATGCCGCGCCAGCCGGATGTGACCGACATCCTGCTCGTCCTCGCGCGAGAAAAGCTCCGTGAAAACGTGAGAGGCCGAAAGCGCGCCGACGGTCAGCGGCGTGACGAAACGCTGCGCCGCCGCCGTCATCACCGGGCGCACGTCGGCACCGCGCTCGCGCAGGCGGCGGATCAGGTCGAGGCTCTTATAGGCCGCGATTCCGCCGGCTATGATGAGAAGAATGCGCTTGCCCGACAGTGTCATTCCGCTTCGGCTCCAGCCGCTCCCGTTCGTTTCCGGCGACCCTACTCGACCGTCTTCCCGCACGCAATTGCGCACCTGATTTCGAGTGCAGGCCGAATTTGAAGCTTGACTTTCCGCGCTTCACGTAACACGTTGAGTTACATGAAACGCGATAGCCGACTTTCCATTACTTTGCATGCGCTCCTCCACATGGCGGAGCGTGAAACCATCACCTCGGAGGAGTTGGCAGCCTGCCTCTCCACCAATCCCGTCGTGGTCCGACGCACCATGGCGGGTTTACGGGAAGCGGGTCTCGTCCGCTCCGAAAAGGGGCATGGCGGAGGCTGGTCGCTCGTGCGCGATCTCGCAACCATCAGCCTTGCGGACGTGCATGCCGCGCTCGGTGAACCGCCCGTGTTTGCGATCGGCAACCGAACCGAGGCTCCCGGCTGTGTGGTGGAGCAGGCGGTCAATGCCGCGATGGACGGAGCGCTCCGGGATGCCGAGGCGCTTCTCATGCAGCGATTGGAACGAATAAGCCTCGCAGATCTTTCAAACGATTTCCAGCGACGAATGGCGATCCGTCGCCAGCAGATGAAGGAGCAGAACCATGGCGGTTGATGTGATGCCGGTAGACGTGGCGATCGTGGGTGGAAGCTATGCAGGGCTGTCGGCGGCATTGCAATTGGCCAGAGCCAGACGCTCCGTGGTCGTCGTCGATGCGGGCGCGCGCAGGAACCGCTTTGCCGAATCGTCGCATGGGTTCCTCAGCCGGGACGGCGAGGCGCCTGCGACGATCGCGGCGCACGGCCGGGAACAGTTGCTGGCCTATCCCAATGTGCGTTTCGTCGAAGGAACGGCCGATACGGCGCGCCGCGACGGCGCCAATCTGGTCGTCTCGGTGCAGGGCGAAAAGATCGCGGCGCGGCGGCTGATCCTGGCAACGGGCGTCGTCGATGAGCTGCCGTCGATACCGGGGCTTCAGGAACGCTGGGGCCGCGCCGTCTTTCATTGCCCCTATTGCCATGGTTATGAGCTAGGGCAGGGCCGCATCGGCGTTCTCGCAACCGGTGAGTCCAGTTTTCACCAGGCCATGATGCTGCCGGACTGGGGGCCGACCACCCTTTTCGCCAATGGAGCGTTCGAGCCCGATGCCGCTCAGGCCGCCATGCTGGAAGCGCGCGGTGTGGAGATCGAAAGGGAGAGGGTCGTCGCTGTCGACGGAGCGAAGGCGAGCGTGGTTCTCGATGGCGGCCGGACCGTTTCTCTCGAAGGCCTGTTCGTCGCGTCGCGCACCCGCATGGCGAGCGATCTGCCTGCAGCGCTCGGCTGCGAATTCGAGGACGGGCCGCTCGGACCCTATATCCGGACGAACGAGGCAAAGGAGACGAGCGTCGAGCGCATCTATGCCTGTGGCGATGCCGCGCGGGGCGCGGGCTCGGTCTCGCATGCGGTCGGCGATGGCGTCACGGCAGCCGTGGCCGCGCATAAATCACTGATTTTCGACGTACATTGAGCCTTCATTCCGCCGTTTGATGAGCGCCGGCGGCGAGGAGGAGGCGCTCGATCCGCCGGAACCCTCGCCTTTTAGCATGGGCGAGGGGCGTAACGCCTTCGCCGTCCGCCAGGTCGACATCCGCACCGGCCTCGATCAGCAGCCTGACGATCTCCGTATGGCTGTCGCCTCCGCTGCCGAGGATGATCGCCTCGAGGAGCGCCGTCCAGCCGAGGCGGTTTACATGGTCGACGGCAACCCCGGCATCGATCAGCGTCTTCACGGTTTCGACATGGCCGCGCTCGGCGGCCGGAATGAGGGCGGTGCCGCCGTAGCGGTTGGTGCTTTTGAGATCGGCGCCATGCGCGAGCGTCATCTTCAATATTTCGAGATGGCCGCGCGCGCCGGCATAGAGATAAGGGCTGTCCTCGATGCGGTCCTTGGCATTGACGTCGGCGCCGGCCGCGATGAGAGCCCTTGCGGCCTCGATATTGTTCTCATGCGTGGCGATGAGCAGGGCCGTCGCGCCTGTTTCGTCGCGGGCATCCACGTGTGCGCCGCGCTCTACGAGAGCGCTGATTTCGGCGGCATTGCCCAGCCGGGCGGCCGTGAGGAGTTCTTTATCCAGCATGGCAGCCTTCGCGACCCCTGTTAGACTGAAAAGAGTGACGAGAGCGATGACGGCGTAGCGCAACAGGCCTCGTGCAGCCGATCTCTGAAGCGGGATGAACATGGTCAGAGCATCGAACGGCTGAGCCCGCCGTCGACGGGCAGCGCAATCCCGGTGATGTAGGCGGCCTGGCGGCTTGCGAGAAAGGCTGCGGCAGCACCGAACTCGGCCGGCGTCCCATAGCGCCCGAGCGGAATTTCCGACTGGCTGCGCATTGCAACGGTTTCGACGCTGACGCCCTCGGCCTCCGCATCCATGCGATCGAAGCTCAGGGTCCGGTCCGTCGCAAGCCGGCCGGGCAGGAGCATGTTGACGGTCACGCCGTCGGCTGCCACCTCGCTGGCGAGCGTCTTCATCCAGCCGGCAAGCGCGCTGCGCAACGCGTTGGACGCCGTCAGGCCAGGGATCGGCTCGCGGATGCTGGTGGAGGCGACGGCAACGATGCGGCCGAAGCGGCGCTCCCGCATCGACGGCAGCAGGCGGTGCGAAATGCGCATGCCGGAAAGCACCATCGCCTCGAACTGGGCCCGCCAGAAGCCGGGATCGATGTCGGCAGCATTCGTCGGCGGCGGACCGCCACCGTTCAGCACGAGAATATCGATCTGTCCGAATGTAGCGGCGAGCCGATCGAGGAAGGGGTCGACGACTTCAGGCTTTGCCAGGTCCAGCGAAAAGCCGGCAGCATTCGGGCCGATTTCCGCTGCGGCCTTGGCTGCGGTTTCGACGTTCCGGCCGGTCAGCGCGACCGCAACGCCTTCCCCCGCAAGCGCTTCGGCGATACCGCGCCCGAGCCCTTTGCTGCCACCGAGAACGAGCGCCTTTTTGCCGCTAATGCCGAGATCCATATTCCTTCCTCCTGCTTTGATCGATGGCAACGCCTGGCTGCCTGGCACTTCTCCCCGGCCGGCTGGCAAGGCGGCCCGCCGCTCCGTTCACGCAAGCTGCCAGGCGATGTAGACGAGCGTCGCCGCGATAAGCCATAGCGCGGTACGGCCCGAGCGCGTATGGCGCGCCTCGGCTCTGCCGATCGCTTCCGCGGTCTCCGGATCGAAGCGCAGGCCGTTCTCGCTCATTGCCATGATTTCCGCCGAGAACCGCTCGGTCCGGGCTGCGATCTCCGGCAGCGCTTCGGCAACCCGCAGCGCCGCATGAACGCCGTCGCGCAGGTCGGCGACGATGCGTTTCGGCCCGAGATTGTCCCTTATCCACTTGCCGACCACCGGTTCGGACGCCTTCCACATGTTGAAGCGCGGATTGAGCGTTCGGGCGACGCCCTCGACGACGACCATCGTCTTCTGCAGCATCACCAGTTCGGGGCGGGTCTGCATGTCGAAAAGTTCGGTGACCTCGAACAGCAGCGTCAGCAGCTTCGCCATCGAGATCGTCTCGGCCGGCTGGCCGTGGATCGGCTCGCCGATGGCGCGGATCGCCTGGGCGAAGCTTGCCGCGTCGTGGTGCGAGGGAACGTAACCGGCCTCGAAATGCACATCCGCGACGCGCTGATAATCGCGCATGATGAAGCCGTAGAGGATCTCGGCCAGGAAGCGTCGTTCCTTCCGGCCGAGGCGGCCGACGATCCCCATGTCGACGGCGACGATATGGCCCGCATCGTCGACGAAGAGGTTGCCCTGATGCATGTCCGCGTGGAAGAAGCCGTCCCGGAGCGTGTGGCGCAGAAAGGACTGGATCAGCGTTTCGGCCAGGCGGTTCAGGTCGTGGCCGGCCCTTTTCAGCCCTTCGATGTCCGACATCTTGACGCCGTCGATCCATTCCATCGTCACGACGTCGCGGCCGGTGCGCTCCCAATCGACCCTGGGCACGCGAAACCCGGAATCCTCCCTGGTGTTCTCGCCAAGTTCGGAAAGCGCCGCGGCCTCGAGTCTCAGATCCATTTCGACCTTGGTCGTCTGCTCCAGCGTCTTCGTCACCTCGACCGGCCTCAGGCGGCGCGTATAGGGCAGGAATCGCTCCTGCATGCGCGAGACCAGATACATGGCCTCGATGTCGGCCACAAAGCGTTGGCGCACGCCCGGGCGGATGACCTTGACGGCCACCCTTTCGCGTCTGCCGTCGCGCATGACCACGGCGGGATGAACCTGGGCGATCGATGCGGCTGCGATCGGCTCGGAGAATTCGACGAAGAGCTCGCCGACGGGGCGCCCGAGAGACGCCTCTATCGCGGCCCTGGACGCGCTCTCGGGAAAAGTCGCCATGCGGTCCTGGAGCAGCGAGAGGTCGGCGGCAAGTTCGGCGCCGACCACGTCCGGGCGGGTCGCGAGAAACTGGCCGATCTTGACATAGGAAGGGCCGAGCCGTTCCACCGCCCGGGCGAGGCGGCCGCTGCGCGCACCGAACCGGGCCTCGCGGCTGGCGAGCAGGCCGGCGAGCTTCTGCACGAATCGTGCGAGCGGGGGCAGGTGTTCGGAGGGGACCGCGGCAAACGCATTCTCGCGCGCAAGGACCCAGCCGATCCGTATGAGACGGAAATATGCTCCGGGAGTGCTCATGCGCTCAGATTTTCCAGCCGGAATGCAGCGCTGCGATGCCGCCGGTATAATTGGTGAAGGAGACGCGGGCGAAGCCGGCATCACGGATCATGGCGGCGAAATCACGCTGGTTCGGAAACTTGCGGATCGATTCCACCAGATATTGGTAGGGCGCATCGTCGCCGGTGATGAGCTTGCCGAATTTCGGAATCGCATTGAAGGACCATGCGTCGTAGAAGCGGTCGAGCAGCGGCATCTCCACTTCGGAGAATTCGAGCACGAGGAGCCGGCCGCCGCGCTTCAGCACGCGGTAGGCCTCCTTGAGCGCGACCTCGATGCGCGGCACGTTGCGGATGCCGAAGGCGATCGTGTAGGCGTCGAATGAATTCGCCGCGAAGGGCAGGTCTTCGGCGTTGGCCTCTACGAAGTCGAGATTGGCGTCGATCCCCTTCTTGCGGGCGCGCTCGGCGCCCACCGAGAGCATCGAGCCGTTGATGTCGAGGACGGTCGCATGGGCCTTGCGCCCGGAGCGCTCGACGATGCGGAAGGCGATGTCACCGGTGCCGCCGGCGACATCGAGAACCCGATAGCCCTCGCGGCTCGGCGGGTTGAGCGCCGCGATCATCGCATCTTTCCAGACGCGGTGCAGCCCGGCCGACATCACGTCGTTCATGATGTCGTAGCGTTTGGCGACCTTGTGGAAGACGTCGTTGACGAGCGGCTGCTTCTCGCCCGTGCCGACTTCGCGGAAACCGAATGAGGTCTCCATTCCGCCCCTCGCCGATACGCGCTCATCCGCCATACGAAACTCCACTTCAACGAATTTTGCCGGCACCATAGCGAAATCGCTCCGTGCACGCTATCTGAGCGAGAGGCGACCGGCTGCCGCATGCAGCGGGATATAGGCTATCGACGGCGTCATGGGAATGGCGTGCCGCTCATGCGGGCGGGTGCGATGAATAAAGGATGAAGGAACACGGCCGATGCCGGAATTGCCCGAGGTGGAAACGGTCAGGCGCGGACTGGCGCCGACCATGGAGGGTGCGCTTCTGGTGCGGGCGGAGTTGCGCCGGCCGGATCTGCGCTTTCCGTTCCCCGAGAATTTCGCCAACGCGGTCGCGGGCCGCCGCATCATCGCCCTCTCGCGGCGCGCCAAATATCTGATGATCGAGCTCGAGGGCGGCGACGTCATCATCGCCCATCTCGGCATGTCCGGCTCGTTCCGGATCGAGAAGGGCCCGATAGAGGCTGGCGCGAATCCGGCCACGCCCGGCGCCTTCCACCACCCGCGCGGCAAGGACGAGAAGCACGATCATGTCGTCTTCCATCTCGATGGCGGCTCCGGTCCGGCACGGGTGATCTATAACGATCCGCGTCGCTTCGGTTTCATGGATCTGGCACGGCGCTCTGCGCTCGCCGACCACGTCTATCTCCGCGGCCTCGGCGAGGAGCCGACCGGCAATGCCCTCGACGCCGCCTATCTCGCCGCCCGCTTCGCCGGCAAGGTCCAGCCGCTGAAAGCCGCTCTTCTTGACCAGAGGACGATCGCGGGGCTCGGAAATATCTATGTCTGCGAGGCGTTGTGGCGCTCGGGCCTCTCGCCGAAAAGGGCGGCAGGCACGCTCGTCGACAGGCGGGGCCGCCCGAAACAGGCGCTGATTGCACTGACGGATAGGATCCGCGCCGTGATTGCCGATGCGATCGCCGCCGGCGGCTCCTCGCTCAAGGATCACATTCAGGCGGACGGCAGTCTCGGCTATTTCCAGCACAGCTTCTCCGTCTATGACAGGGAAGGCGAGGCTTGCCGCACGCCCGGCTGCCACGGTACGGTCGCCCGCATAGTACAGGCGGGACGTTCGACCTTTTATTGTCCGCACTGCCAGAAATAGGGCGGCATGGCACATTCCGCTCAATCTTGCGACAACGCGTGAAGGAGACGGGAATGAGTTACGAGACGTTGCTGGTCGAAACGCAGAGCCGGGTGGGCCTGATCACGCTCAACCGGCCGCAGGCGCTCAATGCGCTGAATGCGGTGCTGATGCGCGAGCTCGATGCCGCGCTGAAGGCCTTCGATGCCGACAGGGACGTCGGCGCCATCGTCCTTGCCGGCTCCGAGAAGGCCTTTGCCGCCGGCGCGGACATCAAGGAGATGCAGGGGCTCGATTTCGTCGACGGTTACCTCGCCGATTTCCTTGGCGGCTGGGAGCATGTCGCGAACGCCCGCAAACCGATGATCGCCGCCGTATCCGGTTTCGCGCTCGGCGGCGGCTGCGAGCTCGCCATGATGTGCGACTTCATCATCGCCTCCGAAACGGCGAAGTTCGGCCAACCGGAGATTACGCTCGGCGTCATTCCCGGCATGGGCGGATCGCAGCGCCTGACCCGCGCAGTCGGCAAGGCGAAGGCCATGGACCTCATTCTCACCGGCCGCATGATGGACGCGGCGGAGGCCGAGCGCTCGGGGCTCGTTTCGCGCGTGGTGGCTCCGGACAGGCTCCTGGAGGAGGCGCTCGACGCCGCGAGGAAGATCGCGTCATTCTCGCTGCCGGCGGCTATGATGGCCAAGGAGGCAGTCAACCGCTCTCTGGAACTGACGCTCGCCGAGGGCCTGCGCTTCGAGCGGCGGCTCTTCCAGTCGCTTTTCGCAACGGAGGACCAGAAAGAGGGCATGGCCGCCTTCGTCGCCAAGCGCAAAGCCGAATTCAAACACAGGTGAGCCACGGACAGGACTCTGTTTTCTCAAATTGCGCGTTGACGTGCGGGCGGTTTCCCTTTATACGCCGCCCTCAGTTTGGAACGCCCTCGTTCGAGGCTTTCCGATAATACTCCCGAATTGCTTGTATGACAGGTCGCAGTGACCCGGCACGGCGAGGCGGAGTCCATGTCAGTTTTCGAAGAGAGGCATCAATGGCCAATACAACTTCGGCGAAAAAGGCGACCCGCAAGATCGCACGCCGTACCGCAGTGAACAAGGCCCGTCGTTCGCGCATCCGCAGCTTCGTCCGCAAGGTCGAGGAAGCGATCGCTTCCGGCGATCAGGCACTCGCAGCCGCTGCCCTGAAGGCGGCACAGCCGGAGCTGATGCGCGCCGCCACAAAAGGCGTAATGCATTCCAACACGGCATCGCGCAAGGTTTCGCGCCTGGCACAGCGCGTGAAGAGCCTTTCGGCCTAACCCGGCTAAGAAAAAAGCTGTTGATGAAGCGCCCGGCGTTACTGCCGGGCTTTTCCGATTCGTGCCGTCGTCAACGGTGCGCGCGATTGACCTGGTCACGCTCGTGTCAATCCCGTGACAAAAAATACGCAGTTTTTTCAGTGGGTTATGAGAGGTTGCGGCAAAAATGTGGTCTCGCGGCGCGGGCGGATTGAGTCCGAAGTGAGTCAAGCCATTTTTTATTTTTTTTCTTTTTCGCCAGCTAAGCAAGAACACAAAAAACAAAACCCTTGATTCAACAGGGATTCTCGCCGGACTCGGGAGCGGCATGCAAAACACGGCACGAGAGTCAACTGTCGACGCTTACGAGCGGGTAAAAAACGCCATTGATCTTGCCGGGCGATCCTGCCTAAATGCCTTCCACAGGGGACACAGATCACATCTGTACGAGGAAGTTTAAGGGTCATTCCAATCGGGGTGACTTTGGGCTTTCCGTCGCCTGTGGCGGGGTTAATTCCACGTCGATCAATCAAACAAGTCGAGACGATAAAACCGGGCGAGCCTTCGCACCGGAGCGAGGACGTTTCGTCTTATGGTTGCCGGCCGGGCTTAGCCTTGCGAATGCATGGGATAGGAAGAAGGAGGCTCGGGCTGTCCGCTACGTACGAGGGTGCGGTCAGCCGACAACGAGGAAAAACGGTTCTGGTCGGCTTGAAAATAGCCGTGCAGAATCGGTAAGGCGAAGTGCGAGGGGACATTTGCTTGAGGCGAAGGCGAGCGAATGAGCGCAGCGCGCCGTGACGGGATATGAGGAGCCCGGGTTCGGTGCGTATCAGAGCGTCCGGCTGACGCGGCATGGCTTTGAGCGGCCGTGGCGGGCGGACATAAAGATGAGGCCGCCAGAAATGACGGCGTCGGAATAATGAAATTGGAAGGCGGCAAGATGCGGATGAATTTGGCGACGGCACCTGAAGGTTTTCAGGCCGGAAGCAATCAGTCTCAGGCGGCGGGGGAAAAACACGACATGCGGCATGACGCACTGTTTGAGCGGGTAAGTGCGCGCTTGAAAGCCCAGGTCGGACCGGATGTCTTCGCAAGTTGGTTTGGACGCCTCAAGCTCCATTCAGTGTCGAAAAGCGTCGTGCGCCTCTCGGTCCCGACGACTTTTCTGAAGTCCTGGATCAATAATCGCTATCTCGATCTGATCACCACGCTCGTCCAGCAGGAGGACGGCGAAATACTGAAGGTGGAGATCCTCGTGCGCACTGCGACCCGCGGTCATCGCCCGACGGCTCCTGAGGAGAGCGTTGCCGCGGTTGCCGAAGCGGCGCCCGTCTCTCCTTCCCGCCGTTCGGCGGCCCCCTCCGTGGCAATTGCCGCCGCCACGGTTGCGGCAGCTCCGGCGAGACCGGTCCAGGCGCCGCTTTTTGGCTCGCCTCTCGATCAGCGCTACGGTTTCGATAGTTTCGTAGAGGGCTCGTCGAACCGGGTCGCGCTCGCGGCAGCGCGTACGATTGCCGAGGCCGGCGCCGGCGCCGTGCGCTTCAATCCGCTCTTCATCCATTCGAGCGTTGGTCTCGGCAAGACGCATCTCCTGCAGGCGATCGCTCTCGCGGCCCTCCAGAGTGCGCGCGCGCCGCGCGTCGTCTATCTGACGGCCGAATATTTCATGTGGCGTTTCGCGACGGCGATCCGCGACAACGACGCGCTGTCGCTGAAGGAATCGCTTCGCAACATCGACCTTCTCATTATCGACGACATGCAGTTCCTGCAGGGCAAGTCGATCCAGCACGAGTTCTGCCATCTGTTGAACATGCTGCTCGACTCCGCCAAACAGGTGGTCGTCGCCGCGGACCGTGCACCCTGGGAGCTGGAATCGCTCGACAGCCGCGTTCGCTCGCGCCTGCAAGGCGGCGTGGCGATCGAGATGGAAGGGCCGGACTACGAGATGCGCCTGGAAATGCTGAAGCGTCGTCTCGAAGCGGCGCGCCAGGACGATGCCTCGCTCGAAATTCCGCCCGAGATCCTGAGCCATGTCGCCCGCAACGTGACAGCCAGCGGCCGCGAACTCGAGGGCGCCTTCAATCAGCTTCTCTTCCGTCGCTCCTTCGAGCCGCAGCTCTCGATCGAGCGGGTCGACGAACTGCTCGGCCATCTCGTCAATGCCGGGGAACCGCGCCGCGTCCGCATCGAAGATATTCAGCGCGTGGTCGCCAAGCACTACAACGTCTCGCGTCAGGAACTGGTTTCGAACCGCCGCACCCGCGTCATCGTCAAGCCGCGCCAGATCGCCATGTATCTGTCGAAGACACTGACCCCACGCTCCTTCCCCGAAATCGGCCGCCGCTTCGGCGGGCGCGATCACACGACCGTGCTCCATGCGGTGCGCAAGATCGAGGAACTGATTTCTGCCGACACCAAGCTCAGCCACGAGATCGAGCTTTTGAAGCGACTGATCAACGAATAGAATCAGGTAAGCTCGAAGTTACGAAAAGCCCGGTCCGCCGGGCTTTTTTGTTGAGCGTTTTTTTCGCCCCGCTTGTCGGCTATCAATACCGCCATTCGTCTTCAGACCAGAGCGGAGATTTTCAATGCTTTACGCCGTGCTTTGCTACAACGATGAAAGCGTCACCAGTGCCTGGAGCAAGGAGGAGGACGAGCGGGTCATGCGTGATCTGAGCGCCGTCCAACGCAAATATGTCGAAGCGGGCAAGCTGGGGCCCGTAGCGCGCCTGGTGCCGACGACGGCGGCGGCGACGCTGCGCCACAGCGCCGGCGAGACGATCGTCATCGACGGCCCCTTCGCCGAGACCAAGGAACAGTTGCTCGGCTTCTACCTGATCGATTGCGCCTCGCTGGACGAGGCGCTCGACTTCGCGCGCGATCTGAGTAACGCCAATCCGAGCACGGGCTCCTACGAAGTCCGGCCGCTCGCGCTTTATAAACCCGGTGAGTTGCCCTCATGACCGACACAGGCTGGATCGATCTTGCTCTTGTTTCCGCGCGGCCGCAGGCAATGGGTGCGCTGCTGCGCTACTTTCGCAATCTCGATCTGGCGGAGGAGGCATTTCAGGAGGCCTGTATCCGGGCGCTGAAAAACTGGCCCCGTACCGGTCCGCCGCGCGATCCCGCCGCCTGGCTCATCTTCGTCGGACGCAATAGCGGCATCGACAAGGTGCGGCGGCAGTCGCGCGAGACGGCGCTGCCCCCGGAGGAACTGCTCTCCGATCTCGAAGACCGGGAGAGTGAACTCGCCGATCGCCTCGACGGGGCGCATTACCGCGACGACATCCTGCGGCTGCTCTTCGTCTGCAGCAATCCGACGCTTCCGGCAACCCAGCAGATCGCGCTTGCACTGCGCATCGTATCGGGGCTCTCCGTCAGGCAGATCGCCCGTGCCTTTCTCGTCAGCGAAGCCGCGATGGAGCAGCGCATCACCCGCGCCAAGGCCCGCGTGGCGGCCGCCGGCATCCCGTTCGAGACACCCGATGCCGTCGATCGCGCCGAGCGGCTCGCTGCGGTCGCGACGATGATCTATCTTGTCTTCAACGAGGGCTATTCGGCGATGAACGGCGCCGAGGGCGTCTCCGCCGATCTTTGCGACGAGGCGATCCGCCTGTCGCGGCTGCTGCTGCGGCTGTTTCCCGCCGAGCCGGAAATCATGGGACTGACGGCACTTCTGCTGCTCCAGCATTCGCGCGCCCGCGCGCGCTTCGATGCCAATGGCGCCGTCGTCCTGCTCGAAGATCAGGATCGGCGGCTCTGGAGCCGGCCGATGATTACCGAGGCGCTGGCGATGATCGACAAGGCAATGCGCCATCGCCGCCCCGGGCCTTACCAGATACAGGCAGCGATCGCCGCCCTGCATGCCCGCGCCGAACGTCCGGAGCAGACGGATTGGGAGGAGATCGACCTCCTCTACCAGGCGCTCGAGCGCCTGCAGCCCTCTCCGGTCGTCACGCTCAATCGCGCGGTCGCCGTCTCCAAACGGGAGGGACCAGAGGCCGCGCTGGCCATGGTGGAGCCCCTTGGGGAGAGGCTTTCCGGCTATTTCTATTATCATGGCCTGCGCGGCGGCCTTTTGAAGCAACTCGGCCGGGCATGCGAGGCGCGCGCCGCCTTCGACCGGGCGATCGCGCTGGCCACTAACGCGGCCGAAGCGGCCTATATCCGCATGCAGCTCGATCACCTCGCGGCCGAGCCGGCGACGGTCGCGGAAGAAGAAGAGCGATAATTTTTTCTGACCCCTGTCGGCAGGCGGCATCCTCTTTCGTCCTTGGAATGAACCAACATGGAGGAATTCGAAAATGACTGCAGCGACCGACACCAATTCCGGCGGCGAACGCGAACTGGTTCTGACCCGGCTGATCGATGCCCCGCGCGAGAAGGTCTACCGGGCCTTCACCGAAGCCGGGCTTCTGAAGCAGTGGTTCGCCCCTCTGCCGTGGACGATCACGGAAGCGGAGCTCGACGTCAGGGCGGGCGGCATCAACCGCTTTGTCATGCGCTCGCCCGAGGGCGAACTCTATCCTAATCAGGGCGTCTATCTGGAAGTCGTGCCGAACGAGAAGATCGTCGTCACCGATGCCTTTACGGAAGCCTGGAAGCCGTCCGAGAAGCCGTTCATGACGGCGGTCATGACCTTCGAGAACGAGGGCGGCAAGACCCGCTATACGGCCCGCGCGCTCCATTGGAGCGTCGAGGACCGCGATGCCCATGAGAAGATGGGCTTCCACGAGGGCTGGGGCCAATGCGCCGATCAGCTTGCAACACTCGTTGCGAAACTCTGAGAGGAGGACGGGGTCATGACCATTACCGGGAGCAGCAATGCGGCCATTGCGGAAATCGAGGAGGTAATCGGGGGCTGGGCGGAGGCGCTGCGCCGGAAGGATGCCGCCCGCGTCCTCGCCCACGGCACGGACGATTGCCTCGTCTTTTCCCTGGCGCCGCCCCTCAAGGCCTCCGACGCAGATGCCGGCGGCCTCGAGCAGTGGTTCTCCACGTGGAAAGGACCGCTCGGCTTCACCCTTGAGGATCTCGACGTTTCGGTGAGCGGCGACGTCGCCTTCGCCACTGCGCTGACGCATCTTTCCGGCGAGAAGCACGATGGTCAGAAGGCGGCGCTCTGGTATCGCCTGACCTTGGGCCTGACGCGCACCGACAAGGGATGGAAGATCGCCCATCAGCACGAATCCGTTCCCTTCTACATGGACGGGAGCTTCAAGGCGGCGATCGACCTCGATCCCCGATCCGAGGTCGACTGGCAAGCACCGTCGCGCCCGCCCATGCCCGGCGTCATCGCCTATCTCAACGTGGAGGATGCAGATGCGGCGGCGGCCTTCTACGTCCGCGCTTTCGGCGCCAAGGAGGAGGACCGCAAACTTGCCCAGGACGGAAAGCGCCTCATCCACTGCCACCTGACGATCAACGGCGGCGCATTGATGCTGAACGATCCCTTCCCGGAATTCGGCCATCCCTGGAAGCCGCCGGAGGGCTTCGTGCTGCACCTCGTCGTCGACGACGCGGATTTCTGGTGGAAACGGGCGGTGGAGGCCGGCGCGGAGGTGACGATGCCGCTGGAGATCGCCTTCTGGGGCGATCATTACGGCCAGCTCAAAGATCCCTTCGGGGTTACCTGGGGGATCGTCGCACCGGTAAAGGAAGGCGGTTGAACCGCTCGGCCCGCGATCAGCAGGCGAGGTCGGCCACCACGGCGTCGAGGATCAGCATTCCGGCGGGCGTGCAGCGCAGCCGCGAATTGCCGATCCGTTCGATGAAACCATGCTCGATCAGGAACTCTTCCCGGGCCGGATCCGGATCGCGGCCCGAGAGGGTCTGCCAGCGGGCGAGATCGACGCCTTCGCGCAGCCTCAACCCCATCAGCAAAAGCTCATCGGCCTGCGCCTCGAAATCGAGCAGTTCCCGCTCGATCAGGCCTTCGCCGCATTCTTCGACGCGTTGCAGCCATGCCTCGGGGTTGCGCTCGGTTGCGGTCGCGATCTTGCCTGATCCGATCGCCAGCCGCCCGTGGGCGCCGGGGCCGATGCCCGCATAGTCGCCGTAGCGCCAATAGGTGAGGTTGTGCCGGCTCTCGGCCCCCGGCCGGGCATGGTTGGAGACCTCATAGGCCGGCATGCCGATCGCCGCGGTGATCTCCTGCGTGGCCTCGTAGAGGACAGCCGACTGCTCGCCATCCGGAACGACGAGCTTGCCTGCCTTGTGCAGGCCGTAGAAGGGCGTCCCTTCCTCGATGGTAAGCTGGTAGAGCGACAGATGATCGACGGCGTAGGAAACCGCCTCCTTCAGTTCGCGCTCCCATTCCTCGACCGTCTGGTTCGGCCGCGCATAAATCAGGTCGAAGGACATCCGCGGAAAGATCTCGCGGGCGAGCCGCACGGCCTTCAACGCATTCTCGACATCGTGCAGCCGCCCGAGAAATTTGAGGTCACGGTCGTTGAGAGCCTGGACGCCGAGCGAGACGCGGTTGACGCCGGCCGCCCTATAGCCGCGGAAGCGCGTCGCCTCGACGCTGGAGGGGTTCGCCTCCATGGTGATCTCGATGCCATCGGGCACGTGCCAACGCCGGGCAATGCCGTCGAGGATCGCCTCCACCGTCTGAGGCTCCATCAGCGACGGGGTACCCCCGCCCATGAAAATGCTGGTGACGGTTCTCGGACCGGAAAGCGCGCGCACCGCAGCCATTTCCTTCAGAAATGCGGCGACGAAGCGAGGCTGATCCACCGGCTGGTGGCGCACATGGCTATTGAAGTCGCAATAGGGGCATTTCGCCGCGCAGAACGGCCAGTGCACATAGACCCCGAAACCGGGATCCATGCCGTCACCGATCGCTGAAAGCGGGGCTATCTGCATCGTCTCTCTACTCAGGCGCCGAGACAGGTTTCGGCGAACAGCTTGAATGCGCGTGCGCGGTGCGACAGAGCCTCGGGATCGCCGGGCTTCCAGCCATGCTTCTCCTCCGCACTCATTTCGCCGAATGTGGTGTCGTAGCCCTTCGGTTGGAAGACCGGATCGTAGCCAAAGCCGCTGGTGCCGCGCGGCGGCCAGACGACATAACCCTCGACCTCGCCGCGAAAGAGCTCGACATGCCCGTCCGGCCAGGCAAGGCAGAGAACGGACACGAAGCGTGCGGTACGGCTTTCGGGCGTCACCGCACCCTTGTCGCGGAGCGCCTCTTCGACCTTTTCCATGGCCATCTGGAAGTCGCGGCTGCCGTCCTCACGTTCGGCCCAGTTGGCCGTGTAGACGCCGGGGGCGCCGCCGAGCGCGTCGATGGCAAGACCGGAATCGTCCGAAAGCGCCGGCAGTCCGGAAGCCCTGGCCGAGGCGAGCGCCTTGATCGTCGCGTTCTCCTCGAAGGTCGTGCCGGTCTCTTCCGGCTCGACGAAATCGAGATCGGCTGCCGATTTCGCCTCGAAGCCGAGCGGCCCGATGAGATCGCGGATCTCACGGATCTTGCCGGCATTATGGCTCGCGACGACGAGCGTCTTGTCGATCAGTCTGCGCATCTGTTCCGTTCCGTTCAGGTTCTGCCGAAATCAATCCTTGGCCCAGAGGCCCGCTTCCGCGCATTCCAGGCTGTTGCCGGCCGGATCGCGGAAATAGAAGGAGCGGGCGCCGTTCGGCCAGCGGACATCCGCCTCGATCGAAACTCCGGCTGCCTCCAGTTTCGCCTTCCAGGCATCGAGTGCCTCGGCGGCGACCCGGAAGCACATGTGCCCGTTGCCCTTCGTCCCGTGCGGAGGCACGGGAAGTGCGCCCGGTGCAGGCGGCTTCACCGTCTCCGCCGGGTTGAAGATCAACAGCACGCCTTCGCCGCAGCGGAAGAAGACATGGCGGCTACCGGCGCGCGTGATCCTTTCAAGGCCGAGGACCGTTCCGTAGAAGGCCTCGGCCTGGTCGAGATCGTCCGCGTAAAGCGCGGTTTCCAGAATGCCTTCGAATGTCGGCACCGGACCGGTTCCTCTCAAGTGATCCAGAGCACTTCCGGAAAGCCATGACGGTGTTCCGTCCGGAGGTGCATATTGTCGAAGCGTCAGATCATCTCACTGCTGCCGTGCAGCAGAGAGCAGTCTAGCCTGCTATCGCCTGCTTCTGCATTTCGACGAGTTCGGCAATGCCGTTCTTGGCGAGCAGCATCAGGCTTGCAAATTCTTCTTCGCTGAAGGGCTTGCCTTCCGCCGTTCCCTGGATCTCGACCAGGCCGCCGCTGCCCGTCATCACGAAATTGGCATCCGTCTCCGCAGCCGAGTCTTCGAGATAATCGAGGTCGATGACCGGCTGATTGGCGAAGATGCCGCAGGAAATGGCGGCCACATGATCTTTCAGGACCTTCTCCAGCTTGACCATGTTGCGCGCTTCCATCCACTTCAAACAGTCGTGGAGGGCGATCCAGGCGCCGGTGATCGACGCAGTGCGCGTGCCGCCGTCGGCCTGAAGCACGTCGCAGTCGATCGAGATCTGACGTTCGCCGAGCGCCGGAAGATCGACCACGGCTCTGAGCGACCGCCCGATCAGCCGCTGGATCTCCTGCGTGCGGCCGCTCTGCTTGCCGGTCGCCGCCTCGCGCCTCATGCGCTCGCCGGTCGCGCGCGGCAGCATGCCGTATTCCGCGGTGATCCAGCCCTTGCCGCCGTTGCGCAGCCACGCCGGAACTTTTTCCTCCAGGCTGGCGGTGCACAGAACATGCGTGTCGCCGAAGCGTACCAGGCAGGATCCTTCCGCATGCTTGGAGAAATTGCGCTCGAACGAGACCTTGCGCATTTGGTCGATTTTTCTGCCCGATGGCCGCATCGTCAACTCCTGTCGATCCCGACTGCATGTTCCTTCGAGTCCTGTTCGGTTCAAGGACAAGACCATGCAGAATTCAAAGTGCTCCAGCGGCCTTTGCGCGTCTGAAGACACGCGGCGCTTTCGTGAGCCTTCTAGATCATGGCGTGGGCAAAGGGAACCGCTTGATGTCGAAGCTTCGCAGTGATTTTTCCCTTTTGCCATTCCCCGTGCGGATCACTATATTCTTTGCGAACACGGGATACTGATCACGGAGTGACATGGTACTGCGCAACCCTGGAACGAAGGGGATCGCATCGGCGCTGGACGAGCGCTCCGGCGAGATCTTCCGCCGCATTGTCGAGAGCTATCTTGAAAGCGGGGAGCCGCTGGGCTCGCGCAATCTCTCTCGGCTGTTGCCGGTGTCGCTGTCGCCGGCCTCGGTTCGCAACGTGATGAGCGATCTCGAGGATCTGGGCCTGATCTATTCCCCCCATGTCAGCGCCGGCCGGCTTCCGACGCAGCTGGGCCTGCGCTTCTTCGTGGACGCCTTCATGCAGGTGGGCAATCTCTCGCCGGAGGAACGCGCCTCGATCGAAAGGCAGGTTCACCCGGGAAATCGCGACCGGTCGGTCGAAAACCTTCTTACCGAGGCGAGCCAGATGCTGTCCGGCATGTCGCGCGGCGCAGGTCTCGTCATCACCACCAAGAGCGACCCCGTTCTCAAGCATGTCGAGTTTATCCGGCTGGCGCCGACCAAGGCGCTGGCGGTGCTCGTCGGCGAGCACGATCAGGTGGAGAATCGCATCATCGAGCTGCCGGCCGGGATCACCAGCGCCCAGCTCACCGAAGCGGCGAACTTCGTCAACGCTCACCTTGCCGGTCAGACGATCCCCGAACTGCGGACGCAACTGGAAAAGGTCAAGGAGACGGTGCGCGGCGAGCTCGACGCGCTCTCGCAGGACCTGGTCGAGCGTGGGCTGGCGATCTGGTCCGGAAGCGAGGGCGACGGCCAGCCGGCGCGGCTGATCGTCAGGGGCCGCGCCAATCTGCTCGAAGGATTGGAAGGGACGGATGACATTGAGCGGCTGCGCATGCTCTTCGATGACCTCGAAAAGAAGGACAGCCTGATCGAGATCCTCAACCTCGCCGAGAGCGGCCCGGGCGTGCGCATCTTCATCGGTTCCGAAAACAAGCTGTTTTCACTCTCCGGATCCTCGCTGATCGTCGCTCCCTACCGCGACAGCGACGACCGTATCGTCGGCGCGGTCGGTGTCATCGGGCCGACCCGGCTCAACTATTCCCGCATCGTTCCCATGGTCGATTACACCGCGCAGCTCATGTCGCGGCTGTCGCGCTGAGCGAATCCTTTTGATCGATGCAGCAATCGACCCTTGATTTTTCGGGCCCAAACATCGATATCGGGCTTCAAATCCAGGCAACAGAACGTTCAAGCAAAGCGACTTCCGCTGGTTTGATGATGCCGAACAGAGCAAAAGACAGAAATTCGGAGAACGTCATGACCGACGAAACGAACAAGAACGGACCCGAGGCCGCGGCGCCTGAAGAATTCGAAACAGCCGCTGAGCCGCAAGCCGCGGAGAAGCCGGAGGCGGATGCTTCCACGACCGCGCCAGATCCGCTTGAGCTTGCCAGGGCCGAGAGTGCGGAACTGCGCGACAAATATCTTCGCCTCGCTGCGGAGATGGACAACCTGCGCCGGCGCACCGAACGTGACGTGAAGGACGCGAAGTCCTATTCCGTCGCGGGCTTCGCGCGCGACATGCTGGCGGTCTCCGACAACCTGCGCCGCGCGCTGGATGCGATTCCGGCCGACGCCAGAGAGGCGGGCGATGCCGGCCTGAAAGCACTCATCGAGGGCGTGGAGATGACCGAACGGTCGATGCTCGCGGCGCTCGAGCGTCACGGCGTGAAGCAGCTGGACCCCACCGGTCAGAAGTTCGATCCGAATTTCCACCAGGCCATGTTCGAGGTCCCGAACACCGAGGTCCCGAACAACACGGTCGTCCAGGTGGTCCAGGCGGGATACACGATCGGCGAGCGCGTTCTGCGCCCGGCGATGGTCGGTGTTGCTAAGGGCGGCCCGAAAGCCGCGTCCTCTGAAAGCGAGACGCCTGCTGCCTGACGGCGCATGAATGCGATTTGCGAAGGGCCGCGCACTCTGCCAGGTGCGCGGCCCTTCGTCATTGTTCGAAATATCGCATGCTCTTCCAACCGGCTCCGGCAGGACAGCAGGCAGAAGATACTCAGGCAGCGTGCGAGGTCGTGTCGTCGCTAAGCAGCGTGTAGATCGCGCTTGCCGAGTCGCTCGCTCGGATACGCGACACCATGTCGTGGTCGCGCAGCACGCGGGCGATGCGCGAGAGCGCCTTGAGGTGGTCGGCGCCGGCACCTTCCGGTGCAAGCAGCAGAAAGACGAGGTCGACCGGCTGGTCGTCCAATGCTTCGAAATCCACGGGCGTATCGAGCCGCGCAAAGATACCGACGATCGACGGCAGACTGCTGAGCTTGCCGTGCGGGATGGCGATGCCGTTGCCCACCCCGGTCGAGCCGAGTCTTTCTCGCTGCAGGATGACGTCGAAGATCTCCCGCTCCGGAAGACCGGTGAGCTTCGATGCTTTTGCCGCCAATTCCTGAAGGAGTTGCTTCTTCGAGTTGGCCCTCATGGCCGGGATGATCGCATTTTGATGCAGCAAGCCTGCCAATGCCATTCTTTTATCCTCGTTCGCCGGTTAGAGCCTGGCAATCTCATCACAAATGCGCCGTGATGGCTCTACCCATCTTTGTCTTGGCGGGTCGAATGCACAGAAAAGTCGAGCTTTTCCGCCGTCCCGCTGATCGGAAAGACGGGGGACGCCAGTCCGGCTGGCTTCCCCCATCCCCACTCATGCCTTGATATTGGCGGCGTCGATCCAGCCAATATTCCCATCGTTGCGCCGATAGACGATGTTCAGGTCATCCTTGCCGGGGCTGCGGAACATCAGCACCGGTTCATCCGTCATGTCCAAGGCCATAACGGCATTGGCGACGGACATTGTTCTCAACTGTTTCGTTGTTTCGGCAACGATCGTCGGCGCATAATCGTCGGGGACTTCCTCGTCCTCGAAGGGCACCGAGTCCATCACTCGATAGGCCACTTCGGTGGCATTCTGCCCGTTGCCGTTGTGATGGTCCTTGAGCTTGCGCTTGTAGCGCCGGAGCCGCTTCTCGATGCGCTCCGAAGCCGCGTCGAAGGCTGACTGTGGCTCGTTCGCCTGACCGTTTGCCTGCAATACCACGCCCGTATCGAGATGAAGCTTGCAGTCGGCGCTGAATCGCGACCCTGACTTTTCCACAGTGACCTGGCTCGAATATCCTCCGTCGAAATATTTGGTTACGGCCTGCTCGATCTGCTCGCCGATGCGGACGCGAAACGAATCGCCGATTTCCATATGTTTACCGGATACACGCACACTCATGGAGTTTCCTCTCTTGTTCGTGAATTGCGTGCCCAGTCTATTCCAAGCGCCCCCGTCATCCAAGCACTTCAGCGACGGGAGTCCCGAACAACCGAAATCGTGAGCGCGCGCTGCCTCTATGCAAGCGCGGCGGCCTCATATCCGCTGTACCGCGCAGAGTCAATTGCGCGTCGTGGGATTAAACGTTCATCGAGCCCCGGCGGTTCCGCAGGCGAGAGCCCAAAGCGCAACCGGCTTATGCGCTTGCGGCCGCCCGGAAATGCTCAGAATGCCGTGGTTTTGGCCAGCGCGCGTTTCTCGCGGCGGCGCTGGACGGATGAAGGGATGCTCATCGTCTCGCGATATTTTGCGACGGTGCGTCTGGCGATATCGACGCCGGCTTTCTTGAGGACGTCGACGATATCGTCGTCCGAGAGCACGGCATCGGCGCTTTCCTGATTGATCATCGTGCGGATGCGATGGCGCACGGACTCGGCCGAATGTGCATCGCCGTTTTCCGCCGAGCCGATCGAAACGGTGAAGAAATATTTCAGTTCGAAGAGCCCGCGCGGGGTCAGCACGTATTTGTTGGAGGTGACCCGGCTCACCGTCGACTCGTGCATCTTGATCGCATCCGCGACGATCCTGAGGTTCAGCGGACGCAGGTGGCCGACGCCGTTGACGAGAAAGGCGTCCTGCTGCCGGACGATTTCGCTTGCCACCTTCATGATCGTCCTGGCGCGCTGATCGAGGCTGCGCGTCAGCCAGTTCGCATTTTGCAGACACTCGTTGAGAAAGGCCTGTTCGCCGCTGTTCTTCCGGCTGGAGCGCGATATTTCGGTGAAATAGTCGTGGTTGACGAGAACCCGGGGCAGGGCATCCGGATTGAGCTCGACCAGCCAGCCGCCATCGGGTGCGGCGCGCACGACGACGTCGGGAACGATGGCCTCGAAGACACCGGTTTCGAAGCTGGTGCCCGGTTTCGGATCGAGCTTGCGGATCTCGGCGAGCATATCGACCAGGTCTTCCTCGTCGACGCCGCAGATCTTCTTGAGACTTGCGAAATCGCGCCGTGCCAGGAGCTCGAGATTGGCCACGAGCGCTTCCATCGCCGGGTCGAGGCGATTGCGGGCGCGCAGCTGAATGGCAAGACATTCGCCGAGCGTGCGCGCAAAGACCCCCGGTGGATCGAACTGCTGAAGCACCTGCAGCACGCGCGCCACGTCCTCGCCGGCCGCGCCCAGCTTCTCGGCCGTCTCGGCGAGGTCGGCGTGCAGGTAGCCGGCATCGTCGAGCTGGTCGATGAAGTGCAGGGCGATCAGCCGATCGGAGGCAGTGCTGAGTGCGAAGGGCAGCTGCTCGGCGAGCGTCTCCCTCAACGTCTTGCGGCCGGCAACGAAATCGTCGAGATCGTAGCCCTCGGCGCCGCCGGCGCCCGGCATGGATTTCCATTGGCCGAGAAGCTCGGGCGCATCCGCCCGCTGCGGCGCCGTATCGTCGGGGAAGACGTTGGCGAAGTCGGCGTCAAAGCCTTCGCTGAGCCTCTCGCCGGATCTCGACATGGCGCTGTCGTAAAGATCGCTCTGACCTGCCGCTTCGTCGGTCTCGCCGCCGGTCTCAGCCGGATGCGGACTGGCATCCTCGCGATCCGATGTCGTTGCCTCATCGGCCGATTGGACCTCCAGCAGCGGGTTCTTCTCGACTTCCTGCGCGATGAAATGGCTGAGCTCCAGATGGTTCATCTGAAGCAGCTGGATCGACTGCATCAGCTGCGGCGTCATGACCAGCGACTGCGACTGTCTCAGATGAAGGCTGGCGGACAAGGCCATGCTGGCGTGAAACTCCCGTCGAGTTCTCCGAGCCGTGTCCGCTTGGACGGGCCCATTTTTTAGTTGGCCCAAAAATTGCTTATTACTGGAATTTGGTCAAGCACGGACGGCGGCGGAGGTGCCGATTCAGCCGGCGGTCGTCCGTTCTGCCGGAATGCACGCTGCCGGCAGATGTCAGAGGCTGAAATTGTCGCCGAGATAAAGCCGGCGCACGTCCGGATTGGTGACGATGTCGTTGGCGCGGCCATGCGTCAGCACTTCGCCGGCATGGATGATATAGGCCCGATCGATCAGCCCGAGCGTCTCGCGCACATTGTGGTCGGTGATGAGGACGCCGATGCCGCGCGACGTGAGGTGACGCACGAGCGCCTGGATATCGGCGACGGAGATCGGATCGACGCCTGCAAAGGGTTCGTCGAGCAGCATGAAGGTCGGGTCGGTCGCAAGCGCACGGGCGATTTCGAGGCGCCGGCGTTCGCCGCCCGATAGCGCGATGGCCGGCGATTTGCGCAGGTGCGTGATCGAAAATTCACCAAGCAGATCGTTGAGCTTGCTCTCGCGGCGGTCGACGTTCTCGTCGTGAACCTCCAGCACCGCGCGGATGTTATCCTCGACCGTCAGCCCGCGAAAGATCGAGGCCTCCTGAGGCAGGTAGCCGACGCCAAGGCGCGCCCGGCGATACATGGGCATCGTCGTGACGTCGTTGCCGTTGATCTCGATCGAGCCCTCGTCCACCGGCACGAGGCCGGTGATCATGTAGAAGCAGGTCGTCTTGCCTGCGCCGTTCGGACCAAGCAGGCCGACAGCCTCGCCGCGGCGCACGACGAGCGAGACACCGTTGACGACGCGGCGTGAGCGGTATGATTTCGTCAGGCCCCGGGCAATCAGCGTGCCGTCGTAGCGCGCCTTGTCGACCGCGCGGGCAGCTGTCGCTGCCGCCGACGGCTTTTTGCCCCGTTTGCGTTTTTGGAGGAAAGGAATCTGCACGAGCGGGTCTATGTCAGTTCGTCTTGCGGGACTGCGGATCGAGCTGGATCTGTACGCGGCCGCCGCAGGCGTCGAGCTGCGCTTCGCCGGTGTCCATCTGGACGTTCAACTGGCAGCCCACGAAGACGTTCTTGCCTTCCGACAGCACGACCTTCTTGCCCTTGAGCACGATCGTCTGGTTGGTGAGGTTGACGATGCCGCTTTCGCCCGTCGCCTGTTGCGCACCGGAGCTGAGGAACACCTTGTTGCTGACCTCGATCCGATCGATATCGGCGTTGCCGCTGGTGACCGAGCCGCCACCCGCCTTGTAGAAGACGGTCATGTTGCCGGCCTGCAGCGTCGTCGTGCCCTGTACGACCTTCACATTACCGGTGAAGATCGCCTTGCTTTCCGGATCCTTGATCTCAAGCTTGTCGCTCTCGATCTGGATCGGCTGGTCGTTCGAAAGCTGAAGGCCCTGCATGCGACTGGAGGTTGCCTGCGCGAGGGCGGCGGAAGCAATCAGCGAAGCGCCGAGCCCGGCCACGGCCAGAGCGGCTGAAATCCTTATGAGAGCGGCAGGTTTGACCGACATGGCTGCAGGGGATCCTGTTCTTGGGGTCCTGTTATTTTGCGTTTTTGCGAATGGCGCTGGGTTCGATATTGACCCTTACCATGCCTTCGAAAGTTACGACACGTCCCTTATCTGTCATTCGCAGCTTCTGCGCAATGATCGATCCGCCCTTCATGCTGATGGCAATCGGTTGTTTCGTCTCCATTTCGCCGGCATTGATGTCCAGATAGGCGGACTGGAAATCGGCATTGACGCCATTATTCATGGAAATCGTGAACGGGGCGTTCATGTCGAGCGTATTCGCGCCGCGGTCGTAGATACCGCTCGTCGCATCGACCGTGGCGATCAGCGTATCGTTGACCGGCATCTCGGCGTGAATGGTCTCGAGTGTGATCAGGTTCGGGTTGGCGATATCCTGAAGCGCCCGCTCAGCCTTCATCGAATAGCTGATATCCTGCTTGTTGCGGCCGGAAATCGCCGGGTTCTGCATGACGATCTTGCCGTTCTCGATCGTGGCCGTCTCGAGCTGCAGCTCTTCGGGCAGGAAAGCGCGCACGAAGGAAACGGCGACGAAGATCAGCGCAACCGCGCCGGCGATGAGCGGCAGCAGGACTTTCAGGCGCCTTACGCGCGCCGAATGCCGCGCCGCCGAAGCATAGGCATCGGCAGAGCTCGTACCCACATCGGCGAAGATTGCGGGGGATCGGGCTTCGTTCAGCATCAAGGGCCTGTCAGTTTCCTCTGACCTCGGGCAGTCCGAGGGACACATATACATACATCGGCGTAAGCCACGGCGAATATGGTTATCTTGCTGCCGCCCGGCAATGGAGCGGTGCAAACTTTGCATTGTAAGACAATCCGGCCGCACTATTTCAATCCGCCGGGCATGCTCTACTCCATGCCGCGTCAAACCCCAAGGGGTTTCATGCAGCAACCCGCGTCGGCCCGGCGTGTATTCCCGTGCGTCGCGTTGCAGACTGCCCTAGCTTGCCGCGTCTCAGGCGGATAGCATGTTCCGCGGGAAACTGACAGAACCCCTTACCACAAATCGGAGACACCCATGGACGAACTCGCCATTGCCGACCGCCGCAGCCTGCGCAGAAAGCTGAGCTTCTGGCGTTGGGCGGCGGTGGCCGTTCTCGTAGCCGGCGGCCTCGCGCTGTTTGCCTTTTCAGGCTGGGGCGACGTGACGGAGCGTGCGCGCGATCACGTCGCGCGCGTCGCCGTTACAGGTCTTATCCAGGACGACCGGGAGCTGGTCGAGCGGCTGGAGCGGATCGCCGACAACCAGTCCGTCAAGGCGCTGATCGTGACGATCTCGTCGCCGGGCGGCACCACCTATGGCGGCGAGGTCATCTACAAGGCCATCCGCAAGGTCGCCGAGAAGAAGCCGGTGGTCTCGGATGTGCGCACGCTTGCCGCGTCGGCCGGCTATCTGATCGCCCTTGCAGGCGACCGGATCGTTGCCGGGGAGACCTCGATCACCGGCTCCATCGGCGTCATTTTCCAGTATCCGCAGGTCAAGACCCTCATGGACAAACTCGGCGTGTCGCTTGAATCGATAAAATCGAGGCCTCTCAAAGCCGAACCGTCGCCGTTTCATCCTCCGAGCGACGAGGCGAGAGCCATGATTCAGGCGATGATCGACGACAGCTACGGATGGTTCGTCGATCTGGTGGCCGAGCGGCGCAAACTGCAGCGGCCGGAAGCGCTGGCCCTTGCCGATGGCCGGATCTTCACCGGGCGGCAGGCGCTGGAAGGCAAATTGGTGGACGAGCTCGGCGGCGATGATGAAATCAGGGCGTTTCTGGCCGAACGAAAGGTCTCGAAGGACCTTCCCGTCCTCGACTGGGAAGCGCCGAGCGGCGCGCTGTCCTTCGGCCTCGGATCGTTCCTGGCCGAAGCGGTCAAGGCGTTGGGATATGAGGCTTTTCCGACGATGAAGAGCCTCGAAAAGACCGGCCTGGACAAGTTGTTTCTTGACGGTCTTGTTTCGGTTTGGCAGGTTGAAGGGCATTGAGGAAGGCACGTGTGCTAGCCGCGTCACGAGGCCGTAGCTCCAGGCGAGCCTTCCCGAATGCGCAAACGCAGACAAAACAAGCCAAAAAAACCAAGGGGGGCGAACGTGATCAAGTCAGAGCTGGTGCAGATTGTGGCGGCGCGCAATCCGCATCTCTACCACCGCGATGTCGAAAATATCGTCAATGCGGTACTCGATGAGATCACGGACGCGCTTGCTGCCGGCAACCGGGTGGAGCTGCGCGGTTTCGGCGCATTCTCGGTCAAGAACCGGCCATCGCGGTCCGGCCGCAACCCACGCACCGGCGATTCCGTCTTCGTCGAAGAAAAGTGGGTGCCCTTCTTCAAGACCGGCAAGGAACTGCGTGAGCGGCTCAATCCGGGGATGAACGACAACAATAACGGTGAAGACGACTGACGAACGAGGCGCACAGGGATAGGCGCCTCTCGCGCGGGCGCCGAGTTCCGCACATCGTGCGGCTCTCCGCCTCATAAGCGTGTCGAAACAAGGCGGCCCGCTTTATGTCACTATTCGTATGCATGTCGTTGCCGCGAAGCCGCCCCACAATTCCGGGCGACATGCATTAACATTCTGGTCGGAGCGGGTGCATGCTCAAGAAACTCATCAATATCGTCGTCTTCGTGCCGCTCGGAGTGCTGCTGATCGTCCTGAGCGTGGCCAACCGCCAGACGGCAACGCTTGCGCTGAATCCGTTCAATCCCGCCGACAGCGTGCTTTCGATCTCGGCTCCGTTTTTCGTATTTCTCTTTCTCGCCGTCATTGTCGGTCTCGTGCTCGGCGCTGCCGTGACCTGGTTCACCCAGGGAAAATATCGGCGTCGCGCGCGCAACGAGGCCCATGAGGCGCTGAAATGGCATCGCGAGGCCGAAAAGCAGCGCGACCAGGCGGAGAAGCTGGCGACGCAAGCGAGCCTGCCCGCGCCGCAAGGCTGAGGATCGGTGCTGAACGCGTTCCGAGCCCTCAGCTCGCCGCCTCGGCCTTGCCGCTGACGGCCAGGTTGAAATCCGCGAAGAATTGCTGGGCGAGCTTGCGCGCCGTCGAATCGACGAGGCGCGAGCCAAGCTGGGCAAGCTTGCCGCCGATCTCCGCCGTGACGTCGTAGCGCAGCACGGTTTCCGCGCCCTCGTCCAGTAGCGTGACGTCGGCGCCGCCCTTGGCAAAGCCTGCTATTCCGCCCTTGCCCTCGCCGGATATGGTGTAGCTCGCGGGGGGATTGAGGTTCGACAGAACGACCGTGCCGTTGAAGGATGCGGAAACGGGGCCGATCTTGATCTTGACCACGGCCGCAAGCTCGGTTGGCGATTTCAATTCAAGAGACTGGCAGCCGGGAATGCATCGCTTCAGAATGTCCGCATCGTTCAGGCCACGCCAAACCGCGTCTCGGTCAGCCGCGATACGTTCCTCTCCGCTCATATTCATGCCGGTCCTCCCGTCCACTCTTGTTGGCGATCTTCGCAATCGGAAACGCCTTTGCCAAGAGCACCGGCGATGCTATTTGCAGGCTGAACATGCTACGGACGTGGCGAAGGCGCGTAAAACCGGTCGAGAGTGGCTGCGCCGAATGGTTGAACGAAGTCCAAGGATCAGCGCGTGAAGGAAAAAGACCGGCGATCGAAGAACGCATCGGTGACGGCGGCAAAAAGCCGGGGCGCCGAGGCGCGCGGCGGCCGCCACGAGCAAAGGCTGCCGCCCGCAAAAGGCGCCGGGCCCAGGACGAAGGGCGGGTCCAGGGCGAAGACCGGGCCCAAGACAGCGGCAGGAGGGCCGCCGCCGGAAACGGCGCCGCGCAAGCGCGAGCGGCCGTCCGTCCAGGAGAGTGCTCCGACGCGGCGCATCGAGCCGAGAAGCGGCGAGAAGCCGGCCGAGAGGGTGCCGCTTATCCTCGAGACCGCCGCTGCTGCGGGCTATCATCTGGTCGACAGCGGTGATGGGGAGAAGCTCGAACAATACGGCCCCTATCGTATCGTCCGCCCCGAGGCACAGGCGCTTTGGCCGAAGGCCCTGCCGGCATCGATATGGGAGCGGGCCGATGCCGTCTTCACCGGCGATACCGAAGAGGACGGCATGGGGCGTTGGCGTTTTCCGGGCGAGGTGCTCGGCGAGACCTGGCCGATGCAGCTCCTCGATACGGATTTCCTCGGCCGGTTCACCTCCTTCCGCCATGTCGGCGTCTTTCCGGAACAGCTCGCCCACTGGTCGTGGATGCGCGACCAGGTAGCCGCAGCCGGCCGGCCTCTGAAGGTTCTCAATCTTTTCGGCTATACCGGCGTCGCCTCGCTGATCGCCGCCAAGGCGGGCGCGGAGGTCACGCATGTCGATGCCTCCAAAAAGGCGATCGGCTGGGCGCGCGAGAACCAGGTCCTGGCGCGCGCCGAGACGTTGCCGATCCGCTGGATCTGCGACGACGCCATGAAGTTCATCCAACGCGAGGAGCGGCGCGGCAGCCGTTACGACATTATCCTCACCGACCCGCCGAAGTTCGGCCGCGGTCCGAACGGCGAAGTATGGCAATTGTTCGATCACCTGGCCGCGATGCTGCACATCTGCCGCGAGATCCTGTCGCCGGACGCCCGGGGCCTCGTGCTCACCGCCTATTCGATCCGGGCGAGCTTCTATTCGATCCACGAGCTCATGCGCGAGACCATGCGCGGGCGTGGCGGTCGGGTGGAATCGGGCGAACTCATCATCCGCGAGGGCGGCCTCGACGGCACTGCACCGGGCCGCGCACTCTCCACCTCTCTCTTCAGCCGCTGGGTGCCGAAATGATCAACGACAGAAGCGACCACGGCACGGCACGCGTCGGGCAGGTGAAGGAGGTCACCAGCCTCACCAATCCGATCGTCAAGGATATCCGGGCCCTGACGCAGAAGAAGCATCGCGACGAGACGCGCTCCTTCATGGCCGAGGGGCTGAAGCTCGTCATCGACGCGCTCGATCTCGGCTGGAAGATCAAGACGCTCGTCTATGCCAAGGCGGCGAAGGGCAAGCCTCAGGTCGAGCAGGTGGCCGCGAAAACGGTCGCCAGAGGCGGGCTCGTCCTCGAAGTCAACGAGAAGGTGATCTCCACCATCACACGACGCGACAATCCGCAGATGGTCGTCGGCATCTTCGAGCAGCGCTACTCTCCGCTCAAGGATATTCATCCGCAGCAGGGGGAGACCTATGTGGCGCTCGACCGCGTGCGCGACCCGGGCAATCTCGGCACCATCATCCGCACCGCCGATGCGGCCGGGGCTTCCGGGATAATCCTGGTCGGCGAAACCACGGATCCCTTTTCGCTCGAGACCGTGCGGGCAACCATGGGTTCGGTTTTCGCCATGCCGATCGCGCGGGCGAATACGGATGATTTCATACGCTGGCAGAGAGCGGCCGGCGTTCAGGTGGTCGCGACCCATCTGGCGGGTTCCGTCGACTATCGCACGATCGACTACAAATCGAAGCCGGTCGTGCTTCTGATGGGCAATGAACAGGCGGGCCTGCCTGTGGAACTCGCGCGCGAGGCTGGCGCACTCGCCCGCATTCCGCAGGCGGGGCGTGCCGATTCGCTCAATCTCGCCATCGCGACCGGCATCATGCTGTTCGAGGCTCGGCGCCACCTCCTGTCTCTGGATGGCGGCCGATGAAGGAGGAGCAGACACTTTTCTCGCGGCCGCTCCCGATCGCGCTCTTCATTCTGGTCGCGCTCGCCGCCGACCAGTTCGTCAAATATCTGGTGGAGGCGTATCTGCCGTTCCAACAGGGCGTGCCGGTCGTGCCGATGCTCGCCCTCTACCGAACCTACAATTACGGCGTCGCCTTCTCGATGCTCTCCGGCATGGAGGGGTGGTTCATCGTCGGCATCCGGCTGGCGGTCGTCACCTTCGTGCTCTGGCTGTGGCGCCGCACGCCGAAGGACCGGTTCTTTGCCCATCTGGGCTACGCGATGATCATTGCCGGGGCGCTCGGCAATCTCGTCGACCGGCTGCTCTTCGGCTATGTCATCGACTATATCCTGTTCTACACGGCCACCTGGTCCTTTGCCGTCTTCAACCTTGCGGACAGTTTCATCACCGTCGGCGCCGGCGCGATCATTCTCGATGAACTGCTGCAGGCGAAAAAGGAGCGTTCCCTAAAACTTTAGGCGTCGGCTGAAGGCATTCGGAAGGCTTGCCGTGCTAGTCCGCGGGCATGAGCGAGCGGATGTTTCGAGAGCGGATGAGGGCTGGCGCGGACACGGGGTCGGGAGCCGGCAGGACGGCATCAGCGGCACCCGCGGTGAAGCTCGGCGCCGCCGTCATCTGGCAGCGCCGGTCGTTGGGCTACCCTTCCGCAGGGCCGCCGGGCGCGCGCATCGCTTATGCTCTCGCCGGCATCGTTGCGGCAATGCTGCTCCTCGCCGTCGGTGCGAGCGCGGGTCTGCACCTGCTGCCGGCGATCATCGCGGCTGGCGGCATGGCCGGCGCCTTCCTGCTCTTGTCCGGCCGCGACGAGGCGTCCGGGAAGTGGGTCGTCGGTGCCGGCGAGACTGCGCAGGACCCCGCACGGCATGGCATTGAACCCGCGGCGCTTGCAACGATCCATGACGCCATGGGCGATCTCGCCATCGTCCGCGACCCTGATGGCAGGATCGTGCAGGCCAATGGCGCCTTCCATGAGCTTTGCGGATGCGCGGACGCGCGAGGGCTGACCTGCGCGGAGCTGGGATTGCGCTTTGAGCCGAAGCCGGGCCCAGGCCGCTACTTTGTGCATATCTATACGCCCGCGGGCACGCGGCTCTACGACTGGCACGACGTGCATGTCCGCGACCCGGCGCGCGGCCGGTTGATGCGCCACAGCATCGCTCGCGATGTCACCGAGGAAATGCTGGCGGCAAGCCGGAGGGAGGAGGCGCGGCGGCGCGCCGAGGAGGCGAGCCGGGCGAAGTCCCGTCTGCTTGCCACCGTCAGTCACGAAATCCGTACCCCGCTTTCCGGCATCCTCGGCATGAGCCGGCTCCTTGCCGAGACGCGATTGTCGGAAGAGCAGAAGAACTATCTCGCCGGCATGCAGCAGTCCGGCCACACCCTGGTTCAACTGGTCGAGGACCTGATCGATTTTTCGTCGCTTGCCGCCGGACGGTTCCAGCTGCGCCCGTCGCATGAGGATCTGCGCCAGACAGTCGAGAACGTGGTCGAGATGCTTTCGCCCCGCGCGCACGAGAAGAACATCGAGATCGGCGCAACGGTCGCCATCGAGGTACCCGAGCGGATGCTCTTCGATGCGGCGCGCCTGCGCCAGGTGCTGTTCAACGTGGTCGGCAACGCGGTGAAATTCACCGAGAAGGGCGGCGTCTTCGTCTCCGTCGATATCGAGAACGGCTCCGTGCGCATCCGGATCGACGATAGCGGCCCCGGCATGTCCGCCGACGAGCTCGCGCGCGTTTTCGAAGAGTTCGAGCAGGCAGGCGATGACGCCCAGCGTGCCAAAGGCACCGGGCTCGGCCTCGCGATATCCCGGCGGATCATGGAGGCCTTCGGCGGCAGCCTGACCGCCACGAGCATGTCCGGCGAGGGAAGCCGGTTCGAGATCCGCTTCCCGTTGGCTGGCGCCGGTCTCTCGACCGTTCCCGTTCGGCGCGGCATTCTGGCGGGTGCACAGGTGCTCGTCATGGCACCCGAGGGGCCCTCCTCGGCCGCGCTTGCCGCCACGATCCAGACGCTGGGCGGTACGTGCCATCAGGCTTCGACACTGGCAATCGCAGAACGGGTCGCCGCCGGCGCGCTCGGCAATCGGCTGCCGCTGACGGATGTCATCGTCGATCACCGTCATGCGGCGCAGTTTCGCGAGCTTCTTGCTCGCGAGCCGGCGATCGCCGGCCTGCGTTTGCGCAGAACCTATCTCATCAGCCCCGAGGAGCGCGCAAGCCATCCGGTGAGCCGGCTCGGCGGCTATGAGGCCTGGCTGATCCGCCCGCTTCGAGAGAGATCGCTGGTCGAGGTGCTGCTCGGGCGGCTCAGAGGAATGGAAAAACGCGACGCGATCAACGACAACAGACCGGTGTTGCGGGAGGAGCCGGCGTCGGCGGTTGCGACGGCGGACATTCGCGCCATCCTGCTTGCCGAGGACGACCCTGTGAATGCACTCGTCCTGCGGTCGGTTCTCAGCCGTACAGGGCGTGCCGTCGATCACGTCGGCGACTTCAAGACGCTCGAAGCCGCACTCCGCTCGGCCGGTTCCGCCCCGCCGCTGATCGTCACCGACCTCAACATGCCGGGCGGAGATGGTCTCGACGTGCTCCGGCGTCTTCGTGAAGCGGAGGCCGCGGGAGGCAGGCGGCGGGTGCCGGTCCTCGTCCTGACCGCGGACGCGCGCGGCGATCTCGACGAGCGCCTTCGAGCCGCGGGAGCGGACGCCGTGCTGGCGAAACCCGCCGACCCGCAGCGGCTCCTTGCCGAAGTCACCCGCCTCATGGATCCCGTTACGAATTAGAATCCCTCGCTTCGGGGCACCGGGCCGGCTCGGGGTTGTATACGGCCCCGGTGTCACTATGTTGTTGCAGAAACGTGGTCTAAGCCCGGCAGCAATGACGGTTCGGGATGACACGATATGACGATCGAACTTCTGGATTCGATGGGCGTGGTTGACACCTCCAATGCTTACATCCGCAAGGCAGTTGCGGCTCCGGCTGGCGATGTTCTCGGACGGATCGCCAATCTCGAGACCCGCCTTGCCCGTTCGGCAGCCGAGGTCGATGCGGCGCAGGCAGTACGCTACAGGGTGTTCGTCGAGGAGATGAAGGCGCAGGTGGCGCCCGAGGCCGGCCGACGCAAGCGCGACATCGACAGCTGGGATGCGATCTGCGACCACCTGCTGGTCCTCGATACATCCATCGAGGGCGATGCGGAGGAGCAGATCGTCGGAACCTACCGCCTGCTGCGCCAGGACGTTGCCGAGCGGACCGGCCGCTTCTACTCGGCTTCGGAGTTTGCGATAGGCGAACTTCTTTCGCGTCATCCCGACAAGCGCTTCATGGAACTCGGACGTTCCTGCGTGCTGCCGGAATATCGCACCAGGCGCACGGTCGAACTGCTGTGGCAGGGCAATTGGGCCTATGCGCTGAAGCACGGGATCGATGCCATGTTCGGCTGCGGTTCGTTTCCGGGCGTGGTTCCCGAAGAGCACGCGCTCGCGCTCTCCTTCCTGCATCATAACGTCCGGGTCCGGGACGAGTGGGCGGTTTCCGCCCGGCGGGAGCTTTACCGGACGATGGACCTGATGCCTGCGGAGGCGATCAACCCGAAGAAAGCGCTCGCCGCGCTACCGCCGCTGATCAAGGGCTATATGCGGCTCGGAGCAATGGTCGGCGAGGGGGCGGTGGTCGATCAAGCGTTCCGCACTACCGACGTTCTGATCGTCCTGCCGATCAGCAATATTTCCGGCCGTTATCTGAACTATTACGGCGCCGATGCGGGGCGTTTCTCCTCGTCGGTGTCCTGATCGTCTACCGCCGCACCTCGAATTTTCATGACGGAAGCATATTGAACCATAAAGGAGAACATTCGCCGCTCTGCCTGCGAGGGTAGCTCCGCGAGCAAATCTCGACTTTTCATCACGAACGAAATTGGTCAGCAATGATGCATTGAGCCCGCCTCCGTTCCCGGGAAGCGGGCTCTTGTTTGAGCGCTCGCGCGATCTTGAGGCTTGCTCCAACCATCGCCTGTCGACGTGGCAAAAGTCGAAGTGTCAGCAGCTTTCCGACTCTCCGCCGACCCGCGTCACGTCCCGGCGTTATAGGCAGCGATCGCGGCCAGGTTGACGAGGTCGGAGTCCTTTGCCGACATGGAGGCGATCTGGACCGACTTGTCGAGGCCGACCAGCAGCGGGCCGATCACGGTGGAGCCGCCCAGCTCCTGGAGCATCTTCGTCGAGATCGAGGCCGAGTGGAAAGCCGGCATGACGAGCACGTTCGCGGTGCCGGAAAGCCTGCAGAACGGATATTGCTCCATCACCCGCGCATTGAGTGCCACGTCGGCGGCCATTTCGCCGTCATATTCGAAATCCACACGGCGCCGGTCGAGGATTTTTACCGCCTCGCGTACCCGCTCCGAGCGTTCGCCGGAAGGGTGGCCGAAGGTCGAATAGGCGAGCATCGCCACCCGCGGGACATAGCCCAGCCGCTTGGCGAGGCCGGCCGCTTCCTCGGCAATATCCGCCAGCTCCTCGGACGTCGGCATGTCGTGCACCGCGGTATCGGCGACGAGCACCGTACGGCCGCGGCAGAGCGCAATGGACACGCCGATCACCCGGTGGCCGGGCTTTGGGTCGATGCAGCGGCGCACGTCTTCGAGCGCGGTCGAATAGTTGCGCGTAAGGCCCGTCACCATGCCGTCCGCATCGCCGAGCGCCACCATCGAGGCGGCGAAATGGTTGCGGTCGGTATTGATCAGACGCTGCACGTCGCGGAAGAGATAGCCCTTCCGCTGCAGGCGCGAATAGAGGAAATCGGTATAGGCGCCGACGCGCTTCGACAGGCGCGCATTGACGATTTGAATGCCGGCGCGGTCGAGGTCGATGCCTTCGCGCTCGGCGGTTTCGCGCATCACTTCCTCGCGCCCGAGCAGGAGCGCCGTGCCGAGCTGCTGGTTGGCATAGGCGATCGCCGAGCGCATCATCTGCACTTCCTCGCCTTCGGCAAAGACGATCCGCTTCGGCTGGCGGCGAACGCGCTCGACGATGCGCTGCAGCGTCGAGGCGATCGGGTCGCGCCGCGCCGAAAGCTGCTGTCCATAGGCCTTGAGGTCCTCGATCGGCTTGCGGGCGACGCCCGTCTCCATGGCCGCCTTTGCAACAGCCATCGGGATCGCCGAAATGAGGCGCGGATCGAAGGGCACGGGAATGATATACTGCGGCCCGAAGCGCGGGCGGTTGCCCTGATAGGCAGCGGCGACGTCGTCCGGAACGTCTTCCTTGGCGAGATTGGCGAGCGCTTCCGCCGCGGCGATTTTCATCGCATCGTTGATCGTCGAGGCGCGCACGTCGAGCGCGCCGCGGAAGATATAGGGGAAGCCGAGAACGTTGTTGACCTGGTTCGGATAGTCCGAGCGGCCGGTCGCGACGATCGCGTCGTCGCGGATCAGGGCCACTTCTTCGGGCGTGATTTCCGGATCGGGATTGGCCATGGCGAAGATGATCGGCCGTGCGCCCATGGAGCGGACCATGTCGGCGGAAAGCGCGCCCTTGGCCGAAAGGCCGAAGAATACGTCGGCGCCGTCAAGTGCCTCGGCGAGCGTCCTGCGGTCGGTCTCGACCGCATGGGCGGACTTCCACTGGTTCATGCCGTCGGTACGGCCCTTGTAGATGACTCCCTTGGTATCGCAGAGGATAATGTTCGCCGGGTTGAAGCCCATCGCCTTGATGAGCTCGATGCAGGCGATCGCCGCCGCGCCCGCGCCGTTGCAGACGAGCTTGGCCGTCTTGAAGTCGCGGCCGGTCAGGGTCAGCGCGTTGACGAGGCCTGCCGCGGCGATGATCGCGGTGCCGTGCTGGTCGTCATGGAAGACGGGAATGTCCATGACTTCGCGCAGCCGCTGCTCGATGATGAAACAGTCCGGCGCCCTGATGTCCTCGAGATTGATTCCGCCGAAGGAGGGGCCGAGAAAGCGGACGCAGTTGATGAATTCGTCGACGTTTTCGGTATCCACCTCGAGGTCGATCGAATCGACGTCGGCGAAGCGCTTGAAGAGGACGGACTTGCCCTCCATGACGGGCTTCGAGGCGAGTGCGCCGAGATTGCCGAGGCCGAGGATCGCCGTGCCGTTGGAAATCACCGCAACCATGTTGCCGCGAGCCGTGTAGTCGTATGCCGTCGCCGGATCGTCGGCGATCGCCTTGACTGGAACGGCGACCCCGGGCGAATAGGCAAGCGAAAGGTCGCGCTGCGTCGCCATCGGCTTGGTCGGCGAGATTTCCAGTTTTCCGGGGCGACCTTGAGAGTGAAAATCGAGCGCTTCCTGCGCCGTGACGCTGGTCATTGCGCGGTCGGTCTTGTCGATACCCGGCATGTTTCCTCAACCTCCTGTGGGCGACCCTCCTGGTCAGCCTCTTTGTTGTTGTCGTCTATAAATGCTTGCGGATAGTGTGACATCTCTTTTTTTGGAACAATCATGAATTTCCTGATGGATGCATCGAACCGTTCGGGCGACGTCCTTTCCGTGTCCGATCTCGCAAGCGAGGAGAGCCGCTCCACTGCCACGCCGATGATGGAGCAGTTCATCGAGATCAAGGCGAACAATCCGGATTCGCTCCTGTTCTACCGCATGGGCGATTTCTACGAGCTGTTCTTCCAGGATGCGGTCGAGGCCTCGCGCGCGCTCGGTATCACGCTGACGAAACGCGGCCAGCACATGGGGCAGGAAATTCCGATGTGCGGCGTGCCGGTGCATGCGGCCGACGATTACCTGCAGAAGCTGATCGCATCCGGCTACCGTGTCGCCGTCTGCGAACAGGTGGAGGACCCGGCCGAAGCGAAGAAGCGCGGCAGCAAATCGGTCGTGCGCCGCGATGTCGTGCGCCTGGTGACGCCGGGAACGATCACCGAGGAGAAGCTGCTCTCGCCTTCGGAATCGAACTATCTGATGGCGCTGGCGCGCATCCGGAGCGGCTCGGAGCCGGCCTACGCCCTTGCCTGGATCGACATTTCGACGGGCATCTTCCGCCTCGCCGAGACGGCGGAGAGCCGCCTGCTAGCCGACATATTGCGCATCGAACCGCGCGAGCTGATCGTGCCCGACACCGTCTTTCACGATCCCGATCTCAGGGCCGTCTTCGACGTGCTCGGGCGCGTCGCGGTGCCGCAGCCGGCCGTCCTCTTCGACAGCGCGACGGCGGAGGGGCGCATTTCGCGCTACTACTGCGTCGGGACGCTCGACGGTTTCGGCAGCTTCTCGCGCGCCGAGCTCGCGGCCGCTTCGGCGGCGGTCTCCTATGTCGAGAAAACCCAGCTCCAGGAGCGCCCGGCGCTCGGCATTCCGGAAAGGGAAAGCGCCGCCTCGACACTCTTCATCGATCCGGCGACCCGCGCCAATCTGGAACTCGCCAAGACGCTTTCCGGCTCCCGGGACGGCAGCCTGCTCAAGTCGCTCGACCGTACGATGACGAGCGGAGGCGCCAGGCTGCTCGCCGAAAGGCTGATGTCGCCGCTGACCGACCCGGAGCGAATCAACCAGCGGCTGGATTCGATCGAGGTGCTGGCCGATCAGCCGCGGTTTACGACGGATGTTCGCGACGCTCTTCGCAGGGCGCCGGACATGCCGCGGGCCCTGTCGCGGCTCGCGCTCGGCCGCGGCGGCCCTCGCGATCTCGGTGCCATCCAGGCGGGCATGCGGGCCGCGGCGGCGATATCGGCGCTCCTTACGGGCGCCGAGCTCTCGGCGGAGTTGACCGAAGCGCGCAACACGATCGCGGCCTTGCCGGGGGAGTTGCTCGCGCGCCTCGACGCAACCCTTGCCGAGGAACTGCCGCTTCTGAAACGCGACGGCGGCTTCGTCCGCGAGGGCGCGAGCGCCGAACTCGACGAGATGCGGGCGCTGCGCGATCAGTCGCGCCGCGTGGTCGCAGGGCTGCAGCTGCAATATTGCGAAGAAACCGGCATCAAGTCGCTGAAGATCAAGCACAACAACGTGCTGGGGTACTTCATCGAGGTGACCGCCGGCAATGCCGGATCGATGACCGACAGCGATGCCGGCCGCGCCCGCTTCATTCATCGCCAGACCATGGCGAATGCGATGCGCTTCACAACGACCGAGCTTGCCGAGCTCGAAACGAAGATCGCCAATGCCGCGGACCGGGCGCTGGCGATCGAGGTCGAGACCTTCGAGGCCATGACGCGCGAGGTGGTCGCCGAGGCCGAGGCGATCAAGGCGGCAGCGCTGGCGCTCGCGACGATCGACGTCTCGGCCGGGCTCGCGGTGCTTGCGGAGGAGCAGAATTATACGCGCCCTACGGTCGACCGCTCGCGAATGTTCGCGATCGAGGGAGGACGCCACCCCGTCGTGGAGCAGGCCTTGCGGCGCCAGGCTGCCAATCCTTTCGTCGCCAACGGCTGCGATCTTTCTCCGCCGAACGGCGAGCAGGGCGGCGCGATCTGGCTCCTCACCGGTCCCAATATGGGCGGCAAGTCGACTTTCCTGCGCCAGAACGCGCTGATCGCGATCATGGCCCAGACGGGATCCTTCGTGCCCGCGGCCGCCGCGCATATCGGCGTGGTCGACCGGCTCTTCTCGCGCGTCGGCGCTTCGGACGATCTCGCCCGCGGGCGCTCGACCTTCATGGTCGAGATGGTCGAAACGGCGGCGATCCTCAACCAGGCGACGGACCGCTCGCTGGTGATCCTCGACGAGATCGGGCGCGGCACCGCGACCTTCGACGGCCTGTCGATCGCCTGGGCGGCGGTCGAGCATCTGCATGAGGTCAATCGCTGCCGCGGGCTCTTCGCGACCCATTTCCACGAGCTGACCGTACTCTCCGAAAAGCTCGTGCGGCTGTCGAACGCGACCATGCGCGTCAAGGAATGGGACGGCGACGTCATATTCCTGCACGAAGTGGGCCCGGGCGCAGCCGACCGCTCCTACGGCATCCAGGTCGCCCGCCTTGCAGGCTTGCCGCCGTCGGTCGTCGCCCGCGCGAGGGATGTGCTCGCCAAGCTCGAGGATGCCGACCGCAAGAATCCGGCGAGCCAGCTGATCGACGACCTGCCGCTGTTCCAGGTCGCCGTCCGGCGAGAGGAGGCGGCGAGGGCATCGTCGGGTCCTTCGAAGGTCGAGGAGTCCCTGAAGGCGCTCAACCCGGACGACATGACGCCGCGCGAGGCGCTCGACGCGCTTTACGCGCTCAAGAAGGAGCTTTCCAACCGCTGATTTCGCCGGGCTATTTCCCCTGTCATTCGGCCGGCAAAAGGGCTATACAGCGGCGCTTGCAACGAATGATCTAAGTCGGACAGGACGCCCCTCGGCACTTCATGGCCAGACACCAAACTTCCTTTCCCGAAATCCTGGACGTGTCGGCGCTTCGGGCGAAGTGCGACTTCATCGCCTCCGCTCATGCCGAACAGCGCGAACCGATGCGCCGGGCCTTGCTTGCGGCCTTCAAGGAGGCAAATGTCGCGGGCCGCGCAAAAGCGCGCGAACTGCTCGCCGCAGACGGCGCAGGAATAAAATGCGCGGAGCGCATCTCCTGGCTTCAGGACCAGCTGATCACCCTCTTGCACGACTTCGTGCTGAACCAGATTTTCGACGCCGCGAAGGCTCCCGAAGCTTCGCGCATCGCGGTCACCGCCGTCGGCGGCTACGGCCGCGGAACGCTCGCGCCAGGCTCGGATATCGACCTCCTCTTCCTCCTGCCCGCCAAGAAGGCGGTCTGGGCGGAGCCGGCGATCGAATTCATGCTCTATATCCTGTGGGACCTCGGCTTCAAGGTCGGCCACGCAACGCGAACGATCGAGGAATGCATCCGCCTGTCGCGTGCAGACATGACCATCCGCACGGCAATCCTCGAATGCCGCTATGTCTGCGGGTCCGCGGCCCTGGCGAACGAACTCGAAACGCGCTTCGACCACGAGATCGTCCGCAATACCGGCCCGGAATTCATTGCGGCGAAGCTCGCCGAGCGGGACGAGCGCCATCGCAAGGCGGGCGACACGCGCTACCTCGTCGAGCCGAATGTCAAGGAAAGCAAGGGCGGCTTGCGCGACCTGCACACGCTCTTCTGGATTTCGAAATATTTCTACCGGGTCAAGGACTCCGCCGATCTCGTCAAGCTCGGCGTGCTTTCGAAGCAGGAGTACAAGCTCTTCCAGAAGGCCGAGGATTTTCTCTGGGCGGTGCGCTGCCACATGCATTTCCTGACCGGCAAGGCGGAGGAGCGCCTCTCATTCGACATCCAGCGCGAGATCGCCGAGGCGCTCGGCTATCACGATCACCCCGGGCTCTCGGCGGTGGAACGCTTCATGAAGCACTACTTCCTGGTGGCCAAGGACGTCGGCGACCTGACCCGCATCTTCTGCTCGGCGCTGGAGGACCAGCAGGCCAAGGACACGCCCGGGATAACGGGCGTCATAAGCCGCTTCCGCAATCGCGTCCGCAAGATCGCGGGCACGCTCGATTTCGTCGATGACGGCGGGCGCATCGCACTTGCGAGCACCGACGTGTTCAAGCGCGACCCGGTAAACCTCATGCGCCTGTTCCACATCGCCGACATCAACGGGCTCGAATTTCATCCGGCGGCGCTGAAGCAGGTGACCCGTTCTTTGAGCCTGATCACGCCCCACTTGCGCGAAAACGAAGAGGCCAACCGGCTCTTCCTGTCGATACTCACCTCGCGGCGCAATCCGGAACTGATCCTTCGCCGGATGAACGAAGCGGGGGTGCTCGGCCGTTTCATTCCCGAATTCGGCAAGATCGTCTCGATGATGCAGTTCAACATGTATCACCACTATACGGTGGACGAGCATCTCCTGCGCTCGGTCGACGTCCTCTCCCGCATCGAGCGGGGCCTGGAGGAGGAGGCGCATCCCCTGACGGCGATGCTGATGCCTGGCATCGAGGACCGCGAGGCGCTCTACGTCGCCGTTCTGCTGCACGACATCGCCAAGGGGCGCCCGGAGGATCATTCGGTGGCCGGCGCCAAGGTCGCGCGAAAGCTTTGCCCGCGCTTCAGGCTGACCCCGAAACAGACCGAAATGGTGGTCTGGCTGGTCGAGGAACATCTGACCATGTCGATGGTCGCGCAGACCCGCGACCTTAACGACCGCAAGACCATCGTCGATTTCGCCGAACGGGTCCAATCCCTCGAACGGCTGAAGATGCTGCTCATCCTCACCGTCTGCGACATCCGCGCCGTCGGGCCCGGCGTCTGGAACGGCTGGAAGGGCCAGCTCCTGCGCACGCTCTACTACGAGACCGAGCTTCTGCTCTCGGGCGGCTTTTCGGAACTGTCGCGCAAGGAGCGGGCGAAGCACGCCGCCCATATGCTGGAGGAGGCGCTCGCCGACTGGCCCAAGAAGGAGCGCCAAGCTTATGTGCGGCTGCATTACCAGCCCTATCTTCTGACCGTGGCGCTCGAGGAGCAGGTGCGTCATGCAGGCTTCATCCGTGAGGCGGACAATGCGGGCCGGACGCTCGCGACCATGGTGCGGACCCATGACTTCCACGCCATCACCGAAATCACGGTGCTGTCGCCGGACCATCCGCGCCTGCTGACCGTCATCGCCGGCGCTTGCGCCGCGGCTGGCGCCAACATCGTCGGCGCGCAGATCCACACGACATCGGACGGCCGGGCGCTCGATACCATTCTCGTCAACCGCGAGTTCTCGGTCGCCGAGGACGAGACGCGCCGGGCGGCGAGCATCGGCAAGCTGATCGAGGACGTGCTCTCCGGCCGCAAGCGGCTTCCGGAGGTGATCGCCAGCCGGACGCGTGTGAAGAAGCGCAGCAGGGCCTTCACCGTGACGCCGGAGGTGACCATCAGCAATACGCTGTCGAACAAGTTCACCGTCATCGAGGTCGAAGGCCTCGACCGGACCGGTCTGCTTTCCGAAGTGACCGCGGTGCTGTCAGACCTATCGCTCGACATCGCCTCGGCCCATATCACCACCTTCGGCGAAAAGGTGATCGACACCTTCTACGTCACCGACCTGGTCGGCTCGAAGATCACCAGCGAGAACCGGCAGATGAACATCGCGGCGCGCCTCAAGGCGGTGCTGGCGGGCGAGGTGGACGAAGCGCGCGAGCGCATGCCCTCCGGCATCATTGCGCCGACCCCTGTGTCCCGCGTACCCTACGGTTCCAAAACGACAAAAGCCGAAACATGAGTCTGGTCAAGAAATTCGCTACCGTCGGCGGCGCAACGCTCGGAAGCCGGCTCTTCGGCTTCATCCGGGAAACCTTCATGGCGGCAGCGCTCGGCACCGGCCCGGTCGCCGACGCCTTCAACACCGCCTTCCGGCTGCCGAACACCTTTCGCAGGCTTTTTGCCGAAGGGGCGTTCAATTCGGCCTTCGTGCCGCTCTTCGCCAGGGAGATCGAGGCGCACGGCATGGAAGGCGCACGGCGCTTTTCCGAGGAGGTCTTCGGCGTCCTCTTCACCGTTCTTCTTCTGCTGACGATCGCCATGGAACTGGCGATGCCTTTCATCGTCGGGCAGTTGATCGCTCCCGGATTTGCCGACGACCCCGCGAAATTCACAAGCACCGTCACCTTCGCGACGATCATGTTTCCCTATCTCGCCTGCATGTCGCTGGCGGCAATGATGGCGGGCATGCTCAATTCGCTGCACCGCTATTTCGCGGCAGCCATCGCGCCGGTCTTCCTGAACTTCATCCTGATCGGCGTCCTGGCCTATGCCTGGTACAGCGGCCAGGATGCGGTCGCGGTCGGCTATGATCTCTCCTGGGGGGTGCTGGCCGCGGGCCTCGTGCAACTGGCGATCGTCTGGGTCGCGGTGCGCAATGCCGGAATCCGGATCGGCTTTCGCCGACCCCGGCTGACGGCGAACGTCAAACGCCTGCTGGTGCTGGCGCTTCCCGCGGCGATCACCGGCGGCATCACGCAGATCAACCTCCTGATCAACACCAATATCGCTTCTGCAAAGGAAGGCGCCGTCTCGTCGCTCGTCTATGCCGACCGCATCTATCAGCTGCCGCTCGGCGTCGTCGGCATTGCCGTTGCGACCGTGCTTCTGCCCGAGCTTGCGCGGGCTCTGCGCGGCGGCAATCTCAACGAGGCGGCAAACCTGCAGAACCGTTCCGTCGAATTCACGCTGTTCCTGACACTTCCCGCCGCCGCGGCACTGCTCGTCATGTCGGAGCCGATCGTCCGGCTCCTCTTCGAGCGCGGCCAGTTCTCGCCGGAATCCACCGTCGTCGTCGGTCATATTCTGGCGATCTACGGCCTCGGCCTGCCGGCCTTCGTGCTGATCAAGGCCTTCATTCCCGGCTTCTTCGCCCGCGAGGATACCCGCACGCCGATGATCTTCGCCGGAATTTCCGTGGCAGTGAACGTCTCCCTGGCGCTGACGCTCTTTCCGTCGCTTGCCGCCAGCGGCATCGCGACGGCCGAAATCGTCGCCGGCTGGGTGAACGCCCTGCTTCTTTTCGCGACGCTCGTCTGGCGTGGGCACTGGGGGCGCGATATTCCCTTGCTGACGAGGATTCCCCGGCTGGTGATCGCCGCTGCCGCCATGGCGGCCGCGTTGCACTTTGCCGTGGATTGGCTCGCCTTGCCCCTTTCTTCCGCCGCACCGCTTGCGACCCGCGCCCTTACGCTATGCGGCCTGATCGCCGCCGCGATGGCGATCTATTTCGCGGTCGCGTTCGGGACCGGCGGCGCAAGCCTCTCGATGATCCGCCGCAGCGTCAAACGGGGGGCACCGGCCCCGTCCGCCGAGCGGGCGAGCGAAGGGGCGGATCGGCAATGAGACAGTCGATTGCCCGCGTCGCCATCGTCGTGCCCGACTACGACGAGGGCATCGCCTTTTACTGCGGCAAGCTCGGCTTCGACCTCCTCGATGACAGCGACCTCGGCGGCGGCAAGCGCTGGGTCGTCGTGCGGCCAAAAGGTGCGGCGGAGACCGCTCTCCTGCTCGCCAGGGCCGAGGGCGAAAGGCAGCGCGCCGCGATCGGCAATCAGACCGGCGGGCGGGTCGGCTTCTTTCTCTTTACCGACGACTTCGGCCGCGATCACGCCGCCATGCTTTCGGCAGGCGTCACGTTCCTCGAGGCGCCCCGCCATGAGGTCTACGGAACCGTTGCCGTCTTCGCCGATCCCTTCGGCAATAGGTGGGATCTCCTTCAGCCCGCGTGACCATGCCTCTTGATTGCGCCCGGCCCGCCGTGCATAAGCGCGGCGGATATCAACTGGAGCCGGGCCCTCCACAAGCCCGATTGGGGACGACATGAACGAATTCAAGCCGCTCGTATTTTCCGGTGTTCAGCCGACCGGCAACCTGCATCTCGGCAATTATCTCGGCGCGATCCGCAAATTCGTCGCCCTTCAGGAAAACAACGATTGCATCTATTGCGTCGTCGACCTGCACTCGATCACCGCGCAGCTCGTGCATGAGGACCTGCCGGGCCAGATCCGGTCTATCGCGGCGGCTTTCATCGCCTCGGGCATCGACCCCGAAAAGCACATCGTCTTCAACCAGTCCGCCGTGCCGCAACACGCCGAGCTCGCCTGGATCTTCAACTGCGTCGCCCGGATCGGCTGGATGAACCGGATGACCCAGTTCAAGGACAAGGCCGGCAAGGACCGTGAAAACGCTTCGCTCGGCCTGCTCGCCTATCCGAGCCTGATGGCGGCCGACATCCTCGTTTATCGCGCCACCCACGTGCCCGTCGGCGACGACCAGAAGCAGCACCTGGAACTCACCCGCGACATCGCCCAGAAGTTCAACATCGACTTCATGGAGCATATCCGGACGCGGGGCTACGGCGTCGACATCGTCGTCGGAGAAGAGCCGATCCATGCCTATTTCCCCCCGGTCGAACCCCTGATCGGCGGCCCGGCACCGCGCGTCATGTCGCTGCGCGACGGCACCAAGAAGATGTCGAAATCGGATCCATCCGACCTGTCGCGCATCAATCTGATGGACGATGCCGATACGATCCTGAAGAAGATCCGCAAGGCCAAAACCGATCCGGACGCGCTTCCGAGCGAAGCGGACGGTCTTAAGGATCGACCGGAGGCCGAAAATCTCGTCGGGATTTACGCCGCGCTCGCCGACAGGTCGAAAGAAGAGGTGCTTGCCGAATTCGGCGGCCAGCAATTCTCGACCTTCAAGCCGGCTCTGGCCGACCTCGCCGTCAGCGTGCTTTCGCCGATCACGGGCGAGATGCGCCGGTTGATGGGCGATACCGCGCATATCGACGCTATTCTGCGCAAGGGCGGGGAGCGCGCCCGGGAACGCGCCGAGAAGACCATGCGCGAGGTCCGCGAAATCATCGGCTTTTTGCAGTAGTTCACGAAAATGAGACCTTGCGGGCGCCGCGCGGCGTTGTAATGTTCACCGCATGGTTTCAACCCGACTCTCACGAATGGAAGGCCATCGCCGCAAGTTCATGGCGGTGATCGACGACACGCCCGAATGCGGCCGCGCCGTGCATTATGCCGGTATGCGCGCGAAGAACTCCAATGGCGGCCTCGTGCTGCTCTACGTGATCGCCGACGGCGACTTCCAGCAATGGCTGGGCGTCGAGGAGATCATGCGCGCCGAAGCGCGGGATGAGGCCGAGGCGACGCTCGCCAAGATCGCGCAGACGGTGCGCGAACGGATCGGCATCGAGCCGGAAATCGTCATTCGCGAGGGCATCGCCACGGAACAGATTCACGCCGCCATCGAAGAGGACCGTGACATCGCGATCCTGGTGCTGGCGGCCGGATCGGCGAAGGAAGGCCCGGGGCCGCTCGTTTCGTCCATTGCCGGGAAGGCCGCGGCCTTCCCGATTCCGGTCACGGTCATTCCAGACCTTCTGACGGATGAGGAAATCGACGCGTTGACCTGATCTCCACAGCGCTGCGCGTCCCATCACATGAGCTAAGGTCGCTGTAGCGCTTTGAATCACGCTATTACGCCTTGCGGGCTCCACCCGAGGCTCCTATATTTTGGAACAATTCTAAAAAGCCGGTCGAGGAGCGCTCCCGGCAGAACGGAGTGAGACATGTTCATCCAGACCGAAGCCACACCGAATCCCGCCACTTTGAAATTCCTGCCGGGCAAGGTGGTGATGGAGAACGGCACCGCCGAATTCCGGAGCGAAGAAGAGGCCCTTGCAGGATCGCCCCTTGCGGCTCGGCTCTTCTCGATCCCCGGCGTCACCGGCGTCTATTTCGGCTATGACTTCATAACCGTTAGCAAGGAAGCGCAGGAGTGGCAGCACCTGAAGCCCGCGATCCTCGGCTCGATCATGGAGCATTTCATGTCGGGGCAGCCGATCATGTCGGGCGCCGGCCGTGCCGAGCAGACGGATGAGGAGGACGAGTTCTTCGACGAGGGCGACGAGGCGATCGTCGCCACGATCAAGGAACTGCTCGAGACGCGGGTTCGGCCCGCCGTCGCCCAGGACGGCGGCGACATCACCTTCCGCGGCTTCAAGGACGGAACGGTGTTCCTGAACATGAAAGGCGCATGCGCCGGCTGCCCCTCTTCGACCGCGACCTTGAGGCACGGCGTGCAGAACCTGTTGCGCCACTTCGTTCCTGAAGTCGAAGCGGTCGAATCCGTCTGATCCGAAGCGGGTCGAGGCGCGGAAACCTGCATGGCGGGCCCGCGCATCCTTCGCTTCCAGTTCGGTGTCATTTTCCTTATATCGTTTTCCATATTCCTTATGCCGGTGTGGTTTTTGGGATAGAATCACAGGTGTGATTCCGACGTGCCGCAGCGACTTGTAGATGCGGTAACTGCGGTTGCGCACCCTCGCAGCCGCACCGATCGCAGGACGGAGGGAGGAGACCGCGGCTGAAATGCTAGTTCTTGCCATTGACACATCCGGGTCCGGTTGTTTCGCTGCCGTCTGCGACGGCGGCACCGGAGAGCTTCTGGCATGCGCGGGCGCGGAAATCGGACGTGGCCATGCGGAGCGCCTCATGGAATTCGTGGATGAGGCCTTGAGCGTCTCGGGCCGGGAACTCGGCGAGATCGATCGGATTGCAGTGACGATAGGTCCAGGATCGTTCACCGGGATCCGTGTCGGCGTTGCCGCTGCGCGCGGCCTTGCCCTGGCGCTCGGAAAGCCGGCAGTCGGGGTCACGACGCTTCAGGTCGTCGCCGAAAGCGCGCGGCTGAAACAGGCCGGCCAGCCGGTGCTCGTCGTCCTCGACGCCAAACGGGGCGAGCTTTACCTCCAGGCCTTCGATGCTTCGGGACGGCCGCAAGGGGAGGCGGAAATCCTGGCCGCCGAGGAAGCGCGCCGGCGCTTTTCCGATTTCGCCGGCATCGTCTGCGGCTCCGGTGCCCTTGCCGTGACCGGCGCGGCGGGCGGCAAGCCGGACGAGATCGATATGGCGACCCTCGCCCGGCTGGGCGCGGCGGCCGATCCGGCTTCTGCGCGTCCTAAGCCGCTTTATCTGCGCGGACCGGACGCCAAGCCCCAGGCCGGATTCGCCGTGACCCGTGCCTGACCGGAAGACGCCAAGCGCCATTCGCCCGTATACTCTCCAGAACGTCCAAGAAACGCCCCGATGAGCCTTACCGACTATTTCACCCGCCGCGCCGAATTCGACATTTTTGCGCTTGAAGAGGCCGATCTCGGCGCCGCGGCCGCGCTGCATCGCCAGCGCTTTGCCGCCGCCTGGAGCGACGGCGAAATCCATGGGCTCCTGAGTCAGGAGACAGTGTTCGGATTCGTCGCGCGCCAGACCAATGCCAACGGCATGTTCCGGCCGGCCTTCGGCGGCTTCGTCCTGTCGCGGGCGGTCGCCGGCGAGGCCGAGATACTGACGATTGGGGTCGACCCCCGCTACGCGCGCTCCGGTCTCGGCTGGCGCCTCATGCAGGCGGCGATGCGGGAGGCCGCCGTCAAGGGAGCAGAGGCACTGTTCCTGGAAGTCGACGAGACGAACCAGGCCGCGATCGGTCTCTACGGAAAGCTCGGCTTCCGCAAGGTCGGGGAGCGGAAGGCCTATTACCAGGCGCGGCCCGGCGAGCGCAGCGCGGCGCTTGTCATGCGGCTTGATCTTCGTTAGAGCATCTCGCTGTTTCATGAAAACACTGACAAGCTCTAACCCTTTGGGCCAACGCACTTCCGGACGGAAAACCGGTACACACTTTTCCTGGAAATGCTCTGGAGCGAGATGAGGAAGGCGTGTGCGGTTTTCGCCCGTATCCCGCGTCTCAGCCCATTGGAACAGATCACGTTCATGATTTCACGCAAACGGTGAAGCGCAGTTTGGAAGGTGCCTGCGGATGATCAATTGGGTGCGGGTCGCTCTTTGCGGCATGCTGCTCGTCATGGTCTCGCTGGTGCTGATGCCGGTCCAGATCCTTTGCCTCTGGCTCGATCTGAAACCGCGGCGCCGGCTGCCGCGTCACTGGCATCGCGTCGCCTGCCTGCTGCTCGGCCTGCGCGTCCGCGTCCATGGCGAGCTCGACCGCCGGCGTCCCTTGCTCCTCAGCGCCAATCACGTCTCCTGGAAGGATATCCTGGTGCTTTCCTCGGTGGCGGACGTCGTTTTCGTTGCCAAGTCGGACGTCAAGAGCTGGCCGGTATTCGGGCTTCTCGCCCGCCTTCAGGCATCGGTTTTCGTGGAGCGCGAGCAGAAGCGCACCACCGGGCACCAGGTCAATGACATCGGGCGACGGCTCGCCGATGGGGAAATCGTCGTGCTCTTCCCGGAAGGAACGACCTCCGACGGCAACCGGCTGCTCGACATCAAGACCTCGCTGTTCGGCGCGGCCGCTTCGGCGGTCCCGCAGTCGCCGACCGGCGTGGTTCATGTCCAGCCGCTGGCGATTTCCTACACCGGCATCCACGGCATGCCGATGGGTCGCTATCATCGGCCGATCGCCGCATGGCCGGGCGACATCGGTCTGGTGCCGCACCTTCTCGGGGTGCTCAGAGAGGGAGCCCTGGAGGTCGATGTCGATTTCGGCGAGGCGGTGGATTATGACCGGCACGCGAACCGCAAGGAAGTGAGCCGCCTCATCGAGCAGCGTATCCGCAAAATGCTGTCGGATCGGCTGCGAGGGCGTTCCCGATCCGCCGCGAAGCTCGAGCCGGCCGCGCTCTCTGCGGCGCCCGACGTCCCGTCGGATGCGCGAAGGTCGCGGTAGTACTCTCAAATGCCTCAATCCGGGATCACCCTGAAAGGGTGGCCGGTCGCGGCTCGCGCCGTGCCGGCCCGAAAATGCTTCAACTTTGGGGCGCTATGCACTAAAGAACCCGCATGACCCAGGAAACCGCTCTTCTGTCGACGTCGCCCGAGGCGGGCGACCTGAACGTTCCGGCGCGCAAGGTCTTCGTCAAGACCTATGGCTGCCAGATGAACGTCTATGACTCCGACCGCATGTCGGATGCGCTCTCGCGCGACGGCTATGTTGCGACCGATGTCCTGGAAGACGCCGATTTCGTGCTGCTCAACACCTGTCATATCCGCGAAAAGGCTGCCGAGAAGGTCTATTCCGAGCTCGGTCGCCTGCGCGAACTGAAGAAGGCAAAGGCGCGCGAGGGCCGCGAGATGCTGATCGGCGTGGCCGGCTGCGTGGCCCAGGCGGAGGGCGACGAGATTCTCCGCCGCGTCCCGGCGGTCGATCTCGTCATAGGCCCTCAGACCTATCATCGCCTTCCCGAGGCGCTGAAGCGGGCTCGCGCCGGCCAGCGTATCGTGGAAACGGACTATGCCATCGAGGACAAGTTCGTTCATCTGCCCGCGCCCGATAAGGCCAAGACACGTGCGCGGGGCGTCACGGCTTTCCTGACCGTCCAGGAAGGCTGCGACAAGTTCTGCACTTTCTGCGTGGTACCCTACACGCGCGGCTCGGAAGTCTCGCGCCCGGTGTCACAGATCGTGGCGGAGGCGGAGAAGCTCGTCGAGGGCGGCGTGCGCGAAATCACCCTGCTCGGACAGAATGTCAACGCCTGGCACGGCGAGGGTCCGCATGGGCGCGAATGGAGCCTTGGCGACCTCTTGCGGCGCCTCGGCGAAATCGACGGCCTTGCACGCCTGCGCTATACCACCAGCCATCCGCGCGACATGGACGACAGCCTCATAGAGGCGCACCGGTCGATGGCGAAGCTGATGCCCTATCTGCACCTGCCGGTCCAGTCGGGCTCCGACCGTATCCTGAAGGCGATGAACCGGCGCCACACGGCTGCCGAATACCTGGCGCTCGTCGAGCGCATTCGTGCGGCGCAGCCCGACCTGGCGCTTTCGGGCGATTTCATCGTCGGCTTTCCCGGCGAGACCGATCAGGACTTCGAGGATACCCTTCGGCTTGTCGAGGAAGTGAACTATGCACAGGCTTTCTCGTTTAAGTATTCGACGCGTCCCGGAACGCCGGGCGCCGAGCTCAAGGAACAGGTTCCCGAGGACGTGAAGGCCAAGCGTTTGGAAATATTGCAGGCTTTGCTCGTAAAGCAGCAGCGCGGTTTCGCCGAGGCCTGTGTGGGTCGGGAGATCGACCTGCTCCTGGAGAAGCCGGGCCGCATGCCGGGGCAGCTCGTCGGCCGGTCGCCGTGGCTGCAGCCCGTGAATGTTGATGCAAAAGCATCGCAAATCGGTGACATTATCAGAGTGCGAATCACCAAGGCCGGGCCGAACAGCCTGTTTGCCGAGATGATCGGGGAATCGGACGCGAGGAGCTGACCGCTTGAACGGACACGAACTGATTTCTTCCTCATCTCGCCAGTCGAAGACATCCGCGACGGACGCCAATCACTTCGTGCTCACCTTCGAGAACAACCGCTTTGCGAGCGAGCTCTTCGGCCAGTTCGACCAGAATCTGAAATTGCTGGAAGAGCGATTGCGCATCGACGCCCGGCCGCGGGGAAACTCCGTCGCCATCTCCGGTGACGTCGTCGCAACCAATCAGGCGCGCCGTGCCCTCGACTATCTCTACGGAAGGCTGCAGAGTGGCGCTTCGATCGATACATCCGATGTCGAAGGTGCGATCCGCATGGCGGTCGCCGCCGACGATCAGCTACAGTTGCCGACGATGGAGCGCAAAGCCAAATTGACAATGGCGCAGATTTCGACGCGCAAGAAGACAATCGCTGCGCGCACGCCGATGCAGGATTCCTATATCCGCGCCATGGAGCGGGCCGAGCTCGTCTTCGGCGTCGGTCCTGCGGGCACGGGCAAGACCTATCTCGCCGTCGCCCATGCCGCCCAGCTCCTGGAGCGTGGCGCGGTCGACCGGATCATCCTCTCGCGTCCGGCTGTAGAGGCGGGCGAGCGTCTCGGCTTCCTGCCCGGCGACATGAAGGAGAAGGTCGATCCCTATCTGCGTCCGCTCTATGACGCGCTGTACGACATGATGCCGGGCGACAAGGTCGAGCGGGCAATCACCGCGGGGGTCATCGAGATCGCGCCGCTCGCCTTCATGCGCGGGCGCACGCTTGCCAATGCCGCCGTGATCCTGGACGAGGCGCAGAACACGACGTCGATGCAGATGAAGATGTTCCTGACCCGCCTCGGCGAGAACGGTCGGATGATCGTCACCGGCGATCCGAGTCAGGTCGACCTGCCGCGCGGCGTAAAGTCCGGACTCGTGGAGGCGCTGCAGATACTCAAGGGCGTGGAGGGCGTCTCGGTGATCCGCTTCAAGGATGCCGACGTCGTCCGTCATCCTCTGGTGGCGCGGATCGTCAGGGCCTATGACAGCCAGACGGCGGTTCACGACGAGAGCGAGCAGAGCGATCGCTGAGGCGGCCGCGTTTATCATGACGGCATTGGACATTCAGATCAGCGTCGAGGCAGGAGACTGGCCGCCCGAAGAGGAGCTTCGGTCTTTTTGCGAGCGTGTTCTCGAGGCAGCGGCCGATTTTCTCGCGCGTGAGGAGAAGCAGCCGCTGCCGGCAGAGGCGGAACTGTCGCTGGTCTTCACCGACGATCAGTCGATCAGGGCGATCAACGCGGAGTGGCGAGGTCAGGACAAGGCGACGAATGTTTTGTCCTTTCCCGCCTTTCCGGTGACGCCGGGCAGGATGCCGGGGCCGATGCTCGGCGACATCGTGGTCGCCCATGAGACGCTCAGGCGGGAGGCGGTGGAGCTCGAAAAGCCCTTCGACGCCCATTTGACGCATCTTCTCGTTCATGGATTCCTGCATCTTTTCGGGTATGATCATATCGAAGACGACGAAGCGGAGAGAATGGAGGGGTTGGAGACTCGCATTTTGGCGCGTCTTGGCCTATCTGATCCCTACGGGGACCAACCCCCGCATTGACAGTTTGGAACGATGAGCGACTTCAAGACACAGCCGGCCGCTGTCGCGACCGAGGAGGCGGAAGCCTCCGGCGACACCGAGGCCGGTAGTAGTACCGCCGCCCGATTCGAGGGCAGCAAATCCACATCATCATTTTGGAGCCGTGCCGCGCGTCTGTTGCGCGGTGTGAGCCCGTCGAGCCTGCGCGAGGATCTCGCCGATGCGCTCATGACGGACGCCGAAGGCAATGCGGCTTTCTCGCCCGAAGAGCGGGCGATGCTCAACAACATCCTCCGCTTCCGCGAGGTTCGGGTCGAGGACGTGATGGTTCCGCGAGCCGACATCGAAGCGGTGGACCAGAATATCACCATAGGCGAGCTCATGGTGCTCTTCGAGGAGTCGGGACGCTCGCGCATGCCGGTTTACAGCGAGGGGCTCGACGACCCTCGCGGCATGGTGCACATCCGTGACCTTCTTGCCTATGTGACCAAGCAGGCGCGCAACCGCCGCCGCAACGGCAAAGCCCATGCGGCGACGACGGCGAACGGCGACAAGCCCGAAAGGGCGCCCCGGCAGCTGAAGGCAGGCTTCGATCTTTCTCGCGTCGATCTCGACAAGACGGTGGAGGAGGCGGGGATCGTCCGGCAGCTCCTGTTCGTGCCGCCGTCGATGCTCGCCTCGGATCTCATGCAGCGCATGCAGGCCGCGCGCATCCAGATGGCACTCGTCATCGATGAATACGGCGGAACGGACGGTCTCGTATCACTCGAGGACATTGTCGAAATGGTGGTCGGCGACATCGAGGACGAGCACGATGACGAGGAAGTGATGTTCGCGCGCAGCTCGGACGACGTCTTCGTCGCCGACGCCCGGGTGGAGCTCGAGGAGATCGCCGAGGCCGTCGGACCGGACTTCGACGTGCGCGAGCAACTCGAGGATGTCGATACGCTGGGCGGACTCGTCTTCGCATCGCTCGGCCGGATTCCTGTCCGCGGCGAGGTGGTCCAGGCGATTCCCGGCTTCGAATTCCAGATTCTCGATGCCGATCCGCGTCGCGTCAAACGCGTCAGGATCATGCGCAAGCGTCCGCCGTCACGCCGCCGCCTGCCGAAGGTCGAGAAGGAGCCGTTGCCCGATGCGTTCACCACGGCCGGCCCCACTGGGGCGGGTGTCCAGCCCCCGTCCTCGTTCGAATAGGGGCGGCTCGCCGTCGCCTTGAGAGGGGACAAGCAGCCACTTTTTTGGAAGACTGCCGCCGATTGATTCGGTCGTGCTGCGTGTGTCCTTGAATCCTCGAGGACAGGGTCCCGCGCAAGGTCTCCCCCACGTCCGGCGCCGACGGGAGGTTTAATGGAAAGACTGGCAGGCAGAATCATACTTCTCTCGGGCGTGTCCCGAACATTCGTCGGCTTTCTCGCCGGCCTTCTGGCGGTGCTTGCCCAGCCGCCTTTCGGCATTTTCGCGGCGGCTTTCGTCTCCTTTCCCGTCCTTGTCTGGCTGATCGACGGGGTGGCGCCCGATCCCGGCGACGGCGTGCTGCGGCGGCTGATGCCGCCCGCGGCGATCGGCTGGTCCTTCGGTTTCGGTTATTTCCTGGGTGGTCTCTGGTGGCTGGGCAATGCGCTTCTGGTCGAGGCGGACGCGTTCGCCTGGGCGCTGCCGCTCACCGTCGTCGGCCTCCCGGCCGTTCTGGGGCTCTTCTACGCGCTGGCGGTCGTCATTGCCCGCAGCCTCTGGTCGGACGGCTGGGGCCGGATCGCCGCCCTTGCACTCGGCTTCGGCATCGCCGAATGGCTGCGCGGCTTTCTCTTTACCGGCTTCCCCTGGAATGCCATCGGCTATGCGGCCATGCCGATGCCCTTGATGATGCAGTCGGCCAGCGTCGTCAATCTTTCGACGATCAACATGCTGGCCGTTTTCGTCTTCGCCGCGCCGGCTCTGATCTGGACGGGCAAGGGCGCGCGCGCCGGTCTCGCCATCGCCGCAGCGCTCTTTGTGGCGCATGTCGCTTTCGGCTTTTACCGGCTCGCCCAGCCGGCACCTGTGCCGCTCCAGCCGGAGATGAGCGTCCGCGTTGTCCAGCCGGTGATCGACCAGGCCAAGAAGCTCGACGACCGCGAGCGTGCGTCGATTTTCGAGGACCATCTCTCGCTGACGGCCGCCCCGGTCCAGGATGGCGCCAAACGGCCGGACATCGTCGTCTGGCCGGAAACGTCGATCCCTTTCATCCTCACCGACAATCCCGACGCCCTGGCGCGGATCGCCGATGTTCTCCAGGACGGGCAAGTTCTCGTCGCCGGCGCCGTCAGGGTCGAGAATGCCGGTGCCGGACTGCCGCCGCGCTATTACAATTCGGTCTATGTCATCGACGATCGAGGGCAGATCGTCGGTGCGGCGGACAAGGTGCATCTGGTGCCTTTCGGTGAATACCTCCCGTTCGAGGATCTGCTGACCTCCTGGGGCCTGAGCTCCGTCGCGGCCTCGATGCCTGGCGGTTTCTCGGCGGCCAGCACCCGCCCGATGCTGACCTTGCCGGGCGGCCGGCGGATCTATCCGATGATCTGCTACGAGGCGATTTTCGCCGACGAAGTGGACGGCAATGCCCGGCTCGCAGACGCGCTCCTCAACATCACCAACGACGCCTGGTTCGGCGATACCCCCGGCCCGCGCCAGCATTTCCATCAGGCGCAGCTCCGCGCGGTCGAAACCGGAACTCCGATGATTCGTGCCGCGAATACTGGTATTTCAGCAGTTGTTGATGCACGTGGTGTTTTAGTGCTAGTATTGGGCTACAATTACAAGGGGGTTCTAGACACAATTCTGCCGGGAAAACTGCCTACGCTCACAAATATCGCAACGCGCAGCCAAATTTTTTGGCTGACGATGGGAATTCTATTTGTGGTTGCAGTAATATCGCGCTCAGGTTTTAATATTAGGAAGAATTGACGTAAAACCCCTAAAATTGCATAGTGTATTTCGCCATCAACCTTCGCCTGCCGTCGAGCGTGACAGGGTTGCCGCAGCGCATATTTTGCAATGCGGGGTTGCTGGTAACGTAAACAGCGTGTTTAGGAAGGCGAATATGATCGAGAATAAGAAGAAACCGAACCCGATCGACATTCATGTCGGTAGCAGGATTCGCCTTCGTCGGACGATGCTTGGCATGAGCCAGGAGAAGCTCGGCGAGAGTCTGGGGATTACCTTCCAGCAGATCCAGAAGTACGAAAAAGGCACGAACCGCGTCGGTGCGAGCCGGCTGCAGAACATTTCGCAGATACTCAACGTGCCGGTGTCGTTCTTCTTCGAGGATGCTCCGGGCGATGGCGGCGGCACCGGGCCGGGGATGGCCGAGGCGTCGAGCTCCAACTACGTCGTCGATTTCCTGTCCTCCTCGGAAGGGCTGCAGCTCAACCGCGCCTTCGTGAAAATTTCCGACCCGAAGGTCCGGCGCAAGCTGGTAGATCTCGTTAAAGCACTGGCCGCCGAGGCGGAGAGCGAATAGGCGGCAAGTCGCCCGGCACGAAAGAAGCGGCATCAAGCCGCTTTTTTCGTATGGAGACTGCTGTCCGAGCTCCAACCCTGCCGATAAGGACGGCAGCGCTTCGAGGCTGCGCATCCGACAAGGCGCGCTGGCGGCGGCTCACTCCCGCGAGCGAAAATTTTCCTTCAAGTCCGCATTTTCGGGAAAGCGGAACGTCGCAGTGATGCCGATATAAAGATATATTTATGTCGTTGTGTGCTTGTTTTTCACCGGCAAAACCACTAAACGTTTGGACCGCTTCTTTCATTGAGGGGACTTCCCGCATGCGCGCAAACTACCTGTTCACAAGTGAATCCGTAGCCGAAGGTCATCCGGACAAAGTGTGTGACCGTATCTCCGACGAAATCGTGGATCTGGTCTACCGCGAAGCCGCAAAGACCGGCGTCGATCCGTGGACTGTGCGCATCGCCTGTGAGACGCTGGCGACGACCAATCGTGTGGTCATCGCCGGAGAGGTCAGGCTGCCGCCGAGCCTTCTCAAGAAAGACAAGAACGGCGTCGACGTCATCAATCCCTCGAAGTTCAAGTCGGCGGCCCGCAAGGCGATCCGCGACATCGGCTATGAGCAGGACGGCTTCCATTGGAAGACTGCGAAAATCGACGTTCTTCTGCACTTCCAGTCCGCACACATCGCGCAGGGCGTGGATAATGCCGCCGACAAGCAGGGCGAAGAAGGCGCGGGCGATCAGGGCATCATGTTCGGCTATGCCTGCCGCGAGACCGCCGAGCTCATGCCGGCGCCGATCTACTATTCGCACCGCATCCTCAATCTGCTCGCCGCGGCCCGCAAGAAGGGCGAAGGCGAAGTCGCCAAGCTTGGTCCGGACGCCAAGAGCCAGGTGACGGTGCGGTACGTCGACGGCAAGCCGGCCGAGGCCACCTCGATCGTTCTTTCCACTCAGCATCTCGACGAGAGCTGGGATTCCACCAAGGTCCGCTCCGTGGTCGAACCCTATATCCGTGAGGCGCTCGGGGACCTGAAGATCGCCGACGACTGCACCTGGTACATCAATCCTACCGGCAAGTTCGTCATCGGCGGACCGGACGGCGACGCGGGCCTTACCGGCCGCAAGATCATCGTCGACACCTATGGCGGCGCGGCTCCGCATGGCGGCGGTGCCTTCTCCGGCAAGGACACGACCAAGGTCGACCGCTCGGCCGCCTATGCGGCCCGCTACCTTGCCAAGAACGTCGTAGCGGCGGGTCTCGCCGAGCGCTGCACCATCCAGCTTTCCTACGCGATCGGCGTAGCCCAGCCGCTGTCGATCTATGTCGACCTGCACGGCACCGGAAAGGTCTCGGAAGATCAGGTGGAGAGCGCCATCCGCAAGACGATGGACCTGTCGCCGACGGGCATCCGCCGCCATCTCGACCTCAACCGGCCGATCTATGCCAAGACCTCCGCCTACGGCCATTTCGGCCGCAAGGCCGGCCGCGACGGTTCCTTCTCCTGGGAGAAGCTCGACCTGGTCAAGCCGCTGAAAGAGGCGATCGAGAGCGACTCCTCGTCCGTCAACGGAAGAGCGGCGAGCCGCGCGGCGTAAGCCCTGCCGGCGAGGCAGCTTCGGAAGAAGCCGCGTATTGAAGATATCGCAGCCGCCTGTTATCAGCCGTGCCAACAGTCAGGCGGGCGCTCCGGAGAGGAGCGTCCGCCTCCTTCATTGTGATTTCGGGCTTGGCTCGATCGGAAATCATGGATGCGGAGCTGGATGAGGAAAACGTTTTGCGTCCTCTACCCGCAGCCTGCTTCATCTATGGGAAGAACGACATGACCGAAACGCGCGGTGCCAGAGCAACGGAGGCTTTCTTCGGCCGCCGCAAGGGCAAGCCCTTGCGGGAGCGCCAGGCGGCCCATCTCGAACACCTGCTGCCCCTTTTGAAGCTCGATCTCGAGAAGCCGGCTCCGGCCGATCTGACGGCCCTTTTTCCCGAGCCCGTCGAAAGAATCCGCCTGGAGATCGGCTTCGGCGGCGGAGAGCACCTGATCCACCGTGCTGCGGAAGACCCCGCGACCGGCTTCATCGGGGTGGAGCCCTTCGTCAATTCGATGGCGAAGCTGCTCGGGCAGATCGAGGCGAAGGCGATCAGGAACGTCCGCCTCTACGATGACGACGCGACGCAGGTGCTGGATTGGCTGCCGGCGGCATCCGTCGACCAGATCGACCTGCTTTATCCCGATCCATGGCCGAAGCGGAAGCACTGGAAGCGGCGTTTCGTCTCCGCGGTCAATCTCGACCGCTTCGCACGCATCCTGAAGCCGGGCGGCGTCTTCTGCTTTGCTTCGGACATCGATAGCTACATCAACTGGACGCTCATCCATTGCCGCGACCACGCGGCTTTCGAATGGACGGCGGAGACAGCGGCCGACTGGCTGACGCCTTTTGCCGGATGGCCGAGCACGCGCTACGAAGCCAAGGCCCGCCGGGAAGGGCGCAGTTCGGCCTATCTGACCTTTCGGCGTAGGTGAACCGGGCGTCTGGAGTTTGGCCCCTCAGCCGGCCTGCCGGCCACCTTTTCCCGCGCGCGGGGCGAAGGGGATTCGCGGCCGCTGCTTAAGTCCCCTCTCCGTCTGCGAGGAGAGGGGCAATTCTTACCCGCTCAATGCAAAGTGACGGTGCGAAGGTCGTCTTCCGCCGCCTTGAAGAAGGTGCTGGAGCGGTTGTCCGTCAGCAGGATAGGCGTTCCATCGGCGCCGAACAGGGCCCACAGATCGATTCCAGGCCCCATCTCGGGCGCTTCCGGAAAGCAACGGGAGACCTCCTCAGAACGCATCTTGCGGATATAGCCGACCTCGCCTGCGCCAAGATGCGCAAGGTCGTTCTTCGACAGCGATGTGTTGATGGCTTTCAGTCCCATGGTCATGCTCCGTGGTCGCCGGCGCAGGAAAAAATCTCGCCGGTTATCCTACTCTGGGACCGAAATATTAATTTTCTTTACCATACGGGCGGGCTCGGGGCGCACCAGGTCCACCGCAAGGAGGCCGTTGCGCAATTCCGCGCCGAGAACCTGCATTCCATCGGCCAGCACGAAGGTCCGCTGGAACTGCCGGGCGGCGATGCCCCGATGCAGATATTCCCTTTCACCGGTCTCGATCTGACGGCCGCGGATCACGAGCTGGTTTTCCTCGGTCGTCACGTCGAGGTCTTCCTCCGAGAAGCCCGCGACCGCGAGCGTTATGCGCAGGCGTTCCGGCGCGTCGGCGGCAGAATCGCCGCGAATTCGCTCTATATTGTAGGGGGGATAGCCGTCATTGCCCTTCGCGATGCGCTCAAGGGTCTTTTCCATGCTGTCGAAACCCACCAGAAGCGGGCTCGTAAAAGGCGTTATTCTGCTCATTCTCCAAGCCCTTGCAGCTCAAGCGACCATGTGTCGGACCTGCCAAGCAGCATCCTGCCTGCAATATGGTGGCTGTGTGCAGTGAGTGCAAGCGGCTTGCCTCCGCAGGCCGCGCAAATCATAGTCTCTGACTTGAGAGCGACGGTCCTGCAGGGAGATGAAAAGTGTCAAGCGCAAGAAAAATCATCATCGACACGGATCCGGGCCAGGACGACGCGGCGGCAATCATGCTGGCCCTCGGCAGCCCGGAGGAAATCGAGGTCCTCGGCATCACCGCGGTTGCCGGCAATGTCCCGCTGACATTGACGGCCCGCAACGCCCGCATCGTCTGCGAGCTCTGCAACAAGACCGACGTGAAGATCTTCGCAGGTGCCGAGCGGCCGGTCGCCCGCCCGCTCGTCACGGCCGAGCACGTGCACGGGAAGACGGGGCTCGATGGCCCTGCGCTCGACGAGCCGACGATGCCGCTTCAAGAGCAGCACGCCGTCGACTTCATCGTCGAAACGCTGCGTGCGGAGGCGCCGGGCGCCGTGACGCTTTGTACGCTCGGACCGCTGACGAATATCGCGCTGGCCTTGACGAAAGCTCCGGAAATCGCGCCTTCGATACGCGAGCTCGTGATGATGGGCGGCGGCTTCTTCGAGGGCGGCAACATAACGCCTGCGGCGGAATTCAACATCTATGTCGATCCGGAGGCAGCCGAGATCGTCTTCCGCTCCGGCATCCCGATCGTGATGATGCCCCTCGATGTCACCCATCGCGTTCTGACGCGGAAGGTTCGCGTGGAGAAAATCCGCGCGATCGGCAACCCGGCGGCAGCGGCCCTTGCCGAGATGCTGGAATTTTTCGAGCGTTTCGACATCGAGAAATACGGCACCGACGGCGGGCCGCTGCACGATCCGACCGTGATCGCCTATATCCTGCGGCCGGAGCTATTCACAGGGCGGGACTGCAACGTCGAGATCGAAACGGCGTCTCCGCTCACCACGGGCATGACCGTGGTCGACTGGTGGCAGGTCACCGGCCGGGCGCACAACGCCAAGGTCATGCGGCACATCGACGACGAGGGCTTCTTCGAGCTCTTGATCGAGCGGTTGGCCCGTCTCTGAGAGCCATGTACGCCTTGCCCGGAAAAGACGACGGCGCCCGATGAGGATCGGACGCCGTCTTGCAGCCGGTGCGGGCCGCGATCAGAATTCTTCCCAGTTGTCCTGCGCGAGCGCATTGGCGCCGGATGTTTTGGCAAGCACCTTTTGAGTCGAATTCGAGTAGGCGGCACTGCGCGGCGCCTGGGCGGGACGATTTTCCCCGGGGGCAGCCGCACGCATCCGCTCGGCCGTACCGCGCAGCATTTCGGCCGGGGCCTGGGTCTGCACCGCCTGCGGGGCAATCTGGAAACGGGCGACCAGCGCGCTTAAGGCGCGAGCCTCGTCGTTCAGCGCCATGCTGGCGGCCGTCGTCTCTTCCACCATGGCAGCGTTTTGCTGTGTCACCTGGTCCATCTGATTGACGGCGGAATTGATCTCCTTGAGGCCCACCGCCTGCTCCGAGGCGGAGCTTGAGATCTGGCGGATGAGCCCGTTGATCTGCACCACCTGCTCGGCGATCTTCTCGAGCGCGCCGCCTGCCTTGCCCACGAGGTCGACGCCCTCGCGAACCTGGCCCGCCGATGTATTGATCAGCGTCTTGATTTCCTTTGCGGCATTGGCAGAGCGCTGCGCGAGTTCGCGGACCTCCTGTGCGACGACCGCGAAGCCCTTGCCGGCGTCGCCGGCGCGGGCAGCCTCGACCCCGGCATTGAGCGCCAGAAGGTTGGTCTGGAAGGCGATTTCATCGATGACGCCGATGATCCGGCTGACTTCATGCGACGACTGCTCGATGCCATTCATGGCGGCGATCGCCTTCTGCACCACCTCGCCGGACTGTTCCGCGTCGCTGCTTGCGACCTCGACGGATTTCGCGGCGACCTTGGCGTTTTCGGCGCTGGCGTTCACCTGCGAGGTCAGTTCGTCAAGGGCGGCCGCGGTCTCCTCGAGACTTGCTGCCTGCTGTTCCGTCCGATGCGACAGGTCGTTGGCGGCGCCTGAGATCTCGCTGGTGCCGCTGCCGATATTGACGACCGAGTGGTTGACGGTGCGGATCGTCTCTTCGAGGCTCTCCATCGTCGCGTTGAAATCGCGTTTCAGCTGGGCGTATTCGCCGGGGAAGTCGCCGGTAAGGCGGAAGGCGAGGTCGCCGGCGGAGAGATGCGACAGGGCCTTGCCGAGACGTGCGACGATGTCGCGCTGCAGAGCGCTGGCCTCGGTGCGTTCGTTTTCCGAACGTCCGCGTTCGAGTTCGGCCTGCTCTCTCTCGTGACGTGCCTCGCTTTCGAGCCGCCTGTTGTCGGCGAGCTGGTGACGGAAGCCCTCGAGCGACCTGGCGACGGCGCCTGTCTCGTCGGAGCGTTCCTGACCGGAAATCGGCCGGGTATATTCTCCGTTGCTGAGCGTCTCGACGTCGCCCACGAGGCCGGCAAGCGGCTTCTGGACGAAGCGGCGAACGGCGAAATAGAGGCCGGCGAGCACCGCGCCGAGGACCATCAGACCGCCGACGATCATCATATAGGTCTGATCGCGTACCGGCGCATTGATGGCTGAGCGCGGAACATCGACCAGAACCAGCCATTGCGCGCTCACGTCGGGCAGGCTGAAAGGATAGACCACACGGTCGAAAGGCTCGTTACCGTCGTAAGTCAGGTTCTCGATCATGCGGGGCGTGCCGGCGGAAAGGGCGTCTTTCACCAACTCGGCGCCTTCGCCGTCATATTCCTTCATCAGCAGTTCGGGGATGGGTGCGGCGAGCCACTTGCCGCTCTGCGACAGCAGGTAGACCCGGCCGGAGCCGAAAGGCTTGACCGCCGAGAGACGGTCGGCGAGTGCGGCGAGCGAAATATCGACACCCGAAACGCCGATCATTCTGCCGTTCGACATGACGGGATAGGCGATCGACGTCATCGTGGTCGGGACATCGGTGCCCTCGGCGAGATAGGGCTGGGTGATGGCGCCCTTGCCGCTTTTCGCCGCGAGGCCGTACCACTCGGCCGCATAATCGGCCTTGAACGTCGAGAGCTGGATATTTCCGTTGCGGTCCTTGGACCAATAGGGCGTGAACGCACCGTCGGCATTGCCGCCAAGCTCCGTGTTGTCGACGACGTCCTTCCCGTCATAGGCCTTGGGCTCTTCGGCGAACCAGCTGCCGAAGGCAAAGCCATGCTGCTCCAGGTTGGCCTTCAGGAGATTGATTGCGCCTGCGCGGTCGGTGGACTGTCCGGCATGGCCGCGCCCGAGAACGCCCGACATGGTCCGCGCGGCGGCGGCAAGTTCGCCGACGCTTCCCGCGATGTCGGCCGCGATCGCCCGCGCTTCCGTCTTCGCGCCGTCGAAGACCAGCGTTTCGACACGGTCCCGCGTCTGGGAGATAAGCACGTAATTCGACGCGAGCAGCACGAGGGCAATCGTGCCTCCCGTCACCGCGATCAATTTTGTCGCCAGCGATCTGGCTTGGAACTTGAACATGAAATCCTCACGCACTGAGAGGTCCGCAGGTGCTGAACCCGCGGCGCGACATATTCGGAACTGTGGGTGAAGCTCCCTCATGGAGCGCCAGATGCCGACCGGCATGGAGGAGCGGCCGAACCGGAGCTGGCCTTCTCGCTGACCTGATTAGACGATCAAAGATTAAAATACGGCCAACGCCGCACCTGATTCCGGGTTCAAGCGGCAGGATTTGCGCGGCGGCCTTGCCGGCGGGCGCTTATCTCACGGTCTTCCAGCGCGTTTCAATGTTTCATGGAAACACTGAAACAGTCTGAACCTGTGCGCTTTCGGACGGAAAACCGTGGCACACTTTCCTGGAAGGTGCGTCAGAGCCGGGCGGCGACCTCGGCGGCAAGCGGTATCGAGGGCTGCGCGCCGGGCTTGAGGCAGGCCAGCGATCCCGCAACCGCGGCGCGGCGGAGCGCCTCGGAAAAGGCGAGGCCGGCGTCGAGGCCGGCGGCGAGATAGCCGCAGAAGGTATCTCCGGCCCCGACCGTATCGACGGGCTCGATCGTGAGGCCCTTCGCGCGATGGAGTTCGCCTTCGTGAATCGCCACCACGCCCTCCGCGCCAAGCGTTACGATCACGGTCTGGCGGGTCTCGGCGTGCAGCCCCTTCATAGCCTCTTCCCGCTCGGCGCCGGCGATGCCCGCTTTGCCGGCGAGCAGCTCGAACTCGGTCTCGTTGGCAATGACGATATCGGCCATGCGGCCGAGGCGCGCCGCATCCGGCGTCAGCGGCGCGATGTTGATGATCGATCGGACGCCGCGCCGTTTTGCTTCGGAGAGTGCCTTTTCCACCGAGGCAGCTGGAATTTCGAGCTGGAGCATCAGCGTGTCTGCAGCAGACATTCTTGCAACGGCGTTCACGGCGTCGTCCTCGCTCACGCGTGCGTTGGCGCTGGCGACCACAACGATGACGTTTTCGCCGTCGCCGCCGACGATGATATGTGCCGTGCCGGTCGGCTCGCCGACGGTCTTCGTCAGATCGAGATCGGTGCCGGCCTCCTTGAGCAGCGCCAGCGCGCCCTCGGCGAAGGCGTCGGAGCCGACGGCACCTGCCATGCGCACCGAGGCGCCGGCGCGGCGCGCCGCGAGCGCCTGGTTTGCGCCCTTGCCACCCGCCGCAGTGGAAAAGTCCATTCCGGCAACAGTTTCGCCGGGCTTCGGAAGGCGTGCGGTGGTGGCGATCAGATCCATGTTGATGGATCCAAAAACAGTGATCATGTGGAGGCGTCCCGTCGGCTTCTTTGTTTTTCGCCTGTCGTCATTCCAAACCGCTGCAGGGTTTCGGGCGACACACGCATTTGCCGGAGAGTGCCCGACGCCGTCAGTCCTCGTCAACCACTCTCAGCTTCAATTGCCCTATGCGCCCGTCCATCGGGCGCCCGCTGCCGTCGCCCGGCTTTTCGCCCTGTCTCGGATCGCCCTCGGCCTGCAGCTCGAGCGCCTCGATCTTGGCGCCCCGACGGGTCAGCTTGTCCGAGGAGATCAGGATGTCCTCGACATCCTTCTGCGTCATGGCGAAATGGCCCTGGAGCTTGCGTACGCGCTCATCGAGACGCGAGAGATCTTCCATCAGCCGTACGACTTCGCCCTGGATCAGGTGGGCCTGCTCACGCATGCGGGCGTCTTTCAGGATCGCCTGGATGACCTGGATCGAGAGGAGCAGGAGCGACGGAGAGACGATGACGATCCGCTGGCGGTGCGCCTTCTGGACGATCGCTTCGAAATGCTCATGGATTTCGGCGAAGATCGATTCGGAGGGAACGAAGAGGAAGGCCGTATCCTGGGTCTCGCCCGGCAGGAGATATTTGCCGGAGATATCGCGGATATGCACCTCCATGTCGCGGCGGAAGGCCTGCGCGGCCTGTTGCCGCCGTTCGGCGCTCGCCGCGTCCCTCATGGAATTCCAGGCCTCGAGCGGAAACTTCGCGTCGATGACCAGCGGCGGCTGGCCGTTCGGCATGCGGATGGTGCAGTCCGGCCGCGCGCCGTTGGAAAGCGTCGCCTGGAAGGCGAAGGCGCCCATCGGCAGGCCGTCGGCGACGATCGCCTCCATGCGCGACTGTCCGAAGGCGCCGCGCGTCTGCTTGTTGGCGAGGATGCTCTGCAGCCCGGCCATATCCTTGGCGAGCGACTGGATGTTGTTCTGCGCGTTGTCGATCACCGCGAGCCGCTCCTGGAGCCGCCGCAGATTTTCGTGCGTCGCCTTCGTCTGCTCGCTGATCGAGGCGCCGATGCGATGCGTCATTCCGTCGATGCGCTGGCTGAGCGACTGGTTCAGTTCCGCCTGCCGGGCGCCCAGCACCTCGGTCATGGCGGCGATCCGTCCCTGCATCTCCGTCTGCGCCGCGATGAGCGCCGACATCTGCTCTTCGCGGTCGATCGCGCGAGCCGAACGGGCGCGCCGCACCATAATGGCCGAGAACAGCACCACGAGAAGGGCGGCGGCTGTGACGAGGAGGCCGGCCGTGACGGGCAGGGCGCCGACGAGGAACAGCGGCTGATCGAAGGAAAAGGGGATGGGCTCCATGGCCGCAGACTAACAGATTCGCGTGCGAAAACCAGATCAAAACGAGAACATACATTTTCGCGTGCCGGTCGTTCCCACTTGGAGCGCCACGGGTTTCGCATTGGCAATTTTCTTGCGCGTCGAGGGAAAGATCGGCTATGGGGATCGACATGACGATCAAGCCGCTCATCATTCTTCCCGATCCGGTTCTGCGCCAGGTGTCGACACCGGTGGAGACCATTGACGCCGATATTCGCCGGCTCGCCGACGATATGCTGGAAACCATGTACGACGCGCCGGGCATCGGTCTCGCCGCGATACAGATCGGCGTGCCGAAGCGCCTCCTGGTTCTGGATGTGACGAAGGAGGGAGAGGAGAAACAGCCGCTCGTCTTCATCAATCCGAAGGTCGTCCGCTCGTCCGAGGAGCGTTCGGTCTATGAGGAAGGCTGCCTTTCGATCCCCGACTATTACGCCGAGGTCGAGCGACCCGCCGCGATCACGGTCGAGTATGTCGATCGCGATGGCAAGGAACAGGCGGTCGAGGCCGAGGGCCTGCTCGCCACCTGCCTGCAGCACGAGATCGACCATCTGAACGGCGTCCTGTTCATCGATTACATCTCCAAGCTCAAGCGAGATATGGTGATTCGCAGGTTCACCAAGGCGGCCAAGACGCGCGGCGCAAAGGCGATCTGATCCGTTCATGTCTTAGGTCGACCCGGCCTGAAACATCGTGATCTAGCGTCGCGGCCGCGTTCGAGCTGGAGCGCCGCCCGCTCACGGGCAATCGAAAGAGACGGAGGCCGCCACTTGCCGCTTCGCATCATCTTCATGGGCACGCCGGAATTTTCCGTGCCGACGCTCCTGGCGCTCGCCGGGGCGGGTCACGAGATCGCCGCCGTCTACACGCAGCCGCCGCGGCCGGCCGGCCGGCGCGGCCTCGACCTCAAGAAATCCTCCGTGCATCAGGCTGCCGAGCGCCTCGGCATTCCGGTGTTGACGCCCGTCAACTTCAAGGACGCCGCGGACCGTCAGACCTTCCGGGATTTCGGTGCGGACGTGGCGGTCGTCGTCGCCTACGGGCTGCTGCTGCCGGAGGAAATACTCTCCGGCACCCGCTTCGGCTGCTATAACGGCCATGCCTCGCTCCTGCCGCGCTGGCGGGGGGCGGCGCCGATCCAGCGGGCGGTCATGGCCGGCGACCGTGAGACGGGTATGATGGTGATGAAAATGGACAAGGGGCTCGATACCGGCCCCGTCGCTCTCGCGCAGTCGGTTCCGATCGACGAGACGATGACGGCCGGCGAATTGCACGACCGGCTGATGCAGGTCGGAGCGGTGCTGATGACGGAGGCCATGGCCAAGCTCGAGGCCGGCGAGCTTCCGCTCGCGCCGCAGGCGCAAGAGGGCGTCGCCTATGCCGCCAAGATTTCGAAGGAAGAGACCCGCATCGATTTCTCCCGGCCGGCGGCCGAGGTGCACAACCATATCCGCGGCCTCTCGCCTTTTCCCGGCGCCTGGTTCGAACTCGACATTGCCGGCCGCCACGAACGCGTCAAGGTGCTCGGCTCCGAGATGTCGGAAGGGAAAGGTGATCCCGGAGAAGTGCTTGATAGTACTCTCAGCATCGCCTGCGGAAAAGGCGCGGTGCGGCTGACGAGATTGCAGCGTGCGGGCGGCAAGGCGCTCGCCTCGGCCGATTTCCTGCGCGGCACGCCCATCGCTGCCGGCGCGAGGATCGCCTGATGCCCCGCTATCGCCTGACCGTCGAATATGACGGTTCCGATTATGTCGGCTGGCAGAGGCAGGACAACGGTCCCTCGATCCAGGGCGCGATCGAGAAGGCGGTCCTGTCGCTCACCCGCGAGACGGTCTCGATCCGCGGCGCCGGGCGCACCGATTCCGGCGTTCATGCCAGGGGGCAGGTGGCGCATCTCGATCTCACGCGCGAGTGGAAGTCGTACACGCTGCAAAACGCCCTCAACGCGCATCTGGCGCTCGCCGGCGAGCGGGTGTCGATCCTCGATGTCGCGGAAGCCCCCGGCGATTTCGATGCGCGTTTCTCTGCAATCCGCCGGCATTATCTCTATCGGATCGTTTCCCGCCGGTCGCCACTGGCGCTGGAGGCGCGGCGCGCCTGGTGGGTGCCGAAGCCGCTCGATCACGACGCGATGCACGAGGCGGCGCAGCGCCTCGTCGGCCATCACGATTTCACCACCTTCCGCTCGGCCCACTGTCAGGCGACGAGCCCCTTGCGCACGCTCGACCGGCTGGACGTGACCCGTGCGGGCGAGCTCATCGAAATCCGCGCCACGGCACAAAGCTTTCTCCACAACCAGATCCGTTCCTTCGCGGGCTCCCTGAAGCTCGTGGGCGAGGGCAAGTGGACGTTGGATGACCTGCAGACCGCACTCGAAGCACGCGACCGCAAGGCGTGCGGCCCGGTCGCCCCGCCGGACGGGCTTTATTTCATGCGGGTGGATTACTAAGCTGGAAACAGCAGCCGCTCATCCGGCCTGCCGGCCACCTTCTCCCCATCATCTGGCGGATGCGGGGCTTTCACGAACGCCGCCGCTCAACCCGGCATCAAGCCGAGCAGGCGCTGCAGGAACTGCATGATCATCAGCGGTGACAGCAGAAAGATCGCGGCAAGGGCGGCGGCGAGCAGGTTCTGCTTGGCGGTAACGGTCCGCAAGAGGCGGAAGAGCAGCGCCGAGCTGGCGACGAGCAGCAGAAGCCACAACAGGGCTGCCATACCGGCGCTGCCGGGTATGACCAGCAGCAACGCGGCCGGAACCGCCATGGCATAGGTCAACGGGACCTGGAGCCAATTGGTCGTGACGATTACCGGCACCACCAGGACGGAAAAGCCGAGCGGGCGCGAGAGGACGGCAATCAGCACGATCGGCAGCAGCCAGCTCACCAGGTCGACGGCGAGAAGCTTCCCGAAGAAGCCGATGCCGACTGTCGTGCCGGTCGGCATCACCGAGAGATAATAGAGCCGCCATGAGGCCCAGCCGACGGCCAGCGCCGGCAGCGTCCAGAGGATCGCCGTGAAGGAGCGCCACAACCCGCTCTCGCTGATGTCCAGCCAGCGATAGCCTTCGTGGTTGCCCTGGATCAGCAGCCACAGTCCCTTGATATAGACAAGGACTTCCTCAAGCAGCGGCATGACCGAACCAGCGGGCGATGAAGGTTTCGTAGATCCCGGTCAGGGTTTCGAGATCGGCAAGGGCGACGCGTTCGTCGACCATGTGCATGGTCTTGCCGACGAGGCCGAATTCGACGACCGGGCAATAGTCCTTGATGAAGCGCGCGTCCGATGTGCCGCCGGTGGTCGACAGCTGCGGCTGCCGCCCGGTGACGGCCTCCACGGCACCTGAAAGCGAATCGATGAGCGCGTTGTTGCGCGTCAGGAAGACATGGCTCGGACGCTCGTTCCAGACGATTTCGTATCTGGCCGGAGCGCGGCCGGGCCTCAGCGCGCTGTCGGCTGCTGCGCGGTCGAGACGCGCGACGATCTCCGCCATCAGGCTTTCGGCCGTCCAGCGGTCGTTGAACCGGATGTTGAAGGCGGCGCTCGCCCTCGCGGGAATGACGTTGACCGCGGAATTGCCCACGTCGATGGTCGTGACTTCGAGGTTCGAAGGCTGGAAATTTTCCGTTCCGTCGTCGAAGGGCGGGTCCATCAGGGCCTTTGCGAACTGCAGGATGCTGCGCACCGGATTGTCCGCAAGATGCGGATAGGCCGCGTGGCCCTGGACGCCGTGAACGGTGATCCGGCCGGAGAGCGACCCGCGCCGGCCGATCTTGATCATGTCGCCGATGCCGTCCGGATTGGTCGGCTCGCCGACGAGACAGGCGTCCCAGCGCTCGCCCCTTGCCGCCGCCCATTCGAGGAGCTTCACCGTGCCGTTGATCGCCGGGCCTTCCTCGTCGCCGGTGATGAGGAAGGAGATCGAGCCCTTAGGCGCGCCATGCTTCTCGATATGGCGGGCGACGGCCGCCACGAAACAGGCAATGCCGCCCTTCATGTCGACTGCGCCGCGTCCGTACATTTCACCTTCGGCGATCGCGGCGGAGAAGGGCGGTCGACTCCAGGCGGCCTCGTCGCCGACCGGCACCACATCGGTGTGACCGGCGAACATCAGATGCGGTCCGTCGCCTCCGATCCGGGCATAAAGGTTTTCGATGTCGGGCGTTCCGGGTTCCTTCGCCACGACCCGGTCGACCTTGAAGCCGACCGGTGCCAGCATGGCTTCAAGAGTCGTCAGCGCGCCTCCCTCGGCGGGTGTGACGGAGGGGCAGCGAATGAGGGCAGCGAGATTGGAGACGGGATCGGTCGGGAACATGGAAGGTATGCCTGCGAAGCCGGTGGGCCAGAAAAGGTAGTCCGGGAACAGAGATTGCCGGTTTATCCGATCAGCCACCCGCTGTCACGTCCGATGAGCCCGGTGGGCTTCGCAGGGCGCTGAAAAGAGAACGGGCCGGACAGATGTCCGGCCCGCCATCGACCCCGTTTTGGGGGGGCAGGAAAGGCTACTCGCCGGGGGCGAGATGCGGGGCTTCGATATGCGCTCCGGTGTGCTTCAGAGGCCTTTCGCCGGAAAGCTTGCGGATGAGCACATAGAAGACGGGCGTCATGAAGATGCCGAAGGCCGTGACGCCGATCATCCCGGCAAACACCGCCACGCCCATGGCGGAGCGCATTTCCGCCCCGGCGCCCGTGGAGGTGACGAGCGGCACGACGCCCATGATGAAGGCCATCGAGGTCATCAGGATCGGTCTGAGCCGGAGGCGGCTCGCCTCGATCGCGGCACTGACGGCATTGCTGCCGGACAGTTCCAGTTCGCGGGCGAATTCGACGATCAGGATCGCGTTCTTTGCCGACAGACCCACCAGAACGATGAGGCCGATCTGGGTGAAGACGTTGTTGTCGCCGCCGGTCAGCCAGACGCCCGTCAGCGCCGCCATGATGCCCATCGGCACGATCAGGATGATCGCGATCGGCAGCAGCAGGCTCTCATACTGGGCCGCAAGCACGAGATAGACGAGCAGCAGCGCCAGCGGAAAGACGAGAATGCCCGAATTGCCGGCGAGGATCTGCTGATAGGTCAGATCCGTCCACTCGTACGAAATGCCGGGCGGCAGCGTCTCGGCCGCAATCCGCTCGATGGCCGCCTGCGCCTGGCCGGAGGAGAAGCCGGGTGCCGGTCCGCCATTGATGTCTGCGGCGAGGAAGCCGTTGTAGCGGATCGCCCGCTCGGCGCCGACCGTCTGCTCCACGTTGAGCAGGGCCGACAGCGGAATCATCTCGCCCGTCTGCGAACGCACCTTCAGCTTGCCGATGTCGTCGGCGTGGCTGCGATAGCTCGCATCGGCCTGGATCCGCACGCTGTAGGTGCGGCCGAACGCGTTGAAGTCGTTGACGTAGAGCGAGCCCAGATAGATCTGCAGCGTCTCGAACACGTCCGTGACCGCGACGCCGAGCTGGCGCGCCTTGGTGCGGTCGAGGTCGGCATAGAGCTGCGGCACGTTGATCTGGTAGCTCGAATAGAGCCCGGCGAGTTCGGGTGCCGCCATCGCCTTGGCGAGGACGGCCTTGGTCGCATCGTCAAGCGTCCGGTAGCCGAGGCCGTTCCTGTCCTCGATCTGCAGCTTGAATCCGCCGGTCGTGCCGAGGCCCTGGACGGGCGGTGGCGGGAACATGGCGATGAAGGCATCCTGGATCGCACCGAACTCCTGGTTCAATTGCATGGCGATGGCGCCGCCCGAAAGTTCGGGCGTCGTACGCTCCTCGAACGGCTTCAGCGACACGAAGACGATGCCGGAATTGGACGAGTTGGTGAAGCCGTTTATCGACAGGCCCGGGAAGGCGATGGCGTGTTCGACGCCCGGGTGCTTGAGGGCGATCTCGCTCATGCGCCGGATGACGTCTTCCGAGCGATCGAGCGTCGCCGCGTCCGGAAGCTGCGCGAAACCGATGAGATATTGCTTGTCCTGCGCCGGCACGAAGCCGCCGGGCACCGCGCGGAAGAGCACGAAGGTGACGCCGAGGAGGACGACATAGACGCCCATGACCAGCGACTTGCGGGTAAGGATGCCGCCGACGCCGCGGCCATAGGCCTCCGAACTCGCTCCGAAGAAGCGGTTGAAGCCGCGGAAGAACCAGCCGAACAACCGATCCATGACCCGCGTCAGACGGTCCTTCGGGGCGTGGTGGTCCTTCAGGAGAAGGGCGGCGAGCGCCGGCGAGAGCGTCAGCGAGTTGAGGGCTGAAATCACCGTCGAGATCGCGATGGTCAGCGCGAACTGGCGGTAGAACTGGCCGGTGAGCCCGGTGATGAAGGCGAGCGGCACGAATACCGCAACGAGAACCAGCGCGATCGCGATGATCGGCCCAGACACCTCCTGCATGGCGCGATAGGTTGCCTGCACCGGCGAGAGACCCTGGGAGATATTTCGTTCGACGTTCTCGACGACGACGATGGCGTCGTCGACGACGATGCCGATCGCCAGCACCAGGCCGAAGAGGCTGAGCGCGTTGATCGAGAAGCCGAAGACATACATCACCGCGAAGGTACCGACGATCGAGACGGGCACGGCAACGAGCGGGATGATCGAGGCGCGCCAGGTCTGCAGGAAGACGATGACGACGACGACCACGAGCGCGATGGCTTCGAGCAGCGTGTGGATGACCGATTCGATCGACGCCCGGACGAACTGCGTCGTGTCGTAGACGATCTCGTAATCGACGCCATCCGGCATGGTCTGCTTCAGCTCGGCCATGACCTTGTGGACGTTTTCGGAGATCTGGATGGCGTTGGAGCCGGGCGCCTGGAACACGCCCATGCCGACGGCAGCCTTGTTGTCGAGAAGCGAGCGCAGCGAATAGTCCGCCGCCCCCATTTCGACGCGGGCGACGTCGCCGAGGCGCGTGATCTCCCCGCTATCGCCCGATTTGACGACGATGTCGGCAAAATCCTCGGGCGTCTTGAGGCGGCCCTGAGCGTTGACGGAGAGCTGCAGGTCGAGGCCGGGAACCGACGGCGAAGCGCCGATGACGCCGGCGGCTGCCTGGACGTTCTGTCCACGGACGGCGTTGGCGATGTCGCTCGCTGCAAGCCCGCGCTCTGCGGCCTTTTCGGGGTCGATCCAGACGCGCATGGAATAGTCGCCGCCGCCGAAGATCTGCACCTGGCCGACGCCGTCTACGCGCGCCAGCCGGTCCTTGACGTTCAGGACGCCGTAATTGCGCAGATAGTTGATGTCGTATTGCCCGTTGGGCGAAATCAGGTGCACGACGAGCGTCAGGTCGGGCGAGCTCTTGACGGTGGTGACGCCGAGCCGGCGCACCTCTTCCGGCAGCCGCGGCTCGGCCTGGGAGACGCGGTTCTGGACCAGCTGCTGAGCCTGGTCCGGGTCGGTTCCGAGCTCGAAGGTGACGGTCAGCGTCATCAGACCGTCGGCGGTCGCCTGGCTCTGCATGTAAAGCATGCCCTCGACGCCGTTGATCTGCTCTTCGAGCGGCGTGGCGACGGTTTCGGCGATCACGGCCGGGTTGGCGCCCGGATATTGCGCCCTGACCACGATCTGCGGCGGCACGACTTCCGGATATTCGGAAATCGGCAGGCCGGTCATGCCGATCAGGCCCGCGACGAAGATGATCACGGAGAGAACGCCCGCGAAGACCGGGCGGTCGACGAAGAAGCGTGAGAAGTTCATGGCATCCCCCTTGGGAACTTCAGGCAAGCAGGGAGCGTCTGCGGCGAAAATGTTCGCTGCGAGCACCGGTGCATGCCGTAGGAATGTGTTTTGGGCGCCCTGCCTCTATGGTCCGGCAGGGCGCAGGCGCTTTATGGCTTGGCGATCGAGGCGGTAGCCTGTTCGGCCGGCTGCGGGGCAACCACGACTCCGGGGCGCACGCGCTGCAGGCCGTTGACCACGATGTTCTCACCCGGCTTCAGGCCGTTCTCCACGATCCGCAGACCGTCCGCGACGGGCCCCAGCGTGACCTGGCGGTACTCCACCTTGTTGTCGGCGCCGACGACCAGGACGAATTTCTTGTCCTGGTCCGAGCTGATGGCGCGGTCGCTGATCACCAGCTTTTCCTCGGGCTGCGGATCGCCGATCCGGATTCGCACGAACTGGCCCGGGATCAGGCGGCCATCGGCATTGGCGAGTTCCGCCCGAAGGCGAATCGTGCCGGTTGCCGCATCCACCTCGTTGTTGATGAGCTGGATATGGCCGGTGATCGGCGTTCCCTCGTCGGCGGACGTGCCGACCTCGACGGGGATGCGTTCGATCGCCTCGGTCCTTGCCGCCGAGGCGGAAAGCTTCGCCAGGGCCGCCGCCACGACCTCTTCGCTGGCATTGAAGCTGGCATAGATCGGGTCGACGGATACGAGCGTGGTCAGCACCGGCGAGGCGGAACCGGCGGAGACCAGATTGCCCGCCGTCACGTTGAGCCTGCCGACGCGGCCGCTGATCGGCGCGCGCACTTCGGTGTATTCCAGATCGAGTCTGGCGGTCTGGAGGGCGGCCTTCGCCGAGCGGAGGTTCGCCCGCGCCTCGTCGTAGACGCTGAGCCTCTGGTCGACCCCGCTCTGTGGGATAGCGTTGGTGGTCACCAGTTTGCGGCCGCGTTCGAGTTCGGTCTTGGCGAGCGCAACACGGGCCTCGGCTGCGGCGACCTGAGCCTCGGCGCGCTCGACTGCTGCGGCAAAGGGTTCGGGGTCGATCGTCACGAGCAGATCGCCCTTCCGGACCAGCGCGCCTTCACGGAAATGGGCGCTCAGGATGGCGCCGCCGACGCGGGGACGGATCTCGACGCGCTCGATCGCTTCGAGCCGGCCGGAGAAGCTCTCCCAGGTCGTGATGCGGCGCGATTCGGCCTTGGCGACGGAAACCGGAACGGCCGGCGGGGTCGCTGCTGCTGCGGGCGCTTCGGTCGCGGCATCCGCCTGGAAACGCTGAGGCAGCCCGAAGAAGACGGCTGCGCCGCCGCCGACGGACAAAAGGATGCTCAGGCCGGCGCCCCACAGGACCCGGCGGGTTACTGTCGATGTCATGTTTTCTCCTCGCCGGTTGGGAGCCCGGCTCTGTGCTTACTGCCTTATTTGTTACTCTTTGGCCGGCTTCGCTCCCGCCTGCTTGAAAAAGCGGGAAAAGATGCCGGATAGGATTTCTTCATGCGATGGCAAGATTTCCTGCGCCGCACCGCCGACTGGCAGCCATGAGGCACGCCCCGGCAGCACATGCGTTTCCACCGGAACGCCGGCGTTGCGGAGACGCTCGGCATAGGCTTCGGCCTCGTCGCGCATCGGACACTCCTCGCTGGTGACGACGAGGGCCGGAACGAGACCGCCGAGCCGGCTGCAATGGCCCGGCGCCGCATAGGGATGCGTGAGCCCGCTGCGCTCGCCGAGATATTGCTGCCAGCCTTCGGCGATCGATTGCACCGAACTCTGCGGACAGAACTTGCGAAACGAAGCCGTTGCCAGGCATGGGTCGAGCAGCGGCGACAGCAGGATCTGGCCTTTGAGGTCGGTCAGAAACTGATCGCGCGCCATCAGCGCCAGGCCGGCCGCGAGATTGCCGCCCGCCTCTTCGCCGGCGACGAACAGCATCGACTTCTTGTGCGCGAACTGCGGACAGCGGCTGCGCATCGACGAAAGCATCGCATAGGCGCAGTCGAGTGCCGCCGGAAACGGGTTCATGCACGCCGAAGGATATTCCGGCGAGATGACGACCGCGCCCGCGGCCGCCAGGGAATTGGCCACGTTTTCGCCCGCCGCGATCGAATCGTCGACGAAGCCGCCGCCATGGAGATGCAGTACGATCGGCGGCGGCGCGAGCAGCGATGCGCCGCGGTAGACACGGGCGCGGCACGAGCCTTTGCTCGTCTGCATCGTCTCTTCCGTAAATTGCGCGTTCATCTCTCTTGTCTCCGCCACGGGTGAATCCCTAGATGAGGGACAACTCGCGATGTTTGCAGCATATCATTGTCTTTCGTCTGGAATAGTCCGCGGGTTGTGATTACACTATTCGGTATTTCGAACAATTCGGTTATTGAAAATGGACCAACTCACGGCCATGCGCGCCTTTCTTCGGGTTGTGGAGACCGGCAATTTTACCCGTGCCTCCGCCTCCCTCAACATGCCGAAGGCGACCGTCACCAATCTCATCCAGGGACTGGAGGCGCATTTGCGCACGAAACTGCTCAATCGTACCACGCGGCGCGTCCTGGTGACGCCGGACGGTGCGCTTTATTACGAACGCGCCGCACGGCTGCTTTCCGATCTCGACGAACTGGACGGCAGCCTCTCGACGGCCCAGAGCCTGCCGAAGGGGCGGCTGAGAGTCGAGACGGCAAGCGCCTTCGCCAATCTGGTAATCATTCCGGCGCTGCCCGAGTTCCACGAGAAGTACCCTGATATCCAGATCGATCTCGGGGTTTCCGATCGAACGATCGACTATCTCGCGGAGAACGTCGATTGCGCCATACGGGCCGGTACCCTGACGGATCAGTCGCTGATCGCCAGGCGCATCACGGAGATGAAGTTCGTCGCCTGCGCCTCGCGGGATTTTCTCGAGCGGCACCCGGTGCCGCAGCACCCTTCCGATCTGGAGAAGAATTGCTACGTGGTCGGCTATTTTCTGCCGAAGACCGGTCAGCAGATGCCGTTCCATTTCCGGCGCGGCAATGAGGAGATCGAGGTCAGTGGGCGCTATACGGTGGCTGCGAACGAATCGACCACCTATCTTGCCGCCGCCCGGGCGGGATTGGGCGTCATCCAGGCGCCGCTCTTCATGGTGCGCGAGGACCTTCGCAGCGGGACGATGGTTCCGGTTCTGCCCGACTGGCAGGTCGAGCCGATGCCGATCTATCTCGTCTATCCGCCGAACCGTCATTTGAGCAGCCGTTTGCGCGTTTTCGCCGATTGGGTCGTGAAGGTCATGGCGCAGTCGCAGAACGGCGAGTGACGACCCGTTCTCACCTGTTCGTCTGCGCGTCGTAGCGCTCGCGCGCGGCGTCGAGCTTTTCGAAATGCGTCTCCGCCCAGCGGTCGAGCACGACCAGCGCTTCGCTCAGCGAGCGGCCCACCTCGCTCAGCCGATATTCGACATGCGGCGGCACGGTCCCCTTGTCCTCGCGGATCACCAGCCCGTTTCGCTCCAATTCCTTCAGCGTCTGCGTCAGCATCTTCTGCGAGACGTCGCCGAGCCTGCGCATGAGCGCGGCGTTGCGCATCGGGCCGGACTCCAGCGCGGAGATGATCAGGATCGCCCATTTGCCGGCCACGAGCTCCAGCGCGTGACGCGAGGAACATGTCGGATCGAAAACACTGGGCGTCGATTGCATGGCGGTCGGGGGCGTGGAAGCCGGGTGCGCAGACATTTTGACGGTTACCAAAAGGTGCGTAATTGCACTTCGGTGCCCATGCTACAAGATTGACGCCAGAGTTCAAATCATTGGAGAACAGGAATGGCGTGGATCATGCTTGTGGCGGCGAGCGCCGTCGAGATCGTCATGGGGCTTGCGCTCAAATATGCAGACGGCTGGACCCGGCCGGTTCCCAGCATCATCGGCGTGGGCGCGGCATTGGGCAGTGTCTATCTGCTCACCATCGCGATGCGCGACCTGCCTGCCGGCACGGCCTATGCCGCATGGACCGGCATCGGTGCGGTCGGCATCACCGTGCTCGGCATGGTTCTCTTCGGCGATCCGGTGTCCTGGCTCAGGCTTGCCTGCATTGCCATGATCATCGTCGCCGTCGCAGGTCTGCGCTTCCTGGAGGCCTGATCCGTAGGCGACTCATCTCAAAGTTCCCGCCGCGATGCCGATCACCCGGCGGGAAATGCCAGCTCAAGGCTGGCGCTTCTTGGCGTTGTTGCGCTTGGCACCGGGCTTGAAGTCGCCGGTTTTCTGCGCTTCGGGCTTGCCCTTCTTCTTGCTCCAGGGCTTCGCGCCTCGGCTGTCCGAATGCGCATCCTGCGCGACGGGAGGCTGCTTGTCGAACTTGCGCTTCGGCTTGAAGTCCTTGTGCTCGCGCTCCGATGCGGCCGCCGGCGGCCGCTTCCTCTCGAAGTCCGGCTTGTCCTGCCGCGGCCTGGAGGTGTCCGGGGCACCGGGAAGGGTTTTGACGCGAATACCCTTTTCCAGCAGCCGGTTCGGGCCGATCGCGGCAAGGAGGCGTTCTGCGCCGTCGGCCGTCATCTCGACATAGGTTTCCTCGGGCTGCATGCGGATCGCGCCGATATCGCGCTTGCTCAGCTTGCCGTAACGGCAAAGCATCGGGATCAGCCAGCGGGGCTCGGCGTTCTGCTTGCGCCCGACGGAGAGGGAAAACCACTGGCCGTCGGCGAAGTCGGCTCGCGGAGCCGGTTCGCTGTCGGCCGTGAAAGCCGGGCCGTCGCGACGGGGTTTCCTGCGATCATCGTAGACGGCGACCTCCACGAGTTCCTCCGGAGCGGAACGGTTCGAGCGGAACTGCCGGACGAAGGCCGCGGCGATCTTTTCCGCCCCGTACCGGCTGATCAGCGTCTCGACGATCGCCTGTTCATCCTCGCGCGGCGCTTCGGCAAGGGTCGGATCGGCGGCGATGCGCTCGTCGTCGCGGCGTGCCACCTCGTCGGCTGACGGGGGCTTCGCCCAGGCGGCGGTAATCCGCGCGTTTTCAAGCAGCCGCTCGGCCTTGCGGCGGGCATTCACGGGCACGATCAGCGCGCTCACGCCTTTCTGGCCGGCGCGACCGGTCCGGCCGCTGCGATGCAGCAGCGTGTCGGAGTTGGTCGGCAGGTCGGCATGGATCACGAGCTCGAGGCCCGGAAGGTCGATCCCGCGCGCCGCAACGTCGGTCGCGATGCACACGCGGGCGCGGCCGTCGCGCATGGCCTGCAGTGCGTGGGTGCGTTCGTTCTGGCTGAGCTCGCCGGAGAGCGCCACGACGGAAAAGCCGCGATTGTTGAAGCGGGCGGTCAGATGGTTGACCGCGGCGCGCGTCGAGCAGAAAACGATCGCATTCCTCGCTTCGTAAAAGCGCAGCACGTTGATAATGGCATTCTCACGGTCGCTCGGCGCCACGAGCAGCGAGCGGTACTCGATGTCGCCATGCTGCTTCTGCTCGGAGGTGACGCCTATGCGGACGGCGTCGCGCTGGTAATTCTTGGCGAGCGTCGCGATCGAGCGCGGCACGGTGGCAGAGAACATCAGCGTGCGGCGATCCGCCGGCGACGCCTCGAGAATGAACTCCAGGTCCTCGCGGAAACCGAGGTCCAGCATCTCGTCGGCCTCGTCGAGTACGACGGCCTTCAGTCCCGATATATCGAGCGATCCACGGCGGATATGGTCGCAAAGCCGCCCCGGCGTGCCGACGACGATATGGGCGCCGCGTTCCAGCGTGCGCCGTTCGCTGCGCATGTCCATGCCGCCCACGCAGGAGGCGATGGTGGCCCCCGCCATCTCGTAAAGCCAGTCGAGCTCACGCATGACCTGCAGCGCCAATTCGCGCGTCGGCGCGATGACGAGTGCAAGCGGTGCGCCGGCCTGCGCGAATTTCCTCGCCGAACCGATGAGCGTCGGCGCCAGTGCGAGGCCGAAGGCCACGGTCTTGCCGGAGCCGGTCTGGGCGGAGACGAGCGCGTCGGCGGTGCCGAGCGACGGGTCCAGCATGGCTTGCTGAACCGGCGTCAGCGTCTCGTAACCGCGTTTTGCCAACGCCTCGGCGATCGCCGGCGCGATCCCTGCGAATTCTGTCATGTCTCTTCTTTCGGATTTCGGTTGTCGTCGGCGGAAGAGCGGACCTCGGTGCAGGCCGTCATCAGGCGTCGATTGCCGCGGCCAACGTGGTCGCGGCCCTATTCAGTTGCCGCGCTACATACTTGGTGAGCGTTGAAATGTACAGGGCGGAATCAATCTCCGGCCGGCGCGTTGCGGCGGCTGCCATACTCGTTTGCCCTGTTTGCGCCCGGCCAGAGGCAGAGACCGATGAAAACGATCGGGCTCAGAACCGGGATGAAGAGGCAGAGCGCCAGCGGACCGGGATAGCCGATATCGTGCAGGCGCTTGATCGCCAGCATGGCGATGGAGACGGTCGAAAGCACGCCGGAGAGGATCAGAGCCAGCGTCGAGAACGCGAGCGCCGCGTCGTCCACCTCGTTCTTCATCATCTGCGCCAGGAAGATGGAGCCGACGGCAAACCAGAAGAGCCAGGCGAGGAGAAAGGGCAGGCGGCCGATACGGCCGGAGGGGCTGAAGAACAGCCACATCATGCTCGGCTGCCGCCCCTCCTTGGCCATCGTCAGTCCCGGAGCAGTTCGTTGATGCCGGTCTTGGAGCGGGTCTTCTCGTCGACCCGCTTGACGATCACGGCGCAATAGAGGTTCGGCGCCGGCTGCCCATTGGCCATGGTGGAGCCGGAAGCCATGGAGCCGGCGACGACGACGGAGTAGGGCGGCACTTCGCCATACATCACCTCGCCCGTCGCGCGGTCGACGATTTTCGTCGACTTGCCGATGAAGACGCCCATGCCGAGCACCGAACCTTCGCGGACGATGCAGCCTTCGACCACCTCGGAGCGGGCGCCGATGAAGCAATTGTCCTCGATGATGGTCGGCCCGGCCTGCATCGGCTCCAACACGCCGCCGATGCCGACGCCGCCGGAAAGATGCACGTTCTTGCCGATCTGCGCGCAGGAGCCGACGGTCGCCCAGGTGTCGACCATCGTACCCTCGCCGACATAGGCGCCGAGATTGACGAAGGAGGGCATCAGCACCGCATTGGGTGCGATATAGGCGGAGCGGCGGACCACGCAGTTCGGAACGGCGCGGAACCCGGCCTTCTCGAATTCGTTGACGCTCCAGCCGTCGAATTTGGAGGGGACCTTGTCCCACCAGACGGCTTCACCCGGGCCGCCCTTGACGAGTTCCATCGGATTGAGGCGGAAGGAGAGGAGCACCGCCTTCTTGAGCCACTGGTTGACCGTCCAGGTGCCGTCCTCACCCCGTTGCGCGACGCGTACCTTGCCGCTGTCGAGCAGATTCAGCGCCGTTTCCACCGCGTCGCGAACCGCGCCGCGGGTGCCGGTGTTGACGGCGTCGCGTCCTTCGAAAGCGGTCTCGATCGTCTGCGAAAGGGAGGCGAGGTCGTGGTTCGTCATCGGAATTCCTTCGAGTTCGGCGTTGTGCTGCAAGCTCTACTGCATAATTCCCCGAATCGGAACCAGCTTCACGGATTATGCAGCGATTCAAGATGTCGCGCGGCTTCGCCGAAACCTGGCGCCCATGGAGCGTGATCCTCAAAAAGTTGAAGGCCTTTTCGGCTCGCGCTCCTCAACGGGGCTTGGCAAGTCTCGACTAATCCGGCAGTAGGGACGCCTCTATGACCGAGAAAGACCCGAAGGGACGCGTCCGGACGAGGTCTCGGGTGTTCGAAACGCGACGGGAAACGAAACATGGCACGCATGAAGAAGCGGACTCTGCGCCGCAAGGATGGGGTCTGGGATCCGCTGGCAGACAGCTCCCAGAGCAGGCAACGTGCATCGAGCGTGCCTTTGACGCCGCAATCGGCTTCGCCCACCTATCGTCTCGCCTATATCGACGACGATTTCCTGTGTCGTGAGGAACTGAGGCCCGTCCGCCTGCAGCTCGAGCTCCTGAAGACCGAGATGATGCTCGAGGAGCGCGGCATCAACTCCACCGTGGTGATGTTCGGCGGGGCGCGCATTCCGGAGCCCGGCGGCGAAGCTTGGGCCGCCAAGAACGACATCCAGCGCAAGAATCTCGAGGCTGCGTCGGTCTATTATGACGAGGCGCGCAAGTTCGCGCGATTGTGCTCGGAGCAGTCGGCAAAGCTCGATTACAAGGAATATGTGGTGGTCACGGGCGGCGGTCCCGGCGTCATGGAAGCGGGGAACCGCGGTGCAGCCGACGTCGGCGCACCTTCGATCGGCCTGAACATCGTGCTTCCGCACGAGCAGGCGCCGAACCAGTTCGTCACGCCGGACCTGTCCTTCAATTTCCACTATTTCGCCATCCGCAAGATGCATTTCCTGCTGCGCGCCAAGGCGGTCACGGTCTTCCCCGGCGGCTTCGGCACGCTCGACGAGTTGTTCGAAACCATGACGCTGATGCAGACCGGCCGGCTCGCCCTGGTGCCCCTCATCCTCTTCGGCGAGAAGTTCTGGCGCAGCATCATCAATTTCGAGGCGCTGGCCGAGTTCGGAACCATCGCGCCCAACGACATCGACCTGTTGCACTTCGTGGAGACGGCCGAAGAGGCATGGGAGATCATTGCCGGGTTCTACGAGAAGGTCGACCCCCGCTCGGTCCCGATGGCGTCCGGACGGCGGTAGTTACGCGGTCGAAACCACCCTGCGCAGGAAACCCGCCAGATCTTCCGTGACGTAGTCGATCTGATCGTCCGCGTCGCTCGACGTTTCCCAGGCCTCGGCAAATTCGTATTCGAGATTGCGCGGCACGAGCAGCACCGTCTTCATGCCGAGCGCCTTCGGGACGACCAGATTGCGCGGCAGATCCTCGAACATGACCGCATTCGCCGTGTCGATGCGGTGAAGGCCCATGAACTTGTCGTAGGTGTCGCCGGCGGGCTTCGGTATGAAGCCGGCGGCGACGATGTCGAAGATATCGTTGAAATGGTCCAGGATGCCGAGCGCCCGCGCGGTCATCTCCGCATGGGCGACGCTGCCGTTGGTGAAGATGAACTTGCGTCCGGGCAGCGCCTTGATCGCCTCGCCGAGCGCCGGGTCGGCCGGCACCACGCTGTAGTCGATGGCGTGGGCTCTTTCGAGGAAATCGTTGGGGTCGATGCCGTGATGAAGCATCAGGCCCTGAAGCGTGGTGCCGTGGTCGCGGTAGTATTCCTTCTGCAGCTTCTTCGCCTCCGCAGGCTCCAGCGACAGGAGTTCGGCAACATAGGCCGTCATGTTGCGGTCGATCTGTGAGAACAGATTGACGTGATGCGGATAGAGCGTGTTGTCGAGGTCGAAGACCCAGTCGGTGACATGGGCGAATTCGGCGTGGGTCGGCAGGCGGTCGAGCTTCTTCATGGCGGGTTTATGACACGGGGGGCCTTGCGAAGCAAAACGGTTTGTTCACCTGTGCCCCGATTGGCCATGGATTGTTTTCGGCCTGCGTGTTAGCGGGCAAATATGGAAACCTGGGTTCTCATCACCGTCGCCGCGGCCTTCCTTCAGAATGTCCGCTCCGCCATGCAGAAGCACCTGAAGGGCGTCATGGGCACCACCGGCGCGACCTTCGTGCGCTTCGGCTTCGGACTGCCTTTCGCGCTCCTCTACCTCGTCCTGCTTTGGCGCGCCGGCGGGCATCAGCTGCCGGTGCCCAACGGCACTTTCTATCTCTGGGCGGTGGTCGGCGGAATGGCGCAGATCGCCGCGACCTTCCTGCTCGTCCATCTCTTCTCCTTCCGCAATTTCGCGGTCGGCACGGCCTATTCCCGCACCGAGCCCGCACAGGCGGCGCTCTTCGGGCTGATCTTCCTCGGCGAAAAGGCGAGCCAGGGAGCGTTGGTCGCGATCGCCATTTCGGTGGTGGGCGTCATGCTGATCTCCGTCGCCCGAACGACGCTCAGCGCGCGCTCGCTGCTTGCATCGGTCTTCAGCCGCACGGCGGGCATGGGGCTGCTTTCCGGTACCTTCTTCGGTCTCTCGGCGGTGTCCTACCGCTCGGCCTCGCTGGCGCTGGAGCCGAGTCTGCCTCAGCCGGACTATGTGATCCAGGCGAGCTTCACGCTCGGCTTCGTCATCCTGCTTCAGACGATCGTCATGCTTTTGTGGATCGTCGCGCGTGAACGCGACGAACTGAAACGCATAGGCGCCGCCTGGAAGCCCGCTTTCGTCGTGGGCTTCGTCGGCGCCTCGGCCTCCTTCGGCTGGTTCGCGGCGATGACGCTGCAGCAGGCGGCGATCGTCAAGGTGGTCGCTCAGGTGGAGATGCTATTCACCTTCGCCTCTTCCTTCTTCATCTTCCGGGAGTGGATCAACCGGCTCGAACTGGTCGGCTGCCTGCTCATCGTGCTCGGCGTGGTCATGCTGCTCGTCTTGTGAGGGGTCGGCAAGCAGCACGAATAGATGCCCGAATTTCGGCGGACGGCGCGTGTGGCTGATGCTACAAAGCAATATGCTTTTCGATCTGCCGAACGACGATATCCTTTACGATGCGCTGCTGGCCCGCAGTTCCGATTATGAGGGCCAGGCCTTCGTTTGCGTCAAGAGCACCGGCATCTTCTGCCGGCTCTCATGTCCCGCCCGCAAGCCGAAGCGGGAGAACACTTTGTTCTTCGACAGCATTTCCGCCTGCATCAATTCCGGCTTCCGGCCGTGCCAACGTTGCCGCCCGCTGGAAGATGCATCCGGGAAAGATCCGCTCGTCAAGGAGCTTGTCGAGCTGCTCGACCGCCGGCCGGAGCACCGCTGGACGGAGGGCGATCTCGTGCGGCGCGGCTTCGATCCGTCGACAGTGCGGCGCGCCTTCAAGCGATCCCTCGGCGTCACCTTTCTCGATCTCGCCCGCCAGCGGCGAATGGGCGAAGCCGCCCGCCAGCTCTCCGGCGGCGCCAGTGTCATCGAGGCGCAGATCGATGCAGGCTATGAGTCGCCGAGCGGTTTTCGCGCCGCCTTCGGGCGGCTGATCGGTCAGGCTCCCGCGAAATCGCAGGGGCGCGTGCTGCTCTTTGCCGACTGGATAGAGACGCCGCTAGGCCCCATGGTGGCGGTTGCCGACCAGACGCATCTTCACCTCATCGAGTTCCATGATCGCAAGGCCCTCCCGGCCGAAATGGAGAGTCTCAAGCGAAAGACGCACTCTGCGGTGGTGCCCGGCAGAACGCCGCCCATCGATCAGGTGGAGCGCGAGCTCAACGACTATTTTGCCGGGCGCTCAGCCGATTTTCGAACACCGCTCGCCCTCGACGGCAGTGCCTTCGAGCGTCAGGTATGGGCAGAACTCGTTGCGATACCCGTGGGCGAGACACGCTCCTACAGCGACATCGCGCGGAAGGTCGCCACCCCGCAGGCGGTGCGTGCCGTGGCCAGGGCCAACGGCTCCAACTGCCTCGCAATCGTGGTGCCCTGCCACCGTTGCATCGGCGCTGACGGATCGCTGACGGGCTATGGGGGCGGGCTCCGGCGCAAGCAATGGCTGCTTCGCCACGAGGGCAGAATGCGTCCTGTGGGGCTTTTCGGAGAATGGGACCGGGAGATGCCTGCGCGGGCCGCCGCTCCAACGATGTAACGGATACGATCAACCTGACGGACTGGGAGAAGATACGATGAGCCAGGAAGAAAGAGCGCTCGCCTTCGGGGCACTGCACCGGAAAGGCGATCCGGTGGTTCTGTACAACATCTGGGATGCAGGCAGCGCCCGGTGCGTGGCCGAGGCCGGCGCCAAGGCGCTCGCCACCGGGAGCTGGTCGGTCGCGGCGGCACATGGATACGGGGACGGGCAGAAGCTGCCGCTGCCTCTGCTGCTCGAGACCGTGCGCGAGATCGTCGCGGCAACGGACCTGCCGCTCTCGGTGGACTTCGAGGGCGCCTATTCGGTGGACCCGGCCCAGGCCGCGGCCAATGTCGCGCAAGTCATCGATGCGGGCGGGATCGGCATCAATTTCGAGGACCAGATGGTTGGCAGGGGCGGCGTCCATCCGATCGACAAGCAGGCGGCTCGCATCCGCGCGATCCGCGAGATGGCGGAGCGACAGGGCATCGCACTGTTCGTCAACGCCCGCACCGACCTCTTCCTGCAGGAAAGCGATGCGGCGCGCCACGCGGCCCTGATGGAGGATGCGATCGCCCGCGCCGAGGCCTATGCGGATGCGGGCGCGAGCGGCTTCTTCGCACCGGGTCTCGCCGATCGGGACCTCATCGCCAGGCTCTGTGCGGCATCACCTTTGCCGGTCAACGTGATGATGATGCCGGGGGCGCCGGACATTGCCACGCTGGCGGCCGCCGGCGTCGGGCGGGTGAGCTATGGGCCGTTCCCATACCGGGAGATGATCGCCCGGCTGCGCGGCGAGGCGGAGAATGTTTACGAGACGAGGTAAGAGATTGGTCCCTCATCCCGCTGCCGCGACCCTTTCCCCGTCATGACGCGTCAAGACGGGGAGAAGGTTAGGGTAAGGGGCAGATCACGCAAACAAAGCGCGCCTCACGGCACGATCAGCGTGCCTGCGCCGTGCTCGGTGAAGATTTCGAGCAGCACCGAATGTGCCGTTTTGCCGTTGAGGATGACGACTCCCTGGACGCCGGCCTTGATCGCCTCGATGCAGGTCTCCACCTTCGGGATCATGCCGCCCGAGATGGTGCCGTCGGCGATCAGCGCCCGCGCCTCGGCGACCGAGAGCTGCTTGATGAGTTCGCCCTTCTTGTTGAGAACGCCCGGAACGTCGGTCAGGAAGAGAAGGCGCGTCGCATTGAGCGCGCCGGCGATGGCGCCGGCAAAAGTGTCCGCGTTGATGTTATAGGTGTGGCCGTCCCGTCCCGGCGCCACAGGCGCGATCACCGGTATCATCTCGGAGCGGGCGAGCAGATCGAGAAGGGTGCGGTCGACTTCGACTACATCGCCAACGAAGCCGAGGTCGAGCACGCGCTCGATGTTGGAATCCGGGTCGCGGAAGGTCTTCTTCGCCTTTTCCGCAAAGACCATGTTGCCGTCCTTGCCGCAAAGGCCGATCGCCCATTCGCCCGTCTGGTTTATGAGCGCGACGATCTCTTTGTTGATCGACCCGGCAAGCACCATTTCGACGATTTCGACGGTCTTTTCGTCTGTGACGCGGAGCCCGCCCTCGAATTTGGACTCGATGCCCATCCGATTGAGCATGGCGCCGATCTGAGGGCCGCCGCCGTGAACGACGATCGGGTTGACGCCGGACTGCTTCAGAAGCGCGATGTCGCTGGCAAAGGCGCGCCCGAGGTCGGCATTGCCCATGGCGTGACCGCCGTATTTGACGACGATCGTCTTGTTCTCGTAGCGCTGCATGTAGGGCAGGGCCTGGGCGAGCAGGCGGGCCTGAATTTCACTTTCTGATGCGGACATGGCGGATCCTCGAAAAATACCGGCTGCTGTTTAGCGCAACTCTCTGGCGGATGGAATGATCCGGGCGCAACATAAAGCCATTGTGACGGCGGTCGCCTGGCTGAGCCGAAGTGCTCGCCGCGTGCGCGGCATGGCCGAGAAGCCGATTGACGGCGCTGGCGATTTGACTGATCCTGCTTTGATCCGGAAAGGACCGCCGCAGTCCCGAGAATAGGCGCATCGACGCTTGCCTGGAAGAGTTCGAAGGGAATCGTGCCGGCCTTCTAAAGCTGAGAGAGTGCAGGAAGCCATGACGACGCAGAAGCCCGAAAGCGGAGATTCCCGCCGCGACGAGGTGATCGCGGGAGAGTACGTGCTCGGCGCGCTGTCAGCCGAGGACCGTCGCAAGGCCGAGGCGCGCATGGCAACGGACCGAAACTTCGCCGCCATGGTCATCCGCTGGCAGAACAATCTTGCGGCCTTCGGCGACGCCTATGAATCGGTCGCGCCGCGCCGCAGGTTTCGCTCCTCCGAGCACGCGGTCTTCGAAGCGGGCCGGGGCGCAGACGACCCCCGCGGTATCTGGGGCTCGCTTCCCCTTTGGCGCAGCGTCGCGCTGGTATCGCTTTCGGCTGTCGTCGTAATGGCAGGCGCGGTGGCCGGACTTTTCAGCGATCGCCGGGGCGGTACGCAACTCGTTGCGAGCCTCGAAGCGCAAGGCAGCGCCATCAACCTCGTCACGCACTTCGAACCGGCTACGGGGCGCCTCAGACTGTCGCCGGCCGCCGCCGGACAGATGGAGGAGAAATCGCTCGAGCTCTGGCTGATCAAAGGTGACGATCCGCCGGTCTCGCTCGGCGTGCTGCCGCCGTCCGGCGAGGGGGAAATCGTGCTCGTGCCGGGAATGCGAAGCCGGATTGCCACCGGCTCCAGGCTCTCCGTCAGTGTCGAGCCCCTGGGCGGCTCGGCGACCGGCTCGCCCACCGGTGCGGTCATCGCGCAAGGCACCGCGCGCGCTTTCTAAGTCTCGTTCCACGCGGGCCACGCAGTCACGGCAGGAATGCCGCGGCCGCTTTGAGCGCCGTGCGCCCGAGTGGGCGCACAAAGTTTGAGTTCATGACGGCTGCTGCAACTCTGGTCGGTTTGTCGGCACAGCGGCGCTGTGGGAACCTTCGGAGGACTGCAATCTCTCCTCTTCCTCATTCCTGTGCTTGTCACAGGAATCCAGCCAGACCAAGTCCTTGGGCTGGAAAGGCTCTTCCGCGCCGCAGACGCGGCGCTGCTTTCATCTCTGTGACGAGCACAGGAATGAGGAAATCAAACCGGCCGCGGCGGGTGGCCCCAATCTGAACAGGCCTTTATTCAATTTGTCGTATCGTTGCATCGTCCTTTCCGGAAATCGATACCGATTTTCGGGCCGATGCGGTAAATTACGATATCAGGCCGGACCGGCTGCGGGAGGAAGAAGCACTTCCGCCTCTCGTTCCAGATTCGGCCAATGCCAGTTGCATCGCCCGATGGAGGTTCCGATGATCAGCCGGCGCGACTTGCTGATGGCGGGCGCGGCCTTGGCCGCGGTGGTCACCCTGCGCGGTCTGTTATGGCCCATGCGCGCCGTCGCCGGCGACACCTTCGAAATCACCAGGACCGACGCGGAGTGGCGGGCGCTGCTCGGCGAGGACCGCTATCGCATTCTGCGGGAGGAGGGCACGGAGCCGCCGTTCAGCAGCCCGCTCGACGATGAAAAGCGAAACGGCCTCTTTCAATGCGCGGGATGCGCCTTGCCCGTCTATTCCTCCGAGGCGAAATATGACAGCGGTACCGGCTGGCCGAGCTTCTGGCAGGCGCTACCCGGCGCGATCGGCACACGCGAGGACGATACCCTGTTCATGACGAGGACCGAATGCCACTGCCGCCGCTGCGGCGGTCATCTCGGCCACATCTTCGACGACGGTCCGCCGCCGACCGGCAAGCGGCACTGCATCAACGGTCTCGCCCTGTCATTCGTACCGGAAACTGCCTGAGCGTGGGGATCTTCCCGCCGGCTCCGGCGAGAAGATCGCTGTGCAGCAACCGATCAGAATGTACCCGCCTGCGGCGACGGCGTCTGCGCCTCGGAAAGGGCTGCCTGAAGCTTCTGTTCCTGCTCCGGCGAGAGCGATGTCTTCAGCACGCGGCCGCGCAGGCCGGAGAATTCGGCCAGCACCTTTTCCGGCTGCACCTTGCGCACCAGAACGAAGAGCGCCGAGGAATTGTTCGGGATGGTGTTGCCGAGCGACTTGATGAAGTCGTCGTCGATCCCGTAATCGACAAGCGAGCCGGAAAGCGCACCGGCACCGGCGCCGATAGCGCCGCCGAGGGCGAAACCCGCGAGCGGATTGAGGAAGAGCAGCCCGACGAGCCCGCCCCAGAGGGAGCCGGAAAGGAGGCCGGACGTGGCTCCGACGGTGGTCAGGTTCATGCTCTGCTTCAGATGCACCTTGCCGTCGGCGTCGCGAACGACGACGACCGCATCTTCCAGATCGATCAGATACTCCTTCCTCAGGCTGTTGAGCTTCAAGAGGACCTTGTCGGCCTCATCCGTCGAATCGAATCCCACGACAATCAAATCGGACATGTCTCTCTCCTGATCCTTCGGGCAGACAATCTGCCGCCGCGAAGCAGAGATAGAGCGCTTTTCATGTCAGGGTAGTGACGGAGGTCGAAGACGAGGGGATCGCCCTTCGGCGGCGCCGTTTCGCGCGTCAGCGCGTCACGGCAAGCTCGATCGCCGCGCGGAGGTCCTCGATGCCTTCGCCCTTTTCCGACGATGTCGACAGCACTTCCGGAAAGGCCGCCGGCCGCTTCTTGATCTTTTCGAGGGTTTCCCCGACGAGGCGCGGCACGCCGGCCGCCTTGATCTTGTCCGTCTTGGTCAGCACGATCTGATAGGAAACCGCAGCCTTGTCGAGGAGTGCCAGCACGTCCTCGTCATTTTTCTTGATGCCGTGGCGCGCGTCGATCAGCACGTAGACGCGCTTCAGCGTCGAGCGTCCGCGCAGATAGTCGAACACCAGCTTCGTCCAGGCGTCGACCTGTTCCTTGGGAGCCTGCGCGTAGCCGTAGCCCGGCATGTCGACGAGCGCCATCGGCGGCAGGTCGTCGGCCTCGCCGGAATAGCCGTCCGGCACGAAATAGTTGAGTTCCTGGGTGCGGCCGGGCGTGTTCGATGTGCGCGCAAGGCCCTTATGGCCCACGAGTGCGTTGATCAGCGACGACTTGCCGACATTGGAGCGGCCGGCAAAGGCGATCTCCGTCGGTCCCTCCGGCGGCAGGAACTTCATCGACGGCACGCCGCGGATGAAGATCCACGGCCGGCCGAAGACGCTTGCGGCATTCTGCTTGTTCGTCCCGGACATGTTCTGGCGTTTCCTCTTTGGCCTCGGCATCAGGCTTTTGCAGAGGCTTGTCAAGCTTGAGAGCGCCCGGGCGGCGCCGGTGGCGCTCGGGAAATCGAAAAGAAAAGCCCCGGAACGCGTCGCACCGGGGCTTCCAACTCTTTCACTGCGCTTCCTGGAAGTGCTCTATTCCGCCGGTTTCGGTTTCTTCGAGAAGAGCGACTTCAGATTGTCGAAGAGTTCGACCTTGACGCCCTGACGCTTCATGATGATGCCCTGCTGCAGGATCGACAGCGTGTTGTTCCAGGCCCAGTAGATCACGAGACCGGCCGGGAACGATGCCAGCATGAAGGTGAAGACCACCGGCATCCATGTGAAGAGCATCGCCTGGGTCGGGTCCGGCGGCGTCGGGTTCATGCGCATCTGCAGGAACATGGTGATGCCCATGATGATCGGCCAGACGCCGAGATGCAGGAAGGACGGAGCATCGAAGGGCAGGAGGCCGAAGAGATTGACGATCGTCGTCGGATCGGGCGCGGAGAGATCCTGGATCCAGCCGAAGAACGGCGCATGCCGCATCTCGATGGTGACGTAGATCACCTTGTACAGCGCGAAGAACACCGGGATCTGGATGAGGATCGGCCAGCAGCCCGCCAGCGGGTTGATCTTCTCTTCCTTGTAGAGCTGCATCATCGCCTGCTGCAGCCCCATCCTGTCGTCGCCGAATTTCTTCTTCAGCTCCTCCATCTTCGGCTGAACCTTCTTCATGTTCGCCATCGAGGCGTATTGCTTGTTGGCGAGCGGGAAGAAGATGAGCTTGACGACGATCGTGGTGATCAGGATCGCGATGCCGAAATTGCCGAAGAGACGGAAGAAGAAATCCATCGTTTTGAACATCGGCTTGGTGATGAAGTAGAACCAGCCCCAGTCGATCAGCTTGTCGAAGTTGGGGATCGAATAGGCCACTTCGTAATTGTCGACGACCGGGACTTCCTTGGCACCGGCGAAGACGAGGTTCTTCAGCTCCACGGACTGGCCGGGGGCAACCGTCACCGCATCGCTCTTGTAGTCGCTCTGGTAACGCGGGCGCCCGTCGGCGAAATGCGAGAACCGGATGTCGAAGGGCGTCGCCTGCGGCGGCACGATCGTCGCGGCCCAGTATTTATCGGTGATGCCCAGCCATCCGCCGGTCGACTTACCCGGTTCGACGGGCTCGTCGTCTTCGACCTTGGAATAGCCAACTTCCTGGAGGCCATGCTCTCCCGCAACGCCGACGAAGCCCTCGTGGAGCACGTAGATGCTCGGAGTCGTCGGCTTGTTGAAGCGCGTGACGCGGCCGTAGGAAGACAGGGAAACCGGCGCGGCGGTCTCGTTCTTGATGCTGTCGACCACCTGGAACATGTAGCGGTCGTCGACCGAGATGGTCCGGGAAAAGGTGATGCCCTTGTCGTTCGTATAGCTCAGCGTCACCGGCGTCGAGGGGGTGAGCTTGTCGCCGCCCGAAAGCGTCCATGTGGTCTGCGGCCCCGGAACCGATCCGGTCGCGTCCGATCCGATATAGCCGATTTCCGTGAAATAGCCGTCGGCGGTCTCCGCCGGGCTGAAGAGCGTGATGACCGGGCTCTTCGGGTCGACTGTTTCGTGGTAGCCCTTGAGTTTCAGGTCGTCGAAGCGTGCGCCGGTCAGGTTGATGGAGCCGGAAAGCGCCGGCGTGTCGATCGCCACGCGGGCCGATTTGCCGATTGCCTGATCGCGGCTTTCGCCTGCGCTCGGGATCGCACCGCCGGGCAGCGCCTGTCCAGGTGCAGCGGGCTGAGCGCCTGGCTGTTGCTGGGTCTGTTGCGCCTGCTGCGCCTGTTCCGCGGCAATGCGGTCCTTTTCCATCTTCGGGCTGACATAGAAGAACTGCCAGGCGATGAGGATCAGCACGGAAAGGGCGATCGCCACGAAATAATTGCGGTTGTTTTCCATCATGATTTCCTGGAACCGGCCGGTGGCCGCTTCTGTTTCGGCTTGTTTTCGATGCGATCCCGAAGCGCCCGAGTCAATGCGTCGAAAGGGGCATTCAGGAGATCGCGCCGGGCGACAATCACATAGTCGTGTCCGGGTTTCATTGCAAACCCGGCCGAAAGCCGCACGGCTTCCTTGAGGCGTCGGCGCATTCGGTTTCGCTCGACGGCATTGCCGTGTTTCTTGGTAACGGTGAAGCCGACGCGGGCTTCTCCCTCCGGATCGTTCCGGTCGAGAACTTCGAGGAGAAATAGCGGGCCTCTGCGGCTTTCTCCAGCCCGGACCGCCAAAAACTGCGGACGGCTTTTCAGCCGCCCGACAGCCGTCTTGTCTTTATCTGTCGTCATTTGCCCGGACATAAGGTTTCGGGCAGATTCGGCTTACGCCGAAAGACGCTTGCGGCCACGAGCCCGGCGGGCTGTGAGGACCTTGCGCCCACCCTTGGTGGACATACGTGCACGGAAGCCGTGACGGCGCTTGCGAACAAGCTTGGACGGTTGGTAGGTACGCTTCATTTATTTAAATACCGCGGTGTGCGGTCCTTCTTGGGTTTGCATGATGCAAGAGCGTTTACGCGCCGGACATGGCTCCGCCAACGGGCGGCTCCACCGGACGTGCGCGGCTTATAGGGACAAAAACCCGATAGAGTCAATTCCCAGACGCCGGCGGCGTGCTCATGATTAGCCGCATGACACCCTAAAATGAGTGGGCCCGATGGGTGCTTTGTTAACCACACGCATTTTAGCATTTACTCAGTAGCGTGTAAGCCGTGAGTTACTTTCCCGTTTTAGGCGAGTATGCGGCTGGGGACAGGGACAGGACATGAAAATTCGTGGAAAGATAAACCTCATCGTCGGCATCATGAGTCTGCTGGCGATAGCGATCACCGGCATGTCGTTGCTGATCGTGAGCGAGTACAACCAACGGCTCGGTGAATACCAGAACGCATCCGACCGGGCCTTCAAGGGCGAGAGGCTCAATCGCCTGGTAACGGCGGTGGTGATGGAGGCGCGGGGCATTTATGCGGCGCCGACGGTCGAGAAGGCAAAGCCTTTTGCCGAGGGAATTCTCAAGAACCTCGACAAGATCGACGCGCTGCTCACCGAGTGGCGGCCGCTGGTGCCCGCCGACGTCCTGCCCGCCTTCGATACCCTCGTCCAGCGCGCGGAGGAATTCAAGACGTTCCGAAGCGAGACGGCTCGCCTCGGCACGCAGGTCGCGCCGCAAGCGGCCAACGAGCAGGGCAACAACGAGGCGAACCGGGCCAACCGCAAGGCGTTCCAGGCGGAAATCGACGTGGTCGTCGACGAGAACCTTGCCTCGCTTCACACGATCACCGCGGATCTTGCCGACTACAAGCGCTCGATCGTGCTGATCGTCCTTGCAACGGCAGCGCTCGGCATGCTGGCCGGGATCGGCGCCGCCTTCTATATTGCGACCAATCACCTCAGCCGCCCGATTCTCGATCTGACGGGCAAGATGAAGCTGCTTGCCGGCGGCGATCTCTCGGTTGATGTGCCCTTCGCCGGGCGCAAGGACGAGATCGGCGACATGGCGGCGGCGGTCGAAGTCTTCAAGCAGAACAGCCTCGCCGTGCGAGAGCTCAACGCCCAGGAAGAGGTCCTGCGCGAAAAGAGCGCGGACCTGCAGTCGAGCATCGCCACGGTCGTCGCGGCGGCTGCGGCAGGGGACTTCACCAGGCGCATCGGCAAGGACTACGACAACGACGACCTCAACCGTTTTGCGGCGAGCGTCAACGAACTGGTCAACAGCGTCGATACGGGCATCGCCGAGACCCGGAGGGTCATTGCGAGCCTGGCGACGGGCGACCTCACGCAAAGCATGAAGGGCCAGTTCCAGGGCGCCTTCGCCGAGTTGCAGACGAACGTCAACGATACCTTGCAGACCCTGCAGAAGACCCTGCGCGAGGTCCGCATGACGACGGACTCGATCAACGGGAACTCTACGGAATTGCGCAGTGCCGCCGACGACCTGTCCAAGCGGACTGAACAGCAGGCCGCCGCGCTGGAGGAAACTTCGGCGGCGCTCGACGAGATAACCGCCGCGGTTCGCAATTCTACGGAGCGGGCCCAGGAAGCGACCGTCATGGTCACGGAGGCGAAGGACAGCGCAGCGGAGTCGGCGTCGGTCGTCCGCAACGCCATCGATGCCATGGGCCGCATCGAACAGGCTTCGAGCGAGATCGGCCAGATTACCAACGTCATCGACGAGATCGCCTTCCAGACGAACCTGCTGGCCCTCAATGCCGGCGTCGAGGCGGCGCGCGCGGGGGATGCCGGCAAGGGTTTCGCGGTCGTTGCCCAGGAGGTCCGCGAACTCGCCCAGCGTGCAGCCAGCGCTGCCAAGGATATCAAGTCGCTGATTTCTAAATCGGGCGGCGAAGTGGCCACCGGCGTCAAGCTCGTCCAGGCGACGGGAGCCGCACTCGGTCAGATCGAGACGCGCGTCCTCAAGATCAACGATCACATCCATTCGATCGCGACGGCCGCACGCGAGCAGGCCACGGGTCTCGGCGAGGTCAGCACCGCCGTCAACCAGATGGATCAGGTCACCCAGCGCAACGCCGCCATGGTGGAGGAGGCGAACGCCGCCACGCATAAGCTGTCCGCCGAGGCCGACAATCTCGCCAACCTCATCGCCTACTTCAAGGTCGAGCGCGAGGCGGTGCGTACGGTCGCGCCGGCAAGGGAAGCGAGCCGCCCGGTGGCCTCGCCCGCCCGCCGCATGATGGGCACGGTCGCGCGCGCATTCGGCAACGGCTCCGCTGCGGTCGCTCGCGACGATTGGGAAGAGTTCTGAGGGCCTGCTGCAGCACTGCAGTCGCCCAGTGACCAGCTTCGTTCGCGGTGACCTGTCGGTCGCCGCGAGCGGCATTTCCGAGATGAGCCTGCCCTCCGGAAGGGGCCGCAGGCACTTTCACGCCGGCGTGACTTGCCGCGGCGACCCGGTCACGCCGTCGTTTGTCGACGCGACGATTCGTTATTGGTTCCGGGGGTGAATTCCTTCTAATTCAGGGGCAGAATCTCACCGAAGGCAAATCGCATGAGCCATGGTATCAGCAACGGGGCGGAAGAAGGACCGGCTCTCGAACCCTCGTCGAGCCGGCGAGACCTTCAGCCTGTTCCGCATCGCTCTCCCTGGCGCTTCCTGCCGATTTCGCTTCTGCTTGCGGGCGGCGTCCTGAGCTATGCCTACGGCCTGCAGGACTATGTTTCGCTGTCTGCGCTCGCCGACCAGCGCGAGACGCTCGCCGCCCATGTCGCCGCCCATCCGGTCAGTTCGGTTCTCGTCTTCTTCGCGATTTATGTCGCGGTGGTGGTCTTCTCCATTCCGGCGGCATCGGTGCTCACGATCTCCGCGGGCTTCCTTTTCGGCTGCCTTGCCGGCGCAGCCATTACGGTTCTTGCCGCCACACTCGGGGCTTGCCTGCTATTCATCGCCGCGCGCGGCGCCTTCAGCGACATCCTGAGGCGCCGTGCCGGCGGCGTCCTGGAGCGCCTTGCCGATGGCTTCCGGGACAACGCCTTCCTTTATCTCCTGATCCTGCGCCTCGCGCCGATCTTTCCTTTCTTCCTGATCAATATCGCGCCTGCCTTCTTCGAGGTGAAGCTGCGCACCTATGCGCTCGCGACGGTGATCGGCATCGTGCCGGGCACTCTCGCCTATACCTGGCTCGGCCGCGGCCTCGGCGACGTGATCGCTTTTGCTGCTGCAAGCGGCCGCGAACTCGCCCTTTCCGATTTCGTCACTACGGACGTTTCGCTGGCGCTGGTCGCGCTTGCGTTCATTGCGGCGTTGCCTCTGGCGTTCAGGCTAATACAGTCGCGCCGCAAGCAGGCGTGACGCAGTCGAGGGGCAGGCAAGCGTGGGCAGGATACTGACACCCGATATATGTGTGATAGGCGGCGGTGCCGCCGGGCTCTCCGTGGCCGCCGGGGCGGCCGCTTTCGGCGTGCCCGTCGTTCTGGTCGAGCACGGCCGGATGGGCGGCGATTGCCTCAATTACGGCTGCGTGCCGTCAAAGGCCCTGATCGCAGCAGCCAAGCATGCGGAAGCGATCCGCAAGGCTGCGGAATTCGGCATTGCCGCGGCGGGACCGGTCGTCGATCACGAGCGGCTGACGGCGCGCATACAGTCCGTCATCGAAGGCATCGCGCCGCATGATTCCGTAGAGCGCTTCACCAGCCTCGGCGTCGAGGTGATCAAGGAAACGGCCCGCTTCGTAGACGACCGCACGGTCGCTGCCGGCGACCAGCTGATCCGCGCCCGCCGCTTTGTGATCGCCGCCGGCTCCTCCCTCGCCATTCCCCCGATTCCTGGACTTGCGGAGACGCCGTTTCTCACCAACGAAACGCTCTTCGGCCTGAAACGCCTGCCGCGACATCTCGTCGTCATCGGCGCGGGCGCGGTCGGCCTGGAGATGGCCGCGGCTCACCGCCGATTGGGTGCCGATGTCACGGTCGTGGACAGGGCCGCGGCTCTATCCGGCCAGGATCCCGAGCTGGCGGCGATCGTGCTCGACGGGCTGCGTGCGGAAGGCATGCTCCTGCACGAGCGCACGGAGATCCGCTCGGCGGAGCAAACGGAGACGGGCGTCCGGCTTTTCTGCGAGAACGAGAGCGGCCCTTTCGAGGTCGAAGGGAGCGACCTGCTGGTGGCTGCCGGTCGTGCCCCCAATCACGGACCGCTCGATCTCGATGCGGCCGGCATCCGCCACGGGCCGAAGCACATAGAGGTCGGGGCGGACCTGCGGACGAGCAACCGCCGCGTCTATGCGGTCGGAGATGCGGCGGGCGGCCTCTTCACGCATCAGGCGAGCTATCACGCCCGGCTGGTGCTGCAGCAGATCCTTTTCCGCCTGCCGGGACGCGAGAGGGCGGCCATCGTTCCGCAGGTGATCTTCACCGCGCCCGAACTGGCGCAGGTGGGGCTGACGGAGGAGCGCGCGCGGGAGACCGCCCCGGGGGGCAGAACCGTTCGCCTGGACTTTTCCGCGAATGATCGCGCCCGCACCGACGGATTGGATCGAGGGCTGATAAAGATCGTCGTCGGCAGGCGCGGGCGGATACTCGGCGCCGGCATTGCAGGCCCTGGAGCGGGGGAGATGATCGGTCTCTGGGCCTTCGCCGTCGCCAACCGCCTGACCCTCAGGCATTTCCAGACTTATGTCGCACCCTATCCGACTCTCTCGGAGATTGGAAAACAGGCGGCTATCTCCTATTATTCCCCCATGGCGCGAAATCGCCTTCTGCGGACTGCGATCCGGTTTCTGCGGAACTTCGGCTGATCCAGGGAATCTTTTGGGCTTATGGTAGAAGACGCACGTCCGGCCAATGCGAGTGCGGCACCTCGAGGGGCGGTCGGCTTTCTTGGCGGGCTTTCCGGTAAATTGCTGCTGCTGACGGTCGCCTTCGTGATGCTGGCCGAGGTACTGATCTTCGTGCCTTCCGTCGCCAATATGCGCATTCGCTGGCTTCAGGACCGCCTGAACACCGTGGCGGCGGCCGCCGTCGTGGTCGACGGGCTTCAGAATGTCGAGCTGCCCCGCGCCGTGCAGCGCGAGACCCTGATGGCGACCGGGACCAAGGCCATCGTCATCCGCCGCAAGGACGCCTCCCGGATGATCGCCAGCGTCGACATGCCCCCCGCGATCGACGGCGAATACGACATAGCCAACTTCACGGCTCTGGGCGCGATCCGGGACGCCTTCGACACGCTCATCTTCGGCGGCAACCGGGTGGTGCGCGTCTATGGCCCGCTGGGCGAAGGCGAGGCGACGATCGAGCTGGTGATGAAGGACGCCAAGCTGCGCACGGCCATGCTCGTCTATTCGCGCAACGTCTTCCTCCTGTCGATCGTCATCTCGCTGATCACCGCGGCGCTGATCTTCCTGGCCATCAATCGCATGCTGATTCTCCCGATCAGGCGGCTGACCAAGAGCATGCAGGAGTTTTCGGACGAGCCGTCGAGCCCCGAGCGCGTGCTGGTGCCGCCGAAAGGCAAGGACGAACTGGCGGTCGCCGGTCAGCACCTGGCGAGCATGCAGCGCGAATTGCAGAGAACCCTGAAGCAGCAGAAGAGCCTTGCGGAGCTCGGCCTCGCCGTTTCCAAGATCAACCACGACATGCGCAACATCCTGTCCTCCGCGCAACTCATTTCCGATCGCCTGGCCGACGTGGACGATCCCGTGGTCAAGCGCTTCGCGCCGACATTGCTCCGGACCATCGACCGCGCTGTCGGCTATACGCGGGAAGTGCTCTCCTACGGCCGCACGACGGAGGCCGAGCCGCATCGCCGTTTCCTGGCGCTGCGGCCGCTGGTCGAGGACGTAGCCGAACTGCTCGCCGTCGATCGCCAGGACGGTATCGAGTTCGAGATACAGATCCGCGACGACATCGAGGTCGACGCGGACAGCGAGCAGCTGTTCCGCATCGTCCACAATATCTGTCGCAACGCGGTCGAGGCGCTGGCCAATTACAAGCCGGAGGATGGTTCCGAGCGGCGGATCTCGGTTTCGGCGTTGCGTACCGGCAGCGTGGTGACGATTTCGATCGACGATACAGGCCCCGGCATGCCTGCAAAGGCACGCGAAAATCTCTTCGCCGCCTTCCGCGGCTCGGCGCGCTCCGGCGGAACGGGCCTGGGTCTGGCAATCGCCCGCGAACTGGTGCTCGCCCATGGCGGAACGATCGCGCTCGTCGAAAAGCCCACTCCCGGCACGCTGTTTCGCATAGAACTGCCGGACCGCCCGGTGCGGCTCGATGCCTTCCGCGCCAAGGGACGTTCCTGATATTCCGTCCCTTCCCGGCATCGTCGTAAAAATGAAATTTTTTTCCGAAGGCGCTTGCAATCGCCGAAAGGACGCTTTAGAGGATCGCCACGCAAGCGGTGGTCACCGCTTCCAGGCACGCACCCGTAGCTCAGCTGGATAGAGCACCAGACTACGAATCTGGGGGTCAGGAGTTCGAATCTCTTCGGGTGCGCCATTCTTTCCAATTGTCGAACGCCACGATATTTTGCCTTTTTGGCCACTATGTTGCCTATGGGACGGGAAGCTTCCCTTTCCAACCCTGCAGCCCATGGATCGCCCTGACACAAGTTTGGCTGTTGGCGGCAACTTTTGCGCCAAAGCGGAGCGGACTTAGGATGCGTGCCACTCTATTCGAGCGAGCTCGATGGCGCTTGATCACATAACCAATCGTGGAAGGCGGTGACCTCGTACCGGCGAAGAGCTTTCGGTGCCGCCACGGCATAGTACGCCCATTTCACCGGCCATCTCACCTGAGGCATCAGATGAACCAGGCGGCCGCTTTCCAGCTCTTGCGCCACGAGCGCCTTTCTTACCAGCGCCACGCCTCTGGCGGCGACAGCCGCATTGATGACGGCTGCGGTCGAGTTGATCTTCAGACCGCCATCGTCGGGAGGCTGGTTCGCTCCTGCGCGCGCCAGCCAGTCCGCCCATGACGGGAAATCTCCCCCGGGATGCGACGTCCCGTCATGTACCAGGGTCTGTCCCACGATCCAGCCAGCAGTCACATCCCTGTCGATCGGTAAAAGACGCTGATGGCATACCGCGATGATCTCCTCACCCATGAGGAAGGTCGACTTCACACCTTTCCAGTTGCCTAGGCCACATCGGATGCCGATATCGGCATCTCCTTGAGCGAGGTCGATCACGCGGTCGGAGACGTCGAGACGTACATCGATGTTCGGGTGTTTCGTGGTGAAGTCGTCGAGCCGCCCGAGCAGCCAGTTCGCGACGAGCGCCTGGGATGCCGTCACGACGACGACCGTGCGCGCCTTGCGCCCGCGCAACTTCCGCAGACCTGATTCCAGAAGGTCTAATCCCTGCGAGATGTCCTCGAGAGCTTCCTTTGCCTCGTCCACGGGCATCAGGCGTTCGGCCCCGGACCGCGTTCGCCGGAAGAGCGGATAGCCGACCCAATCTTCCAGGGAGCGAACGAGCTGCCCTACGGCGGGCGGGGTCACGTCGAGTTCCGTGGAGGCCCCGACGAAGCTTCCGTGTCTTGCCGAAGCTTCGAGAGCCTGCAGTGATTTGAGCCTCGTGAGATTCCTCATGTGTGATCCGTTCTCCACCTACGAGAAAGATTTTCTTTGTTTCCGATATCGTTTGTTTTCCTCGTCAATGCAATTGCGAGAGGACATTCGTAGATCCTTAGACGGAGGTTCACGCATGATACTTCAAGGCAAGACGGCACTAGTGACAGGCGGATCGAGCGGGATTGGTCTCGCGGCAGCGAAGATGCTCCGGGAGAATGGGGCACGGGTCGCGATCACGGGCAGATCGGCGGAAAAGCTTCAGGCTGCAAAAGCGGAACTGGGCAACGATATTCTCGCCATTCAGGCGGACGTGTCGTCGCTCGCCGATCTCCATCGGATGAAGACCATTCTTGCGGAGGAATTCTCGACGCTGGACATCCTGTTCGCGAACGCGGGCGTGGCTATCGGGACGCCGCTCGCCACCGTGGACGAGCATACCTACGCCACGATCATGGATACGAATGTGAAAGGCGTCTTCTTCACCGTGCAGTCGGTGCTGACGCTGATGCGCGAGGGCGGCTCGATCATTCTCAACACGTCATGGCTCAACCAGGTGGGAACTCCTGGCCGCGCAATATTGTCCGCCTCCAAGGCCGCTGCCCGCTCGTTCGCGAGGACGATGTCGGCTGAACTTCTGGACCGCAGGGTCAGGGTGAACGCCGTCAGCCCAGGCTCGATCGAAACGCCGATCCACCGCGGCAGAAACCAGACGGAAGAGGAGTTCCGCACGTACGCCGAACGCGTCGGCGGCCAGGTGCCGATCGGGCGCATGGGCAGACCTGAGGAGATCGCGGCCGCTGTCCTTTTCCTTGCCAGCGACGCATCGAGCTACATGCTCGGCGCGGAGATCGTCGTCGACGGCGGCAGGTCGGAGCTTTGACATGCTGATCAACGAAGACCTCACCAAGCCCGTGCTCATACACGCCGACCGGATCGATTGGGTGCCAAGCCAGCCAAGGGCGTGGACCGCCGCATGCTGTTCAGGATCGGCGAGGAGAAGGCGAGAGCGACATCGATCGTTCGTTACGCGTCCGGCAGCCGGTTCGCGCGCCACGAACACACGGGCGGAGAAGAGTTTCTCGTCCTGGATGGCGTCTTCCAGGACGAGAGCGGAGACTTCCCGGTCGGCACCTATGTGCGCAATCCTCCAGGCACGGGTCATGCTCCGGGCAGCGACGAGGGTTGTGTCATCCTGGTCAAGCTCTGGCAGTTCAGGGCCGACGATCGGGAAAGGGTCGTCTGCCGTCCGGGCGAAGGCGAGGAAGCGCAGCTTCGGCCCGGCGTGTCGTCCTCCCGCATCCTCTTCGATGGGAAAGACGAGCAGGTGATGATGGAGGAGTGGCAGCCCGGCGCTGCTGTGGAGGTTGCCAACCCGCATGGTCTCGAACTCCTTGTTCTCGGCGGAGGTTTTACCGTCGAAGGCGACGTTCTCGACCACTGGTCATGGCTGCGCCTACCTGCCGGACAAGCGGTTCGGGCCAAGGTCGGAAACGATGGCGCCCGCGTCTGGATGAAATCTGGCCCGCTCCTCCATGAAGACGTCGTGAGGTTCGAAGACGCCGGAACGACGAAGGACAAGTAACATGAGATCATACGAAGTCGCCGTCGTCGGCGCGGGCCTCGCGGGACTGTATGCGGCCTGGGCGCTCAAGGCTTCGGGAGTCGACGCCTTGGTCATCGAGGCACGCGAGCGTATCGGCGGTCGTGTCTTCTCCGCTGATGCCTCCGGCAATTCATCGGAAGACGGATTTGACTTAGGTCCTTCCTGGTACTGGCCGCAGATGCAGCCCGCGATGGCAGACCTGGTCGCTGAATTCGATCTTCAATCATTCGTCCAGCACAGCGAGGGCGAAGTGGTCTTCGAACGATCTCCGAGCCAGAGGCCCCAACGCTTCCCGGCTATGATGCAGGAGCCACCATCGATGCGGCTCGCCGGCGGGACGGCAGCGGCGGTGCGGGCACTCGCCCGCGAGCTTTCGCCTGACAGCATCCTTCTCCGCACGAAGGTGAAGGGGATGATGCTCGTGTCAGCGGGTGTCCGGCTGACGGTCGAGAACGCCAGCGGCGAGCAAGATATCATCGACGCCGGCCATGTCATCGCAGCGCTGCCGCCGAGGCTCATCGAGGCTACAATCACGTTCAGCCCGGCGCAGGAGGGCGCGACCGCCGGACGGTGGCGCGACACGCCGACCTGGATGGCGCCGCACGCCAAGTTCTTCGCAATCTACGACCGGCCGTTCTGGAGAGCCGCAGGCCTTTCCGGGACGGCGCAGAGCATAGCGGGTCCGATGGCCGAGATCCACGACGCCACGACGGCTTCCGGAAGGGCTGCTCTCTTCGGATTCATCGGGGTAGGCGCGGAACAGCGCGCAGCAGTCAGCGAGGAAACTTTGAAGATTGCGTGCCTGGTCCAGCTCGAGCGGCTGTTCGGTCCCGCAGCCCGCAGTCCTATCGCCACTTTATTGAAGGATTGGGCCGTCGATCCCCTGACGGCCACCTCGACCGATCTTGTCGCCGCCGGGCATCCCGTCGTTCGCGACGACGCGTGGGTGACGGGGGGTTGGGATGGACGGCTGAGCCTCGCCGGGAGCGAAACCAGCCCCACCGAACCCGGTTATCTCTCCGGGGCGGTCACGGCTGCCCAGCGCGCTGTCTCCCAGTATCTATCGAAACAAGGTGCCAGATGAGCGCAGTAGAGGCCAGTGCGGTCGAGACGACCGCACGACGCAATGCATGGGTTTTGACGGTTGCCCAATCGCTTGGCGGTGCAAACGCTCCGATCGTCATCTCGCTCGGCGGCTTGGTCGGGCAGCACCTTTCTCCCGATCCGGACCTGATCACGCTGCCCGTCAGTCTGCTGAATCTTGGATTGGCGCTCGGAACCCTTCCGGCCGCTTACGTCATGAGGCGCTTCGGCCGCCGTTCAGGCTATCTGACAGGTGCGGGAATTGGCCTTATCTCAGGGCTGATCGCGGCTCTCGGTATAGCATTGAGCAGCTTTATCATCTTCTGCCTCGGAACTGCTCTTGCTGGCTTCTATTCCTCGTATGTCCAGAGCTATCGCTTCGCCGCGGCGGACAACGCGACGGGTGCCGAGAGCCAGAAGGCCATTTCCCGCGTTCTTGTCGGCGGACTGGCGGCGGCGATCATCGGACCGCAACTTGTCATCTGGACTCGAGACGCATTCCCTGGCACTCCCTTCGCGGGCAGCTTCATCAGCCAGGCGGCACTGGCGGCTCTCGCCATTCCCGTCCTCCTGATGTTGCATCAGCCGTCGAAGGTGAAAGTTTCAGACATGGAAACCGACGGTGGACGCCCGCTCCTCAGCATTCTAACAACCCCGCGCTATCTGCTCGCCATCGCGACCGGCGTCGTCTCCTATGGTTTGATGACCTTCGTGATGACGGCATCGCCGATCGCCATGGTCGGCCACGGCCACTCGGTGGACCAAGCGGCCCTGGGCATTCAGTGGCATATCCTTGCCATGTACGGGCCAAGCTTCTTCACCGGCAAGCTGATGGTTCGCTTCGGCAAGGAGAAGGTTGCCGCCGTTGGCCTTCTCCTGATCGGATGTTCGGCTGCCGTCGCACTTTCCGGGTTCGATATCGCCCATTTCTGGATGGCCTTGATCCTGCTCGGCGTGGGCTGGAATTTTGGGTTCATCGGGGCGACGTCGATGGTCGCCGACTGCTACAGACCGTCCGAGCGCAGCAAGGTCCAGGGAGCGAACGACTTTCTGGTCTTCGGTACGGTTGCCTGCGCGTCCTTCTCCGCCGGCTCCCTCCTCCACAGTTCGGGATGGGAGACGATCAACTGGGTCGTGCTTCCCGCGGTGGCTCTTGTGCTGGTCCCGCTTGTCTGGCGGTCGGCGAGACCGATTCGCGCCTAGGCGAGAGCGGCAGTGCCGCTTTCGAATATGGCGGGATCATCCAGAATGTTGGCGGTGAGCATAGCGCCTTCGAGCGTCGCGAGAACCTGGATCGCGGCGTCCTTCCGAAGACCCCCCTCGACAAGTCGTTGGATGCCGAGATTGAAGAACCGCTTCACTTCGTTCCTGACTTCGTCGGCGAGATCGTGGGAGGTCGCCCCCATCGCTCCGCAAAGACACATCCTGCCGTCGCGTGCGAGTGCGTCGCGGAAAACCTGACGCCACGCCTGGACGATGTCCCGGCCAGCTTGGACTTTTTCGTCTACTCCCACGAGAAACCGATCCGTGTAGCGGCGGGCGACCGCCGCGGCGAGCTTCTCCTTGGTGGGAAAATGGTAGTGGACGCTGGAGCTCTTGACCCCGACGTCCGCCGCGATCTCCCGGAAACTGAAGCCGCTATAACCCGCGCCTCGAATGCGCTCCTCGGCTGCATCCAGGATCGCGTCTCTCATTTCGCTCATCACAACCTCGTTTGTCTATCTAATGATAGATAGGGGTTGCGCAGAAGGAAATCAATCTCTATGTAGGTCTCCTCTATCTATCGATAGATAGGCAACAAGGAGATCATTATGCGATTTGAAGGCAAGGTAGTAGCGATCACCGGCGGCGGCTCGGGTATCGGCAAGGAGACGGCGGCACGTTTCGTGGCCGAAGGTGCGAAGGTCGCCATCAACGGCCGTGATCTTGGCAAACTTGAAGCAGCGGCGAAGGAAATCGATCCGAGCGGCAAGAACCTCGTGGTTTCCGCCGGCGATATCGCAAAGCCCGAAACCGGAGCAGCGCTCGTCGAGGCAGCGGTCTCACGGTTTGGCGGCCTGGACGTTCTCGTGAACAATGCGGGCGTCTTCAACCCCAAGCCGTTCATTGAACTGACCGAGGCGGATTACGACTGGTATCTGGACACGATCCTCAAAGGCAAGTTCTTCACGGCTCAGGCCGCTGCCAAGGCAATGAAGGACAAGGGCGGCGCAATCGTCCAGACCGGCTCCATGTGGGCGATCCAGGCGATCGGCGCGACGCCGTCGGCTGCCTATTCCGCCGCCAATGCCGGCGTGCACGCCATGGTCCGCAATCTGGCGATCGAGCTTGCGCCATACAACATCCGGATCAACGCAGTCGCCCCGGCCGTCGTCGAGACGCCCGTCTACAACACCTTCTTGTCCGATGATCAGGTCAAGGAGGTTCTGCCGACGTTCAATTCGTTCCATCCGCTCGGCCGCAACGGCCAGCCGCGTGATGTCGCCGAGGCGATCCTCTTCCTCGCTTCGGAGCAGGCTTCGTGGATTACCGGCACGATTCTCCCGGTCGATGGCGGCGTGACCGCCGGACGTCAGTGAGGGAGAGGGCCATGAACAACATGCAGGATTGGAACGCCTACCGGGATGCCCTCATCGGCCGGGTCGGCGACTTCGCGAAACTCAGCCCCGACGTGCTGCGCGGCCTGAACACGATCGAGAACAGCGGCAACAATACTGGCAAGCTCGAGCCGAAGATGCACGAGTTGATCGCGCTGGCCGTCGCGGTCACGACGCGCTGCGATGGCTGTATCGCCGTCCATTCCAAGAAGGCCGTCGAACTGGGAGCTTCGAAAGGCGAGATCGCCGAAGCTTTGGGAGTGGCGATCGCATTGAACGCCGGCGCGGCGCTCACCTACTCGGCTCGTGTCTTTGACGCTGTTGAAAGCCTGCCGGAGAAATGAGGAATAGGGTAGCGCTAGATTGTCTAGCGCTACCTTCCCACCAACGCGGATTTCCGTTTGTGGCCCGTGACGTCAGGACTATGGGAGTTTTGCTGTACGCGGCAAAATTTAACCTCTTGTTTCTCAATGGGTTACACTATGTCCAGAGGCAATTTATCGCGGCAAACGACATCAATTATCTCCGCCCTAAGGTTCGTTGTCATCTGCAAGTCCTCGAAATGTTGAACGGCTCTGCGTAGGCTGAGCGTCATTGTCTCGCGCGCGACCAAGACGATCTTCGGCGCCCGCGACAATTCCGCTCCATCGACTTCGCCGGCGAGCAGTCCCCCTCCTGTTAGCAGGTCGTAAAGCTCAACGCCGCGGCCTCCGGCGTATCAGGTGCTGCATCCATTCACATGATCCTGTCGCAACGGCCTCGGCAAACCCGAACGCTCATTGTCTCGGAGCAAGGCCGTCTAGCAGGAAGTCGAGGCCCTTCCGGAAGGCGCCGTCCCAATCGTTGTCCAGCAGCAGACGGGAGCGTCCGATCGTCGCGTAGTGTTCGTTGAGGCATGTAAGGCGCTGCTGTGCCGCGGCCCTGTCATCGTCCGAGACGTCAAAGCTCGCCCGGGTGACGGTGGCGCCCATCACATAGTTCCAGAGCGACCATATCGCGACGTTCAGATCTGCGTCGGCTACACCGGCTCCGGACAAGGTTCTGCCCAGCAGTTCCAGGCGGCTGAGAATGTTCGGGCCGAGCGCCCGGCGCGGCAGCAGAGATGCCGACCAGGGATGGCGCAGCATGCTGGCGCGCCAGTCCTCGAGCATGTGAACGACTTCTCCGCGCCAGTCCTGAGACTCAACCGTTTGTGGCGGTCTACGGTATTCGAGCACCGAGTCCAGTGCCAGATCGAAGACATCCTCCTTGTTGTCGACGTGCCAGTACAGGCTCATCACGCCCGAGCCGAGGCGATCGGCCAGCCGACGCATCGTCAATCCGTCTATCCCGTGGGCGTCCAGCAGCTCTACCGCGGTCGCCACGATACGCTGCCGGGAGAGAGACGGTTCACTGCGCGCCTCCTGCGCGGACGGTGGCGATACACCTGTCCGCTGAGGCCGTTTGCTCCGGGCGCCGCTGCGTTTGGCCGTCATCCGTCTTCCTTGCTGATCAGAATGCCGATTTAAGCCGACAAGGCCACGAAAGTCGATCCTGAACGGTTGACTCGTACTATGTACGATGCGAGTGAATGGTACACCGTACGAGTCATCAGATCATGCGGCAGTAAAAGTTCAATCCCGAAGGCGGCGAGGTTCATTGCGCGCAGCCCCGGACCCGAGAGAAAAACATGTCACGCGCAATCACGCATCTGCTTATCGGAGGGCTGATCATCATGACCACCGGCGTTCCCACTGCCACGACAGCGAATGAGAATGATCTCAAGCTGACCATCGTCAACCCGCAAAACCTCTACGACCCGACGCCGAACGGCTACAGCACGGCAGTGATCGTGCCCCGCGAGGGCCGGGTGGCCTATATCTCCGGGCAGGGCGGCCAGGACAGCAGCGGAGCCTTGTCGCCGGACTTCGCTGTCCAGGTCGAGCAGGCCTATGCAAATCTGCGCACGGCCCTCGATGCGCTCGGTGCCAGGCCGGATCAGGTCGCCAAGCTCACGGTCTTCGTCGTCGATCACGACATGTCCAAGCTTGAGGTGCTGACCAGCAACGTCAAGAAAATGTTCGGCGCCGCGCTGCCGGCGCAGACTTTGGTTCCCGTTCCCAAGCTTGCAATCGACCCCATGCTCTTCGAAGTCGAAGCCGTTGTCGTTCTGAAATAGTCGCGACGAGATATCAGGCGCGCATGCCAACGGGGGCGGGTGCCATGGGTAGAAATGGCGAACGCCGCCGGCCTGCACGGATCGGCAGCGTCTCGAAAGTCCCCGTCGATGTCCTCCGCTTGATAGGCATCTTCTGCTTGGTATATATCATGATAGATATCGAAAGCGGAGGTTACCGTGGCAACCAAAACAGCCAAGATATTTGCCAGCGGCCGCAGCCAGGCCGTCAGGCTCCCTGCAGAGTTCCGCTTCGAGGGCAGCGAGGTGTTCGTTCGTCGTGATCCGAAGACCGGTGATGTCATTCTGTCACGCAAGCCGGATTCATGGGACGGTCTTTTTGAACTCTATGGCAAGGATCAGGTCGGGGACGACTTCCTCGGCCGGCCGACCGCAAGCAGCCTTCGTCACCGAGGGGGAGTTGCTCTACGGTCTCGCCAAGCGAGGCTATCCGAGGACGCTGTCTGAACGGGTCAGGCAATTCCTTCTTCGTGTAGACGTGTTGCCCTGGGATCGCGCTGCCGCCCGAAGCTATGGCGACCTGCGCGCTGCCTGTGAAGCCAAGGGCGCGGCTCTCGCGCCCCTCGATATGATGATCGCTGCTCATGCGGTCGCCTTCGATGCGGTCCTTGTGACCCGCGACAGAGCTTTTACACGGATTGCGGAGTCCCTGAAGACGGACGACTGGACGGACCAAAAACTGAAATGAACCGGATCGAGAAGCTGCCGCCTGCCTTTGAACGCTTCGACAAGATGCTGGGCGTGCTCGATTTCGCGGTCTTCGAGAATGCAGGCGGTACGGAGGAGGAGGTCCTTTCGGCAGTTCCGCAGGCGTTGCGCCACTTCCATAGGTTCGATGCCGGGAAGCTGCGCTCTCTGGGAAGCCGGCGCATCACCGAAAAGGCATTCTTCGGCGACTGGTACGACCCGGACAGCGGCAACCTGCTGAGGCTCGGCCGCTATAAGACCGCCGACGGGCGGCAGTTGACGGATCCGGTCTTGAGCTCGCTTGACGGTGTGAAGATCATGTCGGGTGGAAGCTCCTGCCCCGAAACCGGCGGGCAGTTCGCCTACGCTTTCTCCAGTCCGCCCTATCCACTCGACGCCAGGCCCGGCGAAGTTCAGGCGGTGTTCGACGAGATCAGGGATTTCATTTTGCCGCCGCACCGCGCGAGCGAAATTCTCGACTGGTCCGACATGCGGCTGCCGGAGGTCTCGGACTATTTCGATGACGGCGCCGAATGGTGGGGCGCCTTCCTGTTCAGTGTCCACATACCATCCATGCGGCGCCTCACCATCATTGCCGGCTCGACGACGGACTGAGCGCCGGATTCCCGCCGGGGCTCGTTTGATTTCCTCATTCCGCTCTATCGAAAAAGTGCTATTGATTCCGCCGTTCGGGTCCGAGGGGCAGATGCGTCTGAAAGATTGTTATAATTTCCACGATTTCCGTCGGATGGCAAAGCAGCGCCTGCCGTCGCCGATCTTCAACTACATCGATGGCGCGGCCGATGACGAGGTCACCTACCGGCGCAATACGACTGCGTTCGAGGGCTGCGATCTGGTTCCGAATGTCCTGCGCGGCGTCGGCGATATCGACATGTCGGTGACGGTGATGGGCCAAAGGCTGGCGATGCCCGTCTATTGCTCGCCGACCGCGCTTCAGCGTCTGTTCCACCATCAGGGCGAACGTGCGGTGGCGGCAGCGGCGGCGAAGTTCGGCACGATGTTCGGCGTCTCCTCGCTCGGCACCGTCAGTCTGGAAGAGGCCCGGCGGATCTGCGACGGCCCGCAGGTCTACCAGTTCTACTTCCACAAGGATCGTGGGTTGAACCGCGAGATGATGGCGCGCGCCAAGCAGGCCGGCATCGAGGTGATGATGCTGACGGTGGACAGCATCACCGGGGGCAATCGCGAGCGCGACAAGCGCACGGGGTTTGCCATTCCTTTCAAGCTCAATCTCGCCGGCATCACGCAATTTGCGATCAAGCCCTCTTGGGCGGTCAATTACGTTCGCCATGAGCCTTTCAGGCTGCCGCAGCTGGAAAACCATGTCGATATGGGCCGCGGCGCGATGTCGATAAGCCGCTACTTCACCGAGATGCTCGATCCGTCGATGTCCTGGGACGACGTCGCCGAGATGGTGCAGCACTGGGGCGGCCAGTTTTGTCTGAAAGGCGTGATTTCGGTCGAGGATGCCAAGCGCGCGGTCGAGATCGGCTGCACCGGAATCGTGCTCTCCAATCACGGCGGGCGCCAGCTCGACGGTTCACGCACCGCATTCGACCAGCTTGACGAGATCGTTCAGGCCGTTGGAGACAGGATAGATGTGATGATGGACGGCGGCGTGCAGCGCGGCACCCATGTGCTCAAGGCGCTCTCGCTGGGAGCGAAGGCGGTCGGGCTTGGCCGCTACTATCTCTTCCCGCTCGCTGCGGCAGGACAGGCCGGCGTCGAACGGGCGCTGGAACTGATGCGCATAGAGATCGAACGCGGCATGAAGCTGATGGGCTGCTCGTCGGTCGACGAGCTTACAAAGGAAAACCTGCGTTTCCGGTGAGAATGCACCTTGCATTGCCGCGGCGCATGCGGATGACGCAGGCGGACTGAAGCCTGCCTCGTAAAAAATTTTTCCGAATCATCTCACCCTTTCAAGGGCAAGCGGCTTTTTCGGGCGCGCTCCATATGTCAGCCTGTGACCAGGCCCGCGGAACGCGGCTCGATATCTTGCGGATCACGAGACCTTCAGGAGGAAGCGGTTCCTCCGTCATTTTCGAGAGCGTTTCGAGGGTTGTACCGACGCACGAAGACGGCTCGTGACCGTGCTCATGTTCTTCCATAGGTTGAATGACGGTTTGCTGATCTGCGCTTCGGCGGAACGGGCAGCGGCGCTGAGTTCTGATGACGGCCACGAACTATCCCGCAATCAAATCCCCTAAAATTTTTCTGTTATTTGCATATAAGCGGCCAGTTCCGCAATTCCTGTTCGAAATCGGTCAGGGGAAGGCGAGTGCATGCCAGCAAACTCTAGAGATTTGGAAATGGTCGACCGGCGCGCGAACCGGTCGGGCAGGATATTATCGACGCATCTTTTGGTTGCGGCTGCAGGTCTGCTGGCGATTGCGCCGTCGGCATCCGCCGCGCCGCCCGCGGCCGGTACGGTCATCGGCAACCAGGCGGTTGCGACATACCAGTCGGCCGGACAGACCTTTTCGGTCACCTCGAACCGTGTCGAAACGACGATCAAAACGATCGCCGGAGTCCAGATCGAGAACGATACGAGCAAGGACGTCATTGCCGGCGGCAATGCGTTCTTCCCGCATACCGTCACCAACGTCGGTAATGCCGCCGACAGATACGATCTGACCACCTCCGAACTCGGCTCCGGTCTTTCCGTGGCCGGCATCTATGCCGACGACGACTGTGACGGCGTACCGAATACGCTGACGGCGATCACCCGGACGGGGTCGCTCAACCCGGGCGAAAGCGCCTGCGTGGTCGTCGAGGTCAATGTCGCGCCGGGGGCGACCGGCAGCCCCACGCTCAAGATCACCGCCGCCAGCACGCTCGAAACGGCTGGCAATTTCGTTTCCGGCACGCCGAACCAGCCGAACGACTCCGATACGGACACCGTAAACGTCGTGGATGGCGCCGTTCTGCAGTTCACCAAGAACATGAGCCTCGCCGCAGATGGAGATAGGGACGACTCGGGCTCTCTCACACCCGGCGACAGGGTGCGTGTCCGTTTCAACTACTCCAATACCGGCGGAGCCGATGCCACGCAGGTGGAAATCTCGGACGTCCTGCCTGACGAGCTCGTCTACGTGGCGGGAACGGGCAAATGGTCGGACGGCGGCACGATGAACGAAGGGGGCGGCGCTACGCCAGACCACACGAACGGCCAGGGCCACACGATATTCTATTCCTATGACGAGACCCTGGGCCTCAAGGCTGTTATCTCCACCCTCCCGGTCGGCAAAACGAGCTACATCGAATTCGAAGCGAGCGTCGCGGATGGTGCGGCCGGCACGATTGCGAACACCGGTACGATCGATTCGGACCAAACCGGTCAGCAAAGCTCGAACGAGGCACGGCTTACGGTCGACAATGGCGACGCAATCGCCGTGACCCTGGCCGATCGTTCGGCAGCCGACCCGGCCTATGCCGGCCGCTCGAAGAGCGACCTGCCGGACGACAATCTCGGCGGCAGCGTGATTTCCGCTACGGACGGGGACGGGGAGGCAAACGACACCATCGCCCATGTCGCGGGCTATCTGTCTTCGAGCACGCCGGTGCCCTTCGAAGTGATCATCACGAACCACTCGAATACGGCGCAGCGTTTCAACTTTTCCGCCGCGCCGGGCAATTATCCCGAGGGGACGACCTTCACTTTCGCCACGGACGGTGCGCCGATCCTGGATACGAACGGTGACGGCCAGCCGGACATACAGGTGGCTGCCAACACCGTGTCGAAACTCTCCGTGCGCGCAAACCTCCCTTCCGGCTCCGCCCGGTCGGCGGGCCAAGAGGCTTGGGAGGCCACGGTGACGGCCACCGCGATCGCCAACCCGGCCGTGTCGAACCAGACAAGGCTGCGGATCGAGGCCGCCGTCGGCGGCGGCACCGTCGATCTGCAGAACGCCGAAGGGAAGGCGTCGGGAGGCGCCGTTGACGATGAGGGCGAGCCCTGGACGACCGTCGACACCAACCCGGGGGAGGCTGCAGAATTCACCCTCGTCGTGGTCAACAAGCGTTCGGTACCCGACAGCTTCAACCTGTCCTTCAGCGAAACGAACTTCGCGTCCGGCGCCATGCCCGCCGGGTGGCAGGTCGTGTTCAGAAACGCCGACGGCGAAACGGTGACGAACACCGGTGTGATCGGTCCCGGCGCCTCGGCGACGTTCACGGCGCGGGTGACTCCTCCGGCGTCTGCTTCGCCCAGTTCACTCGGCGAAACGAATGTCTACTTCCGTGCCGCTTCGACGAGCAGCCCTTCGGTTGTCGATACGAAACTGGACCGGGTCACCGTCAGGCAGCGGGTCGATCTCGCGATCAGCACCGACCAGACCGCACAGGCGGCGCCGGGCGGGGTGGTGGTGATCACCCACCTGCTGGAGAACCGCGGTAACGTGTCGATCAAAAACGGCGCGATCGGCTATGACCCGGCATTTCCGAGTTTCGCCGAGTCCCTTTGGCATGACATTAACGGGAACGGTGTATGGGATTCGAGCGATACGCTCGTAAACAGCCTCGCCGATATCGTCGGCGAGGGGAGCTTCGCTCCGGACGATACCGCGCTTCTGTTCTCGCGGGTTCAGGTGCCTTCCACCGGGGCGAGCGGGCTTTCCGAGAGTGCGAAGATCGTCGTCGGCACCAATCTTACCGGGCCCGGCGGCGCATCGGTAACCGACCAGAACACGGGCAACAACGCGGTCACTGAAACCGTCACTGTGGTGTCCGGCAATGTCACCGTTACCAAGGGCCAGGCGCTCGATGCCGATTGCAACGGCGAGGCGGACGTCGACTTCAGCCCACACCCGCAGGCTGCCGCTCCCGGCGAATGCATCGTCTACCGGGTCACGGCAGTCAATGTGGGGACCGCAAACGCCGATGAGCTGAAGATCGACGACGCGGTTCCCGCATACACCACCTATGTCGGCTCGTCGGCCGTCGCGGAGGGCGGCTCCTCGGCGTCCGTATCCCAGCAGCCGGACAACCGCGCGACCGGTGCCATTCAATCCAAGCACGACACCTTAAGCCCCGGCCAGAAGGCGACGCTCACGTTCCGAGTCCGGATCGATCAATAGCGTTCGTCGAAGATCGAGCGGGCGGGCCCGGTCCCGTCCGCTCGAAGGTCGCTGCATGAGGACAATCGGAAAGACAATGCCGGTAACGTATCGGGCACTTGGCAGATTTATCGTCGTCCTGGCGGCGCTTGCCTCGATGTTCCCGGCTGCCGCTATCTCCGCCCCTCCGCCCGCCGCGGCCCGGATCGAGGCGCGGGCGAGCGTTACGTATTTCAACGCCCAGCTGGGCATTCAGGAGTCCGTATCGACCAATATCGTGATCACCCGCGTCAAAGAGGTGAAGAGCATCGAAACGGTCTTCGATCAGACCGTCTATCTGGCACCCGGTTCGATCGGTCAGTTCGCATTCTACATCCGCAATGTCGGAAACGTGGCGGTCAGTCCGTCGGCAGTTACAGAGCAGCTTTCCGGCGATGATGCCGACCTCGCCGAGGTCGCCGCCATCATAGACCAGAATCGCAACGGCGCCGCCGACCCGGGCGAGTGGGAACTCACGCCCGACATGGCGATCGAGCTCGCAGCCGGCACCGAGCTACCCGTGATCGTGCAGTTCGAAACGCCGGCTGCCGGGGAGGAGGGCGACACGGCAGGCGTGCGGCTGAGCGCAAGAGACGGCGACGCTGCCGGCGCGGCCACCGGCATGGCGGTCATTTCCTCCGCGGGCCTCGTTCTCGAAAAATCGGCCAACCGCGACGAAGTCCCGGCCGGCGGTACGCTTCGCTATAGCCTGCGGCTGCGAAACAACGGCGTCATTGCCACCCCAGGCTACTCGCAGATAGAGGGAAACGCCATCCGGGTGGACGGGTCGCCCGCGTCCGGCGTTCTGGTGCGTGATCCGCGGCCGCTCAACACCCGCGTCACCGCGGTGTCGGCGACGGGCGGCTTCATCGGACTCTATCATATCGAAGGACAGCCGCAGCACAGCTACGTGAAGGCGCCCCCCGGGGATAGGTCGAAGGTGGACGCGGTCGCCTTCTTCAGGGCGGGCGATTATCCGGCCGGTTTCTCCGCCAACCTCGAATTCGAGGTCGCCGTCGCCGGGAACATCCAGCCGGGCGCGATCCTCAATACGGCTTCCACCTGGCAGAAGGTCGGTGGCGACTGGGTCAAAATAAGTTCCAATCTCGTCAAGACACCCGTCGAGGGCGGCAGCGCCACGCTGACCTACACGGCACCCGACGGAACGCCGATTACGAGCGCGGCGCTCGACAGCAACGTGCGGCTGAAGCTGGATGCGGCCGCGTGCAACATCACGGACGGTGTGGACCGGATTCCGATCAGAATTGGCACCGATCCGGAGGCCGATCTCGAGACGGTGCTGGCGACGGAAACGGGGTCGAATACCGGCCTTTTCACCACCACGCTCATTCCAATCCAGCGGGTGCTGCCGGCGGTGGAGGGCGATAACATCCTGTCCGGGGACCGGAGCACGAAGGCGTCCGCAAGCGCCACCTGCGGCAGCCAAAACGTATCCGCCGTACTTACCGTCAATCCCGGCGGTTTTGTCTTTCACTCCGCCAGCAACGCGGCGGTCTCCGGCGCAACCGTCATAATCCGCAATGCCTCCGGCGCCGAGATAGAGCGTACCGTGTCCGATGTGAGCGGCTTTTACGTCGTGAGCGCTGCCGACACTGCAGGAACGTACCGGATCGAGGTGCTGCCGCCCGAGGGACTGGCCTTCCCCTCGACGCGAACGACCTTTCCCGCCTGGGGCCGCAACCTGGACCCGGATGCCTCCTACGGGCGGCCGTTCAAGACGACGGGCCCCTTCACCGGTGTCGATATTCCGGTCGATCCCGACGGCTCCGCGGCGCTGCGGCTGGAACAGTCGGTCGACCAAGCCATCGCAGCGCCCGGCGACATTCTGGTCTATACGCTCACCCTGACCAACACCACCGGCATTGGACTTTTGGACGCCTTCATCCACGCCGGTTTGCCGAAGGGCATCACCTACCTGGAAGGCACGCTCCGCCTCGACGGCAAACCCGTCAAGGTCTCGGGATTTCCGGGCCGGAACCTCGTTTTCGACGTCGGATTCGTCGGACCCAACGGTGCGGTGACGCTGACCTACATGGCGGTCGTCGACCCGACTGCCAGCGGTCAACTCGCCAATATCGCCCATGCGTCAGGTCATCTGGCCGGCAGGGGGGCCGTGCGTTCCAATGATGCGCGCGCCGTGGTGCGCATCGAACGCGACGGCGGCGTCTTCAGCGACGAGGGTGTCGTCCTCGGCAAAGTCTACATCGATTTCAACGAAAACGGGCGGCAGGACCGTTATCTGCCGGCCGGGGGGGATTCGGCGAAAGGCGCTCTCGAGCATGCGGAGCCCGGAATTCCGGGCGTCAAGCTTCAATTCTCGACCGGGGCGAGCGTGGTGACCGACATCGAAGGGAAATATTCGATGCCGGGATTGCCCCCCGGGGCGCATGTCGTCGCCATTTCGACGGCCACGCTGCCGGCGACGGTCGAATCCCGCTCGACGTCGGCGCGCGACGCGCTGAGCCCCCGCAGCCGCTATCTGCGCATGCTGCCGGGGCAGGTGGCGAGCGAATATTTCGCGGTCACGCCCCGAAAGGGGGTCAGCCGCGACGAGGTTCTCGCCGAACTCGAAGCCCGCAGGCAGGCCTATGCCGAAAATGTGGATCCGGACGGGAATGCTCCGGTTCCGGAACGGCTGGAACTCGGGGGCGAGGAGTGGGTCGACTACTTCGGGCGCCTTTCGTCGTCCCGCGGCGAAGCGACGAAGAACACCGAAACGCAGATCGTCGCGCGGGACCGGTCCGAGAACGGCAGGCCGCCCGCGGCCGCGGACACCGGCACGCCGAAAGCGTTGGCTCTCGAACGCACGCGCGATTTGGAGGCCGAGATCAAAGGACTGTCCGCCGAGCTCGGCTTTCTCGACCTGGAGTCCGACAGCCTGCTCAACAGCGATATCGTTTCCATCCGCGTGAAGGGGCCGGCTGAGGGCAAGCTCGGGCTCAACCTCAACGGCAAGCCGGTTTCCGAAGGACAGGTCGGTCAGCGCGTCGTCTATTCGGCAGGAGGCGTTCAGGCGGCTGAATATGTCGCGGTCCGTCTCGAAGGCGGCCGCAACACGCTCGAGGCCACGTTCTCGGATCCTTTCGGCAATGTCCGCGGGCGCAGGGAAATCACGGTCCTTGCGGCGGGCCGCCCGGCGAGGATCGAACTCGTCGCGCCGCCCGCCGCCTTCGCCGATCCGGCCTCGCCCATCCCGGTCCTGATCCGCTTCGTCGATGCCGAGGGCGTGGCCACCGAGGCCTCCATGGACGTGACGCTCGAGGCGTCCGGTCAGGGCCGGTGGGGAGCCGACGACATCCGCACGAACGAGCCGGGGGTTCAGATCTTCGTCGACAAGGGGGAGGCACTTGTCGACTACTATCCGCCGGCGCTCTCCGGCACGCACAGGATCGCCGTGCGCAACGGCCTCGGCCGCTTCGAGACCGAGGTCAAGCTTCTGGCCGACGACAGCAGGAGGATCATCGCCGGTGTCGTGGAGGGCGTGGTCCGGCTGCCCGGCAGCGTCGAGCCCGCCACGGGACTGGAGGGCTTCGACGGCGTCACGACCGGCGTGGACGGCGAGCTCTATCTGCAGGGCAAGATCAAGGGCGATGCTCTGCTGACGCTGCGTTACGACGGTGATCTCGATACCGAGGAGCGGCTGTTCCGCGACATCGATCCCGAGCGATACTATCCCGTTTACGGCGACGCGTCGGAGCGCGGCTATGACGCCCAGTCCCGCTCCCGGCTCTACGTGAAAGTCGAGAAGGGTCTCAACTACGTTCTCTACGGGGACATAGACATCTCTCCGCAGGCGAGCGAGTTTCAGCTCGGCTCCCATAGCAGGCTGCTGACCGGTGCCCGGGCCCATGTCGAAGCCGGTCCCGTCACCATCGATCTCTTCGCCGGGCGAACGGATCAGAGCCAGGTCATACGCGAGTTCCGCGCCGAGGGGTTGTCGGGTCCCTACGATCTGGATCTGACGGGCTATGCGGAAGGCTCGGAACAGGTCGAGGTGATCACGCGCGACCGGCGCCAGCCCTCGGTGGTCGTCGATACCGTGCTCCTCAAGCGCTTCGACGACTATCGGCTGGACTATTTCGGCAACTCGATCATCTTCAATGCGCCGGTCCCGGCTTTCGACGGCGACGGCAACCCGAACTTCATCCGCGTCACCTACGAACTCGAGACGGACGGTGACCCCTACTGGGTCTATGCCGGAGAGGCGCGCTACAGGGTAAACGACCGCATCGCCGTCGGTTACCGCGAAATACGCTCCGAAGCGGAGCGCAGCTTCGACGATCGCCGCACCGTGCGCGCGGGATATGTGTCGGCCGATCTCGGCGCCTATGGAAAAGCCGAGGTGGAGGTGGCGCAGACCGTCGACAAGGATGGCGAAACCGGCCTTGCTTCGCGCCTCGGCTACGAGGTCAAGAGAGAGCGTGTCACGCTCCGCGTAGGCGCCGCCCGGGCCGACGAGGATTTCGCCGAGGGCTCGTCTCTCTCCCCCGGCAGTGCCGAGGTGAACGTGTCGGCCGACTGGAACGTCTCGCCCCGCCTCAAGATCACGACGTCGGCGCTCTACGACCAGCAGATGCCTTCGGGCAACGAACGCTTCGGTGTCGAGGTGCTGCCGAGCTGGATGATCAATCCCGAGCTTACCGTCTCGGCCGGCATGCGCTTCGTCCGCCTCGAGCCGGGCGACGGAGAGGAGCCGCGGTCCGTTCCCTCGGGCGTTCTCGGAGCCGAGTGGAGCCCGGCTGCCCTGCCCAGCGTGGCCCTCAAAGGCGAGGTCGAGGCAGACCTCACCGACTTCTCGCATCTGCGTGCTCTCCTGGAGGCATCCTATCAGGTGAACGAGCGCGTGAAGGTCTATACGGGCGTCGATTGGGCTACGAGCGGATCGGAATTTCTCGATTTCTCAAGCGCCGACGGTGCGACCGGAACGATGAAGACCGGCGTCGAATACCGTCTCAACGACGACGTGAAGACTTTTGGGGAGATGCGCGGCGGTTCGCAGACCGGCTTCGCGGGCGGTGTCGCCGGCGACTGGGAGATCGGCCATTGGGATCTGCCGGGCTGGATCGCTGGCGAGGACACGCGCGTCTATGCGAGCATCGAGCGCTTCCAGCCCTACGATCTCGACGAACTGATCGGGCTGCCTTTCGGCGTGGACGACGACGAGGACACGCCGCAGACCACGCTTGCGGCCGGCTACCTCGCAACGCTCCGCGACGGAAACGCCCGGCTTGGCCTCGGTGCCGAACTGTCCTTCAAGGACGGTGGCTATACGGCCTATGGCCAGCAATATTGGAGCCAGCGGGCCGGCGGGTGGACCTGGGCCGTCGAAAACCGCCTGGCCACGGCGGACACCGACACGCAACAGCGCCTGCGCGATCACCTGCGCATCGGCGCCGCGCTCAGGCCAGACGAGGAGAGCATCGACGCCCTGTTCCTCGGCGGCATCAGGGTGGAGCGCGACTTCGCCACCGATATCGATGCCGACACGGCCTACTGGTCGGCCGCCGGTTCCTGGGCGCTCGGCACGGATACGCGCATCACAACCAAACAGGCCGGGCAGTTCCAGGCGAAGTCGGTCGGCGACGTGACCGGTGACACCTTCGTCCTCCTCGCGCAAACGGGTGTCGAGCGGGACTTCGAACTGGAGGATGAGCTGCGCCTGCGGCTGGGCTTCAACGGCACGCTCTTCTACGATCCCCTCACCGGTCAGAGCCACAGCGGCGTCGGAGCGGAGATCGGCTTCGTGCCGGCGAAGAACGTGGTCCTCGCTGCAGGCTATAACCTTACGAAGGTGAATGCCTCGAGCGTCTCCGAAATTTATACGGCTGGCCCCTATATCCGGCTCTCGATCAAGCTCGACGATTCGCTCTGGGGCTTTTTCGACCGTGCGGGTTTGACGGTGCCGGTCGAAGGGGAGAGCAGGTGATGCTCCGGGCACTCGGAAACCGGCTCCGGGCGAGAGCCTCCGCCCGTCCCGCTGCAGACGGATACCATATGGGGGCAACGATGTGGGCGATTGCCGCCTCGGCGCAGCTTCTAGCGCCCGGCGGACCGGCGCGCGCCAGCAGTTCGGCACCGGCGACGTCGGAATTGAGGTCAGGATCGCGAACCGGATGAACCATGCGGAAGGAAAGCAATTCTTGATGATCTCTCTGCCCCGTTTTGCCAAAAGCGCAACGGTCTTTCTCGTCAATGATGGCTCCCGGGTATATTTCGCCTGCTTCCGTGAGACGTTGCCGGGCAGCGGGCGGGTTCTGATATGATCGCGGGGTTCGCAGCTGTCCCCCGGTTGGCGCGCTTTGCCGCAAGGGAGGGCCGTGCGCCGGGCTCCTGGTTGGGGGGCGCGGCGCGGGTGGTCTCTGCATGTGCGATCGCGGCACTCGCCGCCGTCGGTTTTCTGGCACTCGTGACGTCGTCCCAGGCAGAGACCTTCGGTCCCGGATCCCACACCTACCCGGTCCTGCCCGGCGTGACCCGCGTGAAGGTACGGGTGGTCGGCGGCGTCGGCGGCACGGGTGACGACTTTAACAGAACCGATGACAGCAACGGCGGGGCCGCGCGTATCATCGATGCGATTGTGAACGTCGTCCCTGGCACCGTCATCAGCGTCACGGTCGGCAAAGGCGGCGAAGCCGGCTCAATTTCAACAGGAGGAAGCGGCGGCACTGGCACGGGGCGGGGCGGCGATGGCGGGAGCACCGCGACTTTAGCCGGTGGCTCACCCGGCGGCGGTGGTGGTGGCGGCACTTCGCTGGCATTGGGCGCTACGGTCATTTTGAGGGCCGGTGGTGGCGGTGGCGGTGGCGGTGGTGCCGGAGCCGACTACGCCAACACCGCCTACGACCCGGAACACGGCGGGAACGCCGGGACTCCGACCCTGAGTAACAATTGCAACAGTTCGGGCAACGGCGCGTCGGCCATTGATCGCGAAAACGGCGCAACCAACCCGAAAAACGGCGGCGGTGGTGGCGGCGGCGGCGGCGGCTATACCGGAGGCTCGGCCGGTAGCGGATACACCTACAACGCGTCGAACAACGGCACTCCCTCGCAGGGTGGAGGTTCGTGCCGGCTCAATCAGGCCGGGTTGTTCGAAACGATCTCTTGGAGTCTGACGTCGGTCAGTTCCGGAACGTGGAAGGACGGCGCCGACGGTTATGTCGAGATCGTCGAGCTGAAACCGTCTCTTTCCAAGAGTTTCGCGGCAAGTTCGGTGAAGAGAGGCGAAAACGTTGCGTTGACCTTCACCATCACAAATCCGACAGGTGCGGCCGCGCAGAACGGGCTCACGTTCACAGATACCTTGCCGAGCGGTCTCGTACTGGCCGGCGTGCCGGCGGCATCCCAGTGCGGGGGCGAGGTATCGAGAAGCGCCGACGGCAGCACGATCGGCCTCAGCGGTGGCAGTCTGGCAGCGGGGCCGAGCAGCTGTACAATTACCGCTACCGTCAAGGCGGCGGCGTCGCAGGGCCCGGCATCGTGCCCAAATAAGAGCACCACCAACGGTCCGGGCAACCTTTCCGGGCTTTCGTCCAACCTCGCGAACGGCGTAACCGATCAGTGTGTCAGCATCCGGCTGACACCCTCCCTGACCAAAGCGTTCGGCGCCGCTTCGATCAAGAAAGGCGAGGCGACGACGCTGACCTTCACGCTGACCAACCCGAGCGGTTCGGGCGCGCAGACCGGGCTCTCCTTCACCGACACGCTGCCGAGTGGATTGACGCTCGCCAGTGCACCGGCTGACTCGCAATGCGGTGGCAAGGTCACCGGCAGCGCCGACGGCAAAACGGTCACCTTGAGCGGCGGCAGCCTGACGGCGGGCCCGAGCAGCTGCACGGTGACGGCACAGGTCACGACGGCGGCATCGCAGGGCCCGGCCTCCTGCGCCGATGAGAGCACGACCAACGGTGCGGGCAACATCACCGCGATCTCGGCCAATCTCGCAAACACGGTGACCGACCAGTGCCTCGGCGTCACGCCCGTCGCGCCGGTCGTGACGATCGCGAAGATCTCCGAGGGCGGTACGGGGACGTTCACCTTCAAAGGCACCGCGGCAAACCACAACGGCTTTCCGACCGACGGCAGCTACAGCCTTGCGACGTCGGCGCCGGGGACCGCGGTGATCGGAAATCCGGTCACGCTCGCCGCCGCGGACGTGCCGACCGCGATCGAGGAGGCCCTGCCGCCCGGGTGGCGGCTGGGCTCGGCGCGCTGCGAGGATCAGAACTGGCAGCAAACCGGCAATCCCCGGGGTGAAGTCATAGGCTCGGTTGCCGACGGCAGAACGCTGGTGATCCCGGCGGCGAACGCCAGGGCCGGCGCCAGGCTCGTCTGCAGCTTCACCAACCGCTTTGTCGGCTTCACTCTCTCCGGCCAGGTCATCCGCGACGACGGCACCGGCGGCGGCACCGCCCACAACGTCGCACTGGACGGCGGCGAGGCAGGCCTCGGCGGCATTCCTGTCCGCTTCACCGATTGCGGGGCCACCACCTATGCCGGCACGGTTACGGCCGGCGACGGCACGTTCTCGCTGCCGCTTGCCGGGCCTGCCGGCGGAGCCAGCGTCTGCGTCGTGCGCGATCCGGTTACCGAGCTTGCCGGGGTCAGTGGCGGGCCCGGCAATACCGGCGGCACGGTCGCGACGCCCGGATACGATGCCGTCGCCTTCACCCACAATACCACGACCGACTATCATTCCGTCCTTTTCGGCGTCATCGAAAAGCCGAGACTTGCTGATGACGGCGCGGCGACGGTGGCGCCGGGGGGCACGGTCTTTCTGACGCATCGCTATACGGCGACGACCGCGGCGACGGCCAGCTTCTCCATCGCCAATGCCACCGGCCGGCCCGCTCTGTCCGCCTTCACCTACACGCTCTTTCGAGATGAAGACTGCTCGGGAACGCTCGACAGCGGCGAAACCGCGGCGGCCGGAGCGGTCAGCGTCGCCGCGGGCGAGGAGGTGTGTCTGATCGTGCGGGTGCAGGCGTCGGCCGGTACGGCCGGGGGCGCCGCCCTCGAATACGACGTGATCGCCGGCACGGCGCTTTCGGGCACGCTGGCGTCGCTGGCCCCGCTCACCGATCACGACGTGCTCACGGTTCCGGCAGCCGGCACGATCAGCCTGGTCAAGCGGGTGCGCAACGTCACGTCCGCCAGCGGCTTCGCGGTCTCCTCGGCCGGCGCGCCCGGCGACATCCTCGAATACCGGATCGCCTTCACCAACCCGTCGGCAGAGGCAGTGTCCGAGCTCTCGATCCACGACGAGACGCCGGCCTATACCAGGCTCTCCGGTCCGCCCGGTGCCGCCGTCGCGCCATCGGGCATGAGCTGCGCCCTGACCGTTCCGGCCGGCGGAGGTGTGAGCGGCTATGCCGGTCCGCTACGCTGGGACTGCACCGGAACCATGAGCCCCGGCGCCACCGGCAATGTCGCATTCGAGGTCAGGATCGCGAACTAAGGCCAGTTGAGCGGTTTTGTCGGCACGCATGGCGATGCGTTTGAATTCCTTGAGTACCGACGGTGCGCCACTGCATGTGTCCTTTGATCGTAGCCGATCAAAGGACAAAAACATGCAGCAGCTCAAAGTGCTTTTCGGAGGACTGCAATCTCTCCTCACCTCATCCCTGTGCTCGTCACAGGGATGAGAGCAGCGCCGCGTCTGCGGCGCGGGAAGCGTTCTTTCAGCCCAAGGACTTGGTCTGGCTGGATTCCTGTGACAAGCACAGGAATGAGGGACGGGGACGTGCGGCGACTACGACTTTCGCTTGCGAATGTGCGAGGGAATGGTCAACCCGTGCAGCAATGAAAGATTACGTCTACATCTCGCATCGAAGCGAAGCGGGACGCTGTATACGGGCGTGACCCGGGACCTGTCGTGTCGCCTCGCTATCTTCACGGTTTATGAAGCGCGCCGAGGGGCCGCACCCTCTCCACCTCATCCCTGTGCTCGTCACAGGGATCCAGCAGCGCCGCGTCTGCGGCGCGCAAGAGCCTTTCCAGCCCAAGGACTTGGTCTGCCTCGATTCCTGTGACAAGCACAGGAATGAGGAAAGCAAACAAGTGGCGGCGCGGGGGACAGTCTTATTTGCTCATAAGCGGCCTTTCGTGGCCTAAGCGGGTGTGAAATTCACGCTGGCCGGGAGCGATCGGCGCCCAGACCATGCGGCAGATCGTGCGTCGTATTGCCATTCTGCAGCCGGCAGATGGACGGCGTTTCGGACGGAGGCACTGTGAGGCACTGGATCATATCATCGCTCTTGGCGGCCGGGCTTTCCTTGGCCTCGTGGAACGTGCTCGCGCAGGAACAGGCGGCGCCGCTGTCGGCCAGCCTTGCAGCGCAAAGCGTCGAGACCGGGGAGGACGGCAAGGAGACCTTTTCGTCGGCCGATGCGGCTGCTCCGGGTGATCTCCTGCAATATACGGGACGTTACAGCAACGTGTCGAAGGAACCGCTTTCCGGCTTGATCATCAATGGGCCGATCCCGGCCAACACCTCGTTCATCGATGCGGGTCTGGCGGTTTCGCAGAAGGCGGCTTTCGAGGTGCTGATCGAGGGTGAATCCTGGCAGAGTGTCCCGGCCTATAAGACGGTCGTTCTGGCAGACGGGACGAAGAGCCGCGTCGTGGCCGAGGCATCGGATTACCGCCAGATCCGCTGGCGGCTTGCGGAAGCCCTCGCGCCGGGCGCAACCCTGGTCACCGTCTACCGCGTGCAGGTCGGGCAGTAGCAAAGAAGGCTGAGCGGCATCGGGTCTGCCTGTGCCGCTGCACGGATCATGACGGGTGGCTGAACCGGGCGACCCGCGCATCCTTCGTCAGGTTGCGAAAATTGGTGCCGCTCATATGCACGAGCGTCCTGTGGTCGCCGCCCTCGAAATAGACGTCGTTTGCCCTGTCGAGGCTCTCGTCGAGAATGACCGGCACGCCATAGGCCTCCCCGATGGGCGGGACGGCTCCGGTCTCGCAATCGTTGAAGAGCTCGCTGACCTCCTCCTCCGAGGCGAGGCCGAGACGGCGGTTCATGACGTCCTGCAGCGTGGAGAGCTCGACCCGATGCGTGGCCGGAACGACGGCGAGAGCATAGCCCATCTCGTGGTGAACGACCACGGATTTGGCGAGCCTGTTGCCCGGCACATGGGCGGCTTCGGCAGTCTGACTGGTGGTTGCGGTACGGTGATGCGCGAGGGTGTCGTAGGTGATCCCTTCGCTGTCGATATAGTCCTGAAGTCTCCTGGCGATCGTCATCGTAGGCGCCTCTCCTATCCTGCTGCAGTCTTCCCACGCCGTTCAGACTCAAGAAAAAATGCAGCGCTTCAAAGTGCTACAGCAGCTTTCGGGCGTCCGGCAGGACGCGGGGCACTGTAGTGACGCGGAAGATGACATTCTCCTCTCATCATCGGAGGAGTCAACGGCCAACGGCCGGGTCTGCTACCACACGTAGGGCACGAGCCGGTAGCGCACGCGTTCCGCATAGGCATCGTAGCCGGCGAGCCCCGTACGCAGCGCCTTTTCCTCTATGCCGACCCGGATCGCGAGCAATGCCGCCAGTCCGAGTGCCACGAGCAGCCCCCACCAGGAGCCCAGGAACAAAGAGGTTGCGGCGACGAAGAGAATACTGCCCGTATAGAAGGGATGACGGACGTAACGATAGGGTCCCGTGGTGATCACGCTTTGCGCACGCTCCGTCTGCACCTTGACGACCGGCGATGCGAAGCTGTTTTCGCGCAATGTCCGATAGCTGAATCCGATGGAGAGGACGAGGAGCAGCGCACCCAGAGCCTGCACCCAGACCGGCATGGAAGACCATTTGAATCTCGCTGCATCGAGCGCCATGAAGGCGAAGCCGGCGACAAGGAACAGGAGGATCACCGAAAGGAGCACCTTGTCGGCCAGGGGCTGGCCTTCCTGGATTGGGGGAGCCAGCCTTTCCTTGAGCAGCGCGGGATCGTGCCGGGCAAGGAGCAGCCCGACGAGGAACGAAAGCGCAAGCATGAGGAACAGGTAGCTCCACGCCGCTGGCCAGGCGAGCGTTCCGGCGGAAAGAAAGAGGACGGCTCCGATGAACCCGAACCAGACGATCGTCTGTACGGTCAGCCTGACAAGCATGAGCAAGCTCCTGCATAGTTTGTGCGATGAAGGGCGCTTTAGAGCGATGGACTCCTGGAGATAGTGTTCCGGCCAGCGCTCGCAACTCTCATCTCAGGCGGGTGAAGTGGGATTGAACGGGGCGCGCGCGACGTTCCATCGGGCGCTCGCCGGCGTTCACACACTTGTGCTTCGCGCGGAACTTAAAGCCGCATAACGGATTCCCATATTAGATCCGCTGCACCTTCGCTTGAGCCTTGACCGGTTCAGGATCAAGGCATGCGGCAATGCGAAGCACTACAGCCCCTTGCACGTCGAACAGGACGTGCGGTGCTGGAGCAGCACTCGCCGTCCGCAAAGGAGGGACGCGATGTATCGCTATATGATGAAGGAACTGATGCTCATCATCGCCGGCCTGACGGTCTGTGCGGTGCTGTTCCTGCTCGTCCTGTCGCAGGGAGCGGCCGCATCGTTTTGAGCGCGGTTCAGCTCTTCCCGAGAATCTCAATCGTCCTCTTGTCCCGGACGCCGTCGAAGTAAAGGTCGAGCGCCCGGGTGAAGGCGTCGACATCAGGCGCCGCCGCTTCGAAGAGCGTCATCGATGAGCAAAACTTCAGATCGTCCGGCCGGCCGAAGATATCAAGAGCGGTGCGCCCCCTGACCCCATTGACCGCTTCCGTGCATTCGAGAATACGTCGGCCGAGAAGCGGATGTCCGACATAGGCGCGCGCCTCGCCGAGGCCCGACAGCGCATAAAATTGGGCCGTCGGCGAATGGCCGAGGCCGGCGGTCTGCGGAAAGATGAACCACATCCAGTGGGTCCGCTTGGCCCCGGCACGAAGCTCCGCAAGAGCAGCCGGATAGGTGCTTTCCTGCGCCGCGACGAAGCGTTCGAGATCGAATGCCTCCCTCGTCATCACCCTCTCACCGGTTCATCCATCACCAGCGCTGATGAACATGAACCTTGACGAGCCGCTCGTAAAGCGCCTCGATTGCCGCGAGCGTCGCGCCGTCGATCGGCGCAAGGGCGCTGGCGGCGGCGTTCGACTGCGCCTGCGCGGCATTGCGGGCTCCGGGGATAACGACGGAAACGGCGTCCTGCGCGAGGATCCAGCGCAAGGCGAATTGCGCCATCGGCACATTGGCGGGCACCAGCGTACGAAGCTCGTCGACCGCCTGCAGCGCCACGTCGAAGGGCACGCCGGCAAAGGTCTCCCCGACGTCGAAGGCTTCGCCGTCACGATTGAAGTTGCGGTGGTCGTCTGGAGCAAAGACCGTATCTTTGCCGATCTTGCCCGAAAGCAAGCCGGACGCCAGCGGCACGCGCACGATGACGCCGACATTCTTTTTTTTCGCCTCGGCGAAGAATAGGTCCTGCGGCCGCTGGCGGAAGATGTTGTAGATGATCTGGACCGTGGCGACGCCCGGATATTCGATAGCCTTCAGGGCCTCTTCGACTTTCTCGACCGAGACGCCGTAATGGCGGATCTTGCCCTTGGTGACCAGCCCATCGAGCGCGCCGAAGACCTCGGGCCGATAGTAGACCTCCGGCGGTGGGCAGTGGAGCTGGACGAGATCAAGCGTTTCGACGCCGAGATTTGCGAGGCTGCGGTCGATGAAGGCCTCGATATTGCCGCCTGTATAGCCCTCCACCACGTGCGGATTGAGCCGGCGTCCCGCCTTCGTGGCGACGAATGGTTTCTCCCCGCCCCGTTCCCGCAGCACCGCGGCGATGATGTTTTCGGAACGCCCGTCGCCATAGACGTCTGCGGTGTCGATGAAGGTGACGCCGCTGTCGAGGGCGGCATTGAGCGCGCGCTTGCCATCCTCCTCGCTGACGTCGCCCCAGGAGCCGCCGATTTGCCAGGCGCCGAAACCGATCTCCGAAATCGTGGCGCCCGTTCGTCCCAAGATCCTTGTTTTCATCGAATGTATCCTATCCATTGTGCTGCCGGAACTTCAGCTCCGGGTGGTTGGCATAACTATGACGAGAGTGGCGCAGATGAAAGCTCAGTCGCAGAGTGTCACGAGCGCCTTGCCGCGACTGAGATCGCTCACCAGAGCGAGCACGTCGTCTAATGCGTCTTGCCGTATCTCGACCGACAGCACCGCACCGGTGCCGGTGAAACTCTCGGAGGCGATCGACACGCCGCGCGCTGCCAGCCGCGCCTTGATGAGCGCGAGATCGGCGAAGTCGCAGGCGATCTCGGCGCGCTGACGCTCGATGAGCTCGATCTTCTCCGCCGCCCGCAGGCAGAGCGCCGCCGTGCCGCCATAGGCACGGACCAGTCCGCCGCTGCCGAGCAGAATGCCGCCGAACCAGCGCGTCACGACGACGGCGACGCGATCCAGCGACTGGCCGTCGATCGCCGCAAGGATCGGCTTGCCCGCCGTCCCGCTTGGCTCGCCGTCGTCGCTGAAGCGATAGCTCTGGCCGACCCGCCAGGCCCAGCAATTGTGATTGACCGCAGTGTCCGAGTGGGCGGCAATGAAGGTCTTGGCCGACGGTTCGTCCTCGATCGGCCCGGCAATCGCGAGAAAGCGGCTCTTCTTGATTTCCTGTGTCGAGGTCTCGATGCGTTGGAGCGTGAACATCCGCTTTGTCCCGATTCTTCCAGCGGTCATAGCGGACGGATGGCGCACCGTCATCGTCAAGGTCACCCCTCCCCAACCCCTCTCCACAAGGGGAGGGCTGGGGAGGGGCAAATCGGAGCGCTCAGCCGATCGCCATCAGGCTGGCATTGCCGCCGGCTGCCGCCGTGTTGATCGAGGCGGAAACCTCTTCCACGAGCCAGTTCAGGCAATAGGCGTCCGGGTTGCGGGCGATTTCCTCGCTCGATGCGGCCTGGACGAGCAGGAGCGGGCCGGGCAGGGCGGCGATGGCCTTGTTGACGGCGCGGACGCGCTCGGCGTCACCTTCGACCAGCGCACCGGCGAAGGGGCCGTCGGCGGCCCAGTCCTTTGACCAGGAGACGCGCAGGCCAACCGTTTGCGGCACGTTTTTCAGCGAAGCCTGCAGACCGGAGGCGGCATCGATCGCGACGCTGTTGCCGGTCGCGAGCGCGGCGGCGAGCTGGTGGTACAGCCCGCTCTCCGTCGCCGGCACGAGGAGGATGCGGCCGCGCGCATGGAGGGTATAGAGGTTGCGTTCGCCGACCGGGCCGGGCAGTTCCAGGTCGAGGCCAAGGGCCGAGCTGCTGCCGGCGTTGCGGGCCGCTTCGGCCTCCGCGCGCGCGCCTTTGCCGTCGAGCCACTTGGCGAAATCGAGAAGGACCGGATCCGTGTGCACCGAGCTGTGCTGCGGCGGAACCGGTGGGGTGCTAACCAGGCGGCCGAGATAAAGCGGACCGCCGGCCTTGGGACCGGTACCGGAAAGACCGCGCCCGCCGAAGGGCTGAACGCCCACCACCGCGCCGATGATGTTGCGGTTGATGTAGAGGTTGCCGGCCTTGATACGGCTCGTCACATGCGCGATCGTCTCGTCGAGGCGCGTGTGGAGCCCGAAGGTGAGGCCATAGCCGGTGGCGTTGATGTCGTCCACCAGCCGGTCGAGATCGTCGCGCCGGTAGCGGATGACGTGCAGCACCGGCCCGAAGACCTCGCGTTGAAGATCGGAAAGCTTCTCGAGTTCGATGATCGTCGGCGGCACGAAGGTGCCCACTCCGGTCTCCGAGGCAAGCCCGATCTGCTCGACCTTGCGGCCGAGCCCGCGCATCCGCTCTATGTGCTTCTCGATGTTGTCCTTCGCCTCTGACGTGATGACCGGCCCGACATCCACGGAAAGACGATCGGTGCGGCCGATATGCAATTCGTGCAGCGCGCCCTTCAGCATCGTCAGGATGCGGTCGGCCACATCCTCCTGCAGGCACAGCACACGCAGCGCCGAGCAGCGCTGGCCGGCACTGTCGAAGGCGGATGTGATCACGTCGCCGACCACCTGCTCGGCAAGCGCCGAGGAGTCGACGATCATCGCATTCTGGCCTCCGGTTTCGGCGATCAGCGGGATCGGCCGGCCGGCAGGCGAAAGGCGGTCGGCAAGCTGTGCCTGGATCAGACGCGCGACTTCCGTCGACCCGGTGAACATCACACCTGCAGTCTCGGCTGCGGCGACCAGCGCCGCACCCACGCGTCCGTCGCCCGGAAGAAGCTGCAGCGCGCTTGCCGGGATGCCGGCCTCATGCAGGATGCGCACACCTTCGGCGGCGATCAGCGGCGTCTCTTCCGCGGGTTTGGCGAGCACGGGATTGCCGGCCACGAGCGCGGCGGCGATCTGCCCGGTGAAGATCGCCAGCGGGAAGTTCCACGGGCTGATGCAGACGATCGGCCCGAGCGGCCCGTGGCCGGGGCCGAGCGTGCGCCGCGTCTGTTCGGCATAGTAGCGCAGGAAATCGATCGCCTCGCGCACCTCGGCAATGGCGTTCAGCGCCGATTTGCCCGCCTCGCGGATGATCAGCCCGAGAAGCGTGGGCATGCGGGCCTGCATCAGCTCGGCGGCGCGGTCGAGGCAGGCGGCCCGTTCGGACGGCGGGACGGCCGCCCAATCCGGCGCCGCTTCGGCGGCAAGGCGCACGGCGCGCCGTGCGTCCTCTTCCGAGGTCTCGGTCACCGAGCCTACGACGTCGCGATGATCTCCGGGATTTAGAACCGTGCGCGTCTCGCCGGCAGCGGGACCGGTAGCGAGCCGCGGTACGGCGCTCCACGTCATGGCCGCGCTTTGCCTCAGCGCTTCCGTAAGCGACGCAAGCGTTTCCTCGTTGGAAAGGTCGAGCCCGGCGGAATTGGTCCGCGCATCGCCGAAGAGCTCGGCCGGCAAGGCGATCCTGTCGTGCTTGGCGCCGACGACCGGCATGGCGCGGACGACTTCGACGGGGTCGGCGATCAGTTCGTCGATCGAAACCTTCGGGTCGTTGATGCGATGCACGAAGGAGGAATTGGCGCCGTTTTCGAGCAGGCGCCGGACCAGATAGGCAAGCAGCGTCTCATGGGTGCCGACAGGCGCATAGATGCGGCAGGGACGATCGAGCTTGCCGCGGCCGACGACCTCTTCATAAAGAGGCTCGCCCATGCCGTGCAGGCACTGGAATTCGTATTTGCCCACCTGAAAGTCCCTGCCTGCCATGTGATAGATGGCGGCGAGCGTCTGGGCATTGTGTGTCGCGAATTGCGGGAAGACCACATCGGTCGCGGCAAGCAGCTTGGCTGCGCAGGCGATATAGGAGACGTCGGTGTGGATCTTGCGCGTGAAGACCGGGAAATCCGCGAGCCCGTCGAGCTGCGCCCGCTTGATCTCGGCATCCCAATAGGCGCCCTTCACGAGCCGCACCATGATGCGTCGCCCGGAGCGCCGGGCGAGATCGATGATGAAGTCCAGAACGAAGGGGCAGCGCTTGCCGTAGGCCTGCACGACGAAGCCCATGCCGTTCCAGCCGGAGAGCTCGCCGTCGAGGCAGAGCTCCTCGAGGAGATCGAGCGACAGTTCCAGCCGGTCGGCTTCCTCGGCGTCGATGTTGAGGCCGATATCGTAATTCCTGGCGAGGAGAGCGAGCGCCTTGACCTTCGGCAGCAGTTCGCCCATCACGCGCGCGGCCTGCGCGCGGCTATAACGGGGATGCAGCGCCGAGAGTTTGATCGAGATGCCGGGGCCTTCATAGATGCCGCGGCCGGCGGAGGCTTTGCCGATCGCGTGAATGGCGCTCTCGTAATCCCTGTAATACCGTTCCGCGTCGGCGGCCGTGGTCGCCGCCTCGCCGAGCATGTCGTAGGAATAGCGGAAGCCCTTTTCCTCGAGTTCCTTCGAACGCTTCAGCGCTTCCTGGATCGTCTCGCCGGTAACGAACTGTTCGCCCATCATCCGCATGGCCATGTCGACGCCGCGCCGGATCACCGGCTCGCCGCAACGCGAGATGAGACGTGTGAGCGCCGCCGACAAGCTGCGGTCGTTGACCGTCGAGGTCAGCTTGCCGGTTACGACGAGGCCCCAGGTCGCGGCATTGACGAAGAGCGAACGGCTGCCGCCGAGATGCGATTTCCAGTTGCCGTCGGCGATCTTGTCGCGGATCAGCGCGTCACGCGTCGCCGTGTCGGGAATGCGCAGCAGCGCTTCCGCAAGGCACATGAGTGCCACGCCTTCCTGGCTCGAAAGCGAATATTCCTGCACCAGGCCTTCGACGCCGGAGCCGCTGTGCTTGCCGCGCAACGCTTCTATCAGCTTGCGGGCTGTTCGTGCGGCCGCGTCGCGCGTTTCCTTCGGCTGCGTGGCCGCTTCGAGAAGCGGCGGCAGGCATTCCGTTTCCGGGCGGCGGTACGCGGCCGTGATCGCCTGGCGCAGTGTGCTCTGTGGCCGGACCGGCGGTGCGAAGTCGGCGAACGGCGCCGGGGCGACCTCGACGGGGGTTTTTTGAAGCGGGCTCGGGCTCATTGAACGCTGTCCTCCACGGAACGGTAGCGGGCGCTATCGACGCCCTGATGTCGTGGCAGAAAATACGCGTGCCATCGCCGAACATCCATCCGGCAAATTAGCATTATGGCCGAATGTTTCTCCACGACAGGCAAGACAAAGGGAGAACTATACGGAGTGCAGGCGAATGTTCCGGACGAAAGTCAGCATGCAGCCCCGAAAAGTTGCTCCCGCGCCATCAGGCACTCGTCATCCCCCGGCATGCAGGTGCGACAGACGATGGGGCGTATATCGTAGACCTTGCAGGCGACGGAACGGCCGAGCTTGCCCTCGAGCGCCGTGCAGCGGCCGCTCTCGCAACGCATGCCGCCGAGATCCGCAGCCACATAGTTTGCCGGTATGCGCTCGAGCTCTTCCTCCGTCTCGAGCGAAAAACGCGGCCAGTCGGCCGAATAGGCGCAGCAGGCGCCGCAGCTCTGGCAGTCGAAATTCTGATTGGCGGGAACGGAATGGCTCATGGCATCAGCCTATCACGAAGCGGGTGGCGCCGGAATGCCTGCCGCTCGCGCCGGAAGGTCACGCCCCCACCGCGTCGCGCCTTGCTATCTCGTAGTCTTCCGTATGCACGAGCACGCCGTCGCCGGTCACCAGCGCTATGCCGTAGGCCGCCGGCTCGTCCACCGAAAGAGATGCGTCCGCCGTGTCGAAGGGCATCGGCTGCTGGTGCACGGGGCTTTTGAAGATCGAGAAGGGAATGCCGCGACTGGAGCCGCTGATGGTGCGGTGAACATGACCGGCGAAGATATGACGAACATTGCCGTGCCGCTTCACCAGGGCGTAGAAGTCGTCTTCGTTGATGAGGCGGATCATGTCCATACCGGCAAAGCCGCTGACATGCGGCGGGTGGTGCATGAAGACGAGCGCCGGCCGGCCGCCGGTCTCTTCGAGTTGCCGGCCGAGCCACGCAAGCCGCCTGTCGCATAGGTGACCGGCGTGACTCACCGGATAGTCGTAGGGCGGTGCAAACAGCGTATCGAGCAGGATCGCGCGGCAATCGGGGAAATCGAGCACCTGCTGGACGAAGCCGTTCGCGTCGGTCGCCGTTTCGGCGAAGACGTCGAGAAACACTTCGCGCCGGTCGTGATTGCCGATCATGAGCGCCGCCGGTGGGGTGAGTTCGCCGAGAAGGGCCTTCAGCCGCTCGTAGGAAGCGCGGTCCGCCCGATGCGTCAGATCGCCGGCGAAGATCACCCGGTCGGCATCCGCATGATAGCGGTTGACGTGGGCGATGCCGTTTGCGAGCCGCCGATACGGGTCCAGCCCGATGATCGTCTCGCCTTCGGGCACCATGTGGAGGTCGGAGAAAATGATGAGCTTCGTCATGTGCGTCCCGCGTTGATGTCTCACGGGTCACGCTCCTGCGCCTGCTCGCAGGCGTCAAGCGGCATTTTCGGGCGGGTCGGACCTATGCGGAAGACCGGACTGCCGCCCCCATCACTGCAACCGGTCCGCGGTTGCCTGCGCGAAGCGCCGGACGGTCAGCAAATCGCCGGAGGACTTACCGGCCATGCCGCGCTCGGCGAGGAGATGGGCATAGCTTGCCATTGCCAGAGCGTGGCCGTTCGCGGCGGCTTCGGCGAGAATTCGTGCCGACTGCAGCTTCTGTCCAGCCCTGTCGAGAACGCGTGCGAGCTGGAACTGCGTCCGGGCGCCGCCGTTCTGATTATAGGCCTCGCGGCAGGCGGAAAGCGCCACTCCGATGCGGATGTTCTGCGTCGCAACGGCCGGGAAAGCCCTGTTGCGTTCGGGATCGAATTCGCTACCGGCCTCGCGGTCGCATTGCTCGGCGGCGGTGAGATCGCTTGCACGCGCCGCGGACGGCATGGTCGCGAAGAGGGGCAGGAGCACGGCCGCCGCAAGCAGATGATACAGGCCGGTGCGAAGGCTCGATTCAACGTATTTCGTCATGGTGCGCTCCCTCTTGCCCGCACATTCTAGGGTCGCTCCGACCCGGTATCTGTTCCGCGGGAAACAGCGGCGAAGGCGATGAAACGGTGAGTTCAGGCAGACCCCAAGATGCGCCTTGCATCGGGCACGCCTCGGTCTATCCTCGTCAGGAGCCGGAGGCCGAACAGGGAGCGCTGCGAAACCCAGCGGAGAAGCCGATGCGGCAGTTCGACGTGAGGAGACGGATCTTTCTTGGCGGGGTGTTGCTTGCCGCCGTATCGGGCGGCCGTTCGACGGCAGCAGCTCCGGTCGTGGGCAAGGCCGCAAAGATCCGCGGCAACGTCCGCCGTCGGCAGGGCGGGGACGAGGAACGGCTGGCGATCGGCGGCGCGGTTCTCGACAAGGATTATGTCCTGACGAGCAGCAACAGCTTCGCCGATCTCGCCCTCAGCGAAACGCGTATCCTGCTGGGGCCGCAAACGGAACTCCTGATCGACAGCTACATCGCCGGCCAGGGCGGGACGCTGGAGCTGGGACTGGGCCGGATGGTCTTCGACCGGCCCGAAGGCTTGCCCAAGACGGACGTCGCGGTGCGCACCGCCTTCGGCATGATCGGCGTTCGCGGAACGAAATTCTTCTGCGGCCCGAGCCGAGCGGCGTTCGCGGTCTTCGTTGAACATGGCGTGGTGTCCGTTCAGGGCGGCGGCGTTACACGGACAGTTGCGGCCGGCCAGGGCGTCGATATCAGCCGCCCGGGCGCCGCTCCCAGCGAACCGACGCGCTGGGGAGAGGTGCGGATTCGTCAGGCCTATGCGAGCGTCGGGTTGAGGTAGGGGCGATGGCCGGCATCCCGCGCTGCGGTGGCTGTCCTCATTCCGCTCGAAGGTGCTTGTTCAGCTCATTGCTCGCTACCGTAAACAGCTCCATCGATCCGAAGCCTCTGATATCGTGGCGTCCAAGGGATCTGAGCGCCGCTTTCGACTGCGCAGCCGCCGCCGGGCCGATGCAGATGGCGGTGCCGAGAAACTTGTTCGCCTCCTGAAGGCGAGCGGCGAGGTTCACCGCATCTCCATGGGCGGTGTAGTCGAGCTTCCCTCCGGCGCCCACCTCTCCCAGTACCGCCGGCCCGGTTTCGATGCCGATGCGCGTCCTGCCGAAACCGTGTTCGGCAAATTGCGCACGTCTGCGCATCTCCTCGGTCAGTACATGGATCGCCGCGGCGCAGCCGATCGCCTTGTCTACATGGTCGGGCAGGTCCTCTGGCGCGTTGAAGAGAGCGTGGACGGCATCCCCGACGACCTTGTCGACCATGCCGCCATGCCCGGCGACAAGCGCGTTCACCTCGGCGAAATAGACGTCGAGCAGGGCCACGAGTTCGCGGGGAGCAAGCTTTTGCGAAAGTGTCGAGAAACCCTCGATATCGGTGAAAAGCGCCGTCACCGGGCGTTCCTCGCCGGCCATGCGCCCGCGATCGGGCTCGTCTATGTAGCGCGCCACCACGGACTGCGGCAGATATTGCGAGAATTTCCGCCGGGCGATCGCCTCTGCGCGCCGCGTGCGCGCAAACTGCAATGCGCTGGTGACGACGAGCACCGCAACCAGTGCCAATGATGTGCCGACCGCGTCGAAGAGCCAACCGGTGGAGGCATAGATCGCACCGGCAAAGGCGATGACGGCGAGCACCGTCGCAGCGCCCAGCATAAGGGATGCCATCGGGCGAAGCCTGGTTGCTGCATATGCTGCGGCGACTCCCGCTGCGAAGGCGAAGACCGCCTCGATCAATGGCAGATTGCTGCCGCGGTAGGGCACGAACCCCGTCATGATCGCATTGGCAACATCAGCGTGGATCTGAACCGACGGCTGGAGCGGCATGGAGGCGGTGGGCCGAAGGCCGCCAAGGCTCGGCATGCTGCTGCCGATCAAGACGAGCCTTCCCGCCAAACGACCTTTCTCCAAGCGACCGGCGAGGATTTCGGCCGCAGAGACCGTGCGGGCGGCGATCGCCTCCTCGGAACTTGCAGGGAAGCGCAGGTTGCCGTTCTCGTCGAGGGGGATGATCGCGTGATCGAGCCTCAGCCAGGCGGGTTCTCCGCCGAGAACGGGCGTACTGCTGTCGGCGGCAAGCCGCCCCGCTTCGATGCCGAGCGCCGGGTAGGCATCGTTGCCAAGTATGGCGAAAGCCTGAACGCGCCGGACTCGCGCGTCTTCGTCGCCGACGAGAAAAGCCGCCGTCGCAGCCCTCGCCCGGTCCATGAAGGCCGGGCAAGAGGTCTCTGCCCCTTCGATAAACCACTGCGCGGGGACGGCCAGCTGGCGCCGGAGGGCCAGAGGCGGCACTGGGCGCGGCCGTTCGAGAACGCGGTCGGCCGCCAGGAAGCCGAGGGCCGCGGGTGCCCTGCCGATCGCCGCGGCGAGCGCGGCGTTTGCGGGCGAAGCCGGGTCGCAGGCGGAACTGAAAACGAAATCGACGGCGATCGTCTTCGGCCCGGCCGCGGCCAGGCGTGTAATCAGATCGGCGGTTGCGGCCCTGTCCCAGTTGCCGCCATGCGCTTCATAGGCCTTGCGATCGACGTCGACGACGATGATGTCGGGCGACCTCGGCGAGGGGACCCATTGGGTGAGATTATCGAAAAAGAGCTCACGCTGGGTGTCGAGGATGGTTCCGGCAGAGAGATAGAGCAGCAGCGCCACGGCGAGGCTGGCGATGATCCCTCCGGAAAGCGGGGTTATGCGGTGATGCATCCTCGGCCTTACGCTCAACCGCTCCAAGTTTTTGAAACCGCCCGCTTTCAGGCGAGCGGCATCAATCCTCCTCCGGATCGGCGATGCTCAGCAGGCGGCCGACATTGCAGCAGATGATGCCGTCCGCGCGCTTGATCGCGCCGCTCTCCTCCAGCGACAGGATCGCGCGGTTCACCTTCGGCCGGCTCGCTCCGAGAATTGAGGCGATGTCCGTCTGGCTGAGCGTCAGCCGGAGATTGGCGCTTTGCGGCATCTCGCTGCCGTGGATCTGGCGAAGCGTCGCCAGGAAGAAGCGGGCGACGCGGGCGTTGAGATCGTAGAGCGCGATGGTTTCCAGCCGGTCCGTCGTGTCGCGCAATTGCGCGCAGAGAAAGCGGATCACCGCTTCGGCGGTCCTCGGCCTTTGCGTGATGAGGGCGAGGAAATCCTTCTTGCCGATCACATAGCCTTCGGCGTTGGTGACGGCCGTCGCATCCGCTGATCGCGGCTGTCCGTCGAGCAGCGCCATTTCGCCGAACAGCGCCCCTGCCTCGTGCTGCCGCAACATGAGTTCGCGGCCTTGCGGCGTGAACAGCGAAAGCTTGATGCGCCCGGAAACCACCACGATCATGTAGTCGCCTTGGTCGCCGCGTTGGAAAATGACCGTGCCCGCGGACCATTTGCGATAGCTGGCGATGCCCGAGAGCTCGCACAGGGTTTCGCTGTCGAACTCTTCGAATATAGGGAAGGACCGCCAGAAGGCGGAACTCCGGATGACTTCAGCCATTGCGGTTACCCCTGCGTTCCCCTTTACGCGTCGGGGAGTTTTGACTCTGTTGCCTCATCTTGCAACAGAAAAGCGCTCGATCGGCCGACCGAAGCCAAAGCGGTAAGGCATCAGTTGACGACGAATCGATTCCGTCTCTAGATTGTGAACGATCTGTCGCCGGGTGGGCGGCTAGAGGATTTCGAAAATCTTGTTATCTCTGCTGCCAACACGTTTTCCAACAGGAGCCTTGCGCATGTCCCAGAATGTCATCGTGCTCATCGGGCGCATTCTTCTCTCGATCATCTTCATCACCTCCGGCTTCGGCAAGCTCACCGACCCGTCGGCGACGGCCGGCATGATCACCGGTGCCGGTTGGCCAGCCGCAACGGCGCTCGCCTATCTCGCCGGTCTCTTCGAACTCGTTGCCGGTCTTGCTATCCTCGTCGGCTTTCAGACCCGCATCGCATCCTATCTGCTCGCCGCCTTCTGCGTGGTCACCGCCTTCGTCTTCCATAGCGGCGCAATCAACGTCCCGGACTTCCCGCCGGCTGCAAACGGGCTGCTGACGGTCTTCAACCAGATCATGATGATGAAGAACATCACGATCGCCGGTGCCTTCCTGGTGCTGGCAGGCTTCGGCCCGGGCGCGCTCTCGCTCGATGCCCGCACCGGAAACACGGTCGCCGCTTAACGCAGGCACCCCTGATCGAGAAGAACCCGCCGGCTCGCCGGCGGGTTCTTTGTTTAGGCGTCACGTTCTCCAGGATAGATGACGCCCTTGCGCAGGATGACGTTGCCGAAGAGCCGCGGCTCGCTGGTCTGCACCACCGCATGAGCAGCCTTCACCCGCTGATAAAAATCCGCTCCGAGCAAAGGAACGACCGGCTGTGTCGGCTCATGTTTCCGACAGCAGGCGATGATGTCCCGATGCACCGGGTCGAGCGCATCGCGGTCCTGTTTGACCGTTGCCCGAAAGATCGCCTCCGGCACGAAATCGTCGATCGGCAGGATGCTCAAGACGGCGTCGAGCACGGGGACAAGCGGGTGCCCGTCCAGCCGGATGAGCCGGCGCGCGTGCTCCAGCCCGGGATAGTTTCCGTCGACAAGTGCAATCTCGTCGCCGTGCCCCATCGCTCTCAATGTGGAGAGAAGCTCCGGGCTCAGAATGGGGCTTATTCCTTTCAGCAACGGTCAAAGCTCCTTGAAGAGGACATTGGTGTCCAGAAGATAGCGGGAGAAGAGCGGCAGGCTTGCGCCGCCGATCGCGCGGGCGTGACTGCCGACGGTGCCTTCGACGAGGTCCGGAACCGTGACGCCCTGCAGGTCGAGCGTCTGGAGGGCCTTGCGCGTCGCGGCAAGAAGGCGCGCCCGCACCCAGGGCGGAAAGCCGCCGTCGATCACGGCCGCCGAAAAATCGACGACGGAAACCGCGGAGACGACGGCTTGTGCAAGCGCCGCCGCCGCATCCTGGATCCATATTTCGAGCGGCTCGCCGAAATCGATCCAGTCGTCGGCCGAGTACCAGAGCGGCTCCGGGTCGATGCCGCGTTCGCGTAGCAGCTTTTCCAGGACGAAGACCGAGGCGATTTTCAGCAACTGCGTCGACTTGCCGTCCTTGCCGGCGACAGGCAGCGGGCCGACCGCGCCGGCGGTGCCGGTTCGGCCGGAAAAGAGGGCCGAGTTGATCACGACGCCGCCGCCGATAAAGGAGCCGATATAGAAATAGACGAAATCGGGGTAACTGGCGCCGACACCGAAGGCGAGTTCGGCGCCGCAGGCGCTGGTTCCGTCGTTCTGAAGGAACACCGGATGCCGGATGCGCGAGGCCACCGCCGCCTGCAGGTCGAAATCACGCCACCGGTCCATCTCTTCGCGCGGCGCGCCGACCTCCTCCGACCAGTTCCACAACTCGAACGGCGTAGCGATGCCGACGCCGGCGATGCGGCCGCGCTCGCCGGCGTCAAGCTGCCCCTCGAGCTTGCCGATGCCCCCGACGATGAAGCTGACGATCTCCTCGGGGAGCGGATAGGTATGGATCTGATGCAGGTGCAGCCGAATGGTGCCGAGGAAATCCATCAGCACCAGATCGGCACTGCGCCGGCCGATCTTCACGCCGAAGGAATAGACCGCATCCGGATTGAGCCGCATGGGGATGGAGGGCTGTCCGACGCGGCCGCGCACCGGCGCGCCGCGGACGAGCAGCCCGTCGGCTTCGAGCGACCGCATGATGACGGAGGCGGTCTGCGCCGATAGACCGGAGCGGCGCGCGATCTCGGCCTTGGACAAGCTGCCGTGACGGCGCACCAGCGACATGACCAGCCGTTCGTTATAGGCGCGCACGCGCGTTTGATTGGCCCCGCCGCTCGGGTCGACCACATCCGGCTGAGGCGGCCCCGTATAGGGGCCATCTGTCAGTGACATGCCACCGTTTCCTCCCATTGGTACCGTACGGTTCCTCCCCGATCCGGGTACGGCCATGCAGTACCTAAAGCTTTACCGCGACCGCACCCTGATCGCGGCGCCCTGACGCCGCTCGGTTCGCGTGGGCCTGTCCGCATTCGGCCCGCGATTGTCAATGCCCGATCCTCCCGATTGGACGGAAGCGACATTACGCGCAGAATGCCACAACGAGATAATAATTCAATTTGATTTATTTATTGACAGGCTGGATTTTTGGTGCTTGATTGACCGTCGGAAGCGCCGTCTGCAGCCGAGGAGAATGCTGCAGCGGGTCCTGAAAGCCGGCGCGCCGGCATTTTTCATCCTTGGGAGGATTTAATGAAGAAGACAGTTCTTTCTGCCGCATTCGGCGCGCTCGCCATGGGCGTTGCTTTCGCATCGCCCTCGCAGGCAGCCGACGTGTCGGCATGCCTCATCACCAAAACCGATACCAATCCTTTCTTCGTGAAGATGAAGGAAGGCGCGGCCGCCAAGGCCAAGGAACTGGGCGTCACCCTGAAGTCCTATGCCGGCAAGATCGACGGTGACTCCGAAAGCCAGGTCGCTGCGATCGAGACCTGCATTGCCGATGGCGCCAAGGGTATCCTGATTGCCGCCTCCGATACCCAGGGTATCGTGCCCCAGGTCCAGAAGGCACGGGATGCGGGCCTTCTGGTCATCGCGCTCGACACGCCGCTCGAACCCCTCAATGCCGCCGACGCCACTTTTGCGACGGACAACCTGCTCGCCGGCAAACTCATCGGCCAGTGGGCGGCCGCAACGCTCGGCGATGCCGCCAAGGAGGCCAAGGTGGCCTTCCTCGACCTGACGCCGTCGCAGCCCTCCGTCGACGTGTTGCGCGACCAAGGCTTCATGATCGGTTTCGGCATCGACCCCAAGGACCCGAACAAGATCGGCGACGAGGATGACCCGCGCATCGTCGGCCACGACATCACCAACGGCAACGAAGAGGGCGGCCGGACCGCGATGGAGAACCTCCTCCAGAAGGATCCGACCATCAACGTCGTCCACACGATCAACGAGCCGGCCGCCGCCGGCGCCTATGAGGCGCTGAAGTCCGTCGGCCGCGAGAAGGACGTGCTGATCGTTTCCGTCGACGGCGGCTGCCCGGGCGTCAAGAATGTCGCCGAGGGCGTGATCGGCGCGACGTCGCAGCAGTATCCGCTGATGATGGCGGCGCTCGGCATCGAGGCGATCAAGAAGTTCGCCGATACGGGCGAGAAGCCTACGCCGACCGAAGGCAAGGACTTCGTCGACACCGGCGTCGCGCTTGTCACCGACAAGCCGGTATCCGGCGTCGAGTCGATCGATACCAAGACCGGCATGGAGAAGTGCTGGGGCTGATCGGCCACGCGCACAGGCGTGAGGGGAAGGGCGGCCCCGGCCGCCCTTCCCGCAAGTGCCGAGGTCTTTGACAAGGCATCGAAAACCTGCGCAATTTTCAGGGCGGGGCGAGGAAAGCGCGAGGTGCTTCTTGCCCGCGTTCCGCTCTGGCTTCTCAGAACCGATCGCGGCGCAAGCGGGATTGTCGTCGAGCGTTCTGAGGCTCGCCGCTTCGACCGGTGGGCCGCGCATCCTGCAGCAATGCACCCCCTCTTGAGCGGGGTTCACGGGAGGAGTCCCCATGGGCGAAACAAACACGGCCGCACAGCCATCCCAGGAATTCGAAAAGGTCCTGGCCGACAGTTCGACGGACGTAGCGTCTTTCGACGCACATGATAAGACGCTGCTTCAGAAGCTGCAGCACTTCCTGCATTCGAGCCCGGCCGCGGTGCCGCTGATCGTGCTGGTTCTGTCGCTGATCGCCTTCGGGGTCATTCTCGGCGGCAAGTTCTTTTCCGCCTTCACCATGACGCTGATCCTGCAGCAGGTGGCAATCGTCGGCATCGTCGGTGCCGCTCAGACGCTCGTGATCCTGACCGCCGGTATCGATCTTTCGGTCGGCGCCATCATGGTGCTCTCATCCGTTATCATGGGGCAGTTCACCTTCCGCTACGGCTTCCCGCCGGTGCTCTCCGTCATCTGCGGTCTTGGGGTGGGGGCGCTCTGCGGCTACATCAACGGAACGCTCGTCGCGCGGATGAAGCTGCCGCCCTTTATCGTCACGCTCGGCATGTGGCAGATCGTGCTCGCCTCCAACTTCCTCTATTCCGCCAATGAGACGATCCGGGCTCAGGACATTTCCGCGAATGCCCCGATCCTGCAGTTCTTCGGCCAGAACTTCCGAATCGGCAATGCCGTCTTCACCTACGGCGTCGTGGTGATGGTGCTCCTCGTCTGCCTTCTTTGGTATGTCCTGAACCGCACGGCCTGGGGGCGCTATGTCTATGCCGTGGGCGACGACCCCGAGGCTGCAAAGCTCGCCGGCGTCAACGTCACGCGCATGCTCATCTCCATCTATACGCTCTCCGGTCTCATCTGCGCCCTTGCCGGCTGGACCCTCATCGGCCGCATCGGCTCCGTCTCCCCGACAGCGGGGCAGTTTGCGAATATCGAATCGATCACCGCCGTGGTGATCGGCGGCATCTCGCTCTTCGGCGGCCGCGGCTCCATCATGGGCATGCTCTTCGGCGCGCTGATCGTCGGCGTCTTTTCGCTCGGCCTGCGCCTCATGGGCACCGACCCGCAATGGACCTATCTCCTGATCGGCTTGCTGATCATCATCGCCGTTGCAATCGACCAGTGGATCAGAAAGGTAGCAGCCTGATGGCACAGGAACCCATTCTCACCGCCCGCGGCCTCGTCAAGCGCTATGGCCGCGTGACTGCCCTCGATCGCGCCGACTTCGACCTCTATCCCGGTGAAATCCTGGCCGTTATCGGCGACAACGGCGCCGGCAAGTCCTCGATGATCAAGGCGATATCGGGCGCCGTCACGCCGGACGAGGGCGAGATCCGGCTGGAGGGCAGGCCCATCCAGTTCCGCTCGCCGATGGAGGCGAGGCAAGCCGGCATCGAAACGGTCTATCAGAACCTCGCTTTGTCGCCGGCATTGTCGATCGCCGACAACATGTTCCTCGGCCGGGAAATCCGCAAGCCGGGAATCATGGGCAAGTGGTTCCGCTCGCTCGACCGGGCCGCCATGGAAAAGCAGGCGCGGGCGAAGCTCTCCGAGCTCGGTCTGATGACCATCCAGAACATCAACCAGGCGGTCGAGACGCTCTCGGGCGGACAACGCCAGGGCGTCGCGGTGGCACGCGCCGCCGCCTTCGGTTCCAAGGTCGTCATCATGGACGAGCCGACTGCGGCGCTCGGGGTGAAGGAAAGCCGGCGCGTGCTGGAGCTGATCCTCGACGTGCGTCGCCGCGGTCTGCCGATCGTGCTGATCTCGCACAACATGCCGCATGTCTTCGAAGTCGCGGACCGGATCCATATCCATCGTCTCGGCCGCCGCCTCTGCGTCATCAATCCCAAGGATTACACCATGTCCGATGCGGTGGCCTTCATGACCGGCGCGAAGGAGCCGCCGCGCGAGGCGATTGCGGCATGAGCGTCAAATCCCTTGCGGATGAAATCCTGAAGCGGGCGGTCGTTTCCGGCCGCTTCATCGTCGCCATCGCCGGTCCGCCCGGCGCAGGCAAGTCTACGCTTTCCGAAACGCTTGCGGAGGCGATCACGCAGGCGGGCGAAAAGGCGGCGGTGTTGCCCATGGACGGGTTTCACATGGACAATGCCGTTCTCGAAGAAAAAGGGCTGCTTGCCCGCAAGGGGGCACCCGAGACCTTCGACGTCCGATCCTTTCTCGCAACGCTTGCTGCCGTGCGCGCCGATGACGGCGAGGTTCTCGTTCCGGTCTTCGACCGCTCCCGGGAACTGGCGATCGCCTCGGCGAGGATCATCGCGCCCGAGACGCGTATCGTGCTTGCCGAGGGCAACTACCTGCTGCTGGAGGAAGCGCCCTGGAACGGCCTCGACGGCGCCTTCGATTATTCGATCTTCATAGATCCGGGTCTGGAGGTGCTCGAGCGGCGGCTCCTGCAGCGCTGGTACGATCACGGCTATGACGAAGACGCGGCGCGCAGCAAGGCCTATGGCAACGACCTGCCCAATGCCCGCCGGGTCCTCGACAGCCGCAGGCCGGCGGATGTCGTGATCAGGGACTTTTAGAGTGCTCGGCATTCGTCCCGCAGTTTCCGGCCGCGGACTGCGGTGACCTTTCGAATCGCCATTGTCTTCGGCGGCGCAATGGTGTTATCGAGGCGCGGTTTCACCACATGAGTTGCCGCCCTTCGAGCGCACCGGTACGCCTGATGCCGGCCGCGCGGATCGGGCGCGAGCATCGGGAGAACGCTGATATGCAAGACCTCGTTATACGCCGCCCTGATGATTGGCATCTTCACCTGCGCGACGGCGGCATGCTTCGCGGCGTGATCGCCGATACGAGCCGCCATTTCGCGCGTGCCATCATCATGCCCAATCTGGTGCCGCCGGTGCTGACTTCGGCCGATGCGGCCGCCTATCGCGAGCGCATCCTCGCCGCCATTCCCGCAGGGGACCGGTTCGAACCGCTGATGACGCTTTATCTTACCGAGGGCACCGATCCGGGCGATGTGGAAGCCGGGTTCAGGAGCGGCCTCGTCAAGGCGGTCAAGCTCTATCCGGCCGGCGCCACCACCAATTCGTCGAGCGGGGTCCGCGATATCGACAAGGCCATGCCGGTGCTCGAGCGCATGGCCGAGATCGGCCTGCCGCTCTGCGTCCATGGCGAGGTGACGACGGCCGAGGTCGATATTTTCGACCGTGAGGCAGTCTTCATCGAAACCGTTCTCGACCCGCTCCGCCGGCGACTGCCCGATCTCCGGATCACCATGGAGCATGTGACGACGAAGGACGGGGTCGATTATATCCGGGAGCACGCGGCCAATCTTGCCGGCTCCATCACCACCCATCACCTGATCATCAACCGCAACGCCATCCTCGTCGGCGGCATCAAGCCGCATTACTACTGTCTGCCGGTAGCGAAGCGCGAGGCGCATCGGCTGGCGCTTCGCCAGGCCGCGATCTCGGGCGACGTCCGCTTCTTCCTCGGAACGGACTCTGCCCCGCATGTCGACCCGCTCAAGGAATGCGCCTGCGGCTGTGCCGGCATCTACACATCGATCAACACCTTGAGCTGCCTCGCTCACGTCTTCGAGGAAGAGGGCGCGCTCGACCGGCTGGAAGCCTTCACCTCGCTGAACGGCCCAGCCTGGTACGGCCTGCCGGCAAACGAGGAAACGATCACGCTGCACAAGCAGGAGGAGACCGTCCGCTATCCCGCCAAGATCGAAACCGAGGCCGGCCCGGTCACGGTCTTCGACCCGATGTTTCCGCTTCATTGGGCCGTCGTCCAGCCCTGATTGCAGAAGGAGAATCCATGTTTTCGAATGCGTTCACCGATAAGGCGGTGATGGCCGACCTGGTCGCGAAGATGCTCTGGGAAATCAAGGCGGTGCATTTTCGCGCCGACGAGCCCTACAAGCTCTCTTCCGGCATGGCGAGCCCGGTCTATATCGACTGCCGCAAGCTGATCTCCTATCCGCGAATCCGTTCCGCGGTGATGGATTTCGCCGCTGCGACGATCCTGCGCGAAGCCGGCTTCGAGCGGTTCGACGTGGTGGCCGGCGGCGAGACTGCCGGCATTCCCTTCGCAGCCATGCTTGCCGAGCGTCTCGGCCTGCCGATGATCTACGTGCGCAAGGCGCCGAAGGGACATGGCCGCAACGCCCAGATCGAAGGCCATATGCCGGAGGGCGCGCGCGTCCTGGTCATCGAGGATCTGACGACCGCCGGCGGCTCGATGTTCAAGTTCATCGACGCGATCCGCGCGGCCGGCGGCGTCGTCGAGCACGGCATCGCGCTTTTCTACTACGACATCTTTCCGGAAGCCCGCGGCGACATGAAGTCGAAGGGCGTCGACCTGCACTACATCGCCACCTGGCGCAACGTGCTTGCCGTCGCGCGCGAACTGGCGCTGTTCGACGATAAGACGCTGAACGAGGTCGAAGCCTTCCTCAACGCTCCGCTCGACTGGTCGGGCCGTAACGGGGGCGTCAGCGCGCTCGCGGTCCAGTAGCGAAGGGCTTGGCGCGATTTGCCGGATCGATGAATATGTTTGGGGAGGAATGGACATGATCGTTTGCTGCGGAGAGGCCCTGATCGACATGCTGCCGCGGGAGACGACGGCGGGCGAAAGCGCCTTTGCGCCCTATGCGGGCGGCGCGATCTTCAACACGGCCGTCGCGCTCGGCCGGCTCGGCGTCCCCACAGGCTTCTTCACCGGCCTCTCGGACGATATGTTCGGCGACATCCTTCGCTCGACGCTTGAGGCCTCGAATGTCGATTTCGCTCCCTGCGCCACGCTGCCGCTGCACACGACGCTCGCCTTCGTGAAGCTCGTCGACGGGCATGCGAGCTACGCCTTCTTCGATGAGAACACGGCCGGTAGGATGATCACCACGGAGCACCTTCCGGCGCTCGGAGATTTCTGCGAGGCGCTGCATTTCGGCGCGATCAGCCTCATTCCCGAGCCCTGCGGCTCCACTTACGAGGCGCTGATGGCGCGGGAGCACGAAAAACGGCTGATCTCCTTCGATCCGAATATCCGCCCCGGCTTCATCAAAGACCGGGGGGCGCATGTCGGACGCATGAAGCGAATGGCCGCCATGTCCGATATCGTCAAGTTCTCCGACGAGGACCTCGCCTGGTTCGGCATGGAGGGCAGCCACGACGCGCTCGCGGCCGAATGGCTGAAACGCGGCCCGAAGCTGGTGCTGATCACCCGCGGCGCGGACGGCGCGGTCGGTTATACGGACGGCCACAAGGTCGAGGTCGCGAGCGAACGGGTCGAGGTCGTCGATACTGTCGGCGCGGGCGACACTTTCGACGCCGGTATACTGGCGTCGTTGAAGTTCAACGGCCTCCTGACCAAGGAGAAGGTGGCAAGCCTGACCGACGAGGCCATCCGTCAGGCCCTGACGCTCGGAGCGAAGGCGGCGGCCGTCACTGTTTCGCGCGCAGGCGCCAACCCGCCCTGGCGGCACGAACTCGGGCTGTGAGGTCGGTGCCGGCCACGCCGGGTCTCGGCGGGTCCAAGCAGCACGCGCGGCCGTCTATGCCCGCTCTGGCTTCCTCCATCTCCCCCGCAAGGGGGGAGAATCTGCGCGGCTGACCGATCACTCCGATCGGTCGTCGTTCAGCGTGCCGCCTTCAGCAGCGCAGCAACGAGTCCGGCGGTCGAGGAATCGTGTCCCTCGGTGCTTTCCTTGCCTTCGATGACGGGCAGCAGGCCGGTCGCCAGTTCCTTGCCGAGCTCGACGCCCCACTGGTCGAAGGAATTGATGTTGAAGAGCGCGCCTTCGACAAAGACGCGATGTTCGTAAAGCGCGATCAGACGGCCGAGCGCGAAGGGGTTGAGCTGATCGTAGACGATGGTCAGCGACGGCCGGTTTCCGGTGAAGACGCGGTGGGGTGCGATTTTGTCGGCCTTTGCCTCGTCCATTCCCTTGGAGGTCAGCTGCGCCTTGGCTTCCGCCAGCGTACGCCCCTTCATGAGGGCTTCCGACTGCGCCAGGCAGTTCGCCATCAGGAGCTGGTGCTGGTGGCGCAGGTCCCTTTCGTGGCCGTTCGCCGCGATCATGAACTCGGCGGGAATGATATCGGTTCCCTGGTGGATGAGCTGATAGAAGGCATGCTGGCCATTGGTGCCGGGCTCGCCCCAGACCACGGGACCGGTCGCGAATTCGACCGGCTGGCTGTCGAGCGTCACGCCCTTGCCGTTCGATTCCATGTCGAGCTGCTGCAGATAGGCCGGGAAGCGCGTCAGCCGCTGGTCGTAGGGCAGGATCGCCCGCGACGGATAGCCGAGAACGTTGCGATGATAGAAGCCGATGAGCCCGAGGAGCATGGGGACATTCCGGCGAAGCGGCGCGCTGCGGAAATGCTCGTCCATGGCGTGGCCGCCATCGAGGAAGCGGTCGAAATTCTCCTTGCCGATCGCGATCATCAGCGGCAGGCCGATCGCAGACCAGATGGAATAGCGCCCGCCGACCCAGTCCCAAAAGCCGAAGACGCGGGCGGCATCGATGCCGAAGGCGCCGACCTTATCCAGGGCGGTGGAGACGGCCGCGAAGTGATGACCCACCGCCGCCTCGCCGAGCTTGCCGGCGATGAAGGCGCGGGCAGTCGCCGCATTGGTCATCGTCTCGATCGTGGTGAAAGTCTTGGAGGCGACGATGAAGAGAGAGGTTTCGGGATCGAGGAGCTTCAGCGTGTCGGCGATGTGGGCGCCGTCGACGTTGGAAACGAAGTGCAGCCGCGGACCGTCATGGAAGGGGGCAAGCGCCAGCGTCGCCATGACAGGGCCGAGGTCGGAGCCCCCGATGCCTATATTGACGACGTCGGTGATTTTCTTGCCTGTGGCTCCTTTCAGGGCACCGGAGCGGACGTCGTCAGCGAACTTGCCCATGGCCTCCAGCACGGCATTGACGTCCGGCATGACGTCCTTGCCACCCACGAGAACCGGCCGGTTCGACCTGTTCCTGAGCGCCGTGTGCAGAACCGCGCGCTCCTCGGTGATGTTGATGACATCGCCGCGGAACATCGCATCGCGCTTTTCCTCGACTTTCGCCGCCTTGGCGAGCGCTTCGAGGCCGTCGATCACCCGGTCGTTCACGGCGCATTTGGAATAGTCGAAGAGGAGGTCGTCGAACGCCGTGCTGAAGCGCGAGAAGCGGTTCGGATCGGCCGCGAAGGCGGCACGGATATCGGTCGCATCGGTTTCGCGTGCAGTGGCTTTCAGGTTTTCGACAAGCGCTTTCATCGCAGGGCTCCTTGCATCGCAACTAGGGCATGGGAATGAGGGCATTGGAATTTGGCTGCGATAGCTAGTCGGTTTAACCGCGGCAAATCAAGGGCAGGTGTGCGCTGCAGCGAAAAAAGGTGGCCGCATCGCTCCATCGGCAGGGCGGCGAAAACTTCCCCTCACCCTAACCTCTCCAGGCAGGCGGGCAGAGGGGACTCGGACGCACGCGCAGCGGCAAAATGGAACGGAGCCGGTGCCACGAGTCCCTTCTCCCCGTCCAGCGGGGAAAAGGGGGTCGGCAGGCCGGGTGAGGGACGTTTTCGCGCCCAAGCCGTTACCCGCGAAGATCCTTGCGCAGGATCTTGCCGACGTTGGACTTGGGCAGTTCCGTGCGGAACTCCACGTGCCGCGGCCGCTTGTAGTTGGTGAGGTTGGCGGCGCAGTGGCGCTTGACCTCTTCTTCGGTGAGGTTCGGGTCCTTGCGCACGACGAAGAGCTTGACCGCTTCGCCGGAATGCGGGTCGGCAATACCGATTGCGGCGCATTCGAGGATGCCGGGATGGGTCGCCGCCACCTCTTCGATCTCGTTGGGGAAAACGTTGAACCCCGAGACGAGGATCATGTCCTTCTTCCGGTCGACGATCTTCGTCAGCCCCTCGGCGTCCATGAAGCCGACATCGCCGGTGCGGAAGAAGCCGTCCGGCGAAATGGCCCTGGCCGTTTCCTCTGGGCGCTGCCAGTAGCCCGCCATCACCTGCGGCCCGCGAATGCAGATCTCTCCGATTTCGCCAGCGGGAAGCGTGCGCCCGTCCTCGTCGCGGATCTCGATCTCCGTCGAGGGCAGCGGCATGCCGATTGTGCCGGTGAAATCGTCGGTGTCGAGGCGGTTGGCGGTCGCTACCGGCGAGGTCTCGGAAAGGCCGTAGCCTTCATGGATCGGGCAGCCGGTCAGCTCCAGCCAGCGCTCGGCGACGGGCCGCTGCACCGCCATGCCGCCCCCGAAGGTCAGGATCAGGGACGAGAAGTCGAGTTTGCGGAATTCGGGATTGTTCATCAGCGCGTTGAAGAGCGTGTTCAGCCCCGGAAAGATGTTCGTCCTGTACCTGCCGAGCTCCTTGACGAAGGCGGGGATGTCGCGCGGGTTCGGTATCAGGATGTTGTTGCCGCCGGTTGCCAGCCCCATCAGCGAATTCACCGTGAGCGCGAAGATATGATAGAGCGGCAACGCGCACATGAAGGTGAGCCTCTCCGGGCGCGGTTTGCGCAGGAAGGCCGTGTTCAGCCACAGTTCCATCTGAGCCATGTTGGACAGGAGATTGGCGTGCGTCAGCGTTGCGCCCTTGGAAACACCGGTGGTGCCGCCGGTATATTGCAGGAAGGCGACATCTCCCGGCGCCACGTTCGGCCGCTTGAAGCCGAGCGTCGCGCCCTTGGCAAGAACCGACTTGAAAGAAAGGTGACCTGGAATCGACCAGGCGGGGACCAGCTTCTTGACGCGGCGCACCACCAGATTGACGATTGTTCCCTTCGGACCAAGCATGTCGCCCATGCTGGCGACCACGACATGCTTGACCTTCGTGCGGGGCAGCACCTGCTCGACCGTATGGGCGAAGTTCTCGAGCACGAAGATCGCCTTGGCGCCGGCATCCACCAACTGGTGCTCCAGTTCGCGCGGCGTATAGAGCGGATTGACGTTGACGACGGTGAAGCCGGCTCGCAGGATTCCGTAGACGATGACGGGATTTTGAAGGATGTTTGGCATCATCACCGCAACCCGATCGCCGTTCGCGAGCCCCAGCGACTGGAGCCAGGCGCCGATTTTGGCCGAATGCGCATTGAGATCGGAGAAGGTCAGCGCCTTGCCCATGCAGGTGAATGCGGGCCGCCAGGAATATTGCGCAATTGCGTGATCGAAGAATTCGCCGATGGAGCGGTAGGTGAGCGGGCCGATGTCGGCGGGCACGCCCGGCGGGTAGGATCCGAGCCAGATCTTCGCCGTACCGGAACCCGACTGCTGGGTGCTTGCTTCCGCCATGACCTTCCTCCCTCTGGTCGCCAATGAACGGCCGTCATCGCGGCAAAGAAAAATCCCTCCCGATCTTCCTCTCCGTCGAAGATGCTGCTTTTAGCTCGCCTCTTCAAGCCGTAATCCGGATTATATAACCTTGACGTAAACGTCAACAATCGGCAGACATGCACCGGCTTGAGAAATTTTGATGTGCCCTGCAGCACAGTTCTTGCAGGTGCAGCGGGCCCGCCTATACTGCACTGCAGTATAACCTGCCACGACATCGGCTGTGCCGACGTCCCCAAGAAATTTGCCAGATCCCTCCCAAGCGGCGGCCGACGGGCCGCGAGCCAAGGTAACGCATGTCCGAAGACGTCCTTTCCGCCGATATCGGCCCCACCCATATAGGCAAGTCCCGCAACAGAGTTTCCGCGGCGGAAATCGCGCTGGCTGTCGGCGGTTTCGGTATCGGTACCGGCGAATTCGCCATTATGGGTCTGTTGCCGCAGGTCGCAGACGACGTCGCGGTGTCGGTGCCGGCGGCCGGCGCCGTCATCAGCGCCTATGCGCTCGGGGTCGTCGTCGGGGCGCCGTTGATCGCGGTGCTTGCGGCGCGGTTCGCCCGTTTTCATGTGCTGCTGGTCCTGATGGCGGTCTTTGCGTTGGGCAATTTCGCGTCCGCATTTGCTCCAAGTTTCCACCCGCTCGTCGCCGCGCGCTTTTTCGCGGGCCTGCCGCACGGCGCCTATTTCGGCGTGGCGGCACTGGTGGCGGCAGGACTTGCGGCACCGAACCAGCGGGCGCGCGCGGTCGGGCGGGTCATGATGGGGCTGACGATCGCCACCCTTTTCGGCACGCCGCTCGTCGCCTGGTTCGGCCAGGCGCTCGGCTGGCGCAGCGCCTTTGCGATCGTCGGCGGCATCAGCCTTATGACAATGGTCCTGATCTGGCTTCACGTGCCGCGCGACAGGGGCGATCCGCAGGCGACGCCGCTGCGGGAATTGAGCGCACTGGGAAGCCTCCAGGTCTGGTTGCTGCTGGGCATCTGTGCGATCGGCTGCGGCGGGATGTTTGCCGTCTTCACCTATATCGCACCGGCGCTGACCCAGGTCGCGGGCGTTTCCGTCGCCAATGTGCCCGTCATGCTGTCGGTCTTCGGCGCAGGCATGATCCTCGGCAATATCGTGGGTTCGCGGCTCGCCGATTGGTCGCTTACGCGCGCCATCGGCATCGCGCTCGTCTTCAACGTCTTCGCCTACATCCTCTTCTATTTCACCATGACGAGCCCCTGGATGGCGATCGTCAACGTGCTTTTCATCGGCGGCGGCTTCGCCGTCGTTCCGGGCGTCCAGACCCGGCTGATGGACGTCGCCGGAAAGGCGCAGACGCTCGCGGCAGCCCTCAGTCATTCCGCCTTCAATCTCGCCAATGCTCTTGGCGCCTGGCTCGGCGGCATTGCCATCGCCGCCGGCTATGGCTGGACTTCGCCGGGGCTCGTCGGCGCCGTGCTCGGCATCGGCGGTTTCGCCATATTCCTCGCCTCGGTGTTCGTTGATCGCCGGAGAGGGGACGCGTAGCCTTACTGCGCGCGAAACCGCACGCGCTTTTCCTCAGCCGCTCTAATCTCCCTGTCACGTCCCCTTGCTAGGTGAAAATGCGCGCGTTCTGGCGTAAAGCGCCGATTCGGCGCCGGCCGCCATCATTGCGCCGGAAACCGCGTCCAGCGGAGCGGAACGGGCTGGCAAGGTTGCGGGTTTGTTGTAAGGTTCGAAGAGACGGAGGAGAATTGGTGCAATTGGGCAATCGCGAACGAGAGAATCTACCTGTGGAGCCGCGGCTCTTCGGGCAGCCAGCCCATTCACGCTCCGCCCTCGTCGTGCCGATTTCGGCGGCCCGGTGGCTGCTCGTTCTCATTCTGCTTTGCGGCGTCTATTTCTTCCATGGTTTCCTCGTACCGGTGCTTGCGGCGGTGGTCATCGGGTTCGCGAGCTGGCCCATCTATTGGCGGCTGCTTCAGGGCGTGAACGGCAACCGCACACTTGCTGCGACGATCGCCATCATTTCCGTCGTCGCCTTTATCGTCGTGCCGATCTCGCTTGTCGCGATCTATGCCGTGGACGAAGTGCGCGATTGGCTCGTCTGGGCGGTTGCGACCAATGCGAACGGCGCCCCGGCGCCCGCCTGGCTGGCGACGATCCCGGCGGTGGGTGCCTGGCTCGGCGAACAATGGGTCAAATATGTCGGTCACCCCGGCGCTCTCGGGGAGTTGGTGCAGCTCGTGAGCGGCTCCAATATCGGCAATATCTATCGCGGCGTGCTCGTGGTCGGCGCCTCCGCCTTCCAGTCCTTCCTGACGCTCCTTTTCATGCTGATCACGCTCTTCTTCGTCTATCGTGACGGCCAGTCCTTTTCGAAGCAGCTCGACCATCTTGGCGAACGGATCTTCCCGATGCGCTGGGAGAGGCTGTCGCGCGTGGTGCCTCTTACGATCAGTTCGACGGTCACCGGCATGGGCATCATCGCGATCGGCGAAGGCATCGTGCTCGGCGTCGCCTATTGGCTGGCCGGCGTGCCGTCGCCGGTGACGCTCGGCATCATCACCGGCGTCATGGCGCTCGTTCCGGGCGGCGCTCCGCTCTGCTTCACCCTGGTCTCGGTCTATCTCGTTGCAAGCGGCTCGCCCGTCCACGGCGTCGCGCTGTTCACCTGGGGTACGACGGAGCTCTTCATCGTAGACAAGACATTGCGCCCGAGGCTCGTCGGCGGTCCGATCAAGCTGCCCTTCCTGCCGACGTTTTTCGGCCTGATCGGTGGCGTCAAGACGATGGGGTTTCTCGGTCTCTTCGTCGGCCCGGTCCTGATGGCGCTGCTGGTCGCCATCTGGCGCGAATGGCTTCGCGAGGTGACGAGCCAGCCGGAGCCGACCGTCAACGGTATACCCAGGGTGGATATTTCCGCCAAGTGAGACCGAGCTGGCCACGCGGCGATATGGCATTTGCATGGAAGTTGTTTTAAGACAGACTGCAATCCTTCATTTGTAGGCCGTACCTCTCGAACATGAGTGTCGCACCCGACGGCGAAGACGCAGACAGGCCGGGCGCGGATCGTCGCCCCATCGCCGCGCGCGACAGCGGCTACGCGCGGCGCTTGACGGCGTTGCTTCTGAAGACTTCGGTCACGCCGAACCAGATCTCGCTTGCAAGCGTCGTCTTTGCCACGCTGGGGGCAGGGGCCCTCCTTTCCGCAGTCCGCTGGCCGCTCCTTTATCCTGTGGCGCTCGCCGCTATCCAGTTGCGTCTCCTCTGCAACCTTCTCGACGGCATGGTGGCGGTCGAGGGCGGGCGCGGTTCGCCGGTGGGGGCGCTCTACAACGAGTTTCCCGACCGGGCCGCCGACACCTTGCTCATCGTTGCACTCGGCTATGCCGCCGGCGCGGGATGGCTCGGCTGGGCGGGAGCGCTTGCGGCCGCCTTGACGGCCTATGTGCGCGTCTTCGGCGGGTCGCTCGGCCAGGGTCAGGACTTCCGCGGTCCCATGGCGAAACAGCACCGCATGGCGTTGATGAGTCTCGCCTGCGTGCTGGCATTCGCGGAAGCGATTCTGATGACAGAGCGCCTCGTGCTTTACGCCACGGCTTGGATCATCCTTGCCGGCGCGCTCGTCACATGCGCGACCCGCACCAGGGCCATCGTCGCGCGCATTCGGGAAGGCGCGAACCCGTGATCGACCTGGCATTGATCGGCCTCACGCGGTTCATCGTCGGCGGGCAGGCGCACTGGATGGGCTCGCACCCGGAAATGCGCCAGCGCATCTATTTCGCCAATCACGCGAGCCATCTCGACACGCTGTTGATCTGGTCGGCGCTGCCGCGTGCGTTGCGCGCGTCGACGCATCCGATCGCCGCGGCGGACTATTGGGGCAGGGGGGCCGTGAGGCGTCATATCGGGCTGAAGGTGCTGAACGGCGTGCTCGTCGAGCGCTCGACGCAGGGGCCGCCCGGAGCGGCTCTCGCACCCTTGCGCAACGTGCTCTGCGAGGGTGAGTCGCTCATCCTTTTCCCGGAGGGCACGCGCGGCAGCGAACGGTTGCCGGGGCCGTTCAAGAGCGGGCTCTACTGGCTGTCTCAGGAATTTCCCGACGTGGAACTGATCCCGACCTATCTCGACAATCCCTCGCGCGCCTTTCCCAAGGGAACCTTTTTGCCCGTCCCCATCAGCTGCACGGTGCGTTTCGGACCGCCGGTCGCGCGCCACACCGGCGAAGAGAAGGAGGCTTTTCTGGAACGCGCCCGCGCAGCGGTCGCCGCACTTGCGCCGGAACCCATCGGATGAGGCCGCCATGTCCTTGAACGACAAACTCTTTATCCTCTTCGCCGGCATAGTCGCTCTTCTCGGAGCGGCATCGCTGATCGGCTTCGTGCTGTCGCGCCGCGCGACGTCCGAAACCGGGCGGGCGACGATCGACAATCTCAATGCCCGTATCAGGGCATGGTGGGTGATGATCGCCATCTTCGCGGTGAGTTTCGCTCTCGGCCGCGGCGTCACGCTCGTGCTCTTTGCTCTCACCTCCTTCTACACGCTGCGCGAGTTCGTCTCGCTGACGCCGACGCGTGCCGCCGATCACCTGCCGCTCGTCGCTTCCTTTTACGTTCTGCTGCCGCTGCAATACTGGCTGATCTCGATCGACTGGTATGCGCTTTTCACCATTCTGATACCGGTCTACGGCTTCCTCCTCCTGCCGAGCCTTTCCGCGCTCAAGGGCGACACGGAGCAGTTCCTGCTGCGCGTCTCGCGCATCCAGTGGGGGCTGATGCTGACGGTCTATTGCATCAGCCACGCACCGGCCCTCCTCACGCTCGACATCCCCGGCCGGCCGGGCGAAGGCTTTCTGCTGCTCTTCTTCCTCATCACCATCGCGCAGTTCAGCGATGTCATGCAGTATGTCTTCGGCAAGCTTTTCGGCCGGACGAAGATCGCACCGGTCGTCAGCCCGTCGAAAACGGTCGAGGGACTTGCCGGAGGCGGGCTTTCGGCCGTGGCTGCCGGCGCGGCCTTGTGGTGGATAACGCCCTTCACGCCGTTGCAGGCGGCCGCCATGGCCCTCGCCATCGTCGCCATGGGCTTTTTCGGCGGACTGGCGCTCTCGGCCGTGAAGCGCTCGATGGGCGTAAAGGACTGGGGCTCGATGATCAGCGGCCATGGCGGCGTACTCGACCGAATGGATTCGCTGAGCTTCGCGGCACCGGTGTTCTTTCACCTGACGCGATATTTTTACACGTGATGGGTGACGGCGGATCACGGTTTCGTGTTCCTCCATGAGGGAAGGATTGTACCCGTCGAAGAGTCGTTTCTCCTGCCGCGCCGTCGAAAGACTGCTGCGGTCCAACACGCATAAAAAGGAGAAGCCCGTGCGAATTGCGTTTCTGATTGTTCTGACAACGATTCTTGCCACGCCTGCTTCGGCGCAGGACACCGCACTCCATGACCCTTCGATCAGCCGCGATGCCCAGGATGGGGTGATCCGTCTGTACGGTGCAGGCGGTCCGCACACCGCCATCCGGAAAGTCGCGGACGTCTGGACGAAGGAGACCGGCCGCAAGGTCGAAATCACCGCCGGGCCGGAGAAAACATGGTCGAAAAAGGCGCAGGCCGATGCGGACGTCATTTGGGGTACCTCCGAGCAGGCGATGACTGCTTTTCTCGAGACGTATCAAGGATTTTCGTCGGATCAGGTCGCGCCGATTTACCTTCGTCCAGCAGTGATTGCCGTGAAAGCGGGTAATCCCAAGGGGATCACGAAATTCGAGGACCTTCTGGCGGTCGGGACGAAAATCGTCGTAACCGAGGGGGCTGGCGTCGCCAACACATCGGGGACGGGTGTATGGGAGGACATCGCGGGCCGCCTCGGCCGGCTGGAGGATGTCGCGGCGTTCCGCAGGAACATTGTCGCTTTCGAACATGGTTCGGGCGCGAGCTTCAAGGCGTTCAAAGCGTTGGATGCAGACGCCTGGATCACCTGGCCGAATTGGCCGGTTTCGAACCCCGACACCCTGGAAGCGGTGATGCTGTCGAGCGATCGGGCAATATGGCGCGACTTGAGCGTGGCGCTGGCCCCCGACTCCGATCCCGAAGCAAAAGCGTTTCTGGATTATCTGATCTCCGATGAAGCGCAGAAGATCATGTCCCGCGAAGGCTGGATACGCTGAACTGATTTGCTGTGCCAGCACGGCCCCCCAGTCGCGACGGCGTGATCATGGACGACCGTCCGCCTAAAAGATCAGCGGCGTCCGCGGGGGCGATCGATAATGCCGGGGCGTGGCTATCTTTCCTGCTGCCACGCTCACGGCTTTCAGCACGGTCGGACGGCCGAAAAGAGATTTCCCTTCTTTGCACATCCTGCGATCACCGCGGCCGGAGAGGCATACAGCAACGGTTAGAAGACGCTTAAGTCAGCAGCCCGTGTATTGCCGAGCTTTCGATAGAGCCATATGTCAGCCAATCAACCGGGCGACCCAGGAGCCGCCCAAAAACACTCTGATCTCTGAAGAAATGGTGCCGCTTACGTGACTCGAACACGTGACCCCATCATTACGAATGATGTGCTCTACCGACTGAGCTAAAGCGGCCCTTGGGGCGGTTCCGCGAACGTCGCGGAACGAATGTGAGGCGCTGATAAACGCAAAGCGGCGAGATTTCAAGCCATCAGTTTCGAGAACTTGAAAATTCCTGGGCCGGCGGCCCTTCGGAATTGGAATCGAAGCCGAGACGTGCGCGTGCGGCGTCGTATTCCTGTTCCAGCCGGTCGATAAGGCGGGCGACGGTGCCGACTTCGCGCACGGCGCCTATCCCCTGGCCGCAGCCCCAGATGTCCTTCCATGCCTTGGCGCCTTCCGTTGCCGTGCCGAAGTCCATCTTGGAGGGATCGGCTTCCGGCAGATTGGCCGGGTCCATCCCGGCGGCAAGGATCGACGGTTTCAGGTAATTGCCGTGTATGCCGGTGAAGTAATTGGAATAAACGATGTCGGCGGCGTTGCTGTCGACGATCATCTGCTTGTAGGCATCGCTCGCGCGGGCCTCTTCCGTGGCGATGAAGGGCGACCCGATATAGGCCATGTCGGCCCCCATCGCTTGCGCAGCGAGCACTGCGCCGCCGGTGGCGATCGCGCCCGAGAGCAGAAGCGGCCCGTCGAACCAGGCGCGGATTTCCTGCACGAGCGCGAAGGGCGAGAGCGTTCCCGCATGGCCGCCAGCGCCTGCCGCGACTGCGATCAGCCCGTCTGCGCCCTTGCGGATCGCGGAATTCGCATGGCGGTTGTTGATGACGTCGTGGAGAACGACACCGCCATAGGAATGGATGGCGGCATTCACCTCCGGCACGGCCCCGAGCGAGGAGATGACGATCGGAACCTTGTACTTGACGCAAAGCATCAGATCCTGTTCGAGCCGGACGTTCGATTTGTGTACGATCTGGTTCACCGCGAAGGGTGCCGCCGGGCGCTCGGGGTGTCTGGCATCGTGGTCGGCCAGTGTCTCGGTGATCTCCGCCAGCCATTCGTCGAGCTGCGATTGCGGGCGGGCGTTGAGCGCCGGAAAGGCGCCGATAATGCCGGCCTTGCATTGTGCGATCGTCAGCCGGGGATGCGAGACGATGAAAAGCGGCGCCCCTACGACCGGCAGCCTCGTTTTCCCTGACAGTATTGGCGGCAACGACATCGAAAAAATCTCCATCCCAACTTTGACGTTCTCGTAAACGTCAAAACTGATAGCAGCAACGGACGCGCTTGCCTACTGCATCGTTCCTGAAGTCCACCGGTGCGCAAGGACATGCAGCAACCGCGAAGGCAATAGCGACCTTTGCGCCTCCGATAAGACGCTGCGACACCGTAAAGCGGTGCGCGCTCCGGCAATTCGGCCACGCTCGCCCATGTTTTACCTGGGGAACACCGGACGAAGTCGCGGCTGCACTTGCGAATTCGCAATGCAGCGGTTACCCAATCCTTAATAAAACCAACGGCGTGTGACGGGAAGAGGCGGGGCTCGTCGCGAGAAAGGCACATCCGGCAGCGTATTGCGGCAACCGGAAGACTTCGCGCAGAAGGATTTGACGTGAGCGGACTTGAGACAGCGATCAGGAATGCGCTGGAAAGAGCGGATCGAAGCAATGCGGAGATCCGGGCGCGCATCTATCAGTCGGCGCGTCAGGCGCTGGAAAACGGTCTGCAGAAGCAGCAGATCGAAGATCCGGAGGTCATCTCCGTGCAACGTCACCGGCTCGAAGCGGTCATCCGCGCGATCGAGATGGAAGAGCGCGCTGCCCTTAAGGAGCGCGCTCAGACTCCGGTGGTGAGCCTTGGCGAGGTGAAGGCGAGGGGCGAGAGGGTAGAGCGCGCTCCCGAAGCGCCAGTACCCGCCGCGCCACGGAGCGAGCCGGCATTGAAGCCGGAGGGAAGCCCGCCTGCACAGGCGGATGGCGGGCTTGGCGCTTTGCGTCCCGAACGCGACGGCTCACCGGCGGCTTTCAGAGCGGCGGCGGACGAGGGAAGAATAGAACCCGCGCGCAAGCCTGCTCCCGATCCGGGCGTCGCCGACCAGCGACCGCGCAAGCGCAGGCGCAGCCGGTTCTTCTCCTATGCGATGATCGTTGCCACGCTTGCAGCGGCGGCCGGTGTCGCCGTCTGGTGGGTTCAGACGAACGACCTGCTCCGGCCGCCGACGGACACCGGCGTCGCCAATCCGCCCGCGACGGTGGATGCGGAGGATTTCGACGGCGCGGCCGGCCTGCAGACCCTCGGCACCCAGGAGGGCTTCTCCGGCGATTGGATAGAGGTCTTTGCTCCCGGAGAAACTGCGGCGGTCACGCCGGGGCCGCGCGCCAGCGCGGAACCGTCCGGCGGTGATGCAGGCGAGAGCCTGCGGTTGATTTCGGCAGCGGCCTCCAAGGAGGGCGATGTGGCGATCGAAATTCCCGCGGATGTCCTTGCCCAGCTGTCGGGCAAGTCGTCGACACTCGCCCTGACGGTCCAGGCGGCTCCGGGCAAGGCAACCGAATTCTCGGTCGAATGCGATTTCTCGACGCTCGGCGACTGCGGCCGGCACCGCTTCACCGTACACGACGAGCGGGTCGACATGCTGTTGAAGATCAATTTCGAGCGCGGCTCGGCACCCAGCAGCCCTGGAAAACTGGTGATCAACAGCGATCTCAGCGGTGGCGGCAACAGCCTCGATCTCTTTGCGATCCGGGTGCAGCCGGGCGGCTGATCGTCAGCGCGTCGGAATCACCTGAGAAAACCGGAGCCGGAGCCGAGGATCTTCTCGTCGACATCGCCGATCGCCGTCTCGTCCTTGCCGTCATAGTCGAGCTTCGTCAGCATGTGGCGGATCACGTTGATGCGGGAGCGGCGCTTGTCGTTCCCGCGGATGACGGTCCATGGCCCGTGCTCCGTGTGCGTTTCCTTCAGCATACGGTCGCGTTTTCCGGTGTAGTCGTCCCACTTGTTCAGCGCCGCGATGTCCATCGGCGAAAGCTTCCAGATCTTCAATGGGTCGTGGCGCCGGTCATGGAATCGCTTCAGTTGCATCTCCCGGCCGATATTGATCCAGAACTTGAAGAGATGGATGCCCTCGTTCGCGATCATCTCCTCGAAACGCGGCGTCTCTTCGAGGAATTGCTCGTACTGGTCGGCGGTGCAAAAGCCCATCACCGGTTCGACACCGGCGCGGTTGTACCAGGAGCGGTCGAATAGGACGAACTCGCCGGCGGTCGGGAAGGTTGCGACATAGCGCTGGAAATACCACTGACCCCGTTCGGTCTCCGTCGGTTTCGTCAGTGCGACGACGCGCGCGGAGCGGGGATTCATATTGGCCGTCGTCGCGTGGATCGCACCACCCTTGCCGGCGGCGTCGCGGCCCTCGAAGACCGCCATTACGCGCTTGCCGGTCGCCTGCATCCAGAACTGCACCTTGACCAGTTCGATCTGCAGCTTCGTCAGCGTTTCTTCGTACTCCTCCCGATCGAGCTTTTTCTTGTAGGGATAATCGTCGGAGCCAAAGGCTTCCTCGTCGATCCATTTCGGCAGGTCCGGATCGTCGATGTCGAAGATGCGGCTTCTGCCGTCAATCTCCAGTTCGACCGCCCGGCTCCCCGGCCTTGCTTCGGCCGGTGCTTCGTGGCGTGCCATCTGTTTCCTCCCGCTCGCTCGATTTCTCCGGAGGAGGCCATAATTACATTGCGGATTCAAGCATGTCGTGAAAATCATGTCATGAAGCAGCGCTATCTCTGCGCCCTTATGGCCGGATTCTGATGGAGGATTTGAGGCGGTTACCCTCACTTCTGCGGCATCCGGGCCGCTGGCTGGATCAGCAGCAGTCGTCGAGGTGCAGGAGGCAGCGAATTGAGGAACGAGGGTATCGTGTTGGATGGCGCGAAGGTGTTCTGGCGCACCCTGCTGCCGAGGTTGAAGGCGGAACGCGGGCTTCTCGGCCTGTCCGTCGTGCTCGCCTTCCTTGCCGCACTGGCGGGCATCCATCCGCTGGCCGTTCTGCCTTTCTGGATCGTGCTCGTCGCGGCCATCCTCAACCGGGGGGCACCGCCCGTCCAGGCAGCGCCGGAAAGCGTCGGCGCTGCCGTGGAAACCAAGGCCGACCCGCTCGCTCCCCTGCTCGACGCACTCGACATGCCGGTGCTCGTCGTGGCGGCCGACGAGACCGTCGTCTTCCAGAACGTTGCCGCAGAGAAGGCCTTCGGAACTATCCCCCAGGACAGCTATCTTTCCGCCCGCGTCCGTTCGCCCGGCATTCTCGACATGGTGCGCGAGACGATCGCGACAGGCAAAGTCAACCAGATCGAGCATGCGGAACGGCTACCTTCGGAGGCGGTCTACGTGGTTCGCGTCGCGCCCGCGGACATAGGTTCCGAAGTTTCCGGCCGGCGCATCTTCCTGCTGACGTATCGCGATATCTCGCAGGCCCGCCGCATCGACCGGATGCGCTCCGACTTCGTCGCCAATGCCAGCCATGAGCTGCGCACGCCCCTCGCATCTCTGCGCGGCTTCATCGAGACGCTGCAAGGCCCCGCCCGCGACGACCGGAAGGCCCAGGAGAAATTCTTCGGCATCATGCACGAGCAGGTCACGCGCATGAGCCGGCTCGTGGACGACCTCCTGTCGCTGTCGCGGCTCGAGTTGAAATCGCACATCGCGCCGGACGATGCCGTCGATCTCGGGCCGCTGCTCGGACACGTGCGCGACAGCCTGGCACCGCTTGCGGGCGAACTCGACGTGACGATCGCGCTGGACGTTCCGCAGACGCCGGTTTTCGTCCAGGGGGATCGGGACGAACTGGTGGAGGTCTTCGAAAACCTTATAGAGAACGCCTGCAAATACGGGCAGGAAGGCAAGCAGGTCGATGTCCGGCTGACCGGCGGGAACGGTCATCAGGCGGAGGTGACGGTTACCGACCACGGCCCGGGAATACCTGCCGAGCATGTCCCGCGCATCACCGAGCGCTTCTACCGGGTCAATGTCGAGGCGAGCCGGTCGAAGAAAGGCACCGGCCTGGGCCTCGCGATCGTCAAGCATATCCTCACGCGTCACCGCGCCCGCCTGCTCATCCATTCGGAGGTGGGGAAGGGCACGGTCTTCAAGGTTCGCTTCTGACACACCACGCCCCGCTGGAATGTTCCTACGAGAAAATTAGGAAGTATTTTCAGTATGTTATCCTGTCATAAATGTTTCACCGAATTGACATAAAAGCTGTAGCCATCGGCGGCTAACTAGGGGCGGCCGATGAAACGGCGAAGAGAGCGCTGAACCCTGGCGCACCAACACAAGCCCATTCCGGGAGAACATTCATGAAATCTCTTAAACTCACTGTAGCGGCGCTGGTTGCATCCGCCGCCTTCGCGGGCGTTGCTGCGGCTCGCGACCAGATCCAGGTCGCCGGCTCCTCGACCGTTCTTCCCTATGCCAAGATCGTTGCCGAGAATTTCGGCGAGACCTTCCCCGACTTCAAGACCCCGGTGGTCGAGTCCGGCGGCTCCTCTGCCGGCCTCAAGGAATTCTGCAAGGGCGTGGGTGAAGACACGATCGATATCGCCAACTCTTCCCGCAAGATCAAGGACAGCGAAGTCGAGGCCTGCAAGGCTGCCGGCGTGACCGAAATCCAGGAAGTGAAGATCGGCTATGACGGTATCGTCTTCGCCACCGACGCCGGCAATGCCGACCTCGCCCTGAAGCCGGAGCACATCTACAAGGCGCTCGCTGCCGAAGTCGTCGTCGACGGCAAGCTCGTCGCCAATCCCTACAAGAAGTGGTCGGAAGTCGACGCATCGCTGCCGGACGCCGAAATCGCCGCCTATATTCCGGGCGAAAAGCACGGCACGCGCGAAGTCTTCGAAGAGAAGATTCTTGCCGCCGGCTGCAAGGACACCGGCGCTCAGGACGTCATCAAGGCCGCCGTCAGCGACGAGAAGCAGCAGCACAGCAAGTGCATCGCGGTGCGCAAGGACGGCATGGCCGTCGATATCGACGGCGACTACACCGAGACGCTGGCACGTATCGACTCCAACAAGAACGGCATCGGCGTCTTCGGTCTCTCGTTCTACGAAAACAACGCCGACAAGCTGAAGGTCGCGACCGTCAACGGCGTCGTTCCCTCGACCGAGACGATCGCTTCCGGCGAGTATCCGGTTTCCCGCCCGCTGTTCTTCTATGTCAAGAAGGCTCACATCGGCGTGATCCCGGGCCTCAAGGAATATGTCGAATTCTTCGTCGACGATCAGATGATCGGCCCCGACAGCCCGCTTGCCGAATACGGCCTCGTTGCCGCTCCGGACGCCGAGCGCGAGGAAATCCGCACGTCCTTCGAGGCAGGCAACCTGCTCTGATCATGACAGGCTCCGGCGCTTCTCAGCGCCGGAGCCGCATTCTTCCGAATTTGTCGGGGCTTACGACAAGCCTGTCGCGGAGACGTGCCGATGAGTACTTCGCTCCTTCTCCTGATCATCGCTTTGATCGGTTTCATTGCGTTTCTTGCCGGCCGTGCGCGCTCGTTCGCCCGGTCCGGAGGCAAGCTCGCCAGCCTGCATTCGCTGCCCGGATATCACGGCAGCTACGTCGCTATCTGGGCGATGCTGCCGGCTCTTCTTCTGCTTGCGATATGGCTCGTCGCAGCTCCGATCTATGTCGATTACTCCGTTCGCTCGTCTCTTCCGGAACCGGTCCAGAATCAGGGGGCAGCCACCGTTCAGCTCGCGCTCGGTCAGGTCAAGTCCGTGGCCGCGGGCTTCGAACGCCTGAATGCGGGCGAGGTCGCTGCAATCGAGAACGGTTCGACCAACATGCGGGAAGCCCTGGCCGCCAAGGGCGTGGCGCTTGCCGGCGAGGGCGAGCCTTACATGATCCAGTCCGCCCAGCAGTTCAATGCGATGCGGCAATATAGCCGTTGGCTGATGAGCGCCGTCGTGCTGCTCGTTTCCGTTGCCGGCGGGCTCTACGCCATCCGCAATATCGACGTCCGTTTCCGTGCCCGCAATCGGGTGGAGCGCGTCATGCTCGGCTCGCTCATCTTCGCCTCTTCCATAGCCATTCTGACGACGGTCGGCATCGTCGCCTCGATGCTCTCGGAGGCGGGCCGCTTCTTCACCATGGTCTCGCCCTTCGAGTTCTTCTTCGGCACGGTCTGGGATCCGCGCTTCGCTGCGGCCGGAAGCGGCGGCGCCTCCGGCCAGTTCGGCCTGCTGCCGCTCCTTGCCGGCACCCTGTATATCGCCTTCGTGGCGATGCTTTTCGCGGTGCCGATAGGGCTTTTCGCCGCCATCTACATGGCCGAGTATGCGAGCCCGCGGCTGCGTTCCACAGCCAAGCCTCTTCTGGAGGTGCTCGCCGGCATCCCGACGATCGTCTACGGCTTCTTCGCGCTTGTCACCGTCGGGCCTTTCCTGCGCGACATCTCCGCGCAACTGAACGGTCTCGTCACCGGCAACTACCAGAACTTCATTCAGGCCCAGAGCGTCATCACCGCCGGCATCGTCATGGGCATCATGCTCATCCCGTTCGTTTCGTCGTTGTCCGACGACATCATCACCCAGGTGCCGCGGGCGCTGCGTGACGGTTCGCTCGGCCTCGGTGCGACGCGCTCGGAAACGGTGAAGAAGGTGATCCTGCCTGCAGCACTTCCCGGCATCGTCGGGGCGCTGCTTTTGACGGCCTCGCGCGCGGTGGGCGAGACGATGATCGTCGTGCTCGCTGCCGGCGTCGCGGCGCGCATGCAATTGAACCCCCTCGAGCCGATGACCACGGTGACGGTCAAGATCGTGAATCAGCTGACTGGCGACCTCGAGTTCACCTCGCCGCAGACGCTGGTCGCCTTTGCGCTCGGCATCACGCTCTTCGTCATCACGCTCGGCCTCAACATCTACGCGCTCTACATCGTGCGCAAATATCGGGAACAGTACGAATGACCGAATTTGCCTCCCCGACGGTAAGGGTCTCCACCCGACCTGCCGCAAGCCGACGCGATATCGGCATCAAGCGCCGCTATGCCGCGGAGCGCCGCTTCCGTGCCTTCGGAATCAGCGCCATCGCCATTGGTCTGTTCTTCCTCGCGGTTCTCCTCTGGAGCGTCGTTTCGAAGGGCTATACCGCCTTCCAGCAGACGACGATCACGTTGCCGATCGAGTTTTCCGAGAAGGTGATCGATCCGAAGAACGAACGGGCGACCGATCCGAAGCGGCTCTATACCGCCAACTATCCGCTGCTCGTGCGGGAGGCTCTGGTCAAGCAGCTCGGCCTCGATCCGTCGAAGCGGCCGCTGGTGAAGCAGGCGACCGATATGGTCTCCGCCAGCGCCCGGACGCAACTGCGTGACATCGTCGTCGCCGATCCGTCGGTGATCGGCAGGACGGTTCCCGTCACGCTGCTTGCCGAGGCGAACATCGACTCCGCCTTCAAGGGCCAGATCGACCTGTCGGTCGACGAAGCCAAACGCAAGGTGAAGGATGCGCAGGTCGCGTGGATGAACCAGCTTGCCGAGGCCGGCGTGCTCAAGAAGAGCTTCAACACCGGCATCTTCACCTTCGGCGCATCCAGCCGGCCTGAAGCGGCGGGTGTCGGCGTCGCCCTTCTCGGCTCGCTCTACATGATGCTTATCGTGCTCGTGCTGTCGCTGCCGATCGGCGTCGCCGCCTCCATCTATCTCGAGGAGTTCGCGCCGAAAAACCGGCTGACGGACCTGATCGAGGTGAACATCAACAACCTGGCGGCCGTACCGTCCATCGTCTACGGCCTCCTCGGGCTTGCCGTCTTCATCAACTTCGCGGGCATGCCGCGCTCGGCAGCACTCGTCGGCGCCTTCGTGCTGACGCTGATGACGCTACCGACCATCATCATCGCGACCCGGGCGGCCCTGAAGGCAGTGCCGCCGTCGATCCGTTCCGCCGCACTCGGCCTCGGCGCATCGAAGATGCAGACCATCTTCCATCACGTGCTGCCGCTTGCCATGCCCGGCATCCTGACCGGCACGATCATCGGCCTCGCCCATGCGCTGGGCGAAACGGCGCCGCTGCTTCTGATCGGCATGGTCGCCTTCGTGGTCGACTTTCCGGGGTCGCCGCTGGAGCCATCCACGGCGCTGCCGGTGCAGATCTACATGTGGGCGAACGAGGCAGAACGTGCCTTCGTCGAGCGTACGTCCGGAGCGATCATCATTCTCCTGATCTTTCTCATCTTCATGAATCTCGGCGCAATTCTCTTGCGGCGTCGCTTTGAGCGTCGCTGGTAGTGGGGTAAGGACTATGAACATCATGTCGGAAGCTGCAGTCGAAAAGGCTCTTGAGCAGAAAATGAATACGGTGCCTTACAAGATGATCGGCAACGATGTGTCGGTCTATTACGGCGAAAAGCGTGCGCTCTTCGACGTCAACCTCAATATCCGCGAGAACACGGTCACGGCGCTGATCGGTCCGTCCGGTTGCGGAAAATCGACGTTTCTGCGCACTTTGAACCGCATGAACGACACGATCGAGAACTGCCGCGTCACGGGCAAGATCACGCTCGACGAGGACGATATCTACGATCCGTCGATCGACGTGGTGGAATTGCGTGCCCGCGTGGGCATGGTGTTCCAGAAACCCAATCCGTTCCCGAAGTCGATCTACGACAATGTCTCCTACGGCCCGCGCATCCATGGCCTGGCACGCACCAAGACCGAGCTCGACGAGGTCGTGGAAACGAGCCTTCAGAAGGCCGGGCTCTGGAACGAGGTGAAGGATCGGCTGCAGGAGCCGGGCACCGGGCTTTCCGGCGGCCAGCAGCAGCGCCTCTGCATCGCCCGCGCCGTTGCCGTCAGCCCGGAAGTCATTCTGATGGACGAGCCCTGCTCGGCGCTTGACCCCATCGCGACGGCGAAAGTCGAGGAACTCATCCACGAATTGCGGGCGAATTTCACGATCGTGATCGTCACCCACTCGATGCAGCAGGCGGCGCGCGTGTCGCAGCGCACGGCCATGTTCCATCTCGGCAATCTCGTCGAGGAGAACGATACCGACAAAATGTTTACCAACCCGGACGATCAGCGCACCCAGGACTACATCATGGGCCGCTTCGGCTGATGGCCGAGAGGGGCGGCTCTTTTCCGTCCCTCCCGGTTAAGACCGAACGAGGCCCATTCAGAACAGCGCGTCCCCCGAGGAAACGAATATGTCTCACGCACACATCATGTCCGCCTTCGACGAAGAGTTGAAGTATCTCACGCGCCGCATCTCCGAGATGGGCGGTCTCGCCGAGCAGATGGTCGCGGACTCCGTCCGTGCGCTCGTCAATTCCGATCTCGCCCTGGCCCAGAAGGTGATCTCCGACGACACTATTCTGGACGACGCGGAACGGCAGATCGGCGAAAAGGCGATCGTCACCATTGCCAAACGCCAGCCCATGGCCTCGGATCTTCGGGAGATCATGGGTTCGATCCGCATCGCCGCGGACCTGGAGCGCGTGGGCGACCTCGGCAAGAACACCGCAAAGCGGGTGATTGCCGTTGCCGGTTCAGGCATACCGCGCAAGCTTGCGCGCGGCCTCGAACACCTGGCCGAGCTCGCGCTCGTTCAGTTGAAGGAAGTCCTGGACGTCTACGCGTCCCGTTCGCCGGAAAAGGCGAACAGCATACGCGAACGCGATGAAGAGATCGATGCGATCTACACGTCTCTGTTCCGGGAACTGCTGACCTATATGATGGAAGATCCGCGCAACATCACGCCGTGCACGCATCTTCTTTTCTGCGCCAAGAACATCGAGCGTATCGGCGATCACGCGACCAATATCGCCGAAACGATCTACTATATGGCGACAGGCGCCCAGCCGCAGGGCGAACGGCCGAAGGACGACATGACGTCGACATTGGGTTCCGTGACGGACTGAGATCGCCCGGCATCCGGTGCCTATGCAGAATTGTTCCGGCCGCCTCGGCGCGGCCTACCACCGTGCGCGGCGGCATGACGGCTGTCGTGCGTAGGAAGGAGTCCTACTGAATGTTGCCGAAGATTGCCGTAGTCGAAGACGAGGAAGCCCTGAGCGTTCTCCTGCGCTACAATCTCGAGGCGGAAGGCTTCGAGGTCGATACGATCCTTCGCGGCGACGAGGCGGAGATCCGCCTGCAGGAGCGCCTGCCCGACCTTCTCATCCTCGATTGGATGCTGCCCGGGGTTTCCGGTATCGAGCTCTGCCGCAGGCTGCGCCAGCGGCCGGAAACGGAGCGTCTGCCGATCATCATGCTGACCGCGCGCGGCGAGGAAAGCGAGCGCGTGCGGGGCCTTGCCACCGGCGCCGACGATTACGTCGTCAAGCCCTTCTCGACGCCGGAACTGATGGCGAGGGTCAAGGCGATGCTCAGGCGCGCCAAGCCCGAGGTTCTGTCGACGCTCCTGCGCTGCGGCGATATCGAGCTCGACCGGGAGACGCACCGCGTCCACCGACGCAGTCGCGAAGTGCGCCTCGGCCCGACGGAGTTCCGGCTGCTGGAATTTCTAATGTCCTCACCGGGGCGCGTCTTCTCCCGTTCACAGCTCCTGGACGGCGTCTGGGGACACGACATCTATGTCGACGAACGGACCGTGGACGTTCATGTCGGGCGGCTGCGCAAGGCACTGAACTTTTCCAACATGCCGGACGTCATCCGGACGGTGCGCGGCGCTGGCTATTCGCTGGAGAGCTGAGGCCGAAGGTCGCTGCCGCCGTGCCGGCTTGCGGCACGGCAAAGAAAAAGGGGCCTTTCCGGCCCCGATTTTCGTCATGCATCCAGAGCGGGATGAGCAAGGCGCCTCAGCGCATGCGCCGGCGCTCGGCAGAGGGCTGGTAGGCCAGCCGGGCATGGAAGGTGCAATAGGGAGAGGCTTCCGGGGAGTCGTTGCCGCAGAAGTGGAACTCTTCCTTGAGCGGGTCGCCGATCGGCCACTTGCAGGTGCGTTCGGTAAGCTCCGTGAGCTCCAGCCGCCGCGACATCGGCAGGACGATGTTCCTGTCGATCTGCAGCTCCTGGTCCATTTCCAGGTCGACTGCGAGCTCCTCCTTGAGCGCGGTCGCACCGGCCGTGCGGGTCACGGTGCGGGTTACGGAACGCGCAGCATAGTTCGGTGCGCGCGGGGCAGACGTCGCCCGTTTGGGCCGGGCTGCAGCGGTCGTGCTTCCGCCGGCCTTGGCGCGCCCGGGCAGGCTCAGCCGATGAACCTTTCCGATGACCGCGTTGCGGCTGACGCCGCCCAACTGCGCCGCGATCTGGCTGGCGCTCAGGCCCTCCGACCACAGCTTCTTCAGTTTCTCGACCCGCTCGTCAGTCCAGTTCATCTCTGCACTCCCCGTTCTCGGCGTTGGGATGGCGGAATCCGTCACCGCTCTCCGGGAAAAACCCGAAGATTCAACGCGATAATACTTTTGGTGACTAGGTCCGCCGCATGCGTCTAGTAATTGAATGTTAACCTACCGGCAGGGTGACTCCGTGGCAAGAGTCGCCGGAATCGCGCCGAATCGATTTCGCGGTTTTCCCCAACTTGCTGTTGGAGCGTTGCATTTTTGCAAGTCCCAGAGTGCGATTTTTTCGCGCTTCGGAATCGGCATCCGCAAAGCGCCTGCAAACCTTGGTTTTGTTGACATCGCGGTGCGAAATGGGAATAGTGCCTGTCGCCGCCGCAAGGCGGCATTTTTGATTTTTATCGGGCCGAATGGTCCGTGCCGCCGCCGGAATGAAGGAGAGCTCGACATGGCCGCAACCACGCCGCTTTACGACACCTATCTGCGCGCGCCGTTGCGTTTCGAGCGAGGTGAAGGCGTTTGGCTGATCGCCGAAGACGGCACGCGCTATCTCGATTTCGCTGCCGGTGTCGCGGTGAACTCGCTCGGCCATGCCCATCCTCATCTCGTCGAGGCGCTGAAGGCGCAGGCCGACAAGGTCTGGCATCTGTCCAATCTCTACGAGATTTCGGGGCAGGAAAGCCTTGCCCGGAGGCTGACCCAGGTGACCTTCGCCGATCGGGTGTTCTTCACCAATTCCGGTGCGGAAGCGCTCGAATGTGCGATCAAGACGGCGCGGCGCTATCACTTCGCCAAGGGGCACGTCGAGAAGTTCCACGTCATCACCTTCGAAGGTGCTTTCCACGGCCGCACGCTCGCAACGATCGCCGCCGGCGGACAGCAGAAATACATCGAGGGCTTCGGGCCGAAGGCGCCGGGCTTCTATCAGGTCCCCTTCGGCGATATCGCGGCGGTCAAGAACGCGATCAATGAAGAAACCGCGGCGATCCTCGTCGAGCCGATCCAGGGCGAGGGCGGCATTCGGCCGGCATCGAAGGAATTCATGCAGGGGCTGCGCGAACTTTGCGACGAGTTCGGCCTGCTTCTGATCCTCGACGAGGTCCAGTCCGGTGTCGGCCGGACCGGCAAGCTCTTCGCCCATGAATGGGCTGGCATCAAACCGGATATCATGGCCGTAGCCAAGGGCATCGGCGGCGGCTTCCCGCTCGGCGCGTGCCTTGCGACGGAAGCGGCGGCCGCCGGCATGGTGGCGGGCACGCACGGGTCGACCTATGGCGGCAACCCGCTCGCAATGGCGGTCGGAAATGCCGTGCTCGACGTCGTTCTCGCCGAAGGCTTCCTCGATCAGGTGCGCGAGGTTGCTCTCGTCTTCCGTCAGGGGCTCGCTTCGCTGAAGGATCGTTTTCCGGACGTGATCGAGGAAATCCGCGGCGACGGGCTGATGCTCGGCATCAAGGCCAAGGTGCCCTCCGCGGACCTTTTGAAGGCGATCCGCGCCGAGAAGCTGCTCGTCGTCCCGGCCGGCGAAAATGTGCTGCGCCTCTTGCCGCCGCTGATCACCACCCCCGCGGAGGCGCGCGAAGGACTGGCACGGCTCGAACGCGCCGCGGAGGCGGTGAGTGGCAAGAGCGGCAACGCCGCGGCTTGAATGCCCCGACGTTTCGGATCGATCCGGCCCGGGCGGGGCCGACAAACGGATTCTACGACAGGAAACAAGGCAGTATGACCAGACACTTCCTCGATCTCTCGGCCATGACGGCCACCGACCTCAGGACCATCATCGACGATGCCCGCGTCCGCAAGTCGGCGACCAAGGCAGGCACTGCCGAAAAGCCGCTTGCCGGCAAGATGCTCGCGATGATCTTCGAGAAGCCGTCCACCCGCACGCGTGTTTCCTTCGATGTCGGCATGCGCCAGCTCGGCGGCGAGACGCTGTTTCTATCGGGTACGGAAATGCAGCTCGGCCGGGCGGAGACGATCGGCGATACGGCGAAGGTCCTGTCGCGCTATGTCGACGCGATCATGATCCGCACGACCGATCACCGCCGGCTTCTGGAAATGGCGGAGCATGCGACCGTGCCGGTCATCAACGGGCTCACCGACGATACGCACCCGTGCCAGATCATGGCCGATATCATGACTTTCGAGGAGCACCGGGGACCGGTCAAGGGCAAGACGATCGCCTGGACCGGCGACGGCAACAACGTGCTTCACTCGCTGATCGAAGGCTCGGCGCGCTTCGGCTACCGCATGAACATGGCCGTGCCGCTCGGCTCCGAACCGCATGACAAGTTCCTGAACTGGGCGCGCAACAACGGGGCCGAGATCCTCCTCAGCCACGAGGCGGAGCAGGCGGTTGCCGGCGCACACTGCGTCGTCACCGACACCTGGATCTCGATGAACCAGGAACATCGCGCCCGCGGTCACAACGTCTTCCAGCCCTACCAGGTCAACGGCGCACTGATGAAACATGCAGCGCCGGACGCGCTGTTCATGCATTGCCTGCCGGCGCACCGCGGCGAGGAAGTGACCGATGAGGTCATCGACGGCCCGCAGTCGGTGGTCTTCGACGAAGCCGAGAACCGGCTGCACGCACAGAAATCGATCCTCGCCTGGTGCATGGGCGCGGTGTGACGGCTGAAGGCGTTCTCTTGAAATCTGGACGGTGCAACACGATTTAGAGCGGTGAGCGGGGCCTTCCGATCATCAAATCGGCCAGTCGCCCCACGCCGGCTATCCTGCGCTTGGCGCCCTGCGGGGTTCTTTAAGGCAGAGCAAATGCCGGCGGAGAAATTCGTCCATGACGGGATCAAATGGAATGGCGGGCGGTTGTACCGGTGCGCGCCGGTGCACTCGATGCAAGCCGTGTCGGAAATCAAAAGAAACGAGCGGTTTCCATCCGCATCCCGCATGCAGTTTTTGGAATGGGTCATGGCCACATCCCGGATTGAATCGATCCGCGTGACCATGGTCGAGGCAAGGAGCAAGCGATGACAGAAACAGCGCCGGGACTTGGCGAGTTCGATTTTGCCGGTGACGATCACGTCGTGCCCTTTCAGGTCGAGGGACTCGACGTGCGCGGCCGCGCCGTCCAGCTTGGTCCGATGCTCGATGCCATTCTCGAGCGGCACGGTTACCCGCTTCCTGTCGCGCGGCTTGTCGCCGAAACAGTGGTGTTGACGGTCCTGCTCGGCACGTCTCTGAAATTCGAAGGCAAGCTGATCGTTCAGACACAGGGCGATGGACCGGTCGATCTTGTGGTTGCGGACTTCTCGACGCCGGACCGCGTCCGCGCCTATGCGCGCTATGATGAGGAGGCGCTTGCCGACGCCGAAAAGAGCGGGCGCGTCCAGCCTCATGAATTGTTGGGCAACGGCGTCCTCGCCTTCACGATCGACCAGGGTGCGCACACGCAGCGCTACCAAGGCATCGTCGCGCTTGACGGGGCGACGCTCGAGGACATCGCCGGTGCCTATTTCCGCCAGTCGGAGCAGATACCGACCAGGGTGCGCCTCGCCGTTGCCGAGCTTCTCGACAAGGACGAGAACGGCAAGCCGCGGCACCGCTGGCGCGCCGGCGGCATGGTCGCGCAGTTCCTGCCCGACGCGCCGGATAGGATGCGCCAGGCGGATCTGCCGGGCGGCGACGGTGACGAAGGCCACGAGGATTTCTTCGACGAGGACGACCTCTGGGCGGAAGCCAAGGTGATGGTCGAGACGATCGACACCGATGAACTCACCGATCCGACGGTCGGTACCGAGCGATTGCTGTACCGTCTGTTCCATGAGCGCGGCGTGCGCGTCTATGAGCCGCAGGCGGTCTACGATCGCTGCAGCTGCTCGCGCGAGAAGATCAAGGACGTTCTGGTGGGGCTCGGCAACGAGGATATCGAAGCCAGCGTCGAGGACGGCCTGGTCAAGGTGACCTGCGAGTTCTGCTCGACGACCTACCGCTTCGAGGCGAGCGAAGTCCGCCCGCAATAGGGCAGCCGCGTTGAATTGCGCGCTGGATCAATTAAGCGTGCGGACGAGGCCCGGTGAATCGAGCGAGAAGGCGGGAATGGCGACATCGAAAGTCTCCCCGCCTTCCGCCTCCATGCTGTAATGGCCGAACATCACGCCGGAGGGCGTATCCAGCGGGCAGCCGGAGGAGTATTCGTAGGTATCGCCGGGGTTGAGCAGCGGCTGCTCGCCGATCACGCCGGGGCCGCTCACCTCGTCCACCTGACCGTTCTCGTCGGTGATGTGCCAGTAGCGGGTCATCAGCCGGACCGCGCGCCCGGAATGGTTCGCTATGATGATGCGATAGCCCCAGACATAGCGGCTGTCGTCGGGATCCGACTGTTCTTCCAGGTAGTACGGCTCGACCGTCACTTCGATGTCGCGTGTCAGCGCGCGGTACATGTGCAACACCCTGTTTCAAATCCGTACGCGTATTCTACAGCAATATGGTTTCGTCAAGAATAACGGCGAGATTGTGCGAGTGGTATCAAATTTCCCAGGAGGCAGCGGCAATGCTTGACGGCGTGCTTCGCAGGCGGCTCGATCCGGTTCTGGACAGGTTCGGCGCCGCACTGGCCGGCCGCGGGGTCAGCGCCGATGCCGTCACCATCCTCGGCCTTTGCCTTGGCCTTGCGGCAGCCCTGCTCATCGGTCTCGGCGCTTACCTGCCCGCCGCCGCTCTGATCCTTGTGAGCCGGCTCTGCGACGGCCTCGACGGAGCCGTCGCCCGCGCGAGCCGGAAAACGGATTTCGGCGGCTTTCTCGACATCGTTCTCGATTTCACCTTTTACGGGGCCGTCCCACTCGGTTTCATCATCGCAGATCCGGCTGCAAACGGTCTCGCCGGCGGATTTCTGCTCTTCGCCTTCTATGTCAACGGCGCGAGCTTCCTCGCCTATGCCGTGATGGCCGAGAAGCGCGGCCTGACGACCGAGGTGCGTGGTGCGAAGTCGCTCTACTTCACGACGGGGCTCGCAGAGGCGACGGAGACGATCGTCCTTTTTCTGCTGTCGTGCCTGTTGCCCGGGTGGTTCCCCTTGTTCGCAACCGTCTTCGCGCTCGTCTGCCTCTATACCGCGCTGTCGCGGATCGTTCTCGCAAGACTGACGTTTCGGCAAGACTGACGACAAAGCCCGCTGACGCGGGCTTCGTCATGGTGTCGGTCAGGCGTTTACGCCCTTCAGCGCCCTTGCGAAATCCTCGATGAGGTCTTCGCTGTCCTCGATCCCGGCCGAGAAGCGCACCGTTCCGGCGGAAATGCCGAGTTCGGCGCGGGCTTCGTCGGTGAGGTTCTTGTGGGTGGTCGTCGCCGGATGGGTGATCAGGCTCTTGGAATCGCCGAGATTGTTGGAGATCCGGATGATTTCAAGCGCGTTCTGCAGGGCGAAAGCTGCTTCCTTGCCACCCTTGAGCTCGAAGGCGACCAGCGTCGAGCCGCCGCTCATCTGCTTCGCAATGATGTCGGCCTGCGGGTGATCCTTGCGGCCCGGATAGATGACGCGGGCGACCTGCGGCTGCTCCGCGAGGAAATCGGCGATGCGGCGGGCGCTTTCGGTCTGCTGCTTGACGCGGAGCGGCAGAGTCTCGATCCCCTTCAGCAGCGTCCAGGCGTTGAAGGGCGACATGGCCGGGCCGGTGTGACGGAAATAGTCGTGCAGGTTCTCGTCGATCCACTGCTTGTCGGAGAGCACCACGCCGCCGAGGCAGCGCCCCTGGCCGTCGATGTGTTTCGTCGCGGAATAGACGACGACATGGGCGCCAAGCTCCAGCGGTTTCTGGAACAGCGGGGTCGCGAAGACGTTGTCGACCACCACCTTGGCGCCGATCTGATCGGCGAGCTTGGCGACGCCGGCGATGTCGATCACTTCGAGCGTCGGGTTGGTCGGGCTTTCGAGAAAGAAGACCTTGGTGTTCGGACGCACCGCGTCTTCCCAGTTCTTGAGATCGCGACCGTCGACCAGGGTGCACTCGACGCCGTATTTCGGCGCCAGCGTTTCCACGACCCAGCGGCAGGAACCGAAGAGCGCCCGGGCCGCGACGATGTGGTCGCCCGCCTTCACCTGGCACAGGATTGCCGCGGAAACCGCCGCCATGCCGGAGGCGGTGGCGCGCGCTTCTTCCGCCCCTTCGAGCATGCACATGCGCTTCTCGAACATGTCGTTGGTCGGACTGCCGTAGCGCGCATAGATGAAGCCGTCGGTCTCGCCCTTGAACCGGGCCTCCGCCGCTTCGGAGCTGTCGTAGACGAAGCCTTGCGTCAGAAAGATCGCTTCGGATGTCTCGCCGTACTGGGAGCGGAGCGTTCCGCCGTGGACGAGTTGGGTTGCCGGCCGCCAATTCTTGCTCATGAGAACGTCACTTTCAAAAACAAAAAAACCGGCCGCGAAACGACCGGTTTGACACCCGGCCTTTTTAGCTACTTGTTTAACGTGGCTGCAAGCCGACCGGCCAAATCACCACGGGATAAAGCTCCAATACTGCCTGGCCGCGCTTGCGTCAATTCCCGGAGTTTGGTTTTGTCTGGCAACTGTAAATGAGGATCGGAATGGGGCGCGACACAGGGATTTTGGCCGACCGCGCAATTGCTGCGCTGTATGCCTCGGGACGACTGAAGAGCGAGAAGGCGCTGGATGATGACCAGATCCAGCCGGCCAGCCTCGATCTTCGCCTTGGATCCAAGGCGTTCCGCGTCCGGGCGAGCTTCATGCCCGGCCCTTCTCATCTGGTCGCCGACAAGCTCGACCGGCTCAAGCTGCATGTCGTCGATCTGAGCGAAGGCGCGGTGCTTGAGACCGGCTGCGTCTACATCGTGCCGCTGATGGAAAGCCTGTCGTTGCCGGCAGACATGTCGGCCTCCGCCAATCCGAAGAGCTCGACCGGCCGCCTGGATATCTTCACACGCGTGATTACCGACAGGGCGCAGGAGTTCGACAAGATCCCGGCGGGCTATAGCGGACCGCTCTATCTCGAAATCAGCCCGCGAACCTTTCCGATCGTCGTCAGGCGCGGTTCGCGGCTTTCGCAGATACGCTTCCGCATAGGCCACTCGGTTCTTTCCGAGCAGGAACTGCTGGCTCTGCACGAAAGCGACGTGCTCGTCGCCAGTGACCGGCCGAACGTTTCCGGCGGCGGCATTGCCCTTTCCATCGATCTCAAGGGCACCGGACCGGACGGCCTGATCGGCTACCGCGGCAAGCATCATACATCGGTGGTCGATGTCGACAAGAAAGCCCAGCATGCCGTTTTCGACTTCTGGGAGCCGCTCTACAGCCGCGGCCGCGACGATCTCGTGCTCGACCCGGACGAGTTCTACATCCTCGTGTCCCGCGAAGCCGTCCATGTGCCGCCGCGCTATGCCGCCGAAATGACACCCTTCGACCCGCTCGTGGGCGAGTTCCGCGTCCATTATGCCGGCTTTTTCGATCCCGGCTTCGGCCATGCGTCGGCCGGCGGCAGCGGCAGCCGGGCGGTGCTCGAGGTGCGCAGCCACGAGGTACCGTTCATTCTGGAGCACGGGCAGATCGTCGGCCGTCTCGTCTACGAGCACATGCTGGAACGTCCGGAGGGACTTTACGGCCTCGATCTCGGCTCCAATTATCAGGCGCAGGGGCTCAAGCTCTCCAAGCATTTTCGCGCCGAGTGAGCATTGTGCTTGACAGATCGCGGCTGTTGAGGAAATTTCCGGTTCTGTCGCGGGTGTAGTTCAGTGGTAGAACGCCAGCTTCCCAAGCTTGATGTCGTCGGTTCGATCCCGATCACCCGCTCCAATTCCTCCTTTCATAGAGGCGCCATAGCGCTGCGGATTCTCTGGGTATTGATACTGTCGGCCGTTTTCGCCCCGGGTTTGGCTTTGGCACAGCCGAAGGAACTGCCCCGGCTGTTCGATGCCCGCGAACGGATTGCCAAGCCGGACCTCAGCGGCCTTGCCAGGCTTCGTTTCCTGACCACCGTCGACTTCCCGCCCTTCAACTTCATCGACCAGTCGGGCAAGCTGTCGGGCTTCCATGTCGACCTCGCCCGCGAGATATGCCGTGAGCTGGAGATCGAAGCCAAGTGCCAGATCCAGGCAGTGACCTATCCGGAGCTCATGCCGGCCCTCGAACAGGGGCAAGGGGAAGCGATTGCCGCCGGCATTGCCGTGACTTCGGAGCTGAGGCAGAGTTTCGCCTTTTCCCGCGCCTTCATGCAACTTCCCGCCCGCTTCGTCGTCAACACCAAGGCCGCCGGCGCGATCACCGGTCCTGCCGATCTCGCCGGAAAGCCCGTCGGCGTCGTCTCCGACACCACCCATGAGGCAATGCTCAAGGCATTCTTCCCGAAGCTCGAAGCCAAGGGCTTTCCGGACCGGGACGCACTGCTCTCCGCGCTTCGCGGAGGCACCGTCGCGGCCGCGTTCTCCGACGGCATGCAATTGTCCTTCTGGGTCTCCGGCAACCTCGCCGGGGGATGCTGCGCCATGCTGGAGGGCTCCTATTTTTCCCAACGCTTCCTGGGCGAGGGACTGACGATCATGAACCGCAAGGCCGAGCCGGCGCTGACCCAGGCGATCGACCACGCTTTGCTGGCACTCTCACGCAGCGGCAGGCTTGAGGAGATCTATCTTCGCTATTTCCCGAACGGGATTTATTGAGGCGGCTCCACTCGCGGCTATGCCCTAGCGACGCCGGAACGGGAGTATCAGCGACCACAGGAGCTTCACGGGTGCAACGCGCCCGTAGGCCTTCAGCCCGGTCTCGATCGCATCGTCTCCGCGCGATGGATGGGCGACGTAGGTCGAGAACAACCGATCCCAGACCGAAAGATTGAAGCCGTAGTTTGAATCGGTCTCCCGCTTTTCCACGGAATGGTGGATGCGGTGCATGTCGGGCGTGACGATGACCTGGCGCAACAGCCTGTCGGCGCCTTTCGGCAGCCGCAAATTGGCGTGATTGAACATCGCCCCGGCATTGAGCACGATTTCGAACAGGAGAACGGCGAGTGCGGGCGCGCCGAGCAGGATGATAACCGCGCTCTTCCAGATCATCGACAGCAGAATTTCGAGGGGATGAAAGCGAAGGGCCGTGGTGACGTCGACACCGGGATCGGCATGGTGGACGCGGTGGATGCGCCACAGGACAGGGATCTTGTGAAACACGACGTGCTCAAACCAGATGGCGAAGTCCAGCGTGATGAAGGCGATCAGGCCGGCAAGCGGCGGCGTCACGCCAAGAGCCGGGAGCACGCCGTAGCCGCGCCCCTGAGCCCAGATGGCAACGCCGGTAGCGGCAGCGGGAAAGGCGACGCGAAGCAGGAGGGAGGATAGGACGAGAATAGACAGGTTGGTGACCCAGCGGCGTGCCTTCAGTGCCCGCATCAGCTCCGGCCTCTCCAGCCGCGGATGAATAAGCTCGAGCACTGTCAGCGCGGCGAAGGCGGCGGCAAAGGCCGCGAGCCGCCAGACCGGTTCGGCCAGACCGAAATAGAGCATGCATCGATCCCTGTTGCATCGACCCCGGCCCGTTCCGTGCCGGAAACGGGCAAGGACCTTTTTTCAGAAGCCTACTTGCGGAAGCGCGCGATGGCTCCGCGCTCGATTGCTGCGCAGGCGAGCTTGTCGAGGCCCAAACGGTCCCGCAGCAGCTGCAACAACCGGATTTCCTCGTTGCGGATACGCTGATCGGCGGCAGCGATCTCGACCGCAAGGGCATAGGCCGTTTCATAGAGCCGCTGCGGCAACGCCTCCCGAACCATTTCGAGCGCCACGTCCAGGCCCTCGGGGGCGGCAAGCTGGGCGGCGCATTCGCGGCCGATATGGATCAGGTGATCTTCGTCGAAACCGTCGAAGGCCGGGAGGAACCGCACGAGCACGCCGATGCGCGCGATCTCGTCGTCGGTCATGTTCCGGTCGACGGCGGACATCATGACCATGACGTGGACAAGGGCTTCGTGCTGGCTGAGACTTGCGGACATCCTGCCTCTCGATCCTTTCATCATTCACATTGGGGCCGCGATACACGACGGGTGCATAGCGGGTTGGGCGGACCTGCAGTGGTGGGTGACAGTTAAGGACTTGCTCCAAGCCTTACAAGTCCGGCGCGGCGTCTTCCGGGGCGATGCTCGCAGCCGGATCGTCGAGCGCGAGAGGCGCTCGGGCAAGATCGCGCGGGTCGTCCCCGAAGAAACCGAGCCTGGCGCCCCGGGCGGCCTCGGCCTTCGCCTCGAGCGCCGTGCCCGGCAGCGGCGTCGCCCAGCCGTTGCCGACGAGCCATTCGGCCACGTCCTGGCCGCCGACGCTGCACCGCGCGTTCAAGGTCTCCGAGGAGCTATCCGTCGCTTCGCAGACGAGTGCGCGGCCCCGCAAAAAGTTGCGGAACGCCGTACGCGCGACCATGCCGCAAGGCCAGCTCCTGCCATTCGCTTCGCAGACCTTCTCGGGCGTTTCGGGTTCGATATCCTTGAGCTGCAGAGTCGTCTCGCCGGACCGGACAAGCCCCGCGGCAAGCGCAACCGGGCGCGGGAAGACGGCGGAAGCGGGCTTTTGCTTTTCCTCAGGCTTTGAAAGTGGCGGTCTCGGTGCGATCCGTTCCAGCGGTTTGGCAATTCCGTCTTCCGGCTGGGCGAAGAGACCCGGCTCGACCGGCCTGGCCGCCACGCGCGATCCCTTGCCTGGGGCGGCATCCGGTTCGGGGGGAGTGGGAGCGGCTTCGGTCTCGGCGGGAGGCTCCACCGAAATCGGCTCGTCGACCGCTGCTTCCGGCGTTTCGAGCACGAACTCAGGCGTTGCGACGCTGTCGCGGTTGCGGATGATCGCGGCCCCGGCCATCAGAATGCCGGCATAAAGGGCGAGGGCGGCAAGCCCGCCGGCGATGGTGAAGAGCCTCGGCCGCATCGAAGAATCCTATTGGCTGGCCCAGATGATCCGGGCAATCCATTCTAAGTCGTTCATCTCGAAATTGCGGTTGGGATGGTCGGGGTTGAGCGAGACGAGTTCGATGCCGCGGGGCGTCTGCCGGGCCAGCACCTTCGCCATCACCTCGCCCCCGCGCGTCTTGACCACGACGCGGTCGTTGCGGCGCACCTGCGCGCTCGGGTCGACGATCAGGACATCGCCGTCGCGGTAAAGCGGCAGCATGCTGTCGCCCTGAACCTCCAGAGCGTAGGCACCGCCCTGCCGCCGCTCGGGCGTGGGGAATTCTATCGTGTCCCAGCCCTGGCCGACCGGAAAGCCGCCGTCGTCGAAAAAACCGCCGGCGCCGGCCTGCGCGAAACCGATCAGCGGAATGCCCGGCGCTGCCGATGCTTCCTCCCTTTCGCGGCCGACGGCATTGGGCTCCATCAGCGCCAGGAACTGATCGACGCTCGCCCCCGTGGCATGCAATATCTTCGCGATCGACTCGGTGGAGGGCCATCGGTCGCGCCCGTCGGTGGACTGGCGCTTCGACTTGTTGAACGAGGTGGGGTCCAGGCCGGCCCGCCGTGCAAGGCCCGACGGCGAAAGCCGGTGGCGCTCTGCCAAGGCGTCGATCGCGCGCCAGATGCTGTCATGTGAGAGCATGTCGACCCATCTTCGGAAGGAGAGACGATGCGGGCGGCACAGCAAGCCGTTCCGCGGTCTGCGAATACATTAGCCAAGCGCCCCGCGACCGTAAAGCACAGCGAGGAAAATAGTCCTTCCTATCCGATCAAAGGACGGCATACAGCAGATGCAGCGGACTTCGGGGGTGAACTCTTCAGCAGCTGTGCTAAATAAAACAGCTTCACTCCGGGCCAAGAGGCGTGCTTGCTTGCAAACCTGAGATCGGAACGGCATCTCGTTGCCGCTTTTCTCGCTGCTCTTGCCGGCGTCGCGGTCGAGCATCATCTGCTCGAGGCCGGTCGCGCCGCATCGCTCATGGGTGCGGCCCTGATGGTGGCGGCGATCGTGCTTGCTTCCATGCGGGTCGCCCATCATGCCGAGGTGCTTGCCGCCAAAGTGGGTGATCCCTACGGCACGATGATCCTGACGCTTTCGGCGGTCCTGGTCGAGGTCGTCATCCTCGCCATCATGATGACCGGCGAGACCTCGCCGACGCTGGTGCGCGATACGATCTATTCGGCAGTGATGCTCGATATCAACGGGATTCTCGGACTTGCGGCGCTGCTCGGCGGCCTCAAACACGGCGAGCAGCCCTATAACGACGATTCCGCGCGCACTTACAGCGTCATGATTCTCACGGCCATGGGCATTTCCATGCTCGTCCCCGAATTTGTGCCGCAGTCGAAATGGCATTACTATTCCGCCTTCACCATCGGCGCGATGATCGTGCTCTATACGTTGTTCCTGCGCATGCAGGTTGGCGTCCACAGCTACTTCTTCAGTTACAGCTATCCGCGCGCCAAAGCGGGAACCGCGGCAAGCCGGCTGGAGGACGAGCCGGTGCTGCCTTCCGTCGTCGTGCTAATCCTGGGCGTGGTGGTGATCGGCTTTCTCGCCGAAATCATGTCCGGGCTGCTGTCGGCCGGGATCAAGGGCACGGCGGCGCCGCCGGTCCTGGCCGCGATCGTCGTCGCGGCGATCTCCGCTTCGCCCGAAGTCCTGACGGCAATGCGCGCCGCGCTCGCCAACCGCATGCAGGCAGTGGTGAACATCGCGCTCGGCGCTTCGCTTTCGACCGTGATCCTGACCGTACCCGTCATGGAGGCGATTGCCCTTTATACGGGCCAGCCCTTCATCATGGCCATGTCGCCGGTGCAGACGGTGATGGTTGCGGTAACGCTCATCGCCGCCGCGATCAATCTCAATGACGGTCAGACCAATGCCATCGAAGGCATGACGCATTTCGTGCTGTTCGCCACCTTCATCATGCTGTCCGCCCTCGGGCTTTAGAGCACTTCCAGGAAAAGTGTGTAACGGTTTTCCGTCCGGAAGTGCGTTGGATCAAGAGCACTTCCAGGAAAAGTGTGTAACGGTTTTCCGTCCGGAAGTGCGTTGGATCAAGAGCACTTCCAGGAAAAGTGTGTAACGGTTTTCCGTCCGGAAGTGCGTTGGGTCAAAGATTAGTGCTCAGGCCGGCTGCTCTTCCATCGCCTTGCGCGCCACAACGCGGTCATAGGCGGCTTGAAGCGTTTGCCGCACGGAGGGTCCCTCCGGTCTGGCCTCGCCGAGGTGTTCGGCGCGCAATTCCCGCATGAAACGCTCCCAGAGCTCGGGGCCGCCCTCCTCCATCAGTTGGGCGCGGATGCTGAGTTCCTCGGTGACCGGCAGGTAGCGCCGGCCCCAGGCGCCGAGATGGGCCATGATCGGCACAAGCGCGATCGCCATTTCCGTCAGGCTGTAGATCGCCTTCTGCTTGTGGCTCGGATCGTCCGCTTTCGTCAGCATGCCGATCTCGACAAGCGTTTTCAGCCGGTCGGCGAGGATGTTGGTGGAAATCCCCTCCTGCGAGCGCAGGAGCTCGCGGAAGTGGCGTTTGCCGCCGAAAATCATGTCGCGAATGATCAGGAGGCTCCATTTGTCGCCGAATACTTCGAGCGAGAGATTGATCGGGCAACCCGAGCGATGGTCATCGGTCATTTTGGTCTCTGCAAAACGCAAGCGGAGCATCCGCTCTAAAACTGCTTGCATTATTGCACCAGTGAAGTTAGCCTGCAACCGCTTTCATTTCGCAACCAGTTTCCCAGCGAGGAGGAAAAGATCATGACCAAAGCTTCTGTCGCCCATGCGGATTTCACCATCGAACGCGTTTTCAATTCACCCCCGGAACAGGTCTTCGAGGCCTTCGCCGATCCTGCTGCGCACGACCGCTGGTTCGTCAAGGCCGACAACTGGCCGGTCGCCGAATATAGCCACGACTTCCGCATCGGCGGCCGGGAAAGCGGCCGGTTCAGCCAGGACGGGAAGGTTTTCTATTTCAATGAAACGATCTATCTCGACATCGTCGAGAACCGGCGGATCGTCTCGGCCTATACCATGGCGAAGGACGAGCAGCGGCTTTCCGCGTCGATCGCCACCGTCGACCTCATACCGGAAGGCACCGGCACACGCGTCGTCTTCACGGAGCAGGGGGCATTCCTGGATGGGCTCGACAAGGTGGAATATCGCCGCGAAGGCTGGGAGCAGCTGATCGGATTTCTGGCGGCCGAGCTCGGTGAGAAGGCTGAAGTGGCCTGAAGCCTTGAACACGTTTCTCTCCGGTCATTCGCGGTTAACGAGAATGACCGGAGAGACAATATTTGCGCCGTGCGGCTGGCCTGGCGGCTTATGCCGCCTTCTGCCCCGCGGCATAAGGATCGAAGCGCCCGTAGAAGGTCTCGCCCTTTTCGGCCATCTCCTTCAGAAGCGGCGTCGGCCGGAAGTGGTCGCCATGGTCGGCGGCGAGCTTTTCGCAGAGCTCGACGAAGGCTTTTGCGCCCATGCCGTCGATGTAGGAGATCGTGCCGCCGGTGTAGGGGGCAAAGCCGAAGCCGAGGATCGAGCCGACATCGGCTTCGCGCGGATCGGTGACGATGCCCTCCTCGATCGTGCGCGCGGCTTCGAGTGCGATCGTCACCAGCAGGCGCTGCTTGAGCACGCCGACCTCGATCTCGCCGGCATCCTTCTGCGGGTAGAGCTCCTTCAGACCCGGCCAGAGATATTTCCTGGCCGGCTTTGCCGGATACTCGTAGAAGCCCTTGCCGTTCTTGCGGCCGCGCCGGCCAAGCTCGTCCACCATCTTGTCGATCAGCGCCATGTGTCTGGGATCGACGGCCTTCTCGCCGAGATCGGCGACGGCCGCCTTCAGGATCTTCTGGCTGAGGTCGATCGCCACCTCGTCGTTGAGCGACAGCGGTCCGACCGGCATGCCGGCCATCTTGGCGGCGTTCTCGATCATCGCCGGCGGTACGCCCTCGATCAGCATGTCATAGGCTTCGTGGATATAGCGGAAGACGCAGCGATTGACATAAAAGCCGCGCGTGTCGTTGACGACGATCGGCGTCTTCCTGATCGCCGAGACATAGTCGAGCGCGGCCGCGAGTGCACGGTCTCCGGTCTCCTTGCCGAGGATCACCTCCGTCAGCATCATTTTCTCGACCGGCGAGAAGAAATGGATGCCGATGAACCGGTCCGGCCGTTTGGAATTCCTGGCGAGGCCGGTGATCGGCAGCGTCGAAGTGTTGGAGGCGAAGATCGCGTCCTCGGCGATCACCGCTTCGACCTTCTCGATCACGTCCTTCTTGACCTGCCGGTCCTCGAAGACCGCCTCGATGACGAGGCCGGCATCCTTGAGATCGCCGTAGTCCGCCGAAGGTGTGATGCGCGAAAGCAGCGCTTCGCCTTCCTCCTTGGTCAAGCGTCCCTTGCCGATCGCGTCCTTGACCAGGCCTTCCGAATGCGTCCTGCCCTTTTCGGCAGCTTCCATGTCTCGGTCGATGAGGGTGACGGGGATGCCGCCTGCCGCGGTTACATAGGCGATCGAGGCGCCCATGAAACCGGCGCCGACGACGCCGACTTTCCTGAGGTCGGTCTTCGGTACGCCGGCCGGCCGGCGCGCGCCCTTGCCGAGTTCCTGCATCGAGACGAACAGCGACCGGATCATCGAAAAGGCTTCGGTCGTCTGCAGGATTTCGGTGAAATAGCGCTGCTCGATCTTCAAGGCCGTATCGAAGGGAACCTGCAGCCCCTCATAGACGCATTTCAGGATCGCGATCGCGCCGGGGTAATTGGCATAGGTCTCGCGGCGCAGGATGCCGGAGGCGGCCGGCCAGAGCTGCGCGGAGGCGGGCGTCCAGATGCCGCCGCCCGGGAGCTTGAAGCCCTTCTCGTCCCAGGGCTGCACCGGCTTCAGGCCGTTCTTGATCATCGCCCTGGCGGCCTCGATCAGTTTGTCCGGGTCGACCACCTCGTGAACGAGCCCCATGGCCTTTGCTCGCGCCGGCGTAAGCGAGGAGCCGGTCGTCATCATCTGCAACGCGTCCTGCGTATTGGTCAGCCGTGGAACGCGCTGGGTGCCGCCGGCACCCGGGAAAATGCCGACCTTGACCTCGGGAAGCGCGATCTTCACCGATTTCGCATTGGAGGCGACACGGCCGTGGCAGGCGAGCGACATCTCGAAGGCGCCGCCCATGCAGGTGCCGTTGATGGCCGAGACCCAGGGCTTGCCCGAGGTTTCGAGCTTGCGGAAGAGACCCGTCATCCGGCCGACGAGGTCGAAGAGTCTCCGGGCCGCGTTGTCCGGGTCCTTCTTCTTCTCCTCCGCCTGGAAAGTGAACATCGACTTGATCATCGAAAGGTCGGCGCCGCCGGAGAAGGAGGATTTGCCGGAGGTGACGACCACGCCCTTGACGGCAGGATCCGCCGTCGTCTGATCGATGATGGCGTCGAGTTCCTTCATCACCTCTTCGGTGAAGACGTTCATCGACTTGTCGGGCATGTCCCAGGTGACCAGCGCGATGCCGTCGGCGTCGGTTTCGATCTTGAAGTTCGTGTAAGACATATTCTCTCTCCCGGGATCGGATCAGACGCGTTCGATGATCGTGGCGGTGCCCATGCCGGCGCCGATGCAGAGCGTCACCAGCGCCGTGTTGAGGTCGCGGCGCTCCAGCTCGTCGAGCACGGTGCCGAGGATCATCGCCCCGGTCGCGCCGAGCGGATGGCCCATGGCGATCGCGCCGCCATTGACGTTGATCTTGTCGTGCGGGATGTCGAAAGCCTGGCAGTAGCGCAGCACGACGGCCGCGAAGGCCTCATTGAGCTCGAAAAGATCGATGTCGGAGAGCTTCATGTCCGCCCGCTTGAGGAGCTTCTCGGTGACGTCGACCGGCCCGGTTAGCATCAGGGCCGGGTCGGAGCCGATATTGGCGAAGGCGCGGATGCGGGCGCGGGGTTTGAGCCCCATGGCTTCGCCGCCGGCCTTGGAGCCGATGAGCACGGCCGCGGCGCCATCGACGATGCCGGAGGAATTGCCGGCGTGGTGGACGTAGTTGATGCGCTCGATCTCCGGATGCGCCTGGATGCCGACGGCCTCGAAGCCGCCCATCTCGCCGGGCATCTGGAAGGAGGGGTTTAGCGAGGCAAGTGCCTGCATGTCCGTGCCGGGGCGCATATGCTCGTCGCGGTCGAGGATGACGAGCCCGTTCTGGTCCTTGACCGGGACGACCGAGTTCTTGAAATAGCCCTTCTCCCATGCATTGGCGGCGCGCTTCTGGCTTTCCACCGCATAGGCGTCGACGTCGTCGCGCGAGAAACCGTATTTCGTGGCGATCAGGTCGGCGGAAACGCCCTGCGGCATGAAATAGGCGGGCAGGTTGACCGAGGGGTCCATGAACCAGGCGCCGCCCGACATGCCGAGGCCGACGCGGGACATCGACTCCACGCCGCCGGCGATCACGATATCGTCCGCTCCTTGGGCGATCTTCGCGGCGCCGAAATTGACGGCGTCGAGGCCGGAGGCGCAGAAGCGGGAGATCTGCATGCCGGGCGCACGCGTCGAATAACCCGCCTCGAAGGCTGCGGCTTTCGGGATGACCGCACCCGCATCCATGACCGGGTCGACGCAACCCATGATGACGTCGTCGACCGTCGAAGTGTCGAGCCCGTTGCGATCGCGCACGGCCTCGAGCACCTTGGCGGCGAGCCGGACGGAGGGCACCTCGTGCAGCGCACCGTCCTTCTTGCCACGGCCGCGCGGCGTGCGCACGTGGTCGTAAACGAAGACTTTCGTCATCTCTTGATCTCCCTTTCGGCGGCGTTTCCTCGGGCCGCGCATTATCAATCGGAGCGGGATTCGGGCGGAAAGGCCGCTTCTCGCTTTCGATCCGGCTCCAGTCTGAAATCAGAACGCGGCCGCGTCCAGCGCCATCATCGTGTCGGCGCCCGTTTCGATGCGGATCTTGCGCAGCGCCGTTTCAGGCAGGATGCGCTCCATGAAGAACCTCGCCGTGATCAGCTTGTTCTTGAGATAGTCCGCGCGCTGCGTTTCGCCAGCGGCAAGCTTCTCCTCCGCCGTCTTCGCCATCTTCGCCCACATATAGCCGAGGACGACGAGGCCGAAGAGATGCATGTAGTCGGTGGAGCCGGCTCCGGCATTGTCGGGTTTGGCCATGGCGTTCTGCATGAACCACATGGTCGCGGCCTGCAGGTCGTTCAGCCCTTTCTTAAGGGCCTTGGTGTAGCCGGAGAGCTTTTCGTCGCCGCGGTTCTCCTCGCAGAAGTCGCCGATCTCCTTGAACAGAGCCATGACGGCGCGGCCGCCGTTCATCGCGAGCTTGCGACCGACCAGGTCGAGCGCCTGGATGCCGTTGGCACCCTCGTAGATCATGGCGATGCGGGCATCGCGCACGTACTGGCTCATGCCGTGCTCTTCGATATAGCCGTGGCCGCCGAATACCTGCTGCGCCATCACCGCGTGATCGAAGCCCTTGTCCGTCAGCACGCCCTTGAGGATGGGCGTCATCAGGCTGAGGATGTCGTCCGCCGCCTGGCGCTCCTCTTCGCTGTCCGAACGATGGGCGATGTCCGACTTCAGTGCCGTCCAGAGCGTGAAGGCGCGGCCGCCTTCGTTGAAGGCCTTGATCGTCATCAGCGTGCGGCGGATGTCCGGATGGACGATGATCGGATCGGCCTTCTTGTCCGGCGCCTTGGGGCCGGACAGGGAGCGGCCCTGGATGCGCTCGCGCGCGTAGCTCGCAGCATTCTGATAAGCGACTTCGGCAATCGAAAGCCCCTGCATGCCGACGGCAAGCCTGGCCTCGTTCATCATCACGAACATGGCGCTGAGGCCCTTGTTCTCCGTGCCGATCAGATAGCCGGTCGCCCCGTCATAATTCATGACGCAGGTCGCGTTGCCGTGGATGCCCATCTTGTGTTCGATCGCGCCGCAGGAAACGCCGTTGCGTTCGCCCGGCTCGCCGCTGGCGTCGAGCTTGAATTTCGGCACGATAAAGAGCGAGATGCCCTTTACACCGTCGGGCGCACCCTCGATGCGCGCCAGCACCAGGTGGACGACATTTTCCGCCATGTCGTGCTCGCCGGCGGAGATGAAGATCTTCTGGCCGGAGATCCTGTAGGAGCCGTCGCCGTTCGGCACGGCCTTGGTGCGCAGCAGGCCGAGGTCGGTGCCGCAATGGGGCTCCGTCAGGTTCATCGTGCCGGTCCAGGTGCCGTCGACCATTTTGGGCAGATAGGTCCGCTTCTGGCCTTCGGAACCGTGCACCAGGATCGCCGCGATCGCCCCCTGCGTCAGGCCCGGATACATCATAAGCGACATGTTGGCCGCGGACATGAATTCGCCGACGGCGGTGTGGAGCGTGTAGGGCAGGCCCTGGCCGCCGAATTCTTCCGGGGCGGCAAGACCAAGCCAGCCGCCTTCGCGATAAAGGTCATAGGCTTCCTTGAAGCCCTTGGGCACGGTGACGGAGCCGTCCTCGTGCCGCTTGCAGCCCTCCCGGTCGCCGGAAAGATTGATCGGGAAGAGGACCTCCTCAGCGAGCTTTGCGGCCTCGCCGAGGACTGCGGCCGTCATGTCCGGCGTCGCATCCGCAAAGCCCGGGAGATTGTGGTAGCGCTCGATGCCGAGCACGTCGTTGAGGATGAACAGGGTATCGTCGACCGGAGCCTTGTAGATGGGCATGCTTTTCCTCGCCTTGATGTCCTTTCGGGCCGCGCCGCACGCAGACCCGCTTCCCACTGTGTCGAGCGCGCACCGGTGGCGGTGTGCGACTTGGACGGATGCTATCGAATTTTGACGTTTCCGTAAACGTCAAAAGTTCCCGCAAGGCGAAAGTTTCGCTCCTGCGGTGCGCCGCTCCACATGCCATATGGCGGGGGACGGCGGCGTAGCGGGCGACAATAATCGTTAAAAATCGGATCGGTTAACGGCTTATTTACCACGTTTAATGAATTGTGCGCTTTGAGATGGTCAAAGCTGCAACCGGTCCCGTCTTTGCATTGTTGCGGTTTTGCCCACATCGGCGGTGCCGCCGAAATCGGAGCGAAAGCCGGGGAAGCCCGGGCTCCTTCGGCGGCTTCGATGACGGTCGAATTAATAGGGCCAAAGCGACACAGGGGCGAAGAGGCAATGAACGGATCGCGATCCACTTCTCAGCGCATGGGCAGCCCGTCCTATGGCGACCGGCCGTCGCTCGATGCCCTGAACCGCACCATCGAAGGGCTCGAAGCGCGCATCGAGGGGCTCATGAGCAGCGTCAGCCGCGAGACGCGGCAACCCGAGCGGCCGCGTCCGGCCCCAAGCGAAGCGGTCTCCGAAATCATCGACCGCCAGCGGGCGCTCAATGCGGCGCGCGAGCGGTCGCCGCTGCGCGAACGCGCTGCGCCGAGCGACCTCGATCGCCTCGCTCCCCCCCGCCTCGCGGCAGAGCCACGCTACCAGCCCTCTCAGGCAGCAGCCGCGCCATCGGGACGCTCTTCGGCTGCAGCGGATATTGCAGAGGCGCTGGTCGGTCTGCGGCATGAGCTGAAGCGCGATCTCGATGACGGCCTGTCCCGCGAGATGCATGCGCTGCGCTCGGAAATCCGCGGCATCAAGGCCGAAGCCGCCCAGGACCGCCGTTTCGCCGAGGACGTGCGGCACGATATCGAGCGGCTTTCGGCCGGCATCAAGGAACTTGGCCGGCAGGCTTCGCCCGCCGAGGCCGATGCGCTCAGGATCGAATTCGATGACCTGAGGTCCATGCTCGAAGGCCTCGCGCGCGAAGACAGCATGCGCCGCATGGAAAACCGATGGACCGGCGTCGAGGATCGGCTGAACGCCTTCGACCAGAACCGCGACGATGAGCTGGTGGCGCTCGCCTACCGGCTCGACGAGATCAAGGCGCAGATCAATTCCCTGGACAGGGGCACCGGGATCGAGGTGCTGGAAAGCAAGCTCGTCGCGGTCGCCCAGGCGATCGAGATGCTCGGGCGCCAGATCCAGCCGGACGAGAGGCGCCTGGCGCCGCAATTCGCCGACCTCGGCAAGCGGCTCGATGAGATCAGCCGGGCGATCGCCGCAGGCAGCGGTAATGTGGCCGGCACCGACGGTTCGTTCGTCGATCGTCTCGAGAACAGGCTCGGCGATCTGTCCCGGCAGATCGGCACCCTCTCCAATCCCGCCGATTCCGGTCTCGGCGCGCGGATCGAGGCGCTGGCAGCTCGCGTGGAGGACCTTGCCGGCGAGAAGGCGGCGGCCAGATTGGAAGAGCGCCTGGACCAGCTTTCCGCGGTGCTGGAGCACAATCGGCAAGGTGCGGAGCCGGATCTTACGGATCGGCTTGCCGACATTTCCCGGAAGATCGAAGCCCTCTCGGGCGACAGCGTCACCGATGCGCTGGCCGAACGGCTCGACGATCTCGCCCGCCGTATCGATGGGCTCGCGCGAAATGTCGAGCCTACGGCGGACCCGCGCTTCGATCGCCTCGAGGATCGCTTGGCAGGTATCGCCCAGCGCCTGGAGGAGACGCATGCCGCGCCGTTCGACGACCGGCAGGCGCTGCGCAATCTCGAAGCTCAGATCGGAAATCTCTCGACTCTGATCAGCCAGTCCCACGGTGAGACGGCAGGCGTGCCTGCGGAATTCGAGAGCCGGATGAACACGCTGGAAGACTATCTCGCCACCAGCGACGAATACATCATCGAAGCTGCTCGGCAGGCTGCGGAAGCCGTGATGGAGGCATATTCCAGAAACACCGCACCGCAGATGGCGGCGAGTACCGACACGGCGGCGATCTCGGCGCTCGCCGAGGATCTGCGTACATTGGAGGAGCTCAGCCGTTCGAGCGACGAACGGACGGCACGCACCTTCGAGGCGCTGCATGAAACGCTCGTCCATATCGCCGAGAAACTGGAGCGGCTTGAAGAGCGGGAGCCCCTGGCTTCTCATGGTCCGATGCCCAAGGCTGCGCCCGTCGAAGCCGCGGGCACTTCGACGATGGCGGAAAGCGACAAGGACGTGGAACGCGCGCCACAGGCGTTCGCGGCCGCAAGCGAAACCTCCATCCACGCACCGGTGCCGGCTGCAGCTGAGGCGAATGATGCCGCCGAAGTCGCAATGGTCGAAGACGGCGAGATCAAGGTGGAGGCCCGTGCGGCGAAGACGAGCCTGCTTGCCGGTCTGACTCGGCGCTTCGCGCCGAGGCAGAACGAGGGAATGCCGATCCAGGCGCGGCAGATGGTCGAGCCCACCCCCTCGCTCGACCCCTCCGAAATGCTCGCTCCCGAGGACGCCAATCAGCTCCTCGAGCCGGGCTCCGGCGTGCCGGACGTCAAGAAGATACTCGAACGTGTCCGTGCCGGTCAGATGGCCCGTGGCGCGCAGGAGGCGAACGACGGCGAAAAGGCGGACTTCATCGCCGCCGCGCGGCGCGCGGCGCAGCTGGCCGTCGAGGAATCCGATACGCTCAATCGCGTCAAGGAAAGCAAGGCACCATCCGCCGTCGGCGGCGCGCTCGCCCGCCACCGCCGTCCGATCCTGATCGCGGTCGGTGCCGTGCTGCTCGCGATCATGTCCTATCCGCTCGTCAGCACGGTGCTGAAAGGCAAGGAGGCCCCAAGCACTCCGCCGGTTGCAGCGATCGAGCGCAAGGCAGAGGTTGCGGAGCCGAAGGCCGCCGTCGACCGCCTCGTCCAAACGGCAGCTACCGCGAAGGCTGGAGAAGAGCCGAGGGCTCCCGCTGGCATGGAGAAGACGGATGCGCCGCCGATAGCGGCAAAGCAGCCGCCCAAGCAGCCAACCGCTGCCGAAGCCGGCAAGGTTGACAAGGCCATTGGTGGCGCTGGCGACGGCCAGGCGGCCTTGATGCGGCCGGCGGAGGCACGAACGCCTGGACCCGTCTCGACCTTGCAGCCGCCTTCAGGAAGTTTAGCCGCTGAGCCGGCCAGGATGAGCGAGATCGTTCTGCCGGAGGGCTTCGGACCGCCCGCGCTCGTAACCGCGGCCAAGGGCGGCGATCCTCTCGCCTTCTATGAAATAGGCGCCCGCTTCACGGAAGGGCGGGGGGTCGAGGAAGATCGGGCGGAAGCCGTCAAGTGGTATCAGCGCGCCGCCGACGCCGGCGTGGTACCGGCCGCGTACCGGCTCGCCAACCTTTATGAGAAGGGCGCGGGCGTTCAGCGCGACGCAGCAAAGGCCAAGGCGCTCTATCTCAAGGCGGCTGCAGCCGGCAACGCCAGTGCGATCCACAATCTCGCCGTCATGCTCGCCGGCGGCCGGGACGGCGGGCCGGATCTCGCCGAAGCGGCCAGATGGTTCGAGAAAGCCGCCAGTCTCGGCGTTCGCGACAGTCAGTTCAACCTCGCCGTCCTCTATGCGCGGGGCGACGGTGTGGCCCGCAATCTGGAAGAATCCTATAAATGGTTCGCTATCGCGGCCCGCGATGGCGACAAGGACGCGGCAGAAAAGCGCGACGAGATCGCCAAGGCGCTGAAGCCCGAGGAGCTTTCCAGTGCCAAGGCGAAAGTCGACGCCTGGAAGGCTCGGCCTCTCGACGCCGAAGCAAACACGGTGGAGGTCCCGGATGCCTGGGTCGGTCCGCCGACCAAGACGGCCACCGTCGATATGACCAGAGCCGTTCGCAACATCCAGGCGATCCTCAACAATAACGGCTTCGATGCCGGCAAGCCGGACGGCCAGGTAGGCCAGAAGACGATTGCCGCCATCAAGGCCTTTCAGAATTCGGTCGGCCAGGAGCCGACGGGTGAGATCACCGATGGGCTGGTCCGGGAGCTTCTGAAGCGGAACAGCTGAACCGTTTCGGCCGTACCGCGCATGACGTGGTGCCACAAGGTCGCAGGCGTGCCTGCGGGGCCGCGCATGTGCCTGAAAAGGTTGACAGCTCTGGTCCGGGAGCGCATGAGAGAAAGTGTCGCCCGTTTCTCCCTCGGGGGCGCGAACGGTCCACCCATATACCCCCCGTCCGTGGTTAATCATGTACCACTTCGAAGGACAGCGCCGTGCGCCTCTTCGAGCGCGTGAGGCTTGAGAATAGTGAAACATTGCACAATTCCTCAATTGTTTGCGGTTAGGAATTGTGGAGGAGCAATTTCCGCCCGCAATGCGGGCCGCTGGCATATCGAGGTTCGGCCGTGACGGTCTATCTGCCCATTGCTGAGTTGTCGGTGAACATCTTCGTCATTCTCGGCATGGGCGCGGCCGTCGGTTTTCTGTCCGGCATGTTCGGCGTCGGCGGCGGATTTCTGATCACTCCGCTTCTGATCTTCTACAATATTCCGCCCGTCGTGGCGGTGGCGACCGGCGCCAACCAGGTGGTCGCCTCGTCGATATCAGGGGCGATCGCCCATTTCCGCCGCGGCACCATCGATATCAAGCTCGGCACGGTGCTCTTGTGCGGCGGCCTTGTGGGCGCGACCGTCGGCGTCTGGCTGTTCTCGCTGCTCAGGAGCGTCGGCCAGCTCGATCTGGTGATCTCGCTGCTTTATGTGGTGCTTCTCGGCTCGGTCGGCGCGCTGATGCTGTGGGAGAGCATCGGCGCAATGCGCAAGGCAGCGAAGAACCAGCCGGCGCAGCTCAGACGGCCCGGGCAGCACAATTGGATCCACGGCCTGCCGCTGAAGATGCGCTTCAAGAAGTCGAAGATCTATCTGAGTGTCATCCCTGTGGCGACGCTCGGCTTTTCCATCGGCGTGCTGACGTCGGTGATGGGCGTCGGCGGCGGCTTCATCATGGTGCCGGCCATGATCTATCTGTTGCGCATTCCGACCAGCGTCGTCGTGGGCACATCGCTCTTCCAGATCGTCTTCGTCTCCGCCTATACGGTGATTGTTCAGGCCTCGACCAACTACACCGTCGACATCGTGCTGGCCTTCGTGCTGATGATCGCCGGCGTCATCGGGGCGCAATATGGCGTGCGCGTCGGCCAGCGGCTGCGCGGCGAGCAGCTCAGGGCACTGCTGGCGCTGCTCGTTCTCGCCGTCGGCATCCGCCTGGCGGTCGAGCTCGTCATCCCGCCGAAGGACATTTACTCGGTCGTATCCGCGGGGGCCGGTTTCTGATGCGCTCGCTTCTCGTTCACCCGATCGTCGCCCTGGTCCTCGCCGTCGCCACCCCGGCCGCAGCGCAGGTTCTGGAGCGCCAGGTCACCAACTTCACCGAGAAGCTCGAGATCGGCATTTCGACGGAAGAGATTGCCATCACGTCCGATTTCCGGGGCGCCGACCTGACGATCTTCGGCGCCATCGATGGATTCGACGCCAGCCTCCTGGCGCAGGGCAAGTACAATATCATCGTCGTGCTGGAAGGGCCGAAGGACAACGCCACGGTGCGAAAGAAGGAGCGGGTATTCGGTATCTGGGTCAATACCCAGTCGATGACCTTCGAGCTCGTGCCGGAGGCCTACTCGCTTTCGAGTACCCGCGCCATCGAGACGATCGCGCCGCGGCGCGACATCGCCAATATGGGCATCGGCGTCGACCATATGCGGCTGGTGCCGCTCGGCTTCGTCGGCGACGGCAGCACGCTCGGCGAGTTCCGCAACGCCTTCCGGACGATTCGCGAGACGAGCGGCGTCTATCAGCGCGATCCGGGCGGGGTGCAGTTCATCAGTTCGAGCCTGTTCAAGGCTTCGGTGCGGCTGCCGACCAATGTCCCGAACGGCATCCATGTCGTACGCGCCTATCTCTTCCGCGACGGCGTCTTCGTCGCCGCCAAGGCTCTTCCGCTCAGGGTGGTGAAGACCGGCCTCGAACAGGCGATTACCCGCGCCGCGCACGATCAGCCGCTGATCTACGGCCTTCTGGCCGTAACCCTCGCCGTCGTCACCGGCTGGGGTGCCAGCCTGCTCTTCCGCAAGGAGTGAGGGAGCCGGCAAACCGAGTTGGCGTTCCATTTTGCGTTATGGCGGTTTAAGGAAGCACGGGCATCGGCGGCAAGCGATGCGAAACTTGAGGAAACCCCATGAAACCGATTTTCGTGCAACTGCAATGCGCCCCCGGCAAGACCTATGAGGTGGCCGACGAGATCTACCGCAGGGAGATCGTCTCGGAGATGTATTCGACCAGCGGCGACTATGATCTGCTACTGAAGGTCTATGTCGAGGAAGGCCAGGATATCGGAAAGTTCATCAACGACAATATCGCCAGCGTTCCGGGCATATCCCGCTCGCTGACGACGCTGACGTTCAACGCGTTCTAGGGCCGTGAAACTACGCACTTCCGGACGGAAACCGTTACACACTTTTCCTGGAAGTGCTCTAACCTCACCCGAGAAGGTTGGCGAAGCGCACCGAATAGATTCGGTCGCGGCCAAGCATATGGGCGACGAGCTGCTGCCGCTCGAAAAGGCCGCTCATCTCACGGTGCCTGAGGTCGAGACCTCCCGTCGTGACCCCGAAAGCAGGCATGACGAGGCGCTTGCCGTCGGTCGCGAAGCAGGCGCGCCTCACCGATCTTTCCCGTCGCCTCACGGTCGCCGAAGGATGCAGGTGGCCGGCGATCTCGCCGATGCCGTCGCGTCTCGAAGGCTCGTGCCGGAAGACCAGGCCCGCGTGGCGGAGCTCGTCCATGGAGGCGCCGGGAAGCCCCTGTGCGCCGTCCGGATCATGATTGCCGTTGATCCAGATCCATTCGCGGCCGCAGGCCATGGCCGCGATCATCTGGCGGAAGGTCTCCGGCATTGCAGCCGATCCCTTCCGGTCGTGGAAATTATCGCCAAGACTGATGACGGTCGCGGGGTCGTGGCGGGCGATGACCGCCTCCAATATCCTGAGCGTCGCAAGCGTATCGTAGGGAGGCAGCATCATGCCGCGCCGCGCAAAGGCGGAGCCTTTTTCGAGATGCAGGTCGGATACGACGAGGGTGCGGCTTTCGGGAAAGTAGAGACCGCCGAGCGGATCGCAGATCGCGGCGATTCCATTGATGGACGTGCGCGCGTGCAGGGATGGGCTGACGGCAGGTGATGTCGCGTAGATGAGCCGATGCATGGTCATTGCGGTGTTCTTGTGTGTGGGCGAAAAAGGCTTCTTTCCTCCGGCTTGCCCCTCACCCTAACCCTCTCCCCGCACACGGGGAGAGGGGACGTGCCCCACGATACCGGTGAAAACGGTAGCGGCGGCGCTTGCCGCGGGTCCCTTCTCCCCGCCTGCGGGGAGAAGGTGCCGGCAGGCGGATGAGGGGCGCCGCGGAGGGGTTGGGGGCTTGGGGAGGATTTTCGCTCTCTCATAATTCTCTCATCCATCCGTACCGTGGCCGCTCATCGCCTCGTTGATCAGGTCGTCGGCCGCTTCCGTGAGCAGGAAGTCCTGCGCTTCTCCATGCACCGATTCCCGTCCGATCTCCAGCATTACCGGGATGGCAAGCGGCGAGATCTGATCGAGCCTGCGATGGGTGATATGGCCCTTGATCCGCTTGAGCATGGAGCCGAGGCGGTCGATGTCCAAAAGTCCCGTGGCCGCATCGTTGCGCGTCGCCTCTAGGAGAATGTGATCCGGCTCGTGCGCGCGCAATACGTCATAAATGAGATCGGCGGAAACGGTGATCTGCCGCCCGGTCTTCTCCCTGCCGGGGTGGCGCTGCTCGATGAGTCCAGCGATGACCGCGCAATTGCGGAAGGTACGTTTCAGGAGGAAGGATTCGTTCAGCCACGCCTCCAGATCGTCGCCCAGCATATCCTCGTCGAAGAGCTGCCCGAGCGACGGCGCCCGCGCCCGGAACGCCGCGCCCATGTCGTCGAGCGCCCAGATGGCGAGCGAATAGTCGGTCGCCACGAAGCCGAGCGGCTTCAGGCCGGCGCGGTCGAGACGACGGGTAAGGAGCATGCCGAGCGTCTGGTGGGCAAGCCTGCCTTCGAAGGCGTAGATGACCATGTAGTGCCGGCTGCCTCGCGGGAAGGTCTCGATCAGGAGTTCGTCGTCGCGCGGAAGCATCGACACGTCGCCCTGCAGCGCCAGCCAGTCCCTGACCTGGTCGGGCAGACCTGCGCGGCGGGCCGGATCGGCGAGCATCTTTCGCACCTGTGCTGCGAGATAGGTGGAGAGCGGAAACTTGCCGCCGGCATAGCTCGGCACCTTGGGATCGAAGGAAAAGGCCTGCGAGGCCAGGCACTCGTTCTCGCGGATGCCTTCGAAGCGCAGCACCTTGCCGGAAAAGACGAAGGTGTCGCCCGGGGAAAGCATTTCGAGGAACGATTCCTCGACTTTGCCGAGCGACATGCCGCCGCGGCCAAGCGAACCGCGCTGATTGCGCTTGACCATGCGGATATTCAACATCGGCGACTCGACGATCGTCCCGACATTGAGGCGGTATTGCTGAGCAACCATCGGGTTGGAGACCCGCCAGAGCCCGTCCTTCGTCTTGCGAATGCGGGCATAGCGCTCATAGGTGCGAAGCGCGTAGCCGCCGGTCGCGACAAGATCGACGGCGCGCTCGAAGGTTTCCCAGGGAAGCCGGGCATACGGCGCAGCGCTGATCACCTCGTCATAGAGTTCAAGCGCATCGAAGGGCTGCGCGCAGGCCATGCCCAGGATATGTTGCGCCAGCACGTCGAGAGCACCCCTGCCGATCGACGGCGTGTCCTGAGCGCCGACGTAATTGGCGTCGAGCGCCGCCTGGCACTCCATAACCTCGAAACGGTTGGCCGGAACCAGAATCGCGCGGCTCGGTTCGTCCATGCGGTGGTTGGCGCGGCCGATGCGCTGCGCCAGCCGGCTTGCTCCCTTCGGCGCCCCGACATGGACGACCAGATCGACGTCGCCCCAGTCGATGCCGAGATCGAGGGTCGACGTGGCGACGACGGCGCGCAGGCGGTTTTCTGCCATTGCCGCCTCGACCCTGCGGCGCTGGGCGACATCGAGAGAGCCGTGGTGCAGAGCGATCGGCAGATTGTCGTCGTTGATTTTCCAGAGTTCCTGGAACAGCATCTCGGCCTGGCTGCGGGTATTGACGAAGAGCAGCGTCGTCCGGTGTTTCTTGATGGCAGCGTAGACATCCGGGATTGCATAGCGCGCCGAATGCCCGGCCCAAGGCACCTGGTTCTCGGTCCGCAGGATGGAGATCTCGGGCTTTGCGCCCCCGGAAACGGTGATCAGTCCCGCATGGTTCTCCTTGGCGAGAGATTGAGCGACCAGCCAGCGCTGCAGATCCATCGGATCGGCGACCGTAGCCGAAAGACCCGTCGTCTGGAGACGGGGCGCCAGGCGGCGCAGCCGCGCGAGGCCAAGCGAGAGGAGATGGCCGCGCTTCGACATCACCAGCGAATGCAACTCGTCCAGCACCACATAGCGCAGGTCCTTGAAGAAGCGCTCCGCCTCGCCATTGGCCAGAAGCAGCGCGAGCTGCTCCGGCGTTGTGAGCAGTATGTCGGGCGGGTTGAGCTTCTGCCTCTGCCGCTTGCCCTGCGGCGTGTCGCCGGTGCGGTTTTCGATGCTCACCGGCAGCCCCATCTCGCCGACCGGTTTCATGAGGTTGCGCTCGATATCGACGGCAAGCGCCTTGAGCGGCGAGATGTAGAGCGTGTGAATGCCGGTGAAGGCCGCGCCGGGCGGGATCCTGCCGCGCCTGGTGATGTCGACGAGGGAGGGCAGAAAGCCGGCAAGCGTTTTGCCGGCTCCGGTCGGCGCGATCAGAAGCGTGCTCTCGCCCGCCTCGGCGCGTGAGAGAAGCTCGAGCTGATGGGCGCGCGGGCGCCAACCCTTTTCGGCGAACCACCGGAGAAAGGGTGAAGGCAACGTCAGGGCGTCGCCTTCCGGCGACGGAGAATCGATCCTGTCCACGCAGAACAAAGGTAGATCAAACGCGGCAAAAGAGAAGCCGGCATCTTCGTGCTGCTGCAAGGATTGACTCCCAACGAGAATCATGGATAAATTTTATCTACGATAGGAGATGCAGATGAAACTCGGCGACGGCGTCGAACAGGCCATTCACAGCGTGACGATGCTGAGCTGTCTTCAGCTCGGCAGTACCCTGTCGGCCGCAGCGCTTGCTGAGTTCCACGGCGTCTCGACCAGTTACCTGCTGAAGCATCTGCAGGCGATGTCGGGGGCCGGACTGCTCGAAGCCGTGCCGGGGCCGAAGGGCGGCTACCGGCTTGCGCGCGCGCCCGAGAAGATCACCCTGCTCGATATCGTCCTCGCGGTGGAGGGGGCGGAGCCCGCCTTTCGCTGCAACGAAATCCGCCTTCGCGGCCCCAATCCCTATTCCTGCAAGCCGGCCGCGCCGTGCACGATCAATGTCGCGATGCTCAGGGCCGAGCAGGCCTATCGCGCCGAACTCCGGCGCGTGACCATCGCCGGTATCATGGCCGACCTGAAAGCTATCGACCGCGACGGGGCGATCGCGGCGCGAACGAACGGTTTTCTCGCCCTTCATGAACGGAAATCGGGCAACGCCGCCTGATGTGAACCACCATCCAATCAGCCAAACAGGAGAAGATTATGCAGTCACGTCTGAATTTTGCGAAAGCCGCTCCGGACGCCTACAAGGCGGTCGCCGCGCTCGACAGCTATGTCAAAGGCTCCGGAATCGAGCCTCGCCTTATCCACCTGATCAAGCTGCGCGCATCGCAGATCAATGGCTGCGCCTATTGCGTGGACATGCACACCAAGGAGGCGCGCCACAGCGGCCTCAGCCAGCAATGGATCAACCTCGTCTGTGTCTGGCGCGAATCGCCGCATTTCGACGAGCGCGAACGGGCGGTCCTCGGCTGGACCGAGGCGCTGACCAATGTGGCCGAGACACGTGCGCCCGACGACGCCTATGAGGCGCTCAAGGCGCATTTCAACGAGGAGGAAATGACCAAGATCACCGTCGCTATCGGCGCCATCAACGTGTGGAACCGGCTGTGCGTCGGCTTCCGCGCCTTGCCCCCGATCGACGAGCCGGCCGTGGCGGCTTAGAGCGGGATGAGGAAAAGTGTGTGCGGGTTTCGGTCCGCACCACGCTCTCTAACCACTTGAGACTACACAATTCCCGGAAGCGATAGGGCTGTTACAGCGCGATGTAGCGGTCGGCGCGGTGGTTGATCGCCACGAAAAGGTTGAGGACGACCGCGCCGAGCACCGACCAGATGACGACCGTCGGCGTCGTCACGAAGAATGCTGCCGCCAGAACGATCATGTCGATCGCGAGTTGCACGAGACCGGCGCGAATGCCGAAGCGCTCCTGCAGGTAGATGCCCAATATGCCCACGCCGCCGAGGCTCGCGCGGTGGCGCTAGAGCGCCAGGAGACCGTATCCGAGGAGTAGGCCGCCGATGAGAGCGGCCCAGCCCGGGTGAATCTGCCCGATCTCGAAAAGACGCGATTGCATGTCGGTCAGGAACGAGGTGAGCGCGATGGCAATGAAGGTCTTGAGCGTGAAGGCCGGACCGAGCCGCTTCAGCGACAGGTAGAAGAACGGCAGATTGAGCAGGAAGAAGGTGAGACCGAAGTTCACGCCCGTGGCGTAATGCAAAAGAAAGGCGACGCCGGCGGTGCTGCCGGTCAGAAGTCCGGCGCTCGCCAGGAAATAGAGACCGAGGGCGGCGACGAGGCTGCCGGAAAAGACGCCTTGAACGTCCTCCACGGGCGTGTGCCGTGTGGGACTTGTATTCCAGAGACCGAAAACGCTGCTTGCCTGTGCCATGGCTGACCCTCAGATCGCGACGACATCACCATTGCTGCAGCGCACAAAAAAATTCAAGCAAAATATGTAAGCAATGCTGACCTATTTTCGCCGCTCGCGTCGGGCTGCATCAAGACGGCTTGCGGGCGAGGAATAATATCCCGGCGACGGGCTCGCCGGCATCCCTGCGGATGATCGTGCGCTCGGTCGCCATTATGGACAGACCGCTCTCTTCGCAGAGGGAGGCGATATAGGTTTCCGGATGCGCGTAGCGCAGCGACGGACGCAGCACGAAGCCGTCGGCCCCGCCTGCATCCTCGGCGGAAAACGCGAAGAGCCCGCCCGGTGCGAGCAGGCGGTCGGCGATGACGAAGACACCTTCGAGATTGCCGAGATACATCAGAACGTCCGCCGCGCTGACGAGGTCGGCACGCCGCTGCTCCAGCCCGCCGAACACGCCCGAATCCTCGGGAGCCAATGAAAGGTCCGCCTGGGCGAGGCGGTCATAGACACCCTTCGCTTCGGCCTTGGCGAGCATATTGGCGGAAAGATCGAAACCCTCGAGGAAATCGGCGCGATCGCGGATACGTTCGCCGAAGAGCCCGGTGCCGCAGCCGAGATCGGTGACGTGGCGAAAACGCCCGACGCCGTTCACCCGGTCGATCAGGGCCGCAAGTTTCTCCGGGACGCTGTAGCCGAGCTTTTCGACGAGCGCGTGGTCGAAGCGCTCGGCATAGTCGTCGAAAAGGCGCTCGACGTAAACGCTCGGCGGCTGTTCGGGCGTCTCGGTAGCGCCGAGCAAAGCGAGCTTGAGGCTGGCGCCGAAGATGTCTTCCGGATTGAGCCGAAGCGTATTGCGCAGCGCGTCGACGGCTGCCTCTATTCGGCCCGATTTCTCTTCATAGTCCGCCAGCCGGAACCAACCGGCCGCCCATTCCGGGGCAAGCTCCAGCGCCTGGGCCATGAGTTCCGCCGCACCTGGCGCATCGCCCGCTTCCGCAAGCATCTTCGCGTAGTCGGCGCGGCGGTCGGCGATCAGGTCGCCGGAGGAGAGCTGGTTGAAGGTCATGGAGATGCGGCTTGGTTGCGATGGACGCTTCTGACGCCGCAAAAGGTAAAATACAAGCGGATTCTGAAAGCGGCACCTCGGGCCGTCACGCCTTGCACGCTTGGGAATGGCGGCTTATGTGAAGGGAAACAGGAGAAGTTCTCGCTGATGTCGGACGGAATAAATAAATTCTTGGGGGACTCGCCGCTACGCGTGCTCGTCAAGCTGCTGGTAGTGTCGATCCTGGTCGGCTTCGTGATGACGGTCTTCGACTGGTATCCGGCAGATATCTATTACGGTATCCGAAACTTCCTCCTCGATCTCTGGCGGACCGGATTCGCGGCTCTCGGACGGGTGGGCGACTACCTGCTTCTCGGCGCGGTCGTCGTCATTCCGCTCTTCATCATTCTGCGTCTCTTCAGCTATCGACGGTAAGCATGCACGACCAGATCTTTGTCGCCCGCAGACGGCTGCTTCTGCGTGCCGGTGCCGTGGTCTCCCTCGGTCTTATCACCGGCTGCACCACCTCGAATCTCCTTTCTCCGGACAGTGGTACGGGCAGCGATCAGACCGAAGCGACGCTCGGTTACGTCAACACGCTGCGCAAGGGCAGGGGTCTTCCTGCGCTTTCCGGCGACCCGGTCGCTTCCGTTGCGGCCATGCATCAGGCGGCACGCATGGCGAGCGCGGGCAAGATGCGGCACAATATCGGCTGGCGGGACAGTTTCTACGATCGGATGAAGGGGCAGGGCGTCACGCTGCCGGCCGCCGAAAACATCGCCGTCGGTCAGAAGGACGCCGGGCGCGCCTACGATGCCTGGTTCAATTCTCCGAAGCATCTTGAAAACATGCTCGGCAATTACCGGGGGCTCGGCGTCGCCGTGGCGCAGAATTCCGCTTCCGGAAACCGCCCCTATTGGGCCATGGTGCTCTGCAGCTGAGCTGATTCCCGGGTGACCTACGGAATCGGACCGTAGGGACAGGATCATGACGGCTACGCAAAGCCTCGAACGCGACACGGACAACCCCGAAGCCGGACCTTTCCTGGTCACCAACCGGCTTATCTTCTCGATCGCCCTGCCGATGACGCTCGGCTTTCTGACGACGCCGCTCCTCGGCCTCGTCGACACGGCCGTCGTCGGCCGGCTCGGCAAGGCAGAGCTGCTCGCAGGTCTCGCGGTCGGCGCGGTGATGTTCGACCTCATCTTCACCACTTTCAATTTCCTGCGTGCCGCAACCACGGGTCTCGTCGCGCAAGCCTATGGACGGGGAGACCGGCGCGAACAGCAGGCGGTCTTCTGGCGTTCGCTCATGATCGCGCTCGTCACCGGCGGCACCATCGTGCTTATATCGCCCATCCTGCTTTCCGCCGGCCTCTGGCTTATGGGGCCCGGTCCGGAGGTTGCGGAGGTGACGCGAACCTATTTCCTCTATCGCATCCTTTCCGGCCCGGCCGCCCTCGCCAACTACGCCATCCTCGGATTCGTGCTCGGGCGCGGCGAGGGCACGCTCGGCCTGATGCTGCAGACGCTGATCAACGGCACCAATATCGTACTCTCGATCCTGCTCGGCCTCGTTCTGGGCTGGGGCGTGGCCGGCGTCGCGATCGGCACCGTGGCGGGTGAGGTGATCGGCGCGCTTGCGGGTTTTGCCGTCGTCTACGGCCGCTTCGACAGGAAGGACGCGCCCGGTTGGGCGATGATCTTTGCCGGCGACCGCCTGAAGAAACTGTTCGGCCTCAACCGCGATATCATGATCCGCTCGTTCGCCCTTCTGGCCGCCTTCACGCTCGTGACCCGGATCGGCACGTCCTTCGGGCCGGTGACGCTTGCGGCAAACGCCGTGCTGATGACGATCTTCCTTGTGGCCGGCTATTATCTCGACGGGCTTGCCACCGCGGCCGAGCAACTGACGGGTCGGTCGATCGGTGCCGGTTATCGCCCCGCTTTCGACCGGGTTCTGCGGATGACTGCCCTGTGGTCGCTGGGCCTCGCCGCATCGACCACGCTCGTCCTGCTCGCTTTCGGCAACACCGTGGTGAACATGCTGACGACTGGGCCGGACGTGCGCGCGCTCGCCTATGAATATATGCCATGGGCGGCCGTGACGGCGCTGACCGGCGCACTCGCCTTCCTGATGGACGGCGTCTTCATCGGTGCCGGCTGGTCGCGCGACATGCGCAATATGATGCTGGCCGCCTTCATCGGCTACGTGGCGGCGCTTGCCGTGCTCGTCCCTGCCTTCGGCAATCACGGTCTGTGGGCCGCGCTCAACCTTTTCCTGCTGCTGCGCGGCGCTTTCCTGCTGCTGATGGTGCCGCGCCGGGCGGCTCAGACGTTCCGGCCGCTCCAGTAGTCGAGCCGGCTGTCGCGGATGTCGCGGATCGAGGCAAGTTTCTCGCGCTCGCAAAGGGCCGAGAGGCCGCGCACGATCCGGCCCGGCAATCCCGGTCCCTCATAGACCATGCAGGAATAAAGCTGGACGAGATCGGCTCCGGCGCGGATCTTTTCCGCTGCGGTTTCCGCCGAGCACACGCCGCCGACCCCGATGATCGGCAAGTGCGGTCCTACCCGCTTGCGCATCCGGGCGAGCACTGCCGTCGATTTCTCGAAGAGCGGCTTTCCGGAAAGGCCGCCGGCTTCGTTGGCCTGGCGCCGGTCCTTCAGACCCTCGCGCGAAAGCGTCGTGTTGGAAACGATCAACCCGTCCAGACGATGCGCCAGCACCTCGGCTGCGATGTCGTCCATGCCTTCTTCGGTCAGGTCCGGAGCGATCTTGAGGAAGACCGGAACCTGCCGGCCGCTTTTTCGCGCCTCATCGTCCCGGGCGGAAAGCACGGCCGAAAGCAGCGCCGAGAGACTCTCGCGCGCCTGCAGATCGCGCAGGCCCGGCGTGTTGGGCGAGGAGATGTTGGCGGTGAAATAGCGTGCCACCGAATGGAAGGTATGGATGCCTGTCACGTAGTCGGCGATCCGGTCGGCGCTGTCCTTATTGGCGCCGATATTGACGCCGATCAGCGCCTCGCGCGAGCAGGCCTTGAGCCGCGCCAGCGCCGCCCCGTGCCCCTCGTTGTTGAAGCCGAGCCGGTTGATCACCGCCTCGTCCTCGACGAGCCGGAAGAGCCGCGGCTTGTCGTTGCCCGGCTGCGGCCTCGGCGTTACCGTGCCGATCTCGGTAAAGCCGAAGCCGATCTTCAGCAGCGCTTCCGGGACTTCGGCATTCTTGTCATAGCCGGCGGCCATGCCGACTGGGTTGGGAAAAACGAGGCCCGCCACGGTTTGCCCGAGCCGGGGGTCCGCCGGCGCGGCGCAACTCGGCACCAGGCCGCCTTTCAGCGCCTTGATCGAAAGGCCGTGCGCCGCTTCCGGATCGAAGAGGAAGAGGCCGCGCCGTGCGAGGTGCTCCAACCGGCGGATCATGGGGCGAGTTCCGGGAAGCTGTGCTGACCGTCCGGCCGCAGCGGCAGGGGCTTCTCCCACAATACGGCGTCAAGCGGGAGCGGAGCGTAAAGATGCGGAAACAGCGCGCCGCCGCGAGAGGGCTCATAGACGAGTTTGTCGCCCAGTGCCGGCGCGTCGACCGCAACGAGCAGCAGGTCGCCCTGACCCTCGAAATGCCGGGAGGCGGTTTCGACGACCTGGTCCCGGGTCGAAAAATGAATGAACCCGTCGGCGAGATCGACGGGCGCGCCTGCAAACGCGCCGGTCCGCCGCGCCTCCTGCCATAGAAGTGCCGGAACGATCTTGTATATGGTAGCGTTCATCTTTGTTCGCTTATCCGTCGTGAGCATGAGTGATGGCCTTGCCGCAAATATCGGCGCCTGTCCACCGCACAGCATGAGATCGAGGCGGATTTTCCGTAAGCATTCAACGGAGAGAACGTCATGAGACAGGCAGTCGCAATACTCGCAGTCGGGTTGGGGTTCGGTCTAATTGCCCCGGCGGCTGCGCAGGAAGCCTCGCCCGGCCGCTACAGCATGCAGAAGTCGGAAACGGGATTAGCCCGGCTCGACACCGAGACCGGCGAGGTCACCTTGTGCCAGGAAAAGGGCGGGGAGCTCATCTGCAGGATGGCGGCCGACGAGAGAGCCGCATTCGAGCGCGAACTCGACCTCCTCACAAGTCGCATCGAAGCGCTGGAAAAGGCCGTGGAAAGCGGTGAAACCGCGGCCGAACCGGCGCTACCCGACGATGAAGAGATTGACCGGGCAATGAGCATCATGGAAAGAATGGTGCGCAAGTTCATGGGAATCGTGAAGGAATTCGAGGACAAGGGCAGCGATTCCGCCGACGAGGGTGAGAATCTGCCGCAGAAGACCTGAAAACGAGCGGTGACGTGCTGGAGGGCACGCGCCGCGCATGTTTCCCTGAAACAGGGATCATTTGGGAATAAGATGATACGGCAGATCCACAGCGCAAAGCTGCAGGATGGCAGCCGAGGCTCTTGGGAGGGAGCGTCATCATGCCGGAAATGACCATCATCATCGCCGACGACCACCCGCTCTTTCGTGGCGCAATGCGCCAGGCGCTGAGCGGCATGGCGGGCGCACCGGCCATCGTCGAGGCCGGAGATTTCGCCGCTGCGCGCAGGGCTGCGGCCGACAACCCGGACGCCGATCTGATGCTGCTCGACCTGACGATGCCGGGCGTGAGCGGGCTTTCGGGGCTGATCGCGCTGCGTGCCGAGTTTCCGAGCCTGCCCGTGATGATTGTCTCGGCCCATGACGATCCGGCGACCATCCATCGTGCGCTCGACCTGGGCGCGGCAGGGTTCCTGTCCAAATCGGCCGGTATCGAGGAAATCCGTGAAGGCATCGCAAAGGTGATGGCCGGCGAGGTGTTCGTCCCGGCCGGTTACGACCAGAACCAGGAATACGAGCCGGAGGTTGCCGACCTGCTGCACCGGCTGCAGACATTGACGCCGCAGCAGTCCCGCGTCCTCTCGATGCTCGCCGAGGGGCTGCTCAACAAGCAGATCGCCTATGAACTCGGCGTCTCCGAGGCGACGATCAAGGCGCATGTCTCGGCGATCCTCCTGAAGCTCAACGTCGACAGCCGTACACAGGCGGTGATCCAGCTATCGAAGCTGGGGACGGTCGCGGCGGCCTGAGCGGCCGCTCCCCACGCTGGAGATTTTGCCCCTCATCCCGCTGCCGCGACCCTCTCCCCGTTTTTGAGCGGTGAGGGTGCGTCAGGAGTTCGCGACTTGTCCCTTCGCCCCGCCTGCGGGGAGAAGGTGGCCGGCAGGCCGGATGAGGGGCGATCCCGAGCTAAGCCAATTATCCCGCCGCTATTCCGCCGCGGCGCGGCCCGCCGCGGCAAGCTGCGTGAGCCAGGCGCGTAGCGCGGCCGGGCGGACGGGCTTGTGCTGCAGCGAGACGCCGTCCCGTTCGGCGGCGCCGCGCACTTCCGGTGACCGGTCGGCCGTTACCATGAGTGCGGGGATACTCTCCTGCCAGAGGCCGCGGATCGCGGCGATCGCCTCGACGCCGGTGCCGTCGCCGAGGTGATAGTCGGCGACGACTGCGTCGGGACGCACGCTCAATGTACCGGGCGCCATTTCAGTGCAGGCGGCGAGCGATTCGGCGGTCGTCACGCTGCAGCCCCAGCCGCCGAGCAGCAGGGCCATGCCTTCGAGAATCTTCGGCTCGTTGTCGATGCAGATGACGTTTAGCCCGGCCAGTGCTTCGCTCGTTTTCGCCGCTGCGACGGGTTGCGGCCTGACCCTGCCGCCGGCGCTCTTGTCGAGCGGCACGGTGACCTTGAAGCCGGTGCCTTTCCCGGGCTTCGATTGCAGGCCGACCGGGTGATTGAGAACCCGCGAGATGCGGTCGACGATGGAGAGACCGAGGCCGAGCCCCGACGCGGTTCGCGCGCCTTCTTCGAGGCGCGCGAATTCCTTGAAGACGGTGCGGAATTTCGATGTTGGAATTCCGATGCCCGAATCGAGAACTTCGATCGTCGCCGTCTGTCCGTGCCGGCGCACGCCCACCAGCACCTTGCCCCGGAGTGTGTATTTTATGGCGTTCGATACGAGGTTCTGGACGAGGCGCCGGAGCAGGTTCGGATCGCTGCGCGCTGCGAGCGATGTCGGCATGATGACGAGTTCGATATCCTTCGCCCTCGCCATCGGCGCGAAATCCGTCTCGATCCGCCTGAGCAATTCGTCGAGCGGTACGGATTGCAGGCGCGGCTTCATCGCGCCGGTGTCGAGCCGCGAAATGTCGAGCACGGCGCCGAGGATGGCTTCCACCGATTCCAGCGATGAATCGATGTTCTGCACCAGCGCCCGGTTGTCGGAATCTCCGAGTCGCTCGACCAGCGACGAGGAGTAGAGCCGTGCCGCGTTCAAGGGCTGCAGGATGTCGTGACCGGCAGCGGCAAAGAAGCGGGTCTTGCCGATATTCGCCTCCTCGGCGGCCGCCCTTGCCTCGCCCAGTTCGCGGTTGACGCGTGTGAGTTCTCCCGTCCGCTCGGCGACGCGCAGTTCCAGCGTTTCATTCGCCTGTTTGAGCGCCATGTCGGCCGCGACGCGCTGTGTTATGTCGGTGTAGGTCGTGACGATGCCCTTGTCGGGCATGGCATTGCTTCTGACCTCCAGGATGCGGGCGCCGCCTTCGAGTTCGAGCAGGAACGGCTTGTCGAGCGTCAGGAAGTTGGCGATCAGCGCCTTCTCCTCATCCTGGCGGACATCCCCGCGACGGGCAAGAATCGCAACGATGTCGGCCAGCGGAAAGCCCACCTGTCCGGCGGCCTCGGGGAGATCCAGGAGTTCCCGGAAACGGCGGTTCCAGATGATGAGATTGTTGGCGTTGTCGAAGACGGCAATGCCCTGGTCCATCTGCGAGAGTGCCGTATGCAGCATGTCCTGGTTGTATTGGAGCGCCTCGCTTGCCTGGTCGAGCAGCCAGGCGGTGTCGGAGGAGGTGTCGTCCATGCGCTGCAGGACAAGTGAAAGGACGAGCCGGGCGGAAGACGAGCCGATCGCGCTGCCGAGCAATTGTTCCGAGAAGTGGACAAGCGCCATGTCGGCGGAGGCGTTGTCGTCGAGCCAGCGGCCGGATTGCTGCTCATAGGTATGGAAGGAGCGCTGCATGCGCTCCTCGCCCATGTAACGGCCGATCGTCGTCTTGAGGTCGCGCACCGTCACCTTGGTCTTGCGCCCGCGGAAGGTCCGCTCGGTGCGTGAGCGGCGGGTGATGAAGACGCCCGCCTGGAAACGCTCCAAGGGTTTGGGCGCGCGCGTCAGCGAACCCACGATATAGGCCGCGACATTGACGAGCATGCTGAGAGCCGTCGCATTTACCAGCGGGTCTGACTGGGCGCCGGAGAAGAGATCGGCGAAGGGCAGCAGGAAGCTGAGCACCGTGGAGGCGATGTGGGAATTGTCCGGCCCGCCGAGGCTCGGCAGGAAAAGGACATAGGCCCAGACGAGAAAGCCGCTGACCATCCCGGCGATCGCGCCGCGGGCATTGGCCTGCCGCCAGACGAGTCCGCCGAGGAGCGCCGGCGCCATCTGCGCGATGGCGGCGAAGGAGAGCAGTCCGAGCGAGGCAAGCCCGGCGCTGATATCGGCGGCGCGATAATAGCCGTAGCCGAGGAAGAGGACGACGAAGATCGCCGTTCGGCGGATATTGAGGAGCGTACCGGCCATGTCCTCCTGGAGAGAGCCGCGGGTGCCGAGCCTGCGGCGCAGGAATACCGGCATGACGATGTCGTTCGAAACCATGATCGAGAGCGCGACCGAAGCGACGATGACCATGGCGGTCGCCGCGGAGAAGCCGCCGATGAAGGTGAAAAGCGTGACGAGCGGCACGTCGCCGGCAAGCGGCAGTGCCAGAAGATAGAGATCCGCATTGCCGGAGCCGGAGAAGGTCAGGATGCCGGCGATCGCGATCGGCAGGACGAAGGCGTTGATTGCGATCAGATAGAGCGGGAAGAGGATGCCCGCCGTGCGCAGTTCGTTATCGGTGCGGTTTTCCACGACCGTCACGTGAAATTGCCGGGGAAGCATGATGATGCCGAAGGCGGAAAGCGCGATCATCAGAATCCAGCGCGCGACCGGCGTCTGGTATTCGAGCGCGGCGAGCACCGTGGGACTCTGCTGCGCTTCCGCCCATAGATTTGCAGGCCCGCCGAACAGGAAGAAGACGATATAGATGCCCACCGTGAGCATCGCCACGAGCTTGACGACCGATTCCATCGCGATCGCGAGGATCAGGCCGTCCTGGTGTTCCGTCGCATCCGTGTGGCGTGTACCGAAGACTATCGCGAAACAGGCGAGAAAGAGCGTGACCAGAAGCGGCAGGTCGACGAAGTTCTCGCCCGAACCTATGCCGTAGTCGCTGGTGTCGATCATCGTGGCGACCGAACTCGACACCGCCTTGAGCTGCAATGCGATATAGGGAATGGCCCCGACGAGCGAGATCAGCGCGACGATTGCCGCAACGGCCGGGTTCTTGCCGTAGCGCGCAGCCACGAAATCGGCGACGGAGGTTAGCTTTTCGGTCTTGGCGAGCCGAACGATGCGGCGGATCAGCGGCATGCCGAACGTGAACATCAGGATCGGACCGATGTAGATGCCGGTGAATTCGAGTCCGCGCTCCGCCGCAAGGCCGACGCCGCCGAAATAGGTCCAGGAGGTGCAGTAGATCGCCAGGCTCAGCGCATAGACGAGCGGCCTGCCCTTCTCGGCAATCTTGTTTCGTCTGGCTCGCCGGTCGCCATAGCTTGCAACTGCGAAGAGCAGCAACAGATAGGCGAAGGCCGAGGCAAAAATGACCGAACCCGAAAGCATGCCTCACTCCTCCGCTGCCAGCATAGGGCAAGTCCATTTGGTTGGAAATCGGCGGTGCATCAGTCTTAAGTTCAAGATAACGCGCCGATATCCGCAGCGCTTGACCAAATGCAAGGAGTGCGATTTCCTCACGCGGGGCTTTGGTCTAGATTCCTACCGGCGGTTGCCGCGCAAGACAGGTGCGGGTGGACGTTCGGGGGTATTTCGAGGAGAGAGGCATGCTGAACGAATTCAAGGAGTTTATCGCCCGCGGCAACGTCATGGACCTTGCGGTCGGCGTGATCATCGGTGCGGCCTTTAGCAAGATCGTCGATTCGGTCGTCAACGACCTCGTCATGCCGGTCGTGGGAGCGATCACCGGCGGCGGCTTCGACTTCTCCAACTATTTCCTGCCGCTCTCCGCTAGTGTTACCGCGCCGACGCTCGCAGCCGCACGCGAACAGGGCGCGGTCTTTGCCTATGGCAATTTCATCACGGTGCTCATCAACTTCCTGATCCTCGCCTGGATCATCTTCCTGCTGATCAAGCTCGTGAATCGCGCGCGTGCGTCGGTGGAAAGGGATAAGGCGCCGCCCCCGTCCGCACCTCCGCCGCAGGACATCCTGCTTCTCTCGGAAATTCGCGATCTCCTGAAGCAGCGCGCCTGAGACGCGGATCACGCGGCGGCTCGGTGCCGCCGAGTGATGGAAACATCACAAAATTCGATAAACAGGTCAGAGAAATTCGCGTGATCGCCGACGCCAAAGCGTCTAGAAACGGCGGGCAATCAGGAGCCCGCCGATGACGATCATGACCAGTCTCAGCCCCCGCGCGACGGCAGCGCCCGAAAGCGGCATCGTCGAAGTGGTCAACTATGCGCGCGGGCGCGAAGGACTGATCCCGCTCTGGGTCGGCGAAGGTGATCTGCCGACGCCGGATTTCGTCAGTCGCGCGGCGGCCGACGCGTTGATGGCCGGCGAGACCTTCTACACCTGGCAGCGCGGCATCCCGCCGCTGCGCGAGGCGCTGGTCCGCTATTACCAGCGCCGGTTCCAGAAGGCGCTTTCGCCCGAGAATTTCTATGTTACCGGTTCGGGAATGCAGGCGATCAAGCTTGCGATCGAAGCGGTAGGCTCTCCCGGCGACGAGGTGGTTCTGCTGACGCCCGCCTGGCCGAATTTCGCGGCCGCTGCGGACCTCTCCGGCGTTCGCCCGGTCGCCGTTCCGTTGCAGTTCGAAGGCGGCAAATGGCAGCTCGATCCCGAACGTCTTCAGGCGGCGATCGGGGAGAGGACGCGGGCGCTGTTCATCAACACGCCGTCCAACCCCACCGGTTGGACCGCCACTTACGAGGATCTCAAGGCCATTCTGGCGCTCGCGCGTAAACATGGACTCTGGATCATCGCCGACGAGATCTACGCGCTCTACTATTATCTCGGCGGCCGGGCGCCGTCCTTCCTCGACGTGATGGAGGAGGATGACCGCATCCTCTTCGTCAATTCCTTTTCCAAGAACTGGTCCATGACCGGCTGGCGTGTCGGGTGGATCGTCGCGCCGCCGGCGATGGGGCAGGTGCTCGAAAATCTCATCCAGTATTCGACCTCCGGTGTCGCGCAGTTCATGCAGCGCGGGGCAGTCGCCGCGCTCGATGAAGGCGACGGCTTCGTCGACGAGAACATTGCCAAGGCGAAGCGCAACCGCGATACGTTCTGCGACGCACTGATCGCGACCAACCGCGTCGAAACGCTGAAACCCGATGGCGCGCTCTACGCCTTCCTGAAGATCGACGGCGTCACCGACTCGCGGGCCGCGGCGCTCGACCTCGTCGACCGGACCGGCGTCGGTCTGGCACCGGGGACGGCCTTCGGCGAGGGCGGAGCGCTTTTCATGCGCGCCTGCTTCCTGCGCGATCCGCTCCAGATCGCCGAGGCCGCGGAGCGCTTGCAGCGTTACATCCTCAGCCGTTGACGGGCCATTTTCGGGGACGGTACGGCCAATCGGTAAAATCCGAGCGATCGGTGCGGCGGACCCTTAACCACCCCACCGAGAATAGCCGCTGCGTGCCGGCGAACAGCGCCCCGATTTAGAATTTCTGAAACGCGAACGCGTCTTTTCTGATCCCGCATATGCAGAGGGCAGGGGACGGGAAATGGCCGTATTGGTAACAGGCGGAGCAGGTTATATCGGCAGCCACATGGTATGGTCGCTGCTCGACGGCGGCGAAGCGGTGGTGGTGCTCGACTGTCTGTCGACTGGATTTCGCTGGGCGGTCGCACCGGAGGCGCGCTTCTACTTCGGCGATGTCGGTGACCGGGCGCTGCTCCAGCGGGTCTTTGCCGAGAACGACATCGACTCGGTCGTCCATTTTGCGGGCTCGGCCGTCGTACCGGAATCCGTCGCCAACCCGCTTGCCTATTATGAGAACAATACGGCCAAGACCCGCACGCTCATTGCCGCAACCATCGAGGCCGGCGTTGGCCATTTCGTCTTTTCTTCGACCGCCGCCGTCTATGGAACCCAGGATACGTCCGATCCGGTCGGCGAGACGGCCGCCCTGCGGCCCCAGAGTCCCTACGGCCGCTCCAAGCTGATGTCGGAGATGATGCTGCAGGACGCCGCGGCCGCGCATGATTTCCGCTTTGTCGCATTGCGCTATTTCAACGTGGCCGGGGCCGACCCGCTCGGCCGCGCCGGCCAGTCCACCTTCGGCGCGACGCATCTGATCAAGGTCGCCTGCGAGGCGGCGCTCGGGAGGCGTCGGAAGGTCGATGTCCTGGGCACGGACTATCCGACGGCGGACGGTACCGGCGTCAGAGACTATATCCATGTGAGCGATCTCGTGGCGGCACACAGGAGCGCGCTCGCCTATCTGCGGGCTGACGGTGAACCGTTGGTTGCGAATTGCGGTTACGGCCACGGCTTCTCGGTGCTGCAGGTGCTCGATACTGTGCGCCAGGTTTCCGGCCGCGATTTTATGGTGGACTACGCGCCCCGGCGGCCGGGCGATCCGGCGCAAATAGTCGCCGACTCTTCCGTAGCCCGGCTGAAGCTCGACTGGGTCCCGACGCATGCGAGCCTCGAGCATATCGTCCGGAGCGCCTTCGACTGGGAAAGCCATCTCGGCCGCAAGAACAGCTTCGACGAGGAACAGGACGAGCGGTTGATCGCGAACGGCTGAGCCCGTTGCGTGAAGCCTTCAGGGGTGGTCCTCTCCGAGCAGTTTCCGCTCGTGCGCAATGGCACGTTCGACGAGTTGTGCCCAGAATCGTTCGTAGAAGTCCGGATCGAGGCCGAGCTCGACCGCGTTCCGGCGCGCGTTTTCCTTCACCTCCGCCACCCGTGCCGGGATGTCCGCCTTGAGGTTGAGCGGGCGTTTGATCTCCGCGGCGCGCTCGATATAGCCCCAGCGTTCGGCGAAGAGCTTCATCAAGGCGCGGTCGAGGCGGTCGATCTCCGCACGTATATCGTCCATCGTCGTGCATTCTGCCGGTGTATTCTGCATGTCGGATCCTCGCGGAGCGGAGGCCGCCCCATTTGATAGCGCCGAACTGCTAGCAAAGGGGGCGCCGGCTGAGAAGGGGTTAAACCGACGCAGCGTGACGGCTCCGCTGCAGCGGGGGTTTTCACGCGCCGAGAGCAAGCTTGATCGCAAGACCGACAATGCTGACCGCCGCGACGCCGGCGGCCCATAGGCCCACGAACCAGAGAAGCTTGCGGGCAGTGCCGCTGGAGCGCGTCAATGATAGCCCTCCTCCGGATCGACCTTGCCGCGGAACACCCAGTAGGCATAGGCGGTATAGGCGAGAATCATCGGCACCAGCACAAGCGCGCCGACGAGCAGGAAGGCGAGGCTCTCGTCCGGCGCGGCGGCATCCCAGATCGTCAGCGAAGGCGGCACCATGAAGGGATAGAAGCTGATGCCGATGCCGATATAGCCGAGTACGAACAGGCCGAGCGCGGCGATGAAGGGCTGGACATCGTGCCGGTCGCGGATGCCCTTGAGAAGAAGGTAAAGGCAGCCGAGGACGAGCAGCGGCACGATGACGCTGAAGATCGCCGTCGGCCATCCGAACCAGCGCTCCAGATAGACCGGCTCGAGAAACGGCGTCCAGAGGCTGACGACGCCCATTGCCGCAACCGTGGCGAGAGCGGTTCGAAGCGCGACGCCGCGCGCGCGTTCGGCGAGCTCGCCACGGGTCTTCATGACCAGCCAGGTCGCTCCAAGAAGCGCATAGCCGATCACGATCGCCACCCCGGTCGCGATTGAAAACGGCGTCAGCCAGTCCCACCAGCCGCCGACATAGGCCCGGTTCTCGACCGGGATGCCCTGCACGAGGGCGCCGAGCGCCAGGCCTTGCGCGAAGGCAGCGAGCATCGAGCCGCCCGCAAAGGCCCAGTTCCACAGGAATTCGCCACGCTGCGTGCGCCAGCGGTACTCGAACGCCACGCCGCGGAAGATGAGGCCGATCAGCATGGCGATGATGGGCGCGTAAAGTGCGGGCAGGATCGTCGCATAGGCGAGCGGAAATACGGCGAGCAACCCTCCGCCGCCGAGCACGAGCCAGGTTTCATTGCCGTCCCATACCGGGGCCACCGAGTTCATCATGACGTCGCGGTCATGCTTTTCGGGGAAAAACGGAAACAATATCCCGACGCCGAGGTCGAAACCGTCGAGAACGACATAGGCAAGCACCGCAAAGGCGATGATCGCGGCCCAGATCAGTGGCAGATCAATGGCCATGATGGCCTCCCTGGTTGGCTGTTGCCGGCCCGGGCGTCACTCCGGCCGTGCGCAAGGGTCCTTCGTCGAGATCCGGCCTCGCATCGCGCGGCAGGCGTGCCATCAGCCGCAGGATGTAGAAGGTGCCGGCGCCGAAAACGAGAAAATAGACGATGATGAAGGCGACGAGCGAGGCGCCCACAGCCGGCGCTGCGATCGGGGAAATCGAGTCCGCCGTCAAAAGGTGCCCATAGATCGTGTAGGGCTGCCGCCCGACCTCCGTGGTGATCCAGCCGGCAAGCACTGCCACGAAGCCCGCCGGGCCCATGAGCACCGCCGCGCGGTGGAGCGCGGCACTCGTGTCGAGCGTGCCGCGCAGCCGACACCAGAGGCTCCAGAGGCCGACACCGAGCATGGCGAAGCCGATCGCCACCATCACGCGAAACGACCAGAAGACGATGGCGACCGGCGGGTGCCGGTCCTCTGGTATGGTGTCGAGACCGGCAAGCGGCGCATCGAGCGAGTGCTTCAGGATCAGGCTCGAAAGCTTCGGGATCTCGAGCGCGTAGTCGACGCGCTTCTCGGCGGAGTTCGGAATGCCGAAGAGGATCAGCGGCGCGCCTTCCGGATGGCTTTGATAATGCCCTTCCATCGCCATTACCTTTGCCGGCTGATGTTCGAGCGTGTTGAGTCCGTGCTGGTCGCCGGCGAAGATCTGGATCGGCGCGACGATCGCCGCCATCCACATCGCCATTGAGAACATCGTGCGGGCGCGCCGCGGCGCGGTCTTGCGCAGGAGGTGCCACGCCCCGCAGGCGCCGACGACGAAGGCCGTCGTCAGATAGGCGGCGAGCACCATGTGCGTCAGCCGATACGGGAAAGACGGATTGAAGATGACCGCCCACCAATCGTCGGGAATGAACTGCCCGGCCTCGTTGACGGAGAAGCCGGCGGGCGTCTGCATCCAGGAGTTCACCGCGAGGATCCAGGTGGCCGAGATCAGCGTGCCGAGCGCGACCATGGCGGTTGCGAAAAAATGCAGCTTCGGGCCGACCCGGTTGAGGCCAAAAAGCATGACGCCGAGAAAGCCCGCTTCCAGGAAGAAGGCGGTCAGCACCTCGTAGCCCATCAACGGCCCGATTACCGGCCCGGCCTTGTCGGAAAACACGCTCCAGTTGGTGCCGAACTGGTAGGACATGACGATGCCGGAGACGACGCCCATGCCGAAAGCGACGGCGAAGATCGTCTTCCAGAAGTTGAAGAGCTCCAGATAGACCTCGTCCTTCTTCCAGAGCCAGAGCGCTTCGAGAACGGCCAGATAGCTGGCAAGCCCGATGGAGAAGGCCGGGAAGATGATGTGGAAGGAGACGGTGAAGGCGAACTGTATGCGTGCAAGGACAGTTGCGTCAAAGGCTTCGAACACGGCGCTGATCCTTTCGGGCGGAAACCGCAAGCTCAGACGCGAACGGCGTCCGGCATTTGCGATCTGCATCGTGTGATTGAATCTGACGCAATATTGCCAAAGGTCAATGACGGGCGGATCGTCACGTTGTCACACTGCGGCAATCGTTCGCCCGCGGCACTTTGAAGCGGTGCCCATCAGGGCGCCGCGTGCGACAGCGTCCTCGAAGCAGCCTGCCGTGTCTCGCTCTCTGGCCTCATCTCTGTGACGTGCACAAGGATGGGAGGAAAGCACTCCGAGAAATCACCGGCGCGCGAGGTAGGCCTCGGCGAGCTCGGTCCAGAAGGCAGCGCCGATGGGCAGCAGATCGTCGTTGAAATCATAGCCGGGGTGGTGGAGCGATTTCTCCTCGCCCGTCACCCGCGAGCCCAGGAAGAAATAGCTGCCGGGCCTTTCCTTGAGCATATAGGCGAAGTCCTCGCTTCCCATGAACGGCCGGGCGAGATCGACGACCTTGTCGGCGCCGGCGAAGCGGATGGCGGCCTCGCGGAGGAAATCGGTCTCCGCCTTGTGGTTGATCGTCGCATCGTAGCTTCGCTCGTAATCGACGGTTGCGCGCATGCCGAAGCTTGCCGCTTGAGCCTCGGCGATCATCCGGATGCGGCGTTCGAGCTCATCGCGGACACCCGGATCGAAGGAGCGTATGCCGACGACGATCTCTGCGCGCTCCGGAATGATGTTGCTGGCGGAGCCGGCGTGAAACGCGCCGACGGTCACGACGGAGGGGTCCATCGGATGGATGTTGCGTGCGACGATGGTTTGCAGCGCCATGACGATGCTGGCGCCGCAAACGATAGGATCGGCGGTCTCCTGCGGTTCGGCGCCGTGGCCGCCGCAGCCGTGAACGGTGATCCGCGCCTCGTCGACCGCCGCCATGATCGGGCCCTCGCGCAGAGCGAACTGGCCGAAGGGCAGGTTCGGTTCGTTGTGGAGCGCGAACACGGCATCGCAGGGAAATCTGTCGAAGAGACCCTCGTCGACCAAGATCTTCGCACCGCCCGCATTCTCCTCCGCCGGCTGGAAGATGAGGTGGATCGTGCCGTCAAAATTCTTTCGCTCGGCAAGGGCACGGGCCGCGCCGAGTAGCATCGTCGTATGGCCGTCATGACCGCAGGCATGCATCAAGCCCGGCTTCGTGCTTGCATAGGCGGCCCCGGTTTCCTCCTGGATCGGCAGCGCATCGATATCGGCGCGGATGCCGATCGAGCGCGACCCGGTGCCGGATCTCAGCGTGCCGATCACGCCTGTCTTCGCCAGGCCCGTCGTCACCTCATAGCCGAGTGTTTCAAGATGGCGGGCGATGAAGGCGGATGTCCGCGTTTCTTCAAGCCCAAGTTCGGGATGGGCGTGCAGATCGCGCCGGATGGCCACGAGTTCCGGCATGGCATTGTCTATGGAGGCGGAAAGCTTCATGTCAGGCACCACGGGTGGGTATGCGGTTTTCGAAGTAACGGAAGGCCACGACCAGGATGGCGGTCAAGCACATGTAGATCGCCGCGAGCAGCAGGAGCGGCTCATAGGTCAGGTAGGTTTCCTGCCGCACCTTCGAGATCACCGCATAGACGTCGACGACGGTGATTGTCGCGACGAGCGGCGTGGATTTCAATTGCAGCACGGTCTCGCCGTTGAGGGTGGGCAGCGCGCGGTGGATCGCCCGCGGCAGCCAGATGCGCCGGAACATCGTCCAGCGGCCCATGCCGTAGGCACGGGCGGCCTCCAGCTCCCCGGACGGCACGCCGGCGAACGCGCCGCGCATGACCTCGCCCTCATATGCGGCGAAGGATACCGTAAGCGCCGCCACCCCATAGGGCCAGGCCTCGCGCAGATAAGGCCAGAGAAAGGATTGCCGGATCGCGGGGAACTGTGGAAAGAGCGAGCCGAGCCCGTAATAGAGAAGCCATAGCTGCAGCAGCAGCGGCGTACCGCGGATGACGGTACAGAAGATGCGGGCCGGAGCCTTGAAGAACCAGGGGCCGGTCACCTGGGCGAGGCCGAGCGGCACGGCCAGGAGGAAGCCGAGGATCGCGGTGCTGAAGAGCATCGCCAAGCTTACGAGAATGCCGGAGCCGAGCCTCGGCAGGTAACGCGGCAGCCAGTCCCAGCGCATGAAGACCGCGACCGCCACCACGAGCGCCGCGAAGAGAAGCATCAGCACGATGCGATGGGGCTTGAGGAAACTCTCCTTTCTCGGGAGGTCTTCCGGCGTGTATGCGAGCGCGTGGGTGGTTTCGTCGGTCATCGTTGCTCCGCGAAGCCGCGTCGCGCACGGCGTTCGACCATGCCGATGAAGACATTGGAAACGAGCGTCAGCGTCAGATAGAGCGCGCCGGCGGCGCAGAAGAAGAGGAGATAGGCCTTGGTGGCGCCTGCCGCCTGCCGGGTGACCAGCGTCAGCTCGCTGAAACCGACGACAGCGAGCAAAGCCGTGTCCTTGGTGGCGATCAGCCACAGATTGGCAAGCCCGGGGATGGCATAGGGCAGCATCGCCGGAAGCGTGATGCGCCGCAGCACCAGGAGCGGCGACATGCCGTAAGCACGCGCCGCCTCGATCTGACCGGCGGGAACCGCCTTGATCGCTCCGCGAAGCACCTCCGTCGAATAGGCGCCCTGCACGACCCCGATCACGAAGATGCCGGCCACGAGCCCGCTGATATCGACGGCTCCGACCCCGATGGCGCCCAGGAACTGGTTCAGAAGATCGGTGCCGGCATAGTAGAGAAGCAGGATGAGTACCAGTTCGGGCACCGCGCGAACCACCGTCGTGTAACACTCCAGAAGATCGCGAAGCACCGGCCCGCCATAGAGCTTGCCGAAGGCCCCGCCGATACCGAGTGCGAGCCCGAGCGCATAGCCGCCGACTGCGATCTCGATCGAGCTGAGGAAACCCTGCAGCAGGACACCGCCCCAGCCGGGCGCCGAGAGCGAAAGCAGGCTCCAGTTGATAAAGGAATCACCGAGCACGGCAGCCTCTTAAACAGAGCGGGATCACGGACGATGTCCGCAATCCGCATCCCGCTCGAACACGAATTCAGGCCGGCGATCGCCCGGACCGCCGGCCGGTTGCGGTTATCCGCCGTAGATGTCGAAGTCGAAGTATTTCTTCGAGAAGGCGTCGTAGGTGCCGTTCTCGCGGATCGCCTTGATCGCCGCGTTGATCTTTTCCTTCAGTTCCGTCTCTCCCTTGCGCAACCCTACGCCGACGCCGGGTCCGATGACGTCGACGTCCTCGGCGACCTCGCCCTTGTAATCGCAACACTGCTTGCCCTGATCGCTTTTCAGGAAGGCATCGAGGGCGATCGCGTCAGCCTGGACGGCATCGACGCGGCCGGCGGCGAGGTCCTGGTTCGCCTCGTCCTGCGTCTGATATTCCTTCACTTCGACGCCGGCCGGCGCAAAGTGTTTCACGGCATAGGCCTGGTGCACGGTCGACACCTGCACCCCGATCGTCTTGCCGGCGAGACCCTCCGGCGTCGGCTTGATGTCGTCGCCCTTGGCGCCGATGATGCCGGTCGGCGTATTGTAGTACTTGTCGGAGAAGTCGATGGTCTTCAGCCGCTCCGCGGTGATCGACATCGAGCCGATGATCATGTCGATCTTCTTGGAGGTCAGGGCCGGAATGATGCCGTCCCAGGCAACCGGGGTGACGACGCAGTCGAGCTTGGCCTCGGCGCACATGGCCTTCATGAACTCGATCTCCCAGCCTTGCCAGTTGCCGCTGGCGTCAGGCGAAGTGAAGGGCGGATAAGGCTCCGCCGCAATTCCCACCTTGACCTGTTGGGCCGAGGCGGCGGCCGCACCCGTGATGGCCAGGGCGGCGGCGAGCGCCACGAGTTTCAATGTCTTCTTCATGCCGTTCCCTTTTTGGTTGTTGAGCATTGCGGAATTCAGTGAATGGAGCTGATGAACTTCTTGAGCCTTTCGGATTTCGGAGCGCCGAAGATCGCCTCTGGCGGACCCTGTTCCTCGATCACGCCGTTGTGCAGGAAAACGATGTGAGTGGCGACGTCACGCGCGAATTTCATCTCATGGGTCACGAGCACCATCGTCCGCTTTTCCCGCGCCAGATCGCCGATGACCGAAAGCACTTCGCCGACGAGTTCCGGATCGAGCGCAGAGGTCGGCTCGTCGAAGAGCATGACCAGCGGCTGGATCGCAAGCGCCCGGGCAATGGCGGCGCGTTGCTGCTGGCCGCCGGACAGGAAAGCCGGATAGGCATCCCGTTTCTCGTAAAGGCCGACCCGGCGGAGCAGCGCCTCGGCCGTCTCAACCGCTTCGGCCTTCGTTTTGCCGAGTACGTGCACCGGCGCCTCGATGACATTCTGGAGAATCGTCATGTGCTGCCAGAGATTGAAGCTTTGGAAAACCATGCCGAGCTGGGTGCGGATCCGCTGGACCTGCTTGCGGTCGGCCGGCATCAATCCGCCGTGTCCGTCCGGCGTCATGCGGATCTCTTCTCCGTGCACGCTGATCTGGCCGGCCGAGGGCAGTTCCAACATGTTGATGCAACGGAGAAGCGTGGATTTGCCGGAACCGCTGCCGCCGATGATCGCGATGACGTCGCCCTGCTGCGCGCTCAGCGATACGCCCTTCAGCACTTCCAATGGCCCGAAACGCTTGTGGAGGTCGGTAACCGCGATTGCCTGGGCCGCATCCGTCATCGGCGCGCGGCTCCTCTCGTTCGCGGAACGCTCGTTGAAGCCATAAAAACAGTTCCCCTGGTCGTTCTCTCGTGCAGCATCTTCGGCTTGTCACGCTGTTTCTGGAAGGCATCGTTGCACTTGTGTCGCTATTATTCAAGCGTATAATAACACCCGCGTCGATTTTCTGACGCTCCTCGCAACAACGGTCATTCCCGGGAGCAACGCATGAGCCCAACCGGTTGGCAGGCAATGACGATCTGGCTGAACGGCACGGCGCGGGGCATGCGGTGAACCGGCGCAGCTTCTATCGCGCCCCCGAGGGCGAGCGGCGCCAGGAACTGATCGAGGCGACGCTGGACTGCATCTCGGAATTCGGCCTCAAGGGTGCGACTGTGCGCCAGATCGCCGTTCGCGCCGGCGTTACCGCAGGGCTCGTCCGTCATTATTTCGAATCCAAAGACCAGATGGTTGCGGAGGCATACCGCGCCGTCATCGCCTCTCTCACGGAGAAGGCGAAGAACGTCGAGGGCGATCCGGCGACGCGTCTCAAGGATTTCATCGCCATCAATCTGACCGAGCCGGTCGCCGACAGCCGCAGCATCTCGCTCTGGGCCGCTTTCATCAGCCAGGTGCGGGTCGATCCGGTGCTCGCGGAAATCCATCGCGACGGCTACCTCGCCTTTCGCAACGCGTTGCAGGAGTTGCTCAGCGATTTTCTTGCGGCCAAGGGCCGGCCCGCCGGTCCCGAGGAGTGCCGCCGCTACGCAATCGCGATCAACGGCCTCGTGGACGGGCTATGGGTCGAAGGCTGCCTAGCCGGCGATCTCTTTCGCGAGGGCGAACTGGTCGGCATCGCCATGGCCTCGGTCGAAGCCCTGCTCGGTCTTCGGATCGAAAAATAGAAAACGAATGAGGGAGTGAATACTTGCGCTACGCGTCGATCACATCACGTCTTGCCGAGCTCGGTTCCGGCAAATGGACGCTGCACACCCGCGCACGTCAGCTGAAGGCGAGTGGCGCCGAGCTCATCGAGCTCACAATCGGCGAACCGGATCTGCCGCCTGACCGCGCGCTTCTGGAAGAGTGCCAGCGGGCGATGAATGCGGGGCGCTACCGCTATTCAAACGGCCGCGGAGAGCCGGCGGTCGTGGCGGCGCTTACCGAAAAATACCGTCGCCGCCGTGCCGCCGTGACCGCGGAGAACATTCTTTGCTTCCCGGGAACGCAGACGGCGCTCTTTGCCGTGATGTTCGCGCTTGCCGAGACGGGCGACGGCGTGCTCGTCGGAGACCCCCTATACGCGACCTATGAAGGCGTCATCCGGTCCACGGGGGCCCATCCGGTATTCGTACCGCTTGACCCGGAAAACGGCTTCCACATGCGGGCGGAGGATCTGGAAAATGCGGTCACGCCCGAATGCCGCGTGCTGCTCCTCAATACGCCGCACAACCCCACCGGCGCCGTTTTGACGGCGGAAGAGATTGCGGCGATCGGTGAAGTCGCGCGCCGTCACGATCTCTGGATCGTCTGCGACGAGGTCTATGAGGAGCTCGTCTTCGATGCGCTCTTCGCTTCGCCGTTCGACAATCCCGATCTTGCCGAACGCACCGTGGTCGTCTCGTCCATTTCGAAGTCGCATGCAGCACCCGGCTTTCGCAGCGGCTGGGCCGTCGGCCCGGCCGAGTTCACCGAGCGCCTGCTGCCGATCTCCGAGACCATGCTTTTCGGCCAGCAGCCGTTCATCGCCGATATGACCGCTTACGCGCTGACGCATGACATCGATACGGCGAGGCAGATGCGGAAATCCTACAGCCGGCGTGCCCGGCGGATCATCGACGGTCTTGCGGGGGCGTCCGGGGTTTCGGTGCTGCCGCCGGAAGCGGGTATGTTTGCGCTGATCGACGTCTCCGGCACGGGCCTCTCCGGCGAAGCCTTCGCCTGGGCGCTCCTGGAAGAGGAGGGAGTTGCGGTCATGCCGGGGTCGTCCTTCGGCGACAAGGCACGCAACTTTCTGCGCGTGAGCCTCACCGTTCCGGATGCCGCCATCGAGGAGGCATGCCGCCGCATCGCCGCACTCGCCGAACGCTGCACCACCCGCAAGGAGCGCCGCGCATGACCGTCGAATCGAAAACCGTCGGCGAGACCCTTGTCGATCTCCTGGAGGCAAACGGAGTGGAGGTCGTATTCGGCATTCCGGGCGTGCATACGGTCGAACTTTACCGGGGCCTTGCCGCATCGAATATTCGCCACGTCACGCCGCGCCACGAACAGGGTGCGGGCTTCATGGCCGACGGTTATGCACGCGTCAGCGGCAAGCCTGGCGTGGCCCTCGTGATCACCGGTCCGGGCGTTACCAATACGATCACCGCCATGGCGCAAGCCCGGCAGGACTCGATCCCGATGCTCGTGATCTCCGGCGTCAACCGCCGGGATTCTCTCGGACATGGCCGGGGGCTGCTGCACGAGCTGCCCGATCAGAGCGGAATGATGAAGACGCTGGCGCTCTATTCGCACACGCTTCTCAACCCCGCCGATCTGCCGCTCGTCGTCGACCGCGCCTTTGCCGTGCTGCTTTCCGGCCGGCCGGGCCCGGTCCATATCGAAATCCCGACCGACGTGATGGCCCTGAAGATCGAGGGTCGTCCGGCAAAGCCGGCGGCGGCGACCCGCCCGCGCTCCGACAGCGAAACGCTGCAAAGGGCGGCGATCCTCTGCGCCGAAGCCGTCCGGCCCGTCATTCTGTGCGGCGGCGGCGCCCTGACGGCGGAAGCCGAAGTGCGGGAACTCGCCGAGCGGATCGGTGCGCCGGTGGTCACGACGGTCAACGCCCGCGGCATGCTTGCCGGCCATCCGCTCCGGGTACCGGCAAGCCCGAGCCTCAAGGCGATACGCGAGCTGTTGCGGGAGGCGGACCTCGTGCTGGCGCTCGGCACCGAAATGGGCCAGACCGATTACGATCTCTATGCGGATGGCGGCTTTCCGCTGCTGAAGAACCTCATTCGCACCGATATCGATGCGGCGCAGCTGGCGCGCGGACCTCAAGCAGCACTTTCGATCCTTTCCGGCGCGAAGGCCGCGACTGCGGGCATTCTGGGCTTCCTGCCGGACCATGCGTCAGCCAAGAATGGAGCCTCGCGGGCGGAGGCCGCGCGCAGGCAGGCGCTGAAGGAGCTGACACCGAAAATGCTTGCGGAAATCGGCGTCGTCGAGGCGATCTACCGGACGCTCCCCGACTGCACCATCGTCGGGGACTCGACTCAGGCCGTCTATGCCGGCAACCTCTATTGCGACGCACCGCGGCAAAGGGCGTGGTTCAATTCGGCGACGGGCTACGGCTCGCTCGGCTATGCGCCTCCCGCCGCCGTAGGCGCTGCGGTCGCCGATCGGGGGCGGCCGGTCATATGCCTCGTCGGCGATGGCGGGTTCCAGTTTTCTCTGGCCGAGATCGGTTCGGCGGTGGATGCGCATGCCAGGGTCGTCTTCCTCGTCTGGAACAATGACGGATACCGGGAAATCGAGTCCTACATGGTCGAATCGGGGATCACGCCGGAGGGTGTAAAACCTTCCGCGCCCGATTTCCTGCTGACCGCCAAAGCCTACGGACTGCCTGCAGAGCGGCTGGCGACCGTGAAGGATTTGCCGCGCGCTCTCGCCGATGCGGCGTCGCGCCCGGGGCCTTCGCTCATCGAAATCCACCAGGAGAGAACCGCCGGCGCTACAGCGTGACGGCCCGGATTTGACTTTTACGGCCCGGAGTGATGTTAAGAGCGCACATGCTCGAATCCGGCCACGTTCTTCGTGTAGCTTGGTGCTCGGGCTGAATTGTCTCGCTTGCGTTCGATCGCGGATAGACCGGACGCAAAGAGAAAGGGACCGCGTCCTAGATGGACCTCATGGGTGGTGGCAGCAGGAGCATGCACGCCGGCCGGCTTCTCGCCGTGCTGTGGCTGTTCTGCGCCTCTCTATCCATGCAGGTCATTGCGGTCGGCCAGAGTGCAGCAAGCCGTGCGGCCGGAGCGCCGGCCGGCAATGTCGCTCAACCCGATACAGGTTCCTCCGACCGGCCGGTCGCCCGCCAGATATGCAGGGCGGTTGCACTGCCCGACCTGCGTTTCAGCGGCGAGCGGGCGGACGGCAAGTCGATGGTCGGCGGCGATCCGGCGCCGTTCATCCAGCTCCAACGCGTTGCGCTCGCTGCGCCCGAGGATTCTCCTGCTCCAACTCTGCCGCGAGCCGAAATCGCAGGCGGCGCACCGTGTCAGAACGAGTGCATCCGCGCGCCGCCACCGCCGGCCGCCATCGTTTGAGTTCGGCAGGGCTTTCGATCCCGCCTCAGCCATTGATGAAAACCCAGCCCGGACGCTGCTCGAAGCGCGTTCAGGCATTTATGGAATTCCCACATGCGTACATCCAGATGGGCGGTCCTCGCCTATGTCGCGATCATCATTTTCGGATGCCTTGCGGCGCTGCCGAGCGTTTTGACGCCGGCCATGAGGGAGCAGGTCGCTTCCGTTCTTCCGTTCAAGCCGGTCACGCTCGGCCTCGATCTTAGGGGCGGTTCGCACCTCGTTCTCGAAGTGGACGGGGCGGGGCTGCAGAAGGCTCGCCTCAACTCGCTTCTCGACGATACCCGTCGCGTCCTGCGCGGTGAGCGCGTCTCCGCCTCCTCTGCGCGTATCAGCGGCAACAGCGTGACCGTAAGCATCCCCGATGCTCAGGACCGGGAAAAGGTTCTGCCGAAGCTGCAGGAACTGGCGACGCCCGTGAGCACTGTGGGTTTTGCCGCCCCCGCTCCCGAGGTCGAGGTAACGACGGCGGGCGAAGTCATCACCCTGGCCATGACCGAGGCGGGTCTTGCCGACCGCATGACCAAGGCGGTCGAGCAGAGCCTGGAAATCATCCGCAACCGCGTCGACCAGGTCGGCGTCGCCGAGCCGCTGATCCAGCGCATCGGTTCCAACCGCATTCTCGTCCAGCTGCCCGGTCTCCAGGATCCGACTCACCTGCGCGAGCTTCTGGGTTCGACGGCACAGATGAGCTTCCACATGCTCGACCAGGCCGTCGACGTCACGCAGCCGGCGCCACGCGGGGTCGACATTCTGCCGGGCGCCAATGACGGCAACCGCTATCCGGTCGAAAGCCGCGTCGCCATTTCCGGCGAGCGCCTGGACGACGCCAAGGTCGGCTTCGATCAGCGAACCAATCAGCCGGTCGTCGATTTCAGCTTCGACTCGCTCGGTGCCCGCCAGTTCGCCGACATCACCCGCGAAAACGTCGGCCGGCCGTTTGCGATCGTGCTCGACGGCAAGGTTCTGACGGCACCGGTCATCAACGAGCCCATTCTCGGTGGCCGCGGCCAGATCAGCGGCAGCTTCACGGTCGAGGAGGCGACAGTTCTTTCCGCGCTCCTGCGCTCCGGTGCGCTGCCGGCACCGCTGACGATCATCGAAGAGCGCTCGGTCGGTCCGAATCTGGGCAGCGACTCGATTCGCATGGGCCTCTATACCGGTCTCGCCGGTTTCGGCCTCGTCGTGGTCCTCATGGTCGTGCTCTACGGCGCCTGGGGTATGATCGCCAATGTGGGTCTGGTCCTGCACACGATCATGACGATCGGCGTTCTCGGCCTGATCGGATCGACGCTGACCTTGCCAGGTATCGCCGGTATCATTCTCGGCATCGGCATGGCCGTGGACGCTAACATCCTGATCAATGCGCGCATCCGCGAAGAGACCGAGGCGGGCGCCGGAGCGATGAAGGCGCTGGATCTCGGCTTCAACAAGGCTTATGCGACGATCATCGACTCCAACGTCACCACGCTTGCGGGCACGGTGCTTCTCTTCTGGTTCGGCAGCGGGCCGGTGAAGGGCTTTGCCGTCACCATGATGCTGGGCATCGGCATTTCGATGTTCACATCCGTTACGGTCGTGCGCCTGCTGATGCGCGAGGTCGTCGTGCGCCGCAAGATGAAGAAGCTGGAAATCCCTTCGCTTTTTGGCAAGGTGCCGCAGCTGCCCAACTTCTCCTTCATGAAGGGCCGCTTCGTCGCGATCGGCTTCTCGGCATTCCTGTCGATCAGCTCCGTCATCCTGTTCTTCACGCCGGGTCTCAACTACGGCATCGACTTCATCGGCGGCATTCAGGTCGAGGCGGTTTCGAAAGAGAAGATCAATCTGCCGACGCTGCGTCAAAGCCTCGAGGAGCTCAATCTCGGCGAGGTGGCGCTCCAGGACTTCGGCGGCGGCCAATCGGTGCTGATCCGCGTGCAGCGGCAGCCGGGCGGCGAGCAGGCGCAGACGGTGGCATTGAACAAGATCAAGGATGCGGTGACGACCGCCATCCCCGGTGCCAGCATGGAGCGGACCGAGGTCGTCGGTCCGACGGTCAGCGGCGAATTGGCGCGCTCCGGCTTCCTCGCCGTCGCTCTCGCCATGTTGGCGATCCTGCTCTACATCTGGTTCCGCTTCGAATGGCACTTCGCCGTCGGCGCCATCGCCGTGCTCTTGCTCGACATCACCAAGACCGTCGGGTTCTTTGCCCTTACGGGCATCGACTTCAACCTGACCGCGATCGCAGCGCTGCTCACGATGATCGGCTATTCGGTGAACGACAAGGTCGTGGTCTACGACCGCATGCGCGAGAACCTGCGCAAGTACAAGTCGATGCCGTTCTCCGATCTCATCGACATGAGCATCAACCAGGTGATCGCGCGATGCATCTTCACCTCGGCTGCAACGGCGCTTTCCCTTGTGCCGATGGCGATCTGGGGCGGCGAGGCGGTGCAGAGCTTTGCATGGCCGATGATCTTCGGCGTCATCGTCGCGACGACCTCGTCCATCTATATCGGCGGCCCGATCCTGCTGTTCCTGAGCCGCTGGTGGAAGGAGCGGGAAGCCGCTCGTTCCACCGGGCAGCAGGCGGAAACGCCGACGGCCTGACGGCCTCGCGCCGTTGACGGGTGCGGGCGGAAAACCGTCCGCGCTTTTGCTGATGCCGCCGTGTCGATCGCGGCAAAGGGGCAGCCTCTCCGGGGGCTGCCCCTTTTTCGTCGGAAATAACTGCCTATATTCGACCCGTCCCTTGCACGGCGATTCGGTGCTACCTAGATAGCGAGATAGCCCGGACAGGCGAACGGATTTGCCGAGACGGCAGCTACGGAAACGAGATGGGGAATTATTTTTCGCGTTCTCGTTTCTTCAGTTGACGAAATTGGTAGATTATTTTAGTTTGCCATCGTGGGAGGCGGAAGGATTCCGCTTCGATTTGTTCATGAGCGCCTGGCGTCCTGTGCCGGGCCAGCCAAAGGAGAGTGACATGTTCGAATTTTCGACCGCCGCTTTCTGCGGCTCACGTTCCCATTGTCGTGCAACGGTTAAAGGTCTCATTCGCCAACTTCGCCGAATGTGACCGTTCAAACTTACCGAGTTCATCCTTTGCCGAGAATTGAATTATCCGCGCCCATGGGTGCGGAGGAGCGTTATTTACATGAGCAAGCAAGTTATCGAATATGGTGGCGAAGCCGTCGGAGTCGTCGTTCCTGACCAAGACCGTCTGAAGTTCCTGGCGGTCAAGTATCACGTCTGGGACCTGGACGCTCAGCGCTTCCGTTCGGTCGATGAAGCACGCGCGGCCATTGGGCGGCTCCTTTCCGCCCAGGGCGGGCGGAATCTTACCAGCCGGCCACCCGGCATTGCCGCCGCGTGAGGGCAGAAGTCGAACTGCTTCAGAACCGAATACTCTCAAGAGTACGCACTTCCCGACGGAACGCCGCTGCACAGTTCCGCTGGAAGTGCTTTAGTCCCCATTATCGTTTCAGGACCGCGGGCGGGATGCGAGCGTAATATACGCGCGCTCCCGCTCCTTGCGTCCATGGATGCCCGTCATCTCCCGGTTGTCGACTATAGCTGTGTGTTGGCAGCGCATTCTTGTGCTATGCCAGGACAAGATTGTATCCGAGGGCGGATCCGGCGATTCTGCGGGATCGGGGAGAATTGGCTCGAATGCTGACGAAGAAGGGAAAATACGGACTGAAAGCATTGGTCGACCTGGCACGGCTTCCACCCGGGCAGACGGCCTTCATCACCGAAATCGCGCAGCGCAACAACATTCCGAAGAAGTTTTTAGACACCATACTCCTGGAACTGCGCAACGCCGGCGTGCTGCGCTCGAAGAAAGGACCGGGCGGCGGTTATTCCCTGTCGCGACCGGCCTCCGAGATTCGCATCGGCCATGTCATAAGGACGCTCGACGGCCCGCTGGCGCCGATACGCTGCGCCAGTCGCACGGCCTATGAAATGTGCGATGACTGCAACGATCCGGAGACCTGCCGGGTGCGCATCTCGATGACATCGGTGCGTGACGCGATGTCGTCCATCCTCGATTCGATGACGCTCGCCGAGTTTGCCGCCGGCGGAGTCCTCCCCCCCGAGACCTCGGCCGAAAAGCGCATCGGCTGAGCCTGACCGTCCCGAAAAGTCGCCGGTTTGGTACAAATGGCCGGCGAAAGACTTGGTTTGTCCCGGAAAAAAGCCTATCTGGCGTCTATCTTGCTGCGGCCCGCTGACGAGGCCGTTTTTTGGCTACGCACTTCCGGCGGAAAACCGTGACACACTTTTCCCGGAGGTGCCCTACAGGGGGGCGATGATGGGTGTGAGACACGCGACGGCGGATGCGCATGCCGGTGGCACCGTGCTGGAGTCGATCGGGAGGACGCTGACGACTGCCTCGAACGGCATCAAGGCCCTTGCAGACCATCTGACCGGTGACCAAGCCTTCGCGGCCGCCCTCGTCGATGCGGTCGAACTGATGGGCGACGGCGATGGCCGGGTCGTCGTTTCCGGGGTCGGCAAGAGCGGGCATATCGGCCGCAAGATTGCAGCCACGCTCGCATCCACCGGCACCTCGGCCTATTTCGTCCATCCGACCGAGGCAAGCCACGGCGACCTCGGCATGATCACCGCCCGGGATGCGCTGGTGCTGCTCTCCTGGTCGGGCGAAACGGCGGAACTCGCCAACATGCTGACCTACGCCAAGCGCTTCAAAGTGCCGATCGTCTCGATCTCCTCGAACCGCGAGAGCACGCTTGCACGCAATTCCGAGATCGCCCTCGTGCTGCCGAAGGTGCCGGAGGCCTGTCCGCACGGCCTGGCGCCGACGACCTCGGCCATGCTGCAGCTTGCCGTCGGCGACGCTCTGGCGATCGCGCTCCTGGAACGGCGCGGCTTCTCGGCCGAGGATTTCAAGACCTTCCACCCCGGCGGCAAGCTGGGCGCGCAGCTGCGCCTGGTTCAGGAGCTGGCGCATGGCACCGGACAGATGCCGCTGCTCTCCGTAGGTCGCCCGATGAGCGAGGCGGTCATCGAAATGTCGGCCAAGGGCTTCGGCGTCGTCGGCATAAAAGATGAAAGCGGCAAGCTGGTCGGCGTCATCACCGACGGCGACCTGCGCCGTCACATGACGGGCGACCTCCTGGCGCAACCGGTCGAAGAGGTGATGTCGCGCAATCCGCGGGTGATCAAGGGTGACGTCCTTGCCAGCGCCGCCATGGAATTCATGCAGGACCACAAGGTCACCGTGCTGTTCCTCGTCGACGAAGCGGGCGCACCGGCCGGCATCCTGCACATTCACGATCTGCTGCGCGCCGGCGTCGCCTGATCTTCGCTGATTTTCGCCGGCTTCTGCCGGGGCGGCGGGTCGACGAAGGCGTCCGGTTCATTGACGTCGTTGCGGTGCAGCCGCTCCGCGATCGCCTTGGCGCCGGCATCCGTACCCGCACGGGAATAGAAGTTCCCGCGCACCTGGATCGAAGCGGCCATCAGCCTGAACATTGCCCCGCTCAGCACCGGATCCGGGGCTTCGGGCGCCGTCCAGAACGCGTCGAGCGGCTTCTGGTCGGTGAGACCGGCAATGTCGAAGACGGCCGTCCCCAGGACCTTCACGGGCTTGCCCTGCTTCAGAGCATGCAATCCGGCGGTGGAGTTGACCGTTACCATTCCGCAGCTGTGCTGCGTAAGCGAATCGAGATTGCCGCCGTCGAGATAGAGGACCCTGTCGCCGACACCGAGCGAGGCGGCCTTGTCCGAGGCGATCCTGCGCCAGGGGATCAGGCTGTTGTCGAGCGGGTGCACCTTGATGGCGAGACTGGTTCCTGCCGGCGCATGTCGCGCGAAAGAGGCAAGAATGCCGTCGATCGCTTCCCGCTGGCTGCTGAAGGGTGAATGCGCGCGCAATTGATAGTCCGTTTCAAGTTGAAGCGGATAGACGAAATACGGTGCATTTTTCGCCGAAAGCGAGCGGATCAACGCATCCGCGCGCCGCTGCTCGCCTTTGCCGGCCGCCAGCCGCCGGATCCACCCGGCATATTCGGCGAGCGGATGAAAGATTCCGTGCCGGCGGTAGCCGGGAAAGAGGAAAGAGAAAAACACGTTCGGCAGGTTGTAAAGGAGGTCGTATGCCGCCTCTGCAAGAAAGCTCTGCCGGTAGCGCCGCCGCCAGTCGGGCTCGGGCAAGCCCGTTGCCGCTCGCAGGATTTGCGCGGGATCGACCGGAAAGTGCGAGTTGGACGACATGCCGCCACGCTCGAGAGTCAGCCAGTCCGGCCTGAGATAACCCATTTCGACCACGAAGACTCGGATGCCGGCTTTTCGCGCGGCAGCTGTGGCGATCCGGTGATAGGGGCGCTCTTCGCCGAGCAGGACGAGGTCGGTGACGGCGTGGCGGCGGATGAAGGCCTCGACATAGGCCGGCCACCGCGCCGACGAGCCGCGGTAGTTATGGGCGCCCCGGCGTCGCCAGAATATCTGGTCGCCGGGATTGAGGTTGATGCGTAGACAGCAATGGCCCAGGGCCTCGAGATGCCCGGCGACCTTGGCGAAGACCGGCGACGCCGGCCCCTGCAGGAACAGGAAGGTTCTTGGCGGCGCGGGATCGAAGGTCGTATCTGCTGTCATCGGGCGGATTTCCGGAAGACGCTGCTATTGCAGCGCGTCCTTGTGCAGATTGGCGTGCTTCAGCATGGAGCCGAGCAGGTTCCAGGGATCCTCGTCCTTCGCTCGCTTCGGGCTGTGGACCGCAGCGCGCGCCTTGGCGAGCGGCACGATGAAATAATCCGTGCGGGGATCCGGGAAGGGATCCGCGAAGGATTTCAGAAGGGGCGCGTGGTCGCCGTAAAAGACGAACCAGACCGGCCGGTCGAGCTTGTTGAGGCCGTCGATCAGCTGCTTCAACGCAGCGTCAGACTGCTCGAGGATCGCCAGGTAGATATCGACGGGATGGGTGAGCGTACCGACGCGCCCCGGTTCCCAAGGGCCGTGATTGGCCATCGAGGCGACGAAGAAAAAGCCGCTCTCCTCTTCCGGCAGCTTCTCGACTTCGGCGAGCACGCGGGCTGCCAGCGTGGCGTCCGAGACATAAAGCCCGTCGCGCTCCGGTTTATGGTCGAAGGCATCGAGCATGGTAAGCTTCTCGAATCCAAGGAGCGGCATCGCCTTGTGCCGCAGGAAGAACGTCCGGTCATAGGGATGAATGAAATGCGTGCGCCAGCCGGCGCGCTTGAGCTTTCCGGGCCAGACGACATCGGCATAGTGCGCGGCACGAAGATACGGATAGCTGGCATCGACGTGGATGTCGTCGGGCACAAGGCCGCTCAGGACGGCAAATTCGGTGCGCAGCGTGTAGCCGCCCTCGAAGACATTGCTCAACCGCCCCCATTGCACCGCCTGCTTGCGCAACCGGTCGACCGTCGGAAGCTTGATCGAATCGACACCGAAATGCCGCATGTCGATGAAGGACTCCGACTGCCACACGACGATCACCGGGGCCTCCTCGTGGCCGATGAGGTCGTGTACCGCGGCGCGCAGTATTTCCGACAATTCGGCGACGATCTTGTCGCGCTTGACCCCGAGCCAGATGATGAAATGGAAGACGACGGAAGCGAAGGTACCGAAACGCACCGTGTTCTTCTTGACGTTGATCGCCTTCACCAGTCTCTGCACGAGGGCGGCCGTCGGGCGGTTCACCGGCCCGTAAAACAACAGGCCCCAGGGTCCGGCGGCGATCCCCACCATCATCAGAACCCAGAAGAGCCTGCTTCTTTCGGGCAGGATCGCCGGCTCGAAATACATGTAAAGTGCCGATACGCCGAACACGTAAAGGAAGGCGACGATCCAGAACACGATGTTCAGCGAGCTCGCATAGAAGATCGTCTTGTACTTGAAGACATCCGCGACCAGGGCAATATCGGAAAAGACCAGCGGCTCGCGGATGAACTTGAACTTCGCGCGGGAAATGCCGGTGAAAATGATGAAGAAACTCATCGTGCCGGCGGCGGCATAGAGGGGCCGCCACGAGATCGCGAAGAAGCCGGCAAAGACGAGCGCGATGACCGGTAGCCGGGCGAGACGGTCGATCCTGTCCTGATAGCGCCCGTATTTCGGTGCGTTCTTCCTGCGTTCGCGCGCCGGAAGGGCGAACCGGTCGGTATAGAAGATCACCGCGCAGGACAGCAGGTAGCACCCGAGGGTCAAGGCTATCGGGTAGTCGTGCAGGTGGAAGGGAATGAGCGCCAAGCCGATACCTTTGAGCCATTTCACCGTCGCCGCCTCGGCAGAAGGCTTCTCCCGACACTTAAAGCCTAATATTGGCTGGCACAAGCATGGCCGGGGGCGCCGCCGTCACCGTCCACTGTTGCGCGCGATCGCCCGATCGAACCACCAATTGAGGAAAGGCCTGACCGCCGGCCCGAAGCGGCCGAGAAGATATAAGATCGCGCCGAAATAAATCTCGAATCGCCGCCGGTCGATCCCGTCGACGATCTTTCGCGCAACCGCCTCGGCCGTCCATGGGCGGACGGTTCCCATGATCAGGCTGGCCTCCTGCGGCCGGGCGGCAAGCTCCCTCGTAAATTGCGGCGTCACGGTATCGGGTGGAAAGCAGATCGATATGCCGACGTTGTGGACGCGTGCTTCGCTGCGCAATGCTTGGGCGAAGCCGCCGAGGGCGAACTTCGAGGCGCAGTAGGCGGTATAGCCGTAGATGCCGATCAGCCCGGCGCCCGAAGAGACCATCAGAACATGGCCGCTGCGCCGCTCCTTCATGTCCGGATAAACGGCGCGCACGGCATGGACCGTGCCCGAAAAGTTCGTTTCCATCTGTCGCTGGAAGGCCGCGCCCTGCATCGCCTCGAAGGGCGCCGGTTCGACGACGCCTGCCGAGGTCACGAGAACGTCGCAAGGCCCGAACGTCTCCACACAGCGCAAGATCGCGGCCTCGATCTCCTCTCCTTTGGTGACGTCGGCGGCCTCTATGCGGACCGCTCCAGCCTCGAGGCCGTGTTCGGCCACCAGATTCTGCGCTGCCTGCTCCAGAAGATCGCGGGAGCGGGCGACAAGAGAGAGCCTCGCTCCCCGGGCTGCGTAAATCGAGGCGACCGCGAGGCCTATTCCGCTCGAGCCGCCGGTGATGATCACATGTGTCATGGACGCACCCGTTGGCGGCCCGCTTGCGGCGGCTCGTGGTCAGCGCGCCGAGAGCGCACTCAGCATCTTCTCGATATCGACGCCGCCGAGCCCGAAATTGCGGTCGGTAAGATCCTTCAGGCGTTCGGCCGTCAATGTGACGGTGCGGCGGATCTGTTCCTCCGTGTGGTCGCAGGTGATGAAGAAGCGCAAGCGCGCCTGTCCTTCCGGCACCGCCGGGTGGATGATCGGCAGCACGTTGACGCCGGCGGCGAGCAGGTCGTTCGAAAGCTGGACGGCGCGCAGCGAATCGCCGACGATCACGGGCACGACCGAAAAGCCGCCGCTCAACCCCGTATCGAGGCCGGCCTCCTTGGCCAGCTTCAGGAAAAGGCTGCCGTTGCGTCTCACCGCCGCCGTACGTTCCGGTTCGCTTGCCAGCACGTCGAGGCTGGCGACCGCGGATGCGGCAAGCACGGGCGCGAGGCCGACGCTATAGACGAAGCCGCCGGCAGATGCCTTCAGGACGGCCGCCAGGGCGGCGCTTCCTGCAATGTAGCCGCCGCAGCTCGACGTGGTCTTCGACAATGTTCCCATCCAGATGTCGACTTCGTGCGGATCGGCCCCGAAATGTTCGGCAAGGCCCCTGCCGTGCCGGCCGAGGACCCCGAGCGAATGCGCCTCGTCGACCATCAGCCAGAAGCCGTATTCGGCCCTGAGCTTCAGAAGCGTCGGCAGATTGGCGACGTCGCCGTCCATCGAGTAGATACCCTCGACGATCACCAGGATGCGCCGGTAGTCACCGGCGACGGTGCGAAGGACATGCTCGAGATCCGCCGTGTCGTTGTGCTTGAAGAAGCGGCGTGTCGCGCCTGAAAGCTTGATCCCGGCGAGCGCGCTGTTGTGGATGAACTCGTCGTGGATGACGAGGTCCTTCGGTCCCATCAGGCAGCTGATCGCGGCGACATTGGTCAGGTAGCCGCTTACGAAACAGACGGCGGCATCGACGCCGTAGAATTGCGCGATCTTTTCTTCGAGCTCCACATGCTGCGGTCGTTCGCCGGCGACCAGGCGGCTTGCCGACGCGGAAATCCCGAAGCCGGCGATCGTCTCGCGCGCACGTTCGAGGACGTGAGCATGCCGGTTGAGCCCGAGATAGTCGTAGGAGGCGAAGTTGATCAGCTTGCGGCCATCGATCATCGTCGTCGCACCGGCTGCCGTCTGATGCGGTCGGTAGAACGGGTTGGCGATGCCGAGCTGCTCGCTGGCGATCTTCTGGGTAAGGACCTGCTTATATTCGGGCAGATCCTCGAAACGCGCCTGCTGGCGACGCGGAGCCGGCGGCAACTCCCGCTCCGAGCGCGCCATCCGGTTGCGCTCGGACGATTGATGCGTGTTCCGCATCCTGTCCAGCAGACTCTCCTTGAGCGTGCTGTTCATCTTCGGGAAAGTCTGGCCGTTTCCGTCGCTGCTCATTGGCTCAGTGCTTTTTCCTTGTCCGCTCCGACATGGCGTTGCGCAAGTTCCGTGACGAGCTTGTCGTCCCCGGCCTCGTTCTCGTTGCCCTGATCGCGCTTGCTTACCTTTTCATGGAGCTTGCGTGCAATGTCACCGACAGTGGTATTATCCGCGACGCCGCTCAAAGGCATGTCGAAGCCGGTGTTCTGCTGGAAACTCATGCCGAGTTCAACGGCCATGAGGCTGTCGAGACCGATCTCCTTCAATATTTTTCCGCGAGTGACCGTATCCTTCGACACGCGGAGGATGGCGGCGATCTCGCTCGCAACCAGATCGAAGAGGATGTCCTCGGCCTCTTGAGGGGATTTGCCCTCGATCATCGCGACGAGGTCCATCTTCGTGCCTTCGGCGCCTGTGGCATGCTGATCGGCGCTGCGCAGGATCACCTCGAAGAGCGCGTTGCGGGCGACCGGCAGATTCCGCGCAGCTGTCCAGTCGATCTCGGAAATCATCACGACGGCCGCGTCGACCGTGCCCGGATCCGCGGCGATGTGGTTCTCCACCATGTCGAGCGCCACCTGGGCCTTCAACGCCGTTTTGCCGATGCGCTTGGCGAGCAGGTCGTTGACGTCGGCGTTCTGCGTCAGGTAGCCGGCATCGGCAATCGCGCCGAAGCCGACGGCGAGCCCTGACAGGCCCTCCTGGCGCCGTGCACGGGCAAGGCCTTCGAGATAGCCGTTGGCGGCGACATAGTTCGCCTGGCCGGGATTGCCGACCAGCGTCGTCGCCGAGGAGAACAGGATGAAGTTGTCGAGCCTGTCACCACGGGTAAGGCGATCGAAGATTGCCGCGCCCTTGGCTTTCGTGTCGATGACAGGCCGGTTGCGTTCGCGGCTCAGATTGCTGATCAGCGCATCGTCGAGCACCATCGCCGCGTGAACGACGGAGCGAAGCGGTGCTTCCGAACGAAGCGTCGCCAGAAGCGTCTCCACGGCCGCGGCATCCGTGATGTCGCAAGCATGGACCGAAGCCGCAACGCCGCCATTTTGCCAGCGCTCGATCATCGCTTGCGTTTCCGCATCCGGCTGGCCTCGGCGGGAGCAAAGCGCAATCCGGCGGGCGCCTTTCTCGACGAGCCAATTGGCGGCGACGAGGCCGAAGCCGCCGATGCCGCCGACGACGAGATGGACGCCGTCCGGGTCGACCTTCATACCCCTTACAGCCTTCGCGGTCACCTCGTGCCTGCCGGCAACGGGCGGCAGCACCACGATCTTGCCGATATGCCCGGCATTCTGCATCAGCCGGAAGGCATTGCCGATTTCATCGTAATCGAAGGCGCGATAGGGAAGCGGCGTGAGCTTGCCTTCCTCGAAGAGCGCTCCGATCTCCATGAAGATGCGCCTGGTCAGATCCGGCGCATTCACCAGCAGCTGATCGGCGTCGATGCCGAAATAGCTGACATTGCGGCGAAACGGCCTGAGCCCGATCTTGCTGTCGGCGTAATAGTCGCGTTTGCCGAGCTCCAGGAACCGGCCGAAGGGTTTCACCAGCGAGAGGCTCTGCTCCATCGCCTCGGCGAAAAGCGAGTTGAGCACGAGGTCGACGCCTTCCCCGCGGGTGACCGAACGGACATCGTCGACGAAGCCGAGCGAACGCGAATCGAACACATGATCGGCGCCGAGCATCGTCAGGAAGCGCCGCTTTTCGCGCGTTCCCGCCGTTGCGATGACCTTGGCGCCCTTGAGCTTTGCGACCTGGAGCGCGGCGAGGCCGACGCCGCCGGCAGCACCGTGGATCAAAATCGTCTCTCCAGCCTGAATGCGGCCGAGTTCGACAATGGCGTAATAGGCGGTAAGGAAGGCGACCGGCAAGGTGGCCGCGGCCACCGGGCTCATCGCTCGGGGCAGCTTGGCAATTCCGGCGCGCGCGACGACCGCATGGGTCGAGAAGGCGGCGGAGGCGATCGCCATCACCGCATCGCCGACCGCGAGATCGTCGACCTCTTCGCCGACCGCGACCACGTGGCCGGATAGTTCCATGCCGATCGTCGCCCCGGCAAAACCGTCTTCCAACGCCTCTTCAGGCAACAGGCCCATGGCCCACATCACGTCGCGGAAATTCAAGCCGGTTGCCGCGACGGCGACGACGACCTCGCCGGGCCCCGGCTCCGGTACGCTCGCCTCTTCCCAGGCGATGCTTGCAACCTGCGAACTGACGCGCTGGCGAATGGTCGCGGCCGCAAACGCGCTGGTTTTCCCGTCGGCCTTGTTCGTTGCGCCGGGTACGGCCCGAAGCTCCGAAAGCAGGCCCGTCTTCTGGTCCAGCAGCCATTCTCGGTTCTGTCCCGAAACCGTCAGCAGGGAAAGCGCTGCGGCAAGCATATCCTTGCGGGCGACGTCGGCAGCGCCGGCAACATCGAGCGCATGAATGTCGATGAACTCATATTCGTTCTGAAGGACGCGGGCGAAGGCCCACAGTCCGGAATTCAGCCCGGAGCTTGCCGAGGCTGACAGGGGAGCGCCGCCCGGGGCCACGAGCACGAGGCGCGGCCGGTCGTCGCCTTCCGGCTCGACGCCGGCGAGATGCTGTTTCAATGCCTCGGCAAAGGCGCTGAGCGCCAAGACGCGCGTCTGCAACAGGTCCGAACCGTCGCCGCCGGCGCGCTCCGCCTCGGACGTGAAAACCGCGCGCAACGGTCTGTCGCCCATGGCTTCGAGGGCTGCACGGAGCGTCGCCATGTCTGCGGCAAGGTCGCCTGTCACCCGGACGGGAGTGGCACTTCTTCCACCGGCCGCGACCGGTTTCGGGGCAGTGGCAGTCTCGATCAGCAGATAGGGTGTCGCGGCTTCGCCCGGCTCGGCGCCTGAGCCTGCCGCCGCCGTGCCCCGGGCCTCGATCAGGATGGTGTTCCCATGCGGGCATTCGCGATCCGTCACGACCACGTCGCCGAGGTCGAGATCTGCGAGACACTTCTGCCAATGGGGTACGGCAGCGATCCTGCCGATCGGGAATTCTGCCGTCTGGCTGCGCTCGAACCATCCGCCCGAGAGACCCAAGGCGAAATCGGCGAAGATCGACGGCGCGCTGACGGCCGCGACGAGCCCGCTTCCGGGAAGCATCGAGCGAAGGGCCGTGCGGACCTCGCTCTCCTCTTCGATCAGCTGGTAGAGATTGTCCGAAGCGCTGACTGCGAGGTCGAACGGCCCGATATCTGCGAATTCGCTCTTCTTCAGAACGCGCACATGCGCATCCTCCTCGAAGGCGATTTCCAGACTCCGTTGTGCATTGTCGCGCGGCTCGAAAATCGAAAGTACCGCACCGTTGCGCGCCGCGAGATCGGCCAGCCGGCGGCTGAAGCCGGCAGAGACGCTGCCGAGTTCGATGAGCCGCAGGCGGGCGCCTGCCGGCTGCGCAGCGAGAATGCGTTCGACCGTGTGAAGCACCTGGTCCATGCGCGACCGGCTCGCCACGGAATGCACGGCCTGATGGTCGAGCGTCGCTTCGCTGACGAAACCGGTATTGAACGAAGCCGCGTCGTCACCTGCAGGTAGGGGAGCAAGCAGCGCGTCAAGACGGCTGAGCGCTTCCGCATAGGCGTTGTTGACGAGCACCGCTTCGACCGCACGATCGGGGCGGTCGCCATAGAGCTCGCCAAGGATCTCCGGCACGGTCGGAAGCGTGAATTCCCGTGCGACCTTCCAGTTGCCGTTCTGATGTTCGCAAAGTCCGGCATCCTCCAGCGTCAGGAGGCAGCTCGTCAGGAAGCACTGGAAAGCGAAGTCCCCGGGCAGCGCGTCGGCTCGCACTGTGGCGGTCCCCTTGCCGAGCTTCAGGGCAATTTCCTGGCAGGCGCGATAGATGGCGGCGTTGAAGAGCAGGGTCGCGTTGTCGACGCCGTCGCCGTCTATCGGTTCGGCCAGCGTCGCAGGCATGGCCGTCGCAACTTTCGTGCCGGGCACGGCCGCGTTGGACAGAACTGCCTCATAATGGAAGGACAGGCCTTCAAGCGTCTTGTGCTTGCGCAGATAGGTACGGCGGAAGCGGCAATCCTCGAAATGTGCGATCGCGACGCCGGTCTCGTCGAAGAAATGGAACCGTGCCTTGATCGAGTTGGCGCTGACCCGCTCGATCTCGATCGTCGCGCGAGCGATCGCCCGGCCGGCATTGACCACGCGTACGGAGCCGAAACGGACAGGAATATAGGGGGCGCCGCCCCTGTCGCCGGTGAAACGGTCGAAGAGCGCGACCAGGCCGTGGAAGGTCGCGTCGACCGAGATCGGATGAAGGGCGTAGGTGACGTGGGGGTGCCCCGTCGCCTGAGGATGCTTCAACTCGACGTCGATGAGCCGGTCGCCATAGGCCACGGCTTTGGAGAGAAGCTGGAATTGCGGGCCGTAGTCCAGCCCGAACTGCTTCGCCGTTTCATAGGCCTTGGCCGCCGTCACGGTCGCCGTCTTCGCCAAGCCTTTGGTGGACGGACAGCCGTTGCTCGTCGTCGGCAAGGGCTTGCGGCTTCGCGCGACGGCATGCACCGTCCAATCGTCCTCCGAGAGACGTTCGCGCGACCGGATCTCGATGTCGCCGGTCTCCGGCGACAGGATGGTCGAGAGTTCCATGATCCGGCTGTCGCTCAGTTCGAGCGGGCGGACGATCTCCAGATTGGTGATCTCGACCTCGTCGCTGCCGTGATATTGCTGTGCGGCGGAAACGGCGATTTCGATGAAACCGCTGCCCGGGAGGATCGCCTTGCCGTCGACCACGTGTTCGGCGAGGTCAGGAAAGAGATTCGCGTCGACGTGGTTTTTCCAGCTTCCCGCATTGGGGTCGCCGCGCCAGCCGTTGAGACGATAGGGCTTTGCGGAGCGTCCGAAGAGATCCGTCGCATCGGTCGTGACTGCCGGCCGCAGCTCTACCGGCTCGAAGGGCAGCGCGGGCAGTTCGATGAATGCATCCCGCTTGCCATAGACACGCGACCGGTCGACGGCGGCACCGTGGGCGACTGCGCGCGCCATCGATGCCGAGATCGGATCGTGGCCGTTCTCGCCGGCATCGCGCAGCAGTGTCGCCACCACCGAAGCCGGCACCGCCGCCTGCTTGATCGTCTCCTTGACGTAAGATCCGAGAATGGGACGCGGCGAGATCTCGATGAACAGCGTGCAGCCGAGATCGAGCGCGGCCTCGGCAGCGGCCTGGAAACGCACCGGCTCGCGAACGTTCTTCCACCAGTAGTCGGGATCGAGCGCAGTCCCGTCGAGCGCGGCACCCGTGACGGTCGACAGATAGGCCAGCTCCGTCCGGCGGGGGGCGATATCAGGGATGTCGGCGAGAAACGCCTCTTTCGCCCGATCGATGATCGGATGATGGAACGGATAATTGATGTCGAGGATCTGAACCGGGATTTTAGCCTTGCGCGCAGCGTCGCGGAACGCCGAAATCTCGTTGGCCGGACCGGAAATCGTCACCGAATTGTGAGCGTTGATGGCTGCGACGCAGACATCGTCGAGCCCGCGCTCCGCCGCGAAGGCCTTGGCTGCCTGCTCGCCCAGCATAACGGCAGCCATCGTGCCCTGGCCGGCCAGAAGGTCCTGGTGCAGCGATCGTTTGGCGACGATCGACACGGCGTCGACGAGGGACAGCGCCCCTGCCGCATAAGCGGCAGCGATTTCGCCGACCGAATGACCGAAGACGGCGGTCGGCTTGATGCCCATGGCCACGAGCGAGTCGGAGAGCGCGGCCTGTATCGCGAAAAGCAGCGGCTGGGCCACCTTCGTGTCCGCGAGCTTCCTGTCGAGTCCAGGGTCGGTCAGGAGATCGGTGAGAACGATATCCGAATGGAACCTGAAAAGGGCGCTGACCGAGGTGAACGACTGACGGAAGTGCAGATTCTCGCGGAACGCCTCGACACCCATGCCGGCCCATTGCGAGCCGTTGCCGGAGAAGACGAAGGCGACCTTTGCTTCCTTCGCTGACGCTTCGCCCGTCTCTCCGATATCGGAGCCGGGCTTTTCCAGGTGGTTGGCAATCGCCCGGACGATATCTTCGGGATGATCGCTGCGTGCCGCGAACCGATGGCGCATATGCGTCCGGTTGGCGCCGGAAGCGGCGACGATCGCGCGCGTCTCTTCCTTCGTCGCGCCCGCAAAGGCGGCCTTATAGTCTCTGAGCAGGTTTTCGAGGCTCGACGCGGTATGGGCGCTTGCCAGAAACACGTGGCCCGCCGGAGAGGTCGCAGCCTTTTCCGCCTGTGCCGGATCCGGATCGCTGATGACGACATGGGCGTTGGCGCCGCCGAAGCCGAAGGAATTGATGCCGGCGAGCCGCGCCCGCTTGCCCTTCAGCAGCTCGATCGGATTGGCCGTCACACGGACATTGAGTCCGTCGAAGTCGATCTGTTCGTTCGGCGTCTCGAAATGCAGCGAGGCCGGCAGATAATTGTTCTCCAGAGCCAGAACCGCTTTCAGCATCCCGAACAGGCCGGAGGCCGGCTCGGTATGGCCGATATTGGACTTTATCGAGCCGATCGGCACCGGAGCCCGGCGCTTCGCGCCGATGACCGTGCCGATGGACCATACCTCAGCCGGGTCGCCGACCTTCGTGCCGGTACCGTGGCCTTCTACGAAAGCGACCTGGTTGGCGTCGATGCCGTTGCCTTCGTAGATCATCCTCAACAGATTGGCCTGCGCCTCGCGCGAGGGCAGCGAGATGCCGTTGGTGCGGCCGGCCGAATTGACGCCGGTGGCGACGATCCGCGCATAGCTCCGGTCGCGCTCGCGTTGCGCCCGGTCCGTGCGGCGCAGGACGAAGACGACGCCGCCCTCGGCGCGCACATAGCCGGCGCCGTCGTTGTCGTAGGCGCGGCAGAGCCCTTCGGGCGAGAGCATGCGCGCCTGTGCGAAGCCGACGAAGGGAAGCGGGTGGGCGAGGATATTGACGCCGCCGACGATGGCCGTGTCGATCTCTCCGGCGTTCAGCGCCCGCATTGCCTGATCTAGGGCTACGAGCGAAGAGGAACAGGCCGTGTCGACGGTCATGCTCGGACCGCTCAGGCCGAAGACGTGGGAAATACGGTTGGAGACGATCGACAGCGTGTTGCCCGTCATGAAGTAGGGGCCGGCGGCAGCCGGGTCGTCGACCGTGAGATTGGCGTGATCGAGGCTGGAGGCCCCGACATAGACGCCGACGTTTTCACCGTGCAGCGAGGCGACGGAAATATTGGCGTCCTCGAGCGCACGCCAGGCGAGCTGCAACAGAACCCGCTGCTGAGGGTCCATATACATGGCCTCGCGCTGCGACATCCCGAAAACGGCGGGATCGAAATCGTAGATATGGTCGAGGACGCCGGCGGCAAAGGAATAGGTCTTGCCGGGCGTGCCCATGACCGGATGCCAGAATCGCGCAAGGTCCCAGCGGTCCGAAGGGACGCGGGTCACGGTGCACTTGCCCTGACGAAGGATTTTGAACAGCGCCTGCGGAGATTTCGCTCCCGGGGCAAGGCATGCACGCCCTATGATTTCAACCGTCATGTAAGATCGAACGCTCTGAACTGCCGTTAAAATTGTCTTAGCCCATTGCAAGGTCAAACGTAAATTGCAATCGGCGACATTCCTGCTCTGTAGGTATCCCCGGGTTTATCCCCTGCGCTGTATTAGTGAGCTTTTAACTCATAGTGCCTAGCTTTCAACCCCGAAGGGCTAGATATACGTCTCCTGCGTTCCGTCCAATACAATTACCGCGACGGTTCGTAACCAAGATCGAGGCGGTATGGCCGGAAGAGCGCAGTCTCGATTATTTTGCCGGCTGTCGCGGCGAGGTGGCTTGTTGTGGGACGGCCTTTGTGCTTTTCAGAGACCGGCGGATTCCCTGCCGGGAAAATGCGGCGCAGATATCTGTATGGAATCATTGCTGCGCCGAACACGGAGTGTCGTAGTGAAACGAGTGACTGCCCTTCTGCTTTGTACCGCGCTTGCGGGATGCCAGGCCGTGCCGGGCGAGGGCCCTCTGACAACCGATATCGTTTCGGATGCCGGCCAGTCCGGCTCGGAGATCGGCAGAAGGAACGCGACGGTATTTGATATTGTAGATGTCGATGGCCAGTCGGCGCGGCTCGTTTCCGAATATGTTTCCACAACCCTCAGCCGCCGCTTCGGCATTGGCGGCGGCGTCGGTCAGGTGGTCATCGGCATTGGCGACCAGTTGAAGGTCACGATCTTCGAGGCGGGCAGCGACGGACTGTTTTCCACAACTGAATCGAAGCAGACGAGCATCGATCTCGTCGTCCAGCCCGATGGCAAGGCTGCAATTCCTTATGTCGGATCGGTCCGCTTTGCCGGCCTGACGCTCGAGCAGGCGCGCCAGGCGATCCTCGATGCATTGAAACAGAAGGCCGTCGAGCCGGATGTGATCGTGACGTCGACGTCGACGGCGTCGCGCATCGTCACGGTCTCCGGCGCCGTCGGCCGTCCTTCGGTCGTCCCTCTCAATCTCGTCAGCGAGACGATCAACGAGGTCATCGCGAAGGCGGGCGGCCCATCGGCGCAGCCCTACGAGACATATGTGACCCTCGTGCGCGGCAAGAAGACCGGCACGGTCCTGCTGAAATCGATCATCGAGAGCCCGTCGGAAAACATTCACGTAAAGCCGGGCGACCAGATCTTCGTGACGCGCGATCCGCGGACCTTCACCGTGCTCGGCCAGGTCCGCGCAAATCAGCGCGTCGAATTCGGCGCCAACGATCTCAACCTGCTCGAGGCCGTGGCGCTCGCGGGCGGCGGCTCGGATCGGACGGTGGATGCCAAGGGTTACTTTGTCTTCCGCTACGAGGAGCCGGACATCGTCATGAGCCTGCTTGGGCAGGAGCGGTTTCACAAGCTGCTGAGCAAGGGCATGAAGGCCGACCGCGTCGGGCGCTACCCGGTCGTCTACCGGTTCGACATGACGAAACCGGACAGCCTCATTGTCGGTCAGACCTTCCCGGTCAAAAATCGCGACGTCATCTATGCCTCGCGCCATCCTTCTGTCGACATCACGAAATTCCTCGATTTCGTCGCAAGGCCGATCGGTATCGTCAATTCCGGCGTGAACGTCGCCGACAATCTCAGCGATTTGAACAACTGATCTTGGGGCGCGCGACACCGGGCGTCGGTCCGGTGTCGACGCGGTTGCCGCTGAACGCTTTCGGCCGGCATGAATTAAGATCTTATAATCAATCACCTTTATAAGGTTCGCCCGTTCGCCGCGAGAATCACGTCACGAGCGCCGAACGTGCTTGCCGCGGTGCGCGTTCTATGGTTGATCTGGTTAGAGCGGGATGAGGAAAGGTGTATGCGATTTTCCGCCCGCATCCCGCTCTAGTTAATTAGAATCGATCACGTTCGTGACCTAGGTCGATCCGACCTGAACCATCGTGATCGAGATCGATTGTTGATGGCCGATGCGGCTCGGCCGGATTGCGAGAGGCAATGCCTGACGACGCCCTGATCGTTATCGACTTGCAGAACGACTTCTGCCCCGGCGGCGCTCTCGCGGTCGAGGGCGGCGATGAGATCGTGCCTGCCGTCAATCGCCTCATCGACGCGTCGCCGCATGTCGTCCTGACCCAGGACTGGCACCCGGCCGGCCATTCGAGTTTCGCCTCGATGCATCCGGGCAAGGCTCCGTTTCAGACCGTGGCGATGCCTTATGGAGAGCAGACGCTCTGGCCCGAGCATTGCGTCCAGGGGAGCCCCGGTGCCGATTTTCATCCCTCCCTGCGATGGACCTCGGCGGAACTCGTCATACGCAAGGGCTTCCGCCGCGAGATCGACAGTTATTCCGCTTTTTTCGAAAACGACCACCGGACCCCGACCGGGCTTGCCGGTTACCTGCGCGAGCGCGGCATAAAGAGCGTGACGCTTTGCGGCCTGGCCACCGATTTCTGCGTTGGCTTCTCGGCACTCGATGCGGTCGCTCAGGGTTTTTCGACGTCGGTGGTGCTCGGTGCCTGCCGCGGCATCGATCTGAACGGCTCGCTCGCGGCCATGACCCTGCGCATGCGCGATGCCGGCGTCCGGCTGATCTAGTCGCCCCGGGACGGGGAAGCGCGGCATCGGCCGCATCCCCGCCCGGACTTAGGATATCGACCACGATCGCCTCGCCACAGAGCGGGTCATGACGGTCCAAGAGGAGCGTATTGCAGATGCCAAAGACCGATATCGCGCGACGGGTCTATAACCATACCTGGAAGCTCGATCCGATCGTCCGCAGCCTGCTGGATACGGATTTCTACAAGCTTTTGATGTTGCAGATGATCTGGCAGCTCTATCCGGGCGTGGACGCGACCTTTTCGTTGATCAACCGCACGAAGACGGTGCGCCTTGCCGAGGAGATCGACGAGCAGGAACTGCGCGACCAGCTCGACCACGCGCGCGGCCTGCGCTTCACCAAGAAAGAGATGATATGGCTCGCGGGTAACAGCTTCTATGGCCGCACGCAGATCTTCTCGCCGGAATTTCTGGCCTGGCTCGCAAAATTCCGCCTTCCGGAATACGAGTTGTCGCGTCGTGACGGCCAGTTCGAGCTGACGTTCCGTGGCCGCTGGGCCGAGACGACGATGTGGGAAATCCCCGCGCTCGCGATCATCAACGAATTGCGCTCGCGCGCGGCGATGAAAGGGCTCGGCCCGTTCACGCTGGACGTGCTCTATGCCCGCGCCAAGGCCAAGATGTGGTCGAAGGTCGAGCAGCTGCGCGAGCATCCGAACCTGCGCATCTCCGACTTCGGCACGCGCCGGCGGCACAGCTTCCTATGGCAGCGCTGGTGCGTCGAGGCGCTCAAGGAAGGCATCGGCCCGTCCTTCACGGGATCCAGTAACGTGCTGCTGGCAATGGACAACGACCTGGAGGCGGTCGGCACCAATGCGCACGAGCTGCCGATGGTGGCCGCGGCGCTTGCCCGCAACGGCCGCGAGCTTGCGGCCGCGCCCTACAAGGTTCTGCAGGACTGGAACCAGCTCTATGGCGGCAACCTCCTGATCGTGCTCCCGGACGCGTTCGGGACGGCCGCCTTTCTCAGGGATGCGCCCGACTGGGTGGCGGATTGGACCGGCTTCCGGCCGGACAGCGCCCCGCCCATCGAGGGAGGCGAGAAGATCATCGCCTGGTGGAAGAAGATGGGCCGAGACCCGCGGGAGAAGCTTCTGATCTTCTCCGACGGCCTCGACGTCGACACGATCATCAGGACCTACTGCCACTTCGAAGGGCGCGTGCGCATGAGCTTCGGCTGGGGAACCAACCTCACCAATGATTTCGCCGGCTGCGCTCCGACCGAAATCAAGGGCCTCAACCCGATCTCCATCGTATGCAAGGTCAGTGAGGCCAATGGCCGCCCGGCGGTCAAGCTCTCGGACAACCCGCGCAAGGCGACGGGGGATCCGGCCGAAGTCTCGCGCTATCTGAAATTCTTCGGCAGCGAGGATTTCGTGGAGCAATCCGTACGGGTGTGACGGGGGAAGAAGCCGGCGTCTGCGGCTTCCAATCCCTCAATCATATGACTTATTGCGGTACCTCACTATTTCCTTGAATTTCCCCCCGATTGCCCCATGATGAGGTCGTTGAGGTACACCTTGGGAGGGGTTCGTGCGTCAGGCCTATTCTCCGGATGACGTGGACGTCATGCGCGGAGCGCTCGATATCTGGTGCGCTCTGCACAATGTCGGCAGGGATGGTGTGGAGGCCAACAGGGCCGCCAAGCGCATTCTCGACTTGATGGACACGAAGAAGTGTTCCTGCGACGAACTTCTGGCTCAGCTGGGAGATTTCGGCCCGGAGCAGCGTCGCCGCGTTTCATGACGCATGTCCCCGTGCGATCTTTGCGCGCCTGACAAGGCGGCCGCTTTCATCGTGGTATCGATGAGGTGATTTCGTGCGACACGGCGGCATTCGCCTCCGGGCGATAGCTGGACAGCGCAAAATGCAGGATGCCGCTGACTGTGATGGACAGGGCGAGAACCGCGACAGTGACGCCGAGACCCGATTTGATCATGTCCATCTTCTCCGATCGTTGCTTGGTTGCACGTGCGAAAGACCGCGGAATAGAGTTATTCCTGTGGCGCCGGTCGGACTGTTCCCCGAGGAACGGAGAATATGGTTAACAATCTCCTGACCGTGGCGGGCATGCCACGCCACCTGAGGCTTTCAATTGCTTCTCTTCCCTGAAATTTTTCCGATTGACCTTGCCATCGTTGTAAGCCCTAGAACTTGAAAATCGGGTTGCAGCGGCGAAGTTCGCCCGTTGTGGCCGCGCCACACTCGATGCGCCTTGCGCGTCAACGTGAGCTGAAGATTGAAAATTTTGGGCCCGATAATAGGCATTGAACATGGGCATGCTTCGAATCACGACGCAGAAGCTGTTGATTCTGTTCCGCCTGGTGATTTTCGTGTCACTGGCGGCATATGCATTGCCGAGTTCCTCCGCAGCCATGCACGGCGACTGGTCCCAGTCTGAAATTGCGCAGTCGCGCGATCATTCCGATAGGGCGAGCGGCGCGCATTCGCACGGCGATCAGGACTCCTCTGCCGAAGGCGACCAGAAGCCCGCGAAGCAGCAATGCTGTAAAGACGTTTGTGCCGGCATGGCGATTCTGGCGGGGACCGACGCTATTGGCAGACCCCGCCTATCCCCCGTCCGGGAATTCGTCGACGAGGCCGGGACCACGGGCGAATTGCCGCTGCTGCACCGCCCCCCAAGCGCCTGAATAGGATGCGCCCGTCCGCTTGACGGGTCGAACGCGTGTTCGCGAGCAAGCCTTGCTCTCGAGCGCTGCCGCAATCTCCTATTCGGATAAATCCATGAAACATCTGCTTTTCGTGGCCGTCCTGCCGCTTTTTGCGAGCGGTTGCGCCGCCACCTTGCCTCCCGATGTGATCGCCTCGGGCGAACTCCCGGCCAGCGATGCCGGGGTGCGCCCCGTTGCCTATACGAGTCCTGTCGCGGGCTATACGGACCGCAGGGCCGTCGATCCCAAACCATGGCGCGACCAGAATGATGCGCAGGCTCCGAAAGGAGGCGGATCATGATGAAAGCCAAGATGAGACTGGCGGCGACGCTCGCACTGCCGCTGGTGCTCGGCGGCTGCGTTACGGCTGGCGAGTACGCAGTTAAGAATGCCGGATTTTCCCTGGTCGCGGCGACAACGGCCGAAGCCGCCGGCAAGCAGACCGTGTGGGTGCAGAACCAGGAACAGGCCCGATCCGTCTCCAAGCGGGTGAAGGCGCTGATGGCGAAGAAGTCGATCGACGTCGAGACGGCAGTCCAGGTCGCGCTGCTCAACAACAAGGGGCTGCAGGCGGCCTATGCCGATCTCGGCGATTCCGCGTCCGACGCCTGGCAGGCGACAATGCTCGTCAACCCGACCGTGGGTGTCGGGCTGACGGGCATCGGCACGCCGGGGCTTACGGCATTCCGGACGGTCGAGGGCGCGATCGTCTCCAATATTCTTGCGCTCGTCACGCGCGACAGGAATATCGCGCTCGCCGACACCGAGTTTCGGAAGGCGCAGCTGGATGCCGCTTCGCGCACCTTGCAGCTTGCTTCCGAGACGCGGCGCGCCTGGATCAATGCCGTAGCGGCTTGGGAAACGGTGGGCCAGCTCAACCGGGCGCAGGCGGCGGCCGACGCAGCGTCCGCGCTTGCCGAAAAGCTCGGCGAGAGCGGGGCCATGACAAAGGGGGCGCAGGCCCGCGAGCATGTCTTCTACGCCGAACTGGCGGGAGAGGGGGCCAAGGCGCGGCTCCAGGCGCGTCTGGCCAAGGAGGAACTGACGCGGCTGATGGGCCTCTGGGGTTCGGACGTCAAATTCCAGGTGCCGAACCGGCTGGCTTCCCTGCCGAAGGGTCTGATGAAGCGCGACCAGATCGAGGCGGAAGCTCTGCGGCGGCGGGTCGATCTCCAGATTGCGAAGCTCGAGCTGGAGGCGACGGCCGGATCCTACAATCTGACCGAGGCCACCCGCTACGTCACCGACCTCAACCTCCTCGCCGGCTTCGAGACCGAGCGGGCAAAGGAGGACGGCGACAGCTCGTCGGAGACGACGGGCCGCGCCGATCTCGAATTCGTCATTCCCATCTTCGACAGCGGCAAGGCGCGCATGCGCAAGGCCGAGCTCGCCTATATGCGGGCGGCGAACCTTCTCGCCGAGAAGGCCGTCAATGTCCGCTCGGAAGCACGCTCGGCCTATCAGGCCTACCGCGCCAACTACGACATCGCCCGGCACTACCGCAGCAGCGTCGTGCCGCTGCGCACCGAAATCGAGGAACAGTCCCTCCTCACCTACAACGGGATGATCACCAGCACCTTCGAACTGCTCGCCGACAGCCGCGAGAAGGTCAATGCGATCCTGCTCGCGATCGATGCCAAGCGCGACTTCTGGCTGGCCGAGGCGGATCTGGCTCCGGCGATCTACGGCGGGGGCGCGGCCTCCCGCGAAACCGCGGTCGCGGCGGCCGCCGAAAGCGGCGAATGAGAAAGGCACGCAAAATGTTCAACAGACGACAGTTACTCGGCGCGAGCGCCGCACTGGTATCCACCGCCGCCTGGGCGAAAACGTCGAATATGGGCCTGCCCGAGGCGGCATTCAGGGAGACGGGGGATACGCAAGCCCCCGTCCGGCCTTCCTCCGGGCCCGACTACAACCCGGTGGTGACCATCAACGGCTGGACCGCACCCCACCGGATGAACAGCGGCGTCAAGGAGTTCCATCTCGTCGCCGAGCCGGTCGAGCGCGAGATGGCGGAGGGCATGACCGCCTATCTCTGGGGCTATAACGGCCAGTCGCCGGGTCCGACGATCGAGGCGGTCGAAGGCGATCGGGTCCGCATCTTCGTTACCAACAAGCTGCCGGAGCCGACGACGATCCACTGGCACGGCATGATCCTGCCATCCGGCATGGACGGCGTCGGCGGGCTGTCGCAGCCGCACATCCCGCCCGGCAAGACTTTCGTCTACGAGTTCGATCTCGTGAAGTCGGGCACCTTCATGTACCACCCGCATTCCGACGAGATGGTGCAGATGGCGATGGGGATGATGGGCTTCTTCGTGATCCACCCCAAGGATCCGAAATTCATGCCGGTCGACCGGGATTTCGTGTTTCTGCTCAACGCCTACGACATCGAGCCGGGCTCCTACGTGCCGCGTGTCATGGAAATGACCGACTTCAATATGTGGTGCTGGAACAGCCGCATCTTCCCGGGCATCAGCCCGCTGGTCGTTTCCAGGAACGACCGCGTGCGCGTGCGGGTCGGCAATCTCACCATGACCAACCACCCGATCCACATGCACGGCTACGACTTCGAGGTCACATGTACCGACGGCGGCTGGGTCCGACCGGAGGCGCGCTGGCCGGAGGTCAGCATCGACATTCCGGTCGGCGCCATGCGCGCCTACGAATTCGACGCCAAATACGCGGGCGACTGGGCGATCCACTGCCACAAGTCGCACCACACGATGAACGCCATGGGACACGACATCCCGACCTTCATCGGCGTCGACAAGAAGGAGGTCGCGGAAAAGATCCGGAAGGTCCACCCGGAATACATGCCGATGGGTACGGCCGGCATGTCCGACATGGGCAAGATGGAGATGGAGCTTCCCGAAAACACCATACCCATGATGACCGGCTGGGGTCCGCACGGGCCGATCGAAATGGGCGGCATGTTCTCCGTCGTCAAGGTGCGCGAGGGCATCTCGGCGGACGACTACTCCGATCCCGGCTGGTACGAAAACCCGCCCGGAACGCAGGCCTGAGAGTGGACGGGCGAGCTTCCGGACTGGACCAGGGCCGATGACGCAAAGACCCGGATCACGCCGAATCACTCCAAACACGGGTGATAGCGCATGACGATCTTCAACCAACCAAAGGACAATGCGATGAAAGCTGCAATCTTCGGACTCCTTGTCGCTGCGCTCGCTCCCCCGGCGCTCGCGTCCGGCAGCCACGAGGGCCGTCATGACGAAGTCATGGCCGTCGGGTGGCCGGGCAAAAAGGCGGACGTCACCCGGACGATCCGGATCACCATGAAGGAGACGGATGACGGCCAGATGATCTTCGCGCCGTCGGAATTTCGGGTCCGCCAGGGTGAGACCGTCCGCTTCACGATCAAGAACGCCGGCGAGATCGAGCATGAATTCGTCCTCGACCAGCAGGACAAGATCATGGAGCACAAGGCGGCGATGGAGAAATTCCCCGACATGGAGCACGAGGATACGAACGCGATCCGTCTCGCCCCCGGAAAGTCCGGCGAGATCGTCTGGAAATTCACCAATGCCGGCGCTTTCAAGATCGCGTGCCTAGTGCCGAGTCACTACGACGCGGGTATGCACGGCGACGTGACCGTCGCGCGGAAATAAATCCTCAGGAAAGGGTCTCACATGAAAACGACTGTCAAGTTCACGCTGGCCTTCGTCCTCGCTCTCGGCACTGCCTACGGCGCCATCGCCGGCGACTTCACCAAAGGTACCGTCAAGAAGGTCGATGCCAAAGCGAAGAAGGTCACGCTGAAGCATGAGGACCTGAAGGCTCTCGAAATGCCTGCCATGACGATGGTCTTCAGGGTCAAGGACGAAGCCCTGCTGTCGAAGCTGAAGGAAGGCGATCAGATCGAATTCGTTGCCGAACGCGTCGACGGCAAGCTGACCGTCACCGAAGTGAAGTAGCTCCGATGGGGACGCGGCGGGATGCCGCCCGTCCCCATCCCGGCTTCGCCGGCAAGCTTAAAGCTCAAAAATGAGTGTTTTCCGGGGGGGATGATGGTGCTGCTAGAGAGATTTGAACTCTCGGCCTCTCCCTTACCAAGGGAGTGCTCTACCCCTGAGCTATAGCAGCATCCGGCGGCGCTTCGTGAAGAGCCGCATCAGGCGAGGGGCCTATTGCCATAGCTTGAGGGAGAGCGCAAGCCGCATTTCGAAGTTTTTGGGCGGGCTGCGCCGGGAAGGTGGCGGGCTCACACGGTCCTGGGCGCTCAAGCTCTTCCATTGCGGCCTGTTGCGGCACGGACCGGCTTGGAAGCAGCTTCGCGGTTTTCCCCGATTTCGTCTCCTCCGGCCGGCTTGCCGCTTCCGAAGATCCTGGTTTTGCGGTAATGGATGGGCCATGCAGAGCGACGATAACAATAAGCATGCGCCGGGGCGGGCGAAGGGCGCAGGGCATTCGAGCGAGGCCGAGGCGAGGCGGCTGCGTCTGGCGAAGAACCTTCGCGACAATCTCCAGCGGCGCAAGCAGCAGATGCGTGCGCGCCGGGCGGGTGCTGCGGACGAGACATCCGGACTGCCTGCCGCAAAAACGGACGAATCGGAAGATTAGGTCCTGCAACCGGCGGCAGGCGGGGCCGTCCGGGTCCACGCTTTCCCTGCACCCCCGCCTTTCAAGGCACTTCTAATTTCACCGCATCTCCACTAAAGAGACGCCCTTCAACAATGCCGGATCGGCATCGATTTTCCAGAAAGGCGGGCAGCGCCCGTTCGAGAGGTCTCATGGATCGTATCAGGATTGTAGGCGGAAACGAACTCCACGGGGTGATCCCCATCTCCGGCGCGAAGAACGCCGCCTTGCCGCTGATGATCGCGTCGCTCCTGACCGACGACACGCTGACGCTCGAAAACGTCCCGCATCTGGCCGATGTCGAGCAATTGATCCGCATCCTGGGCAATCATGGTGCCGACATTTCCGTCAATGGCCGGCGCGAGCGCCAGGGCGAGAGCTATGCCCGCACGGTTCATTTCACCAGCCGCAACATCGTTTCGACGACGGCGCCTTATGAACTCGTCTCGAAAATGCGCGCGAGCTTCTGGGTCATCGGGCCGCTTCTCGCCCGCGAAGGCAAGGCGCGGGTGTCTCTGCCGGGCGGCTGCGCCATCGGAACGCGTCCGGTCGATCTCTTCATCGAGGGGCTGGCAGCACTTGGCGCCAATATCGAGATCGATGGCGGCTACGTCAACGCCACCGCACCGGCAGGCGGGCTCATCGGTGCGCGCTACGTGTTCCCGAAGGTTTCCGTCGGCGCGACGCATGTGCTGATGATGGCGGCAACGCTGGCCAACGGCACGACCGTGCTCGGCAATGCCGCACGCGAGCCCGAAGTCGTCGATCTTGCCAAATGCCTGAACGCCATGGGCGCGAAGATCAGCGGGCAGGGGACGAGCACCGTCACCATCGAGGGCGTGCGCTCGCTCTCGGGCGCCCGTCACCGCGTGCTGCCCGATCGCATCGAGACGGGAACCTATGCCATGGCCGTCGCCATGGCAGGCGGCGACGTCATTCTCGAGGACACCGAGGCGAGCCTCCTGGACACGGCGCTCGAGGCGATCCGTCGCGCCGGCGCCGAGATCAGCGAGACGAACAACGGCATCCGCATCGTCCGCAACGGCGCCGGCATCAAGCCGGTCGACATCGTCACCGATCCGTTCCCCGGCTTCCCCACCGACCTCCAGGCGCAGTTCATGGGATTGATGACCCGGTCGAGCGGCGTTTCCCACATTACCGAGACGATCTTCGAAAACCGCTTCATGCATGTGCAGGAGCTGGCGCGGCTCGGCGCCAAGATCTCGCTCTCCGGCCAGACGGCCAAGGTCGAGGGCGTGTCGCGGCTGAAGGGCGCGCCGGTCATGGCGACGGACCTCAGGGCCTCCGTTTCGCTCGTCATCGCGGGCCTGGCGGCCGAGGGCGAGACCATGGTCTCGCGCGTTTACCATCTCGACCGCGGCTTCGAGCGCCTCGAAGAGAAGCTCACGCGCTGCGGCGCCCATGTCGAGCGCGTCAGCGACTGATCCGGCTCGGCGCGTCCGATCAGGTGCGCAACGCCGCTGTGGCGCTTTCGGTCACTTCCCGCGCTGGAGCCGTTGCGGTTTCGGGCGCAACGTCCTATGTCCTTGACGATCACCCGCTAAAATGCGGGGCATGAGAACGGACGGGATGAATCGCATGGATGCTTTGAAACTGCTGGCACTCGACGAGGAAGACCTTGGCGTCGTCTCCGCCCATGTGCAGGACGCAGTCTTCAAGGTAGCGGGCATCGCCTACGACGCCCGGCGCCGGCAGTTCACCCTGGTGGTCAACCGCTTCGCCTGGGAAAAGGCGGAGGGCAAGCGCCGCAGCTTCGAGCGGCGCCGTGCCGTCCTTCTGTTCAAATGCGTCAGTGCCGTGCGGTCGCTCGGCTTCGATCGCACCGACATGGAAGCGGTGCTCGACCTTCTCGCCCTGCGCTTCGACGTCAAGGAGGAGGGGCCGGAAGGCACGATCGAGCTCGTGCTCGCGGGCGAGGCGTCGATCGCGCTCGATGTGGAGTGCATCGAGGTGCAGCTTGCCGATACCGGCGGCGCCTGGGAGACGGCGTTCAAGCCGCGCCACCCCGAGGGCGCCTGAGGACGCCGGTTTGAGAACTCCCGCTTGAGCGTCCCCGCCGGCAACCACCAAAAGGATCATCGCATTGGCAATCAGGCTGAACTATCTCGATACGAGCTTCGAGCGCGATTTCGCCGCGTTCCTGACGACGAAACGGGAAGTTTCCGAAGACGTCAACGCCGTCGTGCGCACCATCATCGATGATGTCCGCGCCCGCGGAGATGCGGCGCTCGCCGATTATTCCACGCGTTTTGACGGGATCGACTTCACGGTCACGGGCATGGCGGTGACGTCGGCGGAAATAGATGCGGCGATCCACGCGGTTGCTCCGGAAGTGCTCGGTGCTTTGAAAGTCGCGGCGACCCGCATCGAGGCGCATCACCGGCGGCAATTGCCGAAGGACGACATTTACGAAGACCAGATGGGCGTCGGCCTCGGCTCGCGCTGGACGCCGATCGACGCAGTCGGTCTCTATGTGCCCGGCGGCACGGCGAGTTATCCGAGCTCGGTTCTGATGAACGCTCTGCCGGCCAAGGTCGCAGGCGTGCCGCGCATCGTCATGGTCGTGCCGGCCAGCGGCGGGGCGATCAATCCGGCGGTGCTCGCAGCCGCCCGCCTTGCCGGTGTGGAGGAGATCTACCGCATTGGCGGCGCGCAGGCCGTGGCCGCGCTCGCCTACGGCACCGAGACGATCGAACCGGTTGCGAAGATCGTCGGCCCTGGGAATGCCTATGTTGCGGCCGCCAAGCGGCAGGTTTTCGGCACGGTCGGCATCGACATGATCGCCGGGCCGTCGGAAGTGCTGGTGATCGCGGACCGCGACAACGATCCGGATTGGATCGCCGCGGACCTGCTCGCCCAGGCCGAGCACGACGCCGGCGCGCAGGCGATCCTGATCACCGACGATGCGGCCTTCGGCGATGCGGTCGAAAAGGCGGTGGAGCGTCAGTTGAAGACGCTGCCGCGCGCCGACACGGCGGCAGCCAGCTGGCGCGATTTCGGCGCCGTGATCCTGGTTCCGGATTTCGACAAGGCCGTGCCGCTCGCCAACCGCATCGCCCCGGAGCATCTCGAACTGGCGACGGCCGATCCGGACGCGATGGTTCCTGCGATCCGCAATGCCGGTGCGATCTTCATCGGCAGGCACACGCCCGAAGTCATCGGCGACTATGTGGGCGGTTCCAACCACGTGCTGCCGACGGCGCGTTCGGCGCGGTTCTCCTCGGGCCTCGGCGTGCTCGACTATGTGAAGCGAACATCGATCCTGCGGCTCGGCCCGGATCAGTTGCGCATTCTCGGGCCCGCCGCGATCGCGCTGGCAAGATCGGAAGGCCTCGAGGCCCATGCCCGATCGGTTGCCATCCGCCTCAACCTCGGGGAAGAGGGATGAAGGCCGATCGCAACCTGCGGCTCTGCGATGTCGTGCTGGACGAGACGATCGGCCGCTCGACGCCGGATGTGGAGCATGAGCGCGCGGTTGCGATCTTCGACCTGCTCGAAGATAATCTGTTCGAACCCGTCGGGCATTCCGGCGGCCCCTATCGGCTCAACCTGTCGCTGGTCGACGCGAAGCTGGTCTTCCGGATTTCGACGGATGGCGGTACCGAGGTCGCCACCCACATCCTCTCGCTCACGCCCTTTCGCCGTATCGTGAAGGACTACTTCATGATCTGCGAAAGCTATTACCAGGCGATCCGGTCGGCGACGCCGAGCCAGATCGAGGCGATCGACATGGGGCGGCGCGGCATCCACAACGAGGGTTCTCAGACTCTGATGGACCGGCTCGCGGGCAAGATCAGGCTGGATTTCGATACGGCGCGCCGGCTCTTCACGCTCGTCTGCGTGCTCTACTGGCGCGGCTGACGGGGAGGCGGAGATGATCGCGACCGCCACGCCGCAATCGAAAGCGCCCCGCTCGGTTCTTTTCATGTGCGGCATGAACGCCATCCGTTCGCCGATGGCCGAGGCGCTCGCCCGCGTGGCGCTTCCGAAGGGGACCTACGTCGCCTCCGCCGGCGTCCGGCAGGGCGAGCGGGATCCCTTCGTAGACGTGGTCCTCGAAGAGGTCGGGCTGACGATCGGCCGGCATCAGCCGCGCACGCTCGAAGAGCTCGAAGACGATTACTTCGACCTCATCGTGACGCTGGCGCCGGAAGCCCACCACATGGCCCTTGAATTGACCCGATCCATGGCCGTGGATGTGGTATACTGGCCGACACCCGACCCGACCGTTGCGACCGGCACACGGGAGCAGATCGTGGCCGCCTACCGGGCGGTGCGCGATCATCTGGCGACGCTGATCGCAAGCCGTCTCGCCGTGGAAAGCCCCCAGAAAGGCAGTCCTCCGGCGGCATGATTCCGATCCTCGCGCCGCAATTCGATGCGCGATGATCGGGTACCCGAAAAAGCCTGATCAAAGCGGTTCACAAAGCCGCGGCGATTGTGTAGTTTCCGGCAACTTTTCGAGGATGCCTGTTGCGTCCGCTATTGAGCACGAGAAAGAACAGTCCTGCATGGCGAAAGAAGAAGTCCTAGAATTTCCGGGCGTGGTCACCGAATTGCTTCCCAACGCGACGTTTCGCGTGAAGCTTGAAAACGAGCACGAGATCATCGCCCACACGGCGGGCCGCATGCGCAAGAACCGTATCCGCGTTCTGGCCGGCGACAAGGTCCTCGTCGAGATGACGCCCTATGACCTGACGAAGGGTCGCATCACCTACCGCTTCAAGTAGGCCCCGGCCGAATGCACGTCGCCCAAAAGTGCTGAGCGATTTTGGGCAGCGATATGCACGAGCATGGCGCAAACTCCGGGAATAACGGCTCGCATCGATGGCAGTGACCAAGAAACTGATACTGGCGTCCGGATCGCCGCGTCGTGTCGAGCTCCTGGCGCAGGCGGGAATCGAGCCCGCGCGCCTCATGCCGATGGACCTGGACGAAACGCCGAAGCGTTCGGAACACCCTCGCTCGCTTGCGCGGCGGCTCTCGGCTGAAAAGGCGAAGGCGGCGCTTTCTGCGATTACCGGCGACCCGGCCTGGGACGGCAGCTACATTCTCGCAGCCGACACCGTCGTTTGCGTCGGCCGCCGTATCCTGCCGAAGCCGGAACTGGTGAGCGAGGCGTCGAGCGCATTGCATCTTCTGTCGGGCCGCAGCCACCGCGTCTATACGGGCATCTGCCTCGTCACGCCCGACCGCACGCTTCGCCAGAAGGTGATCGACACCAAGGTGCGCTTCAAGCGCCTTTCCACGCTCGACATCGAGAGCTATCTCGCTTCCGGCCAGTGGCGCGGCAAGGCCGGCGGATATGGTATCCAGGGAATTGCCGGAGGTTTCGTCGTGAAGCTGGTCGGCTCCTACACCAATGTGGTAGGCTTGCCGCTCTATGAGACCGTCAATCTCCTCGTCGGCGAAGGGTACGACGTGCACGATCGTTGGCTGGAAGGCTGAGAGGATGCGCGGCGAAGGCAAGAAAAACGGGTCGAACGTAGAACCCCTGCGCGCAACGCGTCCCTGCGCGGAGTGCGGACGCCCGTCCGTGCGCGAGCATTATCCCTTTTGTTCCGAGCGGTGCCGTAACGTCGATCTCAATCGCTGGCTGTCCGGTTCCTACGCGATCCCGGTCGCCGACGACGAGTCGAAGGCCGACGACGGCGACGAACGGTAATTCTTCGCTCCACCCGAACATCGGTTATTTCGAAGCGCCCCTCGGGGAATTCGTGGACGCCGGCGATCCCTCTGAATTCCTTTGACTTTCTCCACCTTTCCGCAGCCAGCTAAATTCCTTCGAAAAAGAGTCATTTGGTGCTGGACACGGCCGAACAAGATGTTATAACCCCGCTCGCTTCCGGGGCGAACGACACGCCCCAGCGGTTTCCCGAAGGAGACTGCCGCCGTCAAGGCAGGATGCCCGGATAGCTCAGTTGGTAGAGCAGCGGATTGAAAATCCGCGTGTCGGTGGTTCAAATCCGCCTCCGGGCACCATTTTACTTTCAAATCATTGAGTTTTTTAAGAAGCTCCTTGAGCCTTCCGATGCGCGCGGACAGCCCGAGGCCACGGCACTTCATCCGCGGCCTTAACTCGAGCTGCTTATTTTCGCTGCCGAACGATGTATCTTTAGCAGTATCCCATTGAATCCTCTGCCGTGGCCGCCGCGTCGGGGCTGGCGGGATCGCGAATTTTCGACCACAAATACGAAAACATGCCGAGGCACGCGGCAGCGCGAGGGGGTTGGAATGAAATTCCGCGTCTCCGACGGGGCACGATTTTTTCTGCTCGGACAGCGCAAGACGATTTTCGTCGAAGCGTCGCAGCAGATTTTTGAGGTTGACGACCTTACCGCGTATCTCACCTGCCTTCTCGGCGAACCCATGTCGCAGCGCCGGCTAGAGGCCGATCTCGTGGCACGCGGCGCCGGCCGGGCCGAAGCGCGAAAATCGGTGCGGGATTATCTCCTTTATATGTCCCGCGAGGGTCTGCTGGAGATTGCCTTCGACGCCGAGGACGGGGAGCCGATACACACGCATGTGCTGGACATGCATGGAGCCGCCGTCTCGATAGCATATCACGATAGAGGCCTCCTCGATCTCATCCTGCCCGTATTCGATCATCAGGCGTCAGAGGGCCTGAAGCCTTCGGTCTCCTATGCGGTGGCGAAGTTCGGCAACCGCGTGTGCGTCAGCCGCAACCGTTCCCCCGGCATGATCGTCGCGGCCAACGAAGCGGTGCCGGCGCTGAAAGCGTTGCTGACGGAGGATGTGCTTGCAAGCCTCGGCACGACGGTCGCGCTTCATGCCGCGCTCCTGGTGAAGAGCGGGAAGGGGCTTCTGATTTGCGGCGCGCCGGGCGCGGGCAAGTCGACGCTCGCGCTCGCGCTCCTCGAAGCAGGCTTTGCCTGCGGCGGCGACGATATCGCGCTGATGAGGCCGGACGGCCTGCTGCGGGGCGTTCCCTTCGCCCCTGCTCTGAAGCGCGGCTCATGGGGTCTCCTCGAAGGCCTGCGCGGCACGATCGAAGCGGCGCCGGTTCATCGCCGCCTCGACAATCGATATGTCCGCTACCTCGCGTCGATCCCCTTTGCGTCTGACGATGCAGTACCGCTTGGCACCATCGTGCTGCTGCGCCGGCGCAAAGGCCGGACGGAGCTTGCCGCGGTCGAACCGGCGCGGGTTCTGTCGGAACTCTTTCTCGGCGCCTTTACGCCGACACGGCGCCTCGATCTGTCGCAGTTCGACGCCCTGCTGAACGCCATTCGCGGCGCCAGTGCCGTAGAGCTTTCCTATATGCGGCTGGACGAGGCCGTAGAAATACTGAGCAGGCACCATGACGGGACGTAGCTATCGAAACCTTCTTGCGCTCACATCCTGCCTCAACGGCAACCCTCCGGCTGACGTGGACTGGGAGCACGTCATCGCGCTTGCGAATGATAGCCTGACGGTATCCTCGCTCGCTCTCGCGGCGAGGAAATATGCGGTGGACGTGCCCGAGGATGTCCGTCGCTACCTCTCTCTGATTTACGACAGGAACGCGGAGCGCAACAGGAGACTGTTGGCGCAACTGACCGAGGCGGTCCAATGCCTCGCCCGCATCGGCGTGGAGCCGGTCCTCATGAAGGGTGCGGCAATCCTGGTAGCACAGAAGCCGGACGAGATCGGCGCGCGGATGCTGACCGACCTCGACATTCTCGTCCGCCCCGCCGACATGGCTTCATCGATTGGAGCACTGCAGGACATCGGTTACGAGATCCGCCTTGCCGCCGGCAGCGGCTCATGGCCGGGAAACCCCAAATTCCATCTGCCCGCAGTCCTGGAGCGGCCGACGGATGCAGGGAGCATCGATCTTCAATGCCGGCCTAAAGGGCCGGCCTCCTTCAGCGATATCGAATGGCTGTATGGGCACAGCCGCAGGATCGCCCTTGATGGGGGAGACGTTCGCATTCCGTCGCCCTTTGCCCAGATCGTCTTCCTGATCTTGCATGATCAGTTCCAGGATGGCGACTACTGGCGCGGCCTGATCGATCTACGGCACCTTCTCGATCTGTCGAAGCTCGCAGCCTCGGACAGCGTCGACTGGGCGCAGTTGATGTCGCTTTTCGCCAGGGGGTACGAAAGACATGCGGTCGAGACGCAGATTCTGACAGCCGACATGCTGTTCGGGATAGGTGGGGCGTCCGGTTTGTCCGTCGGGAAGCTGCCGCGGCTTCAATTGCAACGCAGACGCGTCCAGCTTGAAAGGGATTATCTCTTCGTCCCCTTCACCGTTTTCACGCTCTTGACCGAGATCGCCCACTACCCGTCCTGGGACCGGTACGGCGGTGAGTCATACCCGTCGCGGCGCCAGGAGGCCAAGCGGAAAATCCGCGAGCTCCGACGCATCTTTCGGTCGAGACCGTCCGGAAAGATCTAGAGTGGATATTGATGGCTGAAGGGTGCCGATTTCCTGTAACGGTCTTGAGTGTACACCAGAATAAATCTTTGTAGCTATATATGGCTAATTATAATTGATTATATAATATTATATATGGCGGAAAGCACCCAAATGTAACACTATTTACCAGCGCAATTTTACTGTAAATTCGGCGAAATAGTCAACGAACAGGGGGAGGCGTCCATGAGTTCCGAAATGCCAAACGGACTGCCGTCGCGCAGCGACGAAGACCGACGTGAATTTCTGAAGAATTGCGGGCGCTTCGCGGTGGTGACGCCCCCCGCAGTCACCATGCTGCTTTCGACCAGCCTTACATCGAATGCAATTGCCAAGTCGGGTGGCGGCGGCGGTGGCGGCCCGAAGGGCAACAATGGCTACGGCAACGGACCGGACGGAACAAATCCCGGTAGCTCGCATGGCGGCGGCGTGTCGCAGGGCGGCCCGGGAGCCGGGCAGTCGCAGGGCGGTTCGAAGTCAGGCGGGGTCTTGCGTTAATCGCTCGACAATGCGGGTCGTGGGCCGGAGCAAGCCGGATCACGCCAATGAAGGTGATTTGTTAACCAATTTCTTACAAAATTCTTGACGCCGATGATCACGGGCCGGCTGGCCCGTCGATCCGGCGCAGGTGCGGCATTCGTCTTCCTGAGGAGCTGGGTAGGATGTACGAAATGACGGAACACATGATGAAGGTGCTGATGAGCATCATCGCCGCACTGTCGCTCGGGTCCCTGGTGTTCCTGATGGCGATCGTCTAGATCGCGATGACTGTGCGGCTCTCCTAGGGATAAAGATAGAGCTGGTCCCAGTTCTCCCGCGGCACACGTTCTCCGATCTTGTATTCGAAGGACAGCACCTCAAGGTGCTCGGAATCCGTCTTGCACCTGAATGCCAGTTTGTACCAGTCGCCCTTGCTTCGGAATACCGCGCCCGTCGCCTTCATCCTGTCGCCTTTCATGACGGGATCGGCGAAGGTATAGGCGATGACCTTGTCCGGTTTGAACCGGTTCTTGTCGGCGCCGATCCGCTCCATCGCTTCCGTATCGCAACGCTGCTCCAGCCGCGTCTGGGGATCGAGCTTCTCGAATTGCCGGACGAGGGACCGGTCCATCGCTTGCGTTGGGCATGCCGCCAATGTGGCGAGGGCGAGGGCGCATGCGCGTGATTTCATTCTCCGTACCGCTCCAGATCTGACAGCGCGTGGCATTCCGACTCATCGGCCTGCTTCGCGGGGTGGGGGAGTTGTCAGCATTCAGTTAAACTATGTGGCCATTCCAAGGCCGCTGCCCAAGACCACTGCGTGCCGCGGCATGTAGACGTTACACCGCCGAGACGTCGATCCATTTCGCGCCGGTCAGCTCGGCCATCCGCTCCGGGCTGATATGGACGGCGGCGTTGGTCGCACCAGCTGCGGGCACGACCACGTCGAAAGCCTTGAGAGACTCGTCACAATAGATGCTGTGGGGCTTGGCGAGCCCGAAGGGGCAGACCCCGCCGACCGGATGGCCCGTTTCCGCCTCGACCTCGTCGAAGCCGAGCATGCGCGCCTTGGTTCCAAACCGCGCCTTGTATTTCTTGTTGTCGAGGCGCGCATCGCCGCGCGTGACGATCAGGATGATTTCGTCGCCGACCCGGAGCGCGAGCGTCTTGGCTATCTGCGCCGGTTCGACGCCATGGCCCTCTGCCGCGAGCGCCACGGTGGCGGTGCTCTGCTCCAGCTCGATGACGTCGATGTCCGGTGCGTACCGGGAAAAGAACTGTTTGACGGAAGCGAGGCTCATTTCGGCCAATCTGTAGTTTGGATCAAATTTGCGTCGGCGCCGCACAGGGCTAAAAACCGCCGTTCAGGCGCGGCACATTTCAGTCGTCGTTCGAAGCATCGAGATCTTCGGGACGCATCCCTTCCTGCTGCGACGGCAGGTAGCCGTTGCTTGCGAACCAGGTTTCGAGGATGGTGGAGATCGCCTGTTCGCGCGTCAGGGTGCCGGGGTGGTCCGCGATGTAGGACTTGAGTGCGTCCTCGATCTTTTCCGCGTAGAGTTCGGTCATTTTCGCCTCCGCTCGTTGGCTTGCGATGGCCGGTCCGCGTTTGGCGCGGACCGTATGGGGGTAACGCGGATCAGGCTTGTTTGACGACGCGAATCAGCACCAAAAGGATCACGGCCCCGATCGTCGAGTGAATAATGGCAGAAAAGATGCCGGTGCCGATGCTGATCCCGATGGCCGGGAAGAGAAGGCCGGCGATGAAGGCGCCGACGATGCCGATCACGATATTCCCGAGCAGACCGAAGCCGCCTCCGCTGACGATCAAACCGGCAAGCCAGCCTGCAACCGCGCCGACGATCAGGAATACCAGAATGCTTTCAATGCCCATGAATCACCCTCTCGTTGTATCTGAGGAGAGGATAAACCATGTTTTCGAATGCGATAGAAGTCGCGCGTCGTATTTTTGACGGCGGGGAATGCCTTCTTCGCCGCCGCCGCGACTTTCTCCCGTTCTGGCAGGGAGAAGTTGCTGCGGCGCGGTTCAGACGATGCCGCCGCCGCCGCCGGCGACTGCAGGACGCTCGGCTGCCACCCTGGCGCGGTAGCCGCTTGCCCGGTAGGCGGAAACCGGCGCAATGGCGCCGCCATTTTCCAGACGGGCCATGGCGAGGATGGGCTCGACGTCGGTCCGGAAGGCAGTCTTCAGTGTTTCTGATGCCATCAGCGCATCGTTCTCCTCCTGATAGCCTGCAAGTGCGTTACGGTCGACGATCAGCGCCTGGGCATAGGCACGGCCGACCTCCATGGCGCTCGTCATCAGGCTTTCGATCGGATCCGTCACGTTATGGCTCTGGTCGAGCATATGGGCCGGATCGAAACCGTGCGCGGCGCGTGTCTCCGCATCGACGAGCTCGTTGAAAACGAGGAACAGGCGGTAGGGGTCGATCGATCCGGTGTCGAGATCGTCGTCGCCGTATTTCGAATCGTTGAAATGGAAGCCCCCGAGCTTCTTGAACTGGATCAGCCGGGCGACGATCATCTCGATGTTGACGTTCGGTGCGTGGTGCCCGAGGTCGACGAGGCAGAAGGCTTTGGGCCCGAGTTCCTGTGCGATCAGGTAGTTCGTGCCCCAATCCTGCACGACGGTCGAATAGAAGGCCGGTTCGAACATCTTGTGCTCGGTGAAGATGCGCCAATCATCCGGAAGCGCCGCGTAAACCGCCTTCATCGAGTCGAGATAGCGTTCGAACGCCCGGGTGAAATTGCTCTGGCCGGGGAAGTTGGAGCCGTCGCCGATCCAGACGGTCAGTGCCTTGGAGCCGAGCGCCTTGCCGATCTCGACGCATTCGAGATTATGCTCGATCGCCTGGCGTCGGGTCGCGGGATCGGTGTGGGAGAGGGAACCGAACTTGTAGGAATGCGCCTGAGCGGGCGCGTCCGAGAAGGTGTTCGAGTTCATCGCGTCGAAGCTCAAGCCGAGCGCCGTGCCCTTCTCCTTCAGGCCCCCAAGATCGGAGACCTTGTCCCAGGGGATATGGAGCGACACGGCCGGCGTCGCCCGCGTCAATTGCTGGATGACGGCGCAGTCTTCAAGCTTGTCGAAGATATTGCGCGGCTCGCCGGCGTCCGGGAAGCGGGCAAAGCGCGTGCCGCCGGTGCCGACGCCCCAGGAGGGGACGGCAACGCCGTAGGCCGCGACCTTGGCCTTTACCGCATCGATATCGATGCCGCGGCGGGCGAGCCGCTCGCCCAGGCTTTCGTAGTCGCGCGTGAGACCGTCCCGGCGGCTTGCATTCTCTAAATCGAGGACGGATGTGCTGATCATCAGGGTCATCGGTGCCTCCCGGTCAGCGGGTGAAGGACTGGGCATTGCCCGCGTCGACATTGACGATATTGCCGGTGGATTTCGCCGACATGTCGGAAGCCAGGAAGTAGATCGCCTCGGCGATATCTTCCGGGAAGACGCTGAGCTTCAGCATCGAGCGTTCGCGGTAATGCGCCTCCAGCTCGTCGACGTCCATCTTGTAGGCAGCTGCGCGCTGCTCCTTCCATTCGCCCGTCCAGATCTTGGAGCCGCGCAGAACCGCGTCGGGATTGACCACGTTCACGCGGATCTGCGCCGACGCTCCCTCGAGCGCCAGGCAGCGGGCGAGATGGATCTCGGCCGCCTTGGCCGTGCAATAGGCCGACGCCCCGGGCGATGCCGCAAGCCCGTTCTTGGAGGCGACGAAAACGACATTGCCGCCGGCCTTCTGGTTGCGGAAGATGCGGAAAGCCTCCCGCGAGACCAGGAAGTAGCCGGTCGCGAGAATGTCCATGTTCTTGTTCCAGAGCGCCAGCGTCGTGTCCTCCACCGCCGCCGAAGTGGCGAGGCCGGCATTGGAAACGAGAATATCGAGGCCGCCGAAGGCGAGGAGCGCGTCGCCGAAGCCCGATTCGACGGCCGCCTCGCTCGTGACGTTCATGTTGACGGAGCGGACGAAGTCCTTGCCGTAGCGGGTGGAAAGCTCGGTCTGAGCCGCTTCGAGCGCCGTCTCGTCGATATCGGCAAGTACCACGCAGGCGCCCTCCTGCATCAGCCGGTTGGCCGTCGCCTTGCCGATGCCGCCGGCGCCGCCGGTGACGAGCGCGATGCGCCCGGCCAGGCTCTTCGGCTTCGGCATGCGCTGCAGCTTGGCTTCTTCGAGCAGCCAGTATTCGATATCGAAAGCTTCCTGCTCCGGCAGCCCGACATAGGTCGACACGCCGGACGCGCCGCGCATCACATTGATCGCATTGACGTAAAACTCGGCCGAGATGCGCGCCGTCGCCTTGTCCTTGGCGAAGGTGATCATGCCGACGCCGGGCACCAGATAGACGACCGCGTTCGGATCGCGCATGGCCGGGCTGTCGGCGCGCTTGCAGCGCTCGTAATAGGCGGCGTAGTCGGCGCGATAGGTGGCGATCGCCTCGGGCAGGCCCGCAAGGGTTCTTCCGACATCCGGCTGCGTCGGGTCGAAATCGACGACCAGCGGTCGGATCTTGGTGCGAAGAAAGTGATCGGGGCAGCTCGTGCCGAGCGCCGCCAGCGGCTCGAGGCTGGTCGAGGTCACGAAGTCGAGCACCGCCTGACTGTCGTCGAAGTGACCGACCTTGCTTTCCCCCGCGCTGATGAGACCGCGGATCACCGGCATCAGCTTCTTGGCGATCGCGGCGCGATCGGCGGCGGCGAGCACCGGTTTGGACCGACCGCCGAAGGCGGGACCCGTGTTCTCGGTCTCGAACCAGGCGATGGCGCGGTTGATGATCTCGATCGTGGTCTCGTAGGCCTCCTTCGCCGTGTCGCCCCAGGTGAAGAGGCCGTGGCTTTCGAGCACGACGCCGCGCGCATCCGGGTTTTCCTTGCAGAACTTTTCAAGCCAGAGGCCGAGCTCGTAGCCGGGCCGTTTCCACGGCAGCCAGCCGATCTCGTCGCCGAAGATCCTGCTCGTCAGTTCCCTGCTGTTCTTCGAGGCGGCGATGGCGATGATCGCATCCGGATGCATGTGATCGACATGCGGCTTCGGAACATAGGCGTGCAGCGGCGTGTCGATCGAGGCGGCGCGGGGGTTGAGGTTGAAAGTGCAATGCGGCAGGTAGCCGACCATCTCGTCTTCGAATTCGACGCCGCGATAAATGCCCTTCAGCGCGCGGAGCTTGTCCATATAGAGGGTGGAGAAGCCGTCCATCTTGATCGTGCCGACGTCGCCGCCGGAGCCCTTGACCCAGAGGACCTCGACCATTTCGCCGGTCAGCGGATCTTTTTCCATGACCTTGGCGGAGGTATTGCCGCCGCCGTAATTGGTGATCCGCTTGTCCGATCCGAGGAGGTTCGAGCGGTAGAGGAGCTTTTCCGGCTCGGTCATTCCTGCCGCCTTGCCCTCATCCCAAAGATTGGCAAGGCGCGCGCCCTGGTGCTTGTCGAGCATGTCGAACTCCTCCCGCTGATCTGGCTGCCGCGACTTGGAACCGCGGCCCTATGATTGGCACCAGATCACACGGTGATCACCCCGGTGTCAATCAAAAACGATCAAAAACTTTCATGATGCGCCGCACAATGAAAAAACATGATTGGTTGTGATTGACAATGCTCGGAAGGGATGGAAGCATGCGGAGCATCGGAGGAGCGCATGCACGAGAAAGAGAGACACAGGATCATCCTGTCGGCGGTGCAGGAAAAGCCGGTCGCAACCGTGCCTGAACTGGTTGATCTCACCGGCAGTTCGGAGGCGACGATCCGCCGCGACATCGCGGCACTGCATGTGCAAAAGCGGCTGCGCCGTGTCAGGGGCGGTGCCGAAGCGATCAACCCTCCGCAGTTCGTAGGCCTTGCCGGCCGCCCCTTCCGGGTGAACGAAGGCCTGCATGCGCGGGAGAAGCAGGCGATCGCCCGGGAAGCGGTGGCGCTCTGTCAGGACGGCGAACCGATCATCATCAACGGCGGCACCACGACCTTTCAGATGGTGCATTTCCTCGCCAATCGCCGGATGCAGGTCTTCACCAATTCCTTCCCAATCGCCGAGCACCTGCTCAAGCATTCCAAGAACACCGTCATGCTGTCGGGCGGGACGATCTATCGCGAGCAGAACATCATATTGAGCCCCTTCGAGAACGACGTGACGCGCAACTTCTATGCGCGTCGCATGTTCATGGGGGCGCAGGGGCTGGGGCCTCTCGGGCTGATGGAGGCCGATCCGTTGCTGATCCAGGCTGAGCAAAAGCTGATCGACCAGGCCGACGACCTCGTCGTGCTCGTCGATTCCTCGAAATTTCACAGGCGCTCGAGCCTCATTCTGTGCGGTCTCAAGCGCATCGCCACCGTCATTACCGATTCGGGTATCGAGGACAGACATGCCTCGATGCTTGAAAATGCCGGCGTCAGCCTGATCGTCGCCGCTCAGAGCGCCAAGGCCGACGCCGAAAAGGCTTCGACACCCGCATGAAGCATGGGGAGAGGAGCTGATGTCCCGAGCTTCCGGGTGAAGATCGGGAAATGATTGTTCGGGCAGGAAGACGCAGCCACTCCGGATGCGGGCCCATGGGAGGAGAGAAAAACGATGAAAGTCCTGAAATCATTGATGGTGACGGCCGCCGTCGCCGTGGCGCTGATGGCAAATGCCGCTCATGCGGAGAACAAGAAGATCGCCCTTGTCGTCAAGGCATTGGGCATCGGCTTCTTCGAAGCGGCCAACAAGGGCGCTCAGGAAGCGGCCAAGGAACTCGGCGACGTCGAGATCATCTATACCGGCCCGACCTCGACGACGGCCGAAGGCCAGATCGAAGTGATCAACTCGCTGATCGCCCAGAAAGTCGATGCGATCGCGGTTTCTGCCAACGACACGGACGCGCTCGTCCCGGCGCTGAAGAAGGCGATGGACCGCGGCATCAAAGTCATCTCCTGGGATTCGGGTGTGGCCAAGGAAGGCCGCCTGATGCATCTCAACCCGTCCTCGAGCCCGCTGATCGGCAACATGATCATCAAGCTCGCCGCCGACAACCTGCCCGAGGGCGGCGACGTCGCAGTGCTCTCGGCCTCCGCAACGGCGACCAACCAGAATACGTGGATCGCCGAAATGAAGAAGGTCCAGGGCAACTACAAGGGCATCAATGTGGTCGCCACCGTCTATGGCGACGACCTGGCCGACAAGTCCTATCGCGAGACGCAAGGGCTCATCCAGTCCCATCCGAACCTGAAGGCCATCATAGCGCCGACCTCCGTCGGCATCGTCGCCGCGGCGCAGGCCGTGACCGACGCCGGCAAGATCGGCCAGATCAACGTCACCGGTCTGGGCCTTCCCTCCGAAATGGCCGGACACGTGAAGTCCGGCGCCTCGAAGTCTTTCGCCATCTGGAATCCGATCGACCTCGGCTATTCGGCAACGATGATCGCCTACGACCTCATCAACGGTGCCGAAGCCAAGCCCGGCGCGGAACTCAAGATGGGCCGCATGGGCACGGTCAAGCTCGACGAGAACAACGAAGGCGCCATGGCCGACCCGTTCGTCTATGATGCCTCGAACGTCGAGGAATTCGCGAAGATCTTCTGAGCGTCACGAGGAGGCGGCGTCCGCCCCTCATTCTGCCTGCCGGCCACCTTCTCCCCGTTCTGACGGGGAGAAGCGACGTGCGGCAATCTTCTCCTATCCCTCTCCCCGCGAGCGGAAAGAGGGATAGGGATAGAGGGCAGCCTCATGCGATCGAGGACTTGGCCGCCATCCAATTGAAACGACCGAACTGGTGGATCCATTCTTGTTGCAGGACACAACCACATCGCGGATGAAGCCCGCCATTGCGCTTGAGGGCATATCGAAGTCCTTTCCGGGCGTGCGCGCTCTTTCCGATGTCTCGCTCGCCCTCTATCCCGGTTCGGTGACGGCGCTCGTCGGCGAGAACGGCGCCGGCAAGTCGACGCTGGTCAAGATACTGACCGGCATCTATCAGCCCGATGCGGGCAACATCCGGCTCGGCGACACGGAGACCATCTTTCCGACCGCCCTTGCTGCGTCCCGCGCCGGGGTCACGGCAATTCATCAGGAGACGGTGCTCTTCGACGAGCTCTCCGTCGCGGAAAACATCTTTCTCGGCCACGCTCCGCGCAACCGGTTCGGCCTCATCGACTGGAAGAAGCTCAACGCCGACGCTCAGGCCCTGTTGCGCCGCGCGGGTGCCGATTTCGACCCGACCATCCGCCTGCGCGATCTCGGCATCGCCAAGAAGCATCTGGTCGCGATCGCCCGGGCGCTCTCGGTCGATGCGCGCGTCGTCATCATGGACGAGCCGACGGCCGCTCTGTCGCACAAGGAAATTCACGAGCTCTACGAACTGATCGAGCGGCTCAAGGCAGACGGCAAGGCCATCCTGTTCATCAGCCACAAATTCGATGAGATATTCCGCATCGCCGACCGCTACACCGTCTTTCGCGACGGAGCGATGATCGGCGAAGGGCTGATCGCCGACGTCAGCCAGGATGATCTCGTCCGCATGATGGTCGGCCGCGCCGTCGGCTCCGTCTATCCGAAGAAGGAGGTGACGATCGGTCAGCCGGTGCTTACCGTTTCCGGTTATCGCCACCCGACCGAATTCGAGGACATCAACTTCGAACTCAGGCGCGGCGAGATCCTCGGTTTCTATGGCCTTGTCGGCGCCGGGCGTTCGGAATTCATGCAGTCGCTGATCGGCATTACCCGCCCGTCCGCCGGTGCCGTGAAACTCGATGGCGAGGTGCTGGTCATCCGCAGCCCGGCGGAGGCGATCCGCGCCGGCATCGTCTATGTGCCGGAAGAGCGCGGACGGCAGGGGGCGATCATCGGCATGCCGATCTTCCAGAACGTCACGCTGCCCTCGCTTTCACAGACCTCGCGCTCGGGCTTCCTGCGGCTTGCCGAGGAATTCGCGCTGGCGCGCGAATACACCTCCCGCCTCGATCTGCGGGCCGCCGCGCTGGATCAGGACGTCGGCACGCTTTCTGGCGGCAACCAGCAGAAGGTGGTCATCGCCAAGTGGCTCGCCACCCGGCCGAAGGTCATCGTCCTCGACGAGCCGACCAAGGGCATCGACATCGGCTCCAAGGCCGCCGTTCATGCCTTCATGAGCGAGCTTGCGGCGCAAGGCTTGAGCGTCATCATGGTGTCCTCGGAAATTCCCGAGATCATGGGGATGTCGGACCGCGTCATCGTCATGCGCGAGGGGCGCGTCGTCGGAAGATACGAGCGGTCGGAACTGACCGCCGAGAAGCTGGTGCGCGCCGCAGCCGGCATAGAAACGCAAGTCGATGGGAGGGCCGCATGATGGCCAGGCTCCTCAAGAACCGAGAAATCCTGCTCGTCGTCGCGATTGCCGTACTGCTTGCCCTGATCGCCTTGCGCTTTCCGGCTTTCGTGGCTCCTTCCAATCTTGCGCGCGTCTATGGCGACACCTCTATCCTCGTCATTCTGGCGCTGGGGCAGATGGCCGTCATTCTCACGCGCTGCATCGATTTGTCGATGGCGGCCAACCTCGCGCTCTGCGGCATGGTCGCGGCCATGTTGAACAACGCCTTTCCCGACCTGCCGATACCGCTCATCCTTGTTGCCGTCATGGTGCTGGGCGGCTTCCTCGGGGCGATCAACGGCACGTTGGTCTGGAAGCTCGATATTCCCCCGATCGTGGTCACGCTCGGGACGCTGACGATCTATCGCGGCCTGATCTTCGTGCTGACGAACGGCAAGTGGATCAATGCCCATGAGATGAGCGACGCCTTCAAGGCGCTGCCGCGGCTGGATTTGGCCGGCATGCCGGTGCTTTCCTGGCTCTCGCTCGTCATGGTCGCGCTGATGTTCCTGGTCATGGGTCGCACGCCGCTCGGACGCGCCTTCTATGCCGTCGGCGGCAATCCGCACGCAGCCGTCTATACGGGCATCGATGTCGGGCGCACGCGTTTCTTCGCCTATTGCCTCTCGGGCGCGCTTGCGGGCCTGTCGGGCTACCTCTGGGTATCGCGCTATGCGGTCGCCTATGTGGACATCGCCGCCGGCTTCGAGCTCGACATCATCGCGGCCTGTGTCATCGGCGGCATTTCGATCGCCGGCGGCATCGGCTCTGTGGCGGGCGCCGTCCTCGGAGCGCTCTTCCTCGGCGTGATCAAGAACGCCCTGCCGGTCATCAATATCTCGCCCTTCGCACAGCTGGCGATATCCGGAACGGTCATCATCATCGCGGTTGCCGTCAACGCCCGCGCCGAGCGGCGCAAGGGCAGGGTCATTCTCAAGAAAGCGGAGGCGGTCTGATGGCGGATGCGCAAATTTCTCCCCGCCACATTCCCGATCGGCTGCAAGGAGGCGGCGCTCGCCTTCTGAAGAGCTGGGAAGCGCTGCTCTTCGTAGTCGCCGCCGTGATCTTCCTCGGCAATTCGCTGGCGTCGCCCTATTTCCTCGATCCGTGGAACCTCTCCGACGCCACGTTCAACTTCACCGAAAAGGCGATGATCGCCTTCGCCATGGCGCTGGTGATCATCTCCGGCGAGATCGACCTCTCGGTCGCTTCCATAATCGCCCTTGCCTCGACAGCCATGGGCTATGCGGTGCAACTCGGGTTCGGCACACCCGCGCTCGTCGCGACCGGCCTTGGCGTCGGTCTCCTCTGCGGTCTCGTCAACGGGCTCCTGATCACAGGCCTGGGTCTGCCGTCGATCGTGGTGACGATCGGCACCATGAGCCTGTTTCGCGGCCTGTCCTTCATCGTGCTCGGAGACCAGGCCTTTACCGGCTATCCCGAGAGCTTCGCCTGGTTCGGCCAAGGTTATGTCTGGTGGGTTTTCTCCTTCGAGTTCACGCTCTTCGTCGTACTCGCCGTCATTTACGCAGTCCTGCTGCACAGGACGAATTTCGGCCGTGCCGTCTATGCCATCGGCAACAACCAGACGGCGGCACTCTTTTCCGGCGTGCGAGTCGGGCGGGTCAAGTTCACGCTCTTCCTGCTGACCGGCCTTATGGCCGGGCTCGCCTCCGTCTGCCTCACCTCGCGGCTCGGCTCCACACGGCCCTCGATCGCGCTGGGCTGGGAGCTCGAGGTCGTGACCATGGTGGTGCTCGGCGGCGTGAACATTCTCGGCGGCTCCGGCACGATACCCGGGGTCGTGCTGGCGGCGCTGATCATGGGCATGGTCACCTTCGGCTTCGGCCTCCTGAACGTGCCCGGCATCGTCATGTCGATCTTCATCGGCCTGCTCCTGATTTCGGTGATCGCGCTGCCGATTCTCTGGCAGCGCGCCCGCCACCGTTCCGTTCGTTGAGATGCAAGTCATGGAAAAATACGCCTTCCGCATGCGACTCCATCCCGGCAAGGCCGCCGAATACCAGGCGCGTCACGACGCGATCTGGCCGGAGTTGGTCACACTCCTGAAGGACGCCGGTGTCTCCGATTATTCGATCCACCTCGATGAGGAGAACGGCCTGCTCTTCGGCGTCCTCTGGCGTTCGGACGATCACAGGATGGCCGATCTGCCGTCGCACCCGGTGATGCGTAAATGGTGGGCCCATATGGCCGATATCATGGAGACCCGCGCTGACAACGAGCCGGTCGCCGTGCCGCTCAAAACCGTCTTCCACCTCAAATGATGATGAAAACCGTCGCCGTCATCGATATCGGCAAGACAAACGCCAAGGTCGCACTCGTCGATCTCGAGCGCTTCGAGGAAATCGCCGTGCGCAAAGCCAGCAATGGTGTCAGCGCTGACGGGCTTTACCCGCATTTCGACACCGAGCGCCTCTGGCGTTTCATTCTCGACAGTCTGGCCGCGCTTCACGGCGAGCACCCGGTGGATGCGATTTCGGTGACCACGCACGGCGCGACCGCCGTGCTGCTCGATGAAGCGGGCGAGCTCGCCTTGCCGGTTCTGGACTATGAATTCGCCGGTCCGGATGCGCTCGCGGAGGAATACGAAGAGGCGCGCCCTCCCTTCACGGAGACCGGTTCGGCGCGCCTGCCGATGGGGCTCAATGTCGGCGCTCAGCTCTTCTGGCAGCAGCGCATGTTTCCGGAGCATTTCGCCCGCGTCGCGACGATCCTCACCTATGCGCAATATTGGTCCTACCGGCTGACGGGGGTCAGGACGAGCGAGTTGACCTCGCTCGGCTGCCACACCGATCTCTGGAATCCGAAGGCGGCAACCTTCTCGTCGATGGTCGACGAGCAGGGCTGGCGCTCTCTCTTCGCGCCGGTGCGAAGGGCGGGCGACGTGCTTGGTCCCCTGCTTCGGCAGGTTGCCGATGAGACGGGCCTGCCGCCGGAAACGCCGGTCCACTGCGGCATTCACGATTCGAATGCCTCGCTGCTGCCGCATCTCATTACGCGCCAGGCGCCGTTCTCCGTAGTCTCGACCGGAACCTGGGTCGTGATGCTCGCCGTCGGCGCCGATCCCGTGAAACTCGACGAGCGGCGCGACACGCTCATCAACGTCAACGCACTCGGTGATCCGGTGCCTTCGGCCCGCTTCATGGGCGGGCGCGCCTATTCCCTGCTGATCGGCGACGATCCGCCGCCGGCCTCGCCCGAGGCCGAAGCCCGTGTCCTGGAACAAGGGCATATGCTGCTGCCGTCGCTGCCGGGTGGTTCGGGGCCGTTTCCGGCTGCGCGCCCCTGCTGGACGACGGACGAAGGCAAGCTCGCTCCCGCCGAACGGCTCGCCGTCGTCTCCTTTCATCTTGCACTGATGACGGCGACCTGCCTCGATCTGATCGGGGCAAGGGGCGAGATCCTGGTCGAGGGGCCGTTTGCCTTGAACGACGCCTATCTGAGGATGCTTGCCGCCGCCACCGGCCGGCCGGTGCTTGCCAACAGGCTGAACAGCACGGGAACGAGCCTCGGCGCCGCCTGCCTCGTTGCGGGCGCCCGCGTCAGGACGGGGACCGAGCCGATACCGGCCGCAAATCCGGACGCCTGTGCGGCTTATGCCGAGACATGGCGCCGGCGCACTGCTGCGCATGTCCGGAGTGATCCGTAAAGGAATTTCAGAAGACGGACGTTCTGCTCGCTGCGCGGCCATACTCAAGGTTGACGACGATCGATATCGCTGCCATTGCGAGCGCTGCGGTGATGATGGCGCCTATTCCAAGAACAATCATTGTTCACGTCCCGTGGCGCACCGTCATGATGCCGCCCATTGCCTGAAGATGCTACTCAACGCGTAGTTCGCGCCATCACACCTGCATGTTCTGAATCGCAGCCGACACCAGGAACATGCAGCACTTCAAATGCTATAGCGACCTCTGCCCGTCCGATGGGAGACGCATGACGCTGTATGCTTCGATACTGAACGGCAGGCAGATCCGCAATTCTAAACTCTTATCATTGAAAACCTGTGGCTGCGTTCAAAGAAAACGTTGCATCGCTAGCGGACGGCAAAGCTCCGGTTGAATTTTAGCGATTCCGGTTAGGAGGCATGAGGCATTAACTTTCAAGCAAGGAATTAACCATAAACATGGTCCAACACGTCGGAATAGGAAGTCTCTACTTCTCCTCAAGGCATGATGCCGCACCGCCGTACCGGTTTCGGTCCGGTATCCACTTTCATTGAAATCACTGTGGGACGGACGATGGCGGGCGCTTCCGGGCGCGCTGCTCTATCGGGTGGGCGTGACCGGCCGCCGGCGGCGACCCTCCCCAGCAGATTTCGAATGCGGGACGCATCAGCAGCCGGGGACCAGGGTGAAACAGGAAGCGTCAGAACAGGCGAGAAAGGGCCAGGCGGGCAGCCTGCTGGAACGCCTGCGCTTTGCCGGTCTCGACGAGGATGCCTGCGCGCTGCTGCGCGGTCACCGCCAGGCTCTTTCGCCACGCATCGACCTGGCGTTGCGCGCCCTCTCGCACCGCCTGCAGGCGAGCCCCGACGCGGCGCGGCACTTCGACAGCGACCGCCAGATCGACCGCCTGCACGATCTTCAATCGTCACACTGGAACGTGCTCACGGATGCGCGTTTCGACGGACTTTATGCGGAGCGCGTAAAGGTCCTCGCCGATACCGAAAGCCGCATGGGTCTCGACCCGCGCTGGCAGATCGCAAGTCATTCGATCGTGCTCGAGCACCTTATCCTCGGTGCGATCGAGGATGCCTGGCCGAAATCCATCCTCTCCCTCGGCAAGGCACGCAGGAAAGAACTCCGCGATCTCGTCGCCGCTCTCGTGCGCACTGCCTTCGTCGATACGGAGATTGCAGTCTCGCTGCGTTTCAACGCGCTGCGCCAGCAGCACCAGCGGCAGCTTTCGGAGCAGCGCCGGGACGACGAAAGCGAGTTGAAGACACTCTTCTCGGATTTTCTTCGGGCTATCGGGGAGGGCGACCTGACCGCGCGTCTTCCGGAAGATGCGCCGGATGCCTACCAGCCGATCGTGGCGGGCCTCAACACGGCATTGGGCCAGATCAGGGATGCGCTGCTTGCGGCCGACAAACGCGCCACGGCGGCCGAGGCCATCGTCTCGGAGCTGCGCGGCAGTGCCGCCGAATTCTCGGGCAATGCCGGCGCGGAAGCGAAAGCCATCGACCAGCATCTCGTGAGCCTCGGCACCGTAACCGAGCGGATTCGCACCGGATCGATCCGGATCGCCGAGACCGAGACCAAGGCAGGTGAGACGCGGATCGCCGTGGAACGCAGCGGCGAGATCGCCGGTCAGGCGATCTCTGCCATGGCGGACATCGAGGCTTCCGCCGAGAAGATTGGTCAGATCATCGGCGTGATCGACGAGATCGCCTTCCAGACCAATCTCCTGGCCCTCAATGCAGGAATCGAGGCCGCACGGGCGGGCGAAAGCGGCCGCGGTTTCGCTGTCGTCGCGCAGGAGGTGCGTGCGCTCGCGCAACGCTCCGGCGAAGCGGCGCTCGAGATCAAGCAACTCGTGACCGGAACCAAGGGCCAGGTCGTGGCCGGGGTCGAGATCGTCGGCCGGACACAGCACGCGATCAGCAGCATCGCCGAACAGGTAGCCTCCATAAACGAGGCCGTCACCGGCATTGCCCGCGAGGCCGAATGTCAGGTGAGCGATCTTGCCTCCGCAACATCGGAAATCGACGGGATCGCGCGGGCGATGAACCGAAGCGCCGCACTCGGGGGCGCGGCACTCGCGTCGGCCGACGATCTTCACGGTGTCATCGTGGAGCTGGGCGAGACCGTCCGTCGCTTTCATCTCGACCGTCAGGCGAGATCGGCCGCGAGCTTCGCCCCGCGGATGAGGATAGACGCGCCGGAAGACGAGACCACGAGACCGTTCGTCGAAGTCACGCCCGAACGTCATCTGGCCGGAGGGCGGCGTTAGCAGGGCATGTCAAGCGAGGGAAAAATGGCCAGCAGAAACTCCGCACGAAACACGCTGAAGCTCGCTCCGGTATTGGACCTGAACGAGGCAACGGTGCTGCATGAAAGCCTCCTGGCACTGAAAGGCGGTGCCGTGGCGATCGACGCGTCCGCCGTCGAGCGCGTCGGGGCGCTTTGTGTCCAGGTGCTCATGGCCGCCGCGAGAAGCTGGGAAGCGGATCGCCTGTCTTTCACCTTTGCCGAGGTGTCCGACGCTTTCATCAAGACGACACAGCTCATCGGGGCGGACATCGGTCCCCTGATGGCAAAGGAGATTTGAGCAATGAAGAAGAGAGTTCTGACTGTCGACGATTCCCGGACGATCCGGAACATGCTTCTCGTCACCCTCAACAATGCCGGATTCGAAACGATCCAGGCGGAGGATGGCGTCGAGGGCCTCGAGAAGCTCGACACGGCCAACCCCGACGTGATCGTAACGGACATCAACATGCCGCGCCTCGACGGCTTCGGCTTCATCGAGGGTGTGCGCAAGAACGATCGCTACCGTGCGGTGCCGATCCTCGTGCTGACCACCGAGAGCGATGCGGACAAGAAGAACCGTGCGCGGCAGGCGGGCGCCACCGGCTGGATCGTCAAACCGTTCGACCCGACCAAGCTGATCGATGCCATCGAGCGCGTAACGGCCTGAATTCCGGGGACAGCCATCCAATGGACATGAACGAAATCAAAGAGATTTTCTTCCAGGAATGCGAGGAGCAACTCGCGGAACTGGAATCGGGTCTCCTCAAGCTCAATGACGGCGATCGCGATCCGGAAACGGTGAATGCCGTTTTCCGTGCGGTCCATTCCATCAAGGGTGGCGCCGGCGCCTTCGGGCTCGACGATCTCGTCTCCTTCGCACATGTGTTTGAGACGACGCTCGATTGCGTTCGATCCAACAGGCTGGAACCCAATCAGGACGTTCTGAAAGTCATGCTGAGATCGGCGGACGTGCTTGCCGATCTCACCAACGCCGCCCGTGACGGCGGCGGCGTCGACGAGGCGCGCAGCCGGCAACTGATCAAGGAACTCGAAGCGCTCGCCAACGGCGAATTGCCGCAAGCCGCCGCCGAATCCGCGCCGAAGGCGGCGCCGGCCGGCATTGCCCCGGCTGCTCCGGCCGTCAACGAGGAAGGCTTCCAGCCGGTTGCCTTCTCCTTCGACGATTTCGAGACAGGCGACGAGCCGACGATCGAACCGTCCACCTATGAGATCGTCTTCAAGCCCAAGTCGGATCTTTATTCCAAGGGCAACGACGCCACGCTGCTCCTGCGCGATCTCTCGCGCCTCGGCGAAATGAGCATCCATTGCGAGATGGACACTCTGCCGCCGCTGGACCGGATGAATCCGGAGGAGGCCTATTTCTCCTGGAAGGTTTCGCTCAAGACCGACCAGGGCGAAGAGGCGATCCGCTCCGTATTCGAATTCGCCGAGTGGGATTGCGACCTCGACGTCGCGCTTGCCGGCGGTATGGTCGGGATGGACGAGGACCTGCCGATGCAGCCTGTCCCCTTCGACCTTTCGATCCTCGATGAGGAAGCCCAGGCGCCTGCCGGGCAAGAGAACCGGGCCGCCACCAGCGAGGGCGACCCCCGGAATGCGGCCGTCGCGGCGGCGCAGACGGCGAGCAACATCCTGCAAATGGCGCAGTCCACGGCGCGCGTCTCCCCGGAGAATGCCCGCAATTCCCAGTCGGCATCGGCGGCACAGGCTGCCGCCCAGCAGGCCGCTTCCGCCGCGACCCCGACCATTCGCGTCGATCTCGATCGGGTCGACCGCCTGATCAATCTCGTCGGGGAACTCGTCATCAACCAGGCGATGCTGTCGCAGAGCGTGATCGAAAACGACACCAACGGCACGTCGTCGATCAATATGGGCCTGGAGGAACTGCAGCAGCTTACGCGCGAAATCCAGGACAGCGTCATGGCGATCCGCGCGCAGCCGGTCAAGCCGGTCTTCCAGCGCATGTCCCGCATCGTCCGCGAAATCGCCGACATGACCGGCAAGTCCGTCCGTCTCATCACCGAGGGTGAAAATACGGAAGTCGACAAGACGGTCATCGACAAGCTCGCCGAGCCGCTCACGCACATGATCCGCAACGCGGTCGATCACGGTCTCGAGACGCCCGAAAAACGGGTTGCCGCGGGCAAGAACCCGGAAGGAACGGTGCGGCTCACGGCCAAGCACCGTTCCGGCCGCATCGTCATCGAGCTTGCGGACGACGGCGCCGGCATCAATCGCGAGAAGGTGCGCCAGAAGGCGATCGACAACGATCTCATTGCCGCGGACGCAAACCTTTCGGATGAGGAGGTCGACAACCTGATCTTCCACGCGGGTTTCTCCACGGCCGACAAGATCTCCGACATTTCCGGCCGCGGTGTCGGCATGGATGTCGTCAAGCGCTCCATCCAGGCACTCGGTGGCCGCATCAACATCTCTTCGAAGCCGGGCCAGGGCTCGATCTTCACCATGAGCCTGCCGCTGACGCTCGCCGTCCTCGACGGCATGGTGGTGACTGTCGCCAACCAGACGCTGGTCGTGCCGCTGACGGCAATCGTCGAGACGCTGCAGCCGGAGGCCTCCGCGATCCACAGCTTCGGGTCCAGCCAGCGGCTGATCTCGATCCGCGACTCCTTCTGCCCGCTGGTGGATGTGGGCCGCATCCTTAACTTTCGCGGGGCACAGGCCAACCCGGTCGAAGGTGTGGCGCTTCTCGTCGAATCCGAAGGCGGTGGCCAGCGCGCGTTGATGGTCGATGCCATCCAGGGCCAGCGCCAGGTGGTGATCAAGAGCCTCGAAGCCAACTACACGCATGTGCCCGGCATCGCCGCGGCCACCATTCTCGGCGACGGGCGCGTGGCACTCATCCTCGATGTCGACGCCATCGTTGCTGCGTCGCGCGGGCAATCCCTGAAACCCGAAATGTCTCTTGCTGCCGCCGGATAATCCCCATGACCAATGCCGCAAAACATCTGACCAGTGGGGGACGGGAGCTGATCGCCTTCCGCGTCGGCGACCAGGAATTCTGCGTCAACATCATGTCGGTGCGCGAAATTCGCGGATGGACGCCGGCGACCCCCATGCCGCATGCGCCCGCCTGCGTGCTCGGGGTCATCAATCTGCGCGGCGCCGTGCTGCCGATCGTCGATTTCTCCGCCCGGCTAGGCATGAAGGCGGCCGAGCCGACGGTTCGGCACGTGATCATCGTCGCACAGGTCAACAGCAGGGTGGTCGGCCTGCTGGTCGACGCCGTTTCCGACATTCTCACCGTCTCCGACCGCGATATTCAGCCGACACCGGACATCGCGTCCGATTTCGAGCGGAGTTTCGCACGTGGCGTGTTGGCGATAGAGGGGCGCATGATCTGCCTCGTAGAGCTCGACTCGGTCTTCCCGAGCGAGGAAAGGGAGGCGGCATGAGGGTCCGGGCCAACATCGATCAGAGTCCGTATCCGGAGGAATGTCTCGCGAGCGGAGAATATCCGCTGACCCGCCGCGATCTTACCGAGATCGCCGCGATGATCTACGCGGATGCCGGCATCTATCTCAACGAATCGAAGGCATCGCTCGTCTATTCGCGGCTTTCGAAGCATATCCGCAATCTCGGACTGAAGGGGTTCCGCGAATACTGCCAGCTCGTCGCTTCGCCTGCCGGGGCGGCGGCGCGCCGCGACATGCTTTCGCATCTCACGACGAATTTCACCCGCTTTTTCCGCGAGAACCATCATTTCGAGCACCTGAAAACAGACGTTTTGCCGGGTCTCATCGCCCGCGCGAAGAACGGCGGTCGCGTTCGCATCTGGTCTGCGGCGTGTTCGGATGGCCAGGAGCCCTATTCGATGGCGCTGACGGTGCTGTCGCTGCTGCCCAATGCCGCGGACTACGACTTTCGCATCCTCGCGACCGATATCGACCCGAAGATCCTGTCGCTGGCGCGGGCCGGCGCCTACGACGCGACGGCGATCGAGACGGTGAACCCTGCCATGCGCAAGCAATGGTTCAGCGAGGTCGAAGTCGGCGGCCGCCGCAAGTGGCAGGTCGACGATCGCGTCAAGCGGCTGATCACCTTCAACGAGCTCAACCTGATGGCGCAGTGGCCGCTCAAGGGGCCGTTCGACGTGATCTTCTGCCGCAACGTCGTGATCTATTTCGACGAGCCGACGCAGATGAAGATCTGGTCGCGCTTCGCCGGCGTGCTGGACAATGGCGGGCACCTCTATATCGGCCACTCGGAACGTGTGTCGGGGGATGCAAAGGCGCTCTTCGACAATATCGGCATCACGACCTATCGCCACACGGGCAAGTTCCACGGAGGTCGGGCATGAGCACTCCCGCACGTGTTCTCGTCGTCGACGACTCGGCCACCATGCGCGGCCTCATCTCCGCCGTGCTCAATGCCGATCCGGACATTTCGGTCGTCGGGCAGGCTGCCGACGCGCTCGAGGCGCGCCAGGCGATCAAGCAGCTCGACCCCGATGTCGTGACCCTCGACATCGAGATGCCGAATATGAACGGCCTCGAATTCCTCGACAAGATCATGCGGCTGAGGCCCATGCCGGTGATCATGGTCTCGACGCTGACGCATAGGGGCGCGGAAGCCACGATCGCCGCGCTCGAGATCGGCGCCTTCGACTGCGTCGGCAAGCCGCAGCAAGGGGATCCGCATCCGTTCCGCGATCTCGCCGACAAGGTCAAGGCGGCCGCGCGTTCGCAGCGCAAGTCCATGATCACCAGCAACAGGGCGGCCGCGCCGGCGGTGACAGCCGTTTCCGACTACCGGGCAGGGCGCAAGATCGTCGCGATGGGAGCTTCGACCGGCGGGGTCGAGGCTCTGATCACGGTCCTGCAGAAGTTCCCGGCAAATTGCCCGCCGACGGTGATCACGCAGCACATGCCGCACACCTTCACGAAGAGCTTCGCCGAACGGCTGAACCGGCTTTGCGCCCCGACGGTCCAGGAGGCGACGGATGGCGCGCGGCTCGAGGTCGGAAAGGTCTACCTGGCGCCCGGCGGCGAACGGCATCTTGAGGTGCATAATGCCGCCGCGCCCTGCTGCCGCCTGGTGGATCAGCCGGCGGTCAACGGACATCGACCCTCGGTCGACGTGCTGTTCGGTTCCGTCGCCGAACTGGCGGGCCGCAACGCCATCGGGGTGATTCTTACCGGAATGGGCCGCGATGGCGCCGCCGGTCTTCTGAAATTGCGGCATGCCGGGGCACGCACCTTCGGTCAGAACGAAAAGACCTGTGTTGTCTACGGCATGCCGCGCGTCGCCTATGAATTGGGCGCGGTCGAAACGCAGCTCCCCCTCGGATCGATCGGGGAGGAGATTTTGAAGACGGCGGCAGCCCGAAAAGAAGGAATCGAATAATGTCTCTCGCCGAAAAGATAAAAGTTCTGATCGTCGACGATCAGGTCACGAGTCGTCTGCTCTTGGGCGACGCACTGCAGCAGCTCGGCTTCAAGCAGATCACCGCAGCCGGTGACGGGGAACAGGGCATGAAGATCATGGCTCAGAATCCCCATCATCTGGTCATCTCCGATTTCAACATGCCGAAAATGGATGGGCTCGGCCTGCTCCAGGCGGTGCGTGCGAACCCGGCCACGAAGAAGGCGGCCTTCATCATCCTCACGGCACAGGGCGACCGCGCCCTGGTGCAGAAGGCGGCTGCGCTCGGCGCCAACAACGTGCTGGCCAAGCCGTTCACGATCGAAAAGATGAAAGCCGCGATCGAGGCCGTGTTCGGGGCGCTGAAATGAACACCGAGGCTGCCGGCAGGCGCGTTCATGTCATTCAGGGCGAGTTCAAGGTCGTCAACGATCCGGATATCGTGCTTTCGACCATTCTCGGCTCCTGCGTGGCCGCCTGCATGCGCGATCCGGTGGCCGGCGTCGGCGGCATGAATCACTTCCTGCTGCCGGGATCGGCGACCTCGCCGAGCTCCGGCGCGAACGCCACGCGCTACGGCGTGCACCTGATGGAGCTTCTCATCAACGGCCTCCTGAAGCAGGGGGCGCGGCGCGACCGGCTGGAGGCGAAGATCTTCGGCGGCGCCAGGACGATTGCGCGTTTCTCGAACGTCGGCGAGCAGAATGCCGCCTTCGCGCGTCAGTTCCTGATGGACGAGGGTATCCGCATCGTCGGCGAAAGCACCGGCGGGGACCACGGACGCAAGCTCGAATACTGGCCGTCGTCCGGGCGCGCGCGCCAATATGCGCTGACGGGCGTGGAGGCACAGCGGGCGCTTCAGATGGACCAGCGGCCCGCCGTGCCGAAGCCGGCCGAAAGCTCCATCGAATTCTTCTGATCATACCGGCCGAGGCCACGTGAGGAAACAATGCAGAAAGACCACAACCAGCCTCACACGGAAGAATCTCTGCCGGACGTGCTGATGCGCGTCGTCACGGAGCTCCACGATGTCGCTTATCTGATCGAGCGCATAGAGCCTCAACTCATGAGCGACGACTGCGCCGGTGCGGACAGGATCATGGTGCTGCAGGGCATCGACCTCGCGGTGCAGAAGACGCGCGGGCTCGCCGAGTTCATCGATACCATCACCGCCTCCATTCCCGACACCTGCCTAGTCGACGTCACCACCGCAGTCAGCCTCGTCAAGCTTGCCGACATGAAGAAAGCGCTCGGCAGCGGCATTCTCCGGCATGGGCATTCGCAGCCGCTGACCAAGGCGGCCGGCGACTTCGAGGCCTTCTGAGGGGCGCCGTCGCAGAGGAGTGCCCCTTCCTTCGGGTCGCACCCGGGTTTAACCCGAGGGCTAACCCTCTCCCGACTGGCGGACGAGGGGCGGCCGCGCGATCGGGACGGTGCGCTGCGCGACAGTTCGCCGATACCTGACCTTTCGCCAAGTTCGCGCAAGTTTCGTGTCCTAGCTTCGCTTCCGGGGCTGGTAGATTCGCGGCTAATGCAGAACGGCTGAGCGCAAGCCGTTTTCCAGCAAACCCGAACGTTGGATCTGCGCAGGGTACCGACCGGATAATCGGAGCGGGTGCCTTGCGATACTGGGTGCGGAAACAGAATGAATCTGTTCGATCAATTCTCGATGTTCACGAAAAATCTGAGCAATCTCGGACAAGGAAAGCTCATTGCGCTTGCCGTGGCCGGCGTCGTGGCGATCGGCTTCGTCCTCGGTGCCGGTATCTATGTGAACCGGCCGTCCTTCGAGACGCTCTATGTCGGTCTCGAACGCAGCGACGTCACCCAGATCAGCATTGCGCTTGCAGAAGCCAACGTCGACTTCGAAGTCGGCACCGACGGCGGCAGCATCCAGGTGCCCGTGGGCATGACCGGCAAGGCCCGTCTGCTGCTTGCCGAGCGCGGCCTGCCGAGCAGCGCCAATGCCGGTTACGAGCTCTTCGACAATGTCGGTTCGCTCGGGCTCACGTCTTTCATGCAGGAAGTGACCCGCGTTCGGGCGCTCGAGGGCGAAATCGCCCGCACGATCCAGCAGATCTCCGGCATCGCCGCCGCACGCGTCCACATCGTCATGCCGGAGCGCGGCAGCTTCCGCAAGGCCGAGCAGACGCCGACGGCCTCGGTCATGATACGGGCAAGCGCCACGGTCGGCCGCAGCGCCGCGTCCTCGATCCGGCATCTGGTCGCGTCGTCCGTGCCGGGCCTCGATGTCGACGACGTCACCGTCCTCGATTCGACCGGCCAACTGCTCGCATCCGGAGACGACCCGTCGAACAGCGCGCTCAATCAGTCACTCGGCGTCGTCCAGAACGTTCAGAGCGATCTCGAAAAGAAGATCGACAATGCGCTGGCGCCATTCCTCGGGATGGACAATTTCCGCACCAGCGTCACCGCCAGGCTCAACACCGATGCGCAGCAGATTCAGGAGACGGTCTTCGATCCGGAATCGCGCGTCGAGCGCTCGACGCGCGTGATCAAGGAAGAGCAGAAGTCCAGCCAGCAGCAGCCGGACAATGCCGCGACGGTCCAGCAGAACGTCCCTCAGGCCGCGCCGCGCGGCGGAGCCGGTCAGCAGTCGAGCGACGAGGCGGAGAAGAAGGAAGAGCAGACGAATTACGAGATCAACAGCAAGACGATCGCCACCGTCAAGAACAGCTATTCGATCGAGCGGCTGTCGATCGCGGTCGTCGTCAATCGCGGGCGCCTCGCGGCCATGGCTGGCGAACCGGCGGATCAGGCGAAGATCGATGCCTATCTCCAGGAGATGCAGAAGATCGTTTCCTCTGCCGCCGGGATAGATCCGGGCCGCGGCGACGTCGTAACGTTGAACGCCATGGATTTCGTGGAGACACAGCTCCTCGACCAGGCGGTGCCGGGTCCGGGGATCATGGAAATGCTCACGCGCAACCTCGGCGGCATCATCAACGCGCTCGCCTTCGTCGCAGTCGCTTTCCTGGTCGTATGGTTCGGGATGCGACCGCTTGCCCGCCAGCTGGGCTTCGGCGGACAGGCGGGCAAGCTCGAAGGCGAAGCCGCCGGGCTCGAACTGCCGGACTTCTCGCCGGCAGGCGCCGGCGCAGGGGGTGCCCTCATGGAGGGGTTCGGCTCCGATTTCGGCTTCGACGGCGGCGACGATCTGCTCAATCTCGGCGACGAGGCGGGCTTCAACCGCCGCGTCAAGGAAGGGCCGGAGCGGCGTCTCGCCCGGATGGTCGAGATCAGCGAAGAGCGGGCGGCGAAGATCCTGCGAAAATGGGCGGTCGATCGGGCAGCGTAGAAAACGCCGGCGGAAACCTGAACTGGAACGAAGTCCCGCCCAACAGGCGGGACTTTGTCTATTGGGCGCGCCTCAATCCGGCCCGCGCCGGCGCAAGGGCCTTCCGAGAGTATTGGCGAGTCTAGCTCCGGCTGGCGACGCCACGGCGGAGTCCGGCCAAAGAATCCGCCCCGCGTCGTGGATACCGTCCGATGGCCGTCGGAAAATTTAAACCAATTTTTAATTAATTTAGATTCGCACGCCGCTCGCCGTGCTGCGGCTCGCGCAGTCAGTTACTCCGCGTTGTTTGCGGGATCCGGAGCTGTATTAAAATATATCTTCGAAAGAGCGGAATATAATTTCAAGCACAGACTTTCCGCATTCCCGGCGTTGCTGTCAATGAGCCCGCCAGGATTTGATGCATTTCGGCAACATTCCCCGGCTTAAAGTAAGTCTTGGATGAAGAGTTGAGGCGTCCTGAAAGCATCCTATCTGCAACGAAAGGGCGAACTCCCGTCCGGTGTGACGGATTTTCAACCGTGCGGCCACAAACGACGATTGCAGGATACCGTTTATTATCAACATCTTGATTAGAGAATTGGTCGGAGTGAAAGCGTGCCCGGCCGCCGACCGGCTCACGCATACGTGAATGGCTCAAGGCAAGGTTGGCAAGTAATCGCGCAACAGGACGCCCTGTCTTTTTGGGGGCGGCGATGTACAGTTTAGCAATTGATTCGCGTCCTGATACTCGCTTGGTGGCAAGAATACCGGCGAAGCCGGCTGTCGGGGACGACAGGGCAAGCGTGACATTCCAGGGGCGCCGAATCCGGCACGGGGGCTGAGAGTTATGGAAATGTCGCGGTCGGACGCAGTCTGGTCTTCGGAGACCGCTGCGCCGCGGGTTTGTGGACGCAAAATATCAAGGGAGCAACTGATCCGAAGGCTTGGAGAAGTGGCCTCGGGTACGGGACTCGGCAACGGATTGGCAGCGCTGACGGAATATGTCGGCGCAACCCATTACCTTCTCGCCCGGCACGATGTTTCGCAGGACGGCGGACTGGATTTTGTCGTCTGTTCCGACTGGCCGTTCGACATCGTTCGGCGTCTTTCGGGCATCATCGCCGGGCTCCATACGAAGATCACCGAACTGGAAAAGTGCCTCGCCCAACTGCAGCCGGCCTTCCATACGCTGCCCGACGATATCGGTTTGCCGCGGGGGGTCAGCCGGAGCTATTGCGCCGTGACCTTCAGCGTAGGGCGCACGCGGTTCTCGTTGATGCTGCTCTTCCCCGAGGACGTGATCCTCTCCCAGGAGGCGCTGCGCGACATCGCGGTGCTTGCCGGCTATGTCGCCAGTCACAAGATCAAGGCCGATGTGCGCCACGACCGGGAATGCGAACTGACCGAGCGCGAGCTCGAATGTCTTTTCTGGATTGCCGAAGGCAAGACGAGCGATGAGATCGCCGTGATACTCGGGATCTCCCGCAACACGATCAACAACTACATCACCAGCGTAATGCGCAAGACGGCGACGCGAACGCGGTCGGAAGCGATCGCCCACGCGGTGCGCAACAATCTGGTTTAGGAGCGGTGACGATGGCTTATCTCGTGACGCAGGATCGCGACGACGCCGGCCGGTCGGGTCGCAACGTCCGCGCGGCGCGGGCGGCGACGCTGGTGACGCGCTTGCAGGCCATGCAACGGCAGATCAACGCCAAGAATTTCGCCGTTCTGCGAACGAATGGCAGGGGCGTCCCCGGAACGCGTAAGCTCACCTGCGTCCTCCACAACTGGGGAGCCGCTTGCGAGGAAAACGCGCGTGATCTGATCATTCTCTACGGCGACGAGTTGCTCCAGCATCTCGATCTTTCCCTGCTGCCGGTGCTCTGGAACGGTCAGGGCGAGCATCAGACCGCCGAAGCCTCGGATTTCGGCCCGTTCACGCGCCGGCTGAGAGAGCGCAAGCTTTCCTATTCGGGCATCGCCTTTCCGATAAGGCTCGGCGCGCAGGGCAACGGCTACGTGATTTTCGCCGGCAGCTACATCGATGTTTCGGGCGAACAGATCGTCGAGCTGCACGGCCGCAGCGCGCAGATCATGACAGACCTCCTGGCCGCCGACGAGAAGCGCCTGTTCAAGACCGAAGCCTTGAGCGATCGCGAGATCGCCTGCCTGCAAATGGCCGGCGATGGACATATCAGCGAGGAGATCGCCGACAAGATGGGCCTCTCGATACATACGGTGAATGCCTATCTCGGGGCCGCGACGACGAAGCTCGACTCCGTCAACCGGATTCAGGCGATAGCCAAGGCGATCCGCCTTGGCTATATCAGCTAGCCATAGCTAAGGTCCGTCGAGATTCGGAATTCCCGCCGCGGCCTGTTCGATTTCCTCAACTCGCCAGCGGCAGCGGATAGGTTTTGACGAACTTCGCTTCTGCCAGGCTCTTGGCGAGAAAGGCCGTGTTCTCGTCCGGATTGCCGGAAGGCTGTTGAAAGTTGATGTGGCTGATCTCGATGCCGGCCGTATCGCCCGCGAGCACGAGGCGCGCATAGACCGTCACGCCGCGGGGCTTCAGTTCGAGGTCGAGGATAACCTCCGGGCGACTGTCCCAGTCGAGGTTATAGTTGCCGCCGAGGCCGAAGTTCACGGTGCCGGGCAGGAAATAGAGCTCTGCCGCCGATTCCACCAAATCGGCGATGCTCGCATAGGACTCGAAGCGCAGAAGCGCGATGAAATCCGCAGCATCGATGAGGCGCAATTCGGTCGCAACCGGACGGATTGCCTCCGCAACTATCTGTTCTCGTTCTTCGGAGAATTGGCACTTTTTCAAGATCATGTCACCCGTCTTTGTTGCGGCTGAGCTGCATAAACCCGGTGAATCAGTTCGGCGACTGCCTTGTAAAACACCGGTGGAATGACACTATCCACCGAGACTTGTGCAAACATGGAGCGTGCAAGCGGCGGATCCTCGAAGACGGGGATGCCGTTCTTCTCCGCAATTTCGCGAATCTTCAGGGCCACCAGGTCCTTTCCCATGGCCACGACGACCGGCGCGTCACTCTCCTCGCGCACATAGCGCAGTGCTACGGCATAGTGGGTCGGGTTGGCGATGATCAGGGTTGCTCGCGGAACCGAGGAGATCCTCCGCTTGCGGGCGCGGTCGCGCTGCATCGATCTGAGCCGCGATTTGACGATCGGGTCGCCCTGCGATTGCTTCAGCTCGTCCTTGACCTCCTGCTTCGTCATCCTGAGCTCCGTGTACCAGTGATGGCGCGTCCAGAAGAGATCGACGATGGCGAGCGTCGCGGTGGCGAAGAGAACGACGATGATGATCTGCTTGAGGTCGGAGATCATCGTCGTGAAGATCGTCACCGGATCGGAGAACATCATGTCGAGCGTGGCGAAATAATCGTTCCAGAGCACGAGGACGACGACGATCGAAACGACGATGATCTTGAACAGCGACTTGCCGAATTCCACCAGCCCCTGAACGCCGTAGATCCGTTTGAAACCGGCCACGGGCGATACCCGGTTCCATTTCGGCTGGATGCGGTCGAGGACCGGCCGCGGCAGGTTCTGGAAGATCGACGACCCGACGCCGAAGACGATAAGTAGGATGAAAACCGGCAGAACCAGCGCGGCGCATTTCAGAACGACATGCGAAATCAGGGCGACGGCGTCGGTTGCGGTGTCGAGGCGCCAGGCTTCCGGCTGCTCGAAAATGTCCTTCAGCGCCTCGGCCATGTTTGCCGCGCCGTCCGAAAGGAAAAAGACGACGAAAATGTAGATCGCCAGCGTCGAGGCGAAAGCGGTCACCTCACGCGAGAAAGGGACGTTGCCTTTCTCGGTCGCGTCGGAGATCTTCTTTTCCGACGGCGCTTCTGTTTTACTGTCCTTGTCCTGCTCTTCCGCCATGAAACAGCAAGCTCCTCAGCAGGCGACAATGTGAACGACGCTTCCGGTTACCCCTCGACCCGAATTCGCGAGGGAATCGTGGCAGCAGACGCAAGCGCTCGCTTTGTGGTGAACCCGGACAGGCCCCTGCGCAAGTGCGGGTGTGCGGCAGCCCGCGCGGGTCAACAGAAATCGGAAACGAAACGCGATATATCGGCAGGCCGGAGGCGTCAGGCGGCCTCCGCTTCCTTTTCCTTGAGCTCGAGCTGCCCGCTTGCGGAGAGGCGAATCGCCTCCTGCGTGATCGAGCGCCTCGCGATCGCGATATCGCGGGGATTGATGCCGGCATCGCCGGCGGCGAGGTCCGATTCGATCATGCGCCGCTGGCGGGCGCCGATGGAGGCGAGAATAGACTCGCGCAACTCCGCAGCAGAACCTCTGAGCGCCATGGTGATGACGTCGGTGGAGACGTCGTTGAAGAGCTGCACGCGGCTGCGCTGCGGCATGAAAAGGATGTCGTCGAAGAGGAATATCTTCGGCCGGACCTTCTTGACCGAATCGGTGCTGATCGTTTCGAGCGAGGCGAGCAGCGTGTCCACCTGCGGCTTATCCAGCTCGTTCATCACTTCGGCGATCTTAGCCGGGCCGGGCGAGTTGCGCTCGGCCTCCATCTCTTCGATGATTTCGATCACCCGCGCCTCGATGATTGCCGCCGCCTTCGGGTTGACGTTCTTGATGTTGACGGCACGGTTGAGAATCTCGGGCCGCTGTTTGTCGGACAGCTGAAGCAGCACCTTGGCGCCGAAGCTCGACGGCATCATCGACAGAACATAGGCGATCGTCTGCGGATGTTCCCGGGCGAGCAATTGCGCGATGATCGCAGGATCGCAATCCATCAGCCTGTCCCAGATGCTCGCCTCGTAGGATTGGAAGGTGGCGCGGCGGCCGAGGAGGCCGTCCACCTCGTCGGGCGTCAGGCCCTCTTCCAGAATGCTCTCGATGGCCTTGGCATTGTCCATGAGGCCTGCACCTTCGGTGAAGAGATCCTCGAACTCGTTGACGAGCGCTTCCAGTTCGTGCGGCGGCACGGCTCTGAGCGACTGTGCCGCGGCGATGATGGCCTGCAGCTCGCTCTGGGTGAAGAATTTCAACAGATTCCCGGCAATCGACTTGCCCATTGCGAGCAGCACCGCCGCCGCCTTTTCCGTCTGGCTCAGCGGTTGTGCGAGCGCCTGAGCCTGTGCCTCGAAACTTCCGAAATCCGTCATGGATTCATCCCCGCCCGATCATCGGGCTCCTAATGAGTTGAAACGGGATGCGGGCGGAAAACCGCTTACACCTTTCCTCATCCCGCTCTATTTCCTACTGCCTTTGATCTCCAGGAGCTTGACGCCGAAGCGGGTCACATCGCCCTCGAGAACGGTGATTTCTCCGCGGCCGATCACCCGGCCGTTGACCATGATCTCGACCGGCTCGCCGATCTTGCGGTCGAGCGCGATCGTTGCGCCCTCGGTGAGCGCCATGAGGCCGGAGACCTGCATGCGGCTTGTCCCGAGTACGATCTGAACATCGATCGGGATGTCCATGATCAGGTCCATATTGGCGGTCATTCCGCTGCCGGGCGCTGTTTCACCGGCGGCCGGTGCGGCATCGAAATCCCCGCCGGCAACCGCGGAGTCCGCGCCGAAGGCGGATTCCGCGAAGTCGGCGCCGAAATCCCCGCCGAATCCAGCGCTGTCGGCGGAACCGAAGTCGCTGCCGAAATCCACGGGCTGTTCGAGCGGCCCGGCGGCGGCGAAATCGGCGCCGAAGTCAGCCTCGCCGTCCTTCTTGAGAACGCCGCGCAGGTCGTCGATCGCCTGGTCGAGCTCGGCGTCTGCCGCGAATGCGGCCGGTTCTGCGATGGGTGCTGCTTTCTTGGGTGCCATGTGCCGAATATTCCAGTTGAAGCTTGCCTCAGGCATTCTGCCAGGCGAGGGAGGATTAACTCATGATGTGGCGAAGGATGTCCTGCTCGGAGCCGTGGGTATCCTTGACCCGGACCGTATATCGCGAACCCGAACGGCCGAACTCGCAGACATAGAGGTCGCGCCCGTTGGCGCTCACCTCCACGCGGACATCCTGCCCGTCGTGAAAAGGGATGACATCCCCGGCCTGCAGGCGGCTGAGAGTGTCGAGCGTCAGGCTTTCCAACCGGATGCGCGCCTCGAGCGCGACGGCCGATCGGCGGACCTGCTCCTCCAGCTGTTCCGTCCATTCGGTCTTCGCGTTCCGGTCCTCGCCGGCACCTTTGCGAGAGATGATGCGGGTCTTGAGGAGCGTGCTTTGCGGGACGATGACCGAGAAAGTGGAGAGCACCGGCCCGAGGCCTATGGTCATGTCGATCGAGGCTGCGAAAACGTCTTCAAGCGCCGGATCGGGCTTTGCCCGTTCCGCGCTGTTGTAAGGACGGCCGACAACGGGCTCGAACCCGCCGGGCGCGTTCACTGCAGTGCGCAGGACCTCGGCGATGCCATGAAACACCGGCAAGGCGACATCGATCTCGATCTTCGACAGAGAGCGTGGGGCCGGCTCCTCGATGCTCGTCGGTTCGGCCCCGAGCAGAGCCTCGACAAGTGCGATCAGAACCGGACTGTCGCAGCCGACCTGGAAGTCCGCGCACCAGTTTCGCAGGGAGAGATCGCCGAGCAGGACCCCGTCGCCGAGAGCAGCGATGAGCTCGTTGCGGAGCCCCGTCCGGAAGCCCGCATAGGCGATCGTGACGTCGCATCCGGTCTCCGATTGCAGGACACCGGGCAGGAGTTCGTCGAAGACCTGGGCAAGCTCGAGTGCGGTTCGGCCGATGGCCTTGTCGTCGCCGAGCGCGCCGGTCATGCGCGCGATCAGCCTTCTGTCGAATGCATGGACGTTCGATGCGGTGCTTGTGCTCATGTTAGGCCGCCTTGCTTTCGCTGCCGCCGCCGGGATTCATCATTTCCTGTTCGACCGCATCGATGGACGGCCGTTCATAGGCGGAGATGGTCTTGCGGCCGTATTCGAGTGCGACCTGCGGAACCGAACCGTTCATGTAGGCAAGCAGCGTCTGCTTGACGATGACATAGAGTCGGTTCTGCTTTTCCCGTACGGACTTGATGTTTGCGACGAGGGGACCGACGATCGAATAGGAAAGGAACACGCCGAGTAGCGTTCCGACGAGTGCGGCGGCGATCTTGGCGCCCAGCACTTCCGGTGCTTCGCTGATCGCGCCCATCGCCTTGATGACGCCGAGAACCGCCGCGACGATGCCGATCGCCGGCAGCGCATCGCCCATGCTCGTCAGCGCGTGGTAGCACTTCATCTTGTCGTGGGTGATCGTCTGGATTTCCTCGTCCATCAGCGCCTCGATCTCATGCGAGCGGGCGTTGCCGATGATGATCAGCCGCACATAGTCGCAGATGAAGGCGGTCAGCTCCTTGTTCTGCAGGACGGTGGGTGCGGACTGGAAGATCGAGGATTCTTCCGGATTGTCGATGTGGCTCTCGATCTCGTTGCGCGACTTCGTTCGCAGGTCGCGCATCAGGCTGTAGAGGACGCCGAGCGTGTCGAGGTATTGACGTTCCTTCGGCACCTTGTGCCTGAAGGCCTCGCCGAGCGCCTTGCCGGTGTCTTTGACCACCTTCATCGAGTTGGCCATGATGAAGCCGCCGATGCCGGCTCCGCCGATGATCATCAGCTCGAAGGGCTGGTTAAGGACTTCCAGGTGGCCGCCCATCGCCATGTAACCGCCGAGGATACAGCCGAAAGTCACAAGAAGCCCGATGATGATGTTCATTGCCGATACCTGTCGCGATCGTGATTTTCCTCCGATGAAATAGGGTCCGTTCCTTGCGTGAGGCTGGCCGCGAGACCGGCGTCCGGGACAGGTTCGCGCAAGCCAACGCCGTCAGGGTTGTTGGCCAGGGTCGGATCGCATGACGTTCCGAGCCCCGACAGTCGGTGCGGGCTGAGGACCGCACACATTTCCTCACGCTTCATGCGACAGGGCGAGCCGATCGTGACGACGACCTATACGAGCTACAGGCTGATCACTGCGGATCTGACGAAATCGCTGGAACGCGTTTCGGCGCAGCCGGACGTCGCCCGCGAGACGGAGTACTATCTGTCGAAGATCGGGAACATCAAATCGCTCGACGATTTCTTCGCCGACAGCCGGCTCTACAACTACGCCATGAAGGCGCACGGCCTCGAGGACATGGCCTATGCCAAGGCCTTCATGCGCAAGGTGCTCGCCGAAGGCATCGACAGTGACGACGCCTTTGCCAACAAGCTGGCCGACGGGCGCTACAAGGCGCTGGTGGAGTCGTTGAATTTCGCCCGGCACGGCGAAGCCGCTACTGCCTTCGAGAGGGCGCAGAAGGGCGTGTCCGAAAAATACACGCGGCAGACGCTGGAGCAGAAAGCCGGCGAGGAAAACACCGGCGTGCGGCTGGCGCTCTATTTCCAGCGCATGGCGCCGACGATTGCCAATGGCTACGAAATCATCGCCGACGAGGCCCTCTCGAGTGTGGTCCGTACCGTCCTGCAGCTGCCGGCCGAATTCGCGGCCGCCGATGTGGATCGCCAGGCGGAGGCCTACGAGGCGGCGATCGATTTCAAGGATTTCCAGGACCCTCAGAAAACAGCCGAGTTCCTGGACCGCTTCACCGCCCTTTGGGAAATCGACAATCCTTCCGGCGGCTATGACCCGCTTGCGGTTTTCGGCGCGTCGAGCGGCTACGGAATTTCTCCCGACCTGCTTCTGACCATCAACAATCTCAAACTCGGGGGACGCTGATTTGCAGACCGGTCTCTATGTCGCGCTTTCGTCGCAGATGGCGCTTGAAAAGCGCCTGAATACGCTGGCCGACAATGTCGCCAACTCCAACACGGTCGGCTTCCGCGCCACGGAAGTGAAGTTCAACCAGGTGCTTGGCGACACCAGGCCGACCAAGGTTTCCTATGTGTCGGAAGGCGAGGAATTCCTGAGCAGCAAAACCGGCGCGCTCGCGCGCACCGGCTCCGCGCTCGATTTCGCCATCAAGGGCAACGCCTGGTTCTCGATCGAGACGCCCGGCGGCCCGGCGCTGACGCGCGACGGCCGGTTCACGCTGACGGAGACCGGCGAGCTCGTGACCATCAAGGGATATCCGGTGCTCGATGCCGGCGGCGCGCCGATCCAGCTGAACGGCGGTGCCGGTGAAATTACCGTCGGTGCCGATGGAGCCATTCACCAGAACGGCGTGCAGATCGCCCTGCTCGGGCTTTACGAGACGGATTTCAGCAAAGGCTTCATGCGTTACGACAACAGTTCCGTTATGCCGGCTGTCCAGCCGGAGCCGGTCGTTGACCGGTTCGATGTCGGCGTGATGCAAGGCTTCCTGGAGGAGTCGAACGTGAACGCCGTACAGGAAATGTCGCAGCTGATCATGATCACCCGCGCCTTCGACAACGTCACCGCGCTGATGCGCGACAGTGAGGGATCGCTCGACAAAGCCATCGAGACGCTCGGCGGCAGCCGTTGATGATTCTGTCGACGGAATTTAGGGCGGGACGGAACGGAAAGCCGGATGGCACGCGAAGCTGCTGAAAAAACTGCAACGTCGACGTCGCTCGCGGCGCTCGCCGGGCTGGTCGAGCGCTATGCAAATCCCGACTTTGCCATCGCACCGGGCGGCCATGTCCAGACGATTTCGCCGGGGCACTACACGGTCAGCGGCCTGTCGCGGCATGTCCGGCTGGGGGACTTCGTCGCGCACAAGAGCACGACCGGCACCCATCTCGGCGAAGTCGTCCGCGTGGAGCCCGAGCGGGTGGTCGTCTGCCCGATCGAACCGGGGGACCCGATCGGCATCCATGACGTCGTCATCCGCAAGGGCGCCTTCCGCATAGCGCCGACCGACAACTGGTGCGGCCGCACCATCAATGCGCTGGCCGAGCCGATCGACGGTCTGGGTCCGCTGCTGCAGGGCGACATCCGCCGCTCGATCGCGAACACCGCGCCGCCCTCCATGACGCGAAAGCGGGTGGAGCAGGGCTTCAAGACGGGCGTGCGGGCGATAGACATCTTCTCCCCGCTCTGCCTCGGGCAGCGCCTCGGCATCTTCGCGGGTTCCGGCGTCGGCAAATCGACGCTGCTTTCCATGCTGGCCCGCGCCGACGCCTTCGACAAGGTGGTGATCGCGCTGGTCGGCGAGCGCGGCCGCGAAGTGCGCGAGTTCATCGAGGACACGCTGGGCGACAATCTTTCGAAATCGGTCGCCGTCGTCGCCACCAGCGACGAGAGCCCGATGCTGAGAAAAATGGCTCCGCTGACCGCCGTCACGATTGCCGAACATTATCGCGACAGGGGCGACAACGTGCTGCTCATCGTCGACAGCGTCACCCGTTTCGCTCATGCGATCCGCGAGGTGGCGACGGCAGCGGGGGAGCCGCCGATCGCCCGCGGCTATCCGGCTTCGGTCTTCACCGAATTGCCGCGGCTGCTCGAGCGCGCCGGGCCCGGCGCCGAGGGAACGGGCACGATCACGGCGATCATTTCGATCCTGGTCGACGGCGACAATCACAACGACCCGGTCGCCGACTCGGCGCGCGGCATTCTCGACGGGCACATCGTCCTCGACCGAAGCCTTGCCGAAGAGGGGCGCTACCCGCCGGTCAATCCGCTCGCCTCCATCTCGCGCCTTGCCAGAAAGGCCTGGACGCCGGACCAGGAGAAGCTGGTCGCCCGGCTGAAATCCTTGATCCACCGCTTCGAGGAAACCCGGGACCTCCGGCTCATCGGCGGCTATCGGCCGGGCGGCGACGCCGATCTCGACATGGCGATCAAGCAGGTGCCGGTCATCTACGACGTATTGAAGCAGATGCCCGGCGAACGGCCCGCCTTCGACGCCTTCACGGACCTCGCCAACGCGCTGAAGGCAGCCGCGATGGGCAATCAGCCGGGCGCCGCCGGCCTGCGCGGAAGGGGATGAATTTGACGGACTTCGATGCAGACGAGATCGTGCGCCAACGCCGCCGCGAAACCGGGATGCCGCTGATCGACAGGATACTCGGTGCGATCGGCTTGGCCATGGCTGCCTGCGCGACGTTGCTGCCCTGGTACGTCTATCTGCATCCGGAGAAATTCTCGATGCCTTCGCTCTGGCAGGGAACGACGCGCGATCTGCCGGAGCGCCCGGAACGGCAGATCCTCTCGGTGTCGCCGCTGGCGATGACGGACATGGACGAGGAGACCGCCGCCGCGGTCGATCGCCTGACGACCGCGACGGTGCCGGGACTCGACCAGGATCCCGCCGAAGGCACGGACATGGGGGCTCCCGATCAGCCGTTCCCCGCAAAAGAGAGCTTCAAACTCATGCACGTCGCCAATGGCCGCGCGCTCATCGAGGATGCCAGCGGCATGTATATCGTCCGTATCGGTTCGGTATTGCCGGACAACAGCCGGCTTGCGACCTTCGAGGAGCGCGACGGCCGCTGGGTGATGATCACGTCCAAGGGCGAGATTTTCGCGGCGAAGTAGCGCCTTTGCCGCGGCGTGGCGAAGGACGTCCAGACCTTCCCCAACCCCTCCGGAGGGGCTTTTCGGGCGGCGAGGGTGCGGCAGAAGTAGCTCCGCCCCTCGTGGGGAGGGGTTGGGGAGGGGGCTTATGAGACGCCCGAAACGGTTCCTTCCGCATCTTCGACAAGTCCCACGCAAGATTACCGGCCTAGGTTCCCCATCATCAGCAGGAGCTCTTGATGGAACCGATTCAGCTTTTCGAACTCGCGTCGCGGCAGGCCCAGTGGCTCACCGTCCGCCAGAACGTGGTGGCGGGCAACATCGCCAATGCCAATACGCCGCACTACAGGGCAAAAGACGTCCAGCCCTTCGAAAGCGTGCTCCAGAACACCGGCATCCAAATGGCCGCGACGCATCGCGCCCATTTCACCGAGAGCCCGGAAGCCGCCCATGTGACCGAAGTCAGCGCTCTCGACGATGTCGCGGTGCAGCAGTCCGGCAATACGGTCGCGCTCGAAGAGGAATTGATGAAGACCGGCGCGATCAAGCGCGACTACGAGCTCAATGCCGGGCTGGTGAAATCCTTTCACCGGATGATTCTCATGACGGTACGGAAGTAAGCGACCATGGATCCATTGACCTCCGCCCTTAAGGTTTCCGCCTCCGGTCTGCAGGCGGAATCGACGCGCTTGCGCATCGTCTCGGAAAACATTGCCAATGCCCGCTCCACCGGCGACGCCCCCGGCGCCGATCCTTTCCGCCGCAAGACGATCAGCTTCGCCGCGGAGGTCGACCGTGCAAGCGGCGCGTCCCTCGTCGAGGTCGAACGCCTCGGCACGGACGATTCGGATTTCAACATCGAGTTCGACCCGGGCAATCCGGCCGCCGACGAAAAGGGCATGGTGAAATTGCCGAACGTCAACATCCTGATCGAGATGGCCGACATGCGCGAGGCCAACCGCGCTTACGAGGCCAATCTGCAGACCATCAAGCAGTCTCGCGATCTCATCTCCCAGACAATCGACCTGTTGAGGGCTTCGCAATAATGATCGACGCAATTCAGTCCTTAGGGGCGTTTTCGACCATCAGGGAGACCGAAGGCGCCGGCCCGACCTCTTCCGCCTCGCTCGTTATGCCGGGTGCCGGCGCGGCCGCGCCTCAGGCGGGGAGCTTCGCCGAAGTCCTCGGCAACATGACCACGGACGCCATCCGCTCGATGAAGTCTGCCGAGGGGGTCTCGCTTCAGGCGATCCGCGGAGAAGCGAATACCCGCGAAGTCGTCGATGCCGTCATGAGCGCCGAGCAGTCTCTCCAGACCGCAATCGCCATCCGCGACAAGGTGGTCACCGCCTATCTCGAAATCGCGCGCATGCAGATCTGAGGAAAAGACACATGAAGGCCCTTTCCATCGCCGCCACGGGCATGAACGCCCAGCAATTGAATCTCGAAGTCATCGCGAACAACATCGCGAACATCAACACGACAGGCTACAAGCGGGCGCGCGCAGAATTTTCGGACCTGCTCTACCAGACCGAGCGGGCGCAGGGCGTCCCCAACCGCTCGAACCAGGCGATCGTGCCGGAAGGCGCGATCATCGGCCTGGGCGTCCAGACCTCCGCCGTGCGCAACCTTCATATCCAGGGCAGCCTCGTCAATACCGGCAACGACTACGACCTCGCGCTCGTCGGCCGCGGCTGGTTTCAGATCGAGACGCCGGATGGCGAGACGGTCTACACCCGCTCGGGGGCCTTCAACACCAATGCTACGGGCCAGCTCGTCACCATCGACGGCTATACCGTGGTTCCGGGCGTCACCGTGCCGCAGGACGCGACCGAGATCGTCTTCACCTCGTCGGGCCAGGTGATGGTGCGGATCGGCAACGACACGGAACTGCAGGAAGTCGGACAGCTGACGATCGCGAACTTTGTCAACGAGGCGGGGCTCGAGCCGATGGGCGAGAATCTGTTCCGGCAGACGCCGGCGTCCGGAGATCCGATCGTCGGCACGCCGGCCGATCCGGGCTTTGCACAGATCAAGCAGAACTACCTGGAATCTTCGAACGTCGACCCGGTCAAGGAGATTACCGACCTCATCTCGGCCCAGCGTGCCTATGAGATGAATTCGAAGATCATCCAGGCCGCGGACGAAATGGCCGCCACGGTGAGCAAGAACCTGAGGTAACAGGAAGAGGAGGCAAACATGATGTTTCGCCGATCCCCCGGAGGAAAAGCAATTGCAGGCGGCCTCGCGCAGCCGGCGCGTGCCGTTCTGTTTGCCGCAATGGCGAGTTGCCTGCTTTCGCCTGCGGCAGCTCTTGCCGAGCCGCCGACGGCCGTCATTCCGAAGCAGACGATCTATCCCGGCGAAAAGCTCGATGCGAGCATGCTGGAGGTGGTCGACGTGACCAACCCGGACCTGCGCGACGGCTATGTGCGCTCGATCGACGAGGTCGACGGCATGGTGACCAAGCGGACCCTTCTTCCCGGGCGGGTCATCCTGGCCTCGGCGCTGCGCGAGCAATATGCGGTCGAACGCGGCTCCACCGTTCGTCTCGTCTTCAACAATGGCGGTCTGACGATAACGGCCGCCGGCTCGCCGCTGCAGGATGCCGCGGTCGGCGATCTGATCCGCGTGCGCAACGTCGATACGGGCGTGATCGTCTCCGGGACGGTGATGGCGGACAGCACGATCCATGTGGTGGCGAAATGAACATCAATGCATGCAAGTGGCTGCTGGCGCTCGCGGTGGTCTTCGCCACGAGCTTGACCTCTGCCTATGCGGCCTCGCGGATCAAGGACGTCGCGTCCCTGCAGTCGGGCAGGGACAACCAGCTCATTGGCTACGGCCTGGTGGTGGGCCTGCAGGGCACCGGTGACAGCCTGCGCTCGTCTCCGTTCACGGATCAGTCGATCCGCGCCATGCTGCAGAACCTCGGCATTTCCACGCAGGGCGGGGACTCGCGCACGCGCAACGTCGCCGCGGTGCTCGTCACCGCCACGCTCCCGCCCTTCGCGAGCCCCGGCAGTCGGCTCGACGTGACCGTCGGTTCGCTGGGCGATGCGACGTCGTTGCGCGGCGGGACGCTGGTCATGACCTCGCTTTCGGGCGCCGACGGCCAGATCTACGCCGTGGCGCAGGGCTCGGTGGTCGTCAGCGGTTTCAACGCGCAAGGTGAAGCCGCCCAATTGAGCCAGGGCGTGACCACGGCGGGACGTGTCCCGAACGGCGCCATCATCGAGCGGGAACTGCCGTCGAAATTCAAGGACGGCTTCAACCTGGTGCTGCAGCTGCGCAACCCGGACTTTTCCACCGCCGTCGGCATGGCCGCGGCGATCAACAAATATGCCGCGGCCCAATTTGGCGGCCGCATCGCCGAAGCCTTGGACTCGCAGTCCGTCCTGGTCCAGAAGCCGAAGATGGCGGATCTCGCGCGCCTGATGGCCGACGTGGAAAACCTGGTGATCGAGACCGACGCGCCGGCCCGGGTGGTCATCAACGAGCGCACCGGCACGATCGTCATCGGCCAGGACGTCCGCGTCGCCGAAGTGGCCGTCAGCTACGGTACGCTGACGGTGCAGGTCAGCGAGACGCCGACGATCGTCCAGCCGGAGCCGTTCTCGCGCGGTCAGACGGCCTACGAGCCCAACACCACGATCGAAGCGCAGGCCGACGGCGGCACGGTCGCCATCCTCAACGGCTCCAGCCTGCGTTCGCTCGTAGCGGGCCTGAACAGCATCGGCGTCAAGCCGGATGGGATCATCGCGATCCTCCAGAGCATCAAATCGGCGGGAGCCCTACAGGCGGAGCTTGTTCTGCAATGACCGGAAACTTCGATCGTCTTTTCGGCCAGGCACGCCGCGTTCTCCTGGGCTCGGTCGCCGCCGCGCTCATGCTTTCGATGCCCGGTGCTTTCGCGCAGGACGTCACGTCGCCGCCGGCCGACAGCGCGATCGCGAGCGAAATCGAAAAGTTCTGCACCAATATCGCCGACGCCGCGCGCGACCAGCGCTACGTTTTGCAGCGCCAGGACCTGGAGAAGCTGAAAGCGAATGTCGACGAACGGATTGCGACGCTGGAGGCGCGCCGGGCGGAATACGAGGACTGGCTTAAGCGCCGCAATGATTTCCTCAAACAGGCGGAGCTCGGCCTCGTCGACATCTACAAGACGATGAAGCCGGATGCCGCCGCCGGCAAGCTCGAGATGGTGCGTCCCGAGATCGCGGCGGCGATCGTCATGCGGCTGCCGCCACGCCAGTCGTCGCTGATCCTGAGCGAGATGAGCGACGAAAGGGCAGCGGTGCTGACCAACATCATTTCGAGCGCGAGCGACCCCAATACCTCCAAGGAGCCATCATGAGAACGCGCATCACGGCCGTACTGGCCGCAGGGCTCCTGGCGGGTTGCCAGAATCAGGCCTTCAACGAGATCGGGCGGGCGCCGGCCATGAGCCCGATCGGCAGCGGCCTGCAATATACGCAGACGCCGCAGCTTGCCATGTATCCGAAGCAGCCGCGCCACGTCACCAACGGGTACTCGCTTTGGAACGACCAGCAGGCGGCGCTCTTCAAGGATGCGCGCGCGATCAATATCGGCGACATTCTGACGGTCGACATCCGTATCGACGACAAGGCCTCCTTCGAAAACGAGACGGACCGCAGCCGCAAGAATTCGAGCGGTTTCAATCTCGGCGCCAGCGGGCAGTCCCAGACGAGCGACTTCGCCTGGTCGGGCGATCTCGAATACGGCTCCAACACCAAGACCGAAGGCGACGGCAAGACCGAGCGTTCGGAGAAGCTCAGGCTGCTGGTCGCCGCGGTCGTGACCGGCGTCCTCGAAAACGGCAACCTGCTGATCAGCGGTTCCCAGGAAGTGCGCGTCAACCACGAGCTGCGCATCCTCAATGTCGCGGGCATCGTCCGGCCGCGCGACGTGGACGCCGACAACGTCATTTCCTACGACCGCATCGCCGAGGCGCGCATCTCCTATGGCGGCCGCGGCCGCCTGACGGAGGTCCAGCAGCCGCCGTGGGGTCAGCAGCTCGTCGATCTCGTCTCGCCCCTCTGATCGGCCGGAACGCACAATGGAAGAAATCGAGAGCAAAGAAACGAAGGTCCCCTCGCGGCTGACGACCATCGCGGCCGTAGCGGTGCTGACGCTCGTCGCCGGCGGCGGCGGCTGGCTTGCAGGCATGCTGCTCGCGCCGCCGCCTTCCGAGAAGACGGAAATCCCGGCCGAGCTTCCCGCCAACGCGACCGGCGAGGAGGACATACCGAAAATCGCCGCGGCGGCACACGGCATCGTGCAGCTCGATCCCATTACGACGAACCTTGCCTATCCGGCCGAAAACTGGGTTCGCCTCGAGGTCGCGCTCCAGTTCGATGGCGCTCCCGACATTGCGCTGGCGGAGACGATACACCAGGACCTTGCGGCCTATCTGAAGACCGTGTCGCTGCAGCAGATCCAGGGGCCGCGCGGCTTTCAATATCTCCGGGATGACATCCAGGAGCGGGTTGACCTGCGCTCCGAGGGCCGCGTAACGAATGTGATGTTCCGCACCTTCGTCATCCAATGATTCGCTGATGCTCCGGTTTGCCACCTTCATAATCGCCATGATGGCGATGTCGGGAATTGCCGGGGCTCAGAGCTTCCCCGCCGATATCCTGAACACGCCGGTCGACGGCTCCGTCGCCTCGTGGATCATCCGCACCTTCGGCCTCCTGACCGTCCTTTCGGTGGCCCCGGGTATCCTGATCATGGTGACGAGCTTCCCGCGCTTCGTCATCGCCTTCGCGATCCTGCGCTCAGGGATGGGGCTCGCCACGACGCCCTCCAACATGATCATGGTGTCGCTCGCGCTGTTCATGACTTTCTATGTCATGGCGCCCACCTTCGACCGCGCCTGGAGCGACGGCATCGATCCGCTCCTGAAGAACGAGATCTCCGAGACGGAGGCGATGCAGCGGATGTCGGAGCCCTTCCGCGAATTCATGCTGGCCAACACCCGCGACAAGGACCTGCAGCTCTTCATCGACATCGCCCGGGAGAAGGGCCAGACCGTCGTCGTCGACGAAAAGGTGGACCTGCGCGCGGTCGTGCCGGCCTTCATGATCTCGGAGATCCGCCGCGGTTTCGAGATCGGCTTCCTGATCATGCTGCCCTTCCTCGTGATCGACCTGATCGTCGCGACCATTACCATGGCGATGGGCATGATGATGCTTCCCCCGACGGCGATTTCGCTACCCTTCAAGATCCTGTTCTTCGTGCTGATCGACGGCTGGAACCTGCTCGTCGGCAGCCTGGTGCGCTCGTTTATCTGAGGCCCCGCCGCCGGGCACGACGGGCCGATAAGAATCCGTTAAGCATAGGATTTCACAGGCGATTAACCACACCTTCGCCGGGACGGGAACGCCCTTCTCCGGTTAAGCACTTGGCAATGAATGGCTGCGAATTTCGTCCTCACACGACGGGTTTGGTATCCATCACGAGTTGAGCGGAGCCGAGTGGCATGATGCCGGACCGTCGGGACCGGTAGCGATTTTAAGTCCGGTATGTCCCCCCAATCAGTATTTCGTAGGGACAACGAATATGACCAGCATTCTCACCAACAACTCCGCAATGGCCGCGCTTTCGACGCTGCGCTCGATCTCCTCCAGCATGGAAGACACGCAGAGCCGCATCTCCTCGGGCCTCCGCGTCGGCTCGGCCTCCGACAACGCCGCCTACTGGTCGATCGCGACCACCATGCGCTCCGACAACCAGGCTCTCTCCGCAGTTCAGGACGCGCTCGGCCTCGGTGCTGCCAAGGTCGATACCGCTTACTCCGGTATGGAATCGGCCATCGAAGTCGTCAAGGAAATCAAGGCGAAGCTCGTAGCCGCCACCGAAGAGGGCGTCGACAAGGCCAAGATCCAGGAAGAACTCGATCAGCTCAAGGATCAGCTGACGAGCATCGCCGACGCAGCGTCCTTCTCGGGCGAAAACTGGTTGAAGGCTGAAGTTGGTACGACCGTGAACGTGGTCGCTTCGTTCGTCCGCGACGATACCGGCGCCGTCTCGGTCAAAAAGGTTGGCTACAACCTTGACACCAACTCCGTTCTGTTCGATGCGGCCGGCAACAACACCGGCATTCTCGACAAGGTCTATGACGTTTCGCAGAAGAGCGTGACTGTCACCGTCAACACCGACGGCGTGAAGGAAGAAGTTACTGTTGCAGCTTACACGATCGACGAGCTGATCGCCGCCGGGGCAACGTTCACGACCAACACTACCGCCAGCGGTGAAACGACACAGCTTGCAGAAGCAACCGCTACGGCTGGTCAGGTTAACACGGGCGAGTTTTTCGTCCAGGTCAATGATGATACCTGGGTTCTCGCAGCGGATGTCACCGGCACCGGCCAGGAAGCCTTGCATTACGATGGTACCGCAGTCTACTACGGTGTCGATACGACCAATGACCCGGCTACCGATGTCGATGCGCCGCAGTCTATCAAGGATCTTGATATCACAGGTCTGGACGCCACTCAGCTTGACAACATGATCTCCGCCGTCGATGAGGCGCTGTCGGATATGACCAGCGCGGCCGCCTCGCTTGGTTCGATCTCCTCGCGTATCGACATGCAGAGCGATTTCGTCAACAAGCTCTCGGACTCGATCGACTCGGGCGTCGGCCGTCTCGTCGACGCGGACATGAACGAAGAATCGACCCGCCTGAAGGCTCTGCAGACTCAGCAGCAACTCGCCATCCAGGCCCTGTCGATCGCCAACTCGGACTCGCAGAACGTCCTGTCGCTCTTCCGCTAAGGGACATCAATAGCTGGATGCAGGCTACTTGTGCCTGCGTCCGGCTCATTCGAACCGCGCCACGGAAACCGGGCGCGGTTTTTTGCTTTCTTCCATGGCCATCGGCATTTCACTTTTTCTTAAACATCCTATGGCACGCGCGTGCGCGCAGAGGTTGAAAAAATTTTTGGAATTGTTGCTCCTTAGTGCTTCATTAACCAAGCCGGTATTATCTAACCTCATCGAAAGGACGGGCTAACCCCAGCGATAACAGCTGGTTAGCAAGCATGACGTTGACCGTCTTTCGCCGGTGGAACCGGAATGTCCCTTCTCATCAGCCATCAAGGGGCACTAAACCATGACGAGTATTCTCACCAACATTGCGGCCATGGCCGCTCTCCAGACCCTGCGTACCATCGGCTCCAACATGGAAGAGACGCAGGCGCATGTCTCCTCCGGCCTTCGCGTCGGTCAGGCCGCCGACAACGCCGCCTACTGGTCGATCGCGACCACCATGCGCTCCGACAACATGGCCCTTTCGGCCGTTCAGGACGCGCTCGGCCTCGGTGCTGCCAAGGTCGATACCGCTTACTCCGGTATGGAATCGGCCATCGAAGTCGTCAAGGAAATCAAGGCGAAGCTCGTAGCCGCCACCGAAGAGGGCGTCGACAAGGCCAAGATCCAGGAAGAACTCGATCAGCTCAAGGATCAGCTGACGAGCATCGCCGACGCAGCGTCCTTCTCGGGCGAAAACTGGTTGAAGGCTGAAGTTGGTACGACCGTGAACGTGGTCGCTTCGTTCGTCCGCGACGATACCGGCGCCGTCTCGGTCAAAAAGGTTGGCTACAACCTTGACACCAACTCCGTTCTGTTCGATGCGGCCGGCAACAACACCGGCATTCTCGACAAGGTCTATGACGTTTCGCAGAAGAGCGTGACTGTCACCGTCAACACCGACGGCGTGAAGGAAGAAGTTACTGTTGCAGCTTACACGATCGACGAGCTGATCGCCGCCGGGGCAACGTTCACGACCAACACTACCGCCAGCGGTGAAACGACACAGCTTGCAGAAGCAACCGCTACGGCTGGTCAGGTTAACACGGGCGAGTTTTTCGTCCAGGTCAATGATGATACCTGGGTTCTCGCAGCGGATGTCACCGGCACCGGCCAGGAAGCCTTGCATTACGATGGTACCGCAGTCTACTACGGTGTCGATACGACCAATGACCCGGCTACCGATGTCGATGCGCCGCAGTCTATCAAGGATCTTGATATCACAGGTCTGGACGATGCCCAGCTCGCCGCCATGATCTCCGCCGTCGATGAGGCGCTGTCGGATATGACCAGCGCGGCCGCCGATCTTGGCTCGATCGCCATGCGCATCGACCTGCAGAGCGATTTCGTCAACAAGCTCTCGGACTCGATCGACTCGGGCGTCGGCCGTCTCGTCGACGCGGACATGAACGAAGAATCGACCCGCCTGAAGGCTCTGCAGACTCAGCAGCAGCTCGCCATCCAGTCGTTGTCGATCGCCAACTCGGCTTCGGAAAACGTCCTTACGCTCTTCCGCTAATCCGACACGGAAAGGCGGTCGCGAACTGAGCGACCGCACCCTGACCGAAACTTCAAAGGGGCCACGCTCATCGAGCGTGGCCCCTTTCTTCGTTTCCTCGGCGAATAAGCGCGTTTAACCTTTGTTAACCATAACCGCGCTAAGTGGGCTCAACGCAACGAACGGTTAACCAAGACGAAGAAGCGGTTAACGGCATGATGCCTCGCGTTCGTTCCCCCGGGGTGGCCGGGATGTCCCTTTCCAACTAGCCATTCAAAGGGGCCCGTAATGACCAGCATTCTCACCAATGTTGCAGCGATGGCTGCACTCCAGACGCTCCGCGGTATCGACTCCAATATGGAGGAAACGCAGGCTCGCGTTTCCTCCGGTCTCCGCGTCGGCACGGCGTCCGATAACGCCGCCTATTGGTCGATCGCGACCACGATGCGATCGGACAACATGGCGCTTTCCGCCGTTCAGGATGCCCTGGGTCTCGGTGCGGCCAAGGTCGACACGGCCTATGCCGGGATGGAGAATGCCGTCGAGGTGGTGAAGGAAATTCGCGCCAAGCTCGTCGCTGCGACCGAAGACGGCGTCGACAAGGCCAAGATCCAGGAAGAGATCGAACAGCTCAAGCAACAGCTGACGAGCATTGCGACGGCCGCTTCCTTCAGCGGCGAAAACTGGCTCCAGGCGGATATCACCACGCCTGTGACGAAGAGCGTAGTCGGGTCCTTCGTCCGCGATTCCTCGGGCGTCGTGTCCGTAAAGACGATCGACTATGTTCTCGACGGCAGCTCCGTTCTCTTCGATACCGTTGGCAACAACGGGATTCTGGACAAGGTTTACGATGTCTCCGAGTCCAGCGTAACGCTTTCGATCAACATAGGCGGCGTCGTCGCCGAACATACGGTTGCGGCCTACACGGTCGACGACCTCATCGCCGGCGGCGCGGTATTCCAGGGCAACTACGCCCTTGCCGGAGGTGTGAACTATGTCAAGGTAGAGGGCGTTTGGGTCGAAGCAGTTGCATCGTCCGCCGCGCCGGGTCAGGAAGTCGCTGCCGTGACGACCGCTGCAGCTCCCATTACCGCCGATTCCTGGGTCGTAGACACGTTGGCGGGGCCGGTTACCAGCGCACCTGCACCTGCCTCGATCGAGAATATCGACATCACCAACGCCGCGCAGGCAGCAAACCTCGATGCGCTGATCAGGGGCGTCGATGAAGCGCTCGAGGATCTGATCAGCGCCACATCGGCGCTGGGCTCGATTTCCATGCGCATCGGCATGCAGGAAGAGTTCGTATCGAAGCTCACCGACTCGATCGATTCGGGCATCGGCCGCCTTGTCGATGCCGACATGAACGAGGAGTCGACCAGGCTGAAAGCGCTGCAGACACAGCAGCAGCTCGCGATCCAGTCGCTCTCCATCGCCAACACCAATTCGGAAAACATCCTCCAACTCTTCCGTCAGTAAGCGGCGCCCCGGCTAGGGGGCGGCTTCGTCCCGCTCTGAAGGAGAAAAACCGCGGCTCGCAAAGGGCCGCGGTTTTTGCATTTTGGCGGCGACCTTGCGCCAGACTTGCCGGATTAATGAATCCTTCACGTTTGTTATTGGTTCGTTAACGCCGTTAACCTTTTCTTAACCATCCTCGTTAATGGTTCGTTAAGAACGGCGGTCTGTCACCCAGGGCAAAAAGGTGTCAGCGCGCATGACGCCTCACCGTCGTTGCCGGCTTTCCGGAATGGTCCGATTTCCCCAACCAGGGCAGCACAGCCCCAGGGTGACCACCAATGACCAGCATCATGACCAACCCCGCCGCCATGGCGGCGTTGCAGACATTGCGCGCGATCAACCATAATCTCGAGACGACTCAGGGCCGCATCTCCTCCGGCTACCGAGTCGAAACCGCGGCGGACAACGCCGCCTACTGGTCCATCGCGACCACGATGCGATCGGACAATGCCGCGTTGTCGACGGTCCACGACGCCTTGGGCCTCGGCGCCGCCAAGGTCGATACCTTCTACTCGGCGATGGATACGGTCATCGACGTGATGACCGAGATCAAAGCCAAGCTCGTCGCGGCAAGCGAGCCGGGCGTCGACAGGGATAAGATCAACAAGGAAGTGGCCGAGCTCAAGAGCCAGTTGAACTCGGCCGCGCAGTCCGCCTCCTTTTCCGGCGAGAACTGGCTCTATAACGGTGCTTCAGCAGCACTGGGCACCAAATCCATCGTCGCCTCCTTCAACCGCAGCGCCGACGGCAGCGTTACGGTCTCGACGCTCAATTACGACACCGCCAAATCCGTCCTGATCGACGTCACCGATCCTGCGCGCGGCATGCTCACCAAGGCGGTCGATGCGGATGCGCTTCAATCCACGCCGACCGGCACGGCGCGCAACTACTATCTCATCGATGCAGGTGCAGCTCCCGCGGGCGCGACCGAGATCGAGATCGACAACGCAACGACCGCTGCGCAATTGGGCGACATGATCAGCGTCGTCGACGAGCTCATCAGCCAGCTGACCGACTCCGCCGCCACGCTCGGCGCGATCACCAGCCGCATCGAGATGCAGGAAAGCTTCGTCGCCAATCTGATGGATGTGATCGACAAGGGCGTCGGGCGTCTCGTCGATGCCGACATGAACGAGGAATCGACACGGCTGAAGGCGCTGCAGACGCAGCAGCAGCTCGGCATCCAGTCGCTCTCGATCGCGAACACCACCTCCGAGAACATTCTCCGCCTGTTCCAGGAGTGACGACATCGCTTTCCGCCGTGCCGCCGGTCATCGGCATCGGTCGGAGAAAGGTTGGACCGCGCTATTGCCCTGGCGCGGTCCAACACCTTCGCACAAGTTTGACCGGATAGCCTTCCTTCGCAGTCATGTTGGAAATTGCCGGCCGGAAACCACTCCGGCTGCCGCTTGCATCGCGCTTCGCCTTCCGCGAACCGCTGCAGAATCAAGAATGCCGGTCCGTCGCTATTCGGGCGAACGGGCCTAAGGAGACGGTCAAGACGTGTCGGGCTCTATGGATTTCCGGGCCGCAAGCGAGCCTTTGCAGATGCGGCTGGCAATATCGGCCTTCGCCGGGCTGAGCCGGGAGGCGTGCCGATGAGCGCGTCGCTGTCCCGCTATCTCAAGGATTTCAGCCCGCCGAAGATCGAGCTGACGCGGGTAACGCCGAGATATTTTCCGGATCTCGACACCGACCTTTCGCAGAACCGTGCATGGGCGGAGCCGGTCATGCCCGAGATCGATATCGACGCCGAGCGCAGCGAAGCCTTTGCGAAAGGACGTGCCGAGGCCAGCGCCGAACTCGCTCTCGAACATCAGAAAGAGATCGCCGATCTCAAGGCGCGCCATGCAGAAGAGATCGACGCCCTGAAGCAGCGCCTCGAGGAACAGGCAGCCGCCAGGATCGCCGCTGGTTTCGGCGACATGGCGGATCGGCTGGCGCTCGCGCTCGGCGACCAGGCGGCGCGCGTCCTCGCTCCGGTCATGGACGAGGCGCTCGCCAAGCGCGCGGTCGAGAACCTGGCCGGCATGGTCCGGCACGGCCTCGCTGCCGGTGAAGGGATCGCGATCACGGTGCGGGGCCCGCTTGCGCTTTTCGAGGCTTTGAAGGCCCTGCTGCCCGAAGCGACCGCGTTCCGTCACGTCGAAAGCGATGATGTCGACCTGACCGTCGAAATGGGCGAGGCGATACTGGTGACGCGAATGGCCGCGTGGTCCGATACTGTTCGCAAGGTTCTGGCATGAACGACGAGAGCAACGGCAAGAACGAAATCATCATCGTCCGGCGTTCGGCAGAGAGCCACGACGGCCATCACGGCGGCGGGTGGAAGATCGCCTATGCCGACTTCATGACCGCGATGATGGCCTTCTTCCTCGTCATGTGGCTGATCAACGCCGCGAACGAGGAGACCAAGGCGGCGATCGCCGCCTATTTCAATCCGGTGCAGTTGACCGATCAGAAGCCGGCGGAAAAGGGCCTCAAGGATCCTGCCAAGGATGCGCAGGGCGAACAGACGCAGCAGCGCTCCAAGGTCGACGGCGAACAGGCCAAGTCGGGCGGTTCGGCCAAGACGGGGGATCAGCTGACGGCGACCTCGGGCGAAGAGACCAAATATTCGGATGCCGATTTCTTCGAAAATCCTTACTCGGTCCTGTCCGAAATCGCCCGCGAAGTGGGCCACGAGGCGAATATCAGCGTCAAGGGCGACGGTGGGGCGGCCCAGTCCGGGCCGTCAACCGGCGCCGCCGGGGGCGAAGCCTATCGCGATCCCTTCGACCCGGACTTCTGGACCAAGCAGGTGGAAGTGAAGGACGCCGGCAACACGGCCGAAAGCGACATGGCGTCAGCGGCACACAGCACCCGCGAAGCCGCCTCCGGGCCGAAAGCGCCGGATAGCGCGGAGGGCGCAAAGGCCGCGGATGCACCCGAGAACCAAGCGCCGGCTGAAAACCCGCAGAAGGAAGCCGAAGCCTTGAAGGCTGAAATCGAAAAGGAACTCGGGGGCGATGCCGGGCGGCTTCTCGAAAGCCTCGCCGTAACCCCGGCCGAGGGCGGCCTGCTGGTGACGATCAGCGAGCAGACGGATGCGCCGATGTTCGCGGTCGGGTCCGCCGTGCCGCAAAAGGAACTGGTGCTCGCGATGGAAAAGATCGGCAGGCTGCTTGCCGAGCGCCCGGGCGCTGTGGCCGTTCGCGGCCATACCGACGGGCGACCGTTCAAGGACGGCACCTACGATAATTGGCGCCTTTCGGCGGCACGTGCCCAGAGCGCCTATTACATGCTGGTGCGCGGCGGCCTGAAGGAAGAGCGCGTGAAGCAGATCAGCGGCTTTGCCGACCGCCGGCTCCAGGTGCCGAACGATCCCTATGCGCCTGCGAACCGGCGGATCGAAATCCTGCTGCAGTCGGGCCAGGGCTGAGAAATGCTGAAGCGGCTCTGCACCATTCTTGCGGCATCGGCCCTTGCCGCTCCCCTCGCGCTTGGCCCTGCCCGCGCGAGCGGGAATGAGGAGCTCACGCCTTACAAGATGATAAGGTCGCTGCAATATGTGCAGGATTCGGTGGTGCTCGGCGACCATTCGGCGATCGAGATGCAGCGCTTCATGCTCGGCGCGATCGACGAGCGGCTGAGGGCCGCCGATCCTTCGGCGTTTCGCGATCCGCGCAATGTCGATGCAGCTCTCGTCTATGTCATGAGCGGCGGCAATCCGGCGACGCTCGACCTTTTGGCCGACCGCGACATCGAGGGCAATTTCGACTCGCGGGTGACCGATGCGCTCAGGCACTATCTGAACGGCAAGGGCCCTCTGATCGTCGAGAATCTCACCAAGGCCGCCCCGGAATACAAGAATTCACGCATCGGTCCGTATCTGTTCCTGATCCTTGGCAACGCCATGTCGCAGCAGGATCCGGTCGAGGCGATGAAACATTACGATTGGGCGCGCCTGACGGCACCGGGCACCATCATCGAGGAGGCTGCCCTTCGCCGTTCGGTCTCGCTGGCGGCGCGGGCCGGCCTTCCGGAGAAGGGCTTTCGATATGCGCTGAACTACGCGCGGCGCTTTCTGACCTCACCCTATGCGAGCCAGTTTGCCGATGTCTTCGTCGAGCTGGCGGTCGCCCATTTCGACGAGGCGGCCGATGGGCGCGTCTCGGAGGTACTCTCCTTCATGGACAGTGCGCGCCAGCGCGAGGTCTATCTGCGGGTGGCGCGCCGCGCCGCGATTGCCGGCAACCAGGCCCTGGCGCGGCTGGCCTCCAGGCGGGCCGAGGAACTGGCAGGGGATGACAGTTCCCGATCGCAGGTGCTTGCGAGTTTCTACGAGGGGCTGGCTGCCGTGCCGTCCGCAGATGTCTTTTCGGCCGCCGAAGCCCTCGAAGCGATCCCCGACGAAAAGCTGTCCCCGCGCGACCGCGCCCTGCGCGAGGCGGCCAAGGCCGTAGCCGATGCGGTGGTGCGGCCACCATTGGGAGAAAGCCCGGCGCAAGCACCCGGGCCTATAGCGGAAAGACCGGCCGGGGAGCAAAGCGAGCTGGTTGCGGAGGAAAGCGAAAGCGGCATGAGCCCCTTCGGGCAGCCTTTCGAGGGGTCGTCCGACAGGCCAACCGAGATGCCGGCCGAGGCCGGGACGGCCGAAGCCGATATCGCCGCTCCAGGCGATCCGGTGCTCGAAGGCTTTCTAGCCAGCGGTCGTTCGAAGATCGACGAGATCGATGCGCTGCTGAAGAGGGAAGGACAATGAGGCCTCTTGACGAGAGTTTGCGCGCGCCCGCCGCCAACAGGCCGGCACAGTCACTGAGTGTTCGGGGTCAGCCAGAGGCCGAACCGGGGGCCTTTGGCGAGGCGATCGCCGATGCAGGCCGCCGCAGGACGCAGGGGCAAGCCGGCCAGGCATCTGCCGATGATGCGCGACGGGACCCCGTCGGGAACGGCGGCAACGCCTCGGCTGTGACGAAGGTCGACGGCTTTGGAGCGGATGATCCGGCATTCATGGCGGATGCTGCGGCGCCCGACGCTCGGCCCGCCTCCGGGCGCGCGATCATGACACCGGGCCAGGCGACGAAATCATCGCAGCACGGCCACCCTGCCGGCACGCCGCATCTGTCGCGGGAACGTGAAGGTGGCCAAGAGGAAAACGACCAACCGGCGGAGCGGGCGGTGATCCGCTCGCGTGGATCGGTGCAGACCTCGCGCGAGACCGTTGACGAAGCGTCGGTCGCGATGGCGAGGGAAGGCGGGGAGAACGGCGACCCTGCCAGCGGAACCGTCTCCGATCTCCTGTCGATGCTCGCCGGCGCCGCACCGGCGGCGGCCGCGGCTTCGCATCCGGAAGGCAGGCCAAAGCCCGCCTCGGCGGTTCGCGAAGGCTCCGACGGTCTGGCAAAGACTGTGGGCGGCATATCGCCGGAAGCGGCGGACGGCGAGCATCCGCAGATCGGGGAGATGAACGGCGACAGCGAGCCGGACCGGCTTTTCCGCTTCGCCCGTGCCGACGGCAAGGGGCAGGCCGTTTCCATGAGCATTTCGCGGGATGGCGAGCGGGCAGCCCTGGAGAACAGCCGATCGTCGGTCAAATCCGGAGTGGAGACCGTGACCGTTCTGGAGGCGCGCCGCTATCTCGGCCTTGCGCTCAACGAGAACGCTGCGTCGGTGACGAGCGCGATCGCCGGCGATAGCGGATGGGCCGAGGCATTGCAATCGAGCGCCGCGACGACGAAGCCCGAAGCCTGGAGCCAGGCCGGCAAGACGCTCAATACGCTGAAGATCCAGATGCATCCGGTCGACCTCGGCATGGTGACGGCGACACTGAGACTGAAGGACGACGAGCTGCAGGTCGATCTGAAGGTCGAAACCGGTGAGGCCTTCCGCCAGCTCAGCGACGACCAGAGCGAATTGGTGAAGGCCCTGCGGGCGCAAGGATTTGCGGTCGACCAGGTGAACATCGTCTTCAATGGCGGCGGAGATTCCGCAAATGGCGGCGGTGGCCAGTCCCAGTCTCAGTCCCAGTCTCAGTCCCAGGCTCAGTCACAGCTCGGCTACGAGGGCCGTGAGCGGGCAGGTGATGATGGACAGGGGCGTCAGCCGCGGGATGGCGGCCGGGCGGCGGCGGAAAGGTGGGCGGGCAATGATGCTACGGACGATATGGTTGACGGTGCCGAGCGTTCTCGCTCTGGCCACGTCTACATGTAGCGCCCTTGCGAGCGCAGGCGTGTGCGAACGCGAGATCGCGTCCGCGGCCTCTAAATACGGCGTGCCGACCGGGATTTTATATTCCGTCGGATTGACCGAGACGGGCCGCAAGGGGTCCCTGCAGCCCTATGCGATGAACATCGAAGGCAAGGCCTATTTCGGGGCAAGCGTCCAGGATGTTCTCACACGTTTCGGCGCGGCGCGTGCCGAGGGCGCCAAGCTCATCGATCTCGGCTGCATGCAGATCAACTACCACTTTCACGGCGAGCATTTCAGCTCTCCCGAGGAGATGCTCGATCCGCGCAGGAATGTCGAATATGCCGCCCGCTTCCTGTCCAATCTGCGCGCCCGGCACGAGAGTTGGACGATGGCGGTCGCTCGCTATCACGCCGGCCCCAACAACGACCCGGCGCAGAAGAAATACGTCTGCCGCGTCATCGCAAACCTGGTCGCGACCGGGTATGGCAAGTGGACGCCGAACGCGCAGCAGTTTTGCCGATAACCGACTTATGGTTGCATCGCCGCAGCCGCTGCCTCATTGTGGCGACAATGCGGACAGATTGTGATCGCAAGCGATTTCGGCATATCGCGTTAACTTTTCAACACCATGTTAGTGGTAGGGTTAACGATCACCTACTAGATATAGGCCAAATCGGCACGGAATTCTTAATCAACTATTAAAATCCCCCATTAACTTCCTCTAGTTGTTCGCGACTCCCGGGATTCGTACCTCTGTCTCAATGTGGCATCCATACTGATTCGGAGGCGGGCGAATGATCGTGGTGGTTGATGATAGAGCTCTTGTGAAGGACGGCTACGCGTCCCTGTTCGGCCGCGAGGGCATTCCCTCGACGGGCTTCGATCCGAGGGAGTTCGGCGAGTGGGTAAGCTCCGCCGCCGATTCCGATATCGACGCTGTCGAAGCCTTCCTGATCGGGCAGGGGGAGAGCACATTGACGCTGCCGCGCGTGATCCGTGATCGTTCCCGTGCGCCGGTCATCGCCATGAGCGACACGCCGTCGCTGGAAAACACGCTTGCGCTCTTCGACTGCGGCGTCGACGACGTGGTCCGCAAGCCGGTGCATCCGAGGGAAATCCTCGCACGCGTCGCAGCGATCCGCCGGCGTTTGACGGCCATCGCCAATTTCACGGATATCGGTCCCATCCGCGTTTTCGCCGACGGGCGCGATCCGGAGATCAATGGCGAAGTCTTCGCGCTTCCCCGTCGCGAACGGCGCATTCTCGAATATCTCGTCGCCAACCGCGGGCGCCGGGTATCCAAGTCGCAGATATTCAACGCGATTTACGGCATCTTCGACGAGGACGTCGAAGAGAATGTCGTCGAAAGCCACATCAGCAAGCTGCGCAAGAAACTGCGCAAGAAGCTCGGCTTCGACCCGATCGATTCGAAGCGTTTCCTTGGCTACTGCATCGACTGGAATTGAGCGCAGAAACGGCAGGGCGAGAACAGCTCAAGACAGGTTCACGCAAGGCCCGGTCCCTAGTGTCGCCGCAACAAGGAAATGAGGATCCGATATGAGTCTCTACGGTACCATGAGAACGGGCGTGTCCGGCATGAACGCCCAGTCCAACCGGCTCAGCACAGTCGCCGAGAACATCGCGAATGCCAACACCACCGGCTACAAGCGCGCATCGACGGAATTCTCATCGATGATCCTGCCGTCGGGCAACGGATCCTATAATTCAGGCGGCGTACAGACGGAGGTGCGCTACAGCATCTCGCAGCAGGGCGCGACGACCTTCACCACCTCGGCGAGCGATCTGGCGATCGACGGCGGCGGCTTCTTCATCGTCGAAGGCGCCAACGGCCAGGAATATCTGACTCGCGCCGGCTCCTTCGTTCCGGACAGCCAAGGCAATCTGGTCAATGCCGCCGGCTTCACGCTGATGGGCTACGAATACGAGGCCGGCGTCGACCCGACGGTCGTGGTCAACGGTTTCGATGGCCTGACCAGGGTCAATCTCGCTTCGGATGGGCTCATCGCGACCGGTTCGACCAAGGGTTCCATGGGCGCGAACCTGCCCTCGGGCGCGGCGGTGGGCGATGTTTCCACCACTTCGCTCGTCGTCTATGACAGCCAGGGCAATACCCGCATTCTGGATTTCAATTACGAGAAAACCGGGGCGAATGCTTGGTCCGTCGAGGTCGTCGACCGGACGTCGTCAACGGTCCTCGGCACACAGACGCTGAATTTCAACCCGGACGGATCCCTTACCGCGACCCCTGCCACATTGACGACATCGGCGATGGCGGCTCTTCCCGGCACCGGGGCGAACCTCTCGGCCCTCACTATCGATCTGACGAAGACGACGCAGCTCGGCTACGCCTTCAACGCCGACGGCGGCAACATCGACGGCAACGCGCCGAGCAAGGTCGCCGGCTACCAGATCGACTCCGACGGCATCGTCTACGTAAAATACGAGAACGGCGAGCTCGATCCGCGCTATCGCATCGCGCTCGCCAATGTCCAGAGCCCGGACAAGCTGAAGCCGGAATCCGGTAACGTCTATTCGCAGGGCGTCGACTCCGGCGTCATCATCACCGGCTTCGCCGGCTCGGGCGATTTCGGCGAGATCCTCTCCGGCGCGCTCGAAAGCTCGAATGTCGATATCGCCGAGGAACTGACGGCGATGATCGAGTCGCAGCGCAACTACACGGCAAACTCCAAGGTCTTCCAGACCGGTTCGGAACTGCTCGAAGTTCTCGTCAATCTGAAGCGCTAAATCCAACTTCGAAACTACGCACTTCCGGACGTAAGGCCCATTACGGGCTCTTCCCGGGAGTGCACTGAGAAAACGGTCCCCGGCATGTCGCTGTCTTCTGCAATCGCCATCGCGCAATCCGCGTTCAGCACCACGGCGCAACAAACCGCCACGGTCTCGAAGAACATTGCCAATTCCGGCAATGCGGACTACTCGCGCCGCATGGCGATGCTCGGGACCACCCCGGGCGGCGCCCAGATCGTTTCGATCTATCGGGCGCAGAACGAGGCGCTCCTCAAGCAGAACCTGATCGGCATCTCGCAGTCCTCCGCGCAGAGCAGTCTCCTGTCCGGGCTGGAGATCATGAAATCGGCGCTCGGCGGCAACGACTACGAGTCGTCGCCCTCCACCTATCTCTCGGCCTTCCGCAACAGCCTGCAGACTTTCGCGTCGACGCCCGGCAATGCGACGATCGCCGCCACGGTGGTGTCGGATGCATCGGACCTTGCCAACTCGATCAGCAAGACGTCGGCCGCCGTTCAGGACCTTCGTCTCGACTCGGACAAGAAAATCGCCGAGGAGGTCGCCAATCTGAACCGCCTTCTCGCGCAGTTCGCGACGGCGAACAACGCCGTCAAGCAGGCGACGGCCGCAGGCACGGACGCGACCGCTGCGCTCGACGATCGCGACAAGACCCTGAAGCAGATATCGGAGCTTGTCGGCATTTCCACCGTCACGCGGGCGAACAACGATACCGTCATCTACACCTCGGGCGGCACCGTTCTCTTCGAGACGCTTCCGAGAGAGGTCACGTTTGCGCCGAAGAGTGCTTACGATGCTACCGTCACCGGCAACGGCATATTCATCGACGGCGTGCCGCTCGCTGCCGGCAGCGGCGCCGATACCAGTGCCCAGGGCAAGCTCGCGGGCCTGCTTCAGCTGCGCGACGACATCGCTCCGAAGTTCCAATCGCAGCTCGACGAGATGGCGCGCGGCCTCGTCACCCTGTTCCAGGAAGGCGGCTTGCCGGGGCTCTTTACCTGGTCGGGCGGAACCGTACCGGTTGCGGGCGCCGTCCAGCCGGGGATTGCCGCGAGCCTTTCGGTCAATCCCGCAGCGAAGGCCAACCCCTTCCTCCTGCGCGACGGCGGCTTCAACGGGGTCGTTTCGAACCCTGACGGCAATGCCGGTTTTACGGACCTGCTCGACGGACTCATCACCGCTCTGGACGGCGACATGGCGTTCGACGGCGCGACCGGGCTCGACGCCACGAGTTCGATCATGGAATTCGCCGCGTCTTCCGTCGGCTGGTTCGAGCAGATACGCAGCGGCGCCTCCAGGGCCGATGACAACAAGGCGGCGCTGCTGGCGCGCACGCAGGAGGCGCTCGGCAGCGTGACCGGGGTGAGCATCGACGAGGAACTGTCGCTGCTTCTCGATCTGGAACAATCCTACAAGGCCTCGGCCAAGTTGATCAGCACCGTCGACGCCATGATGGCGTCGCTTCTCGAAGCCGTGAGGTAATCATGAAGACGTCCTTCGTTTCGAACCTGGCCGTTCAGAACGCCATGCGGCTGACCATCCAACAGGGGCAGGCGGAACTTCTGAAGCTGCAGACCGAGGTGACGACCGGGCGCCACGCGGATGTGGGGCTGGCGCTCGGTTCCTCGGCGGCGCGCTCGGTAAGCCTGCAGCGCGAGCTGGCACGGCTCGATACGCTCGTCGATACCAATTCCGTCGTCACCCAGCGGCTTGCCGCTTCGCAATCCGCCCTTGCCACGATGGCCGAAGCGGCGCAGCAGGTGCGTAACACCCTCGTCACCTTCAAGGGCAATGATGCCGCCGATCAGCTCGCGATCCAGAAGACCGAAATACAGAGTGCCATGTCGGCCTTCTCTTCGGCGGCGAACCTGTCCTTCAACGGCGAATTTCTCTTTGCCGGCATCAACACCGACGTGAGGCCCTTCGAGGATTATGGCGCTGCGGCGAAGTCGACCTTCGACACCGCGCTCGCCACCTACATGTCGGCGAACGGCATTGCCTCCATGAGCGATTTCACGAAGGCCGAGATGGAGGACTTCATCACCAACACGCTCGAACCGCTTTATGCAAGCGATGCGCAATGGGCCACGGATTGGTCCAAGGCCTCGAGCCAGAACATGACGAGCCGCATCAGCACGACGGAAGTGGTGCAGAGCTCCACGAATGCGACGACGGAAGGCTTCCGGAAATTCGCTCTCGCCAGCGTGATCGCCCTGGAACTGATGGACGAAAATGTCAGCTCCGAAGTCCGGGCCTATATCGGTGAGACGGCGCTCGGCTATGTCGAGCAGGCCAATACGCAGGTCACGGCGGAGCGCAGCACTCTCGGTATTTCCGAAGCGCGCGTGAAAAAGGCGAATACCTCCCTCCAGGCCCAGATCAAGCTGATCAACACACATATTACCGATCTCGAAGGCGTCGACACCTACGAGGCTTCGACACGGATGAACACGCTGCTGACGCAGGTAGAGACCTCCTACACACTGACGGCGCGGATCCAGCGGTTGAGTTTGATAGACTTCCTCTAATGACTAGAGGATGCGGACAAGCATGAGGGATGTCTGAATGTATCAGTTTGCATACGCCGAGATCATGGAGGAAGGCGTAGCCGTTTCCAAGGATCGGGAGAAGCAGGTTCTCGATCGTTCCATCGCGCTCTTGCAGGCGGCGAAGGAAAAGGACGGATACACCCGGGAGGCGATCGAAGCGGTCTACTTCACCCGGCGTCTCTGGATCCGTTTCATCGAAGATCTGCGCGCGCCGGACAATCAGCTCAACGAAGAGCTGCGCGCCAACCTCATTTCGATCGGAATCTGGATTCTGAACGAGACGGAGAAGATCCGCAAACGCGAGTCTTCCAATTTCCAGGGCATTATCGACATAACCACCATCATCAGGGATGGACTGAAATGAAGAGCACACTGCGTATTTCGCTGAAATCGGGCGAAAGGATCTTTGTAAACGGCGCAGTGCTGCGCGTCGACCGCAAGGTCGCGATCGAATTCCTGAACGACGTGACCTTCCTGCTGGAAAACCACGTCCTGCAGCCCGAAGACGCGACGACACCGCTGCGGCAGCTCTATTTCATCGCCCAGATGATCCTGATCAATCCGGAAGGCGCGGACCAGTCGACCGCGATGTTCCGCAAGTCGATCGTCATGCTGCTCAACTGCTTCAAGCACGACGAGGTGCTGGCCGAGCTGAAGCGAATCGACGGGCTGGTCACGCAGGGTCGGGCCTTTGAGGCGCTGAAGGCGATCCGGGGGCTTTATCCGATCGAGGACCAGATCCTCAACGCGCAGGAACTGACGCCTGCGACGGTGGAACAGATACGCAAGGAGATTGCGCCATGGCGGTGAGCGGCGTCAACAACACGTCCAACAGCTACACGCCAACGGTTTCGGCCACGGATTCGGCGGGCGACGCCAGCGCGGCGACGCTCAACTACGAGAGCTTCCTCAAGCTGCTCGTGGCGCAGATGAAGAACCAGGATCCGACGCAGCCGATGGACGCGACGCAGCAGATCGCGCAGCTTGCGACCTTCTCGCAGGTGGAGCAGACGATCAAGACCAACAAGAACCTCGAAAGCCTGCTGCAGCGCACCGCGCTCAGCGAGGCGGACGCCGTGATCGGCAGGACGGTCACCAGCGCGGACGGCAAGACCACTGGCGTCGTCAAGGAGGTGAAACTATACTCCGATGGAATCATCGCGGTGCTCGATACGGGCAAGGAGCTCGTTATCGGTCCGGGCGTCATAATGAAGTGAGTTCCCATGAATGAGGCAGATGCCCTCGACATCGTACAGGCGGCGATCTGGACAGTGATCGTGGCCTCGGGCCCTGCCGTTCTCGCCGCAATGGTGGTCGGGGTCGGCATCGCCTTCCTCCAGGCCCTGACCCAGGTTCAGGAGATGACGCTGACATTCGTGCCGAAGATCCTGGCGGTGATGGTCACCGCCGCCATCTCGGCGCCCTTCGTCGGCGCGCAGATTTCGATCTTCACAGATATCGTGTTCTCGCGAATACAGAGCGGGTTTTAGCTCGGGGAGCGGCGAAGTACCCCCCTCTGCCCTGCCGGGCATCTCCCCCGGATACCACCTTCGCGCAAGCTTGGCCCTCTAGGACTCTGCCATACCCTTGGGCAGATCTTACGATCGCTGCCCGCCTCTCATGAAGAGACGGAAGAGACATGGCACAACAGGCGACGCTGACCATCCCGAAACTTGCACCCAAGAGCCGGGACATCGGCTTTGCGCTCGGGATCGTGATGATCCTGTCGATCCTGTTCCTGCCCATTCCCCCCTTCCTGATCGATCTCGGGCTTGCCTTCTCCATTTCGTTCTCGGTGCTGATCCTGATGGTCGCACTCTGGATCCAGCGGCCGCTCGATTTCTCGTCTTTCCCGACGATTCTGCTGATCTCGACCATGATCCGCCTGGCGCTGAACATCGCCACCACGCGCGTCATCCTTTCCCACGGGCATGAGGGCCATGGCGCCGCCGGCGGGGTCATCTCCGGTTTCGCCAGCCTCGTCATGTCCGGGGACTTCGTGATCGGTCTCATCGTCTTCCTCATCCTGATCACGGTGAACTTCATCGTCATCACCAAGGGTGCCACGCGTATCGCCGAAGTCGGCGCCCGCTTCACCCTCGATGCGATCCCCGGCAAGCAGATGTCGATCGATGCCGACCTCTCAGCCGGCCTGATCGACGAGAAGGAAGCGCAGCGCCGCCGCCGCGAGCTGGAGGAGGAGAGCTCCTTCTTCGGCGCCATGGACGGTGCATCCAAATTCGTGCGCGGCGATGCGATCGCCGGCCTGATTATCACCGCGATCAACGTCTTCGGCGGCATCATCATCGGCTACCTGCGCCACGACATGGAGATCGGCGAAGCGGCCGACGTGTTCGTCAAGCTTTCCGTCGGCGACGGTCTCGTCTCCCAGATCCCGGCACTGATCGTTTCGCTCGCCGCCGGCCTGCTCGTCTCGCGCGGCGGCACCGCCGGTTCCACCGACCAGGCGGTCGTCGGCCAGCTCAGCGGTTATCCCCGGGCGCTGATGGTCGCCTCCGGGCTGATCGTCCTGCTCTCCGTCACGCCCGGCCTGCCTTTCCTTCCCTTTGCGGCGCTTGGCGGCGGCATGGCTTTCCTCAGCTGGTTCATTCCGAAGCAGATCGAGGCAGAGAAGGCGGCAAAACGGGACGAGGAGGCGGCAAAGGCGCAGCAGAGCAAGGAAAGCGACAAGGATTCGGTCAAATCGGTGCTGAAGACCGCGGAGATCGAGCTGCTGCTCGGCAAGCAGGTCTCCACCAGGCTGCTGGGCGCCCATCAGGAGCTTGCCTTCCGCGTCGGCAAGATGCGCCGGAAGTTCGCCCTCCAATACGGCCTCGTCGTTCCGGAGATCAAGGTTTCCGACGACATCACCATTCCCGACAAGGCCTATCATGTCCGCATCCACGGCACCACGATCGCTTCCAACACGGTCCGCGTGGGCGAAGTGCTGGTGGTTACCGGCGGCGGGCGGCGGCCGAGCGTGCCCGGCGACGACATCCGGGAACCGGCTTTCGGCATGCCGGCGGTGTCGATCCTCGAGACGTTCACGGAAGACCTGAAGCGCGAGGGCTTCCACCCGATCGACAACGTGTCGGTGGTGCTGACGCATTTGAGCGAAGTGATCCGCAACAACCTGCCGCAGCTTCTCTCCTACAAGGACGTGAAGGTGCTGATCGAACGGCTCGACCCGGAATACCGCAAGCTCGCGGACGAGATCTGTACCTCGCACATGTCCTATTCCGGTCTGCAGGCGGTGTTGAAACTGCTGCTCGCCGAACGCGTCTCGATCCGCAATCTGCATCTGATTCTCGAAGCCGTGGCGGAGCTGGCCCCGCACGTGCGCAAGACCGAGCAGATCGTCGAACACGTGCGGGTGCGCATGTCGCAGCAGCTCTGCGGCGACCTCGCCGACAACGGCGTGCTGCGCGTGCTGAGGCTCGGCAACAAGTGGGACATGGTCTTCCACCAGGCGCTGAAGCGCGACGCCAAGGGTGAGATCGTCGAGTTCGATATCGACCCGCGCCATCTCGAGGAATTCAGCGAGCAGGCGACGAAGGTAATCCGTGAACATCTCGATCGCGGCATGCCCTTCGTACTGGTAAGTTCGCCCGAATCCCGGTCTTATGTGCGCATGATCATCGAACGCCTCTTCGCCACATTGCCCGTGCTCTCGCATGTCGAGCTCGCCAAGGGACTCGAGATCAAGATCATCGGCTCGATTTCATGATCACCGACCCCGAGGGCACGGTCCTGGCGCTGTTTGCGGCCTTCTGCCGGATCGGGGGCTGCGTCATGATCATGCCGGGATTCTCGACGGCGCGCGTCCCCATGCAGATCAGGCTGTTCATAGCGGTGGCGCTCTCCATGGCCATCCTGCCGATCATGTGGACGGATATTTATCCGCAGGTGACGGGCAAAGGTCACACCTATCTCTATCTCGTCGCGACCGAGACCGCCATCGGCGCCGTGATCGGGCTCGTCGCGCGCTACTATGTGCTCGGGCTGCAGTTTGCCGGCACCGCAATGACCATGCTGATGGGGTTCAGCCCGCCGCCGACGGCGGATGTGCTGGAGGATACGGCGGAAAACCAGCTCACCAGCATGATCGGTTTTGCCGGGCTGATGATTCTCTTCATGCTGGATTTCCACCATGTGATTTTCGAGGCGATCGCGCAGTCCTACCGGGTTATGCCGATCGGCGCCGGCTTCGATCCGCAGGGCACGCTGATCACGCTCACCAATTCGCTCGGTCAGACCTTCATGATCATGCTCCGGCTCGCCAGCCCCTTCGTGATCTACGGCCTGCTGTTCAACGTGGCGATCGGCATGGTCAACAAGCTGGCGCCGCAGATCCCGGTCTACTTCATTTCCCAGCCCTACCTCATCATGGGCGGCCTGTTCCTTCTCTATCTCGGCATCGCCGCGATGCTGCGTCTGTTCGCCGACGGCTTCGCGCCCGTCATGCAGGGTGGCTAGCTCGATGAAGGCGCGGTCGGAAAAGCTGAAACGCCTGGTCGCCGTCCAGCGGCATCTGGAGCGGATGGCCGAAAGCGAAGTGGCCGAGACCGCCCGGCAGCGGACCGAACTTGCCGGAACGATCGACGTCGTGGTCGACGCCATGGGGTCGGCCCATCCGATGCATCGCGTGTTTTCAGGTCACTATGCCTCCCAACTCGGACGCCTCGTGCAGAAGGACCAGATGCTGCTCGGAATCCAGCAGGTGCATGAAGCCCGCATGATGAAGGAACGCGCCAAGGGCGACCGGCTCGAGGAACACATGAAGGACGCCCGGCTGTCGGAGGACCGCGAGGCTGCCGACAATTCGATCCTCGACCTGATCGACCAGCACGTCTCGGGCGGCGCCAGCCTCCGGTAAGGTTGACGGGTGATAATGCTTCAACCGGAGAGCCAGCAAGGGTGGCTTTCCGCTTCACGAACATCGCGTTGCCCGGCAAACGAGATGCCGGCTTCGGCTTTGAGAGGATCTGACATGGCTATTTCTCCGCCCAGCGATCTGGTGATGGACGTCGTCCGCGCGGCCGATCCGGCTGAGGTCCAGGAGGCGCAGGCGCGGCTCAAGGCGAATCGCGCCGCTTTCCAGGCGACCAGCCTCGCAGAAAACGGCGATGGCTTCGCAGCGCACGTTTCTTCGGTGCTCAATTCTTCCGAAGGATCGAGCGGGCTTGGAGACATCAGCAATCGTGCCGAAGCGAAGAAGATCCCGGAGACCTATCGGAAATTCGAGGCGATGGTCCTGCAGAATTTCGTGAAATCCATGCTTCCGAGCGAAAGCGAGAACGTCTTCGGCAAGGGCACCTCCGGCGACATCTGGAAGAGCATGATGGCCGAGCAGATTGGCGACGTGCTCGCCAAGGGCGGCGGGATCGGCATCGCCGATCAGATGGTAGGCGACGGTGCGACCGATCGGGTGAACGCCTCGCTGGACGGCGACAGCCGGAACCTCGCCGCTGGCATAGTCCAGGAATATGAGCGCAAGGCGCTCTCGTCCTTCCTGCCCAACGACGAAAAGAAGAAGCAGGCCTGATGCCGTCGCCCGGTCCGCGAAGCGGCCTGGCGAAATACATTCATACCAATGGAAACAAGCGGGCGAAAGAATGCCTGGGCATCGTTCCGCCCGCGCCCCGCGATAGTGCATATGGGAGTTGATTATGGAAGCTGTGGCATCCAACGACCTGCGGATCCAAAATGTTCTCGGCCGACTGGAGATGATCATCGACAATGAGAACAGCCGTATCGGTGCGGACCCCGAATTCGACCTCAAGACCTCGAACGCCCACAAGAGCCGGTGCCTCTACGAGTTGACCATGCTTCATCGCGACGCCGGACCCGGCGAGCTCTCGCCGGCCTTCGCCGCGCAGACGCGCCATCTCAGGAGCAAGCTGCAGGTCAATGCGCAGAAGGTGGCCGCGCACCTGGAAGCGGTCCGCTCCGTCGTCGACCTCCTCAAGACCGCCGCCCAGGACGCGGATGCGGACGGCATCTATACCGAAGCACAATTCCGCTACAGCGATTTCTGATGTTGAAGCTTGTTCTCACCGGGGTCTGGGTCTGCGCCGTCACGCTCGGGTCGGTTTATTTTTCGATGCAGCATGCCTCGGCGCCGGTGGTTTCGGATGCGGAGGCGGACCGGCGCGCGTCGCAGGAATATGTCCCCGGTGAGATGATAACGATCCCGTCCATCAAGGACGGCGCGGTGCAGGGTTATTTCCTTGCGAAGCTCTCCTTCTCGGCATCGCGGGAAGGTATCGCCAAGCTGCATGCGCCTCTGCGCCAGCTCGTCACTGACGAGCTCTACGACATGCTGGTGGGCTCGAAATTCATCGATGTCGCCGATACCGCTACGTTCGATCTGCCCGGCTTCAAGGTTGCGGTCAAGGATGGCCTCAACAGGAAGCTCGGAAACGAGGTCATTTCGGAAGTTCTGGTCGAGCAGCTTGAATATCTGACCAAAGAGGACGTGGAACGCGTCGCCAACAGCCAGAACCGCCCGTATCAGAAGCCTGTGCCGATCCTCGACAGGAACGGCCAGGCGGCCTCCGACCGGCTTCCGGAGAACGCGGTGCAGGCGACCAGCGCGCACTGACGCCGATAGTGCGGAGCGCCTTGCCGGCGACAGCGTCAGTCCCTGTCGCGATTGCCGTCCCGCGTATCGGCCGCGTCGATCCGGGCGGTCAGCCGGCCGATCGCGACGTGGAGGGGATAGAGGCTGGCCGCGGCAAGGCCGGTCTCTCTCCAGAGCCTGAGGCCTACCGGCAGCGATGAGGCGAGCAGCCATAGGGACTTGCAGAGGGTTTTCAATCGCCCGGAGAAAGTCGCATCGCGCTGACGCTCCATCAGCGTCGAGATCGCACCTTTCTCGATACTGCGGGCACGCGTCCAGGAAGCCGTCGTGTGATGCGCCGGAACCGACTCCGCCACCCAGGCATCCGCAGCCCAGGCGAAGGAGAAGCCTTTCGCCCTGCACCGGTCGAAGAAATCCGCATCGCCGATGCCGACGATATTGAGCGCCGGATCCAGGAACGGCTGCGGCATGCCTTCGAGCACCCGTCGCGTGATCAGGACGTTGCCTGCGGAGTAGAGGACGGGTACGGGCCCGCTCCCGTGGTAGGGAGGTGCGAAGACGGGGTGCCGCTTCCACTTCTGCTCCTGAGGATGCCCCAGGACGGGAAGCTGCGGACCGCCGACAATGTCCGCATCATGGGCTTCCTGCACCGCCATCAGACCATCGAGCCATTCGGGAGCGGCTATCTCGTCATCATAGATGAGAGCCACGAAGCCGAGGCTCGGAAAGAGCTCGAGAGCGGCTGTCAGTCCGGCATTGCAGGCATGGGCATATCCGCGGCGGCGTGCCACGACGACGGCGGAATCGAAAGAATGGCCGCTTAGGAAGTCTTTGGCCGACCGCGCGCCGGCAAATCCGTCCGCGTCGTTTTCGACGACAATGGTCGCGAGGGGGACATCGGGCCTTTGTGAGACGATGGTCTTCAGCGTCTTGACGAGATGATCCGGACGCCGGAACGTCGGCACGATCACGACGAGCTCGATATCCGACGCGTCTTCCAGCTTCGTCTGAAAATGAATGAAACTGTCCTGGCCGTCCGACGTCATCGTCAAAGCCCGCGCCGATTCGATGCAATGAGTACAGCAAATCTTCCTAAACAGAGGTTGAATCCAAAACGGCCTTTCGAATGAGGATTTTACGCCCGGTCTCGGCAATGCAAAAGCCGGAATCGTGGATGCGCCACCCAGGATCCGGGGCTGTCTCTCATCGTGCAAGGAAATTGCCGCACCGAAGCGGATGGCGCTTCCATACGCGCAGGGCACTTGCAATTATGCGTTTGGAACAGCATAGGGCGCATGCAGGCAATCGCCGGATGCGGCTTGATCTAGAGTGTGCCGCGTTCGGGACTAATCGGGAGATACGCCGTGACGACTGTGATTGATGGCAAGGACGTTGCTGCTTCGGTCATCGAAACCGTGAAATCCGCCACGAGCGCACTGGAAAGCGAAACCGGCGTGCGCGCGGGTCTCGCGGTCGTCATCGTCGGGGACGATCCCGCGAGCCACACTTACGTGTCGGCGAAGAGCAGGATGGCGAAGGAATGCGGCTTCCTGTCGGTTCAGCATACGCTGCCGGAGGAGACCTCGCAGGAGGAACTCGCGGCGCTGGTCGCCGAGCTCAATGCGGATCCGTCCATCCACGGCATTCTCGTGCAGCTGCCTTTGCCGAAACACCTCCGCTCGGAACCGATTATCCAGTCGATCCTTCCGGAAAAGGACGTAGACGGACTGCATGTCGTCAATGCCGGCAAGCTGGCGACCGGCGATCTCGAAGGCGGGCTCGTCTCCTGCACGCCGGCCGGCGCCATGGTCTTCGTGCGCCGGACTTACGGCGATGATCTTTCCGGTCTCGACGCCGTCGTCATCGGCCGCTCCAACCTCTTCGGCAAGCCCATGTCCGCCCTGCTTCTTGCGGCCAATGCAACGGTCACGACGGCGCATTCGCGCACCAAGGATCTCGCGGCCGTTTGCCGCAAGGCGGACATCCTGGTGGCCGCGGTCGGGCGCCCCGAGATGGTCAAGGCGGACTGGGTGAAGCCCGGTGCCATGGTGGTCGACGTCGGCATCAACCGCGTCCCGGCGCCCGAACGCGGCGAGGGCAGGACGAAGCTCGTCGGCGATGTCGCCTTCGAGGAGTGTGCGAAGGTCGCAGGCGTAATCACGCCGGTCCCGGGAGGCGTCGGGCCGATGACGATCGCGATGCTGATGGCGAACACGATCATCGCCGCCTGCCGCATGGCCGGCCGCAAGCCTCCGAAATTCTGACTGCCGCTTGGGACTAGACAGTCCATCCCCAACCTCTCCCACTTGTGGGAGGGGTGAAGCGGCTTGCCTAACGATCGCGGCTCTACCTGTCCGGTGCAGGCCCCGTCGAGGCGCGCACGATCAGTTCGGCGCGCCAAAGCTCCTGCTCGGGATAGTCTGCCTGATTGAGTATGCCGCCGATCAGCCGTTTGGCGATGCGTGCACCGGCTGCGCGAAGCGAGGAGCGCGTCGTCGTCAGTGGTATGCTGAAGTTCTCGGGCTTCAGCATCGGCAGGACGTCGTCATGGGCGATGAGCGAGATGTCGGTGCCGATAGTGAGTCCGGCCTGGTTGATCGCGCGCACCGCGCCGAGCGCCAGCACGGTACTGGAACAAAGGACGGCGGTCGGCGGGTTCGGCCGTTTGAGGAAACGCTGCATGCTCCGATAGCCATGCTCGTCGGTCATCGCAGAGTGATGGACGAGCGCATCGTCGAGGTTGAGGCCCTTTTCCGCAAGCGCGCGCACCAGCCCCTTCTTCCGGCGGATGGAGAAGGTGAGGTGTTCCGGCCCGTTGATCAGGGCGATGCGGCTGTGGCCGAGTTGGATGAGAAGCCTGGCGGCGTCGTAGAAGGCGCCGGTATTGTCCACGTCGAGGAACGGATAGTCCCGGGGACCGCCGATGGAGCGGCCATGCACCACGAAGGGAATGGAAAGAGCCTTCAGCATCTCGATGCGGGGATCGTTTGCGCGCATATAGGCGGTGAAGACAGCGTCGACATTGCCGCTCGCCGCAAGCCGGCGGAATGTCGCCTCCTCGTCTTCGGGCGCACTGGGGTTCAGCACGAAGTGGAAATCGTGCTCGACCGCTTCCTCCGCCAGCCCCGCCAGGAATTCACCGAAATGGATGTCCGAATCGATTCCCGATGCGATCGGCATGACGAGCCCGATCGAATAGGCTTTTCCGGTCGCGAGGCGCTGTGCGGCGCGGTTGGGCCTGTAACCCGTTTCGCGCACCGCCTCCAGCACCCGCGCCCGCGTTTCCGCATTGACCTCCGGATAGCCGTTCAGCGCCCGGCTGACCGTGGTCTGGGACAGACCGAGCAGTTCCGCCAATTGCTTGAGATTGACCGGCATGGCGAGAATCCCTTCCAAAGCGCTTTGAATATCTTTTTCATTTTTCTTGCTTCGGCAAGCACCTCTGATGTCCTGTATCATCGGGATCGGGTTCAAAAAAGCGAAAAACCAGTATCTTGCGCCGCAAAACGTTGCCGCAGAGCAAAAATCCCGCACAATTCCGGACGAGAAGGAAAGCTCTTGACTCTTTCTCTGCAGCGATGGAGTGTTAGCGAGCTCAAAGCGCTTTGAATGCTCCTCCTAGACGGAGCCATTAATTCGCGCTTTGACATTCGCCCGAGGCGTCCGCCCGGGCTTCTTTTTGGGGAGGACAAGAGGTGAAGAGATCGTTGCTGATCGGCGTGGCCGCATTCGCATTGCTTGCAGGGACTGCGGGCGGCGCCGACCTGAAGTTCAAGCCGGGAGAGGATTCCAGGTTCAACTGGGCGAGCCTGGAGGAGTTCAAGAAAGGTCACGACCTCAAGGGTCAGACGCTCACGATCTTCGGCCCCTGGCGCGGCGAGGACGAGGCTCTGTTCAAGAGCGTCTATGCCTATTTCGTCGAGGCGACCGGCGTGGAGCTCAAATATTCCTCCTCGGAAAACTACGAGCAGCAGATCGTCATCGATACGCAGGCGGGAAGCCCGCCCGATGTCGCAATCCTGCCGCAGCCGGGTCTCATCGCCGATCTGGCCGCCAAGGGCCTTCTGACGCCGCTCGGCGACGAAACCAAGCAATGGCTTCTCGACAACTATGCTGCAGGCCAGTCCTGGGTCGACCTCTCCACCTATAACGGCAAGGACGGAACGCCGGCGCTTTACGCCTTCCCGTACAAGATCGACGTCAAGTCTCTGGTCTGGTACGTGCCGGAGAATTTCGAGGATGCCGGCTACGAAGTTCCGAAGACCATGGAAGAATTGAAAGCGCTGACGGAGAAGATCGCGGAAGACGGCGAAAAGCCGTGGTGCATAGGTCTCGGTTCGGGCGGCGCGACGGGCTGGCCGGCGACCGACTGGGTCGAGGACCTGATGCTGCGGACCCAGCCCGCCGAGACCTACGACAAATGGGTGAAGAACGAGATACCGTTCACGGATGCGTCGGTCACGGGTGCGTTGGAGGAGTTCGGCTGGTTCGCGCGCAATGACGCCTTCGTCGACGGCGGTGCAGCGGCGGTGGCGTCGACCGACTTCCGGGACAGCCCGAAAGGGCTCTTCAGTTCTCCGCCGAAGTGCTACCTGCACCATCAGGCCTCGTTCATTCCGTCCTTCTTCCCGGAAGGCAAGGTTGTCGGAGAGGATGCCGACTTCTTCTACATGCCGCCCTATGAAAGCAAAAAGGAGCTCGGCAATCCGGTGCTCGGCGCAGGCACCCTTGCGATGATCACCAAGGACACGCCGGCGGCACGCGCCTTCATCGAGTTCCTGAAGACCCCGATCGCGCACGAGGTCTGGATGGCGCAGACGAGCTTCCTCACGCCTTACAAGAGCGTCAATGTCGACGTCTACGGAAATCCGCCGCTGAAGAAACAGGGTGAAATCCTGCTGAACGCCACGACGTTCCGCTTCGACGGCTCCGACCTGATGCCCGGGAAGATCGGGGCCGGCGCCTTCTGGACCGGCATGGTCGATTTCGTCGGAGGCAAGTCCTCGGCCGACGTCGCGGCCGGCGTACAGAAGGCATGGGACTCCATCAAGTAGGATCCGGTCAGCCGGACGGTGGGGGCATCGTCTGCCTGTTCCTCATTCGGCGGTCCTCCGGCTGGAGGGCCGCCTGATAACAACGGCAGCGGCCGTTATGCAAAGCGCCTGCAGACGCCCGCGAAGGCGTGAGAGGGGAGGAATGTGTCATGGAGCAGTTTATTGCTGCCATTCTGACGATGGTGGCCGGCGTTCTGGTTTGCGCAGCCTATTTCTGGAGCACGAATCTCGTTCTCGACTGGATCTTCCCATCCAAGGGCAAGTTCGGTGCCGTCGCCTCGCGCAACCTGCGTATCGCCAACAGCATTCGTCCCTGGCTGTTTCTCGCCCCGGCACTGCTGGCGCTGACGCTCTACCTCGTCTACCCCGTCGTCCAATCGGTCTGGCTGAGCCTTCATGGGCGGGGAGGCCAGAACTTCGTCGGCCTGAGCAACTATTCCTGGATGATCAATGACGGCGAATTCCGCCAGTCGATCTTCAACAATTTCCTCTGGCTTCTCGTCGTGCCGGCGCTTTCGACCTTCTTCGGCCTGATCATTGCGGCACTGACCGACCGCATCTGGTGGGGCAATATCGCCAAGACGCTGATCTTCATGCCGATGGCGATTTCCTTCGTCGGCGCAGCCGTCATCTGGAAATTCATCTATGACTACCGCGCCGCAGGCTCCGAACAGATCGGTCTCCTGAACGCCATCGTCGTCGCGCTTGGCGGCGAGCCGCAGGCCTGGATCACGCTGCCCTTCTGGAACAACTTCTTCCTCATGGTCATCCTCATCTGGATCCAGACCGGCTTTGCCATGGTCATCCTTTCGGCTGCGCTGCGCGGCATTCCGGAGGAGACGATCGAGGCGGCCGTCATCGACGGCGCCAATGGCTGGCAGATCTTCTTCAAAATCATGGTGCCGCAGATCTGGGGCACGATCGCCGTCGTGTGGACGACCATCACCATCCTGGTCCTCAAGGTTTTCGATATCGTGCTCGCGATGACGAACGGGCAATGGCAGAGCCAGGTGCTTGCCAACCTCATGTTCGACTGGATGTTCCGCGGCGGCGGCGACTTCGGCCGGGGCGCGGCAATCGCGGTGGTCATCATGATCCTGGTCGTCCCGATCATGATCTGGAACATTCGCAACGCGACCAGGGAATCCGGGGGGCACTGAAATGAATCCGTCGAGGCGTTCTCCACTCACCTGGGCCGTGCATCTTTCCGTCCTGCTTCTGGTCCTGCTCTGGACCCTGCCGACGGCCGGCCTTTTGATTTCCTCCTTGCGCGACAAGGACCAGCTCGCCGTTTCCGGCTGGTGGACGGCTCTTTCCAGCTCGTCGCGCAACGCCGTCGCCCGCGCGCCCTCGGCCGAGAACCAGGTCGAGCGCGACGGCAAGTTCGTGATTTCCGGGAACCTGCTGGAGAGCCGGGGAGAGGTTTCCGCCTTCGGATTTTCCAGCCGCGAACCCACCAAATTCAAACCCGGCGAAACGGCCGAGCTCAACGACGGCGAAAAGCTGACGGTGCAGGCAGACGGCAGTTTCGAGATCGTTTCGGACCAGCGGATGGAGGGCTCGCGCGGCCAGCGCATATTCTTTACGGCCACCACGCCACCGCGCTTCACGCTCGACAATTATGCCGAGGTCCTGAGTGCTGCGGGCATCGGCAGATCCTTCCTGAATTCGCTGACCGTCGCCGTACCGTCGACCGTCATTCCCATTCTGATCGCGGCCTTCGCCGCCTACGCGCTCGCCTGGATGCCCTTTCCCGGCCGCGCGATCCTGCTCGCAGTGGTCGTCGGTCTTCTCGTCGTGCCGCTGCAGATGTCGCTCATTCCGCTGCTGCAGCTTTATAACGGCGTCGGCGCCTTCTTCGGCGTGTCCGCCAAGACCTATATGGGCATCTGGCTCGCCCATACCGGCTTCGGCCTGCCGCTCGCCATCTATCTCCTGCGCAACTACATGGCCGGCCTGCCGCGCGAGATCATGGAATCGGCGCGCGTCGACGGCGCCAGCGATTTCGATATCTTCGTCAAGATCATTCTGCCCCTGTCGTTTCCGGCGCTTGCCTCCTTTGCCATCTTCCAGTTTCTCTGGACCTGGAACGACCTTCTCGTCGCCATCGTCTTCCTCGGCGCGGGGGACGACAAGCTGGTGCTGACCGGGCGTCTGGTCAATCTCCTCGGCTCGCGCGGCGGCAATTGGGAAATTCTCACCGCCTCCGCCTTCATCACCATCGTCGTTCCGCTGATCGTCTTCTTCGCCCTGCAACGCTACCTGGTGCGCGGCCTGCTGGCTGGGTCGGTCAAGGGCGGCTGATCGACTTCAGACAAGGAATCCTGAACAGCATGACAATGAACGAAACGACGAGCTCAATCCTCGAGCCCGACAGGGATTGGTGGCGCGGCGCGGTGATCTATCAGATCTATCCCCGCTCCTTTCAGGACAGCAATGGCGACGGCATCGGAGATCTGCAGGGGATCACTGCCCGTCTGCCCCACATTGCGGGGCTCGGCGCGGACGCGATCTGGATTTCGCCCTTCTTCACGTCGCCGATGCGGGACTTCGGTTACGACGTCTCGAACTATGTCGATGTCGATCCTATCTTCGGGGCGCTCGAAGACTTCGATGCGCTGATCGCCGAGGCCCACCGGCTCGGCCTCCGGGTGATGATCGACCTCGTGCTGTCACATACCTCCGACCAGCATCCCTGGTTCGTCGAAAGCCGCTCCAGCCGCAGCAATGCGAAAGCGGACTGGTATGTCTGGGCGGATTCGAAGCCGGACGGCACGCCGCCCAACAATTGGCTGTCGATTTTCGGCGGTTCCGCCTGGCAGTGGGATCCCACCCGCCTGCAATATTATCTGCACAACTTTCTCACCTCGCAGCCCGACCTCAATCTGCATAACGCCGAGGTTCAGGAGGCCCTGCTTGCCGTCGAGCGCTTCTGGCTGGAGCGGGGCGTCGACGGTTTCCGGCTGGACACCATCAACTTCTATTTCCATGACCGCGAACTGCGCGACAACCCCGCGCTCGTTCCCGAGCGCCGGAACGCCTCGACTGCGCCGGCGGTCAATCCCTATAACTATCAGGAGCATATCTACGACAAGAACCGGCCGGAGAACCTGGAGTTCCTGAAGCGCTTCCGGGCGGTGATGGACGAGTTCCCGGCGATCGCCGCCGTCGGCGAGGTCGGCGACAGCCAGCGCGGCCTCGAAATCGCAGGCGAATACACGTCGGGCGGCGACAAGGTGCACATGTGCTACGCCTTCGAGTTTTTGGCGCCCGATCGGCTGACGCCGCAGCGCGTGGCCGAGGTTCTGCGCGACTTCCAGAGGGCCGCCCCCGAAGGCTGGGCCTGCTGGGCCTTCTCGAACCATGATGTGGTCCGCCACGTCAGCCGCTGGGCCGATGGCGTTACCGATCATCACGCGCATGCGAAGTTGCTCGCCAGCCTGTTGATGTCGCTGCGCGGTACCGTCTGCATCTATCAGGGCGAGGAACTTGCGCTCGCCGAGGCGGAGCTCGCCTATGAGGATCTCCGGGATCCCTATGGGATTCAGTTCTGGCCCGACTTCAAGGGCCGGGACGGCTGCCGCACGCCGATGGTATGGGAGAGCCTGCCCGATGGCGGCTTCAGCAGCGCGAGGCCGTGGCTGCCGATTTCCGAGAGCCACATTCCGCGGGCGGTTGCCGTGCAGGAGGGCGACCCGGCCTCGGTGCTGCATCACTACCGCCGCTTTCTCGCCTTCAGAAAGGCGCATCCGGCCTTGGCCAAGGGCGAGATCGAATTCGTCGAGACCAGGGGCTCCTTGCTCGGCTTCCTGCGCAGCCATGGCAATGAGAGAATCTTTTGCCTGTTCAACATGAGCGACGAAGCTGCGACGAAGGAACTGCCGATGAAGCGGCTGGAGCCGCTCGAGGGCCACGGCTTCGTCACGGGGATACTGGATCACGAGGTCAAGCTGCCGGCCTGGGGCGCGTTTTTCGCGCGCCTGGCCTGAGAACCGAGGGAGGGTGCCATGACAGGCCTGCTGCTGAAAGATATCCGCAAGTCCTACGGGGCCGTCGACGTAATTCACGGCATCGATCTCGACATCAAGGAAGGTGAGTTCGTCGTCTTCGTCGGACCGTCCGGATGCGGAAAGTCCACGCTTCTGCGCATGATCGCCGGGCTCGAGGAAATAACCGGCGGCGACATGTTCATCGACGGCGAGCGGGTCAACGACGTGCCGCCTTCCAAGCGCGGCATCGCCATGGTGTTCCAGTCCTATGCGCTCTATCCGCATATGACCGTTTACGACAACATGGCCTTCGGCATGCGGATCGCCAGGGAACCGAAGGAGGAGATCGACCGCCGTGTGCGTGGAGCCGCGGACATGCTTCAGCTCACCCCATATCTCGACCGGCTTCCGAAGGCGCTTTCCGGCGGCCAGCGGCAGCGCGTGGCGATCGGCCGGGCGATCTGCCGAAATCCCAAGGTCTTCCTTTTCGACGAGCCGCTCTCAAACCTCGACGCCGCGCTGCGGGTGGCGACCCGCATCGAGATCGCCAAGCTCAGCGAGCGGCTATCGGACACCACCATGATCTACGTCACCCATGACCAGGTGGAGGCGATGACGCTGGCCGACCGGATCGTGGTCCTCTCCGCCGGTCACATCGAGCAGGTCGGGGCGCCCCTCGAACTTTACGAGCGGCCGGCAAATCTCTTCGTTGCGCGCTTCATCGGCTCCCCGGCCATGAACGTCATCCCGGCGACGATCACCGCGACCGGCCAACAGACCGCCGTCACGCTCGCGGGCGGAAAATCGGTGACGCTCGACATTCCGACGAATGCCTCCGAAAACGGTAAGACGGCAAGCTTCGGCGTGCGCCCGGAAGACCTGCAGGTGACCGAGACCGACGATTTCCTGTTCGAGGGCACGGTCTCGATCGTCGAGGCGCTGGGCGAGGTGACCTTGCTCTACATCGAAGGACTGGTCGAAAACGAGCCGATCATCGCCAAGATGCCCGGTATCGCCCGCGTCGGCCGCGGCGACAAGGTGCGGTTCACGGCCGACAAGGCGAAGCTGCATCTTTTCGACACCAAGGGACAGAGCTATCGGGCGTAGTTCGGCTGCAGGGCCGGGGGCATTTTCGGCCTGCAGCCCTGAACTCTCTGTTAAATTTCATGGGTTAGCGTCGTCGCAGTGAAATGCGAAAAGGCGAGTTCGATGAGCAGTGCAGCCCCCGTGATCAACCGGCACTTTCTCAACAAGGAAGAGTCATTCATGTACGATCGGGAGGCGAATTTCCCGATGGAGGACACGCGGAACGAGGCGCGGATCGAATTCACCGAAAAGGGTATGCAGAATCTCTCGTCGCGCCGCTGCGAGATCATCAAGCTCTCCAGGAGCAGCGCCCTGATCGGCATTCTGACCCAGTTCCAGCTGCCGCAGAATTTCTATCTGGACATACCGAGCGCCCGCATCCCCCTGATCGGCTGCCTCCTGAGGCGGGTGCATGCCAACAACATCATCGAGGCGCGGTTCCTGCGGCTCCTGAGCGAGCGGGACCTCAACCGGATCTTCGTCTACAGCACCCATCCGAACCATCGGAACCGCACGCTCGACATCTATCGCTGAAAATGACGCGGCCCTCCGGTCGCAAGGGACCGGGGGAACCGCTGCGCGGATGGTCTCGGCAGGTTACTCGGCTGCAAAAAGCCACTCGCGTCGCGCAAACATCAGGCCAACGGCGTAGATCGCGAATGCAAGGAGCGCTGTCGCCGGCGCAGACAGTTCAGAGTAGCCACCGCCCTCGGCGCGTTTCATTGCGTCACAGATTGACCATCCCCTCGCATATTCGCAAGCGAATGTTGTAGGAGCCGTACATCCCCCGGCTCCTCATTCCTGTGCTTGTCAGGAATCCAGTCAGACCAAGTCCTTGGGCTGAAAGAACGCTTCCTGCGCCGCAGACGCGGCGCTGCTGGATCCCTGTGACGAGCACAGGGATGAGGGTCGAGAGGTGCGGTCCCTCGGCGCGTCTCAAAAAGACGTAACTTTTCGTTGCGTGACGGGTTGACCATTCCCTCGCATATTCGCAAGTGAGGGTTGTAGCAACCGCTCATCCCGGTCCCTCATTCCTGTGCTTGTCACAGGAATCCAGCCAGACCAAGTCCTTGGGCTGGAAAGGCTCTTCCGCGCCGCAGACGCGGCGCTGCTGGATCCCTGTGACGAGCACAGGGATGAGGGGAGGAGACGTCGCAGTCCTCCAAAAAGTTTCCTACAGCGCCGCGCGTCTTATAAGACGCGCATCGCCCTGCGTGCCGACAAAACCAACCAGAGCTTCAACGCCATTATCCATCTCGCAGCAGCCGTCATAAACTCGAAATGAATCGCAACAGGCCCTAATGAAACAGCACGCTTCCGCCGCGGTCGGCCGCGCCGGCGATCTGCCTGAACGGAGCGAAGAGCTCGCGGCCCATTCCGAATTCGTTGTCGGAGAGGTCGATATGCGCCGGCACGCGCGTTTTCAGCGCGATGTCCTCGACGAGCACCTCGACCTTGCCGTTGATCGCGTCGATGCGGACGATGTCGCCCTCCTGGATGCGTGCGATCGGGCCGCCTTCCTTCGCTTCCGGGGTCACATGGATCGCTGCCGGAACCTTCCCGGAGGCGCCTGACATGCGCCCGTCTGTAAGGATCGCGACTTTCTGGCCCCGATCCTGCAGGATGCCGAGCACCGTCGTCAGCTTATGCAGTTCCGGCATGCCGTTGGCTTTCGGCCCCTGGAAGCGCACGACGGCTACGAAATCGCCTTCGAGCCTTCCCGCCTTGAAGGCGGCGTTCAGTTCCGCCTGATCGTTGAAGATCTTGGCCGGAGCTTCGATGACGTGGCTCTCCGGCTTGACGGCGGAGATCTTGATGACCGCCTTGCCGATATTTCCGCTCAGCATCTTGAGGCCGCCGGTGTGCTGGAACGGGCGCTCGACGGTCGCGAGCACCTTCGGGTCGGCGCTCGTCTCCGGCGCAGGCTCGCGCTTGACGCTGCCGTTTTCGCCGAGCTTCACGTCGATCGCATAGGCGCTGAGCCCCTGCCCGTAGACGGTACGGACGTCGTCGTGCAGCAAGCCTTTCCTGAGGAGCTGGGCGATCAGGAAGCCCATGCCGCCTGCGGCGTGGAAATGGTTCACGTCGGCCAGCCCGTTCGGATAGACGCGCGCGAGCAGCGGCACGAGATCGGAAAGCTCCGAAATGTCCTGCCAGGTAAGCACGATCCCCGCGGCGCGGGCCATCGCGACGAGATGCATCGTGTGGTTCGTCGAGCCGCCGGTCGCATGCAGGCCGACGACGCCGTTGACGATCGACCGCTCGTCGATCATCTCGCCGGCGGGCGTGAATTCGTTGCCGAGCGCGGTGATCGCAAGCGCCCGCTTCGTTGCTTCCCTGGTCAGCGCGTCGCGAAGCGGCGTGCCGGGATTGATGAAGGAGGCGCCGGGCAGATGGAAGCCCATGATCTCCATCAGCATCTGGTTGGAGTTGGCGGTGCCGTAGAAGGTGCAGGTGCCGGGGCCGTGATAGGATTTGGACTCCGCCTCCAGGAGCTCGTCGCGGCCGACCTTGCCTTCGGCGAAGAGTTGCCGAACCCTGGCCTTCTCGTCGTTCGGCAGGCCCGTGGTCATCGGTCCGGCGGGGATGAAGACCGCGGGCAGATGGCCGAAGGTGAGCGCCGCGATCGCGAGCCCGGGCACGATCTTGTCGCAGACGCCGAGATAGACGGCCGCGTCGAACATGTTGTGCGACAGGCCGATGCCGGCCGCCATGGCGATGACATCGCGCGAGAAGAGCGACAGCTCCATGCCGGGCTGCCCTTGGGTGACGCCGTCGCACATTGCCGGAACGCCGCCGGCGACCTGAGCGACGCCGCCCGCCTCGTGCGCGGCCTCCCGGATCAGTGCCGGATAGGTTTCGAACGGCTGATGCGCCGAAAGCATGTCGTTGTAAGAGGTGATGATGCCGAGGTTGGGGACGCGGTCGCCCGCAAGCGCCACCTTCTCGGCGGGGGAACAGACGGCAAATCCGTGCGCAAGATTGCCGCAGCCGAGAACGGTCCGGTGCGGTCCGTTCGTCGCAGCGCTGCGGACGCGATCGAGGTAGGGCTCGCGGTACGGCTTCGAGCGTTCGACGATGCGGGCGGTAATGGCGGCTATGCGGGAATCGGCGGACATGGACACATCCCTCTTCCGGAGTCTTGCGACTCCTTTCTTCATCGATCATCGGCTTTGAGCGCCACAGCGTGCGGGGAGCGTTGCGGCGCTTTCCGGGTCGCCTCAGGGCGCCCAGTATATCTGCAGCGGCGATGTGGCCCGCCGAAGCACGGCCCGGATGGGCATCTCTGCCTCGTCGCCGGGCGCCTGGGCCTGGGCAAGCACCTCTTTCTTGCCGCTGCCTTCGATATGCAGCACCAGATAGCCGGCATCCTGCAGGCTGGAGAAGGTGAAGGTGAGGCGGGGTTCGCCGGCGCCTTCCGCTTCCATGGTGATCACGCCGCGCGGCGTCGTGGGGTCGAGCGCCTCTTCAAGGCGCGTCCCCCCGGGAAAGAACGAGGCCGTATGCCCGTCCGTTCCCATGCCGAGCACCACGACATCGAAGGGTGCGCCGAGACTTGCCGTCCTGTCGCTCGCGATCGCCGCGGCCGCTTCCGCAGTCTCGGCCGCGTGATAGAGCGGAACGAAACGCGCCTGCGCAGCCCCGTCCTTGAGCAGGTTATCGGCAACCAAGCGATGGTTGGAGCGCTCGTTTTCGGGTGGCACGAAACGCTCGTCGACGAGGGTGACCGTCACTTTCGACCAATCGAGCTCGCGACGCGACAGCGACCGGAAAAAGGCCTTCGGGGTCGAGCCGCCCGATACCGCGAAGCTCGCCGTGCCTCTCGTAGCGATCGCGGCGGCGAGCCTTGCACCGACGTCGTCCGCGAGGGCCTCGGCCAATGCGGACGGATTTTCGAATATGTGCATGTTTGCGCTCATGATCGGCCCTAGATCGCATCGTTCCAAGTACGGCCGTCGCGCTCGATCAGCGCGATCGATTGGCTCGGACCCCAGGTTCCGGCGGTATAGCCTTGCACCTGCTGTCCGGTTGCTTCCCAGGCCTTGAGGATCGGGTCGATCCATTGCCAGGCCGCTTCCACTTCGTCGCGGCGCACGAACAGGGTCTGGTTGTTGCGGATGACGTCCAGCAGCAGGCGTTCATAGGCGTCCGCATTGCGAACCGCAAAGGCCTCGGCGAAGCTCATGTCCAGGGGCACGTTCCTCAGCCGCATGCCGCCCGGTCCGGGATCCTTGATCATCAGCGACTGCTTGACGCCTTCATTCGGCTGCAGGCGGATCATCAGCTGGTTGGCCGAAATGCGGCCGGCGCTCTGATCGAAGATCGAGTGCGGAATCTGCTTGAAGGTGATGACGATCTCCGACATGCGGCCCGCCATGCGCTTTCCGGTACGCAGATAGAAGGGCACGCCTGCCCAGCGCCAATTGCTTATCTCGGCCTTGATCGCGACGAAGGTTTCCGTATTGGAAACGCCTCCTTCGAGCTCTTCGAGATAGCCCTTGACCGGGCCTCCGGACGATGCGCCCGCGCGGTACTGGCCCCGGACCGTCACCTGCTCGACATTGGAGGCGGTGATCGGCTTCAGCGCGCGAAGCACCTTGAGCTTCTCGTCGCGCACGGCCTCCGCGTCCATCGACGTCGGCGCCTCCATGGCGACGAAACAGAGGAGCTGGAGGATGTGGTTCTGCACCATGTCGCGCAGCGCGCCCGCCTTGTCGTAGTAACCTGCGCGATTCTCGAGCCCGACGGCTTCGGAAACGGTGATCTGCACGTGGTCGATGTGGGCGGAATTCCACAATGGCTCGTACAGGGCGTTTGCAAAGCGCAACGCCATCAGATTCTGCACCGTCTCCTTGCCGAGATAGTGGTCGATGCGGAAAATCTGCTCTTCGCGGAAGACCTTGCCGATCGTGTCGTTGAGTTCCGTCGCGGAAGCGAGGTCGCGGCCGATCGGCTTCTCGACGACGATGCGGGTGTTCCTGGTGATGAGCTTGTGATCGCGGATCTTTTCGGAAATGTCGCTGAAGATCGCCGGTCCGACGGCGAGATAGAAGGCACGGGTACGGTCCTTGCCTTCTTCCAGGAGCTTCTTCAGATCGTCCCAGCCCTGCTCGGACTTGGCGTCGACGGAGACGTAGTAGAGACGCGAGGTGAATTTCTCGACTTCCGCCTCGTTGAACTCCCCGGCCTTCAGGTGTTCTTTCAGGGCGTCGCTCGCGAACTTGCGGTATTCGTCATGGGAAAGGCTCGCGCGCGAGGCGCCGATAATCCGCGTCGGCTCCGTGAACTGGCCTTCCATCTGACGGTGGTAGAGTGCCGGCAGCAGCTTGCGCTCGGCAAGATCGCCGGTGCCCCCGAACACCACATAGTCAAACGGTTCGACGGGAATGATCTGGCTGCTCATGGGATGTCTCGATCTCGTTGAGGTCTGGGCTGGTATAATCTAATCGATTTAAAATGGCTAGGGTGCACCGCAACAAAATGGCTGGCCGCACGGCTGCCGACACGCCGTTCCTTATATCATCACCGCCCGGGGAACAGAAATATGCAGCATTTCAAGGACTTTGCGCCCACCGTCTGGAATCTCGGAGGGCCTTCCCTTTAGAACCGGTCGCGCAGTGCGTACCAGCTGAGCGCCAGAAACAGGAGTGCCGAGCGGAACCGCGTTCCGCCGGGGAAGGCCGGTATTTTGAGCTGCTTCAGCAGATCGAGTTCGGTAGATTTGCCGAGCGCGAGCTCGGCATAGAGTTTGCCGCAATAATTGGCGAGCATGACGCCATGGCCGGAGTAACCGCCGATCGTGGTGACGCCCGGCATGACCTCGCGGCAGAAGGGTTGGCGCGGCATGGTGATGCCGACCGAGCCGCCCCAGGCGTGAGTGATCTCCACATCGGCGAGATCCGGGTAGATTTCGCAGATCTGCCGGCGTATGTGCGCCGAAATGTCGCGCGGATTGTCGGCAGTGTAGGCCTCGCGCCCGCCGAAGAGCAGCCGCCCGTCTTTCGATTTTCGGAAATAGCGTACGACGAAGCGCGAATCGTCGACCGATTCGCCCCCCGGCAGAATCCCAGTATGGCCGTGCAGCACCGTCGTCGCGCCGATGAAGGAGCGGATCGGCATGACGTGGCTCGCGGTCACGGGCTCGAGATTGCCGATATAGCCGTTGCAGGCGATCAGCGCCCGGTCGGCCGTGATCGTGCCGCTCGTCGTCTCGATGACGACCGCGCCGCCCTTCTTCTCGATCTTGAGCGCCTTCGTTCCCTCGTAGAGATGGGCGCCGGCGAGCGCCGCCTGTCTGACGAGCCCCACAACCAGCTTCATCGGGTGGATGTGGCCGGTCCCGGTGTCGCGGATACCGAAGTGGTAATGGCTGGAGCCGAGCCGGCTCACGGTTTCCTCGCGATCCATGAAGGAAAGGTGCGGATAGCCGTAGCGCTCGGTCATCGCCTCGACGTGGTTGCGATAGTCCCTTTCGAGGCTTGCCTTGTGGCCGACCGAGAGCTGGCCCGGCATGAATTCGATGTCGATCGCGTGCTCTTCGGCAAATCCCAGGACATAGCGCTTGGCGTTCTCGGCCATATCGAAGAGCCGCTGCGCCCATTCGCGGCCGAGCACCTCCTCCGTTTCGTCGGCCCAGACACGTTGCCCGGTGCCGAACTGCCCGCCATTGCGGCCCGAGGCGCCGTCGCCGAAGCGGCAGGCGTCGATCAGGGTGACGTCCGTCCCGCTCCGGGCGAGATTGCAGGCGGCCTGCAGGCCGGTATAGCCGCCGCCGATAATGGCGACGTCGGCCTTGCGGGAGCCCGGCATGACCGGGAAGGCGGGCCGCTCGGGAGTCGTCGCCTCGTACCAGGAATATCCGGGCGAAATCGGGCTTTGCCAGGTCATGGAAACCTATTCCGGATCAGACATTCAGGAGCAGGAACTCGCGTTCCCACGGGCTGATGACCTGCATGAAGGTTTCGAACTCGCCGCGCTTCACGCCGGCATAGATGGCGATGAACTCGGCGCTGAAGACCTCCGCCAGCGCGGGAGCCGATTCGAGCAGCGAAACCGCCTCGAGCAGCCCTCGCGGCAGTTCGATTTCGCCCTCATTGGCGGTGTGTTCAGTGGGCGGTGTCGCCTGCAGGCCCTCGATGATGCCGAGATAGCCGCAGCCGAGCGAGGCCGCGAGCGCCAGATAGGGGTTGGCATCCGAGCTCGGCAGGCGGTTCTCGATGCGCCGGGCGACCGGATCCGAGACAGGGATGCGGAACGCCGTGGTCCGGTTGTCATAGCCCCAGGCGGTGTTGACCGGCGCGGACATGTCCGGCGTGAGGCGCCGATAGGAATTCACATAGGGCGCCATCATCGACAACGTCCGAGGCACGTAAAGCTGCATGCCGCCTATGAAGGAAAAGAACGCCTGGGAGGGTGAGCCGTCGGGATTGGAGAAGATATTGCGGCCGGTCTCGATATCGATCACCGATTGGTGGATATGCATGGCGGAGCCGGGCTGGCCCTGCATGGGCTTCGCCATGAACGTCGCATAGATTCCGTGCTTCAGCGCAGCTTCGCGGATGGTCCGCTTGAAAAGGAAGACCTGGTCGGCAAGCTCGATCGGATCGCCGTGCCTGAGGTTGATCTCAAGCTGGGCCGGCCCCTCTTCGTGGATCAGCGTATCGATCTCGAGGCCTTGCTTTTCGGAGAAATGGTAGATGTCGTCGATGAGCTCGTCGAACTCGTTGATGCCGGCAATCGAATAGCCCTGGCCGCCGAGGATCGAGCGGCCGGACCGGCCCTTCGGCGGCCGCAGCGGATAGTCCGGATCGTCGTTCTGGGCGACGAGATAGAATTCGATCTCCGGTGCGACCACCGGTTTCCAGCCCTTCTGCCGGTAGAGCTCGATGACGCGCTTCAGCACGTTGCGCGGCGTATAGCTGATCTGCTCTCCCTGGGAGCCGACGATGTCGCAGATGACCTGGGCTGTCGGGTCGCTTTCCCATGGAACGATGGAAAGGGTGGACAGGTCCGGAACGAGCTTGATGTCGCTGTCGCGGGAATCATAGCGGAATTGCCCGGTCTCTTCCGGATATTCGCCGGAAATCGTGTGCCGGTAGATCGCCGAGGGCAAGGCGAGGGAGGTATTGGACGTGAACTTGGACGTCGGCATCATCTTGCCGCGCGCAACGCCCGCAAGGTCGGGCGTGATGCACTCGATATCTTCGATGCCGCGGATCTTGAGCCAGTCGACCGCTTCGGTCCAGGTCTTCACGCCACGGGCGGCATGCAGGGCGAGGGGTATTTTCGAACTCTTGCTGACCTTTGCTGTCTCTTGGGCAACACTTCTCTTGGAAGACATAAATCACCGGGTTTGGCTTCGGATAGCGCAATCATAGCCGCAGTTCGGCAATTAGCTAGATGCACGCGATTGACTTTCGCCCTGCTCACCGGAAAGGAGGGTACGGAAACAGAAGGGAGCTTCCGTGGCGCAAATGCAGGACGTGGTGATCATCGGGGCGGGCGCCGCCGGCATGATGTGCGCCATCGAGGCGGGCAAGCGCGGGCGCCGGGTGCTCGTCATCGACCACGCCCGGGCGCCCGGCGAGAAGATCCGCATCTCCGGCGGGGGCCGCTGCAATTTCACCAATATCCATGCGTCCCCCAGGAACTTCCTGTCCGGCAACCCGCATTTCTGCAAGTCGGCGCTTGCCCGGTACCGGCCGCAGGATTTCGTCGCTTTGGTCGAGCGCCATGGCATCGACTGGCACGAGAAAACGCTCGGCCAGCTCTTCTGCGATCATTCGGCCAAGGACATCATCCGCATGCTGATGGCGGAGATGAGGGCGGCGGGAGTGCAACTGAGGCTCGAAACCAGCATCGGGGAGGTTGAGAGGACCGCCTCCGGATTCCGTGTGACGACCAGCGCCGGCGCGGTCGACGCCGCCTCGATGGTCGTGGCAAGCGGCGGCAAGTCCATCCCGAAAATGGGAGCGACGGGTCTTGCCTATCGCATCGCGGAGCAGTTCGGCTTGCCAGTTGTCGAAACCCGCCCGGCACTGGTTCCCCTGACACTCGACCAGGCGCAGCTCACCAAGCTCGGCGTGCTTGCCGGCGTCGCGGCCGATGCCGAGGCGCGGTTCGGGAAGGCCGCCTTCCGCGAAGCTGTCCTCATCACCCATCGCGGCTTGAGCGGGCCGGCTATCCTGCAGATTTCATCCTATTGGCGTGAGGGTGAGGAGATCGTCCTCCGGCTGATGCCGGACATCGATATCGCCTCGATCCTCAAGGGAATGCGCCGGACGAACGGCCGCCAGGCAGTCCAGACGGCACTTGCCGACATCCTGCCGCGCCGGCTCGCGCAGTTCTTCGGGGACGAAGCGAAGCTGACGGGGCGCATGCTTGCCGACCTTTCCGACAAGGCGATCGACGCGCTTTCCAGCTCCATCCAGGCCTGGGCGGTGAAGCCGGCGGGATCGGAAGGCTACCGGACGGCCGAGGTCACGCTCGGCGGCGTCGATACGCGTGCGCTCGACTCCCGGACCATGCAGGCAAACGAGATCCCCGGCCTCTACTTCGTCGGCGAGTGTGTCGACGTGACCGGCTGGCTCGGAGGCTACAATTTCCAATGGGCCTGGGCGTCGGGCTTCGTCGCCGGTCAAGACGTGTAACCGTGCGGCAAAATTGGTGATTTGCTTCTTCAGCCATTCTTAAGGGAAATATAACGGAAATTACTGAACCTGTTTATCATGGCGCGACAGCCGCGAAGGCAGCGGAAGTCAACAAGCGGAAACCACATTGTTTCCATTTCGGGGACTTTCTTCAGCCGCAGGATGGATGCACCATGATCTAATGGCAAAGGCAGACCGTCTTTGCCGGCAACTCGTAGTGCTGCAGCGACCTTTGCGCGCCCGAGACGCTCGGTGCTGCAGCGACAAGGACAAGAGGCCATGAACCAGCAACGCCGCCGTCCCCGTGCAATAGCCATAGCCCGCGCAGAGAAAAGCCGCGGGCAGAACGAATTGACGGCTTACCTCGCGACGCTCGCTCTGTTTGCCGTCACGGCCGTTGCTCTCTTTTCCTGGCTTTGAAGCGTCGCTTCCGACGAGCCCCGTCGATACGCCGGGGGACCGGTATTCCGTCCGCACGGGGCCAATTCCGCTTATGGAATTCTTAATCGTTTGAAACGATTATGGCGAGCAAATGAGCACCGCCAGGTCCTCGCCGCCAAGCCGGCTGCGCGGTCCCGCAATGACTGCTGGCGGGCTGGCGGCGTGCGCCGCATGACTTTCCGAAAAACATCAGCCTGTTTGCGCATCGGGTGGCGCCCGAGCGCCTTTGGTGCGTTCACCTGACGCGCCCCGGAGCGCTTCGAGCCATCGGGGAGGCGAACGCGCGCTGTAGCCAAGGTGTTTTCCATGCTCATCGACAGGATACTTGCCCGCTTCAAGATTCAGACGAAGGTTCTGTTCTTCATCCTGCCCTTCGTCGTCAGCATCTCGGCCGTCGGGATAACCGGACTCTATGCCTCCGGACTGCTGCAGGGCCGCATGGAGATTTCGAACAGCGTCCTCAAGACGCTGAGCGGCTTCAAGGACGTCTATGCCCAGATGAACAGCTTCCTGCAGGGGACGACCGACGAAAGTCGCCGGATGCTCAAGGATGCAATCGTCACGCAGAAGGAAGTCCTGGCCGAAACTGCGGCGCAGGTTGCGGGCGGAAACGGCCAAGACGAGCTGGCTGCCGCCATTGCCGCGACCAGCGACATCGAGACCCGCATCGACGGGCTCTGGACATTGCATGAAGGCGAGCAGAAGCTCCGGGCCGACACGAGATCCGGTCTGGAGCGTCTGGCGGCCGAACAGGCGAAGATCAACGACGAGGCGAACCGGCTGCAATACGCGGTGCGCAAGGACGAGAATGCGGCGAAGACGATGCTGCGCAACGCCGAAAAACTCATGCGCGCCAGCCGCTTCTATGCCGAATTCGCGACCGAGGTGAGCGGGGCGATAACGGTCGAGGAGAAGCTCAAGGTCGCAGAGGGCCACTACCCGGCCATAGGCCGCACGCAACGGGATATCTTCGTGCTTTTGCCGAAGGGCGAGAAATCTCTTGCCGAAACCGTCAATTCTGCTTCCGGGGCGATCGGCGCCCTTATCAAAACGCCGCCCGGCCCCGAAACGCTCGCCGGCCTCTCCAAATATGTCGACCGTTTCCGCACCGCCAGTTTCCGATTGGAGGCAGCTTCGGTCGGCAAGATGCGCGAGGCGACGCAGATATTCAGCGAGCTCGACGGCAAGATCGCGGGCACCGAGTCGGTGCTGACCGCGACACGCAGGCTCTCCACATCGCTTACGGACATCCAGATCGCCGCCGCGGCATTTCTCGGAACGACGAGCGAGGAAAGCCGCAAAAAACTCCTCGACAAGTTCCTTGCAGTCCAGTCCAACCTCACCACTCTGCGCGGCATCGCGAGCGGCATGACCTTCTTCGATCAGGCCGCCGGCGCACTTCTGCCGATCATCGAGGGGATGAAGAAGGATGGCCTTGCGCTGGTCGAGATCTCGGATAAGCGCACTGTGGAATTCGAGGCCGCGGGCGCCGCGATCAACGAGATCTGGAGCGATCTCACCGGTTTTGCCGAGCAGCAGAAGGTCGCCGCCGGCAGCGAACGCGCGGAAGCCAATCAGATCTCCGTTGCGGCGACGATCACCGGCGTCGTGATCGCGCTTCTGGCAGGCATCGCGCTCACGCTCACGCTGAAAAAGCCGATCGGCCAGATCACGGCCGCCATGCGGCGGTTGGCGGACGGCGCGCTCGATACGTCGATCGACGGCGGCACGCGCCGCGACGAGATCGGCGACATGGCGCGTGCTCTCGGCGTCTTCAAGGAAAATGCGCTCTCCAAGGTGCGCATCGAGGCGGAAAGCGCCGAAGAGCGTGCCCGCGCGGAAGCCGAGCGCAGCCGCAACGATGCGGAGAAGCGCGAGCTCGACAGGCAGATCGATCTTGCGGTGAGCGAGCTCGCAGCCGGACTCGGACGCCTGGCCCAGGGAGACCTGTCGCGTCAGATCGAGGTGCCCTTCGCCGGCCGCCTCGAACAGTTGCGGCTGGACTTCAACGGATCGCTCGTCCGCCTTCAGGACACGCTGGCGCAGATTCGCGCCAATGCTCTGGCGATCCAGCAGGGTGGCGCCGACATGCATCGGTCCGCCGACGCGCTGTCGAAACGGACGGAGGCTCAGGCCGCTTCGCTCGAGGAGACGGCCGCGGCCGTCGACCAGATCACCGTGACGGTGCGCTCCTCGGCGGAGCGGGCGCACGAGGCGAACCAGGCCGTGTCTCATACGAAGCGGAGCGCCGACAGTTCGGCAACGGTCGTCACCAGCGCCGTCGCCGCCATGGGACGCATCGAGGCGGCCTCCCGCCAGATCGAGCAGATCATCGAAGTGATCGACGATATCGCCTTCCAGACCAACCTTCTGGCGCTCAATGCCGGTATCGAAGCGGCGCGTGCCGGCGAGGCGGGCAAGGGCTTTGCCGTCGTCGCGCAGGAAGTACGCGAACTGGCGCAGCGCTCGGCCGAGGCGGCGCGAGAGATCAAGGGGCTGATCGACAAATCGACCGAAGAGGTGAGTTCCGGCTCACGTCTCGTCAAGGAAACGGGCGCGGTGCTCGCCTCGATCAGCGCCGAGATCGTGACGATCAGCCAGCATGTCGAGATGATCGCCACCGCCAGCCGCGATCAGGCTGCGGCCCTGAACGAGGTAAACGGTTCCGTCAACCAGATGGACCAGATGACGCAGCAGAACGCCTCGATGGTCGAGGAGGCGACCGGCACCAGCCGGGCGCTCGCCAATCAGGCGGATACGCTGATGATGCTCGTCGAGCAGTTCCGGCTCGAGCCGGCGGCCGCAGCCGACCACAGCTACCGGGCGGCATAGCCGGATTCAAACGCATCGAATGGCGCCGCGCATCCCGCATGCGCGGCGCTTTCATTTGGCGCCGCCGGCGCAGGAAACAGTAAAGCTGCCGCCGCAACCATCGCTTGTCTCCGCCGGTTGCCGCTTGCGGAACACTGCCGCAAGCAGGCGTTTCGCGAAGGGCCGCCGACGGCTCTGCGGTGGGGGTTCGAACCTCTCGTCCCAGGGACGGTTCCTCGAAGCCATATCGAACAGCAGTGCCATTGCCATCATATCCATGGTGATGCTCCTTCATTCTTGGGCATCCCCTTTTTTATGCATCCGGAATTGTTTTACATACAGCCGATTTCCCCATATGTTTTTCAGCTATGAAAAACACCGACTGGGACATATACCGCTGCTTCGTCACGGTGGCGCGTACCGGCGGGTTGACCGGGGCGGCGCAGGCGACGGGGCTCAGCCCCGCGACGGTCGGCCGCCGGATGCTGGAGCTCGAGGAGCGCACCGGCCGCTCGCTCTTCATCCGCAGCCAGACCGGCTACACGCTGACGGGAGACGGCCGCTTTCTCTTCGAACAGCTGCAGGAAATGGAGGCGGCGGCCCGCAAGGTCGAAAGCTGGCAGAAGGAGGGCGAGGGGGCGACCGTTGTCCGCATCGCGGCCGGCACATGGGTCTCCTGGCTGATTGCCGAGAATTTTCCCGCCATCTGCACGGAAAGGGACGCTTTCGGCCTTTCTCTGACGATCGGCGAGGCGCGAGCGAATCTGGCCTATCGCGAAAGCGATATCGGCATCCGCGCCTTCGAACCGGAGGAAAGCTATCTTGCGGCGCGGCCGGTGGGGGAAGTCGCCTATGCCGCCTACCGGCAGAAGAACGCGCCGGGCGGAGTGGAACGCTGGGTCGCAGTCGCCGAAGAGGATGCAATATCGGCCTATCTGAGATGGCCGCACGAGCATGCGCCGGGCCGGATCGTTGCAACCGTCACACGGCCTCGCTCATTGCTGGACCTCGCGCGAGCTGGGGCGGGACGGGCGGTGCTGCCCTGTTTCGTCGGCGATCTCGATCCCTTGCTCGAGCGGGTGGGAGACGAGATCGAGCCGCTCAGACACCGGCAGTGGATCGTCATGAACAACGAGGATCGCTACAGGCGCGACATCCGAACCGTCGTAGACCGGATGACACGTTTCCTGCGCAGCCATACGGACCTTTTTGCCGGCAAGCGCCCGCCGCGCAATTTGGCATGAGCCTCCAAACGGGACCGGCCGGCGCTGCGGCCGGCCGGTCCCGTTTCATTTGTGTCGACCTCGTCCGGCGCGGACCTCGCGGACCGCCGGCCTCTGCCTGTTGAAGTGGCTGCAACTCAGGGCGGAAAGGATGAGTGCTATCGTTGTCCAGGTGACGACAGCCATCAGTGCCGTCCCTGGGTGACGATGACGGGGATCAGCAGATCGCCCCAGTTGCCGTCGCCGCCGTGATGGCGGGCCGAACGGACCAGTTCGACGGAAACGCCGGCGTCCACGGCCTTCATGACGGCCTGGTTGAGGCGGTGCAGGTCGTTGGCGACCATGCGGATCGCCGCCTGCTGTTCCGGTGTCATGGCCGACGATTGTTCCTCGGCCCGTTCCTTGACGCGTGTCTGTACAGTCATCGGAGTGCTCCTTTGGGCGATGGGTGCGGGGGACTTCTTCGACCCGCTTCAGTTTCGAGGTCTGGTTGGGGACGCGCGGCGGGGCAGGGGGGCCGCGCGTCCCGCTCGTTCATTCTGCTGCCGGGCGGAACTGATCGTGCTCGGTGGATTCCTTCATGGCAGTGGTCGACGACTGGCCGCCGGTGATCGCGACCGACACGGCATCGAAATAGCCGGTCCCCACTTCGCGCTGGTGCTTGGTCGCCGTATAGCCGTTGGCTTCGGCTGCGAATTCCGCTTCCTGCAGTTCCGAATAGGCCGCCATCTGCCGGTCCCTGTAGCCTCGCGCCAGTTCGAACATGCCGTAGTTCAGCTGGTGGAAACCGGCGAGCGTGATGAACTGGAACTTGTAGCCCATGGCGCCCAATTCGCGCTGGAACTTGGCGATCGTCGCATCGTCGAGGTTCTTCTTCCAGTTGAAGGACGGCGAGCAATTATAGGCGAGCAGCTTGCCCGGATGCGCCCTGTGCACGCCTTCGGCGAACTTGCGCGCCTGCTCCAGGTCGGGCTTGGAGGTCTCGCACCAGATGAGGTCGCAATGCGGCGCATAGGCGATCGCGCGGGCGATGCAGGGCTCGATGCCGTTCTTCACCTGGTAAAAACCCTCGACGGTGCGGCCGGCATCGTAGTCGACGAAGGGGCGGTCGCGCTCGTCGATATCGGAGGTGAGCAGCTTCGCCGCTTCCGCGTCGGTGCGGGCAATGACCAGCGTCGGCGTACCCATTACGTCGGCGGCAAGCCGTGCCGCGTTCAGATTGCGGATATGCGCCGCGGTCGGGATCAGCACCTTGCCGCCGAGATGGCCGCACTTCTTTTCCGACGCGAGCTGGTCCTCGTAGTGGACGCCCGCCGCACCCGCTTCGATGAAGGCCTTCATGATCTCGAAGGCGTTGAGCGGTCCGCCGAAGCCGGCTTCCGCATCGGCGACGATCGGAGCGAACCAGGTATCGACGGAGAGACCCTTGCCTTCCGCCGTCTCGATCTGATCGGCGCGCTGAAGCGTGCGGTTGATGCGCTTGGCAAGTTCCGGAGCCGCGTTGGCCGGATAGAGCGACTGGTCCGGATACATGGCGGAAGCGGTGTTGGCGTCGGCTGCGACCTGCCAGCCGGAGAGATAGATCGCCTTCAAGCCCGCGCGCACCATCTGCATCGCCTGATTGCCGGAAAGCGCGCCGAGTGCATTGACGAAGTCCTCCTCATGGATGAGCTTCCAGAGGCGGTTCGCACCCATTTCGGCAAGCGAATAACGGATCTCCACCGAGCCCCTGAGCCGCTTCACGTCCTCGGCGGAATAGGGCCGCTCGATTCCGTCGAAGCGCCCCTCCGGCGCATTTGGAACGAGCTTGTAAAAATCAGTCATACTTGCCTCCTCGTGAAATAGCTTCGTCTTCCGCTTTCGTATTTCGGCGCCTCTAAGCCGAAAGATCATGTGACAGTTTTTACATTGCGCTGCATAAACCCGCTACCGAATTCCCGCAGATAGCGGCCAGAAACGGGTTAGCTTGTCTTGTCTTTGACAGTATACGGAAGTAAAGTTGTAAAAGATGTCAAAGCGGATCGTTGCGGAACTTGTAAAGGGAATTACAAATGGCCGAGAACAAGATCTTTGCCGGGCCGCGGGTCAGGCGAATCCGAAACGGTCTTCAGCTGACGCAGACGGCCATGGCCGAGGCGCTTGGCATCTCTCCTTCCTATCTGAACCTCATCGAGCGCAACCAGCGGCCGCTGACGGTGCAACTGCTCTTGAAACTGGCCTCCGTCTACAAGGTCGACCTCGAAGAGCTCCAGGGCGAGGCGGGCAGCGGTCTTGCGCAGCTGCGCGAGGTCTTTGCCGATCCGCTGCTTGCCGGCGAACTGCCGGGGGACCAGGAGCTGGTGGAGGTCGCCGAAGCGGCGCCGAACGTCTCCGGCGGCATCGTCAAACTTCATCGCGCCTACCGCGAACAGGCGTCGCGACTGAGGGATCTCGCCGCCCTGCTGGCGGGCGAGGGACACATGGCGGCACTTGCCGATACGCGCCTGCCGATGGACGAAGTCCGCGAGGCGTTCGAGGCACGGCCCAATCACTTCGCCCGCATAGAGGAGGCGGCGGAGGCCCTGCATGCAAGCCTCTCGCCCGGAGACGATCTTTCAGGCGCAATGAAGGCTTGGCTCAGAAGGGAGCACGGCCTGGCGGTGCGGACGCTGCCGGTGCACGTGATGCCCACCCTGCGCCGCCGCTTCGACCGCCACTCGATGCGCCTCTTCGTCTCCGAACGCCTGTCGCCCTTCGATCAGCTGCGCGAGATCGCGATCGAGGTGGCTTCGATCGCCTGCCATGAGGCGATTGCCGCCGAGCTCGAGCAGTTCCGCTTTACCACGGCGGAAGCGCGGCGCATCGGCCGCTTCGAACTCGCGCGCTATGCTGCCCATGCGCTGATGATGCCCTATGCGGCATTTCTCGCCGCCGCGCAGCGGATGAAATACGATGTGGCTGTCCTGGCGGCGCGTTTCCAGGTTTCCTACGAGCAGGTCGCCAACCGTCTGACGATGCTGCAGCGGCCCGGTGCGGCGGGGGTTCCGTTTTTTCTCATCGAGATCGACAGCGCCGGCAACAGGCTGCGTCGCGCCGGAGCGCAGGGATTTCCCCATGCCCGCTTCGGCGGCGGCTGTCCCAAGCTCAACGTCCAGGCTGCCTTTGCCGTGCCCGGCCAGGTTCTCGTCGATCGCGTCGGAATGCCTGACGGCACCGAATTCATCACTGTCGCACGCACCGTTGACGGTCCGCAGGCCGCCTTCCACGAACGGGTTCGGCGCACGGCGATCCTCGTCGGTTGCGAGGCCGCCTTCGCGAGCGAGATGGTCTATGGCGCCGCCGCGGTCGTGCCGGCGATCGCAATCGGTCCGGCCTGCCGGCTTTGCGAGCGGCAGGGGTGCCTGGCGCGCGCCGAACCGCCGATCACCCGACCGCTCGGTCTCGACGAGATGGCCACCGGGCTGAGCGTCTTCGACTTTCAGTAAGGCCGCGCGAAATGGCACGCAATCCGCAGGCTGATGTCGTCATGACGCCAGCAACTCCCCGAAGCGCTCCCCATCCCTGCGACAAGGACAGGGTGCGGTAAGAGGAGGGAATTTTCGGGTGGAAAACCGCGAACCACTTTTTTCCTGGAACCGCTCTAACTCCTTGAGCTTATCGAGAAAGATGCCTAACCTCCGCATCGGCACGATCAAAAGACGGGGCGTAACGGCACTGGAGAAGAAATTACTGTCCCGAGCCGATAATCAAGAGGGGAGTTGCATGTCCAAACTCATCGTCGCAACCTTGACCACCGCGGTGCTTGCGGGATCGACCATGCTGGCTTCGGCCCAGGAGCGGGTCGTCAACGTCTATAACTGGTCGGACTATATCGATGACAGTATCCTCGAGGATTTCACCAAGGAGACCGGCATCAAGGTCGTCTATGACGTGTTCGACTCGAACGAGATTCTGGAAACGAAGCTGCTCGCCGGCGGTTCCGGTTACGACGTCGTCGTTCCGACGGCCTATTTCCTGCAGCGCCAGATTGCTGCCGGGGTGTTCCAGAAGCTCGACAAGTCGAAACTGCCGAACATTTCCAACATGTGGGACATGGTCATGGAGCGTACCGCGCAGTACGATCCCGGCAACGAATACGCCGTCGACTACATGTGGGGCACGACCGGCATCGGCTACAATGTCGAGAAGATGAAGGAGATTCTCGGCACGGACGAGAAGCCGAACTGGGATGTCATTTTCGACCCGGAGATTGCGGCGAAGTTCAAGGACTGCGGCATCCATCTCCTCGATTCCCCCACCGACATCATGCCTTCGGCGCTCGCCTATCTGGGGCTCAATCCCGACAGCCACGACCAGGCGGACCTCGAAAAGGCAGCCGACCTGCTGATGAAGGTCCGGCCCAATATCCGCAAGTTCCATTCGTCCGAATATATCAACGCGCTCGCGAACGGCGACATCTGCCTCGCCGTGGGCTTCTCCGGCGACGTCTTCCAGGCGCGCGACCGGGCGGCCGAGGCCAAGGCCGGCGTGACCGTCGACTACTCGATCCCGGAGCAGGGCGCGCAGATGTGGTTCGACATGCTGGCTATTCCCGCCGATGCGCCGCATGTCGCCGAGGCGCATGAGTTCATCAACTACATGATGAAGCCGGAAGTCATCGCCAAGGCCTCGAACTACGTGTTCTACGCCAACGGCAACAAGGCCTCGCAGGAGTTCCTCGACAAGGAAGTGCTCGAAGACACCGCCATCTATCCATCCGATGCCGTGATGCAGAAACTCTTCACCACGACGCCCTTCGAGGCCAAGGAGCAGAGGGTATTGACCCGGCTCTGGACCAAGATCGTCACTGGTCAGTAGGAAAACGAATTGCCCGGACCTCAAATCCGGGCAATTTTCTGCATGTTTCTGCGCTCAACTCTCGACGTGTCGGCGCCGGCCATTGCGTATGGGCTGCGCCATTCGAGGATAGATGATGAAGTCTCTCGGAAGTATCCGGCGTTCTTTCGCGCCATGGGCGGACCCCGCCTCCAAGCCTTTCATTTCCGTCAAGAACGTCACCAAGAAGTTCGGTGACTTCACCGCCGTGGACGATCTTTCGCTGAACATCTACACGCGCGAATTCTTCGCCCTGCTCGGCGCTTCGGGCTGCGGCAAATCCACCCTCCTGCGAATGCTGGCCGGTTTCGAGCAGCCGACATCGGGCGAAATCATCCTCGACGGCCAGAGCCTGGCGGGCATCCCGCCCTACCGCCGCCCCGTCAATATGATGTTCCAGTCCTATGCGCTGTTTCCGCACATGACGGTCGAAAACAACGTCGCCTTCGGCCTGAAGCAGGACGGAATGCCGAAAGCGGACATCTCCGAACGCGTCGCGCAGATGCTGAAGCTCGTCAAGCTCGAGAAGTTCGCCAAGCGCAAGCCGCATCAGCTTTCCGGCGGCCAGCGCCAGCGCGTCGCCCTTGCCCGTTCTCTGGCAAAGCGGCCGAAGGTGCTGCTGCTCGACGAGCCGCTCGGCGCGCTCGACAAGAAGCTGCGCGAGGAAACGCAATTCGAGCTCATGGACCTCCAGCAGGAACTCGGCCTCACCTTCGTCGTCGTCACCCACGACCAGGAAGAGGCGATGACCATGGCGGACCGCATCGCCGTCATGAGCCACGGCAAGGTCGTCCAGGTGGCGACGCCGGCGGAGATCTACGAAGCGCCGAATTCGCGCTTCGTCGCCGACTTCATCGGCGACGTGAACATATTTGACGGCAAGGTCACCTCGGCCGGAGACGGCTATATACGTGTCGAGACGACGGGCGGTATACCGGTCCGGATGGCGTCGCCGGAAACGCCGGGAAACGGCGCAAAGGCGGCCGTCGCCATCCGGCCCGAGAAGATCAGAATTGGCCGGCAGCCGCCGGCGCATGCGCCGGTGAACGCCGCCGAGGGCGAGATATGGGACATCGGCTATCTCGGCGACATGACGGTTTTTCACATCCGGCTGAAGGACGGCAAGGTCGTCAAGGCGTCATCGCTGAACGCCGCGCGGGCGGTCGAGGACCCGCTCGGTTACGACCAGCAGGTCTGGATCTCCTTCGGTGAAGATGCGGGCGTCGTTTTGAAGGATTGAAGCCATGGCGAAACTCGCCTCAGCCATCGTCAGCCGCCTGGTCATAATCATTCCCTATGCCTGGCTCCTGTTCTTCTTCCTCATCCCTTTCTTCATCGTCTTCCGCATCTCGCTGTCGCAGACGGCCGTCGCTATGCCGCCCTATATGCCTGTCTTCGACCTGGCGGGCGGCCTTTCCGGCGTCGTGGAGAAGCTCGGTGAATTCTCGCTCGACAATTACGTATGGCTGACGGAGGACGTCCTCTATTTCAACGCCTATATATCGAGCGTCGTCATCGCCGCCATCTCGACCCTGCTGACGCTCCTGATCGGCTATCCGATCGCCTACGGCATGGCGAAGGCGCCGCGTTCGCTGCGACCCACGCTGCTGATGATGGTGATCCTGCCCTTCTGGACGAGCTTTCTGATCCGCGTCTATGCCTGGATCGCCATCCTGAAGCCGGAGGGCCTGCTCAACCAGTTTCTGTCGGCGGTCGGCCTGATCGATCAGCCGCTCATCATCCTCAACACCAATTGGGCGATCTATATCGGCATCGTCTATTCCTATCTGCCCTTCATGGTGCTGCCGATATACTCGGCGCTTGAGAAGATGGACCATTCGCTGACCGAAGCCGCCCAGGACCTCGGCTGCACGCCTGCCGCCGCCTTCTGGCGCGTGACCTTTCCCCTGTCGCTCCCCGGCGTCGTGGCCGGCTGCCTGCTCGTTTTCATTCCGGCTGTCGGCGAATTCGTGATTCCCGACCTCCTCGGCGGCTCGGAAACGCTGATGATCGGCAAGACCTTGTGGAGCGAGTTCAATTCCAATCGCGACTGGCCGGTTTCGTCTGCCGTGGCGATCATCCTGCTCATGATCCTGGTGATACCCATCGTCTATTTCCAGAACATCCAGGCCAGAACCGACGGCGAGGGGAGGTGAGCTATGGAGAAGTGGTCCCGTTTCAATATCGCCTCGGTCGTTCTAGGCTTCGGCTTTCTCTATCTGCCGATCGTGCTCCTGGTGATCTTCTCCTTCAACGAGTCGAAACTGGTCACCGTCTGGGCGGGCTTCTCGACCAAGTGGTACAGTCAGCTCTGGCATAACCAGGGCCTTCTGGACGCGGCCTGGGTAACGATCCGGGTGGCGCTCCTTTCGGCGACCTGTGCGACCGTCCTCGGAACTCTGGCGGCACTCGCGCTGGTGCGCTACACCCGATTTCGCGGCCGCGTTCTTTTTTCCGGCATGGTCTATGCGCCTCTGGTGATGCCGGAGGTGATCACCGGCCTGTCGCTGCTGCTGCTCTTCGTGGCGATCGGGTTCGACCGCGGTTTCTGGACGATCACGCTCGCCCATATCACCTTCACCATGTGCTTCGTCGCGGTCGTGGTCCAGTCGCGTCTTCTGAGCTTCGACCAGTCGATCGAGGAGGCGGCGCTCGATCTCGGCGCGACCCCGGTCAGGACCTTCTTCGCGATCACGCTGCCGGTGATCGCGCCGGCCGTCTTTTCCGGCTGGATTCTCGCTTTCACGCTCTCGCTCGACGATCTCGTGATTGCAAGCTTCACGACCGGGCCGGGCGCCACGACGCTGCCGATGAAGATCTACAGCCAGGTCCGCCTGGGCGTGACGCCGGAAATCAATGCCATCTGCACGATCCTGATCGGCATCGTCGCTTTGGGTGTGATCGTCGCATCGATCGTCACGAAGCGTCGTGAAGTCCAGCGCGAAAAGGACGAGCGAGCAGCCTTCGCGGCGATTGGTTGAGCGAGGGCGTGTTGGGGTTCATCTCGCGTTTGTGACGGCTGCTCGGAGGAGTGCCATCTATTTTTCCTCCTCATCTCTCACGAGCACAGGGGTGAGGAGATCAAACAAGCCGCTGCGAAAATCTCAACAGGCTTCAAAGCACTTCCACGAAAAGTGTGTAACGGTTTTCCGTCCGGAAGTGCGTTGTCTCAAAGATGTTACTGTGGACTGAGGAGAACCGACAGCGGTGAGATTACTGCGTTCGGCCAGGACCCGCCGATGAAGAATTGCAGCGGCTCCTTGCCGGCCTCGGGGCCCGCGAGCGTTCCCGCCAGGGCGAGACTGCCGCTTCGATAAGGGATGACGCCGGTCACCGAAATATTGCCGGCGGGGCCGACGAAAGCGGCCCGGTCCAGCCGTGCGGTGCCGCTGCCGAAGGTCGCCTCGATGTCTGCCGTCTGGAACTCGAGCGTGCCGTCGCTTGCCTGCGACAGGGAGAAGAATTCCCCCTTGCGCACGAGATCGGTGAAGGCGTGAACGTCGAAATCGGCGAGCCTGCCGTTGGTGAGCGAATAATCGAGACGGCCGAAGACATCGGCGATCCCCGTCTCCCAGAGGGGGCGGCCGGTGGCAAGATCGACGCTGAGAACGCCCCGGCCGGTCGGAACGGGACCCTGGAGGCCGAAGCTGTCGAGGACGGCAGCGAAGTCGGCGTCTCTCAGGTTCATCTGCAGCTTGCCGCCTTGCCCCAGCCCTTTTTCCGAGAGCACGGCGCGGCCGCTCAGCCTGCCATTCGCATAGGTGCTGTCGCCGATGTCGAGCGAAACCCGGCTTCCATCGATCATCACCCCGGCAGCGACATCGGTCAGGTGCAACGGACCGGCCAGGACTTCCTGGGACGACAGCCGGACATCCAGACGCCAGCCCCCGACAAGAGCCTGGGCCATCCGCCATCCGCGGCCGTCCTCCTGCGCCGGCTTCAGCGTTGCCAGGGGCAAGCCGTTGAGGTCGATCCGGTCGAAGGCGAGCGTGCCTTCCACGCGCGGCTCCTTGCCGGACGGCAATTGCACATCCAGAACGCCCGTCGCCGTGGCTTCGCCGACCGCCAGCTGCAGGTCCTCGAGCTTCAACGCCGTCTCACCGGTGGTCACCCTCGTATCGATACTGAACCCGCCCGGAGGCAATCCCGCATCCGGAGCCCCACGGTACCACGCGGCAAGTGCTGCCAGTGAAGGTGCGGACATCTGCAGATGGCCGAAGGCGAAAGGCTGGGTGGAGAAATTGCCGGTACCCTCGAACGAAAAGGTCAACGGAGCCGAGGTGAGCGATGTCTTGAGAGCGGCGTTGCGCCTGGCAAAGAGGGCGAGCGGCTCCTCGCATACGAAGGCCCAGCCCACCGCTTCGCCGCCGATGAGCGCCGAGAATTGTGCGCTCAGCCGCCCTCCGAAGGAAGGCCATTTGAGGGTACCGGAAATCCCCGCGACGTCTATTCCCTCACCGGTTGGCGCCATGTGGTCGACAACGCGGAAGCGGCCATTCTCGATGGTGATGTCTCCGAAGGGAGCCTCGTCACGCGGCACGGTATTGCCCGGCGGCACCAGCCAGTCCGGTTTTTGCCAGTTGAACGCGCCGTCGGCCCCGCGCTCGAGCGTGAGGACCGGATCGACGAGCGTGATCTCGTCAAGAGCCTGTTCGCCACGAAGTGCGGAAAGCAGGCTGAACGAAGCGGTGATGCGGCCGATCTCTGCAAGCGGGCGCGGTTCGGGTCCGGTGGAGACGATCGTCGTTGCGGGGAGCGTCACCACGGGTTCCGGCCAGAACCGGACTTCCGGCTCGCCGCTGATCTTGCTTTTCCCGCCCGACCAGTCGTCGAGCATCCGCTCCATCGCCGCGCGGGCCTCGGTCGTCGAAACCACGAGCGGCAGCGCGGCATTGTATGCGGCGGCGAGGGCGATGCCTATGGCGGCCGACCAAACGAGGTGGCGCCGGCGAAGCCGCGCCCACAGGCGCGAATCGCCCAATATCTGGAACATCTTCCTCGTCATTTCGGTCGGACTGCCATCGCCTCGGGTAAGCCGCTTGGATAGGACTTCGGCCTGCATAATGCAAATGCCACTGACATGGAAATGTCGCCGTCGCGATCATGCGGAGCCGCATCCGCACTGTTTGTTCCGCGCTGCAGCATGATATAGAAAAGTCCGAAGAGCGGAGGAAAGCATGCAAGCAGAACGGCCTTTATGGATTCCGGACAGGGAAATTCTCGAGCGCAGCCCGATGGCTGAGTTCATCGCCTGGTGCGGGGAGCGCTTCGGGCGCAGCTTCCCCGACTATGATGCCTTTCACGACTGGTCGGTGACCGAGCGCGGCGATTTCTGGACCGCCGTATGGGAGCATTGCAAGGTGATCGGCGAAGGCGGAGAAAGGGCGCTCGTCGACGGCGACCGGATGCTCGACGCCCGCTTCTTTCCGGAAGCGAAGCTCAATTTCGCCGAAAACCTGCTGCGCAAGTCGGGGACCGGCGATGCCCTGATCTTCCGCGGCGAGGACCAGGTGAGCTATCGGCTGACCTGGGACGAACTGCGCGCCCTGGTGTCGCGTCTGCAACAGGCGCTGAAGGCGCAGGGGATCGGCGTCGGCGACCGCGTCGCCGCTATGATGCCGAATATGCCGGAGACGATCGCCCTCATGCTTGCGACCGCTTCGGTCGGCGCCATCTGGTCGTCCTGTTCGCCCGATTTCGGCGAGCAGGGCGTTCTCGATCGCTTCGGCCAGATCGCCCCCAAGCTCTTCGTCGTTTGCGACGGCTACTGGTATAACGGCAAGCGGCAGGACGTGGACGCGAAGGTGCGTGCGGTGGCCAAGGCGCTCGGGGCGCCGACCGTCATCGTTCCCTATGCCGGAGACAGTGCCGCGCTTGCGCGGACCGTCGATGGCGGGGTGACGCTTGCCGATTTCATCGCCGAATTCCAGGCCGGACCGCTTGCCTTCGAGCGCCTGCCGTTCAGCCACCCGCTCTATATACTGTTCTCCTCGGGCACGACCGGCGTACCCAAATGCATCGTCCATTCTGCCGGCGGAACGCTGCTGCAGCATCTCAAGGAACATCGCTTCCATTGCGGGCTGAGGGACGGCGAGCGGCTGTTCTATTTCACCACCTGCGGCTGGATGATGTGGAACTGGCTGGCCTCGGGCCTCGCCGTAGGCGCAACGCTGTGCCTCTATGACGGCTCACCTTTTTGCCCCGACGGCAACGTGCTCTTCGATTATGCCGCCGCCGAACGCTTCGCCGTGTTCGGCACGTCGGCGAAATATATCGACGCCGTGCGCAAGGGTGGATTCACCCCGGCAAAGACGCACGACTTGTCGTCCTTGCGGCTCATCACGTCCACCGGCTCGCCGCTTTCGCCGGAGGGCTTCTCCTTCGTCTATGACGGCATCAAGGCCGATGTCCAGCTCGCCTCGATTTCCGGCGGCACCGACATCGTCTCCTGCTTCGTGCTCGGCAATCCCCTGAAGCCCGTGTGGCGCGGAGAGATCCAGGGCCCCGGCCTCGGCCTCGCCGTCGATGTCTGGAACGACGAAGGCAAGCCGGTGCGCGGCGAAAAGGGCGAACTCGTCTGCACCAGGGCGTTTCCGTCGATGCCAGTCATGTTCTGGAACGATCCGGACGGTGCGAAGTATCGAGCCGCCTATTTCGACCGCTTCGACAACGTCTGGTGCCACGGCGATTTTGCCGAATGGACGCCGCATGGCGGCATCGTCATCCACGGCCGCTCCGACGCGACATTGAATCCCGGCGGCGTGCGCATCGGCACGGCGGAAATCTACAACCAGGTCGAACAGATGGATGAAGTCGCCGAAGCACTCTGCATCGGCCAGGACTGGGAGGACGATGTCCGCGTCGTCCTGTTCGTGCGGCTGGCCTCCGGAGTCGAGCTGACCGAAGGACTGACAAGGGAGATCAGGAACCGCATCCGGTCCGGCGCCTCGCCGCGGCACGTGCCGGCGAAGATCATCGCCGTCGCCGACATCCCTCGCACCAAGTCCGGCAAGATCGTCGAACTGGCTGTGCGCGACGTGGTGCACGGCCGACCGGTCAAGAACAAGGAAGCGCTGGCGAACCCGGACGCTCTCGACCTCTTCGCGGGGCTGGAGGAACTCAAGAGCTGAATTCGTCTATGACCTGCGTTCGAGCGACCGGGACACGAGGATGACGGGGACCATCCCGGCCAGGACGATGATCATCGCCGCAACGGAGGCGTCTTCCACCTTCGCCCGCGAGGCATCCTCGTAGACCAGCGTCGCGAGCGTATTGAAATTGAACGGACGCAGCATGATGGTCGCGGAAAGCTCTTTCATCGTCTCTATGAAGACGAGGAGCGCGGCCGTCAGCACTGCGGGCCGCATCATGGGCAGGAGGACCGCCCGCAGCGTCTGGCCGCTCGTGCGTCCGAGCGCGCGTGCGGCCATGTCCAGATGCGGCGACAGTTTCTGGAAGCCGGCCTCGAGCGTCCCTTCCGCCATGGTCAGGAACCGGACCGTGCAGGCATAGATGATGGCAAAGCCGGTGCCGCTCATGAGCAGGCCGGTGGAAATCCCGAAAAGCCCCCGCATCTCGGCGTCGATGGCGTTGTCCAGGGCCGCGAGCGGAAAGAGCACCCCGATTGCCAGGACCGTCCCGGGCACGCCATAGCCGAAGGAGGCGAGCCGCCCGGCGATATCGCTGATGCGCGAACGCCCGGTGCGCGCGGCATAGGCGAGCACGAAACCCAGGAGCACGGTCGCAAACGCCGTCAGGCCGGAGACGAGGATGCTGTGCAGCAGCGCACTCAGGAGGCGCGGCGCCAGGAACTGGTCGAGGCGTTTCAGGGCATAGTCGCCCAGAACGAGGAAGGGAACGGCAAAGCCCGACAGTGTCGGCAGAAGGCAGGCGGCCGTCGCTGCCCATTTCTTCCAGCCGGAAAGTTTCAGCCGCGCGGCATCGTGAACTGCGGCCGTGGTCTTCTGGCTCGCAAAGCGCTGTCTGCGGCGCGCCGCCCTCTCGACCATCATCAGCGCGATGACGAAAACCAGCATGATGCAGGCGATCTGCGCCGCGCCGGCGAGGCTGCCGCGGTTGAGCCAGGTGTCGAAGATGGAGAAGGTCAGGGTCTGCACGCCAAGAAATTCGACCGCCCCGATATCGTTCAGCGTTTCCATGGCAACGAGCGTGAGGCCGATCATGATCGCCGGCCGCGCCATCGGAAGCTGGACGCGAAAGAAGACCTTCAGCGGTCCGGCGCCGAGCGTCCGGGCTACGTCCGCGGCAGCGCGGCCCTGCATGAGGAACATGGAGCGGCAGGCGAGATAGATATAGGGATAGAGCACCGAGCTCAGCACGAGCACGGCCCCGCCGAGGGAGCGCACGTCGGGAAACCAGTAATCGCGGCTCGTCTGAAATCCGAAGAGGGCTCGGATCAGACCCTGCACAGGGCCGGTGAAGGTGAGCAGCTCCCCGAAGGCATAGGCCGAAAGATAGGCCGGTATGGCAAGCGGCAGCACCAGGGCCGCGGAAAGGAAGCGGCGTAACGGAAATTCATAGGTTGCCACCAGCCAGGCGGTGACGATGCCGATCACGGCGGTGGCGGTGCCGGTGAACAGGACCAGGAGAAGCGTGCGACCGGTTGCGCGCGGGATCACGTTTTCGATGAGATGCGGCCAGTCTGCGGTGCCGCCGGAAATGGCGAGCCACGCAATGGCAAGAATCGGCATGAGCACGACGGCGGAGGCGAGTCCGGCCCAGCCGGTGAGCAGCGGATGGTGAAGGCCGGTGCCGGAGCTGGCGTAGCGCCGCTTGAGGCTTTTGGCGGTGAAGTGCAAACGATCCGTCCGAAGCAATGCCGATCGAAATGACGAGTGAGGAAACGGCCCGCAGTTTCCTCAACCTTCGAGAACCGACAAACTGGTTCCTTCAGGTCAACATTTCCTTACAGCATTCGGTTTCAATTGGCCAAGACGCGTTGTGAGGGAAAGGATATTTCCACCAGTGTGCCCTCGTTCGGGGCCGAAGTGATGGCAAACTGCGCTCGGTTCGCTTCCGCCATCGCCTTCGTCAGCGGCAGGCCGAGGCCGGTGCCATCGCCACGCTTGCGGCCGCCGGTCGTGACCTGACGGAAGGGCTTCATCGCCTGGTCGAGCTCGTTGCGGGTCATGCCGATGCCGGTGTCGCGGATTCTCAGCATGACGCTGCCATTGGCCTCGTAGGACGTCGACACGACGATCTGGCCGCCCGACGGCGTAAAGCGGATGGCATTCGCGAGGATGTTCAGGGCGATCTGCTTGATCGAACGGTCGTCGGCGACGACTTCCGGCACGGAGCCCGACAGCGAGGTGCGGATGATCACGCGCTGGCTATTGGCCTGCGGCTGCACCAGCGACACGGCCTCGGAAACGGCCTCATTGAGATCAACGGCGCCGAAGTCGAGATCCATCTCGCCGGCCTCGATCTTCGAGATGTCGAGCAGATCGTTGACGATGTCGAGGACATGCCGTCCCGACCGGCCGATGTCGCCGGCATATTCGATATAGCGCGGATGGCCGATGGGGCCGAAATGCTCGCTGGCCATCATGTCGGAAAACCCGATAATGGCGTTGAGCGGCGTGCGGATCTCGTGGCTGACCCGGGCCAGGAATTCCGTCTTGTGAGCATTTGCCGTCTCGGCGGCGCGCTTGGCGTTGCGAAGTTCCTCTTCGGTCCGCTTCCACTGGGTGATGTCGCGGATGACGGCGCAGTAACCATTGGAGGAGGAGAGCCGACCGATGGTCATGAACAGCGGAATGAAGCCGCCGGCGGCCTCGCGGCCGATCACTTCCCGGCCATCGTTGAGCACGCTTGCGACGCCGTGGCCGGAAAGGCCCTGGAGATAGTCGATCACCGCCTTCTGGCTCTCATGGGCGAAGAGCGCGGCGAACGGCTTTCCGCGCATATCGGCCTCGTCATAGTCGAAAAGCGCGCTTGCGGAGCGGTTCATCGTCCGGATGTCGCCGTCCCTTCCGAGGACCACGACCCCATCGGTCGCGGTTTCCAGAATCGATCGGAGCTCGTCGATCTCCATCCGGAGCCGGCTTGCTTCTGCCGCTCCTTCGTCTTCGAGCGCCTGCTTCTCCGCTTCGCTTGCGCCGGCCGGGGTCAGCGCAAGCATCAGCGCGCTCTTTCCTTCCCAGCGGATCGAATGCAGGTGGGCGCCGACGGGAACGAGCCTGCCATCCTTGCGGACCAGCGTCATGGTTCCGTTCGGCTTTGCCGCGCCTGCCTCGTTTCCGAGAGCGAACAGGGCCTCGAGGCCACCCTCCTGCTCGAAGGCTTCGAGATCCTCATATCCGGTCAGCCGCAGGAATTCCGCATTGGCATGCAGCAAGGCGTCGCCATGGTGAACCAGCAACGCGACCGGCAGCCTGTCGAGGATCTCGCTGCTCATGGCTGCGCCGTTGCGTGCGGCGAGGCCGGGCTCCGTTGCCGCAGCAGGGGTCTCGCCCGCCGGCGTCGCATCGTGCCGTCCGCCTGGCGCCTCGGCTTCCTCCGTCTGTCGGCTTTCTTCCATGGCAGCCGGCGTGCTCAGGGAGGTGTCCGTTGCGTGCCGGCCTTCGGATTTGCCCTCCTGCGGCAGCGGTTGAGGGGCGAAATGCTCGCCGAGCTGCCTTGCAATCTCGCGGAAGGCCGCCTGCTCGCCGCGGGTCAGCGCGCCGGCTCCCGCCGGTCGGCGCTCGTCGAGGTCGATGACCTTGTCGGAGGCCTGCCGTCCGGCCGTTTCGACGACCCGCAGCGCGGGCTGTTCGCCGCGGAAAGGGTCTTCCGATACGTCCTGTGCAACCTCGGCCGCATCTTTCCCGCTCTCGGCGGCAGGGCCGGTCCTGGAGCCAGCTTCAGCCTGCGGCGCATCGGCGCCCTCAGCCGACATGTCGCTTGAAGCCTGCGCGATCTGCGCCGGTGCCGGCCGGTCGAGCGAAAGCCCGGCCGCCTTCGCGTCCGGCACGGCGTCGGCGACCCTGACAATGCCGAAGCCGCGGAAGCCGTCGAACTCGCGCGAACGGGAATAGGTGGGAAGGGCGGCGAGATCGACCGGCACCTTGAGATTGGTTCCCTGGACCGGCCAGAAGATCGTTTTGCCGGACCAGGTATCGCGGCGGTGCAGAAGCTCGTTGATCTTGTCGTCGGGGTCGAGATCGTAGCGGTCGGCGAGATCGGTGAAGGTCACGCCGATCACGTCGGCGGCCTTCGGGCCGACGGCTGACGCGAACTCTTCGGAGATTTCGCTGAAACGTCCCTCCGCGTCGATCTTCCAGACGAACCGAACCGCCCGTCCGCCGGCCGCAAACGCAAAGTCGGCGGTTTCGCCGCCACGATTCGCATCGCCAGCCGGTTCGCCGGAAGCCGGTTCGGCTTCAAGCGGCGTTTCAGGCTCGGCGAGATCGGCCGCCTCGGCCTCGTCCTTCGGAGCGAGCTCCCCTTGCGCATCCTCCGCGGTGCCGTTCTCGACAGGCACTTCGTGTTCTCTCGCTGCAGCCGCCTCCGGGGCCTCGGCTTCCTCAACGGGCGCCTCCGCCTGGTCCGTCTCCGCCGGTGTCGCGGACGGAGGAACCGCCTCTCGTGTTTCGCTCGACGGCGCAGGTGCGGCGGGGATCGCCTGCTCCTGCGTTGTTCCGCCGACGGCCTCTCCGGTCTCCGGTTTTTCCAGCACTGCCTCGACTGCGAAGAGCAGGTGAAGGGCCGGGTGGTCCGAAATCTTGCCGACTGCAGCCGGCAGGCGCCCTTTTTCCGTCGCGACCGGACGCTTGATCAGGCGATCCTTGTCGTTCGCAGCGGCTGCAACGAGCGTTCGGCGAATATCCGCCGAAAGGCCAAGACTCTCGAAGCCGGGCGAGCCGGCAATGATGGACCCGTCGCTATCGAGCACGGCCATGTGCGTGTCCGGGCCGTCGAGCCCGGCAATCATAGCCTCGGCGCGGGCCTCGGCCGAAAGCGCCTTGCCCTTGTTCGGCGCGGTGAACAGAATTGCCTCTTCCCCGGGTGCGATGCGGATCATCTCCACGGCGGCGTTGAGCGGAAGCCGGCGAAAGCCCGATGCCATACGGATCAGAAGCTGCCGGCGGTCCCCGACGGCGGCGAGCTGCGCCGCGGCGGCGCGCAGCTGGCGAAGCGAAAGATCGCTCGGATCGAGTTCGGTATCGATGAAATCGTAGACCGAGGCCGTCCCGAACAGCTTTGCGCCCTGGTCGTTGGCCCATAGCACCCGCGCGACACTCTTCGAAAAAAGGACGGACGCATCCCCCCGGGCAAAATGCTCCCGCACCCGTGCATGCACGGCAATGTCGATGAAGGGGTACTGTCTTTCGGGCATCGGCAGACCTACTGACGGATCGCTTGCGCGTTAACGCTCTATTAATACCCAGCCCATCGGCGAGGGTCCAGCAACGGTGCGGCCTCGGCCACGTCTTTCGGCGCGGAAGGTTAATGTGCGCGGTTTATTGTGCGCTGCACAAATTTATTGCAACGCACAAACAAATCCGCTATAGAACCGTCATCAATCAAAACGGCGCCTCTGAAGAGGGCCACACCAAGGAGCGCATGAAATGGCTACCAGGAAGACCGAAGACGCATTTTCTCTCTCTTTCGACCCGACCAAGTTTGCCGACAGCTTCCGCGAATTCGCCGAAAAGGGCGCCGCGCAGTCGAAGGAAGCTTACGCCAAGATGAAGACCGCGACCGAGGAAGCAGCGAAGACTGTCGAAGCGACGGTCGAGAGCGCTCAATCGGGCACCGTCGAACTCGGCCTCAAGGCCATCGACGCGCTGCGCACCAATGCCGAAAGCTCGCTCTCGCACATGGAAGCTCTGCTCGGCGTAAGGTCGCTCTCCGAACTCGTCGAACTGCAGACCGCCTTCATCCGCAAGCAGGCAGAGCTTGCCGTCGAGCAGGCGAAGACGATGCAGGAAGCAACGCGCAAGGTCGCCGAGAACGTTGCCAAGCCCGGCAAGGATGCCGCGGAAAAGGCGATGTCCAGCCTCAAGAAGGGCTGATCGGCCGCGCCGTATCAATCGGATTCGAAGCAAAGACCGGGTGGCTTGCCATCCGGTCTTTTTGCTGGATAATCTGAACTTAAGGCTTGCAAATCGGTGTGAGTGACCGTATGTGAGCCGCCAAGCGACGACCCGAATAACATTGGAGTCGCCTGTCGAGTGCGGTTGTAGCTCAGTTGGTTAGAGCGCAGGTTTGTGGCACCTGAGGTCGGTGGTTCGAGACCACCCAACCGTACCATTTCTTTCAAGACATACCCTTCCAGCCGGTCCACGATCCGCAAGGCTCGTGTTTGTGGTCGAATGCCCGGACGGCGAAAGAGCCGATAGGTTATTACCGTGCTTCCGGAGGAAGTGGGGGCAGTAGCCGCTCCACGAACATCGCAAAAAGTTCCCGCTGGCTCGAGATGTTCAGTCTCTTGTAGATGTTCTGCCTATGCAGTTTGACGGTTCCTTCCGTCACGGAGAGTATCTGTCCAATCGCATAATTGCTGTTCCCCCTCAGAATAAGCTGCACGATTCGCCGCTGCTGGTAAGTAAGGCGATCCTCGCAAAACGAAGCGAAGGCCGTCTCCATGAGGTCGTCCAGACGGAGCTGACGATCATTCGCGCGCGCGTCGCGCCAGTGCGAGCGCACCGTTTCGCGAACGAAGGGCTCGATCTGCTTCAGTCTTTCCACCTCGTCGGCTGAAAAAGGAAGGCCTTGCGAACGCATGAGCGAATACACGGCATTGAAGCCTCCCTCCAGCGGGATGAGAAAGCCGATTTCCTCCACGAGTGAGCCGGCCTGCATGGAGATGCAGGGGTGAACCTCTCTGGAACTGTAGAATTCGGAATCGAAGAATTCGTCCGGGGCGAGCTCCCGCATTCGCCAGATCCCCGGCTGAAGGTTCTCTGTGCAGGCAGTGTAGAAAGGGTCGAACAGATACGCGCCGTCGAGATAGGCTTTGAGAGCCGAGGCCTCGGCATGCTGCCGATAGCCGTCGTGCAAGAGCAGCGGCCTTGAATCAAAGGGGAAGCCGAAGATCGCCGACAGGTCGAACGGTGCCACTCTCGCGAGCATGTCGTCCAGCGCGTCCGGCAATGTCGGCCTGCCGATCTGTCCCACGACAGTGGCAATGGCCGATAGGTCTGGCACTTCGGTCTTCTGCACTCGATCCTCGTTGCGTCGGGGATGTGGCCCCGACCTTATCACCTTTGGAATATAGACTGCTTCGTCACGCTGCGGCAATCTGACCAAGTGGAACAAGCATCATAGCTGCCTTAGCCGACCTGGACATCAATACGCCGAGAGAGCTGTCCTCCAGTCCGCGCCGGCAGGCAGCACGACGACGGCTGGAGGAGCACGTGGCTGGTCGACTGGACGGAAAAATTGCGCTTATCAGCGGCGGGGCAGGGGGGTGTGGTCTCGCCGCCACCGAACTTTTCGCTCGGGAGGGCGCAGCGGTCGGGATCGTGGATCTCCCGCAGAGCGATGGCGAGGCCATCGCCGCCCGCCTCCGCAGCGAGGGCTTCAGAGCGGCATTCGCCTCGGCCGACGTGTCGGACGAACGTCAGGTAACGCAAGCGGTGGAGAGGGTTTCGGGAGAACTCGGACCGATCACGGTCCTGTTCAATCACGCGGGCACCATCGTCATTCGGCCGTTTCTGGAGACCACGGTCGACGAGTGGGACCGGCTGATGGCCGTCAACGTGCGCAGCATGTTCCTTATGACCCGCGCCGTCCTTCCCCAGATGATCGACGCCGGAGGCGGATCGATCGTCTGCACCTCTTCCATATCGGCGGTGGCCGCAACGCCGATGGAGGTCCTTTACAATACGACCAAGGGGGCGTGCCACATGTTCGCCCGATCCGTCGCCGTGGAGTTCAGGGATCGGAACATCCGGTGCAATGCGGTGTGCCCCGGTTTCATCCAGACGGCGCACGGCCAAAGGGAAGTCGAGGAGCTGACCCGCTACGGGGTCGATGTCTCCGAGGCGGCGATCGCCGCCCAGCAGGGGCGGATGTGCCGGCCGGACGAGGTCGCCAAGGCCGCCCTTTATCTTGCGAGCGACGACGCAAGCTTCGTCAGCGGCGCCCATCTGTTCGTCGACAATTGTTTTACAGCGGTGTGAGGGGAGAAACATGGCTTTCGAGAAGGGTGGAGTCTGGCGGAACTGGGTAGGCAATCAGTACTGCGTATCGCAATACAAGGCCTCGCCCGAAACCGAATCCGAACTGGCCGAGCTGGTCGTAGAGGCGGACAGGCGGGATCTCGGAGTGCGCGTTTCGGGTTCGGGCCACTCCTTCACGCCGGTCGTCGGGACCAGCGGTCTCCTTTTGTCGCTGGCAAATCTCAGGGGCGTTCAGAACGTCGACAAGGCGCGCAAGCAAATTACCGTAGCAGGCGGAACGCGCATCAACGAAGTGGGCAAGACGCTGAAGCAGCACGGACTGTCGCTGATCAATCAGGGCGATATCGACAGCCAGGCGGTCGCCGGCGCCTTTACCACCGGAACCCACGGGACCGGGATCAAGCTCGGAAACATGGCGTCTTCGATCGCCGGGATGAGGATCGTCAAGGCGAACGGGGAAATTCTCGACATCGATGGGAGCGACGAAGAACTGCTCCACGCGGCCCAGGTCTCGGTCGGCACGCTCGGCGTCATCTCCTCCATGACGCTCAACGTCATGGACGCCTATAACCTGCACGAGCGGCTGTGGCGTGACGACTTCGAGACCTGCATGGAGCGCCATGACGAACTGGCCGCAAATCACCGGCATTTCGGATTTTTCTGGTGCCCGACGCCGGAAAGCCGTCACCTCTACTGCCTGCCGGATACCTCGGCCGTCTCGTCCACGAACAAATTGGCCGATGTCTGCGAAATGAAGGTGATGGATATCACCGACGCGGCGCCCATGGAGAGCGAGTTCGAAAAGATCGCCTACAGTTCGGAAGTCTATCCCATCGAATACGTCCCCAACTTCGTCGAACTCGAATATGCGGTGCCCCTCGAACACGGCAAGGCAGCGGTCAGGGCCGTGCGCGATCTCATGCTCAACAAGCATACGAACTGCATCTATCCGATCGAATATCGCTTCACCGCCGGCGATCCGGCGTGGATGAGCCCCTTCCATCACCAGGACAGCATCACGCTCTCCGTCTCGGGCGGCCCGGGGATCGATTACTGGGCGTTTCTGAAGGACGTCGACCAGATCCTGCGCGGATACGACTCGCGGCCGCATTGGGGGAAGATGCATTTCCTCGACACCGACGATGTGACGCATCTCTATCCGCGCGCCGGGGACTTCCGCGCGCTGCGAAGGGAACTGGACCCGAAGGGGCGCTTCCTGAACGACCATCTGAAGATGCTGCTCGGCTGACGTTCATGATGTCAGGTCGAGTTCAGACGCGGGATGCGGGCGAAACCGCATACGGTTTTCCTCACCCCGCTCTAAACGAAGATCTGATGCTCCGCCGTCACCAGTTCCTGTAGAAACGCTGCGACCGTACGCACGCGCACCAGGTCGCGGGCGCTCTCGTGATAGGTCGTCCAATAGGCGCGGCGGATCGTCGTTTGGGGGAGCAGGCGTACAAGCTCCGGATATTGCCGGGCGATGTAGTTATGCAGGATCCCGATGCCGGCGCTGGAGCGGGCGGCTTCGGTCTGGCCGGTAGCGCTGGAGATTTCGAAGGAGGCGTTCCAGCTGCGCATGACCTCGCTGGAGAAATTGAGCGACGGTGTGAAGATCAGATCCTCCACATAGCCGATCCGCCGATGGTTCTTGAGATCGTCGACAGTCCCGGGTGTGCCGTAGCGGCCAAGATATTCTGCCGATGCGTAGAGGCCCAGTGTATAATCGGTAAGCTTGGACGAGACGAGCCGCCCCTGTTCCGGCCGTTCGATGGTAATCGCGATATCGGCCTCGCGCTGCGACAGCGAGAAGGAGCGCGGAACAGGAACGAGCTGGAGCTTCAGTTCCGGGTAACGTGCCGTGAGCCGCCCGAGACGCGGCGCCAGGAACGAGACGCCGAAACCATCGGGGGCGCCGATGCGCACCGTGCCCGCGATCGCCGTATCGATCCGCCCGACCTGCGATTGGGCGGCGAGCATCTCGGTTTCCATGCGCTCGGCCGCGGCAAAGAAGACCTCGCCTTCGGCCGTTAGTTCGCAGCCGTTGGGACGCCGGATGAGGAGCTTCGCTTTCAGCTTTTCCTCGAGCGCGGTAACCCGCCGGCTGAGCGTCGCGTGATTGATGCCGAGCCTTTTCGAGGCGGCGAGGATCTGGCCCGTCCGAGCGACGGCCAGAAATACCCGGACGTCGTCCCAGTTCATGCGAACGCTTTCATGGACTTTAATTTGTGCACAACGGTTCCTGAAATTCGGAAATTGAATTGTTGAAATCGTAGTGCGATCATGAGGGCACAATCAAGGGTCAGGAGAAACACTCATGTATGAACTCGGTCATTTCATCGACGGCAAGCGCGTTGCCGGTACGAGCGGTCGCGTCAGCAACATCTTCAACCCGGCAACGGGCGAAGTTCAAGGCACCGTAGCGCTGGCGAGCGACGCGGACCTGGCCGCCGCCGTCGAGAGCGCCAAGGCTGCCCAGCCCAAATGGGCAGCAACCAACCCGCAGCGCCGCGCCCGCGTCTTCATGAAGTTCGTCCAGCTCCTGAACGACAACATGAACGAGCTGGCCGAGATGCTTTCCCGCGAGCACGGCAAGACCATCGACGATGCCAAGGGCGACATCGTGCGCGGCCTCGAAGTCTGCGAATTCGTCATCGGCATTCCACACCTGCAGAAGAGCGAATTCACCGAAGGCGCCGGTCCCGGCATCGACATGTACTCGCTCCGCCAGCCGGTCGGCGTCGGCGCCGGCATCACCCCGTTCAACTTCCCCGGCATGATCCCGATGTGGATGTTCGCCCCGGCGATCGCCTGCGGTAACGCATTCATCCTCAAGCCTTCCGAACGCGATCCCTCCGTGCCGATCCGCCTTGCCGAACTGATGATCGAAGCCGGTCTGCCGGCGGGCATCCTCAACGTCGTCAACGGTGACAAGGGCGCGGTGGATGCGATCCTGACGCATCCCGATATCGCCGCCGTTTCCTTCGTCGGCTCGACCCCGATCGCCCGCTACGTCTATGGCACGGCGGCGATGAACGGCAAGCGTGCGCAATGCTTCGGCGGCGCAAAGAACCACATGATCATCATGCCGGACGCCGACCTTGACCAGGCGGCCAACGCCCTCATCGGCGCCGGCTACGGTTCCGCGGGCGAGCGCTGCATGGCGATCTCGGTCGCCGTTCCGGTCGGCGAGGAAACCGCAAACCGGCTGATCGACAAGCTTGTTCCGATGGTCGAAAGCCTGCGCATCGGTCCCTATACCGACGAAAAGGCCGATATGGGCCCCGTCGTCACCAAGGAGGCGGAGCAGCGCATCCGCAGCCTGATCGACAGCGGCATCGAGCAGGGTGCGAAGCTCGTGGTCGATGGCCGCGACTTCAAGCTGCAGGGCTATGAGAACGGCCACTTCATCGGCGGCTGCCTCTTCGACGACGTCACACCCGACATGGACATCTACAAGACCGAAATCTTCGGACCCGTCCTGTCCGTCGTCCGTGCCAGGAATTACGAAGAGGCCCTGTCGCTGCCGATGAAGCACGAATACGGCAACGGTGTCGCCATCTACACCCGCGACGGCGATGCGGCGCGCGACTTCGCCTCCCGCATCAATATCGGCATGGTCGGCGTCAATGTTCCGATCCCGGTTCCGCTCGCCTACCATTCCTTCGGCGGCTGGAAATCCTCGTCCTTCGGCGACCTCAACCAGCATGGGCCGGACTCGATCAAATTCTGGACGCGGACGAAGACGATCACATCCCGCTGGCCGTCCGGCATCAAGGATGGAGCCGAGTTCTCGATACCGACGATGCGATAACGCGGCAGCGAACGCCTGCTTCGACCGGGGCCTCCTTCGGGAGGCCCTCCGATTGGATCGAGGAGGCGGCGCGAATAACCGTTCGCCCCACTGGAGCCGGCACGAAAACGGCGGGCATGCGCCCGCCGTCCACGTATTGCTTCGATGGTCGGTCTCAGTCCTGCGGGCCGTCGTTGTAGCCGATCTTGTCGACGATTTCCGAGGCCTTCTTGCGGTTTGCCGCGATTTCGGCAAGCGGCAGCGTGTCCGGCTTGATCTCACCGAAGGACTTCACGACGTCCGATGGTTCGGCGCCCGGCAGAACCGGATACTCGAAGACCTGTTCGGCATAGATTTTCTGCGCTTCGCCTTCCGACAGGAATTCCATGAGCTTGAGGGCATTCTCCTTGTTCGGCGCGTTCTTGGCGAGCGCCATGCCGGAGATGTTCACATGCGTGCCCCGGTCCTTGGTGTTCGGGAACAGCACCTTGATCGCCGAAGCCCATTCCTTCTGCTCGGGCTCCTTCTCGTTGGTGATCATAAGGCCGACATAGTAGCTGTTGCCGAGCGCAATGTCGCATTCGCCGGCGAAGATCGCCTTGGCCTGGTCCCGATCGCCGCCGTCCGGCTTCTTGGCGAGATTGTTCCTGAGGCCGGTCAGCCATTTTTCCGCTTCGGCTTCGCCGTGGTGCGCGATCATGGAGGCGAACAGGCCGACATTATAGGAGTGCTGGCCGTCGCGGGTGCAGATCTTGCCCTTCCACTTCGGGTCGGCGAGTTCCTCATAGGTGATGTCGTCCTGCGCGACGCGCTCCTTCGAGGCATAGACGACGCGGCCGCGTGTCGTCAGGCCGAACCAGTTGCCGTCCGGATCCCGGAAATGGTCGGGAATATCCTTGTTGATGGTCTCGTTGACGACCGGCTGTGTCACGCCCGCGTCCTTGGCTTCGGTCAGGCGGCTGATGTCCACGGTCAGGATCACGTCGGCTGGAGAGTTTGCGCCTTCAGCCTGGATGCGCTCGACAAGACCCTTGTCGAGAAAGAGGACGTTGGTCGCAATGCCCGTCTTCTCGGTGAAGGCGTCCAAAAGCGGCTTAATGAGGTCCGGCTGCCGGTAAGAGTAGATGTTGACCTCTCCGTCGGCTCGGACCGCCGTAGAGGCAAGAAACGTCGCCGCTACGGACAGCGCTCCGATCAGCGCTTTTGAAATTTGCATGGTGCTCTCTCCTTTTTCGTGTTTTAAACTTAACTAACTCAATCATATTTCTGCCGTCCGCCGGCGCGTCAGTCAACAGCGAAAAGGTGAAGAGATAACCTTCGTGAATATTTCCACTTTTTGGAATTGTTCCAAACTGCGATCCGTCCTATATGATGAGGCACGAATTTATCGAATCCGGAGCAAAAAATGCGTCTGACGAAGCAAACCAACTACGCGGTACGCATGTTGATGTACTGTGCTGCGAACGGCGAGAAGCTCAGCCGCATTCCCGAGATTGCCAGGGCTTACGGCGTATCCGAGCTGTTCCTCTTCAAGATTCTGCAGCCGCTCACGAGAGCCGGCCTGGTCGAGACGGTGCGCGGCCGCAACGGCGGCGTCCGCCTGCCGAAGCCGGCGTCGGAGATCACCCTTTTCGACGTCGTCAAAGTCACGGAAGACAGTTTCGCCATGGCGGAATGCTTCGAGGCGGGCGAGATCGACTGCCCGCTGGTGGACAGCTGCGGCCTCAACGCCGCGCTGCGCAAGGCGCTGAACGCCTTTTTCGAAGTGCTTCAGGGATACACGATCGACGACCTGGTCAAGGCCCGGCCGCAGATCAACTTCCTCCTGGGCCTGGAAGAGCCGGTGCGCCCGCAGACCTCGGCCGCCTGAGTTCACTCGCGTCCGCGAGCTTGCGGCCGAGAGGCTCTGCCCTGTAGCAGCGTGAGAGCGGGACGGAAAACCCGCGCACGCTGGCGGCAACTCATCCGCGAACTGCTGCTTCCAGTCGACAGGTCTTGCTTCCGGCGGGCGATCTCGGCACCTTGAAGGTAGCGAGCACTTTCGAGGTCGAATGTTTCCCTTCGACAGCGCAGCTTAGAGTTTATCTGCATTCCCCTTGAGAATTCGCGACTCGCATTGCTTGCCTCGGAACCGCGGTTGCCTGCGAAAGTCGGGGATAGTTCCGCGTGCTCTGTTTGCGGAAGAATTTTTCGCATAGACAAAATTCCAAAGCGACTTATTGCATTGCGACGCCAAATGTCGTTCCATCCGCCCTTGACCGGGTGTAAACGTCATGCCGTGTCAGATAAATTGCGAGAACAAAAACAAATCTGGGAAGCAAGCTCATGAAAAAGCTCACTACTCTCTTGGCAGCGACGGCGATTGCCACGCTGATGGCCGGCACCGCCTGGTCGAAAACGTTCGTCTTCTGCTCGGAAGGGTCGCCGGAGGGCTTTGATCCCGGCCTCTATACGGCCGGCACGACCTTCGACGCCGCCGCGCATACCGTTTACAGCCGTCTTCTCGAGTTCAAGAAGGGCACGACGGAGACCGAGCCCGGGCTCGCCGAAAGTTGGACGATTTCCGACGACGGCCTTGAATATACTTTCAAGCTGCGTCCCGGCGTCAAGTTCCAGACGACCGAGTTCTTCACCCCCACCCGCGAACTGAATGCCGACGATGTGATCTTCTCGATCGAGCGCCAGTGGAAGTCCGACCATCCGTGGCACGGCTACGTAACCGGCGGTTCCTGGGAATATTTCGCCGGCATGGGCCTGCCGGAACTGCTCGAGTCGGTCGAGAAGGTCGACGACATGACGGTCAAGATCAAGCTGAAGCGCAAGGAAGCGCCGTTCCTCGCCAATCTTGCCATGCCCTTCGCGTCGATCATGTCGAAGGAATATGCCGACAAGCTGCAGGCCGAAGACAAGATGAACCAGCTCAACCAGATGCCGCTCGGCACCGGTCCTTTCGCCTTTGTCGGCTACCAGCAGGACGCGGTCATCCGCTACAAGGCTCATCCGGACTTCTGGGGCGGAAAACAGAAGATCGATGATCTGGTCTTCGCGATCACCACGGATGCGGCCGTTCGCTTTCAGAAGCTGCAGGCCGGCGAATGCCACCTGATGCCCTATCCGAACGCGGCCGATGTGGAAGCCATGAAGGCCGATCCGAACCTGAAGGTGATGGAGCAGGCCGGCCTCAACGTCGCCTATCTCGCCTACAACACGACGCAGGCGCCTTTCGACAAGGTCGAAGTGCGCAAGGCCCTGAACAAGGCGATCAACAAGCAGGCGATCGTCGACGCCGTCTTCCAGGGACAGGCGCAGCCGGCGGTTAACCCGATTCCGCCGACCATGTGGTCCTATAACGAACAGATCGAAGACGACACCTACGATCCGGAAGCGGCCAAGAAGATGCTCGAGGATGCCGGCGTCAAGGACCTTTCGATGAAGGTCTGGGCGATGCCGGTCGCGCGTCCCTACATGCTGAACGCCCGTCGCGCCGCCGAACTGATGCAGGCGGACTTTGCAAAGGTCGGCGTCAAGGTCGAAATCGTCTCCTACGAATGGGCGGAATATCTCGAGAAGTCCAAGGCGAAGGACCGCGACGGTGCGGTCATCCTCGGCTGGACGGGCGACAATGGCGACCCGGACAACTTCCTCGACACTCTGCTCGGTTGCGATGCCGTCGGCGGCAACAACCGCGCGCAGTGGTGCAACAAGGAGTTCGACGACCTCGTCACGAAGGCGAAGGAAGCCTCCGACGTCACAGAGCGCACCAAGCTCTACGAGGAAGCGCAGGTCATCTTCAAGCGCGAAGCTCCCTGGGCAACGCTCGACCACTCGCTCTCCATCGTCCCGATGCGCAAGAATGTCGAAGGCTTCGTGCAGAGCCCGCTCGGCGACTTTGCTTTCGACGGCGTTGATATTGTAGAGTAATCTTATCGACAGATCCGAAGGGGGCGTTTGCCGCTGGCGAGCGCCCCTCTTCCTTTTTGCCAGTGCCGCCACTCATGCGGGCACGGTTGGCATGAGGTTTGACTATGTTCCGATTCCTTCTGGGGCGTTTGGCAGTGCTGATCCCGACTTTCGTCGGGGTTTCCATCATCGCCTTTTCCTTCATCCGCCTGCTTCCCGGCGATCCCGTGGCGCTGCTTTCCGGCGAACGGGTGATGTCGCCGGAGCGGCACGCCGAGATCTCCCACCAACTGGGCTTCGACCGCCCCATCGTCATGCAGTACCTGGATTATCTCTGGGGCGTTCTGCAGGGCGACTTCGGAACGTCGATCGTCACCAAGAAGCCGGTGATCGATCAGTTCATGGAGCTCTTCCCGGCGACCGTCGAGCTGTCGCTTTGCGCCATCATCTTCGCGGTGGTCGTCGGCATCCCCGCTGGTGTCGTCGCGGCAGTCAAGCGCGGATCCATCTTCGACCAGATCATCATGGGCACCGCGCTCATCGGCTTCTCGATGCCGATCTTCTGGTGGGGCCTGCTGCTGATCATCGTGGTCTCCGGCATTCTGCAGTGGACGCCGGTGTCCGGGCGTATCTCGTTGATGTTCTTCTTCCCGTCGGTCACCGGCTTCATGCTGATCGACTCGCTATTGTCCGGCCAGGAAGGGGCGTTCCAGTCGGCCTTCAATCACCTCATCCTGCCGACGATCGTTCTCGGCACCATTCCGCTCGCCGTCATTGCGCGCCAGACCCGCTCTGCAATGCTTGAAGTGCTTTCCGAGGACTATGTGCGCACGGCACGTGCCAAGGGGCTCTCCACCTTCCGTGTGGTCGGCATTCATGCGCTCCGCAATGCGATGATCCCTGTCGTCACCACCATCGGCCTGCAGGTCGGTGTGATGCTGGCGGGCGCGATCCTGACGGAGACGATCTTCTCCTGGCCGGGGATCGGCAAGTGGATGGTCGATTCGGTCTTCCGGCGCGACTATGCCGTCATACAGGGCGGGCTTCTGATCATAGCCGCGGTCATCATGCTGGTGAACCTCGCCGTTGATCTGCTCTACGGCCTGATCAACCCCCGCATCCGGCACTGAGGAGAGCGATATGACCGAAGTTACCGCGACAACCGCCATATCGACCGATCCGACGCGCCGGGCGCGTCTCGCCGAATTCTGGTACTATTTCTCGGAGAACCGCGGCGCCGTTATCGGCCTGTTCTTCTTCCTGTTCCTGGTGCTGCTCGCCATCTTCGCTCCGCTGGTGGCACCCCATAACCCGACCATCCAGTTCCGCGAGGCGGTGCTGCTCCCGCCCGTCTGGCAGGAAGGCGGCCGCGCGACTTTCCTGCTCGGGACCGACGCCGTGGGCCGCGATATGCTCTCCCGTCTCATCTACGGCACACGTTTCTCGCTCTTCGTGGGCGTCATCGTGACGGTTCTGTCCCTGACGGGCGGAATCCTCGTCGGCGTCATCGCCGGCTATTTCCGCGGGTGGATCGACACGGTCATCATGCGGATCATGGACATCATCCTGGCCTTCCCGTCGCTCCTGCTGGCGCTCGTCCTGGTTGCGGTGCTGGGGCCGGGCCTCACCAATGCGATGATCGCGATCGCGCTGGTTTTCCAGCCGCATTTCGTCCGCCTGACGCGGGCGGCGGTGATGACGGAGAAAACGCGCGACTACGTCGTGGCGGCGAAGGTCGCCGGAGCCGGACATGCGAGGCTGATGTTCAAGACCATCCTGCCGAACTGCATGGCCCCGCTCATCGTCCAGGCGACGCTCTCGTTTTCGAGTGCGATCCTCGATGCGGCGGCACTCGGCTTCCTGGGTATGGGTGCGCAGCCGCCGACGCCGGAATGGGGAACGATGCTGGCGGAAGCACGCGAATTCATCCTCCGTGCCTGGTGGGTCGTGACGCTTCCCGGCCTCGCTATCCTCGTGACCGTTCTGGCAATCAATCTGATGGGCGACGGCCTGCGCGACGCGCTCGACCCCAAGCTGAAGAGGTCCTGACATGGCGCTTCTCGAAATCGAAAACCTCGTCGTCGAATTCCAGACGGCGTCCGGGCCGTTCCGAGCCGTCGACGGCGTCTCGCTCAAGGTGCATGAGGGCGAGGTCCTGGCGATCGTCGGGGAATCGGGCTCCGGCAAATCCGTGTCCATGCTTGCCGCCATGGGGCTTCTGCCCTGGACCGCCAAGGTGACCGCGGACAAGCTCGCCTTCAACGGACGGGATCTTTTGAAGATGCCGGCCTCCGACCGTCGCAAGATCGTCGGCAAGGACATTGCGATGATCTTTCAGGAGCCCATCGCCAGCCTCAATCCGTGCTTCACGGTCGGTTTCCAGATCGAGGAAGTGCTGCGCATACATATGGGTCTCGACCGGGCAGCGCGGCGCAAGCGCGCGATCGAGCTGTTCGATGCGGTCGGCATTCCCGACCCCGCCGAGCGCCTCGGGCACTTTCCGCACCAGATGTCGGGCGGGCAGTGCCAGCGCGTGATGATCGCCATCGCGCTTGCCTGCAACCCGAAACTGCTCATCGCGGACGAGCCGACGACCGCACTGGACGTGACGATCCAGAAGCAGATCCTCGATCTCCTGATGAAGCTGCAGCAGGAATACCGCATGGGCCTCATCATGATCACCCATAACATGGGCGTCGTAGCGGAGACGGCGGATCGCGTCATCGTGCAGTACAAGGGCCGGAAGATCGAAGAGGCGGATGTCCTTTCGCTGTTCGAGTCGCCGAAGAGCAATTATACCCGCGCGCTTCTCTCGGCCTTGCCGGAGAATGCGACGGGAGACCGGTTGCCGACGATTTCCGAACTTTTCAATGAGCAACAGATGCTCGAGGGAGCTGCTCGATGACCCATGTTCTCGAAGCCCGCAACCTGGTGCGCGACTATCATATTCCCGGAAACCTGTTCCGTGCGGCGCGCACCGTTCATGCGCTGAAGGGCGTAAGCTTCACGGTCGACGAGGGCAAGACGCTCGCGATCGTGGGCGAAAGCGGCTGCGGCAAGTCTACGCTCGGACGCATCATCACGCTCATCGACCCGGCGACGGCGGGCGAGCTGTCGATCGACGGCAAGACGGTCGACATCGCGCGCGAGGGGCTGACGGCGGAGATGCGCCGCAAGGTTCAGATCGTCTTTCAGAACCCTTACGGCTCCCTCAATCCTCGCCAGAAGATCGGCGATATTCTCGCGGAACCGCTCATCATCAACACCAAGGTTCCGGCAGGCGAACGCCGAGAGCGGGCAATGGCGATGTTGAAGAAGGTCGGCCTCGAGGAGAAGCACTACAATCGCTATCCGCACATGTTCTCCGGCGGCCAGCGGCAGCGCATCGCGATTGCCCGTGCGCTGATGCTCAATCCCAAGCTTCTGGTTCTGGATGAGCCGGTTTCGGCGCTCGACCTCTCCGTACAGGCGCAGGTTCTGAACCTGCTCGCCGATCTGCAGGACGAATTCAAGCTCACCTATGTCTTCATCAGTCACGATCTGTCGGTGGTGCGCTACATCGCCGATGACGTAATGGTGATGTATTACGGCGAAGCGGTCGAGTATGGCAGCCGGGACGCGGTATTCTCCGACCCGCAGCACGATTATACGAAGACGTTGTTCGCGGCGACGCCGCGGGCGGATGTCGCCAGCATCAAGGCCCGGCTCGCCCGGAAGAATGCCGCCTGAGCGGAAATACGTATCACCCAAATGCCGGCAGACCGTTGTTCGGCCCAACACCAGGATGAGGATTATGGAAATCAAGCGTTTCGAAAGCGGCTCGAGGATGAGCCAGGCCGTGGTCTACAACAACACGGTCTATCTCGCCGGCCAGGTCGGCAATGCCGGCGACGACGTCGTCACCCAGACGAAGCAGGCACTGGCGGAGGTCGATCGTCTGCTGGCGCTCGCAGGCACGGACAAGACGCGCATTCTTTCCACGACCGTCTGGCTCGCCGACATGGCGGACTTCGCCAAGATGAACTCGGTCTGGGACGCCTGGGTGCCTCAGGGGGACGCGCCGGCGCGCGCGACCGGCGAAGCGAAACTCGCAACCCCGGAATATCTCGTGGAAGTCATCGTGACGGCAGCTCTCTAAGCCGTTTCACGCAAGCAGACATACGCTCCACTTTCCCCGCCGTCGGCCCCTGGGCCGGCGGCGTTTTGCTGCCGTCCTTACACGCTTGTCGCGCAGGAACGATTTCCGCAGTTGCGGCGTTTATGGGTGCGTTCCGCAAGGAGGATGAGACATGCTCTACCGGGTGCCACGACCCGTCGTGACGTGCCGGTATTCGGCATGGATCTCTTCCCGCGCACGCCGAAGGGCGTGGCCTATACATTGCTGATCATCATCGGTGGGCCTGGCCTGCTTTCCGCCACGCTTCACCTGTCCCGCTTGAGCGACATTGAGCAAGGCTTCGCGGGGGCATCCGCGGTGGAGTGCGCCACCTCCGTCCCGCATTCGCGAACGAGCTGTTCGCCGCATGAGCGTTTGAGAGGTAGGTGCCGATGGACATAGTCGGGCGGACGACGGCCGAGCGTCGACGAAAGCGCGAAGCGGAGAGGGAAATCGCGCTAGCCGAGGCATCGGCGATCGTCGCCCGAAAACGCGACAGCATCGATCTCGCCGGCGCGTGGAGCGTCATTGGACTGTTCGTGATCGCCTGCGCGACAGTCGTCTATGCGATGGAAGCGATCCTCCTGCCGATCACGCTCGCCGTCGTCATCGGCATCGTTCTCGGCCGTGCTGCCGATGAACTGGCCCGGTTCGGGCTGCCGCCCATGTTCGGCGGCCTTTTGCTGGCACTTTGCTTTCTGCTTGGCCTGTCATACCTGGTCAATGCCATCCTCTGGCCGATCACCGAGGTCGCGCGCGAGGCGCCGCGGCTGGTCGAAGGCCTCATGGAGCGGATACTGCCCTATCTGCAGCGCTTCGAATGGATAAACGTAGCGCTTGCCCGCGGCAGCGGAGAAGAGGCTTTCGCCGACGTCATCGTCAAGAATGCGGGACCGCTGATCGGCGGCGCGGCGGCAAGCCTGACGCCCGCTTTGGTGCAGACCCTGATCTTCCTGGCCGCCCTTGTGCTCTTCCTGCTGGGGCGCGTTCAGTTGCGCAGCACGATCATTCTCGCTTTTCCCAGCCGCGAAGGTCGCCTGAGCGCGATCCGGATCATGAACGCCCTGGAGGATGCGCTTACGCATTATTTCTCGACCGCCAGCCTGATCTATCTGGCGCTGGGCTTCATAACCATGGTCATTGCGCTGGTCGGCGGATTGGCGATGCCCCCGCTTTGGGGGCTGTTCGCCTTCGTCTCGAGTTTCATTCCCTATCTCGGGGTCACCTTCATGACCCTCTCTTTGCTCGTCGGCGGGCTGATGACGCATGATGCGCTCATCGTGGCCATCGCCCCGGCGGTCGCCTTCTTCACCGTTCACCTCGCCATGGAAAATCTGCTGGTGCCCGCCATCCTCGGCCAACGCTTCGATATCAACCCGTTCCTGGTCTTCGTCGCGATCATTTTCTGGACGTGGATGTGGGGTGCTGTCGGGGCGCTCCTCGCCTTTCCGCTTTCGCTGATCGCGATGATCATATTCGAGCAGACCCTGCTGCCGCAGCCGGAGCGCCAGTTGCCGGGCTGATCCTTCATGCGCGCGTCTCATAAGACGCGCGGCGCTGTAGGAAAATGTTCGGAGGACTGCAATCTCTCCTCACCTCATCCCTGTGACGAGCACAGGAATGAGGGAACCAAACAAGCGGCGGCGGGTGGCCCGAATCTCAACAGGCCTTAGAGCACTTCCAGGAAAAGCGTGTAACGGCTTTCCGTCCGGAAGCGCGTTGGACCAAAGGGTTGGAGCATTTCAGCGTTTCCATGAAACATGAAGTGCTCTAGCTCGCTCCGGCCTGCGCATGTTCGTCGAAGAAAAGAGCCTGACTGATCAGCGCCTTCACGGTTTCCGGGTTGAAGGGTTTGGTCACCAGAAAGGCCGGCTCGGGTTTCTTGCCGGTCAGTAGCCGTTCGGGAAAGGCGGTGATGAAGATGACCGGTACGGCCGCCTGCGTCAGGATGTCGTTGACCGCGTCTATGCCCGAACTGCCGTCGGCCAGCTGGATATCCGCGAGCACCATTTTCGGCGATGTCTGGTGATAGAGATCAAGCGCCTCGCGGCGCGTGCGGGCGATGCCGGTGACCCGGTGACCGAGGCTCGTTACCATGTCCTCGATGTCCAACGCGATGAGAGGCTCATCCTCGATGATCATCACGTCGGTCGCGATCTGGCGCGAAATCTCCTCCGAGGCGCTGGTCAGCAGCTTGCCGAAGGCGCCGTGGTCCAGCCCCATGATTTCCGCTGCCTCGCCGGTCGAGAAACCCTCAAGGGCGACGAGAAGGAATGCCTGCCTCTGGGGCGGCGCGATGAGGGAGAGATTGGAAGCCGCCTTCTGCTCCCATGCGAAAGGCGAAGCGAGCTGAGTTCGGTCGATCTTGAGTTTTCCGAACAGGGAACAGAACAGCTTGTAAAGACCGATGCGATCGTTCGACGCGGCCGGGAAAAGCCCCAGATCGTCGATCAGCGCTTCGAGCACGGCAGAGACATAGGCATCGCCGGCTGCCTGCGAGCCGGTGACGGCACGGGCGTAACGCCGAAGATAGGGGAGGTGGGGCGCAATCCTTGTGGAAAGTGGCATTTAGACCTTCCTAAACTATTGTGCATATCTTGCCGACGGCGCAAGCAGGATACCTCAAATGTTTTGAGCACGTATTCCGGTTTATGGAAAGCCTTGAGAAACGATCGCGGCAAATGAATTGGGCGACCGGCTGCTGCGACCTTGGATGGGATTGGCTGAAGCTTATTCCGACAGGCACGAAAAGCGCCGCATCAGGGTACCGCGGATCTGAAATGGCGCGGAACTGCAGCCCGCACGGAACGGGAAGATGAAGAAGTCCTCAAAGAAAGGCGCCGTGCCAGCGGGGATCGACCGCGCCGAGACGACGCAACCTCACGGTCAAATCGCTTCGAAGCTGAAGGCGCTCTACCAGGCGGTGGAGAACGAACCCGTGCCGCAGCACTTTCTGGACCTTCTGCACCGTCTGGATGAGGCCGAAGAACGACCGCGTGAGTGACGCCGCAGCTTTCACGCTGGCGGCCACCGACAAAACGAGCCGCGCCGGCAGGAGCGCGGCTCGGAGAGCTATCCGTATCAGCAGCGCGCCGTGTAGCGGCGGCCGTAGCGGTCGCGATAGACGCAATAGCCGGGCTCGTTCGCACGACCGATAAGGGCACCGGCGACACCGCCGACAGCGGCACCTACCGCAGCTCCCCTGACATCATTGGATATGGCACCGCCGATGATACCGCCGGAGGCAGCGCCGATTGCCGCACCTCGTTCCGTTTGCGTGCAGGCAGCCAAGGGAAGGATCAGGCTTGCGACGACGAGTAACTTCTTCATGACGCGTTCCTATTCAGGGTTGACACAGAACTGCTGGAGATGCCGAGCATAGTCTTCGTTGGAAATGCGCACCGAGGCATGGCTGGAGCCGCTGCGATGCTCATCTGAGCGTCGGTCCCCACTGGAGGGGTGGTCACAACAGGCGCCGCCAAGGCTTGCATTCCCATCTCCCATGGATGCCGCCGCCGCGGCGCTTGTTATTGTCGCCAAAACGCCGATTGGCGCCTTTTGTTCCGCGCGCGATGACGCCGGCGCGCATGCCTGTTGCCGGAGGGACACGGAGCGGTCGTCATTTATGCGACTGGCGTTCGGCACGTTCCAGAGTTTCGAGCAGCGCCTGGATCCGCTTGTTGTACTTTTCCTCGGAGTGCCGCTGAAGGTCGCGCATCGTCCTGCCGATATGGAGATTCCGATCACGCAGATCGGCCTGATAACGGCCCGCATCGTTTACGGTCTTCCAGATATGTCGCGATGGTATCTTCATTGTCTTCCTGGAGATTCTTTCAATCCGAACAACGCCAAGCGCTTTCGAAGGTTCCTCTCGCTTGCACGCGAAATATAAGTTCCGTTCTATTTGCGGTTCTCTTGGTTAATCAATGCTTTCTGAACCGGGCAGACACCCTCGCACCGCGCAGCCACGGCCGGCCCGGGAACAAAGGCGAGCCGACACGCGTTTCGATTTCGATAACGCAGACAAGGAGATAGCAGATGCTCTATTACGCTCTCGTGTTCCTGATCGTCGCGATCATCGCCGGCGTCCTCGGCTTCGGCGGAATTGCCGGCGCTTCGGCGGGAATTGCGCAAGTCCTGTTCTTCCTGTTCCTCATATTCCTCGTGATCTCGCTCGTAGCGGGTCTCATCCGCCGAACGTGAGCCTCCAGGCGGGGCCTGCCGCCCGCAAAATTGGTGCCGATCGAAAAAGGGGTGGAGCTCTCGTCTCCACCCCTTTCCAGTTGTGGCGTGACGCTCTGTTCCCTTGCCCTGTCGGGTCCGCTTGGCTATTCATGCGAATATCCGCCGCGCATGTCAGGACACCATCTCCCATGAAATCCCTGGAAGTTGTCGTCGTGAAGTGACGCGGCACGGCGGCATGACGGATAGGAGCATCTGCACATGAAGACGGACGTAGTGGTTCTCGGTGCCGGCATTGTCGGCATTTCCAGCGCGATCCATCTGGCTAGGCTTGGAAAGTCGGTGGTGCTTCTGGATCGGCGCGGCGCCGGGGAGGAAACGTCCTTCGGCAATGCAGGCCTGATACAGCGCGAGGGCGTCTTCCCCTACGGCTTCCCGCACAATTTCGGAGCGCTTTTCCGTTACGCCCTGAACAACACGATCGACGCCAGCTATCACTTCCGTGCGCTGCCCAGTCTCGTGCCGTTCCTCGCGCGCTACTGGTGGCACTCGGGCTTCACCCAGCACCAGAAGATAGCCCATCTTTATGCACCGCTTATCGAACATTCGATTGCGGAACACCAGGACCTGATCGACGCGTCCGGCGCCGGCGACCTCATTCGCAAGGATGGTTGGATGAAGGTTTTCCGCACCGAAAAGGAGCGGGACGCGGCCTATAAGGACGCAGAACGGCTTTCCGCCGGGTTCGGAGTCAATCACCAGAAGCTTTCGACCAGCGAGCTGAAGACGATCGAACCATCCATCCAGGTCGAACTCGCCGGCGGCCTGCGCTGGACGGATCCGTGGTCGATCCGCGATCCGCACAGCCTGAACAAGGCATATCTCGCCTACTTCCAGTCGCTCGGCGGCCGGCTCGTTTCCGGCGATGCCGCGACACTGGAGCACATTCTGGAAGGGGCGGGCTGGCGTGTCGCCACACCGGACGGCCCGTTGGAGGCGCGGGAGGTCGTCGTCGCGCTCGGGCCGTGGGCCGATACGGTGACGCGAAAGCTCGGCTACCATTTCCCGCTCGCCGTGAAGCGCGGCTACCACATGCATTACGGCGCCCGGGAGGGCGCTCAACTCAACAACTGGGTGCTCGACGCCGAGAAGGGATATTTCCTGGCGCCGATGCTGCGCGGTATCCGGCTGACGACCGGCGCCGAGTTCGCACTGCGCGATGCGCCGAAAACGCCGGTGCAGCTGACGCGGGCAGAGCGGGTCGCTCGCGAATTCTTCCCGCTCGCCGAGCGGCGCGACGAGGAGCCGTGGATGGGCGCGCGGCCCTGCACGCCCGACATGATGCCCGTTATCGGCAAGGCTCCGCGACACGAAGGCCTCTGGTTCGCCTTCGGCCACGCGCATCACGGCATGACGCTAGGGCCGGTCACCGGCCGCGCGCTGGCACAGGCGATGACGGGTGAGAAGCCCGTGATCGACATCGCGCCGTATCGGCCGGAGCGCTTCCTCGCATAGAGGATGAGGAGGAGTGTGTTCGATGGTCTTCGCTTTAGCCGAGCCAAAACCATCGTGATCTGGAGTGCCCTTTGTGCCTCCGACTGGACCACGGGCTCACCAAAGGCATAAGACGGGGGCGAGATTGTCGGCCCCCGCCTGTCGCCTGAACTTTCGATCAGATGCAATTTCCCTTGTAGAGGTATTTGGCGACGTCCGGCTCGGCGATGTTCGCCTTGGTCGCGGTTACGGTGCCGGTGCCTATCGGCGTCTCGACGGGCTCGCCTTTGACGGCAGCGACGGCCTGCTTGAAGCCAATATAACCCATCTCGAAGGGCTGCTGGATGACGAGAGCGTCGAGCAGACCTTCGTTCAGGGCCTCGATCTCGGCATCGTCGGCATCCACTGCGACGGCGACGACGCTGTCGGCGGTGTCGGTTGAACGAATGCCGCCGGCGACGCCGATCGCCGGGTTGTTGGACTGTGATACGACGCCGATGAGGTCGGGATGGGCGCTCATAAGCGACACGAAGGCCTGCTGCGCCTTCGGTATGTCTTCACTGGCAAACTGATTTCCGATGTAGGTAAGGTTCGGATGATTTTTGATCTCTTCCTCGAAGCCCCTGATCCGGGCATCGACGGTGGAGATGCCGGGAATGCTGTTGATCTGCGCCACCTTGCCGGGCTTTCCTTCCAGTGCTTTCGCCAGCGCCTTGGCGGTTTCCCGGCCGACACTTTCATTGTCGGTGCCGACCACGGCAGCCAGTACAGACGGGTCATCAAGGGTGGTGTCGACGGCAACGATCTTGGCACCGTTGGCCGCCGCCTCCATAAGCGGCGCGATCAGTGCGGTCGAGCTCGTCGGATCGAGCACGATGGCGGAAGGACTCGTCGCCATGACGGAGTTCAATACGGGGATTTGTTCGGAAGCTGAGTAAGTCGGGGCGGCCTGGATGTTGACCTTCACGCCTAGCTCCTCAGCGGCGGCGCGGGCGCCGCAGGCGATGGCCTCATGGAAGCCGCTGTTCCGCTGGCCGAGAACCAGCGACACGCTGATGTCGTCCGAAGCCGCGGCGACTGTTGCCGACAGCGTGGTGGCGGCAAGCAGGAAAGCAAGTCTCTTGGTCATCTTCGTCATTGTGTTCCCTCTTGTGGTTGTGGTTGGAGGTCAGGAGGAGCGGGAGCGGCGTCGGTACTGGTCGAGCAGCACGGCCGCGAGAAGGACGATGCCCACGGCGACTTCCTGCCAGAAGCTCGGCAGGCCGACGATGATCAGGCCCGAAGCCAGGACGACAGGGATGAACACCCCGGCTGCCGTACCGTACATGGAGCCGACGCCGCCGAAGAGGCTTGCGCCACCGAGGACGACAGCCGTGATCGCCTTCAGATTGTCCATGGCATGGCCCGAAATCGTCGTGGACGAGAAGCGGGCGAGGGTGAGATAGCCGGCCAAGCCGGCACAAACGCCGGAAATCACATAGATCGATACGATATGCCGATCGACCTTGATGCCGGCGCGGCGCGCGCCTTGCTCGTTGGATCCGACTGCATAGGTATAGAGGCCGAAGCGGGTCATATGCAGAGCGATGCCGGCGATGGCCGTAAAGACGCAGGCGATCAGCACGATGACCGGAATGCCCCCGAGACGGCCGATGCCGATCGAGGTAACGATTGATCGAGGCACCCCGGTCAGGTCGACGCCGCCGGTCATCAGCCGGGCCAACCCGAGCGCGATGCCCATGCTGGCAAGTGTGACGATCAGCGGCGTAAGCCGGGCTCTGGCGATGAGGAGGCCGTTGACGAGCCCCCAGATCGCTCCGGAGGCAAGCGACACGACAAGCCCGAGCACCGGCACCCAGGACGCATCCGAGCCAGTTGCACGCATGGCGATCAGCGACGCGACGCTTGAGAAGACAAGCACGGCGCCAACCGACAGATCGATACCGGAGGCGATGATGACATAGGTCATGCCCACGGCGAGGATCATCATCATCGAAGCCTCGATCGCCATGTTCCGCAGGTTGATACCGCTCAGAAACGCGGCGGGCGCCATGACCGTGAAGATCGCTATGATGATGATAAGCGAACCGAAGATCATCAGTTCCGGACCGTCCAACAGCCGGCGGATCAGGGGCTTTGGCGGCGAAGTGTCATGCAGCATGGAAGGCTGGTCCTTGGTCGTCGTGTGGTCGGATGCGGTTTCGACGGTCATGCCGCGGCTCCTTCGCGTTCGAGGGCGCCGGTCATCGCTGCGACGAGCTCGTCGGAGGTAACCGCACCGGTGGCATAGGTCGCAACGCGACGACCGTGGCGAAGCACGGTGACGCGGTCCGACACCGCAAGGACATCCGGCATGCTGTGGCTGATGAGCACGACGGAGATGCCGGTGTCTCGAACGCGGCGGATGAGGTCGAGCACGTTGCGCGTCTGCGCAACGCCGAGCGCTGCGGTCGGTTCGTCCATGAACACCACCCGTTTCGCCCACATCAGCGCGCGTGCAACCGCGATGCCCTGACGCTGTCCGCCGGAGAAATTGGCGACGGCCGCGCGCAGGTCGGGAACGCGCACGCCCAGACGGGTAAAGGACTCTTGGGCCCTGCGCCGCATCAGCGTCTTGTCGAGAAAGCCGAGGCGGCCCATCAGTCCGGGGGCGGCGATCTCGCGGCCGAGATAGAGGTTCTGCACCGCATTGAGATCGACCGCCAGCGATAGGTCCTGGTAAACGGTTTCGATGCCGTGTGTGCGTGCGTCGAGCGGGCTGTCGAAATGGACCGGCTTTCCATCGACAAGGATCTCGCCGCTGTCCGGCTGGAGCACGCCGGAAAGAATCTTGGTCAAGGTCGATTTGCCGGCACCGTTGTCGCCGATGAGGGCGACGATTTCGCCCTCATGGACATCGAAACTTGCGCCTTGCATGGCGCGCATCTGCCCGAAGCTTTTTTCGATATTGCGAGCAGCGAGGATCGGGGTTGTCATGGCAGTCTCCAGACTAGAAAAGCGATCATGGTTCGTCGGGCTCCAACAACGTTCAGGTGCGCGTTGCACGGTCGGCGCCACCCGACGGTGCTTTCCGCTCGCCTCCATGGCGGGTGTCGGTTCGAAAGCAGCAGCAGTCAGTTGGCGAGTCCACACCACTCGACGATGGCGCGGGCATAGATGCGGGCGCATTCTCGCCATTCGCGCATGTTGATGCGTTCATCGACAGCATGAGCGTAGCGGATGTTCCCGGGGCCGAGCACGATCGCTGGAATGCCCTGAGCCTGAAGGAAGGACGCATCGCTTACGGCATTGAAGGAAGCGGTTTTGGCCCGCCCTGGGGGGAGGGCACCCAGCACTGCGGAACGGGCCTCGACGAGCACGTCTATAAGTGGGTGATCCGTCGGAACGTCTGCAGCAGGCCAGTGGCTGCGCCAGGTGAATCTCGGCGGGTTGTCGCGAAGCCAGGGGTCGAGTTGGGCCGCGTGGTGCACATGGCGCTCGATTTCAGCCTTCACCGCCTCGGGGTCTTCTTGCGGCGCGTACCAGACGAGGTAGCCGACATAGGCATGGTCGGCCATGTAGCCGACGCTCGGAACACCGACATCGCCGTGGAACACGCCCGGCACGAGCGAAAACAGCCCCGGCGGAAAGGCCGGATGGCGTTTGCTGATACCCCACTCCTGTTCGAGATCCTGTAGCGCTTGCACGACCTTGATCAGTTTCTCGACGGCGTTGACGCCGGCGCTCGAGCCTTCGCCGCCGGCGCGGATAGCGGCCCCGCGGTTGCCGGCATGGGTGCCATGACCCTTGACCGAAATTTCAAGGTTGAAGTTGCCGGCCGAGACGGGAGCGATCGTCAGCGGCTCGGGTTGGGAGGAGGGTTCGGCAACGATGGCCGCATCGGCCCGGAAGCCGGCTTTGATCACGGCTGTCGTGCCGTTTTCGTGGTCCATCGTCTCTTCGCCGACGACGGCATGGACCTGCAGGTCGCCCTTCAGCAGGACGCCGGCCTCCTTGAGCGCCGCGATGGCGAGACAGGCAGCGGCAAGGCCGCCCTTCATGTCGGTGGACCCGAGAGCGAAGAGCTCCTCTCCGCGCCGTACCGGCTTCCACGGATCTCCGGAAATCCAGGCTTCGGGCTTGAACGGAGCGACCGTGTCGACATGGCCGTTGAAGAGCAGGGAGCGCCCGCCGCCGGTGCCCTTCAATACTGCCGCCAGATTGACCCGCTGCGGATCGACTGCGATGTCATGGAGTTCGAAGCCGAGGTTGAAGAGATAGGCGCCGATGAGGCGCGTACAGGCCGTCTCTCCGCCGATCACGGTTTCACAGGCAATGCCGGGAAAGCCCGGATTGATGCTGTTGACCGACACAAGCTGCTCAAGAAGGTGCTCCGCGCCGGGGGCGAGGCGGGCAATCGCGTCGTCGATGCGTTGAGAAAGTGCAGAAGCCTGCACGCCTATTTTGGGTGAGTGCATATCCGGTCCCAAGTTTTCGTTCCCGCAGGCCGTTTCTTGTTCTCGGCCGGCGCCAGGAGGCTTGCCGGCCGCTCGCCCTAGGCGCGGTCCTGTCGAATGAAAAATTGCGCAATTGTCAGACATCTGTCAACAAAAAATATGAGCGACCGATCTCAGGAACGCGCAAACGGGCGCTGCGTTAAGCCGGCCGGGCCTGCCTCGGCTGCAACGGCAAGTGATTTATTCGGGCGGAGACGAAAGCTAAGGTGAATGTCAGTTGTCTTACAACAAGGTGATTTGAGGCCGCGCCTTTATGAGGAGAGGCGATCGTCATAGCTTTTTTTGTTCTGGCGCCGGAACCAACCTGGTCTTCGCGTGTTTCTCCTCCGGCTGACCGCGAGAGTCGGCCGGCTTGGGCTTTGCCCGGCCGCGGGAGGAGTTTCAAACACGATGAGCAAGCACACGGTGGAGTTTGCCGGCGAGGCTGTCGGTGCGCTGATCCCGGAGAACGGCCGATTGCGGTTCATGGCCGTGAAATTCAGCGTCTGGTCCCTGGAAGGCCAGTTGTTCGCGACGCCGGACGAAGCCCGTAAGGCCGTTGCTGTCATTCATGGCCTGAAGGAGGGTAGGTCGGTCTTCGACAACCGTCCGCTCCCCTTGGGTGGGTATCAGACAACCCCAATTTCCGAACTGCGCTGATCGGGCGGCCATTGGCGGCTCCGATCATCGTTCGCGCACATCGACCCGGTCTCGTGGCCGGTCTTCTCCTGGATCTTCATTCTTCTGCGACGTAGCGTCCGCGTCGAACTCGTCCGGCGCCTTCCACTGCAACGCCACCTCCAGCCGGCCGAGGACAAAGAGCACGACGAGGCTCGCAATGGCGGCGAAGGCCGCTATCAGCCAGAAGCCGAACCCAACCCCGAGACCGACGGCGCCGGCAAGCCACATGCCAGCGCCGGTCGTCAGGCCCTTCACCTCACCCTTCGAAAAGACGATCATGCCGGCGGCGAGAAAGGCCACTCCCGCGGTTACGGCTTCCACGACGCGAATGGGATCGATGCGCACCTCGGGGCCGGAAAGGCTTTTCATGTGCACGCTTTCGATGGCGACCACCGCGAAGATCGCGGAGGCGAGGCTGACGAGAATGTGGGTCCTGAGCCCGGCCGGCCGCTGCCGCTTTTCACGCTCGACGCCGATCATTGCACCGAGCAGGATGGCGCCGAAGAGCCGCGCGAATATCACTGAATAAGGTGTTTGGGTATCGACAAGGATGTCGTTAAAGACTTCGTTCATGAAAGACGAACGCGCTCCGTCACTCGACCGCTCGGGGCGGATCTGATTGCAGAAGTGCGGGATGGCGCGGCAAAGCGCGTCATCCCGCTCGACTTCATCCCGCTCGACAAGAGGCGTTCGTCGATCTACTGCGCAGGAGTGCTCTGCGGCTGGGCCGGCGTGGCAGGTGCTGCCGGTGCAGCGGGCGTCTCGGGCGCTGCGGGGGTCTGGGTCTCAGGTGCTGCCGGTGCCGTCGTTCCGGCGGGCGGCGTCGCCTGGTCCGTAGGTGCGGTCTGATCCGTAGGCGCGGCAGCCGGCGGGGTGGCGTCGGGAGTCGTCTCGGATTGGCTCGGCGCGACCGGCTCGTTCTCGGCGTCCCTTGTCAGCTCTGCCGGCAGCCAGGCGATCAGCGCGAGTATCAGGCCAGCAAGAATGATGACCAGCAAAGGCCAACTGCTACGGCGCGATCTGGTCACGGGCGCTTCCGGGTCCCGCGGCGTCGGTTGGCCGGTGGCAGGATCGAGCGGCGGTTTCTCCCGCAATTCTTCGTGCTGGTTCATGACGTACATCCTTTCTCTCCGTCACCCCGCCTGCAAATCGCCTTTGCATAGATCCCCAAATCAGCATGACCTAAGGGGAGGGGTTCCGTACCACCGCAAGTAAATTGCGGCCTCATCGCGCCCCGGTAGGCACACGACGCAACGATTAACGTCCGAAAACCTGCAAGGTTCCGTTGTGTTCGGAACCGTGCCGCCCGTCTCCGGCAACCTCGCCGGGAGATCCGCAACCGCCGGTCGCGTCTTGTCATAAAACTGTCACAAAGGCAGCTGACCGTCCCCGGTGGCATGGCTGGGGCTGTTGCGGAGGATCGAGATGGATGTCGAAGGCATCACCACGGCCAAAGCCCTGACACGCGACAGGCGAATACAGGGTGATTTCCACTACGCCCTTCTCGTCATCTGCTCCTGCATCGTGCTGTTGACGTCGATGGTCATCGCCGATCGGCTTTTCGGCATCGACTACTACGACCTCGTACGCGACCCCAACGCGATTGCCGGGCAGCCGAAGTATTTCGGGCTGGTCTCCAATCTCGGCGTCATTCTCTGGTTTACGGGAGGGATTGCGGCTCTCCAGGCCTATTGGTCCGGCGCAGGCTTCGGCGCGCCGCATCTGCGACGCACGCTTCTCGCCGGCGGGCTCTTTTCCGGCTTGATGGGCATCGACGATCTCCTGATGCTTCACGAGGCGATTGCCACGGCGGGCGTCCCGGAGCCGCTTGTCCTTGTTCCCCATATGCTGTTGCTGGCGACGCTCTGTTATCACGCCTGGTTTGTCCGCCGGGATATTCAGTGGGTCCTTCTTGCCGCCGCCGTCGCCTCGCTCGGCTGTTCCTTCCTGGTGGACGCGGTCTCGGAGCACTTCGCCGGACTGGTTTTCGTCGAGGAGGGCTTCAAGATCCTCGGCATCATGTTCCTGGCCGTCTTCCTCAGCCTCACGAGCCATGCGGCACTGAAAACGAAGCGCCGCTGAAACGCAGCCGCTAGGGGGAATGCGGGCCTGTTGCAGGAGCTTCCAAATCTGCTAGATCATAACGACCTTGGGCCGCGTCGGCCTAAAGTCACGAGCATGCTCGATTCGAACAGGTTGTGAAGCGGGATTCGGGCTGAAAAGCGCACACACTTTTCCTCGTCCCGCTCTACACCATCCTCTGGGATAGGGGCTGAAGACGATGCAGATGGCGAGATTGGCTTGCACTGGTCTGATCCTTGCCGTGTCGGGGGCTGAAAGGCTCCATGCCGAACCGCTTTATACGGTGGCCGACCTTGGAGCCGCGCTTGGCAGATGCTGGACTCCGCCGCAAGGCTTCACGGATTCCTTCGTCACCCTTAGGTTCGGGTTCCGCGGCGACGGTACGTTGATGGGCCCGCCCCGGCCGACTGCGATCAAGGTGAACGGCGACGAAAAGCAGCGGCAGGCATTCGTGACCGCCGCCACCGAGGCGCTGCAGAATTGCGTGCCGCTGGAATTTTCGAAATCACTCTCCGACGAGATCGCAGGCAACGTGTTCACGTTGCAGTTCAAGTCGGCGGAGTGATCCGCGGAAGCGCCGGATCAGCAGCTGGCGCTTCCCGTCTTGCGGAAATCAGCTTCAGCCATGGCGCCAGGTGAAAAACCGACATCAGCAAATACATGCTACTCATTCCGTTCAGCAGCGAAGCGCCCTGTCTCGAAGCGCCCTGTATCGATGAGCAGATATCCGCATCGCCGCCGGCGGCCAGAAGCGCCATAACCGCGAAAGTCGGTGCGGCGGCGAAGCCCAGCCAGTCGCCGAGGCTTCGCACGACGGTACCCGTTGCGAGCCGCATCGGACGGTCACCTTTGGGCATATTCGTCGTGGCGGCGCCACCAGATGCCGTTCTCGTTGCGTCCGAGGGGAGCCCGGTCGAGCCACTGATACATGCCCCATAGCCCATCCAGTCCACGCGCATAGCTGGAATAGGTGTGATAGACGATTCCGTCCTCGAGCGCGAAGGCGCTGACGCCGGGCCTGTCGCGTGTATAGGTGGCGACGTCGGTTCCCGTCATGGCTGCGATCTGTGCGACCGGCCCCTCGCTGCCGCTCGGGTCCCAATCCCGGACTGTCCTGCCCGCGAGCGGCTCAGATGCCGGTTGTTCGGGGATTGGCGGCTCGCGGCGAAAATTATACTCGATGCCGCCCTCGCGCTGTTGTTGTTCGGTGAACCAGACGCAGAAATCGCGGTTGAAGTCGCCATCGTCCGAAGAAGCCCAGGGGAAGCTCCATCCCAGCCGCTGCTTATAGGCCTTGAGCTTCGCAAGCGGCGCGCGCGAAACCGCGGAGAAGGCGACGTCGTGGTTTTCGAGATGAGCGACGATCCCGTTGAACCCATCGGCGATCGCAGAGCAGGACGGGCAGCCGGCCGTATAGTCGGGGCCGAACATGAAATGATAGACGAGGAGTTGCGAGCGCCCCTTGAAGAGGTCGCGCAGCGAGGCCTCGCCCTCGTCGGTTTCGAACCGGTACGCCTTGTCGATCCGTACCCAAGGCAATTCCCGGCGCCACCGCGCCAGCTCGTCGCTTCGCCGCGTCAGGTTCTTTTCGGCCTCGAGCAGGTCGAGCCGCGCTGCCAGCCATTCTTCCCGTGTTCCGATTGCATGTGCCGTCATCATTCTTCTCCTTTGGCCATTTGTCGTCGTACATTGCCCGGGGGCGGGCTGCTCGACCGACAGGAACCCAGACTAGGGCCGGAGATCGAATGGTGAGAGTGACAAGTGTGACGGGATTTCGATGGACTCGCTGATCACCGCTGCGGCACGGGCGCTCGCGGCCGGCGATCTCCTCGGCGTACTGAACCGCGTGGCTTTGCGCGACGACGCGCATGCGCTCGCGCTTCGGGGCATTGCGATGGCGCAGCTCGGAGATTTCGGCCGGGCGAAGACTCTTCTCAGAAGCGCTGCGCATGCCTTCGGCCAGAGACAGGCGGTGGCGCGCGCGCGCTGCATCGTCGCCGAGGCCGAGATTGCGCTCGTCTCGCGGGATCTCGGCTGGCCCACGAAAACGCTCGAAGCGGCGAGGTCGACGCTCGAAGCGCATGGCGATCACGTCAATGCAGCGCATGCGCGCAATCTCGAGGCCCGGCGCCTGCTTCTCATCGGCCGCCTGGACGAGGCAGAACGCGCGCTTGCAGAGCTGGACTCCGGCATGACGCTCCCCCCGGCGACGCGGGCGGCCCGCGAACTCGTCGTCGCCGGCATCGCCATACGGCGTCTGCAGGCGAAAGCCGCGCGGATAGCGCTCGCCCGAGCCGAACGCGCCGCGCGCGAAGCCAATATCCCGGCACTGACGGCCGAGGTCGAAAGCGCATCGCTCGTGCTCGATGCGCCCGTCGCGCGCCTGATCGGCAGCGGTGGCGAGCGCTCTCTCCTCATCGAGGAAGTGGAAACGCTGCTCGCGTCGGGAGCGCTCGTGGTGGATGCCTGCCGCAATGTGGTGCGGGACGAAAGGCTGGTCGTCTCGCTCGCCACGCGCCCGGTGCTCTTCGCGCTTGCCCGCGCGCTCGGCGAAGCCTGGCCGGCAGACGTGCCGAGAGCCACGCTCCTCGCACGCGCCTTCCGGGCGAGACATGCGGACGAATCGCACCGCGCCCGGTTGCGCGTGGAGATCGGACGGCTCCGCACGGAACTTCGTGCGCTGGCGCAGGTGTGGGCGACGAAACAGGGCTTTGTGCTTTCGCCGCGCCGCGCGGGCGAGGTCGTCGTGTTGACGCCACCGGTAGAAGAGCAGCATGCGGGGGTCCTTGCCCTGCTGGCCGACGGAGAGTCGTGGTCGAGCTCGGCACTGGCGATTGCGCTCGGGGCGAGCCCGCGCACCGTGCAGCGCGCACTCGAGCAGCTTGCGTCGGCCGGCAAGGTACAGTCCTTCGGCCGCGGACGGGCGCTTCGCTGGATGACCCCGCCCGTCCCGGGCTTCCCGACAGTCTTGTTACTCCCGGGCCCGCTACCGAGCGACTAGGATGCGAGGCACCTACAGCGACGAGGATGGAAAAATGAAACGATCGAAAGCCGAAATTCTCCAGGAGTACGGACCTTTCCCGAATACCGAGCAGGTGGCCGGCGTCACCTTCGACGGCAGGCACGTCTGGTTCGCGTCCGGCGACAGGCTGAACGCCCTGGATCCGGAGAGCGGCAAGACGGTGCGCTCGATCGATGTCGCCGCACATGCGGGAACGGCCTACGACGGTCGGCATCTGTTCCAGATTGCGGAAGATCGTATCCAGAAGATCGATCCGGAGACCGGCCGCGTGCTTGCCACCATTCCGGCGCCTGCCGAGGGCGGCGATTCAGGCCTGGCCTGGGCGGAAGGAACGCTTTGGGTGGGCCATTATCGAGGGCGAAAGATCCACCAGGTGGATCCCGACACCGGGAAGATTCTCCGCACCATCGAATCCAACCGGGTCGTCACCGGCGTCACCTGGGTCGATGGCGAGCTCTGGCATGCCACATGGGAAGGCGACGAGAGCGACTTGAGACGCCTTGACCCGGAAACGGGAGAAGTCCTCGAAACGCTCGAAATGCCCCCGGGTGCAGGCGTTTCCGGCCTTGAATCCGATGGCGGCGATCGCTTTTTCTGTGGCGGAGGAAGCAGCGGGAAGGTGAGGGCCGTGCGCAGGCCAAGCCGGGTTTCCGCATAGAGGGTCACGGAGATGGGCGGCAATGAAGGTCCCAGAGCGTTTAGAAGGGACAATCGCGTTGACTCTGGGACCTTCAGACGACGTGGACGGCTGACGAGGATGCCGCGTGGTCGTCTCAGAGCGATATGCGTCACAAGGAGCAGCGTGCAATGGTTCTAGGACCTTTAACCTTCCCGTGTAGGACCAAGGTCCGATACCGCCAACACGCCGGAACAAAGCTCGCGGCAGGCGATTCTTCACGAGAAGGGATTCGTAGCTGGAGTAGCTCTCATGACAATTGTCCTCGTCAAGAGCTCCGTTGCATTGGGTGTTGCGGTTTTCTTGACCGCGGCTCCTGTCCAAGCGCAAAGCACAAACGAAATCGGCGCTGCCGGTACGACGGTGGTCGCTGCCGCAGGACCCGTCGAGGGTGCAGCGATCGACCCACCGCCGCCAGGCGTGACGCAATACGTCGAACTGCAGCCGCTTCCGCAACGGCCGCTTGTGCTGCAGGAGCAGATATCCGTTGGCAAGCCGGTGCCTGAAACAGTCTTTCTCAATACGGTTCCGGCCGACAGGCGCTATGGCTTTGCGGTGGTCAACGAGAAGCGCGTCATCGCGGATGTGAAGAGCCGCACCGTCGTGCAGGTGGTCAAATAGGCGCGGCGAGCGCTAGAGCGCCCCGCCGGTGACCGGGTTCACTTCGGGTTTCTCACTCGTGTCCTTTGCCCCGGGAGGCTGGACCGTTGGTGGTGCGATCGACTCCTCGTCCCGGTGCTTCTTTCGGTTTGCCGGCTGACGAATATCGGCTGGTTCAGACTGTTCTGGGGTCGCATTGGTATCCTTGGTACTCATCGTCTTCTCCTTTCGGCAGAATGAAAACGGGCCAGCCGCGGCGGGGTTCCTGATGCCGGGCGCCTGGGTACGGCGATTATAGCGACGTCTTCGAGGAAGCGGTCGGCTCAGTATTCCTCAGGTGGTTTGCAATTTCGGAACTGCAGCACGAGCAGCACGTCATAGTTCGCGTTACAGGAGCTGGATCCACTCCATGAACAATCCATAGACAAGGCCGATGAGGGAGCAGCCGGCTAAGACTGTCAGCATGCCGATTTTGAACCGGAACACCGCGACCATCGCGCCGACGGTCAGAAGGAGAGAGGCCAGGTTCACGGAACTCAAAACCGGCACATCGACCGTCATGCCGAATCCGCGCGCTTCATAGAGTTCGCGAAAGAGCACGTGCAGCGCGAACCAGACCGCCAGATTCAGGATGACCCCGACGACCGCCGCGGTGATTGCCGCCAGCGCGGCGGACAGCGCCCTGTTGCTGCGCATCGTTTCCATGAACGGCGCGCCGAGGAAAATCCAGAGAAAGCAGGGCACGAAAGTCACCCAGGTCGTGAGCAGCGCGCCCAGCGTGCCAGCGAGCAACGGATGAAACAGACCGGGGTCGCGGTAGGCGCCCATGAAGCCCACGAACTGGGTGACCATGATCAACGGGCCTGGCGTTGTCTCAGCCATGCCGAGGCCGTCCAACATCTCGCCGGGCTTCAGCCAATGATAGTGCTCGACGGCTTGTTGAGCGACATAGGAGAGAACCGCATAGGCGCCGCCAAAGGTGACCATCGCCATCTTCGAAAAGAAGATCGAGATGTCGGTAAAGACATTGCCTGGGCCAAAAAACGCGGCAAGTGCAAGCACCGGAGCGAACCACAAAAAGAGAGCGACACCGGCAACCTTGATCGACCAACTAATTGGGGGGCGTGCATGGGGCGGAATCTCTTCGCCAAGCGCGGTCTCGATATCAGCGACTTGCCTGCTGCCGACTTTTCCGTGTCCGTTGCCCGCCTGAAAGGCAGCCCAGCCGGCTCTACCGCCGACAAAGCCGATGAGACCCGCAGCGAGGACGACCAGTGGGAAGGGGGCGCGGAACAGGAAAAGCGCGATGAATGCCCCGGCAGCAAGCGCTACCATGGCGCTGTTCCTGAGCGCCCGACGGCCGATACGAAGAACCGCTTCGAGCACGATCGCCAGAACCGCGGCTTTCAATCCGAAGAACAGCGCCTGAACGGCGCCGACATTTCCGAAGAGGGCGTAGATCCAGCTCAGCACCATGATGGCAACGGCGCCGGGGAGCACGAATAGGGCCCCTGCAACCAGACCACCCTTGGTCTTGTGCATGAGCCAGCCGATATAAATCGCAAGCTGCTGCGCCTCCGGCCCTGGCAATAGAGTGCAATAGTTCAGCGCATGCAGAAATCGGGTCTCGCCGATCCAGCGCTTCTCCTCGACAATGATGCGATGCATCATCGCAATCTGCCCGGCTGGGCCACCGAAGCTCAAAGCCGCCACGCGTGCCCAGACCCGGAGCGCCTCGCCAAAGGAAATACCGTGGCTCAAAGACTGACCTTGAGCGGATGTGGTCGTGTTCTTCGCAGTTTCGGTCAATTCACGCTCCCTTCTTCGGCGACAGCCATTGTGTATCTCATCAGTCGCGTCACGGCACCACGATAGAAGGCGTCGTACGGAAGTAAGCCTGCCTCAACTTGTTCATTGTCGCCCGCGTTCATGCGCGACAGCCCCAGCGAGCGGCGAGAAGGCCCGGTGCTTGCGGAGAAAGATCGAGGCGAGCCGCGTCGGCGCCGGATTACCCTGACATCAAGGTGGAGCTCTACAGCGACAACGGGATGCGCAACATCGTGGAGAAGCGCTTCGATGCCGGCGTTCGTTTGGGAGAGAGCGTAGACCCGCCAAGGACCTGCTGCGGCGTCACTTCACCTGCTGCCACTCTCGAACCGACCGCTCTGCCTCAGGCTCAACGGACGCTCACAACCGCTCGCCGCCCCGGCTGAGTTTGGCTGCGATGGCGGAACGAATCTCCTGGCTTCAACGTCTTCCCCTCTAGGAAACCAGCGCGTTTACTCTACTTCATAGGCCGCCATGGAGGATGTATGACAGACAGTTCAAGTGCAAAAGCGAAGACCGGGGTGGAGGGCCTCGACGACATTCTGTCCGGCGGGCTCTCACGCCGCCACGTCTTCCTGCTCGAAGGGGCTCCCGGTTCGGGGAAGACGACGGTCGCATTGCAGTTCCTCCTCGAAGGCGCCAGCATTGGCGAGCGCTGTCTCTACATTACGCTTTCGGAAACCGAGGAGGAACTGCGCGACAGTGCCCTCTCGCATGGGAAGGACATCGGCGATCAGGTCGAGATTTTCGAGCTCGTTCCACCGGAAAGCCTTCTTGATGCCGACCAGCAGCAAAGCCTCCTGTACTCCTCCGACCTGGAGCTCGGGGAGACTACAAAGCTTATCTTCGAAGCCTTCGAGCGGGTGAAGCCCCATCGGGTGGTGATCGACAGCCTCTCGGAAATCCGGCTGCTGGCCCAGAGTTCGCTGCGCTACCGCCGCCAGATCCTTGCGCTGAAGCACTTTTTCTCGCGCTCGGACGCAACAGTTCTGCTTCTCGACGACATGACCTCCGACGCCATGGACAAGACTGTCCATAGCGTGGTGCATGGTGTCATCCACCTTGAGCAGCTTGCTCCGGACTACGGGTCTGAGCGTCGCCGGTTGCGGGTTCTCAAATATCGGGGGCAGGCGTTCCGCGGTGGCTATCATGACTTCATCATCAAGACCGGCGGCGTGGCGGTCTTCCCGCGGCTGCGCGCCTCGGAGCACAGGTCGGGCTTTCAGCGGACCGTACTGGCGAGCGGCATCAGTGAATTCGACGATCTCCTCGGCGGCGGTATCGCACGCGGCTCCAGCACCTTGCTGATCGGCCCTGCCGGCACCGGCAAGAGCCTGTTTGCACTTCAGTTCGTAGAGGCTGCGATCCGGCGCGGCGAGCGGGCGGCGATCTTCGTCTTCGACGAGGAACTGGGGCTGCTGTTTGCCCGCACGAAGGAGATGGGGCTCGACCTGGAGGCCCTGCGCGAGGAGGGCCTGATCCACATCGAACAGCTCGACGCCGCCGAACTGTCACCCGGCGAGTTCGCACAGCGCGTAAGGGACAGGGTAGCCAGTTTCGACGCCAAGACAGTCGTCATTGACAGCATCAACGGCTATCAGGCTGCGATGCCTGAGGAGAATGCACTTATCCTGCACATGCATGAGCTGCTGCAATATTTGAACAGGCAGGGTGCCAACACCTTCATCACCGTCGCGCAGCACGGCCTCGTCGGCGACATGAAGTCGCCGGTGGACGTGACGTACCTTGCAGATACAGTCATCCTGCTGCGCTACTTCGAGGCGGAGGGTCGGGTTCGCCGGGCAATCTCGGTGATCAAGAAGCGCACCGGACAACACGAGGATACGATCCGCGAATACAAGATCGGAACAAAGGGGTTGACGCTCGGCGAACCCCTTTCCGGGTTCCAGGGAGTCCTGCGTGGTGTTCCTGTTTTCGTGGGAGACCGACAGCCCCTTTTGCAAACACTTGACGAGGATGGCACCCATTCCTGAGCGAGATGTGTTTGGCCTGATCCACGCCCCGCTGGGCCGCGACGGGCAGATTGCGGCGGCGTTGCTGCAGGAAGCGGGCTTGGTTGCGAAAATTGCCTCGACCCTGGACGCGCTGGTGGCGGACTTGAACGAGAACGCCGCCTTCGCCGTGATGACGGAAGAGGCGTTGCGGTCGGTCGACCTGCGTCCGCTTGTCTCGTGGATCGAGACGCAGCCGAGTTGGTCCGACCTTCCCTTCATTATACTCACCACGCGCGGCGGCGGTCCTGAGCGAAACCCAGCCGCCGCCCGACTATCGGAAGTCCTCGGCAATGTCAGTTTCGTCGAGCGGCCCTTCCACCCGACGACATTCATCAGCGTCGCGCGTTCCGCGATGCGCGCGCGACGCCGGCAATACGAGGCGAGTGCCCGTATGGAGGCACTGGACGAAGGGGAACGCCGCCTTCAAACGGCGCTGCAGGCCGGCCGCCTCGGGGCCTGGGAACTCGATCTCGCCACAAACGGCTTGACCACCTCGCCCACCTGCAGGGAAATCTTCGGCCGCGCGCCGGAGGACGGCTTCACCTACGAGGACTTGCTGCAAGCGATCCACCCGGATGACCTGGCACGCATGACGGAGGCGGTGCGCAACACGATTGAAACGGGGGCCGACTACGCCATCGCCTACCGGACTGTCTGGCCTGACGGCTCTGTGCACGGCGCTGAAATCCGCGCGCAACTTCACCGGGACCGCACCGGGCGGCCGATCAAGCTGGTCGGGGTCTCAGCCGACATAACCGAGCGCCTGCAGGCCGAAGAACAGCAGCGGCATCTCAACGAGATGCTCGAGGAACGCGTGGCGGAGCGGACGCGCGAGCTGCAAGAGGCGCACAGACTCGTGCTGGCGGAGGTCAGTCAGCGGGAACGGGCAGAGGAGCAGCTTCGCCACGCGCAGAAGATGGAAGCGATCGGCCAGCTCACCGGCGGAGTGGCGCACGACTTCAACAATCTCCTGATGGCGGTGCTCGGCAACCTTGAACTCATCCGAAAGCATGTTGCCGGCGATGCGAAGGCTACGCGGCTGATCGACGGAGCCTTGCAGGGCGCACAGCGCGGCGCGTCGCTCACCCAGCGGCTGCTTGCCTTCGCCCGCAGGCAGGACCTTCAGGTGGGCCCGGTAAACCTCGCCGGACTCGTGACAGAGATGGAGGATCTTTTGCAGCGCTCGGTCGGATCGCGGATCGCCATAGAGGTGGCCGTTCCGGAGCACCTCCCGCCCGTGTCGGCCGATGCCAACCAGGTGGAGCTCGCCCTCCTCAACCTGGCCGTCAATGCCCGCGACGCGATGCCGGATGGCGGAACGATCCGGATCGAGCTGAAGGAAGCGGAGCAGCCGGCGGTATCGGAATCCCTTGCACCCGGACGCTATGTCCTCCTGTCGGTTATCGACCAGGGCCAAGGCATGGACGCAGCAACTCTAGAGAAGGCGATCGAGCCGTTCTTTTCCACCAAGGAACTCGGCAAGGGTACAGGCCTTGGTCTTTCCATGGTTCACGGACTGGCCTTGCAGTTGGACGGCCGGTTGAAGCTGACAAGCGCCCTTGGTCAGGGGACCACTGCGGAACTATGGATTCCGGTGTCGACATCTGAGAGTCACGAAAAAAAGCAGGAGGTCGCGGCAGTAGGCCCTCGGAATGAAGCCGGCCCCAAGCGGATCCTTCTCGTCGACGACGACGTCCTGATTGCCATGAGTTCGGCTGACATGCTGGCTGACCTCGGCCACGAGGTCGTGGAGGCCTATTCAGGAAAGGAGGCGCTCGCCTTGATTGATGGCGGCGCCACCTTCGACCTGTTAATCACGGACTACTCGATGCCGGGCATGACGGGAGCGGAACTGGCGAAAGCGGCGCGTGACCGTATGCCGGGGTTACCCATCGTGCTGGCCTCTGGCTACGCGGACTTACCGTCGGGCGTGGAAATCGACGTGGCCAGGTTGCCAAAGCCGTATTCCCAGGACCAACTGGCTCACATGCTTGGAAAGCTATTGTAGCTTCTCGACAGTACGAACTGTCACAGGCGTGACCTTTATGGCCTGAGTCGGTGCCATGCTTGCGGCTCGCGCACCGCAACAGCTCCTTGGGATCGCCTGTCCATAGCAGACCGGCAGCTTTCGGCCTCCGTGAATCCTTATGTTGGCAATGCATGGGGATGAGTTTCTGGAGTATTCAGTCGACGGCCGCCTATGAAGAAGTCACAACGATAGCCGTTGACATTCCCTTGCCTTCACGGCGGTAACTGTGCGGAACGCTAGAGTCAAAATACATAGCGTCCCCCGTATCCAGCGCTGCCTCCTTACCATCCACATTGACTATAAGCCGACCGCTGAGCACGTAGATGAATTCGGCGCTGCCATGTTGATGCGGCTCTGACGGCGGCGCATCGACCGGAAACTCGGCGTAGAACGACTCCATGCGGCGGTCGGAAGCGGGATAGTCCAGGCTTTCGAATAGAAAGGCGGGGGTCTTTTCGCCCGGCGGGCTTGGAAGTTTGAGACGCTGCCGCTTTCGGACGACCGCGATGAGCGGCTCCTCCTTGTCGACATTGAAGAAGTGATCGAGGCCGACGCCGAAAACCATGGCGATCCGAAGCAGCGTGGGCAGCGTTGGAAACATCTGCCCCCGCTCGATCTTTGAGAGCATCGCAGGCGAGAGCCCCGTGTGCCCGGCCAACTGCACCAACCCCAGCTTCTTTCTCAGACGCAGTGCCTTGATGCGAGGGCCGATTGCGTAGCGCTGGAGCTCATTGGACAGCGTGTCAGAGAGCACGTCTCAAACTCCTTTTCATGTCGTGAAACTATCACAACGAGAATTATCTTCACAAGAGAATTTGCGTTCTTCTCACGAAAATTTGAGTAGAAAGAAAAATCGTTTGCTCCACATGAAAAGGTGCGGTGCATTTCGCACCCCCTGATCGAGAGGAGATTGCCATGAAGTTGAGAAGCCTTTTGTTCGCGGCAGCGATCACGCTCGGAAGCAGCGTCAGCGCGTTCGCCGCGGAGAAGGACGTCGTCGACACCGCCATTGCGGCGGGTCAATTCGAGACGCTGGCTGCAGCGCTCGAGGCGGCAGGTCTGGTCGCCACTCTCAAAGGGACTGGTCCGTTCACGGTCTTTGCTCCCACCGATGAAGCTTTCGCCAAGTTGCCGGCCGGTACCGTCGAAAACCTGCTGAAGCCGGAGAACAAGCAAAAGCTTACTGCCATCCTCACCTACCATGTGGTCGCGGGGAAGGTGATGGCCGCGGACGTGGCCGGTCTCGACCAAGCGAAGTCGGTAAATGGCAAAATGATCGACATCGAAGTCGAGGGCTCCACCGTAAAGGTCAACGACGCCGCCGTCACTGCTGCCGACATTGCTGCCTCGAACGGGGTCATCCACGTCATCGACGAGGTGATCATGCCGCCGGAGGGCTGACCTTTCATCCCTCGACCTGGAGAAGAACCATGAAGTTAATCAACGTTTTCACTCTCATCCTCCTGATCGTAGGTGGCCTGAACTGGGGGCTGGTCGGATTATTCAGCTTCGACCTCGTGGCCGCGATCTTTGGGGCTGGCTCGGGGCTCGCCCGGATCGTTTACATCCTGGTGGGGCTGTCGGCCGCCTGGCAGATCATCCCCCTCTTGTCTACGATGGGCTCCGGCAATTTCGCTGCCGGGCAGAACCGATAGGACTTGGAAGGGACCCGCTTTCCTCGTCGGCGGCTCCCTCCATCTTTTGCCGATGGACATGTCCTCCCTCCTTCTGCTGGCCGTCTTCGAGGTTGCGAGCTTTGCTGCGGCGGCTCCCGGCGTGATCTTCAGGCCGGGCGCCTGGTACCAGCAGCTCGACAAGCCAAGATGGCGCCCGCCCGATTGGCTGTTCGCTCCGGTCTGGACCGTTCTCTATGCATCGATCGGACTGTCGGGCTGGCTCGTACTGATTGAGGAAGGCATTGCCGGCGCAGCACTGCCTCTAGGTGTCTATGCAGTACAACTTCTGCTCAATGCCGCGTGGACGCCGATCTTTTTTGGACTTCACCGACCTGGGCTGGCCATGGTGGAGATCATCTTGCTTTGGGCCGCGATCTTCGCGACCATTATAGTGTTTTACCCCGTGAATGCGGTAGCTGCTTTGCTGCTTGCTCCTTACCTCGCCTGGGTGAGTTTTGCGGTGGCACTTAACATGTCGATCTGGCGGCGCAACCGCTCGAAGCCAATGTTGCAGGGCGCCCGATGAGAACCCGATGGATCCTCGTGAATGATCGGATGCAGCAAGGCTACCGGTACGCTCTCGTTGCACCCGTTGGCCGTGACTTTCATCCCGATTTCCAGCCAGACTTGACACCCGCCGAGATGCTTGCGCTCGGCGTGTTCGGTGGCAAATACATGACCGACTGCCGTAACGAATTCCCCAACAGCTGGTTTGCAGAGGCCCGGCTGTCGCCGCTTCGCAAAGACCCATCACTCAACTGGTTCGGTGTCGACGCCAGCCAACCGCTCAGCGTCTGGCGAGCCAAGGGATGGATACATTCCGACGATCCGCGTGGCTGGTTCCAGTGGTACTGTCGGTATCACCAAGGACGTCGCATGCCCGGCGAGGACGAGAGACAGATCGCCCGTTGGAAAGCTATTCGCCGCCATGTCGCTCAGCTTCGCCGAGCCTGCGAGCCTGGGGATTGCTGGTGCCGGCCGCGTCAGCGCCAGGCTCTGCTGCATTGGGCATATGACAGCCGTTCGATTTGACTTTTATGCCGGTGCTCAAAAACGCCCGGAGCCTCTGCATTTTTCACAAGGTGGTCACCCGCCACACGACTGGGCGACGATCATGCGATCGATGCTGTCTGTCTCGCATGGCATCTGCGGGGTGTCGCCAAATCCGATCAACGGCTTTAAATAAAAGCTTTGAAATTCCCTCTGTTTTCCCATAGCGAGCGACCGTGGATGCCACTTTTGTGCCCTGGCTTTGGGCATCAGTCAACACGGGTCTGAAGCGGAAATAATTTCCGCTTTCGGGCTGAAGTTTACGCTACCGCGGCCACCGCGCGGATGGCCGCTTCGCGCTCCATTACAGCCGTTCCGACATCCGCTGCCAGTCCCCAGGAGCGGACATCCAACTCACACGGCAGTGTTAGGAGCGTTATCGTCAAGGACGTCCTCCCGGTCGGGCTAGGTCTTCTCCCTGTTGTAACCTAGAGGTAAACCCCCAGGAGGTACCCCTGCCGATGGTGCTCTCGCACCTGCTATCCTGCCGAGCCTGTCGCTTGCTCGATACGGAAAAACCAGGGAAGTCGCAGAGGCGGTCGCCTTCCTCGCCGGCCCCGGTGCTGCCTGGGGCATTCTCGTCAACGGCGGCATCAGCGCCTGAGCATTGACATGAAGCGGAGCTCTGTGGCCTCTTGCGCCACCGGCCGGCCTGCGGAGTCCTCAGAGGCGACCGTCAAACCTGTTCTCCTAGGTGATGCTGGACCCACTTCACCTCTTCCGATGCGGTTCGCCCGAAATGCCGTTTGAAGTCGCGGCTGAATTGCGCCGGGCTGACATAGCCAACTGAAGCCGCCACCTCCGCGATTGTTCCTGTCTGGCGGGCGATCATCAGCCTTGCCTCATGGAGCCGCAGAGCTTTGACATATTGCATCGGACTTGAGCCCGTTAGGTCTTTGAAATGAACGTGGTACGAAGGGACGCTCATTCCCACGGCTTTGGCGAGATCCGCGACAGCAATTTCGCCTGCGTAATTGTCCCGTAGCCAAGCCACGCTCTCGACCAGCTTTCCCGACGTCCCTTTCCGCTGCAGGGCCGCGATCACTGCGCCACCTTGCGGGCCCGACATGACCCGGTAATGCAGTTCACGCAGGATGGAGTCTCCAAGTACGGCGACCTCGACCGGGCTTCCGAGTGCCATCAGCAAGCGCTGCAGGACGTCTTCTGTACTGCTATCCATTCTGCTGGAGTAGAGCCCCCTCGGCCTGGTGGTTACGGGATTGGCGAGTTTTTCGAGCTGCATGGCGATCTCAGCCGCCATCTGCATGTTGAACTCCAGATAGATTGCCAGCAGTGGCCGCTGTGGACTGGCCGTAGACGTCATCCGGAAGGGAACGGGCACCGAGACGGCAAGGTAGTGGTCCTCGTCGTAGAGGTAGATTTCCCCACCTAGCATGCCATGTTTGCTCCCCTGCAATACGAACACAGCGCCTGGCTTATAAAGAACGGGAATGTCGTTGAGCACCGCCTCCGTGCGCAGGATCCGCACACAATGGAGCGCTGTTTTGTTATACCCGAGGCGGGGTGCGAGTTGCCCGGCGAGTGCTATGAGCCGGTCATGTCCTGATAGCTGTTTTTCTTCATTCATAGGATTTGGCAAGAATCTGAAATAATCCGCAATCGAATTCGCTAAATTTCCAGATTATCTGTCACATCAACGGTTAATCAAGGAGTTTCAGAAATGTCGCAAAAGACCTTCTTTATCACGGGGGCGAACTCGGGCTTTGGACTGGCAATTGCCACTGCCGCAATCGAGGCTGGCCATAAGGTTGTCGGGACCGTCCGCTCTGAAGCTTCGCGCGAAGCTTTGGCAAAGAGCCTTCCGCCGCTTCACCCGGTCCTTTGCGACGTCACCTATTTCGATCGCATCCCCGCCGTGGTTCAGCAAGCGGAGGACGATCACGGTCCAGTCGATGTGCTGATCAACAATGCGGGATACGGGCACGAGGGTGTACTCGAGGAATCGCCCATCGAAGAGATGCGCCGCCAGTTCGACGTGAATGTGTTCGGCGCCGTCGCGGTGGCCAAGGCGTTTCTTCCGAGGTTCCGGGAGCGCCGCAGCGGCTTTATCGTCAACGTCACCTCGATGGGCGGCATGATCACCATGCCCGGCATCGCCTATTACTGCGGCAGCAAGTTTGCACTGCAGGGCATTTCGGAGGTCATGCGCTCGGAAATGGCGCCGTTCGGCGTCCACGTGACGACGCTTTGCCCCGGCTCGTTTCGAACAGACTGGGCAGGTCGATCCATGATCCGCACGGAACGTTCCATTGCGGATTACGATAGCCTGTTTGATCCGATCCGCGAGGCGCGTCAGGCCGTGAGCGGCAAGCAGCTCGGCAATCCGCAAAAGCTGGCCGCTGCGGTTCTGACCCTCATCGAGTCCGACAATCCCCCGCCGCAACTTCTTCTTGGCAGCGATGCGCTGAGGCATGTGACGGCACGGATTGAGCGTCTGCAACAGGAAGTCGAGGCGTGGAAAGATGTGACGGTCTCGACCGACGGCTGACGCGAGGCGATATTCTGTTCTTGACCGTCTGCCTACTAGAAGGTAGAAAGGCGGCATGAGCAATCTTTCTACGACCTCCGACGACATCCTGGCTTCCGCTCGAAATCTTCTCATGAGCGGCGGCTACAATGGCTTCAGCTACGCCGATATCTCAGAGGTGGTCGGGATTCGTAAGGCTAGTATTCACCACCATTTTCCCAGCAAGGTCGATTTGGTGCGTGAGCTGGTCAAGCGATACCGCGAAGATGGCCAGGCAACCGTGGCAGTCCTTGAGCGGAACGTTCCGGATGCATTCGACATCCTCAAGGTTTATGCAAACCACTGGGCCAAATGCATTGAGGATGCTAGCAGGCCGTACTGCGTCTGTGCGCTGCTTGCCAGCGAGCTGCCGTCTCTGCCGCCGGAGGTCGCAAAGGAGGTGACGGCATTCTTCCGCTTCATCTCTACTTGGCTGGCGACAGTGATGGAGCGTGGCTCCAGGCAAGGGACCCTCACCCTCGCCAGCGAGCCTCACGTCGAAGCCGAAGCATTTCTGGCGACGGTTTATGGGGCGATGCTGTCGGCCAGAGCCTACGGGAAACCGGAAGTATTCTCGATGATACTCGAACCTGCTCTCCATCGTCTTACGCCCACAGTCTCTCACTGATCCTGCGGTCGCTACGCTCCTCAGGCATAATCGCATCCAACGAAACTACCAACTAGTAGGAAGAATAAAATGAAGACGTTTTTCGCTACCCTAGCTCTCGGCCTGACGGGCATCCTTTCCATGACAGCCTTTGCGGCACCCGCCCATGCCGAGGATAAGAAAGCCGTGCCGATCCACGTGCGCGGCAGCATCGTCACCTATGCGGGCTCCACACTGAGGGTGAAAACCCGCGAGGGTGAGACTGTCGACGTCGCGTTTGCCGACGACTGGAAGGTCGCGAGTGTCGCGGAAGCCAAGGTGACCGACATCAAGCCGGGCGATTTTGTCGGCATCGCATCCTTGCCAAAGGCGGGCGGTGGCGATGGCGCACTCGAAGTCCTGATCTTCCCTCCGGCGATGAAAGGCCTTGGCGAGGGCAGCTACGGCTGGGATCTCAAGCCCGACAGCAGCATGACGAATGCGACGGTCGCGGATGCGGTCAAAGGCGTCGATGGCCGGACCGTTACCGTGACCTATCACGGCAAGGAAAAGAAGATCGCCATTCCGGACGGCACGCCTGTCGTGACCATTGCTGCGGCGGCCAAGGGCGATCTTGTGCCTGGCGCCGTCGTCTTCATCACTGCCGAAAAGGCTGCAACCGGCCCCATCGCCCATCAGGTGGTTGTCGGCAAGAATGGCGTGGTTCCGCCCATGTAAGCCACGCCGTCGCTGGCCGGAGCCGCCGCCCCACTGCTCCGGCCGGCGACTACAGGTCGATGCTGCTTTCTCCGCAGCCGTGAGATGTCACTGACGAAAGACGCTGAGATGAGCGCACAAGCTTCCAATGACAATATCCGCTCTCCCCGGACGGTCTTCATCCGCCGGCACTCGATTGTGACACGGCTCACGCACTGGCTGAACGTGCTCTGCCTAAGTTTCCTTCTCTTGAGCGGGCTGCAGATCTTCAACGCTCACCCTGAACTCTACTGGGGTCACTACGGTGCGAATGGCGATCCTGCGATATTGACAGGCCGAGATCAGCCAAACGAATTCAATCCTCTCTGATCCGGACGGCCGATGGGTCGCAAAGCATCAAGGAGCGATCAACGAGGCGTTCGAGAAACGTGGACGCTCGGAGAACAGCCAGGGTGCTGGGGCAACGATCGCGTCCCACAATACTCAGCATGATGGTGCGATGCCAGACGATGCATCCGCGAAACTCTCCGGCGAAAGCGATCGGATCGGCCGACTTGAGTGGGACGAGTACACCCCATTTGGTGAGCATGTCTGCTTCTTGTGAAAAACGCACGCCAGCAATTTCATCAATCAAAGATAGGGATAGAAACCAATGTCGAACGAACAGAAAGCCAGTGCCACGCGCGGCAATGACCAATGGCTCAAGCAGTATTACTTTACCCGGGCGGCGTTCTCGGTGCTGTGGGTTGCGGCTGCACTGACCGCCGGACAGCAGTCATTTGCAGTGGCTGCCGCCCTGCTGATCATCTATCCGGCTTGGGATGCAGCCGCTAACGTCGTTGATGCGGCGAGGAGCGGTGGCTTTGCGGTGAACCGCAGCCAGGTGATCAACGTCACAGCGAGCTCGATTATGACTATTGCGGTGATCCTGGCGCTGATGATGAACATGAACTGGGTCCTCGGCGCCTTCGGCCTATGGGCCATCTTTTCGGGGCTGCTGCAGCTTGGGACTGCAGTTCGTCGTTGGAAAACAAACGGCGGTCAGTGGGCGATGATATTGAGCGGTGGCCAATCGGCGTTAGCGGGCGCGCTCTTTATCTTTCAAGCGCAAATGCCGCAGGAGCCTTCTATCTCCACGGTCACGGGCTACGCTGGTGTCGGGGCATTCTACTTCCTGGTTTCGGCGATATGGCTGAGTGTTTCGGTCTCGCGTCGCGGTATGCGCAGAGCAGAACTGTGAGGTGCCGTAGCTCGGTGGTGTATGAGCGTAAGGCGACCATCTGAAAGCCAGAGTTATCGAGAGCGCAGTATTATACTTTCGATGTCCCATTTCTTCAGGCCCACGTCGTGCCTGTCAGAGCACTTTGGAAGAACTCAAATGACGACACATGATACGGCAGAGCAACTTGCGTCCTACCGAAAGACCATCGACAACCTGGATTCAGCTCTCCTTCATATCCTGGCCGAACGCTTTCGCTGTACCGAGCAAGTCGGCCAGTTAAAAGCGGCACAGGCGATGCCGGCGACAGATGATGAGCGGGAGCGACGGCAAATGGATCGACTAAAGAACATCGCCGATGATGTCGGATTGAGGGAGCACTTCGTCGAAAGCCTGATGAAACTGATCGTGGGTGCTGTCGTGGAACGGCACAAGGAGATTGCGGCCGAGAGGTAGACATCTTGGAGATTCGGCAGGCTTGATCGCCTCCGGCTCGCTCATCTTGCTGTCACACTCACGAGATGGTCCGATACGGTGGAAATGAAGGCCCGAAGCCTCTGAAGACGTCGTAGGTCTCGATGATATCCCATCCAGATGTCTCGCGCGGGCGGCGACTTGGGCAGTTCCATTCTGCGGATGCCTGCGATCTGATCGCCGACCACGCGGGGCAGAACAGCGATCCCGACGCCCTGCCTACACATGCGCCCCTGGACGTTGCGGTTGTTTGATCGAAGGACGGGTCTCGCGTTGGGCAAACTCTGGATGAGCCAAGCGATATCTGGGACCTGCCCGTCCTGCGACGTTCCGGTGGAACATTCGTCAACATGTCGTCCGGCGCAGGCATCGCGGGCAGTGGCGGCGGCGGATATTACAATGCCGCAAAGTTTGCCGTGGAAGGAATTTCCGAAGCCCTCGCCGGAGAGCTGAAGCCCTTCGGCGTCCGCGTGTTGATCGTCGAGCCCGGACCGTTTCGTACCGATTTCCTTGGCGTTCGATCACTATGGTGGCCAACGAAATGCCGGAATATGCAGCGAGCTCGCGCAGGCACTATCGCGAAACCAACGACGGCAACCAGGCGGGCGATCCCGACAAGGCAATCGCGGTGATCCTAAAGGCGGTCGATGCCGATAATGCTCCGTCGCGCTCGTGTGCGCAGAGTTTCTGGAGCTGCTCCTTGGACATCGGTTCCTTCTGTTTCAACTTCAGCTCGGCCATCAGCATGTTGAGCTTCCGACCGATCGCCTGTGCCTTCTTATGGTCGGAACAGTGAAGGCTGAGTGAAAGACGGCTGCCCGGTCGGCACCGCGCAAACGACATGGGGACGCGTGCCCGCCAATAAAAGATGTTGCCGCGGCGAATGAGATTTTCGACGTCGTGGCGGACTGCCATGGGTATCTTGCCCTTGCCTGCCACTGGCGAGGCCGCCGCGCATATTTCGCGTGGGCATCACCTGTGGGCTACAGTTCTGGGCATCAGGTCGCCAATAATGCCAAAACGATATCCGGCACGACTGGAAAATCAAGGAATCAAGGGGATTTAGCGAGAATTGGCTGGGGAACCTGGATTCGAACCAGGACTAACGGAGTCAGAGTCCGCTGGTCTACCGTTAACCTATTCCCCAAGGCCGCTGGCGGTGTGTTGCCGCCGCGTCGGTGTGGCGGGCTTATAAACAAAAGAACGCCCGATGCAAATACCTTTTGCCAAAAAAATGCGGCCGGGCTGTGTCCTTCTGGTTTTGGTTTGAGCCTCGATAAGGGTCTCGTCCTTGGTCGGTCTTCGGCAACCGGAAGGGGAAGGGCGGTCGGGTTCGCCGGCTCCGCTATGGTTCCAAAAAAAGTTTGGCGAAAGGAGACGGCGCTGGTACAGTCGCGCCAACGCAAAATCGAGAGAGCGCCTTGAGCGGCCGTCAGGCTTCGCGCGGCGCCATGGTTGAGACAAGTGAAAGACCCCGATCACGGCGATAAGCCGTCTGAATCCGGGGCGTCGGCAGCAGGCCGCAGCGAGGGGCGCATGGGCGCGTCGCGGGGCGGCAAGGGCAAGCGGCGGCGGCGCAAGCCGTCCGGTTCCCCGTCTGCAATTGCCAGCGGATCCGGTCCGTCCGGAGAAGCAGGGCGTCCCGCAGCACTGAACGAGCCGGAGCCGTCGCGCAAGCGCAAACGGCGCCGGCGTTCGAAATCAGCAAGACCGCAAGATCAGTCCGCTGCCTCCGGTGCAAGCGCGCCGGCGTCGGATGCGGCCCTCAGCGACAAGAGGGGCGCCCAAAAGCGCAACAGGAAGGCGCGCCATCGGCGCGGCCTTCAGGGGCGGCCGCTTGCTTCCGCGAGCAACCCGACGACAAACCTGCGGCCGGGAGGCCGGCCGGGCGAGCGGTCCGGCGATGCTCCGCGGCCGCGGAGCGGCGAAGCCGCCGCGCAGCAGCAGGCGCGTCCGGAGAGGCTCGGTGCACCATTTGTCGCGCCGGGCGAGCCGCCGGCACCGCTTTATGCGGCCCTCGATCTCGGCACCAACAATTGCCGGCTGCTCATCGCGCAGCCGACCCGGCCGGGCCAGTTCCGTGTGGTCGATGCGTTTTCTCGAATCGTCCGGTTGGGCGAGGGGCTCGGCGCCAGCGGGCGGCTTTCGGAGGACGCGATGGAGCGCTCGGTCGAAGCGCTCAAGGTCTGTGCCGCCAAGCTCGGTGCCCGCTCGATCCGCCGGCGCCGGCTGATCGCGACCGAGGCTGCGCGTGCGGCTGCCAACGGCGAAGCCTTCATGAACCGCGTCGCCGAGGAAACGGGTCTCGAACTCGAGATCATCGATCGCGAGACGGAGGCACGGCTTGCTGTGTCCGGCTGCTCGTCGCTCGTCGACCGCGAAACCCGGTCCGTCGTGCTCTTCGATATCGGCGGCGGCTCGTCGGAAATTGCGGTCATCCGGATCGGCGAAAATCGCTCGAGCCGGCTTGCCAATCACATTACCCACTGGACTTCGCTGCCCGTGGGCGTCGTCACCCTTTCCGAGCGCCACGGCGGCGAGCATGTGACGCCCCAGAGTTTCGAGGTGATGGTGCGCGAGGTCGAGGCCATGCTTGCCGGCTTCGAGAGCCCCTCCGTCGACGCGCTGGCAAGCGGCTCCTATGGCGGCGGCTTCCACCTGATCGGAACGTCGGGAACCGTGACGACGCTTGCCGGCGTGCATCTCGACCTGCCGCGCTACGACCGCCGCCGCGTGGACGGCCTCTGGCTTTCCGATGACGAGGTCTCGGCCATGCAGGCGCGCCTCCTCTCCTGGGATTTCGCCGCACGTGCCGCCAACCCTTGCATCGGTCCGGACCGGGCCGATCTGGTGCTTGCCGGCTGCGCGATCCTCGAGGCGATCCGCCGCCGCTGGCCGTCGAGCCGCATGCGTGTCGCCGATCGCGGGCTTCGCGAAGGGCTGCTGACCGATATGATGGCAGATGACGGGGCCTGGCGCCGGGGGCGTCCGCGCCGTCATCAGCGCAGCTTCGGTTCTCCGCAGGCGGGCGAGGAACGGGTAAAGCGCCACGAAGGAACCGAGGCATGACGAAATCCCCGATCGGCGGCAATCGCAGCGGCCGCAAGCTCGGACAAAAGGTCAAGAAGGGCAAGCTGAAGGCGTCTTCGCGCCGCTGGATCGAGCGCCACATCAACGACCCCTATGTTCAGCGGGCGCAGCTTGAAGGCTACCGCGCAAGAGCGGCGTTCAAGCTCCTGGAGATCGACGAGAAGCACAAGATTCTTGCTGGCGCCAAGCGCATCATAGATCTGGGCGCGGCACCCGGAAGCTGGTCTCAGATCGCCGCCAAGGTGACGAACTCGACCGATGCCGATCCGCGGGTTGCGGCGATCGACTTCCTCGAAATGGATCCGATCCCGGGCGTCCGCTTCCTGCAGATGGATTTCCTGGATCCCGAGGCGCCGGAAAAGCTGAAGCAGGCGATCGGCGGAGCTCCGGACATCGTCCTGTCCGATATGGCGGCGCCGACCACGGGCCATCGCCAGACCGACCATATCAGAACCATGCATCTCTGCGAGGTGGCGGCGCATTTCGCCGTCGAGGTACTCGCGGAAGGCGGACATTTTCTGGCGAAGACCTTCCAGGGCGGCACCGAGCGCGACCTCCTGAACATGCTGAAGCAGAACTTCCGTCAGGTCGTCCATGTGAAGCCGGCGTCCTCCCGTGCCGAATCGGTCGAGATGTTTCTGCTCGCCAAGGGTTTCAAGGGTCGCCATGCGCTCGAGAGCGACGAGCCGGCAGAGGGTGCTGCGGAGGAATAGTGCCATGCTGCTATATGTGACCCTCGGCTCCAACGACCTCGAAAGGGCGGGCGCTTTCTACGACACGGCGCTTGCGCCCCTCGGCCTCAAGCGCCGCAAGGAGGATGAGGTGGAGATTGGTTACGGCGCGGAGGGTGATTTCCGCTGCCGGCTTTGGGTGGTGACCCCGTTCAATCGCAAGGCCGCGACCATCGGCAACGGCTCGATGGTGGCACTCGAGGCGCAAAGCCGCGCGGCGGTGGACGCCTTCCATGCCGCGGCGCTCGCCGGTGGCGGCACCGATGAAGGCGCGCCGGGGCTGCGTCCCTTCCACGCAAATTTTTATGCGGCTTACGTCCGTGACCCGGACGGCAACAAGCTTTCGGCGGTCTGCGAGCGGCCGGAATAGGCGTTATGCGGCTTGCCTGAAAGGGCAATGGGCGGAGCTTTTCTCCCTGAGAGCGCTGCCCGGTCGGAGCCTCCAGCAGATCATTTGCCGGCAGCCGTCGTTTCCACTTCCCGCACGGCCAGCCGATGCCCCGAGACGGAGGCGCCGGCATTCTTCGCCATGGCGACGAAGGGAATTGCCGCCAGAAGATTGGCGATGGCAATGATCATGAAGGCGACGTGGAAGTCTTCGAGCTCGAGCGGCCTGCCGCTGAGCGCCGTCTGGAATTCGAGAATGGCGCCTGCGACTGCGACCCCCAATGCGAGACTGATCTGCTGCAGCACGGCGCTCATCGACGTCGCCTTGCTGGCGTCGGCATCGTCGATGTCGGCGAAAGAGAGTGCGTTGACGCCGGTGAAGAAGAACGAGCGGGCGAAGCCGGCGATCAGCAGGACGGAGATCAACAGGAGATAGGGCGTCGCCGGCGTGAAGAAGCCGTTCGCGAAAGTCGTGACGGCCGCAATCACGGCGGCGATGAGCAGCGTCGTGCGGAAGCCGGCGAAAGCGAACACGCGGCGCGCGAGAAACTTCGTGGTGATGGCGCCGACGGCGCCGACGAAGGTGATGAGGCCCGATTGGAACGGGCTGAGACCGAAGCCGACCTGGAGCATCAGCGGCATAAGGAAAGGCACTGCGCCGACGGAGATGCGGAAGATCGTGCCGCCGATCGACGCGGCGCGGAAGGCACCGTCGCGGAAGAGCTTGAGATCGAGCACGGGCGCCGGATGCCGGCGCGCATGGAAGATGTAGAGGAGCGAGGCGGCGACGCCGGCCGACACGGAAGCGATACCGATCGCCGGCGGCAGGGCCGGCAGGCTGATGACCGAAAGCCCGAAGACCACGCCCGCGGCGGCAATGCCTCCGAGCAGGAAACCGATGATATCCACCGGGGGCGGATTTCGCCGCTCCATCTCGGGCAGGTAGATGCCGGAGAGAAAATACCCGACAATCCCAACCGGCACGTTGATCAGGAAGATCCAGTGCCAGGAGAAGTAGGTCGTGATGAAGCCGCCGAGCGGCGGGCCCGCGAGCGGTCCGACCAGTGCGGGTATCGTCAGCAAAGCCATTGCCGAGACAAGCTCGCTGCGCGGCGCACTGCGCACGAGGACGAGCCGCGCGACCGGCGTCATCATGGCGCCGCCCATGCCCTGCAGGAAGCGCGCAAGGACGAAGGCGAAGAGGCTATCCGCCACCGCGCAGAAGAGGGAGCCCGCGATGAAGACGAGGATCGCCGCGCGAAAGATGCGCTTGGCGCCGAACCGGTCCGCCATCCAGCCGCTCAGGGGAATGAAGATCGCCAGCGCCACCATATAGGAGGTCAGTGCGAGCTTCAGCGTGATCGGCCCGACGCCCATATCGCGCGCGATTGCCGGCAGCGATGTCGAAATAACGGTTGAATCCATCTGCTCCATGAAGAGAGCGACGGCGAGGATCAACGGGACGATGCGGTTCATGAAAGGCGCCTTGGGGCTGTCACTGCGGGCGTTAGCCCCATTGGTTCTTAATTCGAAATCGATTTGAGGACAAAATCATCAGAAACTCGAGCGCGCTGGTCGCCGGTAAGCGGTTCCGATGGCTTTGTCGGGGCGAAACCGGAGATTGAAGATCACATGCGTGTGATCCGTCCTGTCCATTTCTGTCAAGGCACTACTTTTCGCCTGTGATCACCGGCGCGCGGGCAGTGCCGGTCAACAGGAGGGAATGACGATGGCTTTTCAATTGAAGCGGCGGACGCTGTTCGCGGCAGGCGCGGGCGCATTGGCGGCACCAAGTCTGCTGGCAGGCATTGCCGGTGCTCAGGAAACGACGGAAAAAGGCGGCACGGCGATGAGTGCGGACTTCAAAACTTTGAAACTCGGAAGTTTCAAGGTGACGGTGATCAGCGACGGGACGCGCGCCGCGGACAAGCCGCACGAGATCTTCGGCACCAATCAGCCTGCGGAGTCGGTCTCCAAACTTCTGGAACAGAATTTCCTGCCGACCAGCGGCTTCGTCAACGGCTTTTCCCCGGTTCTGGTCGATACCGGATCCGAGGTCGTTCTCTTCGACACCGGGCTTGGCGAGGGAGGTCGCGAGGCGGGCACGGGCAAGCTTGCGGAAGGCCTGAAAGCTGCCGGTTATGCTCCGGAACAGGTGACGGTCGTCGTCATCACCCACATGCACGGCGACCACATCGGCGGCCTGACGGAGGGTGGAAAGCCCGCTTTTGCCAATGCGCGCTATGTAACCGGGCAGGTCGAGTACGATTTCTGGAAGGACGGCGCCCGCGTCGGCACGCCTGCCGAAAACGGGCACAAGGCGGTGCTGGCGAAGGTCGTGCCGCTGTCGGAAAAGATCACCTTTGTCGCGGATGGCGGGGAGGTCGTCCCCGGCATCTCTGCGATGGCTGCGTTCGGTCATTCTCCGGGGCATATGATCTATCGGCTCGAATCCGACGGCAAGGCCATGATCCTGACCGCAGACACGGCGAACCACTATGTCCTGTCGCTGCAGCGGCCGGATTGGGAGGTTCGCTTCGACATGGACAAGGCGGCTGCCAGCGCGAGCAGAAAAAAGGTCTTCGACATGATCGCGACCGACCGGCTGCCCTTCATCGGCTATCATATGCCGTTTCCGTCCGTCGGCTTCGTCGAGAGCCATGATCAGGGCTATCGCTTCGTACCGGCGAGCTATCAGTTCGACATATGAAGAGGCGGCTTGCTGCACTGCGACAACAATTCGCCGGGGCCCATAAGATTTGGGGCCCTTGGCTATTTTCATTCCGGCATATCCGTGTTACCAGCCCTCGCCAACTTCCAAGAAAAGCCTTGAAGTCACCCGGTGGACAAGTCGCTGAGCGTCCCCGGGGATTTTTCGTTTATTTGAAGAGGAACTGGCCATGGCGCGCATCATCGAAACGGCAACCGGTCTGGAGGCATTGACCTTCGACGACGTTCTGCTCCAGCCAGGACATTCCGAGGTGATGCCGGGTCAGACGAATATCGCCACCCGCATCGCACAGGACATCGAACTCAATCTTCCGATCCTCTCGGCGGCCATGGATACAGTCACCGAGGCGCGGCTCGCGATCGCCATGGCTCAAGCCGGCGGCATCGGCGTCATTCACCGCAACCTGACGCCCGCCGAACAGGCGGAAGAAGTCCGGCAGGTCAAGAAGTTCGAAAGCGGCATGGTCGTCAATCCGGTGACGATCGGCCCGGATGCGACGCTTGCGGATGCTCTGGGCCTGATGAAGGCGCACGGCATTTCCGGCATTCCCGTCGTGGAAAACGGCGGCCTCGGCGGGCAGAAGCAGGGGCGCCTCGTCGGCATCCTCACCAACCGCGACGTCCGCTTCGCGTCCGATCCTTCCCAGAAAATCTACGAATTGATGACGCGGGAAAACCTTATCACGGTCAAGGAAAGCGTCGATCAGCAGGAGGCAAAGCGCCTTCTGCACAAGCACCGGATCGAGAAGCTCCTCGTGGTCGATCCCGAAGGACGCTGCGTCGGCCTGATCACGGTCAAGGACATCGAAAAGTCCCAGCTCAACCCGAACGCCGCCAAGGATGCGCAGGGCCGGCTTCGCGCCGCCGCCGCCGTCAGCGTCGGCGACGACGGTTTCGAGCGCGCCGAGCGGCTGATCGATGCCGGCGTCGACCTGATCGTCGTCGACACCGCCCACGGCCATTCGCAGCGCGTGCTCGATGCGGTGGCACGGGTGAAGAAGCTTTCCAACTCGGTGCGCATCATGGCGGGCAACGTCGCGACCGGGGACGGTACCAAGGCGCTGATCGACGCCGGCGCGGATGCGGTCAAGGTCGGCATCGGCCCCGGCTCGATCTGCACGACGCGCATCGTCGCCGGGGTCGGCGTGCCCCAGCTCGCCGCGATCATGGCGGCCGTCGAGGCCGCACAGGCCGCGGACATCCCGATTATCGCCGACGGCGGCATCAAATATTCGGGCGATGTCGCCAAGGCGATCGCCGCCGGCGCTTCGGCCGTGATGATCGGCTCGCTGCTCGCCGGAACCGAGGAGAGCCCTGGCGAGGTCTTCCTGTACCAGGGCCGGTCCTTCAAGGCCTATCGCGGCATGGGGTCCGTCGGCGCCATGGCGCGCGGCTCGGCCGACCGCTATTTCCAGGCGGAAGTCCGCGACACGCTGAAGCTCGTGCCGGAAGGCATCGAGGGGCAGGTGCCTTACAAGGGGCCGGTCTCCGGCGTCCTGCACCAGCTCGCCGGCGGCCTCCGCGCCTCCATGGGCTATGTCGGCGGGGCCACGATCAAGGATTACCAGGAGCGCGCCACCTTCGTTCGCATCTCCGGCGCCGGCCTCCGCGAGAGCCATGCCCATGACGTGACGATCACCCGCGAGAGCCCGAACTATCCGGGCGGCGCCTGATATCATCGGCGGGCGCCGTCCGGCGTCCGCCATGTCCATTGCTGACGCTGAGAGCATCGATGACAGGCTTCGAAATATTCTGGCCGATGGTGGCCCATGCCGCGCTTGTCTTTGCGCTTTATGCGCTCCTCTCCACGCGTCGGGCATCGCTCATCAGGTCGGGCGAGATCGACGCTTCCCTGTTCCGGGAAAACCGCGGCGAGCCGGGCGATAGCCTTATCGTGCGAAACAGCATAGCGAACCAGTTCGAGCTGCCGGTTCTCTTCCATCTCTGCTGCGTGCTGCTCTACATCACCGAGGCGGACAATCTCCTCTCGCTTGGTCTCGCCTGGCTTTTCGTGGCGCTCCGTTATGCTCACGCCTTCATCCACGTCACGAGCAATCGGCTTCGCTTTCGCCAGCCGCTGTTCATGGCAGGTTTCATCGTGCTCTTCGCGATGTGGACATGGCTTTCCGTCTGGATGGCGATGAGCTGAGGTAACGCAGTTTTGTAAGTCCGTGACCGTGCCGCTGACCTATCCTGTCGCCGGGTGGTCTGCTGCCGCCTGCTACAGCGACATTTGATCTGCCATAGCCCCAGGGAGAGCGTCATGAACAAGCCTGTCATCACCCAGGCGATGATCGATGCCTATGACGAATATACGCATCTCACTTTGGATCGCCGCCGTTTCATGGAGAGATTGACGGCGCTCGCGGGTACGGCTGCGGCTGCCGCCGCAATCGCGCCGATGCTGGCTGCCGATAGTGCCAAAGCCGAAGTGATTGCCGAGACGGACGAGCGCATCAAGGGAGAGGACATCACCTATCCCGGCGCCGACGGCGAAATGAAGGGATATCTCGTCAGACCCGCCGATGCGTCCGGCAAGCTTCCCGCCGTTATCGTCATTCACGAGAATCGTGGCCTGAACCCACACATAAGAGACGTTGCGCGCCGCATGGCGCTCGAAGGTTTCGTGGCGCTTGCGCCCGATTTCCTGTCGCCCGACGGTGGGACACCGGCCGACGAGGACAAGGCGCGGGAGATGATCAGCGCACTCGACGCAACCGAGACGAATGAGAATGCCGTCGCCACCGTGAGCTTTCTGAAAGGCCATGCGGAAAGCACCGGCAATGTCGGCGCGATCGGCTTTTGCTGGGGCGGCGGTCTCGTCAACAGGCTTGCCGTGAACGCACCCGATCTCAAGGCCGGCGTGGCCTATTACGGCGCCCAGGCGAAGGCCGAGGACGTGCCGAAGATCAAGGCGGCGCTGCTGCTGCATTATGCCGGGCTCGACGAGCGCATCAATGCCGGCATAGAGGCCTACCGCAAAGCGCTGACGGAAAACGGCAAGGACGTGACGATCCACGTCTATGAAGGTGTGAACCACGCTTTCAACAACGACACCTCGGCGGCGCGGTACAACAAGGAGGCGGCCGACCTCGCCTGGCAGCGGACCGTCGAATTCCTGAAGACGAAGCTGGCTTGATCATGCGGCTGGACGAGGCGCAGCTTTCGCCGCGCCCCGTCCGGCCGAGGCAGCGTCCCGTGAGATCTCCCGGGCGCAGGCCGATATGGCGTCTGCAAGCGCGTCCATGTCGCGCGGCCGCGGGTTGCTGCGCCGCCAGATGAGCCCGATCTCACGAGAGGGCTCCGGGGCGGCGAAGGGCAGGATCCGGATCGCGTTGCGTGCGGCTTCGCTCGGTATCGCGATCTCGGGGATGAGTGTCATTCCCATGCCGTTTGCCACCATCTGCAAAAGCGTTGCCATCGACGTGGCGCCGAAACTCAGGAGCTGCCGTTTGCCGGCCGTATTGCAGACGGCCAGCGCCTGATCACGCAGGCAATGGCCTTCTTCGAGCAACAGCAGCTGCGATATATCCACCTGCTCTTCCGTCATCGGCGACATGAGCACATGCCGGTCGTTCTCCGCCACGGCCATATAGAAGCGGTCGGAAAACAGCGGCCGGGTAACGATGCCGTCCGCGTCGACCGGCAGCGCCGCCACGACCGCATCCAGCCGGCCGTCGCCGAGATCGGCGATGAGCCGGTCGGTAAGCGACTCCTTGAGCTCGATTTCGATCGCCGGATACCGTTCGCGCAGGTAGGGAATGAGCCTCGGGACGAGATAGGGCGCGAGTGTCGGGATAACCCCGAGGCGGACCCGCCCCTCGAGAGTGCCCGTGTTTGTCCGGGCGCTCTCCTCCAATCTGCCGACATCCGCGAGGATGGAACGCACCTGCGCCAGCACTTCCTCGCCCTTAACGGTCAGGAAAACGCCGGCGCGGCTCCGTTCCACCAGCTTCACGCCCAGATGTTCTTCCATCTCCATGATCTGCGCAGAGAGCGCCGGCTGGCTGACATGGGTGAGTTCGGCCGCCTTGCCGAAGTGGCGAGTGGCCGCGAGGGCATCGAAGTAACGCATCTGCCTGAGTGTCAGCATGATAGGAAAATCTTATCGTAATCAGCAGGAAATACAATTGGAGATTATCGTCGCGGGGTGGGAGAAACCAGTGCCAAGGCATTCCATGCGCTGTGCCGATCGTGGCTGCTGTCGTTCAGCCGTCACGCTCTTCAGGAGCTTCGGAAGCCGAAATGTCGAAACAGGAGGGATGTGATGACAGATCGTCCGACGATCACCACCACCGCCGGGGCGCCGGTGCCGGACAACCAGAATTCGCTGACGGCAGGGCCGCGTGGCGGCATCATGCTGCAGGACTATCAGCTCATCGAGAAGCTGGCGCACCAGAACCGCGAGCGCATTCCGGAACGCGTCGTCCATGCCAAGGGCTGGGGTGCTTTCGGCACGCTGAAAATCACCGGCGACATCTCGCAATATACGAGAGCGAAGTGTCTCCAGCCCGGCGCCGAAACGCCGATGCTGGCCCGCTTCTCGACTGTCGCCGGCGAACAGGGCGCCGCCGACCACGAGCGCGACGTCCGCGGTTTCGCGCTTAAATTCTACACCGGGGAAGGCAACTGGGACCTCGTCGGCAACAATACGCCGGTCTTCTTCATTCGTGATCCCTACAAGTTCCCCGACTTCATCCACACGCAGAAGCGTCATCCGAAGACCAATCTGCGTTCCGCCACTGCCATGTGGGACTACTGGTCCCTGTCGCCGGAAAGCCTGCATCAGGTGACGATCCTGATGTCCGACCGCGGCCTCCCGCAGACGCCGATGCATATGAACGGCTACGGCTCGCACACCTATTCCTTCTGGAACGACGCGGGCGAACGCTACTGGGTCAAGTTCCACTTCAAGACCCAGCAGGGCCACCAGTTCTTCACGAACGAGGAAGGCGAAACGGTCATCGGTAAGACCCGCGAGGGCTATCAGGAGGCACTGTTCTACGCGATCGAGAACGGGGCTTTCCCGCGCTGGACGGTTCAGGTGCAGATCATGCCGGAGCTCGACGTGGAGAAGACGCCCTACAACCCGTTCGACCTGACCAAGGTCTGGCCGCACGCCGACTACCCGCCGATCGAGATCGGCGTGCTGGAGCTCAACCGCAACCCGGAAAACTATTTTGCCGAGATCGAGAACGCAGCCTTCTCGCCCTCCAATATCGTTCCCGGCATCGGCTTCTCGCCGGACAAGGTGCTGCAGGCCCGCATATTCTCCTACGCGGATGCCCACCGCTACCGCCTCGGCACGCATTACGAACACATCCCGGTCAACCAGCCGCGCTGCCCGGTTCACCACTACCATCGCGACGGTCAGATGAACACCTATGGCGGCATTCGCACCGGCAATCCGGACGCCTATTACGAGCCGAACTCCTTCAATGGACCGGCCGAACAGCCGCTGGCCAAGGAACCGCCGCTCAGAATAGACGGCGACATGTCCCGCTACGACCACCGCGTCGGCAATGACGACTACATTCAGGTGCGGGCGCTGTTCGACCTCTTCGACGAGGGGCAGAAGTCGCGCCTCTTCTCCAACATCGCGGCCGCCATGGGCGGCGTCCCGGGCGAGATCATCGAGCGGCAGCTCATTCATTTCGCCCGCGTCCACCCGGAATACGAGGCGGGCGTCCGCCGGGCGCTGAAGACCGCCCACGGCTACGAGGCGGACACGATCAGCACCGCGGCCGAGTAGTCCGGCGCCCGTTCCGGCAAGCGCGAAGGCCACGCCTCAGCAAGGCGTGGCCTTCGTCATTGGAGGAGATATGTAAGCGGCTCACCAGCCCGGCAGCATATGGCTCTGCCTGAGGCGCGGATAACGGGGATAGCCCTTGAGATCGCCTTCGAGATCGTCATTGACGGTGATCGGCGTGATGTTGTCCAGGCAGGCGGTAATGTGATTGGTGATCGCGTTCGACAGCGACGGTGAAAGGCCGGGGCGCTTCATGATGCCGATCTGCACCGGCGCCAGTGACGGGAAGCCGTCGGCCAGCGTCAGCACCTTCATGCCCGGTCGCAGTGCCGACTCCGGAAGGACGGAGACCGCCATGCCGGCGAGCACCGCGGCGGCAACGACGGTCGAGGACCAACTCGTGAACAGGATCTGATATTCCTTGCCGGTCGCATCGAGCGCCGCGCAGGCAGCCTGCCGCCACTGACAGTCGCGCCGGCCGACCGCAAGCGGGATTGGCGCATTCTCGGGCAGCGGATGATTGATGGAGCTTACCCAGCAGAGCGGCTCGGTTCGTACGACGTCGGAAGCCCGCGCACGCGGATTGTGGGTGACGAGCGCGATGTCGAGATCGCCCTTCGCCATTTTTTCCGCGAGGTCCACCGAAGGCTCGCAAATGATGTAGAGCTCGACGTTCGGATGCGTCTTGGCGAAGCGGACGATGATTTCGGGCATGTAGCGGTCCGCGTAGTCGTCCGGTGTGCCGATCCGCAGCGTGCCCTCGAGGCGGTTGTCGTCGAAGGAGGCGATCGCCTCATTGTTGAGGCGGATCATCCGGCGGGCAAAATTGAGGAGCCTGTCGCCCTCGACGGTCAGCCGGTTGCCCCGGCCGTCCTTCATGAAAAGCGGCTTGCCGATCCGCTCTTCCAGGCGTCGCATCTGCATCGATACGGCGGATTGAGTCTTGAAGACACGGTCGGCCGCCTTGGTGAAGCTGCCCGTGTCTGCGATTGCTACGAAGGTTTGCAGCTGGTCGATATCGAGCGGTGCGGACATGGCCGGAATACCTATAAGATTGTTTGATGAATATCATTAAAAACATTCGTTGGACTGATCAATAAGGATTTGCGAATGATAATCCGCAAACCACGTCAATCTTTCCGGCCAAAATAGTCGCCGGTTCGCCAAAAGTATTTCCGCCTGCCCCTGCGAACGACCTCCCCGCAGGGGACGGGTTTCTTCGTGCCCGCGAAAAGGAGTTCCGTCATGCGCACGACCCACCACGCCTCCGGTTTCGGCCTCGTTGCGAGCAGGCAGTCGCCTGCAGCCCGCACAACAGGCATCATCGGCGTGCTGACGGCCGTCTGGCGCCTTTATCGAAACCGCTGCCAGATTGCCCGCCTGCAGGATCTCGACGATCGCCAGTTGCTGGACATGGGTTTGAAACGCGAAGACCTGCACGAGGCGCTGACCTCGGCCTTCTTCGAAAACCCGGGCAGCTACCTGACGCGCGCCTCACGCAATCGGGCGAACCTCTTCTACAGGGGAGTGCGCCACGATTGACCCCTCATGGCGCGTCCCGCCGCCTCGGATGCGCCAGTGCGGCATGATCTGCGAAATCTTCGCCTCGCGCGGATCATGCCGCGAATTTCGGATCGTGCCGATGGCACGTCGTAAAAGTTCCCCGCAGGGTATGAGCCAATAGACCCTGCTCCTTGCCCGGTACATGCCAAGACGTGTACCGGGCTTTTTTGCGCGTCCGATAAGGCGCGGCGCGGTGCTCGGACGCAGCTTTCCTCACCGATTTATCGGCATGTTTCCAGTTTGGGATTAAATCATGGCGGAGACCAGTCGGGCGCGTGCCCGTCCCGCGGAGAGGGTTCGTCCTCGCATTAAACCCGAGGAGAGGCGCAATCCCGGCGGCTAGGCCTTGCCGCCCGAGCCGCCCTTGTAGCTCTCGAACAGCGCGTCGATGCTCTTCTGGTATTCCTTCTGCATCTCCAGCCCGCTGTCGAAGAGACTGTTCATCGCCTGCGAAAACTGGGCGAAGGCCGGGTTATCGGCCGGCGCTTTCTGCGCCGTGTCGGCGCCCCGCATCATCTCCGCATAGGCCTTGAAGAACGGATTGTCGGCGAAAAGATCGGCTGCTTTCGGCTTATCGCCGGCCTTGCCCGTTTCTCCCGGCTTGCCCATGCCGAAGAAGCCCTGCATCGCCTGGGTGAAAGGATTGTCGAAGGGGTTGGACTGCGGTTCGGGCTTCTTGGCGAGGCCTGTCGCCTCCATCCATTGCTTCATCAGCGTCATCATCGGATTGTCGGCGAGCCCACCGCTCATCTGCCCCGTGGTCTGTTTGAAGAGCCCGCCCATCAGCGTGCTCGCCATCACCGGCAGCATCTGCTTGTAGATCTCCTGGCCGATCCCCGTCATCTGTGCCGCCTGCGCCGCGATCGCGCGCGACATTTCCTTCGAGCCGAAAAGCTGGCCGAGAATGCCGTTGCCATCCGCGACACCCTGGGGTGTGAACGCCTGGCTCATGTCTTCGAAATACCGGGCGTAATTGCCGGTCGAGAGCGCCGTCAGCAGCGCGCCGAAGTCGTAGGGGTTCGTCGTATTGTACTTGAAGCCGGTGGAAAATGCGGGCATCAGCGCGGCCGTGGCTTTCGCCATCTGCTCCTGCGCGAGCCCGAATTGTTTCGCCATCAGTTCGATGGCGTGGCCGTTCTGCGCCTGCGCGAACATGTCAAAAAGCGGTGCCATTGGCGTTCCTTCCCGGGACGAGCGACGCATGTCCTTGCACTATAACGGGAATTGGAGGGCTGGAAACCGCTTTTTCTGAAGCGCCGGACAGGGGGCGGAAGGAGCATGTCGGCTGCGCTCCGTCCGGGTAGAGGGTCCGCTCAGTATTGGTAGTCGGCGAAAACCGGTTCGACCGATTCGTTCCAGCGGCCGTGATAGAGCGAGAGCATGTCTTCCGCGAGCGTCGCCTTCTTCGCCAGCACTTCGTCAAGCGGTGCCAGGAACTGGCTTTCGTCGATGCCGTCGCCGTTCAGCCGGTTGCGGCGCTTGAGACCGTTGCGCGAAATGGCGAGAACCTCGCGCGCGACATCGAAAAGCGACCTCGACCGGAATTCGGCCGCGAGCGCCTTTGCGGGCACGGCATCTCTGAGTGCCAGGACCTCTTCGTAACCCCAATCGCGGGTCAATTCCTCGGCCGCCGACAAGGCCTCGTCATCGTAGAGCAGGCCGACCCAGAACGCCGGCAGGGCGCAGATCCGCCGCCAGGGGCCGCCGTCTGCCCCGCGCATTTCCAGAAAACGCTTCAAACGGACGTCGGGAAAAAGAGTCGACAGATGATTGGTCCAGTCGCCCATCGTCGGCTGCCACTCGGCGATTTCGCCCTTCAGCGCCCCGTTCATGAACTGACGGAAGGTGACATGGGTGCAGTCATGGTAATGCCCGTCGCGGACGACGAAATACATGGGGACGTCGAGCGCCCATTCCACATAGTCGCTGAAGCCGAAGTCCGGCTTGAAGGCCGCCGGCAACAGGCCCGAGCGCCGGTTGTCGGTATCGCGCCAGATGTCGCCCCGCCAGGAAAGCAGCCCGTTCGGCTTGCCTTCGGTGAAGGGGGAGCTCGCAAAGAGGGCGGTGGCGAGCGGCTGCAGCTTCAGGGAGACCTGCATCTTCCGCCGCATGTCCTCTTCCGAGGAGAAGTCGAGGTTAACCTGGATCGTGCAGGTGCGATACATCATGTCGAGGCCCTTGCTGCCCACCTTGGGCATGTAGCGCGTCATGATGGCGTAGCGCGACTTCGGCATGCGCGGCGTCTCGGCGAAGCTCCATTTGGGGCTGCCGCCGATGCCGAGGAAACGGATGCCGAGCGGTTCGGCGATTTCCCGAAGCACGGCAAGGTGCTGGTTGGATTCCTTGCAGGTCTGATGGAGGTTCTCGAGCGGAGCGCCGGAAAGCTCGAATTGCCCGCCCGGCTCGAGCGAAATCGCTCCATTGCCCGAGGGCTCGGCAAGGCCGATGACATTCCCCTCGTCCACGATCGGCTCCCAGCCGTTCCTTTCGGCCATACCGTTCAGGAGCGCCTGGATGCTGGCCTCGCCGAAATAGGGCACCGGGCTGTTGTCCGCCTTGAAGAAGGCGAACTTCTCATGTTCGGTGCCGATCCGGAACTTTTCCTTCGGCTTCGATCCGGATGCCAGATAGGCGGTCAGTTCAGCGACAGAGGTAACCGGCGTCTGGTCGGTAGTGTCTCGGGCCATATTCGTCTTCTTTGCCTGGGCGGCTCCTGCGGGGTCAGCAGGATCGGATGGAGTGCTTGAACCGTAATCAAGTGCGGCGCAAGTCAATTTCTTTCAAGATGCCCTCAAAAAAACTAGGAGCAAGCGGATGACGCATCATCGCCAGTCGCCGAGCGTCGCCTGAATGACGGCCATCGCAGCCACTGCCGCGGTATCGGCGCGCAGGATGCGCGGCCCGAGAGGGATCGCCGTCACGAAGTCACGGCTCCGCAGCAGATCCCGCTCCGCCTCCGAAAAGCCGCCCTCCGGCCCGATCAGGAGCGCCAGCCGGCGTTCGGCAATTCCCTCGAGGATGGGCAGTGGATTCTGGCTGTCGTTTCCCTCGTCGCAGAAGACGATGCGCCGGTCGCGCGGCCAGTCCATGAGAAGGTCCTCGAGCTTGCGGGGTTCCTCGACTGCCGGGATGCCGAGCACGCCGCATTGCTCCGCCGCTTCGATGACGTTGGCGCGAACGCGTTCGAGGCTGCCGATCTTTCCCTGGACATGCTGGGTCATGACCGGCTGCAGCACGCCGGCGCCCATCTCCACCGCCTTCTGCACGAGATAATCGAGCCGCCCTACCTTGAGAGGCGCAAACAGGTAAACGAGATCGCAAGGGGCGGGCTGAGGGCGCGTCTGCTCGACCGCGACGAGAACCGCCTGCTTGCGCGAAGGCATGGCTATCTCCGCCCGCCATTCGCCGTCCCGGCCGTTGAAGACCAGAAGCGATGCGCCTTCACCCAGGCGCAGGACGTTGATGAGATAGTTGAACTGCTCCCTCGTGGCTTCGTGTTTCGCTCCGGCGTGGAGCGGGTTCTCGATGAACAGTCGCTGCATGCGGAAATTGGCGCGCATCGGTATCGGGTACCTTCTAGAGAAACAGACCGGAGAGGACGAGATAGAGAAAGGCCGAGAGCAGCGCCGACACGGGAACCGTGATGACCCAGGCGGCGACGATGGTCAGGAAGTGGGAGCGCCGCACCAGGCGCCGGCGGCGCACTTCCGCAAAGTTCGTCTCGCCCTTTTCCATGAATTCGGTCTGGCCCGTCTTGCGCCGGACATATTCGAGCCGCCGTTGCGAGTGACGCGTGTACCACTCGCGAAAGAAGCCGACGCCGAACACGGCGCCGACCGCCGTGTGGGTGGAACTGATCGGCAGGCCGAGAGCCGAGGCAAGCAGAACCGTCACGGCGGTTGCAAGCGCCACGCAGAAGGCGCGCATAGGGTTGAGACGCGTGATTTCCTCGCCGACGACGCGGATCAGCAGCGGACCGTAGAGCAGAAGACCCACCGAAATGCCGAGTGCGCCGATGAGGAGTACCCAGAAGGGGGCCTCCGAATCCGCGGTCGAGATCACGCCGTCGACAGCCGAGACGATCGCCGACAGCGGGCCGATGGCGTTCGATACGTCGTTTGCGCCATGGGCGAAGGAGAGCAGGGCGGCCGAGAAGATGAGCGGCAGGCGGAACAGCTTGCGAAGCGACTGGTTGCGGTTTTCGAGACCTTCCGACTGGCGGTGGATCCACGGCCTCGACACGATATAGCAAGCGATCCCGGCCAGTCCGCCGATCGCCAGGCCGGTCGGAAGCGGAACGGAAGCCAGATGGTCGATTGCAAAGACCGCGACATAGGCCGTGAACGAACCGGCAGTGACGCCGAGGACGACAGGCATCCAGCGCCGGGCGGCGGAGATCTTGTCATCGCGATAGATGACGAACTCCTTCAGGAAGGCGAGGAAGAGTGCGGCAATGATCCCGCCGAGCACGGGCGAAATCGTCCAGCTCGCTGTGATGCCGGCGATCGCCCACCACTTGACGCTGGAAAGCCCGGCGGCGGCGACGCCTGCGCCGATAATGCCGCCGATGAGCGAATGCGTCGTCGAAACGGGCGCACGCGAGTAGGTCGCGATATTGATCCAGATCGCCGATGAGATAAGCGCCGAGAGCATCACCCAGACCAGCCCTTCGGCGCCGACCACCTGCGTGCCGTCGATGATCCCGGCCTCTACGGTCAGCGTGACCTTACGGCCGGCGATCAGCGCTCCGGCTATCTCGAACACCGCCGCAATCCCCAGCGCCACCGGCATCGATATCGCCTTTGCGCCGACCGCCGCTCCGACGTTGTTGGTGACGTCGTTGGCGCCGATGTTCATCGCCATGTAGCCCGCGACCGCCGCTGCTGCCACCACCACGGCCGCACCGGAGGCGCCGGTGAAATAGCTCGCCGCGAAACCCATGCTGAGGACCAGGAAGAGAGCGGCAAGTCCGGGAGCAGCCAATCTGCGCATGACGTGATGCGACGCTTCCTCGGCAAGGCTGAACTTGTCGAGATCCTTGTCGAGCGTCAGCTTTTCGAGGCGCGGTCGCGGCTTGGCCAATGGCTGTTCTCCAACTGTAATATTCGCCAGTAGCGGCACAAACGGGCGTATTCAAGAGGAATTGACGAGGGGGCGAGGGGGTGCGGCCGGGGCATTACCCGATCCGGCATGTCGCAGCCTGCGGCGAGCTTGCGTGTCCGACCAGTCGTCGGGGCGGGTGCCGTGGGCTTCCGCCTCGCCGTCAGTTGCTGGAGGCTTTCGGCCGCTGCTCCGGGTCGGGGCCGAGGCGTTTGCCGAAATCGAGGATAAGCTCTTTCAGCGAAGGCTCTGCAACGCGCTTTGCCGCCTCACGATAGTCGACCCATTCCAGCCGCCTGCTGCCCTTCTCCGGGAAGTTCTTGCAGAAATCCTCGACTTCGAGCGCATGCACCTGCACCTTGCAGGAGATCTCCAGGCCGTGGTCCATCCGCTTCTGATAGACGTAGGCGCCGATGGCGGCCCTCTGCACCTTGCCCTTCACCCCGGCTTCCTCATAGGCCTCGCGCTCGGCGACCTCGTGTGCCTGCTTGCCCTGCATCGGCCACCCCTTGGGGATGACCCACCGGCCGGTGTCGCGGCTGGTGATCACCAGGATTTCCAGCGCATTCGTCTTCCTGGCAAGCCGATAGCATAGCGCCGCATACTGCATTCGCGCCGGGCGACGCAGCATGAGTTGCACATCAGAAGCGAGCCGGTGCAGAAAGTTCAAGATTCCCGATACTCCTCAACGAATCAGTGGTTAGCGCGCGCGACCCGAGTATGAACCGTCGCATGCCGCTGTAAATGCGTTCGTCAAACGCGCCGCATTCATTCGGATTCACGCTCTTCCTTTTCGGGACTATGCATCACCCAGCTAACGCAAAGCGCGGAGTCGCGGTTCCGACCGAACCACTGTCCCATGACCATATTTAGGAAATCGGCTGGAATTTTACCACGGGGCACTCGCCATCCGTACTTTTGCGCTTGTCGGGCGCGCGACGGGTCAGGAACCCGCGCGATCGCGCTGCTGCAGGCGCAGGCGGGCAATGCGCACCCACTCTCCGCTGCGCTCGGCCTCGCGCGCTGCCGTGGCGACGAAATCGATGTGGCTCTGCGCGGCCGCCTTGGCGGTTTGCGGATCGCCGACCATGATCGCCGCATAGATCGCCTCGTGCTGCGCGAGAAGCTGGTCGCGCGCGCCGGGCGCGTCGAAGACGGAATTGCGGTGGAAGAAGATGCCTTGGGTCAGCAGCCTGTAACAGGCCCTGAGGGTGTGAAGCAGGATGATATTATGAGCGCTTTCGCCGATGGCATTGTGCAGTTCGATATCGGCTTCGAGTTCTTCGGCGAAGTTGCCGCTCTCGTGTGCGGCGCGCATGCGTTTGATGACGCGGGTAAGAATGTCGCGATCGAAGTCGGTTGCGCGGGTCGCCGCCAGTTCCGCCGTCAAGCCTTCGAGTTCGCCCCGGTATTCGAGATAGTCCTGGGTCGCCTTGTGGTGGCGTCCGATGAGCTCGATCAGGGGTTTGGAAAAGATCTGGCCGACCACGTCGGCGACGAACGTGCCGCCGCCATGCCGGCTTTCGACGAGACCGCGCGCCTCCAACTCCTTGAGCGCCTCACGCAGGATCGGCCGCGACACGTCGAAGCGCCTGGAGAGTTCTCGCTCGCCCGGCAAGCGATCGCCGTCGCGTAATACGCCCTCGAGGATCAGAAGCTCGATCTGCTGCACCACCTCGTCGGCCGTCCGGCCATGGCTAATACGGGCATAGAGGTCGTCCTGGTCTTCGGTCACGGCCACGTCTCCCGGAGCGCCAAGGGCATTGTGCACAGGTGTCGCCGGCCTCCGCTTCCATTCGGCAATCTAACAGGACCGATCAAGTGGTCAAATTGATTGTCCACTCTGCCGATGTTGACAAAGATCGAACTGCGTCAAAGCGCCCTGTTCTTTTTACCTTATCCGTTGATAAGAAGGTGATGATGAACGCGTGAGGGGGAAGAAGCGCTTCATGCCAAAGGGCAGTTTTGCATTTCCGGTGGCGCCCATGCGCGCCCAGGCGCTCGGCGAGGTCCATTCACGGCCCTATGCACTGGTGACGACCCCGCGCGTCATCTTTCAACTCGCCTTCATGACGGAGGGCGGGTCGATCGTCGATCACGCCGTGATGTCCGAGTTGTCGCGCTCGCGCGGCATCGCCCCGCCCGGTCGCGACGCCAATCACCACGCGATCCCTTGGGGACAGGGAACGCTGCGCTGGGAGCGGCACACGGAATTCTCCACCTATTTCTGGGACGCGCCCGCGCCGGAAAGCTTCGGCGGCGAGGTGCCGATCCATCCGTTCGGCGACGGTTTTTCGCCCCCGGGCTCGCTGATTTCCGGAGTTCGTCTGGAAATTCGTCCCGATACGCCGGAGACCCGCGAGGCGATCGCGGCTTTCGATCCCACGAGCCTCTGTTACAGCGAAACCAAGAACGGCCAGGCGGTGCTCCTGACCGACTTTCGCCAGAACGGCGACGGGCTGACCCAGGTGCTGGTCATCGATCGCGGCATGACGGAGGCGGGAACCGGCGCCCTGGTGCAGCGCCTGCTCGACATCGAGACCTACCGCACGCTCGCCATTCTCGGCCTGCCGCTTGCACAGTCGCTGTCGCCGGAGATCCGCCGCACCGAGGACGGCCTGACGGCGGTGACGCAGCGCATGAAGGAAAACGTCCGCGAGGAGGCTGACGAGATGCTGGCGGAGATCACCCGCCTTGCCGCCGATCTCGAAGCGGGTGCCGCCCTCAGCCTCTATCGCTTCGGCGCCAGCCGCGCCTATTATGGCATTGTCCAGGAACGCATCCGCACGCTTTCCGAAACGCCGGTGCCCGGTTACGAGACCATCGGCACCTTCCTCGAACGCAGGCTGGCGCCGGCAATGCGCACCTGTCAGTCGGTCGAGGAGCGGCAGGCGAACCTTTCGCGCAAGCTCGCTCGCGCTACGGCTCTCCTGAGAAGCTGGATCGACGTCGAACTGGAACGGCAGAACAGCGCCCTGTTGAATTCGATGGATCGCCGCGCCAAGCTGCAATTGCGCCTGCAGCAGACCGTCGAAGGATTGTCGGTGGCGGCGATTTCCTATTATGTCGTCGGGCTCTTCGGCTACCTCGCCAAGGCCGTCAGTCATGAAATACCCGTTGATCCCGGTCTCCTGACGGGCCTCGCCGTTCCCTTCGCGGTCGCCGGGGTCTGGCTGGTGGTGCGGCGCATTCGCCGGCATCACGACGAGCACGGATAGTCTATTGCTCCCAGTAGGGCACCGGGCCGTAGAGTGCGGCGAGATAGTCGATGAACTGCCTGACCTTGGCCGGTAGGAATTGCCGGCTCGGATAGACCGCCGAAAGCGTCAGCTTGTGCGATCCTTCCCATTGCGGCAGCACCTGAACCAGGCGCCCCTCCCGAAGTTCCCTGCCGATGTCCCAGGTGGACCGCAGGGCGATGCCGGCACCGGCAATCACCGCTTCGCGGATGATTTCCGACGAGTTGGTGACGAGCGGTCCCTCCGGCCGGTAGGAGAGGCTGCCGTCGGGCCCCTCCAGCTTCCAGTTGTCGTTGTTGTGCGCCGGCAGACAGATGTGATGCGCGAGTTCGCCGATCTCCGTCGGCGCTCCATGACGGGCGACATAGCTCGGTGCCGCGCAGAGAAGCCGGCGCACCGGCGCGAGCTTGCGGGCGACGAGGCTGGAATCGCTGAGTTCGCCTATTCGGATGGCGAGGTCGAAACCTTCTGCGACGATGTCGGTGAAATCGTCGGTCAGCACGATGTGCAGCTTCAGGTCGGGATGGTCCTTCATGAAACCGGTCAGATGCGGTGCGATGTGCATGCGGCCGAAGGAGGTCGGCGCGGAAATGCGCAGCGTCCCCTGGACCTGGGACGAGCGGCCCGAAGCATAGGCCTCCGCTTCCTCCAGACCGGCGAGAATGCCGAGAACGCGGTCATAGAAACCCTGGCCGGCCTCCGTCAGCGAAATCTGCCGAGTCGTGCGCTGCAGGAGCCGCGTGCCCAGCCTGTCTTCGAGCCGCTTGATACGTTTGGAAATCACGGCTGCGGAAAAACCGAGCGCGCGTCCCGCCGCCGACATGCTACCGGTCGACACGACCCGCGCGAAAATCTCGAGATCGCCTAGATTCGTCATCAATCCTGATCATTGTTTCCAAAGGCGAAAAGATCATTAACATTTGCCGGGTGTCCGTCCAGCCCTGTAAAAGGTTAGAGCGGGATGCGCTGAGGTCATTGCTTGTGTATGTCCTCGTCTCAAGTCCGCCGCACACTTTTGGGCGACATGCATTAGTGGTAAGCAAAAAATACCACTTTGCTGTGAATGGGAGGCGCTCATGCCCGAGACGATCGGCTTTCTGAAGCCAAGGCAGGCCGTCCTCGACCGTCGGGGGGAAATCGTCGCCGATCTTGCCGATCTGTTGCCGGAAGGCGGCCTCATCAGCGACGAGCGCGGCCTCAAGCCCTTCGAGACGGATGCGTTTATCGCCTATCGGCGGATGCCGCTCGCGGTCGTCCTTCCTCAGACGACGGAGCAGGTGGCCGCGGTGCTCAAATATTGCAGCCGCTACGGCATTCCGATCGTGCCGCGGGGCGCCGGCACCTCTCTCTCCGGCGGCGCCATTCCTCAGGAGGACGCGATCGTCGTCGGTCTGTCGAAGATGTCGCGCATCCTGGATATCGATCTGTTCAACCGCACGGCGACGGTTCAGGCGGGCGTGACCAATCTCAATATTTCCGATGCAGTTTCGGCCGACGGCTTCTTCTATGCGCCGGATCCGAGTTCGCAGCTCGCCTGCACCATAGGCGGGAACATCGGGATGAATTCCGGCGGCGCGCACTGTCTGAAGTACGGGGTTACGACCAACAACCTTCTGGGTGTCAAGATGGTGCTTTTCGACGGCACCGTGATCGAACTCGGCGGCAAGGCGCTCGACGCGCCGGGATACGACCTGCTTGGGCTCGTCTGCGGTTCGGAGGGGCAGCTCGGCATCATCACGGAAGCGACGGTGCGGCTGATTGCGAAGCCCGAGGGAGCGCGGCCCGTCCTCTTCGGGTTTGCCTCCTCCGAGTCCGCCGGCAGCTGCGTCGCCGATATCATCGGATCGGGCATCATCCCCGTCGCAATCGAATTCATGGACAAGCCGGCGATCGAGATCTGCGAGGCTTTCGCCCAGGCCGGCTATCCCCTCGACGTCGAAGCATTGCTGATCGTCGAAGTGGAAGGCTCCGAGGCCGAAATGGATGCCATGCTCGCCGGCATCATCGAGATCGCCCGTCGCCACGGCGTGATGACGATCAAGGAATCGCAATCGGCTCTGGAAGCGGCACTGATCTGGAAGGGGCGTAAGTCGGCCTTCGGCGCAACCGGCCGGATTGCCGATTATATCTGCATGGACGGAACGGTGCCGCTGAGCCAGCTCTCTCATGTGTTGAGGCGGACCGGCGAGATCGTCGCCGGCTACGGCCTGCGCGTTGCGAATGTCTTCCATGCCGGCGACGGCAACATGCATCCGCTGATCCTCTACAACATCAATGATCCGGAGGAAGCTGCCCGCGCGGAAGCTGCCGGCAATGACATACTGAAGCTCTGTGTCGAGGCGGGCGGCTGCCTGACCGGGGAACACGGCGTCGGCATCGAGAAACGCGATCTGATGCTGCACCAGTACAGCAGGGCCGATCTCGGTCAGCAGATGGCGGCGCGCGCCGCCTTCGATCCGCAATGGCTTATGAACCCGTCGAAGGTTTTTCCGCTCGAAGGGCGGCCCGCGGCATGATCGTCCATTTCGAGCCGGCAAGCGAGGAGGGGATCGCGTCCGTCGTGCGGTCCGCGGCGGCCGAGCGCGTCACGCTCGCCGTAGTCGGCGGCGGCACGCGCGCAGGTCTCGGCAATCCCACGCGTGCTGACAGAACGCTCTCGACCAGGCGTCTTTCCGGCATCGTCACCTATGACCCGGCCGAGATGACCATGAGTGCGCTTGCCGGAACGCCGCTCGCCGAAGTCGAGGCGGCACTGCACGCCAAGGGCCAGATGCTCTCCTTCGAACCGATGGACCACCGGCCGATTTTCGCAACGACGGGCGAACCCACGATAGGCGGGGTCTTCGCCGCCAATGTCTCCGGGCCTCGCCGCTACGTCGCCGGTGCCGCTCGCGACAGCTTGCTCGGGGTGCGTTTCGTCAATGGCCGGGGAGAACTCATCAAGGCCGGCGGCCGGGTGATGAAGAACGTGACGGGGCTCGATCTCGTCAAGCTCATGGCGGGGTCCTACGGCACGCTCGGCATTCTGACCGAAGTCACCTTCAAGGTGCTGCCACTCCCGCCGGCGGCGGCGACCGTCGTCGTCTCCGGGCTGAACGATGCGGAAGCCGCTGCGGTGATGGCGGAGGCCATGGCGCAGCCGGTGGAGGTTTCGGGTGCGTCGCATCTGCCGGAAAGCGTGCGCAGCCGCTTTCTCGACGGCGTATTGCCGGATGGCGCCGCAACGGTGCTCCGGCTCGAAGGCCTTGCGGCATCCGTTGCCATTCGGGCGGAGAAGCTCGGCGAAAAACTGTCGCGCTTCGGGCGGATTTCGCAACTCGACGAGGCGCAGACAGGAACCCTCTGGACGGAAATCCGCGACGTGAAGCCTTATGCCGATGGCACCAGACGGCCTTTGTGGCGCATATCGGTCGCCCCTTCGGCGGGCCATCAGCTCGTCGCCGCATTGCGCCTGCAGACCGGTGTCGATGCGTTCTACGACTGGCAGGGCGGTCTGGTCTGGCTGCGCATGGAGGCAGACCCGGAGGCGGAACTGCTCCGCCGTTATATTGGCGCGGTCGGCGGCGGACATGCGGCGCTTCTGCGTGCCGACGAGGAGGCGCGCGGCCGCATTCCGGCCTTCGAACCGCAATCCCCGGCCGTGGCACAATTATCGGAACGCATCCGCGCCCAATTCGACCCCTCGGGCATATTCAATCCAGGGCGCGCGGCCGCGTTGGTCCAGAACTAGGCGAAGGGACCTTTCGCCATCGTGCGGTCTAAAAGATCGGCCTAAGACGAAGAGAATCGATCATGACGATTTCCGGCTCGCCCGACGGAGATCAAAGTGATCCAAGGCGCAAGGCGCCACATGGAGTACTCGGTTGCAGACCAACTTCTCCCCTGAGCAGCTCGCCGACCCGCATGTCGCCGAATCCGAAACGATCCTGCGCAAATGCGTGCATTGCGGTTTCTGCACGGCCACTTGTCCGACCTACGTGGTTCTCGGCGACGAACTCGACAGTCCGCGCGGGCGGATCTATCTGATCAAGGACATGCTCGAAAACGGTCGTGCGGCAGACAGCGAGACGGTCACCCATATCGACCGCTGTCTCTCGTGTCTTTCCTGCCTGACCACCTGTCCTTCGGGTGTAGACTACATGCATCTTGTCGACCACGCCCGCGCCCATATCGAGAAGACCTACAAGCGGCCGTTCAAGGACCGGCTCGCCCGCGCCGTCATTGCCGCCACTCTTCCTTATCCGTCGCGGTTCCGGCTGGCGCTCGGGGCTGCCGGTCTTGCGCGCCCGCTCGCCGGATTGCTGAAGAGGGTTCCCTTCCTCAGGACCTTCGGCGTCATGCTCGATCTGGCGCCGAGCGCGCTGCCGGTATCGCGGGGGGCAAAGCCGGCGGTCTACGCGGCAAAAGGCACGCCGCGCGCCCGCGTCGCGCTTCTGACCGGCTGCGCGCAGCCGGTGCTGCGGCCGGAAATCAACGATGCGACCATCCGTCTGCTCACGGGCCAAGGAGTCGAGGTCGTCGTTTCGGCGGGAGAGGGCTGTTGCGGGGCACTCGTCCATCACATGGGACGGGATGAGGCGGGGCTGAAGGCTGCTCGGCACAACATCGATGTCTGGCTGAAGGCGGCGGAGGAGGATGGGCTCGACGCCATCATCATTACCGCATCCGGCTGCGGGACGACGATCAAGGATTACGGCCATATGCTGCGGCTCGACCCGGCCTATGCGGAGAAGGCGGCGAGGGTTTCCGCGCTGGCCAAGGACGTCACCGAATATCTCGCGACCCTCGACCTGCCGGAGCCGGGGGCACGGAATCTCACCGTTGCCTACCACTCCGCATGCTCGATGCAGCATGGGCAGAAAATCACCGCGGCACCGAAGCAGCTCCTTAAACGGGCGGGCTTTTCGGTTCGCGAGCCGGCGGAGGGGCATCTCTGTTGCGGTTCGGCCGGCACCTACAACATTCTGCAGCCGGAGATCTCGGCGAAGCTGAAGGCGCGGAAGGTGAGAAATATAGAGGCGACCAAGCCTGAAGTGATCGCCACCGGGAATATCGGCTGCATCACGCAGATCGCCAGCGGCACGGAGATACCGATCCTGCACACGGTGGAGCTGCTCGACTGGGCCTATGGCGGTCCAAAGCCGGCGGGGTTGTGACAGTCAGGGGGTGAGCAGGGGACCCTCATCCGCCTGCCGGCACCTTCTCCTATTTTGAGTGCGAGAAGGGACTCGCGGAAAGGTCCCTGTCCCCTCTCCCCGCGTGCGGGAAGAGGGCTGGTCCTCGGGTGAGGAGAGGTCCAGTGCCGCCGTCAGCCGCCGAAAATGGTGCGGAAAATGTCGACGCCGCGATCGTCGAAATAGGTGTCGCCGGGCTTGCTGCCGGGGCCGATGACGACGACTTTCGTGCCGATCCCGGCGCGCTCATAGAGGTGTTCGACATCCTCGTTCATCATCCGGATGCAGCCCGAGGACATGTTCTGGCCGATGGTCCAGGGCTGGTTGGTCCCGTGGATACGGAAGATCGTGTCGCGGCCACCCTTGTAGAGATAGAGCGCGCGGGCGCCGAGCGGATTGTCGATGCCGCCGGGCTGCGTGATCGGCAGGATGCGGCCATTCGCTCTCTCGCGCACGCGCATCTCGGCCGGCGGCGTCCAGCTCGGCCATTCGGCCTTTCGGCCAACCTTGACGACACCGGACCAGCCGAAGCCGTCGCGGCCGACGCCGATGCCATAGCGCGTCGCCCGGTTCGGGCCGTCGATGTAATAAAGATACTTGCTGTTGGTATCGACGATGATGGTGCCGGGAGCCTCGTCCGTGCGGAAGCGCACCTTGGTGCGCCAGTATCTCTGAGGCGGCTTCTTCTGCTTGGCGACTTGAATGATGTCGGAACTTTTTACGCCCGCGCCGACAGTATCGGCCGGAGTAAATGCCGAAGCGTTTCCGGAGACAAGAAGAGCAGCGGCCGCAACTGCAAGCGCGGCCATCCCCGTGACATGACGTCTCATTACGATTTCCCTCTGAACCCTCGTTGCAAGCAAGCCACGCGATTTAACCGCAAGTGGGCGCCCGCGATACATTCTATAGTGCAACGATTTCGACGAGACTTGTATCTGAGGGAACATCTGTTGCTTCAAAACCACGGTTTGCGGCGATGAAGAGGGAAAAGAAGTATTGTGCATCCATGGTCGCTATATCACGACGACTTTTGTGCCGACCTTAACTCTCTCATAGAGATCGACCACGTCCTCGTTACGCATGCGGATACAGCCGGAGGAAACGCCGTAGCCGATCGTCCAGGGTGCATTGGTGCCGTGGATGCGATAGAGCGTCGAGCCCAGATACATGGCGCGAGCGCCGAGCGGATTCTCCGGTCCGCCGTCCATCCGCGCCGGCAGATAGTGGCCCCGCGCTGCCTCACGCGCGATCATTTCCTGCGGCGGCGTCCAGTTGGGCCACTCGGCCTTGCGCGTGATCCTGTGCTCTCCCGCCCATTCGAAGCCCGGCTTGCCGACTCCGACGCCGTAGCGCCGCGCGTCGCCGTTGCCAGTGACGAGATAGAGAAAGCGGTTGTTGGTGTCGATGACGATGGTCCCGGGCTTCTCCTTCGTCTCGTAAGCGACCATTTGCGGGAGGAACTGCGGATCGATTCTCGACTTTGCCGGCTTCTGTCTGCGCGTGATCGAGGCTGGCTGAACGGCTGCGTTGGCGGGGCGGCGGCTGAGCTCGCGCCGCTCGACCCGCTTTCGGGTGGTCGTGGGAACCTGCTGGCGATAGACCACGCGCTTGCCCGTCAGCTGCATCACCCAGGGGGCGGTCAGATCCGGGCTGACGATGACAGGCGGACGGTTTTGATAACGGTCCTGTGCGGCTGCAACCCCGGAAAGGATCGAAAGAAAGCATGCGGCAAAACAAAGGGATTTCTTCAGCATCGGACGGACTCGCTACTTGGCCGGAACAATCTGGAGGAGCCCGGGTGAGTTGCCTCGCCAAGGCCCTTACGTTCAATTCAATGGGGCGGAGCTCTGGGGAAATCGCATGCGCGTTCCAGCGCTCCGGCAATGGCGCGATGCTCTCATCTGTCCGCAACCGAACCGTAAACGGTGCGGCGCTCAAGGGCGGCCTCGGCAATAAAGCTTTGGGTAGGGTTATTCGCCTCTTTATCGATGTGGTTTGCAAATGGTAAACGGAACAAAAGAGAAACGATGGAGAGAGGCGAAATGGCAGCCAGGGGCTTGATTACGGGGGAAGACGGCCTTGATCGCTGTGCCTGGCACGGCAATCTGGAGGATTACCGCCGCTATCACGACGAAGAATGGGGCCGGCCGGTCGCCGACGATCACAGGTTGTTCGAAAAGATCTGCCTCGAAGGCTTTCAGTCGGGCCTCTCCTGGCTGACGATCCTGAGAAAGCGCGATGCGTTTCGCGCCGCATTTGCGGGCTTCGATTTCGACAAGGTCGCCGAGTTCGGCGAGGAGGACGTCGAGCGTTGCCTCGCCGATGCCGGCATCGTTCGCCATCGCGGCAAGATCGTCTCGACCATCAACAATGCCCGCCGGGCGAAGGAGCTGCGCGCGGAATTCGGTTCACTGGCGGCCTATTTCTGGTCGCATGAGCCCGATGGAAGCGAGCGTCCGAAGATCATCGATTTCGAGACCCTCATCGCCAATCCGACGACGCCGGCCTCAGTGCGGATTTCGAAGGATCTGAAGAAGCGTGGCTGGACCTTTGTCGGCCCGACCACCGTCTATGCCTTCATGCAGGCGATGGGCCTCGTCAACGACCATATCGAGGGCTGCTTCTGCCGCGCGCCGATAGAGGACCTGCGCCGGCGCTTCGCACGTCCGGCGGCCTGATTGCCGCATCCGGCAAGAACATCGCCCTCCCCATTCGACGGGAGGGCGATGTTCTCTGATAGCAGTAGACTATCAAGGTTGGGCCGGGTATGGCCTGGCCGATTTGAAGGAGCGGAGCGCGTAGTATATCGCACCCGCTATGGCGACGCCGAAGAACCAGCCGTAGACGCCCCACCATGCCGGCATGACGGATGTAAGCCCCGGCAGGATCGAGGAGAAGACGATCCCGATGCCGGCGGCGATCAGCGCGTTGACGTGCCAGCCGTTCTCGAAGCGGAACTCGCCGTGTTCGCGGTAGAGCGCCTCCACATCCACGCGGCCCTTCCGGATGAGGTAGTAGTCGACCATCATGACGCCGAAGATCGGGCCCATCGTATTACCGATCATGTTGACGAAGTGCGCGGCCCCGCCTTCCCAAGGCGCGAATGGATAGAGCGCGAGGGCGATCAGCGCCGCGATATAGCCACCCTTCTTGAAGTCGATGTGCTTGGGAAAGACGTTGGCGAAGTCGAAGGCGGGCGAGACGAAGTTGGCGACGACGTTGATGCCGAGAGTCGCCACCGCGAAGGTCAGTGCGGCGAGCAGCGCCAGGAACCAGCTGTCGAACTTGGCCGAGATCTGGTCGGGGTGCAGCAGCACCTCGCCATAGACATTGAAGGCGGCGATGGTTGTAACGCCGGCGACCAGCGAGAACAGGATGAGGTTGACGGGCAGGCCCCAGAGGTTGCCGACCTTCAGCGACCGTTCGCTCGGGCAGTAGCGCGAGAAGTCGCAGAAATTGAGATAGAGCGCGGAGAAATAGGTCACCCAGATCGCGGCCACTGCGCCAAGTGCGGCGAGCGACCCCGGTACGCCGGGCACGCCGGCATTCTTGGTCTTTTCAAGCAACACGTCCATCGGGATCGTGTGGCTGAACGAGAAGCCGCCCGCCTTGACGACGAGATAGATCGCAAGCAGCAGCATCATCACCCAGACTGCTGGACCGGCCCAGTCCTGGAACTTTCGAACAGTCTCCATGCCGTTCTGGATGATCAGCAGTTGAAGACCCCAAACGACGACGTAGCAGACGAGTTCGAGGGTGGAATGACCGAGCATGTCGCTCGACTGGTGGAACTGAAGCAGGCTTTCATTGCGGACAAGCAGCGCGACGATGGCGCCCGAGGCTGCCGCCGTCTGGGCGCCGTACCAAAAGCACGCGACGATGGCGCGGACGATTGCCGGGAAGTTCGCGCCCCAGATACCGAAGGACGCCCGGGCCAGGACCGGGAACGGCACGCCGGTGCGGACGCCGGCAACGCCGACAAGCTGCATCAGGAAGAAGATGATGAGCGAGCCGATGCCGATCGCCAGGAGAAAGTTCATAAAGCTGCCGCAGAAGAGAAACAGGCTGGCGGCAAGATAGTAGCCCCACAGGCTGTGCACGTCCGATGTCCAGACGTTGAAAATGGAGAATGCGCCCCAGTTGCGTTCTTTGGCGGGCGCGAGGTCTTCGTTATACAATTGTGGAGATGCACCGGGTGGTATCGTCATCGTTTCCCCTCTTGACGTCATGGCACCTGTGCCTATGGAAGAGGAGCTTGCCGCCCACTGTCAATATCGCTGCGGGCTCAAAGTGCTACAGCGACCTTTGCGCGCCTCATAAGACGCGCGGCGCTGTAGGAAACGTATCGGAGGACTGCATCCTCTCCACCCTCATCCCTGTGCTCGTCACAGGGATCCAGCAGCGCCGCGTCTGCGGCGCGGGAAGCGTTCTTTCAGCCCAAGGACTTGGTCTGGCTGGATTCCTGTGACGAGCACAGGAATGAGGAGATCAAACAGGCGGCGGCGGGTGGCCCTTAGAGCGGAATGAGGAAAACTGTGCGCCGCCCGCATGCCGCTCTTCTTGCAATCGATCACGTTCATGCTTTTAGGTCGACCCGACCTAAGAGCATCGTGATCTAGCCGCCATTGCGGGCCAGCCATTCCTTCATCATCCTGATCTCCGCTTCCTGGGCCTTGATGATGTCATCCGCGAGTTTGCGGATCGCTTCGTCCTTGCCGTGTTCGAGCTCGACCTTCGCCATGTCGATCGCTCCCTGGTGATGAGCGATCATGGCGCGTACGAAATCGAGATCGGCATTGCCGCTGAAGGTGATATCCATGTCCTTGTGCATCTTGGCGTTCGCCTCGGCGAAGGCCTTGCTCGACGGGGACGCGTCACCCGCCGCGCCGCTCTCTGCCGAACCGTGATGCATGCTGCCGTGGTCGGTCTCCTGCGCCAGCACGGGAACAGCAGCGAACGTGGCGGCGAGAAACAGGGCAGACAGGGATCGTTTGAGGACCATTTCGTTTCCTTTCATCGAGTCCGCCGCTCACATGGGCGGACAGAATGCAAAGATGATGGAAATTGGCACGCGCCGTCAGGCGTCCGGATTGTCGCTATCCGGAAGGGCGAACACGCCTTCGAGCGAACCCTCTGCGCCCTCGTCCGTAAGCGTCGAATTGCCGATGCAATAGAGTGGCGAAGGATGTCCCGTTATGCCGCGGACGGTGGTCGAGAAGCAGAAGGACGAGGAGCTTTCCGTCGCCTGTTCCAGAATGTTCAGGATCGTGGAACGGTCGCCTCTGTCATAGGCCCTGACAAGGTCGACGATGCCGCAGGGATTGCGCCGCAGACCGAGGAGGGCAGCGGTTTTGGAACCTATCATAAAGGCGCCGCTGGAAAGGTCGCAGCGCCATGGCTCCACCAGGCAACCCGCCTGCGACACGCGGCGGGTCCAGGCTCTGTGCGTCTCCGGACTCAAAGGTTTTATGGATCCGGATCCCGGTGTCATGAAGTTCAGCATATCGCTCAGTCCCCAAAGTCGCCCTCGATCTGCTGCGTAACCTATACGCGTAAATTGCGAGATATACAATCACGGCATTGTGATCGGGCCTTTCGCGCAGGAACGCATGCAACGCCGCAATGTTCCGCAAGGCCGCACGCGCGCGGTCTTGCGGCTTGTCGCCGCCCTTGCCGCCCCTGCCATGATCCGGTAGGGAAGGCACCGACCAAGCTTGAAGTCCGGAATGCTTTCAATGAATGAAAAACAGAAGAAAACGCAGAAGCTCAGGGCACGCCTGCCGCGCGGCTTCGTCGACCGGTCGGCCGCGGACATTCGCGCCGTCGACGAAATGATCGCGAAAATCCGCGAAGTCTACGAACGTTACGGCTTTGATCCGGTCGAGACGCCGCTTTTCGAATATACCGACGCGCTCGGCAAGTTCCTGCCCGACAGCGACCGGCCGAATGAAGGTGTCTTTTCGCTGACCGACGACGACGACCAGTGGCTGAGCCTGCGCTACGATCTGACTGCGCCTCTCGCACGTCACGTGGCCGAGAATTTCAATGAAATCCAGCTTCCCTATCGTACCTATCGCGCCGGTTACGTTTTCCGCAACGAGAAGCCGGGCCCGGGCCGCTTCCGCCAGTTCATGCAGTTCGATGCCGATACGGTCGGTGCCGCCGGCGTGCAGGCCGATGCCGAAATGTGCATGATGATGGCCGACACGATGGAGGCGCTCGGCATTGCCCGCGGCGATTACGTGATCCGCGTCAACAACCGCAAGGTACTCGACGGCGTTCTGGAGGCGATCGGTCTCGGCGGAGTCGAGCAGACGAATACGCGGCTGACGGTGCTGCGCGCCATCGACAAGCTCGACAAGTTCGGTCCGCAAGGCGTGCGGCTGTTGCTGGGTGAAGGGCGCAAGGACGAGAGCGGCGACTTCACCAAGGGCGCCGGGCTGAACGAGGAGCAGATCGGCAAGATCCTTTTCTTCGTTGGGATCACGGACTATGCGAGCAGCGCGGACGATCTGGCGGCGCTCGTCGCCGGAACGGCCCGCGGCGCCGAGGGCGTCACCGAGTTGAACACGATCCGCAGCCTTGTACTCAGCGCCGGTTACGAGGCGGGCCGCATCAAGATCGACCCCTCCGTCGTGCGCGGCCTCGAATATTATACCGGTCCGGTCTTCGAAGCGGAGTTGCAGTTCGCCGTCACCAATGAAAAGGGCGAGAAGGTCGTCTTCGGCTCCGTCGGCGGGGGCGGCCGCTACGACGGCCTCGTGTCGCGCTTCATGGGTCAGCCGGTGCCGGCGACCGGCTTCTCCATCGGCGTGTCGCGGCTGATGACGGCACTCAAGAATCTGGGCAAGCTGGGCGCCGAACAGGTCACCGCTCCGGTTGTCGTTTGCGTCATGGATCGCGATATCGAAAGCATGGGGCGTTACCAGCGCTTCGTGCAGGATCTGCGGCATGCCGGCATCCGCGCCGAAATGTACCAGGGCAACAAGAAGAACTTCGGCGACCAGCTCAAATATGCCGACCGTCGCGGATCGCCGATCGCCGTGATTCAGGGGGGCGACGAGCGCGCCTCCGGCGTTGTGCAGATCAAGGACCTGATCGAAGGCAAGCGCCTTTCGGGCGAAATCGAGGATAATGTCGCCTGGCGCGAGGCGCGTGTCGCGCAGGTTTCCGTCCCGGAAGGCGAACTCGTCGCGAAGGTGCGCGAAATTCTGGCGGAACAGGCCGAGGACCGGAAAAGGGCGGGTTGACCGCAATGCCTCTGATCAATCTTCCCGCCTTTGCCGGTGACCTTCTCGCAGATTTCGAGCGGCGGAACACGCTGCGCGTCGATACGCCGGTCATCCAGCCGGCGGAGCCTTTCCTCGACATGGCCGGCGAAGATCTGCGCCGGCGCATTTTCATGACCGAGAGCGAGACCGGCGAGAGCCTTTGCCTGCGCCCCGAGTTCACCATTCCCGTCTGCCTCCGCCATATCGAGACCGCAACCGGTACGCCGCAGCGCTACGCCTACCTGGGCGAGGTGTTCCGGCAGCGCCGCGAAGGATCGAGTGAATTCTACCAGGCGGGCATCGAAGACCTTGGCGATCCGGATACGGCCGCTGCCGACGCCCGCGTGGTCGGCGACGCTATGTTCGTCCTCGCCAACCGGTTGCCGGGCGAGCGGCTGAACGTGACGCTCGGCGACCAGTCGGTGTTCGAAGCGGTGATTGCCGCATGCGGCCTGCCCGGGGGCTGGCAGAAGCGCCTCATCCATGCCTTCGGCGATCAGAAGCAGTTGGAACGGCTCCTGGCGGCGCTCGCCGATCCGAAGTCGCCCGGCGTCTTCGGTCACGACGTCGAGCGCGTCGCGTCGCTCGGCATGCTCGAGGACGAGGAGCGGCTCGTCGCCCATATCGGCGAGACGATGAAGGCGACCGGCTATTCGACCAATGCGAGCCGCTCGCCCCGCGATATAGCGCGGCGCCTGAAGGAAAAAGTCGAACTCGCCGCCACCCGGCTGGACAAGGAGGCGCTCGGCGTCATGCGCGCGTTCTTGGCTTTCGATCTGCCGCTCGCCGATGCTCCGGCGGCGCTCCACCGCTTCGCCGGCAAGGCGGGCCTGAAGATCGATGATGCGCTGGCGCTTTTCGACGCGCGCGTGGCCGCGCTTGCAAGGACCGGCGCCGATCCCGGCCTGATGCGCTACCGCGCCGCCTTCGGACGGCCGCTTGATTACTACACCGGGCTCGTCTTCGAAATCGGAGTCGAAGGCACGCCGGCGGTGCTCGCCGGCGGCGGCCGGTTCGACCGCCTTTTGACTTTGCTCGGTGCCCGCGAGCATATTCCGGCCGTCGGCTTTTCCCTCTGGCTCGACCGGATAGAACAGGCGATCGCTGCGGGGAGGGCGGAATGACCGTCACCATTGCGCTGCCCTCCAAGGGGCGAATGAAGGATGAGGCCTCGGCGATCCTCGAACGCGCCGGAATGAAGATTGCGGCAGTCGGCAGCGACCGGTCCTATCGCGGCCGCATTGAAGGGTGGGACGACGTCGAGATCGCCTATTTGTCCGCCTCGGAAATCGCCCGTGAGATCGGCAGCGGCGCGGTCGATTTCGGCGTCACGGGCGAGGACCTCGTGCGCGAAGGCCTGGCGGACGCCGATGCCCGTGTCGACTTCGCCGCCCGGCTCGGCTTCGGTCACGCTGATGTGGTCGTCGCGGTACCCGAGATCTGGTACGACGTCGACACCATGGCCGACCTCGGCGATGTCGCGGCGGACTTCCGCGCCCGCCATGGCCGCCGGCTTGCGATCGCCACCAAATACTGGCGTCTGACGCAGCATTTCTTCTCGGGCAGCCACGGCATCCAGCTCTACCGCATCGTCGAGAGCCTGGGAGCGACCGAAGGCGCGCCCGCGTCCGGCTCCGCCGACATCATCGTCGACATCACCTCGACGGGCTCGACGCTCAAGGCCAACCATCTGAAGATCCTTTCTGACGGCGTGATCCTGCGCTCCGAGGCCTGCCTCGTGCGGGCGCGCAAGGCCGCCCACGAGGGCAATCCGGTGATCGACCGGATCGTCGCTGCCGTGCAGGCCGCGCTCTGAGCGCGAGGACGGCGAAGGTGAAGACCGGCAAATTTGCCTTCGACCCTGACAAATGCAACCGACGCTCCCTATGTTGGGGCGGCAGACACCCTTTCGATTTCCCACCTAGAGGCATCCGTCATGGCTGATCTTTCTTCGTTTCCGATCACGGCTCGCTGGCCGGCGAAAAGTCCCGATATCATCCAGCTCTATTCGCTCCCGACGCCGAACGGCGTTAAGGTCTCGATCGCGCTCGAAGAACTGGGCCTGGGCTATGAGGCACACCGCATTTCCTTCGATACCAACGAGCAGAAGTCGCCCGAATTCCTGTCGCTCAATCCGAACGGCCGCATTCCGGCGATCATCGATCCGAACGGACCGGACGGAAAGCCGATCGGCCTCTTCGAATCCGGCGCGATTCTGATCTATCTTGCAGAAAAGACCGGCAAGCTCCTCCCGGCCGATGCGGCCCGCCGTTACGAGACGCTGTGCTGGGTGATGTTCCAGATGGGCGGCATCGGACCGATGTTCGGGCAGTTCGGCCATTTCTTCAAATTTGCCGCCGACAAGGTCGCCAACAACCCCTATCCGGTTCAGCGCTATCGCGACGAAGCGAAGCGTCTTCTCGGCGTCCTTGAAGCGCGGCTCGAGGGCCGTCAATGGCTGATGGGGGACGAATACACCATCGCCGACATCGCGACCTATCCTTGGGTGGAAGGGGCTCGCAAGTTCTATGGCGGCGCCGAGGTGCTCGACTATAAGAGCTTCCCGAACGTCATGGACTGGGTGGATCGCGGCCTGGCACGCCCCGCCGCCCAAAAGGGCATGGAGATCCCGCGCAAGGAGTAGTTTCGGGCGGGGGCCTCCGCCGGAGATTGACCGGGTGCCGGCCGGGAGGATAGCGATGGGCAGAGACGATTGAGACGGATGGAGCAGGTGTCGGGAAGACTTGTTGTTGTCGGTGGCGGTCAAGCCGCATTCGCTTTGGTCGCCAAGCTTCGCGCCCTCAAGGACATGCGTCCGATCACCGTGGTTGCCGCCGAAGCGAGCCTGCCCTACCAGCGGCCGCCGCTCTCCAAGAAATATCTGCTGCGCGAAATGACCCTCGATCGCCTGCTTTACCGGCCGGAGCCCTGGTATGCGGAGCACGAGATCGACATACGTCTTTCGACCGCCGCGACGGCGATCGATCGCGCCGCCAAACGCGTGACGCTCAGCGATGGCTCCAAACTTGCCTATGAGACGCTTGCCCTCGCGACCGGCGCCACGCCGCGTCGGCTGCCGGCTGCGGCGGGCGGCGATCTCGCGGGCGTTTTCGTCGTGCGCGATTTCCGGGATGCCGACCGGCTGGCAGAGGAGATGCAGCCCGGCCGGCGGGTGCTGGTCGTCGGTGGCGGTTACATCGGCCTCGAGGCTGCGGCGGTTGCCCGGACCACGGGGCTCGAGGTCACAGTCATCGAAATGGCCGACCGGATCCTTCAGCGTGTCGCCTCCGGCGCCACCTCGGCGATCGTCCGCGAAATTCACCGCTCGCACGGCGTGGATATACGTGAACGCATAGGGCTCCATCGTCTGATCGGCGACAACGGCCGCGTTACGGCGGCGGAACTCTCCGACGGCTCCGTCATTCCCGTCGATATCGTGATCGTCGGCATTGGCGTGGCGGCGAATGATGCGCTGGCGCACGAAGCCGGCATCGAAACCGCAAACGGCATTGTCGTCGACAGCCATGGCCGGACCTCAGATCCAACGATCTTCGCCATGGGCGACTGCGCCGTCCTGCCGTGGGACGGCATGCGCATCCGCCTCGAATCCGTGCAGAATGCCGTCGACCAGGCGGAAGCGGTTGCCGCGGTTCTCGCGGGCAGCACCGATCCCTACGACCCGAAGCCCTGGTTCTGGTCCGACCAGTACGACGTAAAACTGCAGATTGCCGGCTTCGGCCTCGGCCACGACGAAACGCTCGTCCGCCAGGGCCAGCGCGAGGGCAGCGTCTCGGTCTGGTATTTCCGCCAGGGCAAACTGGTCGCCGTCGATGCGATCAACGACGCCAAGGCCTATGTGACGGGGAAGAAGCTTCTCGAGGCGGGCGCCACGCCGGACCGTGTGCTGCTCGCCAATCCGCAGGTCGATCTGAAGGCATTGCTGACTTAGAGCACTTCCAGGAGAAGTGTGTAACGGTTTTCCGTCCGGAAATGCGTTGGACCAAAGGGTCAGAGCATTTCAGTGTTTCCATGAAACATTGAAATGCTCCAGCGCGGCCGCATGCGCTCCGGCATCATAAAACAAAAAGGGCGGCTCGAGAGCCGCCCTTCGGATCCGGATGGATCGTGCTAAGGCTGTCGCCTTATCACATCATGTCCATTCCGCCCATTCCGCCCATGCCGCCCGGCATTGCCGGAGCGTCCTTCTTGGGCAGTTCGGCGATCATGGCTTCGGTGGTGATGAGCAGCGAAGCGACCGAGGCTGCGTCCTGAAGCGCGGTGCGAACGACCTTGACCGGGTCGATGATGCCCATGGCGATCATGTCGCCATATTCGCCGGTCTGGGCGTTGTAGCCGAAGTCGTCGGTGTTCTTCTCGAGGATCTTGCCGACAACGATGGATGCTTCGTCGCCAGCGTTTTCGACGATCTGACGGGCCGGAGACTGCAGAGCGCGGCGAACGATGTTGACGCCGGCGTCCTGATCGTCGTTTTCACCCTTGACGGTGATCTTGACGGAAGAACGCAGCAGGGCAACACCGCCGCCCGGTACGATGCCTTCCTGAACTGCAGCGCGCGTCGCGTTGAGGGCGTCGTCGATGCGGTCCTTCTTTTCCTTCACTTCGACTTCCGTCGCACCGCCGACGCGGATGACGGCGACGCCGCCGGCGAGCTTGGCAAGGCGCTCCTGCAGCTTCTCACGGTCGTAGTCGGAGGTGGTTTCTTCGATCTGGGCCTTGATCTGAGCGACGCGGCCTTCGATGTCGGACTTCTGGCCGGCACCGTCGACGATCGTCGTGTTTTCCTTGGTGATCGAAACCTTCTTCGCGCGGCCGAGCATGTCGAGCGTGACGCTTTCGAGCTTGATGCCGAGGTCTTCCGAGATCACCGTGCCGCCCGTCAGGATGGCGATGTCTTCGAGCATGGCCTTGCGGCGGTCGCCGAAGCCCGGGGCCTTGACGGCAGCGATCTTCAGGCCGCCACGCAGCTTGTTGACGACGAGCGTTGCGAGTGCTTCGCCTTCGACGTCTTCAGCGATGATGAGGAGCGGCTTGCCGGTCTGAACGACGGCTTCGAGAACCGGGAGCATCGCCTGCAGGTTGGAGAGCTTCTTCTCGTGCAGGAGAATGAAAGCGTCTTCCAGGTCGGCGACCATCTTTTCCGGGTTGGTGACGAAGTAGGGCGACAGGTAGCCGCGGTCGAACTGCATGCCTTCGACGACTTCGAGCTCGGTTTCGGCAGTCTTGGCTTCTTCAACCGTGATGACGCCTTCGTTGCCGACCTTCTGCATCGCTTCGGCGATGTCGAGACCGATCTGCTTTTCGCCGTTTGCCGAGATCGTGCCGACCTGGGCGACTTCGTCCGAGGTGTTGATCTTCTTGGCCTTGGCGAGCAGGTCCTTGACGACTTCGGCGACAGCCAGGTCGATACCGCGCTTCAGGTCCATCGGGTTCATGCCGGCGGCAACGGCCTTCGCGCCTTCGCGAACGATCGCCTGGGCGAGAACGGTTGCAGTCGTCGTGCCGTCACCGGCGATGTCGTTGGTCTTCGAAGCGACTTCGCGGACCATCTGGGCGCCCATGTTCTCGAACTTGTCTTCGAGTTCGATCTCCTTGGCGACCGAAACGCCGTCCTTGGTGATGCGCGGCGCGCCGAACGACTTGTCGATAACGACATTGCGGCCCTTCGGGCCGAGCGTCACCTTGACTGCGTCGGCGAGGATGTCGACGCCGCGCAGCATCTTTTCGCGCGCGCTGCGGCCGAACTTGACTTCTTTAGCTGCCATTTTGAAAGCTCCTGGTTTCGAAACTCCGGAACTGGTCCGGTTTCAAATTACGGAATTTGAAGGGGTGCCGGCCGATCAGCCGATGACGCCCATGATGTCGGCTTCCTTCATGATCAGAAGGTCTTCGCCGTCGATCTTGACTTCGGTGCCGGACCACTTGCCGAACAGAATGCGGTCGCCGGCCTTGACGTCGAGCGGAACAACCTTGCCGCTTTCGTCGCGGGCACCCGAACCGACAGCCACGATCTCGCCTTCCTGCGGCTTTTCCTTAGCGGTGTCCGGAATGATGATGCCGCCCTTGGTCTTTTCTTCAGACTCGACGCGGCGGACGACAACGCGGTCGTGCAGCGGACGGAAATTGGTGCTTGCCATTGTCTAATCCCTCGATCAAATGACACTGCGGGTCGCGAATGGACCCGCCGGATGGGTGTTAGCACTCTTCTCAAGTGAGTGCTAGCGCCAGCCGAGATAAGGGTGGCCGTGAAATGAGTCAAGGATCGGCTCCGAGATTTTTTGCCGCCCGTGATCGTTGACAGAGCGAGGCCCCGCCGCGGCTTGTTTGATTACCTCATCCCTGGAAGAGGCGAGACTGCAGGATCCGTTTCCTGCCAAAGGAACATGCCGTAGACCGCGCAGTCGCCACGTGAGGAATTCAAGCGCATCGCCATGCGCGCCGACAAAACCGACCCGAGCTTCAACGCGCCGCTTCCTGGAATTGCTTTAAAATCCTTGGGAAGTGCCGCGTTTTTCTCGGCGTGAGGCTTGTATTCTTGCCCCTTCCTTGCGATGTCAGCCGGAAAGCCGAGTTTGCAGGAAGCCAGCATGGCCGTCAGGATCAACAGTTTTCGGGAAATCGCCGGTCGTTACGACGTGGTCCTTTGCGACGTCTGGGGCGTGCTTCACAACGGCATTCAAGCCTTTGCATCCGCCTGCGAAGCGCTGGCCGAGGCGCGCGCCCAGGGGCTGACCGTCGTTCTCATCACCAATTCACCCCGGCCGCATCCGGGCGTCACGGTGCAAATCCGCGGCCTCGGCGTCCCCGACGAAGCCTATGACCGTATCGTGACCTCCGGCGACGTGACGCAGGCGCTGATTGCGACGGCCGACAAACGCATCTTCTTCATCGGAGCCGACCGGGATCTGCCGCTGCTCGAAGGGCTCGGCACCGAGATCGTATCCGCCGACGAGGCCGAGACGATCGTCTGCGCCGGCTTCTACGACGACGAGACCGAGACGCCCGAGCACTACCGCGCGACGCTGACGGGGCTCGCCAAGCGGAAAATACCGTTCATCTGCGCCAACCCCGATCTTGTCGTGGAGCGCGGGCATAGGCTCATCCCCTGTGCCGGTGCCATCGCCAAACTCTATGAAGAGCTCGGCGGCGAGGCCCGCATTGCCGGCAAGCCCTATATCGCGATCTATCAGGCCGCTCTCGCGCAGGCCAAGTCCGCCAGGGGTAATTTCGATCTTTCGCGCGTCATCGCCATCGGTGACGGGATGCCGACCGACGTCAAGGGCGCGCAGGATGCCGGCTTTGACCTGCTCTACATCAGCGCGGGCATCCATGCGCAGGAATACATGCACGAAAGCCGCACCGACGAAGCGAGGCTCATGGCCTTCCTGAGGCAGAATGGGGCGCAGCCGAAATGGTGGATGCCGCGGCTGGCATGACGGGACGATCGGCATGACCGTTTTTCACCGCAACGAGACCCGCGATCCGCTGCCCGAACATCTACGCGGCGGTGTGGTCGCGATCGGCAATTTCGACGGCGTGCATCGCGGCCATCAGTCGGTGCTGAACCGCGCGCTGGAGGAGGCGGTGAAGCGGGCCGTTCCGGCGCTCGTGCTCACCTTCGAGCCGCATCCGCGTACCGTGTTCCGGCCCGACGCGCCGGTGTTCCGCCTCACCCCGGCACCGCTGAAAGCCCGCATACTCGAGGGAATGGGATTCGGTGCCGTCATCGAATATCCTTTCGACCGGAGCTTTTCGGAGCTTTCGGCCTCCGACTTCATTCATAGCATCCTGCGCGAATGGCTGCACGCCTCCCATGTCGTCACCGGTTTCGATTTCCATTTCGGCAAGGGGCGGGAAGGCGGGCCGGCCTTCCTGATGGCGGCCGGGGAGCGCGAGGGATTCGGCGTGACGCTTGTGGATGCATTCCGCGACGAAAACGCCGCCGTCATATCCTCGAGTTTCATCCGCTCGCTGCTAGCCGAGGGCGACGTTTCGCACGCGGCCGGGCTGCTTGGCTATCGCTATACGGTCGAAGCCGAGGTCATCGACGGCAAGAAGCTCGGCCGCACGCTCGGCTATCCGACCGCGAACATGCGCCTGCCGCCCGAGGCGGAGCTGAAGAGCGGCATCTATGCGGTGCGTTTCCGGAGGGCGGACGGGTCCCTCCATGACGGTGTCGCAAGCTTCGGCCGTCGCCCGACGGTCGACAGCGACGGCGAAGCCTTGCTGGAGACCTTCGTTTTCGATTTCTCCGCGGATCTCTACGGCGAGATCTGCGCCGTATCCTTCTTCGGCCGGTTGCGCGACGAACTCAAGTTCGACGGTCTGGAGCCATTGATGGTCCAGATGCGCAAGGACGAGAGCGAGGCCCGCGCGCTGCTTGCGGGCGTTCAGCCCCTGAGCGAGATCGACCGCAGGCTCAATTTCGCCTGAGCGGCGGCAGGGCCCTATGCCATCCGATGCGTCAAAGATTTCGGGCATGCGCGGCCGGCGGACCTTTTCAAAAGGCGGAAAACGCCTTAAAGAACCGGCCATAATGACCCGGTTCCATCGAGTGATCGTCGATCAGCGAATTATTGGCCCGGCTTTCCGCGCGCTCTAGTCTGCGCCGGAAGGTCCGGGATTTCGGCGTTTCAACGCCCCCATCATCTTCGAGATTACCGAACCCTTCCGCCTGCGTGACTGCCCCGCGCGGAAAACACGAATGCGAAAACCATGACCGAGACCGCTGAAAAGATCGACTATTCTTCCACTCTTTACCTGCCGCAGACGGACTTTCCGATGCGTGCCGGCCTGCCGCAGAAGGAGCCGGAGACCGTCGCCCGCTGGCAGAAGATGGAGCTTTACAAAAAGCTCCGCGCGTCCGCTGCCGGCCGCGAGAAGTTCGTCCTGCACGACGGCCCTCCCTACGCCAACGGCAACATCCATATCGGCCACGCCCTGAACAAGATCCTCAAGGATGTGATCAACCGCTCTTTCCAGATGCGCGGCTTCGATGCCAATTACGTGCCGGGCTGGGACTGCCACGGTTTGCCGATCGAATGGAAGATCGAGGAGAAGTACCGCGAGAAAGGCAAGAACAAGGACGAGGTGCCGGTCAACGAGTTCCGTAAGGAATGCCGTGAATTCGCAAGCGGCTGGATCGGGATTCAGACCGAGGAGTTCAAGCGCCTCGGCATCGAGGGCGACTTCGAAAACCCCTACACCACGATGAACTTCCACGCGGAAGCGCGCATCGCCGGCGAGTTGATGAAGATCGCCAAGTCCGGTCAGCTCTATCGCGGCTCCAAGCCGGTCATGTGGTCGGTCGTCGAGCGTACCGCACTTGCCGAGGCCGAGGTGGAATATGCCGACGTCGAAAGCGACATGATCTGGGTGAAGTTCCCGGTGATCGAAGGCCCCGATGCGCTTGCCGGCGCCTTCGTCGTCATCTGGACGACGACCCCCTGGACGATCCCCGGCAATCGCGCGATCGCCTACTCGTCGCGCTATGCCTATGGGCTCTATGAAGTCGCGACCGCCGAGAACGACTACGGCCCGCAGCCGGGCGAGAAGCTGATCTTCGCCAAGCGCCTCGCGGACGAGTCGGCGGCCAAGGCGAAGGTCACGTTCAAATTCGTGCGCGATGTGGAGGCGGCCGATCTGGCCGCGATTACCTGCGCCCATCCGCTGCACGGCCTGGGTGGCGGTTATGCGTTCAATGTCCCGCTTCTCGACGGCGAGCACGTCACCGACGATGCCGGTACCGGCTTCGTCCATACTGCACCCAGCCATGGCCGCGAGGACTTCGAGGCCTGGATGGACAATGTGCGCGTCCTCGAGGAACGCGGCATTTCGTCCACGATCCCGTTCCCGGTCGACGATGCCGGCTATTTCACCGCCGACGCGCCCGGCTTCGGTCCGGATGCGGAAGGCGGCGCCGGCCGCGTCATAGACGACAAGGGCAAGAAGGGCGACGCCAACGACCGCGTCATCAAGGCTCTGATCGGCCGTCACGCGCTCTTCGCGCGCGGCCGTTTGAAGCATTCCTATCCGCATTCCTGGCGGTCGAAGAAGCCGGTCATCTTCCGCAACACGCCGCAATGGTTCGTCACCATGGACAAGGATTTCGGCGACGGCACGACGCTGCGCTCGCGCGCGTTGAACGCGATCGACGAAACCCGTTTCGTGCCCGGCGCCGGCCAGAACCGTCTCCGGGCGATGATCGAGCAGCGCCCCGACTGGGTGCTTTCGCGCCAGCGCGCCTGGGGTGTGCCGATCGCGATCTTCGCCGACGACGAGGGCGAAATCCTCGTTGACGACGAGGTCAATGCCCGCATCCTCGACGCTTTCGAGAAGGAAGGAGCGGACGCGTGGTTCGCCGAAGGCGCGAAAGAGCGCTTTCTCGGCAACGACCACGACCATGCCCGCTGGCACCAGGTCACGGACATCCTGGACGTATGGTTCGATTCCGGATCGACCCACACCTTCACGCTGGAGGACCGTCCGGACCTGAAATGGCCGGCCGACGTCTATCTCGAAGGCTCCGACCAGCACCGCGGGTGGTTCCATTCCTCGCTGCTCGAAAGCTGCGCGACGCGCGGCCGCGCGCCCTACAACGCCGTCATCACCCATGGCTTCACCATGGATGAGAAGGGCGAGAAGATGTCGAAGTCGAAGGGCAATACCGTCACGCCCCAGGAGGTGATGAAGGATGCCGGCGCCGACATCCTGCGCCTCTGGGTCATGACGACGGACTATTGGGAAGACCAGCGCCTCGGCAAGACCATCATCCAGACGAATATCGATGCATACCGCAAGCTGCGCAACACGATCCGCTGGATGCTCGGCACGCTCGCCCACGACAAGGGTGAGGCTGTAGCGCTTGCCGACATGCCGGAACTCGAAAGGCTGATGCTGCATCGTCTTGCGGAACTCGACCGGCTGGTGCGCGAAGGCTACGACGCCTTCGACTTCAAGAGGATCGCCCGGGCGCTCATCGATTTCTCGAATGTCGAACTCTCGGCTTTCTATTTCGATATCCGCAAGGATGCGCTCTATTGTGACGCGCCGTCGTCGCTGCGCCGCCGCGCGGCCCTGCAGGTCATCCGCACCCTTTTCGATTGCCTGGTGACCTGGCTTGCACCCATGCTGCCCTTCACTGCCGAGGAGGCCTGGCTTTCGCGCAACCCGCAAGCCGTTTCCGTGCATCTCGAACAGTTCCCCACGGTCCCGGCGGTATGGCGTAACGACGCGCTCGCCGAGAAGTGGCGGAAGATCCGCGAAGTCCGCAAGGTGGTGACCGGCGCGCTCGAGATCGAGCGCAAGGAAAAACGCATCGGCTCTTCGCTGGAGGCGGCGCCGGCCGTCCATGTCGCCGATCCGGATCTGCTCCAGGCGCTCAACGGCCAGGACTTCGCCGAGATCTGCATCACCTCGGGGATCGAAGTCGACGGGGGCGAGGGCCCGGAGGATGCGTTCAGGCTGCCGGACGTCGCGAAAGTCAGCGTCGTACCGAAACTCGCCGAGGGCCGCAAATGCGCCCGCTCCTGGCGAATCACCACCGATGTCGGCTCCGATCCGCTCTATCCGGACGTCTCCGCGCGCGACGCGGCCGCCCTGCGGGAGTTCGGCTTCAAGCCGTAATCGATCGGCTTACCGGGTGAATTGCGTTCAGGCTCTTCATCCGGTAAAACCTGCCCGAAATTTGGCGGATTTTTCCGCCATGGGGCGCTGAATGGCCGTTTTAGCGACGCGCGGCCGGCTGGAAGGAATCTCATGGGAATGACGCGAGAGTTGCGAGCGGCTGCCGGCATTGCGGCCATCCTGGCGGGAGGTCTGGTGCTTTCCGGCTGCATCGGCGGCCCGACCTACGGAACGGACAAGACGGCCGGCGAGCATTTGCTCGACGATCTAGGCAGCGCGGTCAGCCTCGCTCCCGCGAAGAAGGATCCGGTCAAGTATCAGCCGCGCCCCGGTTTGGTGCTGCCGCCGCAACAGCAGCAGACCGCTCTGGTCGAGCCGCAGCAGTCGCTTGCAAGCCGCGAGGCCAACCCGGCCTGGGTCGAGTCTCCCGAAGAGACGCGCGCGCGTCTGCGCGAAGAGGCGGACGCCAACAAGAACGATCCCAACTACGTCTCGCCGCTGGCGAAAGCGAATGCCAACGGCCGCCGTCTTTCCGCCAAGGAGCAGCAGGAGGCCTATCGCGAGGCGCGCAAGATCGAACAGGGCGCCTATGCGGACAAGCGCCGTTTCCTGAGCGACCCGCCGCTCGAATACCGTCGACTGCCGGAGGGGGCTGAAGCCGATCTCGGAGAGCCCGAAAAGGACAAGGCGCGCCGCCGCAAGAAGGAGGCGCAGATCAAGAACTCCGGAAGCAAGTGGTACTGGCCGTTTTAGAGCGGAATGAGAAACTGCGTGCGGCTCCGTTCGCATCCAAGTTTTAGAATTGGTCCAAAGCCATGGCTATCAGCATTCGCGATGCCCTTCCCGGTGACGCTGCGACGATCCTCCGTTTCATCACGGAACTCGCGACTTATGAAAAGGCGCCGCACGAGGTCGAGGCGACTGTCGAGCGCGTGCACGAGTCGCTCTTCGGAGCCGATGCCGTCGCGCGCGCCGTGATCTGCGAGGCCGACGGCAAGCCCGCAGGCTTTGCCGTCTGGTTCTACAGCTATTCCACCTGGCAGGCGCGCAAGGGACTATATCTGGAGGATCTTTACGTCTCGCCGGAGTTTCGGGGCTCGGGCGCCGGCAAGGCGCTCCTGAAGCACCTGGCGCGGACGGCAGTCGCGGAAGGCTGCGGCCGCTTCGAATGGAGCGTGCTCGACTGGAACGAGCCAGCCATCCGCGTCTATGAGGCCGTCGGGGCGGAGCCCATGTCGGAATGGACGCGTTACCGGCTCGCCGGCAAGGGATTGGAAGCGTTCGCAGCGGACTGACACTTCACGCGGTCCCGGGGAAATCGCAACACAGTTTTCGCCGAGGTGATTTTTAACGCCGGCTGGCGAAGAATTCGCGCAGAATGTCGGCGGCCTCCCGCTCGGCAAGACCGGAATAGACATCCGGCACATGGTGGCAGGTGGGGGAAGCATAAAACCTGACGCCGTTGTCGACCGCGCCGCCTTTGGGATCCTCCGCGCCATAATAGAGGCGGCGGATGCGAGCGAAGGAGATCGCAGCCGCACACATGGTGCAGGGCTCGAGCGTGACATAGAGATCGGCTCCCGAAAGGCGCTCGTCGCCGACGGCGGCCGCCGCCTGGCGGATCGCCTCGATCTCCGCATGGGCGGTGATGTCGCTGCGTTCGCGGGTGCGGTTTCCGGCCGCGGCAATCATCTTGCCGTCGAGCACGATGACGGCGCCGATCGGCACCTCGCCGCGTGCCGCCGCCTTTCGGGCCTCCTGAAGGGCCGCCTGCATGAAGCGTGCCGTTTCTGCCATCGTTCGTTCGATAATTTCCTCTTAACCCACGGCCTACGACCTGATAGGACAGCCGCAAAAGGCAGGCAACACAAATGACATCCAAAGACAAGCCCACGAGGCCCGGCGGCAAGGCCAAGGGTCGCGACAAGAAACCTCATTCCGGCAGCGAGAAGCCTGCGGCACGGGCAGCCGGCAACAGTCCGGCAGCGCCCGCCGGTGCGGACGAGCCGCAACGCATCTCGAAGATCCTGTCGCGCGCAGGCGTCGCCTCGCGTCGCGACGTCGAGCGGATGATCATGGAAGGGCGGGTCAGCCTCAATGGCGTCGTGCTCGACACGCCGGTCGTCAATGCGACCCTTGCCGACAGGATCGAGGTCGACGGCCATCCGATCCGCGGCATCGAACGGACACGGCTCTGGCTTTATCACAAGCCGGGCGGCCTCGTGACGACCAACGCCGATCCGGAAGGCCGTCCGACGGTTTTCGAGAACCTGCCCGAGGATCTGCCGCGCGTTCTGTCGGTGGGCCGCCTCGACATCAATACCGAGGGCCTGCTGCTCCTGACGAACGACGGCGGGCTTGCCCGCGTGCTCGAGTTGCCGTCGACCGGCTGGCTGCGCCGCTACCGCGTGCGGGCGCACGGGGAAATCGATCAGGAGGCGCTCGACCGTCTGAAGGAGGGCATCGCGGTCGAAGGCGTTCTCTACGGAGCGATCGAGGCGACGCTGGATCGGGTGCAGGGCTCGAACGTCTGGATCACTATGGGCCTGCGGGAAGGCAAGAATCGCGAGATCAAGAATGTGCTCGGCGCGCTCGGCCTCGATGTCAACCGGCTGATCCGCATCTCCTACGGTCCGTTCCAGCTGGGCGAGCTGCCGATCGGTCAGGTTCAGGAAATACGCGGCCGCACGCTGCGCGAGCAGCTGGGGCCCCGGCTGATCGCCGATGCCAAGGCGAATTTCGACGCGCCGATCTATAACGATCAGCCGGCTGCTGCCGAGCCTGAAGCGGAGCCCGCCAACCACGCAAAGGCGGAATGGGGCAACAAGCGCGAAAAGGCCGAGGACAAGCGGGAGCGTGCTCTTGCCCGTCTCGATACCCGACGCGACGATGGTCGCCCGAATGAACGCGGCCGCAGCCGCGGTAAGCCGGAGGAGCGTCCGGTGCGCCCGCCGGTCCGGCGCAACCGCTCTTCCAACGTCTGGATGGCGCCGGGTGCGCGTCCGACCGTAGAGAAAAAGCCGAAGGCAGCGGAGGACGAGCTGTCGCCGAAGGCGGCGCGGCGCGCGCCTGCGGAAGGCAAACGGCGCGACCGGCCGAAGGACGCTGCGGCGAAAGCAGCGGGCGGCTTCGATGCGGAACGCCAGGGCAAGGGCGGTAAATCCGCCGGCCGCAAGGATGCCGCAGGCGCCGGCGGCTTCGAGAGGCGTCGACCGCTCGAAAGCGCGGAGCGGAAATCCCGCGACCATGGCGACCGTCCGCCGCGCCGGCCCAGCGGCGAGCGAGCGGCCCGCCCGGCCGACGACCGCATCTCGTCCGAAGGACGCAAGGAGAACGCTCGGCCGCCGCGTGGCGACGGCAGGAAGAGCTTCGCCGGCGACCGGCCACGTGCGAACGCCGGCGGCAAACCGGTTGCTGGAAAGCCGGCTTCGGGAAAGCCGGCCGCCCCTCGCTCGTCCGGCCCGCGTGCCGGAAAACCCGCCGGCAGCAGACCCGCCGGAGGCAAGCCCGGCGGTCGTCCGAGCGGCGGTAAGCCGCCGGGCAAGGGGCCGCAGGGCAGGGGGAAGTAGGCGGCCGTGCGCATCGTCGGTGGAGAATTTCGCGGCCGCACGCTGGCCGCGCCGAAATCGGACGATATCCGTCCGACCACGGACCGCACGCGCGAGAGCCTGTTTAACATCCTGAGCCACGCCTATCCGGAGGCGCTTGACGGAACGCGCGTTCTCGATCTTTTCGCGGGCACGGGGGCCGTCGGGCTCGAGGCGCTGTCGCGCGGCTGCCGGCAGGCTCTCTTCGTGGAGCAGGGGGTCGAGGGACGCGGGCTGCTGCGGATCAATATCGAGGCGCTCGGCCTTCAGGGGCGGGCCAAGATCTTTCGCCGCGACGCGACGGATCTCGGACCGGTCGGGACGATGGAGCCGTTTCATCTAGTGTTCGCAGATCCGCCCTATGGCAGGGGTCTCGGCGAACGCGCTCTGGCCGCGGCTGCCCGCGGCGGTTGGCTCGTTCCGGATGCCCTTGCAATCCTGGAGGAGCGCGCGGACGTCCGGCCGCAGTTCTCCGAAAGTTTCGAATCGGTCGACGAACGCGCCTTCGGCGATACGCTCATGCATTTTCTGCGTTTCCGAGGCGCCTGAGACCGGCGCAAAGGCGGTTGGAGCTGTTCAGATTCCGCGTGATCTCGGCCTGCCCCTCGTGCAGGATGGCCGATGACGGAGGTGGCGATGGAGCAGAACCTGTCCACGATACGCAAAGCCGCGGGTAGCGAGGGGGAGCCGACCATCGCGCTTGCCCTCGGCGGCGGCGGCGCGCGCGGACTTGCCCACATCCATGTCATCGAGGCGCTCGATGAGATGGGGCTTCGGCCGGCGGTCGTCGCCGGTTCGTCGATCGGCGCTCTCATGGGCGCGGGTGTGGCCGCCGGCATGAGCGGGAAGGAAATCCGTGAACACGTGCTTTCGACCGTCGGCCGGCGTGGGGAGGTTCTCAACCGCCTATGGCGATTGAGGCCGACCAGTCTTGCCGAGGCTGTGGCGAGCGGCTTCCGCGTCGGCCAGTTCAATATAGAGCGTGTGCTGAAGGCCTTCCTGCCCGAGGCGGTGCCTGTCCGCTTCTCCGATCTGGCCATCCCCCTGAAAATCATCGTCACCGACTATTACGGGCAGACGGAGCGGGTCTGCGAAAGCGGGGACCTCTACAAGGCGCTCGCTGCCTCCTGTGCCCTGCCGGCGGTATTCATGCCGGTGAAGATCGACGGCCGCGTGATGATCGACGGCGGCATCTATAATCCGATCCCCTTCGATCACCTGCGCGGACTGGCGGATATCGTCGTCGCCGTCGATGTCGTCGGCGGGCCGGATGGCGACGGGGAGACGATCCCGAGCCGTATCGACAGCCTGTTCGGCGCGACCCAGTTGATGATGCAGTCGATCATCACGATGAAGATGCAGGCCGGCGCACCGGATATTCTCCTGCGTCCCGATGTCGGGCGGTTCCGCGTCCTGGATTTCCTGCGCGCCCAGGAATTGCTTACCGCCACCAGCGGGACCAAGGACGAGGTGAAGCGCGCGCTGGCAGAGCGCATCGATCGGTGGAAGAAGGGGATATAGGCGACCGAGGGGCAAATGATCTGTTCAACCGGCTTGAAAACATCCCCGGTCGGAGACGCGGGATGCGGGGAGAAAACCGCACGCGCTTTTCTCCCGCTCTAGGGCCTGTCGAGGTTCGGGCCACCCGCTGCGGCTTGTTTAATTGCCTCAGCCAGACCAAGTCCTTGGGCTGGAAAGGCTCTTCCGCGCCGCGGACGCGGCGCTGCTGGATCCCTGTGACGAGCACAGATCGGCTACGATCAAAGGGAACAAGCTTCAACGCCATTATCCATGTCGCAGCAGCCGTCATAAACTCAAAATGAATCTCAACAGGCCTTAGCACAAGTGTTAACAGGCCCTGACATCTCTCCGCCTTTTCCAGCGTCTCGTCGGCAAGATCCGGCAGAGCATCGTCAGGCTGAGTGACTTCACGCTTCGCCTTTACCAGCGGTTCCGGCCGGACGGGCCTTGAATGCAGCATGTCGCGGCCGGCGGTGACCCTCCGCTTCCTGCAGGACCAACTGCGCGAGCCCTTACGCCGCCGGGATATCGGTTTGCGAGAAATCACTTCCCTTGAACAGGAGCGGTTCATTTGTCAGAAAGGCTAGGGCGTAGGAAAAACAATCACCGAAATTCAAACCGGCCGGATGGCGGCCTTTGCCGAAACGGCGCCAGGCACGGCGGGCCTGGTCCATATGCTCGGCGGTTACCGCAACAATCTCCACGTTTGCCTTGTAAAGCCAAAGGTCAAGTTCCGCGCCGGCAGCTTCGCCTAACCGGGTTTCGATTACCATGGCTGCTTCCAGAGCGGTTGCCGCGGAGATGAGCCGAACCGGGTCGTGCGCGATTTTCTCGCGGAAACTTCCGGCCTCCTGTTCATTGAAGGCAATCGCGGCAATGGCGGATGTGTCGATTACCATTATGAGGGGAGTCCATCCTCGTCATAACCGATGATGTCATCGGAGCTGCGACCGTCGAGGACGGGCATGGCATTCCAGCGGCGTTGAATGGCCTCCAGATCCTCCAGAAGGGCCGCGCGCCGGGCAGCGGTGTCGGTTCGGCGCAATCGTTCTTCGAGGGCACGCTTGGTGGCCAGCGTGATGGATTCCCCGGTCCGCCGGGCAAGTGTGCGGGCAAGCTGCTCGGTTTCGATATCCTTGATGCTCAGCGCCATCAGATGCTTCCTGGTTCCTACCGTTCAATATTCTACCATGATGGCGCATTGATATCCAGAACGCACGTCATATTGCGGCAGTAGGGCCGGTCAGAGTCCCTGGGTCATTTCGGCCCTGACAGAAGGGCCTTTCTCGTAGATCCCCGATGTTTTAGTCGGGTCGACCCACAACATGAACGCCCTGATATCACTCCGCCTTTTCCAGCGTCTCGTCGGCAAGATCCGGCAGAGCATCGTCAGGCTGAGTGACTTCACGCTTCGGCTTTACCAGCGGTTCCGGCCGGACTGGCCTTGAATGCAGCATGTCGCGGCCGGCGGTGATGCCCTCCGCTTCCTGGAGCACCAGCCTTGCCTCGTCGCGGCGGCGTATATCGTCCATGATGCCAATTGCTTCATCGCCGTTCACGCCGAGCGCCTCGAGCGTCTTTCGGCCGAAAAGCAGACCAGACTCGAACGTTTCGCGCAATTCGTAGTCGACACCCCGTGCGCGCAGTTCCAGCGTGTGCAGGCGGTCGTAGGAGCGCGCGAAGATGCGGGCATTCGGGTATTCGGCATGGACGAGATCGATGATCTTGTCCGTGACCTCCTTCTTCTGCGTGCACACGGCGACAATCTTCGCCTTCTCTATTCCGGCCGCTCGCAAGACGTCGAGGCGTGTGCCGTCGCCGAAATAGATGCGGAAGCCGAATGTGGCCGCCTGACGCACGCGTGCCGCGGAATGGTCGATGATCGTCACATCGCGGCCGCCGGCGAGAAGGATCTGCGAAGCGATCTGGGCGAAGCGGGAAAAACCGATCATCAGCACGTCGGCGCCGGCGCCCTCGAAATCCTCTTCCATTTCCTCGGCCAGTTCGTCCTGCTTGTGCATCAGCCGCCTGGAGAGCATCGCTGCCACGGGTGTCAACGCCATGGAGAGCGTGACGATGGCGACGAGCAGGGAGGACGTGGCTTGCGAGAAGACGCCGGCCGCGGCGGCTGCGGTGAAGAGCACGAAGCCGAATTCGCCGCCCTGCGGCAGAAGCAGGCCGATGCGCACGGCGTCGTTGTGGCGTGAGCCGGCGGCCCGGCACAGTCCGTAAAGGACCAGGCTCTTTACCAGCATCAGCACGGGAACGGCGATGATGATGCTCCGCAGGTTCTCTGCCACCACATGGAGCTCGAGCGACAGGCCGACCGCCATGAAGAAAAGCGCCTGGAGGATACCGCGGAATGGCTCGATGTCGGCCTCCAGCTCGTGACGATAGGACGATTCCGCCAGCAACACCCCGGCAAGGAAGGCGCCCATCGCCATGGAAAGGCCGGCGAGCTGCATCATCGTCGCCGCGCCCATGACGACGAGAAGCGCGGCTGCGATCATGACGTCGCGCGCGCCGGTGCGCGCGATCACCTGAAAGAGCGGATTGAGAAGATAGCGACCGGCGGCGAAAAGCGCGGCCACGGCGGCGATGGCGATCGCGAAGTCTTCGATCGGCGTGGTCGTATCCTCCGGTGCCTGCGCCGCCATCAGCGGAATGATCGCAAGCAGAGGCACGATCGCCAGGTCCTGGAGCAGGAGAATGGAGAAGGCGCGCTGGCCATAGCGCGTGTTGGTATCGTTGTTCTCCTCCAGGATCTGCATGGCGAAGGCCGTGGAGGATAGCGCCAGGCCGAAGCCGGCGATGACGCTGCCGGCGCCTCCGAGAAGACCGCTGAACGCGATCAGGAACGAAAGAACGGCGCCGGTGATCACGACCTGTGCCGTACCGAGACCGAAGATGTCGCGCCGCATCTGCCACAGCCGCGACGGTTTCAGCTCGAGGCCGATGATGAACAGCAGGAAGACGACGCCGAGTTCCGAGACATGCAGAATCTCTTCGCCCTCCGTGATTTGCAGGGCGACGGGACCGATCAGGATGCCGGCGGCGAGGTAACCAAGGATGGTGCCGAGCCCGAGACGCTTGAACAGCGGCGCTGCGATCACGGCGCCGGCAAGCAGCATCAGCGCCTGCGAATAGATTATCGTTGTCGTTTCCATGCTCGGTGCTTCCGCTATAACGGCCGGGGGACCCGTGGAGAGGGCGTATTCGGCCGCATATCATTTTGCTGCTGGGGCGGGAATCACGATGATGCCCTTGATGCATGCTTCAGTGCACAATAAATGGGACAGGAATGAAAGGCCAAAATCATGTCTGAGACGATCGATTCCGCCGTCCTCGAGCAACGTGCCGCCGAGCTTGTCGATCAGGCTCGCCGCGCCGGCGCGGATGCCGCGGATGCCGTGGTGGTGCGTGGCCGCTCCCGTTCGGTTTCGGTGCGGCTCGGCAAGGTGGAGGCGACGGAAGCTTCCGAGAGCGACGATTTCTCGCTCAGGGTTTTTGTCGGGCGGCGCGTCGCCAGTGTTTCCGCCAATCCGGGCTTCGATTTGAAGGTCCTGGCAGAGCGTGCGGTGGCGATGGCGAAGGCGTCGCCGGAGGATCCTTACGCATCGCTTGCCGACCCCGATCGCCTGGCGAAGTCCTATCCGGATCTCGAACTTTTCGACAACCGGGACGTATCGACCGAAGCACTCACGGAGGCGGCGCTCGCTGCCGAAGGAGCCGCGCTTTCGGTCACAGGCGTCACCAATTCCAGCGGGGCGGGCGCATCGGCCGGCATGGGCGGGCTCGTGCTCGTCACGTCTCATGGTTTCTCCGGCTCCTATATGGCCACCCGTTTCGGCTGCTCCGTCAGCGCCATCGCCGGCGAAGGCACCAAGATGGAACGCGATTACGACTTCGACAGCCGCCTCTATTTCGATGAGCTCCGCACTGCCGAGGACATCGGCCGGGTCGCCGGCGAGCGGGCGGCGGCGCGCGTCAACCCCCGCCGCGTCGCGACGCAGAAGAACGTGACGGTCGTTTTCGATCCGCGCGTCGCACGCGGCTTCGTCGGACATCTTGCGGGAGCCATCAACGGAGCGTCTGTCGCCCGCAAGACCAGCTTCCTGCGCGACATGATGGGTAAGCAGATCATGAAATCGGGCATTGCCGTTACCGACGATCCGTTGATCGTCCGCGGCGCCTCCTCGCGTCCTTTCGACGGCGAGGGGGTCAGCGGCTCGAAATTGTCGATGGTCGAGGATGGCGTGCTGCGCCATTGGTTCCTGTCCACGTCTGCGGCCAGGGAGCTCGGCCTCGAGACCAACGGGCGCGGCGTTCGCGGCGGTCCGGCGGTCAGCCCGGCCTCCACCAATCTCGCCCTCGAGCCCGGCTCCGTCTCGCGCGACGATCTGATCCGCGGCGTCGGCACCGGCTTCTATGTCACCGAGCTCATCGGCCAGGGTGTCAACATGGTGACGGGCGAATATAGTCGCGGCGCCTCCGGCTTCTGGATTGAAAACGGCGAAATCCTCTATCCTGTTTCCGAGGTGACGATCGCCTCCAATCTCAAGCAGATGTTCATGGCGCTGACGCCGGCCGACGACATCGACAGGAAGTTCGGCATCGCCGCGCCGACGCTTGCGATCGAAGGCATGACGATCGCCGGAACTTGAATGTGGGCGGTGCGTTGCACTACAGCGCCGCGTGTAAGGATTTGCATGTCAGAAACAGCCCTTTCGATCCGCCCGGCCTGGGACGAGGACCTCGAACTCATTCTTACCGCTGCAGTCGCGGCGGGCGACACTGCGCTTGGCTATTTCCGCAAGACGCTGGACGTCCGCTGGAAAAATGAGGGCCGTTCCCCCGTAAGCGAGGCCGACCTCGCCGCCAACGACATCCTCAAGGGGCGGCTGCTCGCCGCACGGCCGGACTATGGCTGGCTTTCGGAGGAGACTGACGACGACGAAAGCCGTCTCGTCCGCGAGACCGTCTTTGTCGTCGATCCCATCGACGGCACCCGGGCCTTCATCGCCGGCAAGGATCTCTGGTGCGTCAGCGTCGCCGTCGTCCACCGTGGCCAGCCTGTGGCCGGCGTTCTCTATGCGCCCGCCCTCGACGAGATATTCCAGGCGACCCGCGATGGCGAAGCGCGGAAGAACGGCAAAGCGATTGCCGTGCGGGAGGCGGCATCCGGCGCGGTGCTGAAGGTGGCGGCGGCCGAGGATGTCATGGGCAGGCTGGCATTGCCCTATCGCAACAGGATGATGCGTGTGTCGCACGTGCCGTCGCTCGCCTATCGCCTTGCGATGATCGCGGATGGACGCATCGATGGAACGATCGTCAAGCGGAATTCGCACGATTGGGATTTGGCGGCCGCCGACCTCATCCTTTCGCGCGCCGGGGGGGCGCTTTGCAGTCTCGATGGCGAGCCCTTGTCCTACAACCGCCCGACTGTCACCCACGGCGTTCTGGGAGCGGCCTCGGGAACCGCGCTGCCGGCGTTGCTCGCCGCCTCCAGGCCGCTTGAGCCCCATTGACCTTTAGGGGCGAATGCCGCAAACCACCCCAACACCAATAAGAACACAGATGGAATTTCGATGGCTCACGACTCCGAGAAAAAACAACGGCTGCACCTCGTCTTCGGCGGCGAATTGGCAACGCTCACCGACGTGCAGTTTCGCGATCTGGAAAATCTGGATATCGTCGGCATCTTCCCGGACTACGAGAGCGCGCATGTCGCCTGGAAAGCCAAGGCTCAGATGACCGTCGACAATGCGCATATGCGCTATTTCATCGTCCACATGCATCGCCTGCTCGATCCGGAAGTGAAGTAATGCCGTCGGCGTCGGACGCGGCGGAGGGTAAGCGTTCATGAGCAGCCTGCGCGCAAGGCTGGCACTTTCCGGCTATCGCTGGCTCGGAACGGCCGTCTATCCCTTCTTCTGGTCCTATCTTGCGCTCCGCGCGGCGAAGGGCAAGGAGGACCCGGCGCGCCGGCGCGAACGCTATGGCTATGCTAGTGCGCCGCGGCCCCAGGGCCCTCTCGTCTGGTTCCACGCCGCCAGTGTCGGAGAGACGAATGCAGTCACTCCGCTGATCAAGGAAATCCGCCGCCGCGGCATCGCCGTGGTGCTGACCACCGGTACGACGACCTCGGCGCGCGTCGCCGCAGAGCGGTTGGGCTCGGCCGTCGTGCACCAGTATGTGCCGCTCGATTTCAAGCCGGCCGTGAGCCGTTTCCTGGAATATTGGCAGCCTGATCTGGCGATCATCGCCGAATCGGAGATCTGGCCGATGACGATCATCGAGCTCGGCAGGCGCCATATTCCGCAGGTTCTGGTCAATGGCCGTCTTTCCGACCGCACCTTCGCCCGATGGAGGCGCCGGCCGTCGCTTGCCGATGCTCTCTTCGAAAATCTCGCGCTCGTCATCGCTCAGTCCGATGTCGATGCGGAGCGTTTCCGCACTCTGGGTGCGCTCCCGGTTACGGTCTCCGGCAACCTCAAGGTGGACAACGACGCGCCGCCGCACGATCCCAGAGACCTGCGCGAATACCGCCAGCAGATCGGTGCACGAAAGACCTGGGCTGCGATCTCGACCTTCGAGGGGGAGGAGAATGCGGCCGGGACCGTTCACCAGGCGCTGAAGGAGAGAACCGGCCTGCTGACGATCATCGTTCCTCGCCATCCGGAGCGCTGCGACGCGATCGAGGCTGCCCTGGTCGCTAAGGGGTTGACCGTCGCGCGCCGCACGCGCGGCGATCCGGTCACACCGGAAGTCGATATTCTACTCGGCGACACGATCGGCGAAATGGGGCTCTATCTGAGGCTGACGGAAGTCGCTTTCGTCGGACGTTCGCTTTTCGCCGAGGGCGGCCAGAACCCGCTCGAGCCGGCAATGCTCGGCTGCGCGGTGCTTTCCGGCGGGAATGTGCAGAATTTCCGCGAGACCTACCAGATGCTCGCAAAGAACGGCAGCGCCAAGATCGTGCGCGACACCGAGATGCTCGCCAAGGGGGTCAACTACCTGCTCGCCAACGACGACATGCGTCGCTCGATGATCGATGCCGGACTCGAAACCGTGCAACAGATGCGGGGCGCGCTGACGGCGACGATGAAGGGCCTCGACCCCTACATCAACCCGCTTGTGGTGAAGGCGCGGCTGGAGCCGCGCCCTGAAGCCTGAAACGTGAAGCCTCGACTCTGGAAGGGACCATGCCCGCAACGAAACCGATCGCCGGCATATTGTTCGACAAGGACGGCACCCTTCTCGACTACGTGAAGAGCTGGGTGCCGGTGAATTACGAGCTGGCGCGGATCGCCGCCAAGGGCAATGAGAGCCTTGCGCGTGTCCTCCTTCAGGCGGGCGGGATGGATCCGGAGACCGGATATGTCGTTCCCGATAGCCTGCTTGCGGCCGGGAATACCGTGGAGATTGCCACCGGCATGGTCGGCGCCGGCGCGCCGTTTACAGTGGAAGAATTGACGGCGCTGTTCGACGGGCTCTTTGCACAATCCGCGCATTATGCCGTGCCGGTGACCGATCTCGCGTCCTTTTTTGCCGGGCTGCACGCGAAAGGCTACCGGCTCGGCGTCGCCTCCAGCGACAACGAGCGATCGATCCGGGAAACCGCCAGACGCTTCGGTTTCGAGGACTACCTCCATTACGTCGCCGGCTACGATAGCGGCTATGGCACAAAGCCGGAGCCCGGCATGGTGCTCGGGTTTTGCGCCGCAACGGGGCTTGCACCCGACGAGGTGGCCGTAGTCGGCGACAACAATCACGACATGCATATGGGCCGCAGTGCCGGCGTCGGCATGACGGTTGCCGTTTTGACCGGCACCGGATCGCGCCAGTCGCTTGCCGCGTCTTGCGACCACTGCCTCGCCGATATTACCGAGCTGGAAGCGGTGCTCACGAACTGATCGGCTTGCCTTTTTCTCCGTTCTGACGTTCTTTGTCGCCGGTCACACCGCTCACGGCCGATGTCCGCGGCGGAAAGTTCTGGATTTGCCGTTCCTGCCCTCGATGTGCAGGAGCGGCCGCACGGATATTTACGGGTAAAGATGGTTTCAGAAGCGCCCCCGTTCTGGTGGACCAAGGCCGACTGGCGCGCCTATGCTCTTTGGCCCTTTTCCTGGGTTTACGGCCGGATCGCCGGGATGCGCATGGACCGGGCGCGCCGGGCGACCTCCGCCGTGCCGCTGATCTGCATCGGCAACTTCACCGTCGGCGGAGCCGGAAAGACCCCGACGGCGATCGCGATTGCACGTGCCGCCAGGGCACGGGGCCTGAAGCCCGCTTTCCTGAGCCGCGGCTATGGCGGGTCGCTGGACGTCACGACGGTGGTCGACCCCGAGCACCATCGCGCGCGCGACGTCGGCGACGAGCCGCTGCTGCTTGCCCGCGAGGCCCTCACCGTGATCTGCCGACGCAGGGTGGATGGCGCACGCAAGCTTGCTGCGGAAGGCGCCGATATCATCATCATGGATGATGGCTTCCAGAGTGCCCGGCTCGTCTTCGATTTCGCCCTTCTGGTGGTCGATTCCGGCCGCGGTATCGGCAATGGCCATCTCGTGCCTTCCGGCCCGGTTCGGGCGCCGATCGGCAATCAGCTGCGCCATGCCAACGCTCTCCTGAAACTCGGCCACGGCTCCGCCGCCGATACTCTCGTCCGCCAGGCGGCACGGGCCGGCAAGCCCGTCTATGTGGCCGAAACGGTGCGCACGGATACAGGGCCGCTCGACGGCGTCAAGGTCCTTGCCTGGGCCGGGATCGCCGATCCGGAAAAGTTCTTCAAGACCGTTCGCGAGACCGGCGCGGTGATCGAAGAGACCCGGACCTTCCCGGATCACCACCATTTCTCCGAGGACGAGATTGCCGATCTGGTCGACCGTGCCGCAAGCCGGGGCTATACGCTGGTGACCACCGCCAAGGACATGGTTCGCCTGGAGCCCGGCCACGGGCGGGCAGGGGAACTGGCGGCGAAAAGCCGCGTGATCGAGATCGAGGTGCGCTTCGACGATCCGGCAGCGCCGGGTGCAATCATCGACGCGACACTTGCCTCCGCCCGCGCCCGCCGATTGCGCGAGCGCAAGACGGGTTAGTCAAGCCTGACCCGCCAGGCCGCCGGCGCGTCGTTCCGCTTCGAGCGAGGCGTCCGCGTCGGCGTAAGCCTCCTGGCGCGCGACGCTCCAGTACCTGAGTTCATCGACCGGAACGGGCTTGCCCGTAACGGCACAGATCACGTGCGAGCCGGCAAGTACGACTTGGAAGTCTCCGTCGAGATAGCGGATCTTCGCCTCCCGGGAGGAGCTTCCTTCAAAACGGTTCATCATGCCTGAACGGGCCTCGTCTTATCGTGGACGTCCTGATCTATCGCGGCGCTCTGCAAAAAACCAGCGGTTTTGGAAGATGGTTCCAGCAGGGTCTCAGCTCCGCCCGAAAAGCCGCTCGATGTCGGCCAGCTTCAGCTCGATATAGGTCGGCCGGCCGTGATTGCACTGCCCGGAGCCGGGCGTGGCCTCCATCTGGCGAAGCAGAGCGTTCATCTCTTCGGTGCGCAACCGGCGGCCCGAGCGAACCGAGCCGTGGCAGGCCATGGTGGCGGCGAGATATTCGAGCCGGCCGGCGAGCCCACCGGCCGTATCCCATTCCGCAAGCTCGTCGGCAAGCTGGCGAACCAGTCCGGCGGCGTCCATTTCTCCGAGCATCGCCGGCGTTTCGCGGACGGCGATCGCCGCGGGGCCGAAACGCTCGATGGCCAGTCCCAGGCGCGTGAACTCCTGCGCATGCGCAATCAGCCGGTCGCAATCGTCTTCCGGCAGGTCGACGATCTCGGGGATCAGCAGCGCCTGCGCCGGTACCGGGCGGGCGTGGAGCGCCGTTCGCATCGTCTCGAAGACGAGACGCTCATGGGCGGCGTGCTGGTCGACGATCACGAGCCCGTCGTCGGTCTGGGCGACGATATAGTTTTCATGAAGCTGGGCGCGGGCGGCACCAAGCGGGAAGGAAACCGCCCGTCCATCGGCGGCCCGCGTCGCCTCGACGGCGGCGGCAGCGCTGCGCGCCGACGGCTGGGCGAAATCGGAGAAGGCCGCCTGGGGTGCTTCTGCAAAACCCCGCGCGGCCTCGTCGAAGCGCAGCGGCCGATAGGGCGAGACGGCGGCCGTCCAGGGCTCCTGCGGCCTGTCTGCCCGGTGGAACTCGGGACGGAAGGCGCGCATCAGCCCATGCGCCCCGGTCGTCGCCGCCCGGTCTCCCTCACGCGCCAGTGCCTCGCGGATGGCGCCGATGATCAAGCCGCGGATCAGTCCGGGATCGCGGAAGCGCACGTCCGATTTTGCCGGATGGACATTGACGTCGACGAGAGCCGGGTCGAGCGTGATCGACAGCACCGCGATCGGGTAGCGCCCCTGCGGAATGGTCTCGGCATAGGCGGCGCGGATAGCGGACATGATCAGCTTGTCCTGGACCGGCCGGCCGTTGACGAAGGCATATTGCTGAAGCGAATTGCCGCGGTTGAAGGTCGGCACGCCGGCAAAGCCAGTCAGCCGCGCATCCTCGCGCTCGGCGTCGATCTCGATGGCATTGTCGCGGAAGTCGCGGCCGAGCACTTGCGCCATCCGCGCCAGCCGGTCGTCGCCTGTTGCGGGGAATTCGAGCGTCGTGCGATCGGAGCCGGAAAGCACGAAACGCACTCTCGGAAAGGCGATCGCCATACGCCGGACGACTTCCGAGATCGCCGCCGCCTCGGCCTTTTCCGACTTCATGAATTTCAGCCGCGCCGGGGTCGCGAAGAAGAGGTCGCGCACCTCGACCACGGTGCCTACGATAGCGGCCGACGGCCGGGCGGGCTCGCTCCTGCCGCCGGTGACCGTGATCGCCGCGCCTTCCCGGGCCTCCGCCGTCCTCGTGGTGATCGACAGGCGCGCCACCGATCCGATCGAGGGCAGGGCTTCGCCGCGGAAACCGAGCGTCCGGATATCGGCGAGGCTGTCGTCGAGCTTGGAGGTGCAATGGCGGCGGATCGCCAGTTCGAGATCGGCCGGCGACATGCCGATGCCGTTGTCGGTGACCCTGAGGAGCGTCTTGCCGCCACCGGCGGTCGCAATCTCGATCCTCGTCGCGCCCGCATCGAGCGCGTTCTCGATCAGTTCCTTCGCGGCGCTCGCCGGTCGTTCGATGACTTCGCCGGCGGCGATCTGATTGATGAGCGTTTCGGAAAGTTGCTTGATGGCCATGCCCTATTTTCCAGGATTCGGAGAGGGAGGGAAAGCCCCGCGCGCACACTTCTCCAAGGCTGCCGGCCGGCACTCTGCAAAAAGCGGGATTGCGACTTAATCGGGCTTTAACGTTCTGCTGCAATTTTCCACTGCAACCCGAATGATCGTCGGGTTTTTGCCTCTGGAGCACCGCGGCGTTGCTGGACGCCGCCCGCATCCCTTCAAAAGGATGCCTCAAAGGCGGCCAGCATGTCCCGAAATGAAACCGCTGCTGATCGGTTGGCCGGACCGTAGCCGGGCCGGGAAGGCCGTTCAGCGGACAGAGTGCTACAGCACCCGTTATGCGTCCAAGGACGACTGGCGCTGTAGCGGGAACGAGGGCAGCGCGATGAATGATGTGGCGTCGGGCGGCGCAGACATCAGCAGGATCATTCTGGAGGCAAGCGGTGAAACGCTTGGCGCCGCCTTGCTCGTTTTCGGCCGGGACGACACCATCACCTTCGCAAGCGCCTCGATACTGCAATTTTTCCCCGTGCCAGCCGCCATGCTGGTTCCCGGGACGCGGCTGCGCGATTTTCTGGGGGCGGTATACGATACCGGCGTGCGCCCCGGAACCTTGCCGGAGTCCAGCCGGCACAGGCCGAACCGCGAAGACTGGATCGCCGAGCAGATGGCGCTCCACTGGCGGGAACGCTACGAGAATGTCGAGAGGGCCGGCCGTACGCGCTGGCTCTCTCTGCGTCAGCGGCGGCTGTCGAGCGGTATCGGCCTTCTCGCCGTCAGCGACGTCTCCGAACAGAAGAAGCGCGACGAGCAGGCCCGGACCGATCTCCAGCGGATCGCCCTGACGGAAGAGATCCTCAACGCTCAGCCCAATCCCATCTGCGTCAAGGACAGCAACCTCCGCTACATCGCCGTAAACAAGGCCTTCTACGTCATCCACGATCTCGCGCCGGAGGCCATGCTCGGACGTTCCGCCTCGGACCTCGTAGAAACGGAGCTTGCGAAGCACTTCGAACGGTCGGACCGCCACGTCCTGGAGACAGGCATGCCGCATTCGGAGGCGGAGCATATCGTTCGCGCCGACGGCAGCGACCTTTGGGTCGTGACGCGCAAATATCGTATCGGCCTGCCCGGCCGCCATTTCGTCGTCACCTGCATGACCGACGTCACCGATATCGCCGTCTGGTATGACGGCTCGGAAAAGGGCGGCGACACCGGCCTGCAGATCCGGGACTATAGCATCTTCACGCCCGCGCAGAATTTTTACGATCCCTTCCGGTCGCTCGACTTGCAGCAACTCGCCCACGCCGGATCGAAGATCGACATGCTGCCGGCTCGGGAATTGCGCGTACTTCTGGCGACCGCCGACCGGGACATGGAAGAGCGATTCGTGGCGCGGCTGCGCGGCTCCGGGCTCGACGCCTGTGCGGTCCGCAATGGCGAGGAACTCGACGCCTTCGCGCTGGCTGCCGAGGCCCGCGGATTGGAGATCGACCTTCTTCTGCTCGACACCGCTTTTCCGGAGAAGCATCGCGTTCTCGCCTCCTGGCGCGCCTGTACCAGGGTCGAGGTATCGGGCGATATGGATGCGACGATCCTGCTTGCGGAGATCTTCGCTGTCCGCGCCCGCGACGCGCGTTCGCCGTTGATGCAGCCCGAATGGGGGATTGCGCTCGACCGCGATCTCGCGCCCGCGACGCATGCGCCGACGGTGGAAGTCCTCGTCGCGGAGGACAACCAGGTCAACCAGTTCGTCTTCGCGCAGATCCTGGAGGGGCTCGGGATTTCCCACCGGATCGCCGCGGATGGAAGAGAAGCGGTGGACCTCTGGCACGAACTCCAGCCCGCCCTGGTTCTGATGGACGTCTCCATGCCGGTGATGAACGGCTTTGAAGCCGCCATTGCCATTCGACAGGCCGAGAAGGGCACGGGCCGTCGCACGCCGATCGTGGCCGTGACCGCCCAGGCGATCGATATCGACCTCGAGCGCTGCAGGACATCGGGAATGGATGACCACATCATGAAGCCGGTCAGCCCGGATATGATCGAGATGCTGCTGCGGAAACACCTGCCGGCGGCCGAAAGGCGCGTTTCGGGTTCTGGTCGGAGCGGATCACAATGACATTGCAGGAGCTCGGTATCGATCGGGCGAAGCGGGACAGGCCGTATAGTGCCTCCTTCGTCGATCCATTGACCGAGCTCGGCAATGCACGCCACCTCAAGCAAACCGTCTGCGCCCTCGCGGCCGAACGGGCAAGCGATCCCGCACCCTTTACCATCGCCCTTGCAAATCTGGACGGGTTCAAGCCGATCAACGACCTCTTCGGCCCTGAGGCCGGCGATCAGATCCTGCGCCAGGTGGCGCACCGGCTGAAGGCCTGCGTTCCCGAGGGCGCGACGGTGACGCGTACCGCGGATGACGAATTCGCCATCGTCCTGCCGCTGGTCTTTGAACGAAGGAGTGCGGAGAAGCGCGGCCAGATGCTAAAGGAAGTGCTCTCTTCCCCCTTCGCACTCGGCGACCGGAACGTTCGGCTTTCGGCCTCGTTCGGCTTTGCTGTCTTTCCCTTTGCCGGAGACACGTTCGACGACCTGCTGAAGAGCGCCGATACCGCGCTCTACCGCTCCAAACGGCGCGGCCGCGGACAGATCACCGTCTATTCGCAAGAGATCGCACAGGAGATGAAGCACGCGACGCAGCTTGAGCAGGCACTGCGCAATGCTATCATCGCCGGTGGGATCGATGTCCACTTTCAACCGATCGTCGATCTGCGCAGCGACCGTCCGGTGGGTTTCGAGGCGCTGGCGCGGTGGTGCGACGCCGACCTCGGCTATGTCTCGCCGGCCGTCTTCGTGCCTTTCGCGGAAGAGCGCGGATTCATCGACGCGCTTTCCGAAATGCTTCTGCGCAAGGCGGCGCGGGCTGCCCTGTCCTGGCCGGAGGACCTCTTCCTGTCCTTCAACCTGTCCTCGGTCCAGCTGATGGATCCGGCGACGAGCGCTCGGCTCCTGGCAATCACAGCTCAGGTGGGCCTCGACCCCCGGCGCCTCGAACTCGAGATAACCGAGACCGCTGCGATGGCCGACGCCGGTACTGCCCAGAGGATCGTCACCGAATTGAGAGCGGCCGGTGTGCGCGTGTCGCTGGACGATTTCGGAACGGGCCAGTCGAGCCTCGGGCGGCTCAGGGATTTTTCCCTCGACAAGGTGAAGATAGACCGGACCTTCGTTTCGGGGATTTCCACCGACCGGACTTCAGAACATATCGTCAAGGCGATCGTTTCGATGTGCGAGGGGCTGGAACTCGCCGTGGTCGCCGAAGGCATCGAGCATTCATCCGAGGCGCTGAAGCTCAAGGCGCTCGGCTGCGGCCTGGGACAGGGCTATTTCTACGGCAAGCCCGCCGATGCCGATGCCACCTTGCGTTACCTTTCCGAGCATTACCCGGATATGGCGGCGGCGCGCTGAAGCGCCTCATGCCCGCTTGCGGTTTCGGCTCCCGAACGGTCGCTGCGGCCCTCCTCCAAAAGCCAGTCGCGGATGCGGCGCGCCTGACTGTTGAGTTCGCGTGACCGCGGCCAGACGACGTAGAAGGCCTGGCCCGTCTTCAGCACATGCCCCCCGACCGGCACCAGCGCGCCGGAGCGCACCTGTCGGGCGGTCAGATGCTCCCAGCCGAGCGCAATGCCCTCTCCCGCCAGCACGGCCTGGATCACGAGCACGTAATCGTTGATCGCGAGCCGCTTGCCTTGCGCCGGATAGGCAAGGCCCGCGCTCGCGAACCATTCGGTCCAGTCGCAGGCCCGCCTTACGGGCTCTTCGAGGTGGATAAGATTGTGCCTGATGAGGTCCGCGGGCGTTGCCGGCAGCCCATGCGTCTCGATATAGGCGGGAGTCGCCACGGCCTGGATGACTTCATCGGCCAGCACCGCCGCATGATAGCGCGGCCAATGGCTGGGGTCCCCGCCACGAATGCCGAGCGGGATCGGCTCCTCATCCAGATCGAGGTCGCGCACGCTTGTCTGGATGCGAAGGTCGATCTCCGGCAGGTCTTCGCGCAGCCGGGCTAGCCGCGGCAGCATCCACATGGAGGTGAAGGCCGTCGAGGCCGCCAGCGTCACATTGGTCTCGCGCCCTTTGGCGCGGATGTCTTCGGCCGACTTCTGGATCCGCGCGAGGCCGACCGAGACATCCGCGTGAAACTTTTCTCCGGCCTCCGTCAGTTCGACGGCCCGGTGCACACGGTGGAACAGCGGCACGCCCAGCTGGTTCTCGAGTCCTCGAATGGCGTAGGACACCGCTGCCTGAGTCATTCCGAGCTCGCCGGCAGCGCGTGTGAAGTTCTGATGCCGGCCGGCTGCCTCGAAGACGATGAGGCTCGCGGCAGACGGTAGGAGACGGCGCAGGTTTTCCATAAGCACCACTTATATCAAGCGTCGAATTTTTCCTGCGTTACAATAGCCTTTCTCGTCAATACCATCATTGCAAATGATGGGAGATCGACCATGGAAGTGTTGGAAGCAACCGGCGAGGCGCCGAAACGGACCCGGAGCGGGCGACCGCAGCGACGCGAGGGCGGCAAGAATCTCGGTGTCCCCTACATCGCCCGCAATATACCGACCTATGACATCCTCGGCGAGGAGAACCTGGAGCGGATCGAAGGGGTGGCCGACCGCATTCTCGCAGAAGTAGGCATCGAGTTTCGCGACGACCCGGTGGCGCTCGACCACTGGCGGCGCGCCGGGGCGAAAATCGAAGGCCTTCGCGTCACCTTCGAGCCGGGGATGCTGAAAGAGATCGTCCGCTCGGCGCCGGCGCAATTCACGCAGCACGCCCGCAACCCTGCCCGCAGCGTCGAGATCGGCGGCCGCAACGTGGTGTTCTCTCCGGCATACGGTTCTCCCTTCGTCATGGATCTGGACAAGGGCAGGCGTTACGGCACCATCGAGGACTTCCGAAATCTGGTGAAGCTCGCCCAGTCGAGCCCCTGGCTGCACCACTCCGGCGGCACCATCTGCGAACCGTGCGACGTGCCGGTGAACAAACGTCATCTCGACATGGTCTACAGCCACATAAAATACTCCGATCGCGGCTTCATGGGGTCGATTACCTCGGAGGAACGCGCCGAGGATTCGATCGAAATGGCCCGCATTCTTTTCGGTGCCGATTTCGTCGACGGCAACTGTGTCATTCTCGGCAATGTCAACGTCAACTCGCCGCTCGTCTGGGACGGCACGATGACGAAGTCGCTGCGGGCCTATGCTCGCGCCAACCAGGCCGCGGTGATCGTGCCGTTCATCCTCGGCGGCGCGATGGGGCCGGTCACCAATGCCGGGGCGATTGCGCAATCCTATGCCGAAACGCTTGCCGGCTGTGCGCTGACGCAGCTCGAACGCAAGGGCGCGCCCGTCATCTTCGGAAACTTTCTTTCCTCGATGTCGCTCCGCTCGGGCTCGCCGACCTTCGGCACGCCGGAGCCGGCGATAGGCAGCATGGTCATCGGCCAGCTCGCGCGCCGGCTCGGCCTGCCGTTGCGCTGCGCCGGAAACTTTTCAAACTCGAAGCGCCCGGATGCTCAGGCGATGCAGGAAGGCGTCATGTCGATGCTGTCGGCGGTCCATTGCGGCGCCAATTTCGTCCTGCACTCGGCAGGCTTTGCCGACGGCCTGCTGGCGATGTCCTACGAAAAATTCATGATGGACATGGATTTCTGCGGGGCGCTGCATTCCTATCTTGCCGGCGTCGTTGTCGACGACAATACGCTCGCCATGGATGCCTTCCTCGAGGTGGGTCCCGGCAGCCACTTTCTCGGCTGCGAGCACACGATGCGCAATTATCAGACCGCCTTCTGGGACAGCGCCCTTTCCGATAACGAACCCTTCGAGAAATGGGTGGAACAGGGCGAAACCGACATGGCGCTGCGCGCGAACAGGAGCTGGAAAAAGGCTCTCGCCGAATACGAGGCGCCGCCCTTGGATGCGGCCATCGACGAAGCGCTGAACGACTATGTCGCAACGCGCAAGAACGGCATGCCCGACGCGTGGTACTAAATGCAAAGAAAATAATGGAGTAGGCCGCCCAGCGCAACTGAATGCAGGGCGGCCTACTTGGGTAGAGCGGCGCACGCGCCGAAGCGCAGCCGCATTTTTCGTGTCAAAAGTTCAAGGTGAACCTTGCGCCGATTGAGCCCGTAAACTGTGTTGTTTGTTCGATTCGCGCCGGGCCAGGAGAGTACGAATCGGAATCGCTGGCGACGAGTCCAGTCCGTGAACGGGGATTAACGATCTCATACGCATCGTTGCGCACACCAAGTCCGCCGTACAGACTCAACTTGCCGGCCCCCAATGCCAGGAGCGAGACACCGGCACGAATTTCAGCCATGCCGGCCAGATCGTCACGCTCATCCTCGACATTCAACGCCGCGGGTAGGTTCGACGCGGTCTGCACCCCGTCGAACGCGCCATGCGCGTAGAGGACGGCAGCACGCCCCTCGATAAAGCCCTCGATCGAGGGTGTTAGCGCCGTCGTCTTCCGGAGTGCGATCATCGGACCGACCGAGACGGCGTCAACCTCTTCGTCAAGTGTTATGAAGCCGCCGCCGACGCCGCGCACGGACGACCCGAAGTTCAACCGGCTGAGGGCGCCATATGCGCCAAGCGCGATATCGGCGTCCAGCGGACTGAAAGCGAGCTTATGAGCTGCGGCAACAGAGGTGCGACGGAAGTCGGCGTCGGCAGAGATGTTCGCTTCGCTTCCCGCGCCTGCGACAATGAGACCGGGGGAAGGGGTTCCGTCCAGCGGGAGCGTGTCCAGAAAAGGACGTGCGCCCGTCGTCGGCAGTGCCAGCCGAATGTCGTCGTCGTCCCTGGCGATCAGGAAGTCTGCCGCAAGGTAAACGTCTCCCAGCCCGAGGCCGGAACCCCAGTAATCGCCGCCGACCTCAGCGCCAGCGGACGAAATGTCCAAGCCGCTATCCGGCTGAGTGATGAAGAGGAAACTGCCTTGGTCGATGGCAGCTCCGAACCCGTTCGTGACGTTCATGTCAACATAGGCGGCGCCGAGCCAGATATTCATCAACCCGTCTGCGGTCTCAATGGTTTCTGTCTGGGGTTCGGCTGCCAGTGCACTGCCGACAGCTAGCGGTGATGCCGCAATTCCCAGAAAACCTGCCACAGCAAGAAAAGTTCGTGTCCTCATGTCGATCCCTCATCGCGAAAGCCCTCCCGGACCTCTACCTAAAATTGCAGTAATTCACAAGGGATATTTCGCAAGCGATTCTATTTCAGAAGAACATATGAGGGTTAAAGTAATCGAAGTATCGAATATTTCCGTTATATCTCAGTACATCTCCATATATTTCACAAATTATTATTATTTAATACAGACGAAGTAATTGGTGTATGAGGTTTGTACCAATTTGTTCATGAAAAAAGAGCGGCGCCAGTCGGTGCCGCTCCTTCTTTATCATTGTAACGCGTATGCAGCTTACTGCTGTGGGGCAGGTTCCGCAGGCGCCGGTGCCGGGGTCGTACCCGTTGCCGAAGTTGTCGACGTATCGACCGGCTGGTCGGCGTTACGCTCGGCCATTACCTGCGATTTCGTCTTGAACTCCGGCGCGGCCTTCAGGGAGTCGGCCGTTTCGGTGGTCGTCAGCTTGATCTCATCCGAATCGGGCTGGTCGGCAATCGCGATCTTGTCGAACGGAACTGCGACGTTCTTTTCCCCGATGCCGAGGAAGCCGCCAACTCCGACGATGGCAGCAGCGATACCGCCTTCCTTCTCGATGATCAGGTCGTTGATCTCGCCGATGCTTTCATCGCTGGCATTGTAGACGGACTGGCCGATATAGGTATTCGCGGACACTTGGTCTTCCGCTTGCTCCGTCAGGTAGCTGGCGTCACCAGCCGCCATATCGGTCGTCTTGTCTGCCGTATCCGGTGTCTGCGCCTGCTCGTCGGCGGCCGGCGGGGTAGCCGGAGCCGGGGCGGGTTCCATGGTCTGGGTTTCAGGTGCCGTAGCCGGAGGCGTCGTGGTTTGCTGTGCGAAGCTCATCGGGGCAACGGCAACGCCCACGAGAAGCGCGCCAGCGGCAACGGAAGATATAAGTCTCTCTTTCATGTCAGACTGCCTTTCGTTGACGTTGTCGGCTAGAGGGCATTACGTGCGCTTTTCGCCCGCATTCCCTTCCAGCCCTTTGGCATCGATCACGATGTCATCACCGTGATCCAGGCGCAGCCTCAAGTTGGGCCAGGGATGCTGCGCCGATGACACTCAAGCAACGCCCGGCAACGCAAACTGTTCCGGAAAAAGTGAACGCCGAGCTGGCCGGCACGAGGCTTCCATTGGTGTGCGCTCGATGCGGTTGCGCCGCATGCTCGGGTGAACACGCGGCGCAGAAGCTCGCATTCCGGTTGCCTTTCGCAGGGGACGCCTTCATGGCTCCAGGGGTCCGGGGGCGAAGGCTCGATCAGTGACTTTCGCGCAGAACCTCGCTGCCGCTCTTGCCGACGAGGAAATCGAGGTCCGCGCCCCTGTCGGCCTGCAGCACCGTGTCGTGATAGAGTTTGTAGTAGCCGCGGCGCCATTTCTGTTCGGGCGGCTGCCAGGCCGCCATGCGGGCCGCCAGTTCTTCCTCGCTGACGAGCAGGTTCAGCTCGCCTTTCAGGGCGTCGAGGCGGATCCGGTCGCCGGTCCTGACGATCGCCAGGGGCCCGCCGGCATTGGCTTCTGGGCTCACATGAAGAACGACGGTGCCGAAGGCGGTGCCGGACATGCGCGCATCGGAGATGCGCACCATATCGCGCACGCCCTTTTCGACGAGCCGGCGTGGAATCGGCATGTTGCCGACTTCCGCCATGCCGGGATAGCCCTTCGGTCCGCAACCCTTGAGAACGAGGATCGTGTCTTCGGTGACCGGCAGGTCGGGATCGTCGATCTTGGCCCTGAGGTCTTCGATCGTGTCGAAGACATAGGCCGGTCCCTCGTGGGCGAGCAGATGTTCGCTTGCCGCAGACGGCTTGATCACCGCACCGTTGGGCGCAAGATTACCCTTCAGCACGCGAATGCCCGCCGCCGCACGCAACGGGTTGTCTAGCGGGCGGATGACGTCGTCGTTATAGACCTCCGCGCCCTCCCAATACTTGCTGATGGGAACGCCGAAGACCGTCGGTGCGTCGGGATGCAGCAGGTGCTGGATCCGATTCATCACGGCCGGCAGGCCGCCCGCATAGGCGAGATCCTCGATCAGATACTTGCCTGACGGCATGCAGTTGACGATGCAGGGCACCTGACCGCCCACCCGATCGAAATCCTCGAGACAGAGGTCGATACCCGCGCGCCCGGCGATCGCCAGCATGTGGACCACGGCATTGGTCGATCCGCCGACGGCGGCATTGGCGATGATGCCGTTCTCGAAATTCTCCTTTGTCAGGATTTTCGACAGCCTGAGGTCCTCGTGCACCATCTCGACGATGCGCTTGCCGGTCATGTGCGAGAGCGCTATGCGGCGGGCGTCGACCGCGGGCAGGGCGGCGTTCGTCGGAAGCGACAGGCCCATGGCTTCCACGATCGACGCCATCGTCGTCGCCGTGCCCATGGTCATGCAGACGCCCGGCGAGCGCGACATGCCGCTTTCGGCGGCCATGAATTCCTGCAGGCTCATTTCGCCGGCGCGCACCGCCTCCGAAAACTTCCAGACATCCGTGCCCGACCCGATATCCTTGCCCTTCCACTTGCCGTTCAGCATGGGGCCGGAGGAAACGACGATCGTCGGGAGGTCGACCGAGGCCGCTCCCATCAGTTGGCCCGGAGTGGTCTTGTCGCAGCCGCCGAGAAGCACGACGCCGTCGATGCCATAGGCGCGGATAGCCTCTTCGACGTCCATTGCGAGCAGGTTGCGGAAGAGCATGGCGGTCGGACGCATCTGCGTCTCCCCGAGCGACGACACCGGAAATTCGACCGGAAAGCCCCCCGCTTCCCAGACGCCGCGCTTCACGCCTTCGGCGAGGATACGCAGATGGCTGTTGCAGGGCGTGAGCTCCGACCAGGTGTTGCATATGCCGATGATCGGCCGGCCGTCGAACACATGGTCGGGAAACCCCTGATTCTTCATCCAGGACCGATGAATGAAGCCGTCCTTGTGCGTGCCGCCGTACCAGTGACGGCTTCTCAGTTCTTTTTTCTTGTCGCTCATCCGAGCACTCCTTCCACCGCGATTCAGCGCAATGGAGCAATTGTATGATTTTTCGCCGGCGCGACGCCAGTCTTTGTTGTTTGGCGGATTTAAAGTCGGAATGCGGGCTCGAAGCGCCCTTTGACCTCGATCCCGAGGTCGAAGGTTTTCCCGCCCTGCGGGTCGGCTGCCCGCGCGGCGTCGTCCATGCCCTGCCAGGCCGAGGTCAGCAGCAGACGTTCGGCCCTGGCGCCGACGAAAGCCGGGCAGCTCGGCTGCGTCGCCGGCACGGCGTAGCGGGCGACCTTCCGGCCGTCGGGTTTATAGACCTCCACGGCGCTTGCGCCCCACCGGGCGTTCCAGATCAGCCCGTCGGCATCGCAGACGGCGCCGTCGACGCCGCCCGGGCTCGTGCTTTCGTCCGAAAGCAGCACCGGATCGCCGGTCGGGAGCGCCGTCGCCGGATTTATGTCGACGCGCATCAGCTGGTTGACGTCGGTGTCGGTGAAATAGGCGGTAGCCCCGTCCGGGGAAAAGCAGATCGCGTTGGGAATGGTGATGTTGCCATAGAGCCTCGTGACGCGGCTGCCGGCCACATGGTAGATCGCACCCGCATGTTTCTCGGCGTTGCGCCCCATGGTGCCGACCCAAAGCGCGCCGCAGGGATGGACGCGTCCGTCGTTGGAGCGGTTGCCCGGCTTTTCCTCGAGCGTCGCGAAATGGCGTAGCTTCGAGCTTTCGGTGTCGCGCACGAAAAGGCCCTGATCCGAGGCGATCAACTGCCGTAGCGGATCGATCGCCGCAAGCACGCTGCCGAGGAAGGGCAGGGGATGGATCGCCTTCCGTCCGCTTTCGAGATGAAGCTCATGCAACTCGCGGCCCGTTATATTGAACCACCAGGCCGTTCCGGTGTCGGGGTCGAAGGTGGGGCCTTCGCCGAGTTCGCACGCGGCTTCCGAAAGGGTTCGGCCGGAAAAGGGAACGAGATCGGTCACTGCTGGCCTCCATAGACGGCATCATAGGCTGCGAGCGTGGCAATGGCCCGCTGCCGCACTTCCCCGGCGCTCATCCCGGCCTTGTAAAGGCTCGAACCGAGCCCGAAGCTGCGGATCCCGATCGCTGCATAGTCGGCGAAATTGACCTCCGACACGCCGCCGACCGCCGCGATCTCGAGATCGCCCGGCAGCACCGCGCGGATCGCCGCGATGCCGGAGGGGCCGAGCACGCTTGCCGGAAAGAACTTGAGGCCGCTGGCTCCGGCGGCGGCGGCGGCCAATGCCTCCGTCGGCGTGAAAACGCCTGGCATCGTCACCATGTCTTTCGTCGCAGCAAGCCGGATGACTGCCGGCTCTACATTGGGGCTCACCATCAGCCGCCCGCCGACATCGGCGAGGCGTTCCACCTGGGCCGTCGTCAGCACCGTACCGGCGCCGATAAGGCACCCGGCCGGAGCCATTTTGACGGCCGTCTCGATGGAGCGAAACGGGTCCGGCGAATTCAGTGGGATTTCGATCGCCGTGAAGCCTGTTTCGATGAGGGCACCGACCACGCCTTCCGCCTCCTCAGGCTTCAGGCCGCGCAGGATCGCGATCAGCGGGCGTTTCATCGGGGGCAGGGGGATTCTGTCCATGTTCTTTCTTTCTATCACAAAGGCCAAATCGCACGGGCGGCTGCGGAAAGACCGGCCCGCACCGCCTCATCGGCGTCGACGGCCCGGACGTTGAGGCCCTGGCTTTCGAGGGCAGTACGATAAAGCGTGCCGAGCCCACCGGAGCCGACGAGGCATACGCCGTCCACCGTGCCCGAGGCCGCGAGCGCTCCGGCGATCTCCAGGCCTATCAGGGTCCCGGACAATTGCGCTCTCGCGTCGGCGGCGCCGGTGCCGTGCAGAAGCTGCCCGGCGCGAACGGAGAAGAGCAGATTGGTTGCGAGCGCCGGGTTCTCCCTCGTGCGGCTTACTGCATCCGTAAAGGCTGCGCTCCCGGTCGCGAAGGTTTCCGCTTCTGCCACCGCGTGGCTGAGGATGGTGTGGCGCGCGATGGTGTCGAAGAGCTCGCCGGTCATGAAGGTGGAAAAGCCCTCGACCCTGTCGTCGGCAAGACGAACCCATTTGCTGTGCGTCCCGGGCATGCAGACGAGATGGCTGCCGGCGCCGAGATGCCCGGCTGCGCCGAAGAGCTGCGTCTCCTCGCCGCGCATGACGTCCGGATGCCGTTGGTCGCGCTGGGCGAGACCGGGGAGAATGCGGATGTCGCGGTCGACATCGGGAATGGCCGTGGCACGGCCGGCAATCTCGGCGAGTGCTGCGGGCGTTTCGATATACCCGGCCTCCTTCCAGCCCTGACGGGCGCCTGCCATGCCGCAGATGATGATCGGCAGATGCGCAGGCGCGGAGACCGCGGCGAGATGGCCGTCGAGAATCGTGTGAAAGCCGGTCTTTGCGGCCGTCGTCATGCCCTCGGCGCTGCGGCGTTCGGCCAGCACCGCACCGTCCTCGCCGATGATCCACAGGCGGAAGCTGGATGTTCCCCAATCCACTGCGGCATAATAGCCTGCCGTCGTCAAAACACGCCTCCATCGATGATCATGGTCTGTGCGGTCATCGCCGCCGAACTGTCCGACGCCAGAAAGAGGCATGGGCCGACGAGATCGTCGGCGACGAGCATGCGCTTGAGGCACTGCCTTTCCTGCATCCGCGCGATCGATTCTTCCGTGAGCCACAAGCGCCGCTGCCGCTCCGTAACGATCATGCCGGGCAGGATCGCGTTGACGCGGATGTTATCCGGTCCGAGCTTGCCGGCGAGCGATTTGGTGAGGCCTATGATCCCGGCTTTGGCTGCAGAGTAGGCGGGGATTTCCGGCATGTTGAGCATGAAGGCGATCGAGGAGAAATTGATGATCGATCCGCCGCCTTGCTGCTGCATGTGGGGCGCGACCGCCTGGCACATGAAGAAGATATGCCTGAGGTTGACGGAAAGGCTTTCGTCCCAGCTCTGCTCGGTCACCGCTTCGAGCGCCTGCCGGTCGTCGCGCGCGGCGTTGTTGACGAGGACACGGACGGAGCCGAGTTTGGCGGCCGCCTCGTCGGCTGCGGCCCGCACGGCCCCGACATTGCGGAGGTCTGCCTGGATGAAATGCGGCGCCTGCCCGGTCTGGGCCGCGACCTTCTCGCAGAGCGCCAGGCTCGCTTCCGCTGCAATGTCCACGAAGGCGACGTGGGCGCCTTGCCGGGCGAACGCCTGCACCAGTGCGGCTCCTATGCCGGAGCCGCCGCCGGTGACCAGAACTCCGCAATCGCGCAGATCAGGAAACTGGCTGCTCGGCAAGGTCATGGCTTCTCCCTGATACCGCGGCTGCGGGATTGGTTGTTCCAATATTCGGAACTGTGTTTTATTATATGGAATTATCGCGCCAATGCTTTTACCCTGTCAAGATAGCGCAGCGGAAAGCGGATAAGAATGAAGCGGAAGAAAGAAGACGATATGGAAGGTGACCTCGTCGGCACCGGCACGCTTGGCAAGGCAATGGCCGTGCTGGAGGCAGTAGCCATGGCCGACCGCCCTCAGCGCTTCACGGATATATTGCAGACCGTTCGTCAGCCCCGCGGAACCCTGCACCGGCTGCTTGGCCATCTCGTCGAAGAGGGCTTGCTGGTGCAGCGCCGGGACTTGTCCTACGAGCCCGGGCTTCGCCTGTTGAAATTTGCTTATCGCTCCTGGTCGGGGAACCGGTTTCGAGAGATCGCCGCCCCCTATCTCCTGCACCTGCACCAATTGACCGGCGAGACGGTGCATCTGGGCGTGCTGCGGGAGACCGAGATCATCTATGTCGACAAGGTGGAAAGCCGGCAGACCGTGCGTATGAGTTCGCAGATCGGCAAGGCGTCGCCGGCCTATTGTACGGGGATCGGCAAGGCGGCTCTGTCGGTTCTTCCCGCAGGCGAATTGCAGCGGATATCGACCGGAATGGCGTTTCACCCGTTCACGGCGCAAACGCATCGTTCGATAGAATCGCTCCTTGCCGAGATCGAGGAAATCCGGCACTACGGCCATGCCCTCGACCGGGAGGAGCACGAGGCGGAGATCTGCTGCGTGGCCGCCCCGATCAGCGTTCCGGAACACGACCTGGTCGGAGGGATCTCCGTGACCGGTCCCTCCTATCGGGTCAGCCTGCAGCAGCTGACCGCCTGGGCGCAGGACGTGCGCGAGGTGGCGGCAGAGATCGAGGAAGAGGTCCGGATCCGGCTTGGCCCGGGGCGGGAAAAGGGTGCTGCGGCGCCGCGTGTCCTGCCGGACGAGCAAAGGTCGCCGTGACGGTTAAGGATTACAGCATGTTTTCCACGAAAAAGTGCGCGGGACCGCTTTACGGTAAATTAGAAGTTTCGACTGGACGAAAAGGTTCAAGATAAGTAGCTTCAATGCCGGTCTGCTGCCACGGCTGGTTGCATCGGGCGGAATTCTGGTGGAAGCGAAGGCGTGGGTATGACAGCGCGAGCGTCATGCTCCAGCTGGAACGCGGATGTGAGAGGCGGGCGGAAGATGATCGATTTCAGCGTGGATATATCCTCATTGGTCCTCCCTGACGGTCACGCTGTCAGCGGGTCGATCGACAGCGAGGATGATGTGCGGAGCGCGCTCGGCCGGGTGTCGGAAGGTTTCGGTTTTCGAGGCTTCATGGTCCTCGCCATTCCCGAGTCGGGGTCCCACAGCCTCACTGCGCAGGCGCTCATGACGACCTGGCCGATGGATTTCCTCAGGCGTTATGACAGTGCCCGCCTGATCGACGGCAGTCCCGTGATACAGCGGTTGCGGCGCAGCACAATTCCCTTCACCTACGATGCTCATCTGCTGGCGCGCGGGCGTGTGGACGGAAAGGGCGAAGCTGCCATATGCGTTTTCGAACAGGCGAACATGCCGCGCGGGGTGTATCTGCCGGTCCATGATGCCGCGGGTCACCGCGCCGCCATCGCCTTCGGCGGTGACAGGTCCGCCGTGTCCGACGACGAGATGCAGGCTCTGAACCTCTGGGCCGGCCTTCTATACAGCCGGCTGAGCGAAGTCCGAACGCGCGACCGACGCGGCCCGGGCAGCCTTTCCCGGCGCGAGATCGAGTGTTTGCGCTGGGCCGCGGCTGGCAAGACGACGGTGGAGATGGCCCGCATCATGGCACTGTCGGAATATACGGTGAACCACTATCTCAACCGTGCGACGCGCAAGCTCGATTCGGTCAATCGCGTCCAAACTGTCGCCAAGGCGATACGCGCGGGCTTGATCAATTGATCGACGCCGGGCGGGACATGAACAGAGCCCCTTTACTCTCTCATCCCTGTGACAAGCACGGGAAATGGAGGCACGCGAACGCGACGCGGCCGTCTTTCGGCGCGAGCGGCTGAAGGCGGGGTCGGCGTTCATCGGCACGGTCGAAATGCACAGGGTTTTGCGCGTCAGAGGTGATGATCGTCAATCACCTGTTGGCATTGCTCGGCCGCTCGGGCTATTTGATAGTCGATGACTGCGATGGAACCGCACCGATGCAAGAGATGATCACGAGGGGGACGACTGATATCGATCTGCCCCGGGGCGGCGATTTCGCGCCTGAGATAGCAAGGCTCGAGACCCAGTTCGACATTATTCGCTACATGCGGCGGATTACGCCGATTTTCGGCTTCAAGACGTTTCTCATCTGTTCGATCCCTGCAGTCGAGGTAGAGCGGCTCTCCGCCACCACGGTGATCTCGAACATGCCGGCCGAGCTCCTCAACAAATATGACAGCCTTTCGATGCTGCGCTTCAGCACCGGGGTGCGACGGTTGAGAGAGACGACGACGCCGTTTCAGATCAAGCTTGAAGACTGGGAGAGGGAGGGAGGCAAGCCCGACTCTGCCGCGGATTACATCGCCATGTTGCGCGACAACGGCATATTCCAAGCCAATTACTTCCCGGTCCACGATGCCGAAGGTGGCCGCGGCGCGGTCATCCTCATGGGCCCGGAAGCGGAATTACCGATGACGGCGGCGATGGAACTGCAGATGATCGCAATTCACGTCTATAACCGGCTTGCCGAGATCGGCTCTGTCTGGAAGAACACCAACACGGTTCTTTCCGAACGGGAGATCCAGTGCCTGAGCTGGACGGCTGCCGGCAAGACCAGCTCAGAAATCGCCGGTATCCTCGGTCTGTCGGAGCACACGGTGAATCATTACCTCAACCACGTCACGAAGAAGCTCGACGCGGTGAACCGCACGCAGGCGGTCGTGAAGGCGATGAAAAAGGGCTATATCAGCTAGGGCCTGTTGAGAGTCATCCTCTGCCATCATCTCTGTGCTTGTCACAGGAATGAGGGTAGCGCCGCGTCTGCGGCGCGGGAAGCGTTCTTTCAGCCCAAGGACTTGGTCTGGCTGGATTCCTGTGACAAGCACAGGAATGAGGAAATCAAACAAGCCGCAGCGGTTATTCGATCTCAACAGCTTTCGCCGGCAGCCCCATCGGCCGGAGCAATGGCCGGCGCATCTGAGAGCATTTCGTGTCCAAATGGCGCGCCTGCTCAGGAAATGAGCAGCGCAGTCTCTTGCGCATCCGCGATAGTTGAAGAGCAACTCATTGGAAACTCTGGTTTTTTCCGGAAGGCTCCAACTGGCACGCATTGTGCATATTCAGTTCCGTGTCCAGAGGGGACCATAATAAGACAGCGCCCAGGAAGGTCGCGACAAGGGCCGCCGCCGATCGCCCGTGATCCCGGATGTACGGACACGATGATCGGTTGGCGGCCCTCTCATTTTCCCACCTGTCGCATTGGCGAAGTGCCCCGGCTCGACTATCTAATACCCAGTTCCTTAAATCGGGTGCGATTTGGGCTAGCGATAGAGCAGTCGAAAGCGTTGCGCGCCAACGAAAGAGCAAGAGGCCGACATGCCGGATGTCACCCGGGAAATGGTTTTGGAGAAGCTACGGACCGTCCGCGGTCCGGATATGGAAGGAAACATCGTCGACCTCGGCCTTGTGTCCGATGTGTTCATTTCCGACGGCAAGGCCTACTTCTCGATCACCGTGCCGGCGGATCGGGCGAAGGAGCTCGAACCGATGCGGGCGGCCGCCGAACGGGTCGTGCGCGAGATTCCCGGCGTGAAGGCCGCCATGGTGGCATTGACTGCCGACCGCAAGGCCGCTCCGCAGAAGGGCCCGGTGGAGCGGCCCCGGCCGGCCCCGACGGGCCATGCGCCGGCGCAGCGCGCGGGCGGTGCGGCACCAAAGGCGGGCATCCCCGGCGTCGGTGCCATCATCGCCGTCGCCTCCGGCAAGGGCGGAGTCGGCAAGTCCACCACCTCCGTCAATCTGGCGTTGGCGCTTCAGGCAAACGGGCTGAAGGTCGGGCTCCTCGACGCGGATATCTACGGCCCTTCGATGCCGCGGCTTTTGAAGATTTCCGGCCGCCCGCAACAGATCGAGGGGCGGCTTATCCGCCCTATGGAAAACTACGGCCTGAAAGTCATGTCGATGGGCTTCCTCGTGGACGAGGAGGTCGCGATGATCTGGCGCGGCCCGATGATCCAGTCGGCGCTCCTGCAGATGTTGCGCGAGGTGGCGTGGGGGGACCTCGACGTCCTGGTCGTGGACATGCCTCCCGGCACCGGTGACGCACAGCTGACGATGGCTCAGCAGGTGCCGCTCGCAGGCGCCGTCATCGTGTCGACGCCGCAGGACCTGGCGCTCGTGGATGCCCGCAAGGGTCTCGCCATGTTCCGCAAGGTTGAGGTTCCGGTTCTCGGGATCGTCGAAAACATGAGCTATTTCGTGGCGCCCGATACGGGCAGGCGCTACGACATCTTCGGTCATGGCGGCGCGCGCAAGGAAGCCGAGCGCATCGGCGTACCGTTCCTTGGAGAGGTGCCCCTGACCATGGGTATCCGGGAGACCTCCGATGCGGGAACCCCTCTCGTGGCGTCCGAGCCCGATGGCGAGGTCGCGCGCGTCTATCGCGACATCGCGGCGCGGGTCTGGGGAGAGGTCACCGCTGCCCGGCAGGACAAAAGCCGTGCGATGCCGAACATCGTCTTCGAATAGCGCTTCGCCGCGGTCATGCCCAAGCGACATGCCGGGGAATTCAGTGCGGCGCGACCGAGACATCCGACAGGGAAGCACCGGATCCCCGAAGGCCATTGATTTTGCGCCGGGGTTGAGTCATATCCCCTTGGCTCGCATAGGCAAGTCAAAGCGAGCCACTGCCATCGCCGGAGACTTTGGTCACCCGACTGCCGTCATGCGGCGTCGAAACGGCTGAAAGCCTTCATCGGATGAATCTGCTTTGTGGAAAATCGTGTGGCGGCTGATCCTGCGAAATCATCAAGGTTCATCGTCGTCGGCTGCATGAAAAAGGCGGCCGCATGATCACAGGCTATTGTGTCAACGGTGAAGCGGTCGCTCTCTCCACGGCCGAACCGCCGTCGGGCCTGCGTCCCGATCTCGTCTGGATAGACCTTGTCGAGCCAACCAAGGCGGAAGACCTGATGATCGAGGGACTGCTCGGAATTCCCATTCCGACGCGGGACGATCTGAGGGACATCGAACCTTCGAGCAGGCTTTATACCGACGACGGTGCCGTCTTCATGACCGCTTCGCTCGTCTATCGAAGCGACACGGAAATGCCGGGGTTGACGGATGTCGGCTTCATTCTGGCAGGCAAGCGCCTTGTCACCGTCCGCTATGCCGAGCCGAGGGCCTTCGGCCTTTTCAAGGCCGGCATGCATCGTATCCCCGGCGGCTGCCGCAACGGCGCGGTGATTCTGACGCGCCTGCTCGAGACGATTGTGGACAGGACGGCGGAAATTCTCGAGCAGGCTGTCGACAGGATCGACGACCTGGCGCTTCAGGTCTTCGGCGACAAGGCGTCTGGCCGGCGGCACCGGCCACCGCACTTTCTCGAAGCACGCCTGCGCGACGTCGCGGGCCATCACCGGCTTGTTGCGAAAACGCGCGACAGCCTCGCTTCGCTCTCCAGGCTGCTGACCTTCGTCTATACGGTTCCCGACGTTCAAGCAGACAAGGAAAGCCGGGAACTTTGCCGTACGGTATCGCGGGACATCCAGTCGCTCTCGGAACACACGGCTTTCATCTCTGGAAATATCACCTTCCTGCTCGATGCCTCGCTCGGCCTGATCAATGTCGAGCAGAATGCGATCATCAAGATCTTCTCGATCGCTTCGGTCGTTCTGTTGCCGCCGACGCTGGTCGCTTCTGTCTACGGCATGAACTTTCGCATCATGCCTGAGCTTGAATGGCAGTTCGGCTATCCGTGGGCGCTTGCGGCCATGGTACTTTCGGCCGTGATCCCCTTTTTCTTCTTCCGCTGGAAAGGCTGGCTCTAAGGGCCTGTTGAGCAACATGTCTCAATTGTCTGCTCCCGCTACACCTGGGGTGGAGAATATTCGCCGCCTGCTGGTTCTGGCGCTTGGCTCCGTCGGCGTCGTGTATGGCGATATCGGCACCAGCCCTCTCTATGCCTTCCGCGAGGCGTTGCGCCCCGTTGCGCACGACGGTGTGACGGACGTCGAGATCATCGGTCTGATCTCGCTGATGATCTGGGCGCTGACGATCATTGTCACGATAAAATACGTGCTTTTCCTGCTGCGGGCGGACAACCAGGGCGAGGGCGGCACGCTCTCCCTGCTTGCGCTGCTCATGAAGACCGCCAATGGTCACACGGCGATACTGTTCTTCATGGGCATTGCCGGCGCCGCACTCTTCATCGGCGACGCGATGATAACACCGGCACTGTCGGTGCTCTCGGCCGTCGAGGGTTTGAAGTTGGTGACCCCGGCCCTTTCGGACTACGTCGTTCCGATCGCCGTGGTCATCCTCCTGCTCCTCTTCGCCGTTCAGTCCAAGGGTACTGCCGCGGTTTCCAATTTCTTCGGCCCGATAACGCTCATCTGGTTCGTCGTCATGGGCGCGATCGGTTTCGTCCATATTTCCGACGACCTGTCGATCTTCAGAGCCTTCAACCCGTATTATTCCGTCACCTTCCTGTTCAACGAAGGCTATGTCGGTATCGTCGTACTCGGCGCCGTCTTCCTGACGGTCACGGGTGCCGAGGCGCTTTACGCCGATCTCGGCCATTTCGGCAGGCGGCCGATCCAATGGGCCTGGTTCACCGTGGTCTTCCCAGCGCTCACGCTGAACTATCTGGGGCAGGGCGCCTTCGTGCTGAAGAACCCGGAGGCGATGTCCGATCCCTTCTTCCTGATGTTTCCGAAATGGGCGCTGCTGCCCGCCGTCATTCTCGCGACAGCGGCCACCATCATCGCCAGTCAAGCGGTCATAACCGGCGCCTTTTCGCTGACGCGCCAGGCCATCCACCTTGGTTTCCTGCCGCGCATGGCGATCTTCCATACGTCCGAGACCCATACGGGCCAGATTTACCTGCCGAACGTCAACACGCTTTTGATGTTCGGCGTCATGGCGCTCGTCTTCCTCTTCGGCTCCTCCGAGGCGCTCGCAACTGCCTATGGCATCTCCGTCACCGGTGCGATGGTGGTCACCACGGTGCTTTCCTTCGAATTCCTGCGTATGCGGTGGAACTGGCCGAGCTGGTGGGCAGCGGGTGCGCTGCTGCCGCTGTTCGCACTGGAATTCGTCTTCCTGGGCGCCAACATGCTGAAGATCCACGACGGGGGCTACGTGCCGATCCTGATTGCGGCGACCTTCATCGTCATCATGTGGACCTGGAAGCGCGGCACAGCAATCCTGCACGCCAAGACCCGCCATATCGACATTCCGCTGGCAAGCTTCATCAAATCGGTCGAGCGCCAGAGCGAGCACGCGCCGGTGTCGGTGACCGGCACGGCGATATTCCTGACCAGCGATCCGGAATCGACTCCTGCCGCCCTGCTGCACAACATCAAACACAACCACGTTCTGCATCAGCAGAACTTCATTCTGACGATCCGGACGGCAAACACGCCGAAGGTGCCGAGGGAAGAGCGGGTCAGCGCGCGGCGGTTGTCGGAGCGTTTCACTCTGCTGGAAATGAAGTTCGGCTTCATGGAAACGCAGAATGTCTCCCAGGCGCTGGGCCTCTTCAGAAAGTCGGGCCTGAAATTCGACATCATGTCCACCTCTTTCTATCTCGGCCGCCGCAAACTTGTGCCCGACGCCCAGTCCGGCATGCCGCATTGGCAGGACCGTCTGTTCATCGCACTCGCCAATGCTGCGATCGATCCCTCCGATTATTTCCGCCTGCCGACGAACCGGGTGGTCGAACTCGGCTCTCACGTGATCATCTGATCCGTTTCACTGCGTCCGCATTAACCAAACATCAAGGTTAATGCCGCATTTTCAAGGCTCAAGCGAAGCGGTCCCGGCGAGCCGGCCGGCCGCTTCCAAACCCTAGCGTCCTGCATGGAATCTTGTCGCTGGCTCATCGCCGGCTTGCGAGAGCGCGTGCTTGAGAAAGAGTTCCTGGAGCCGACCGGTGCGTAAGAGTTGGAAGTTGCGTGACAAGTTTCGGTTTTCGTTCTCGGCCTGGCGCGCCCCGGCGATCCTAGGCCTTGCCGTATTCCTGGGCTTTCCCTCGGCGGTCGCCTATTCGGACATTGCGACGTTTCTGTCCGGCATCAACCGCGGCGGCGAGCGTTGGCGCACCTATCTCACTCCTTCGCCGGCCGGCTCTCTCCACGAAGTCGAGATGGTCTTCACGGACCCGATCACCACCGGTGCGCTCGACGGCGGCGCCGGCATGACCCTGCCGGAAGGCGGCCGCGTGGCGCTGACCGCCGAATCGAAACACCAGGGGACGCCGGACGAGGATCGCGTGACGCGGAAGCTGAAGAAGGGGCGAATCGTCGCGGTAACGCCGGTGACCCCGCCCAAGGACTTCAGCGCCGGATCCATCCTTCAGCGCACGAGCTCGCTTATCGGCCCGGCCCTCGACGGCCCCGAGAAGATGGTCTTCGCCAAGCCGAAGATCAAAGGCAAGGAGATCGAGATCGCCACGGTCTTTTACCGCAAGACGCCGCCGAAGCCGGAACCGGGCCTCTCGCCGATGCTGGCCAAGCTCGTCACCAACGACAAGCCCGACATTCTTGCGACTGCCTATGTCCGGCCCGAGCCGGACTATGCGCGTGAATCACCCTTCGATTCGATCCTGCGGAACGACGAAAATGCAGGGCGCTTCATTCCGGATATCGCGCCCGACGATCATGCCTGGGCGGCAACGCCGCTGCCGCCAACCGTCTTCAGCAAGGAAGAGCAGACCTGTCTGGCCGAGGGAATCTATTTCGAGGCACGCAGCGAATCCGTCAAGGGTCAGGCCGCGGTGGCGCAGGTCATTCTCAATCGCGTCCGCAATCCGACCTACCCGAAGACGATCTGCGGCGTCGTCTACCAGAACAAGGCCTGGCGCAACCGCTGCCAGTTCTCTTTCGCCTGCGACATGATCCGCGACCTGATCTATTCGCGATCGCACTGGAAGACGGCCAAGGAAGTCGCGCTGGCGGTTACCTCCGGAAGGATATGGCTGTCGGAAGTCGGCTCGGCGACCCATTATCACGCCACCTATGTGAATCCCGCCTGGGCGAAGACGATGAAGCGGGTCGGCAAGATCGGACTGCACATCTTCTACAGAACCTATGGCGGCGGCTGGAGCTGACGGCGTGGCCGCCTCCGCGCCCCTGCCAGCCGCCGGAGCCGCGGGCGTGACCCCGTCGTTGGCGGCGATTCCCTCTGCACCTTTGTCGCAGCTTGCCGGATTTATCATTAAGTCGTTGAATTAACACAATAATATTGTCCACGTCGAAGGTGCCTCCATGCCTTGACTATGCGGGTGCCTAAAACTATGTTGCGCGCGACTTCAAATGGGGCCGAAGCGTGGCTTGAACAGCGGCCGTTTGTATGACCGAGATCGCGTTCGACCGCGTGGGGGTGCAAAGGGGAGCCATGTGACGGAGAAGCCGGAAGAAAGTCTGGAAGCGCGGCTCAAGCGTCTCGGCGACGACATCAAGTCCAAGAAGCGGGCGGATGTCTCGGAAGGGGCGGATGGGCGCGCCGATGAAAGCCGCAAGGGGTACGCGGCGGCGATGAAGCTTTCGAGCGAATTCATCGCCGGCATCTTGGTCGGGGCGTTTCTGGGCTATCTTTTGGACCACTTTGCGGGTACAGGGCCGTGGGGCTTGATCGTCCTCCTGCTACTCGGCTTCTGTGCCGGCGTGTTGAACGTGCTGCGTTCCGCCGGTCTGGTGGCGAAGCCCGACGAGCGGAAGGGCGAGCCGGGCACGGACAAAGAGGATGGCGGCGGCGTCTGATACGTCGCCGGGAAGAACAGGATTTCCGCTCGCGGGCGGGCAAAACGAAAGAGAAGCGCGGTGTCAAACGATCCGACCCACCAGTTCCTGGTCAACAAGATTGTCCCGATCGAGATTGGCGGAATTGACTTTTCCTTCACCAATGCGTCGCTGTTCATGGTCGCGACCGTGGGTGCGGCCGCGGGCTTCCTCTATCTGACGACGTCGCAGCGTGGGCTGATCCCGACGCGCATGCAGTCGGTTTCGGAAATGTCCTACGAATTCATCGCCTCGATGCTTCGCGAGGGCGCCGGCAGTCACGGGATGAAATTCTTCCCGATGGTCTTCTCGCTGTTCATGTTCATCCTGACGGCGAACCTGCTCGGCATGGTCCCCTATTTCTTCACCGTCACCAGCCAGATCATCGTCACCTTCGCGCTTGCGGTCTTCGTGATCGGCACCGTCCTTCTCTACGGCTTCTACAAGCACGGCTTCGGCTTCCTCAAGCTGTTCGTGCCGCAAGGCGTGCCGGGCGCGCTTCTGCCGCTTGTCGTCTCGATCGAAATCATTTCGTTCCTTTCCCGTCCGATCAGCCTCTCGGTCCGTCTTTTCGCCAACATGCTGGCGGGCCACATCACGCTGAAGGTCTTCGCAGGCTTCGTCGCATCGCTCAGCGCTTTTGGAGCGCTCGGCATCGGCGGCGCGATCCTGCCGCTCATCATGACCGTCGCCCTCACCGGTCTTGAATTCCTTGTCGCCTTCCTCCAGGCCTATGTCTTTGCGGTGCTGACCTGCATGTACCTCAACGATGCGGTCCACCCCGGAGGCCACTAAGGAATAAACAGTCGCTGGTTTCCGGTCGGCTTGCCGCCGGAAGCGCAAATCCTAAGCCGCAACACCATTTCGAAGGAGTCAATCATGGAAGCGGAAGCAGCAAAGTACATCGGTGCAGGTCTTGCATGCCTTGGTATGGCCGGCACGGCTCTCGGCCTCGGCAACATCTTCGGCAGCTACCTGTCCGGCGCTCTGCGCAATCCGTCGGCAGCTGACGGCCAGTTCGGCCGCCTCGTATTCGGCTTCGCCGTTACGGAAGCTCTGGGCATCTTCTCGCTGCTCATTGCACTCCTCCTCCTCTTCGCCGTCTGATATCGGCAGAAGTTTTGGCCGCGGCCCGTCGGGCCGCGGCCGCGCATATTCTTGAGTGCACCTGGAGGTGAGCATGTTTGTGACCGAGGCATACGCCCAGTCATCCACCACCGAAGGCGCCGAAGCACACGATGCCGCTGCGGCCGGTGAGGTGCACACCGAAACGGGTGTGGCCCACGAAGGCGAGCATGGCTCCGGCGTGTTCCCGCCCTTCGATTCGACCCATTTCGCTTCGCAGCTTCTTTGGCTCGCGATTACGTTCGGGCTTTTCTATCTCCTGATGTCGAAAGTCATCATCCCCCGGATCGGCGGTATCCTCGAGACGCGCCATGACCGGATCGCTCAGGACCTCGACGAGGCATCTCGTCTGAAGGGCGAGGCCGATGCGGCCATCGCCGCCTACGAGCAGGAACTGGCAGGCGCAAGGGCAAAAGGCCATTCGATTGCGGACACCGCACGCGAAGCTGCCAAGACGAAGGCCAAGGCCGATCGCGACGGTGTCGAAGCCGAGCTCGCGAAGAAGATTGCCGCCGCAGAGGCGCGCATCGGCGACATCAAGTCAAAAGCGCTTGCCGATGTCGGCGCCATCGCCGAGGAAACTGCAGCGGCCGTGGTCAAGCAATTGATTGGCGGAACCGTCACCAAGTCCGAGATCGCTGCGGCGTTCAAGGCTTCGGCCGGCAACTGAGGATAAGAGAACAATGGCTCTTGATGCGACTTTCTATGCCCTCGTAGGCCTTATTCTCTTCTTTGCCCTCATCGCCTATCTCAAGGTTCCGGGCATGGTCGGCAAGGCACTCGACGCCCGCGCCGACAAGATCAGCAACGAACTGGCGGAAGCGAAGCGTCTGCGCGAGGAAGCGCAGAGCCTCGTTGCCGAATATCAGCGCAAGCGCAAGGATGCCGAGGCGGAAGCCGCGAGCATCGTCGCCGCTGCCCAGCGCGAAGCAGAGATGCTGACGGCGGAAGCAAGGCAGAAGACCGAAGAATATGTCGCGCGCCGCACCGCACTTTCCGAACAGAAGATCAAGCAGGCCGAAAGCGATGCGATCAATGCGGTTCGTGCTGCTGCCGTAGACCTGGCAATCAGCGCAGCCGAGAAAGTGATCGCGAGCAAGGCCGACGCAGGCGCTCAGGAGTCGCTCTTCAAGAAGGCGCTCGGCGAGGTCAAGTCACGCTTGAACTGAGCGTCGGTTCGACCGAGATTCAAGGGCCCCGCTTCGGCGGGGTTTTTTCGTTGCGCGCATGGGAGGTTGTCTCCGACATCCCCCGGTCGGGTTCAGCGGTTGTGATCGTGTCGACCAAGCCCTTGCCGGGAGGGACGCTCATGCCTACAGCCTGGATCAGGGCGGCGGAGCCGCTTTGCGCGGCGCGGAAGAAAGCTTCCGGTTTACGCCCCCGATCAAGGGCCAGGGCCGACGTCGACTACAATTGTCGGAACGGGCGGAAGCTCATGCGGTGCAGGGAGCAGGGGCCATGGCTTTCGATCGCGGTGCGATGCTTCACCGTCGCATAGCCCGCGTGATGGGCAAAGCCGTAGAGGGGAAAGGTTGCATCGGCCCGGGCCATCATCCGGTCGCGGGTGACTTTGGCGACGATCGATGCGGCGGCGATCGACACCGAGCGGCTGTCGCCTTTGACGATGGCCTTGGCGTGACAGGTAAGCCCGGGAGGGACGTCGCGGCCGTCGACGAGAACGATGCGAGCCGCCACCTCCAGGCCATGAACGGCGCGGCGCATCGCATCGAGGCTGGCTTTCAGTATGTCGGTCGTATCGATGCGGGCCGACGAGGACGAGGCGATCGAGACCGTCGCCGTCGCCAGAATCTCCTCGAACAATGCCTCGCGCTGCTCCGCGCTCAAGAGCTTGCTATCGTTGAGGCCCGCCGGGATCGCCTCCGGATTGAGGATGACAGCCGCAGCGACGACAGGGCCCGCGAGCGGACCACGCCCGGCCTCGTCGGCGCCCGCCACCGGCCAGAGACCGTCGCGCTGCGCCGCGCGTTCGAACGCGAAATCCGGAACGGCCGGCGGAAGAGGGAAAAGAGGGGAATCGGGCTGTTTGCTGCGTGTCATGCGGGCGACATTGGCATACTCGCCCGATTCCCTTCAAGCCCCCGGCTCGGTTTGCGGCGGTTGCCGGGGAAGACCAGCACCGCCCCCGAGGCAAAGGGCGGACACTGGAAGTTTTAAGGCACATCGGCGGTCGAGATCGTGACGTTTTTTCAATCTCCGGTGCGATGGCCTGTCGAAAAGGTCTGCATCAAAGCAGCGACAGTTGAACCCCCATCCCGAGCGGCGGCACGAAGAGATCGCTGCGCAATTGCCGGCGCGTCAGATTGAGACCGAGCCGCTTGGCGGCAAGCTCGAACCGACGGCCGATCTGCCAGGCATAAGGTCCGCTGCCCTTCATTCGTTTACCGAACTCGGCATCGTAATCCTTGCCGCCGCGCATGGAACGGATGAGCGACATGACATGCCGGTAGCGGTCCGGATAGTTTCTGAGAAGCCAATCACGGAACAGGGGGCTCACCTCCAGCGGAAGCCGGAGGAGGACGTAGCTCGCATCCGACGCGCCGGCCGTCTTCGCCGAATCGAGCACGCGCTCGATCTCGTGGTCGTTCAGCGCCGGAATGATCGGCGCGACCAGAACGCCAGCGGGAATGCCGGCCTCGGAAATTGCGCGTAGCGCCTCCAGCCGCTTGGTGGGCGTCGACGCCCGCGGCTCCATGCTGCGCGCCAGTTTCCGGTCGAGCGTGGTCACCGAAATCCCGACCCGGGCAAGCCCCTTTTCCGCCATCGGCGCCAGCAGGTCGATGTCGCGCGTCACCATGGCCGATTTGGTAACGATCATGACCGGATGATTGGCGTCCTTGAGCACCTCCAGGATCTGGCGCATGATCCGCCATTCCTTTTCTATCGGCTGATAGGGATCGGTATTTGTGCCGATCGCGATCGGACGGAGCTTATAGTCCGGCTTCGCCAGCTCGCGCTCGAGAAGACGTGGCGCGTCCGGCTTGGCGAAGAGCTTGGCTTCGAAATCGAGCCCTGCCGAGAGCCCCATATAGGCGTGCGTAGGCCGCGCGAAGCAGTAGATGCAGCCGTGCTCGCAGCCACGATAGGGATTGATCGATCGGTCGAAAGATATATCGGGAGAATCGTTGCGCGTGATCGCGGTCTTCGGCTTTTCTATCTGGACCTCGGTCTTGAACGGCGGCAGCTCCTCGAGCGTTTGCCAACCGTCATCGAAGACTTCGCGCGTCATCGGCTCGAAGCGTCCGGAGATGTTGAGGGCGGCACCGCGGCCGCGCCGACGATCGACGTCGATTCTGATGCCGGTTCCGGCGACGAGGGCTTCCGCCACATCCGCGCTGTTGCCTGGCGCATAGACGCCCTGCTTGAGTTGAGACAGATCGTTCATCGAAATCTCCCGGAACCATGTTCGGTTCGCTTGGTGCTGATTATTTTCCTAGCGTAGAAGAGGGAACAAATCAAGAACAAATATTCAGCACAGGTCCGGGGAAGGTCCGTCATCATCCCGCACCCTGTGCGGAACGGCGCTTGTAGCAATCTGCGCTGCGATGCGGTAGGAACGCCTATGCTGACGGTCATCATGGAAACGAAGGACAACGAAGCGGAGCTCGCACAGACGCTCTCGGCGCTCGTTGCCGGTGCGGTGGAAGGGCTCGTCAGCGATGTCATAATCCTGGACCACGGATCGACCGACGGCTCTCCCAGGATCGCGGATGCGGCTGGCTGCCGCTTCTGCCTCGACTGGGATCTCGGCGATGTCCTTCGTTCGGCCCGCGGCGAGTGGCTGATGCTGCTGGAGCCTGGTGCCCGCCCCATCGGTCGCTGGGTGGATGAATTGGCCGAATACGTCTCTTTGAACAGGAGCCCGGCGCAGTTTTCTCCCTCGCGAATGCATAAGCGCCCGCTTCTCAAGCGCCTGGCACACAGGTCGCCGCCGCTGGAGTCCGGATTTCTGATGCCGAAGGGTGATGCAGTCGCGGCTGCGCGCGGCAACATGCCGCTCAGCGGCCTTACGAGCGGACGAGCTGCCCGCAAACTTGCGACCGAGCTCGTCCCAGCCTGGGTCGCAATGGAGAACCGGTCGACCGGTGAACGGCATCGGACGCCTGATTCCAAGATGTGAGCTTGCGATAGGTTGTCCATTCGCCCCCCGACCGAGGTGTCGGAGGGACCCAAATGGCATCGTTGTTGTCAGAGCGAGCGGACTGCAAGCGAGTTCAATTGCCAGGCCGAGTCGATCGAAATGTCGATGCTGACGTCATTGAGGAGTGCCCAGATGCGATCGGCCACGCCGACATAGATCCAGAGCTCGCGGCCAGCGGGGAAGGCCATCTCGGTGAAGAGGTTGATGATTCTTCGTTCCCCAGGAACGGCCTGGATTGAGGTGCCGGGGAAGCTCTCGCCATCGCCGCTGCAGTCGAGGCCCGAGGCGAACCACTGGTCGCTCACCTCGTTCGCCGGTTCGACATCCTCCCAGTTCCAGAACACAGCCAACACGAGGCGGCCGCGCGTCGTCGCGTGAAAGTCGGACCACCCGAACTCGTCGTAGGTCGAAATGTGATGGCGGCAGATGAGGGCCGACAGGTCGGCCTTGACTTGCAGTATCCCGGTGCGAAGCGTCTTGAACGGCACGAGATAGCCGTTCTCCCGATAGGCACAGAGAAGATCCACGTCGGAGGCATCGCTGTTGCGGGCGATCAGTTTCGATCCAAACCGGCCGGCACAGTCCAGATAGGAACTGTTCTCCACGATTGCTCCGTCGCCGGTTGCCTGATTCTGATCGAGTCTGTCCCAGCAACCTCCAAAGGGCGGGAGAAACAGCTTTTCCTTGTCCGGATCGGGCGCGACATACACGATCGGTGGCTGTTTGAAGATGTCGGTCACGCTGCCGACCACCGTTTCGTGGCGGTGGAAGGCTTCAGGGCTCTTCACCAACGCGCCGACTTCGCCATAGGCGCGCTTATGAAGCCGTTTGAGCGCGTTCAGATCAAGGTCGGCATTCCTGGCCTCCACGAACGACCTGTATCGAAGACCGGGGCCGCGCGGATCATCCCGCAAGCCCGACCTTGCAACATTCTTGATCCTGTCGCGCAGTTCAGGTGCCATAATATGCCGTCGCTGCTCCGCGAAAGACCGGCGCAATGCGTCCAGCCTGTCCACCGTTGCCTGCCATTCATCCTTCCGCCGCCTTTCGTAGAGCGCCCGCAGCCCCAGCGGAATCTCGGCCTCAGGCCAATCCGTTTTCGAATATGTATGCTCTGCCGTTCCCATGACCTCCTCCTTACCCTCGCGGGGTCGCGGCGCGGAGCCTCGAGCGGCGCGCCTGCGTCGTTAGTGAAAACCGGGAAAAGGGGCTCCGAGGCGGTAAACAGGAATGGGGTTTCTCCGGCGACGAGAAGCCGTCATATGCCGGTGGCAGCCCCGAGCTGAGCCTCTTCTCCGAAGCAAGAATGGGGCGTACCTTGCGGTACCCCCCAAAGTGGCTCTCAAATGACCTTGTTTATGCAAATAATCGTCTGTGAAAATGTCTTGCCATGCAGGCCCACCGTTGCGAACGGGCAGCACGTCGTAGCCTTCTCTCTTTTCCCGATATTGCCCCAGAAAAGAGGCCGGACATTCGCTCGAAGCAATTAAACGGTGCTTGCCTTGCCCGCTTCGAGCCAAGCCGACGAAGGCAAACTAACGGGATTCTGGGCGCTGGGCTGTTCCAAACGGAACACGAATTTCGTCAGCCGCGCTTCAGGTGCTCGTCGAGTCTCGGCATGATCTCGACGAAATTGCACGGCATGTGCCGGTAATCGAGTTGCTGCTTCAGGATTTCGTCCCAGGCATCCTTGCAGGCACCGGGGGATCCGGGCAGGACGAAGATGAAGGTCGCGTTGGCGACCCCGCCCGTGGCTCGCGACTGGATCGTCGACGTGCCGATCTTCTCGTAAGAGATCCGGTGGAACACCTCCGAAAAGCCATCCATGCGTTTCTCGAAGAGCGGCTCCAGCGCTTCCGGCGTCACGTCGCGGCCCGTGAAGCCGGTGCCCCCGGTGGTGATGACGACGTCGATCGCGGCATCGAGCGTCCAGGCCTTTACCTGTCCGTAGATCTTCTCGCGCTCGTCGGGAACGATTGTCCGCGCCTCGAGCCGGTGGCCGGCCTCCCGTATTCTCGCTTCGAGCACATCGCCGGACTTGTCGTCCGCGCGTGTGCGCGTGTCCGAGACCGTGAGCACGGCGATGCCGATGGGAATGAAGGGGCGTCTTTCATCGAGGCCGGGCATCTGGCGTTATCCTGATTTTCCCGCGGTTCGCGTCGCCTGAACGTACCATCGCGGGTGGTCGGCGGAAATGGTCTCAGCGGCACGCTCGGCGCTTTTCGTCCCCGTGAACAGTCCGAAGCAGGTGGCGCCTGAGCCGGACATCCGCACGAGCGCGGCGCCTGCATCGTGCAGTGCATTCGAGACGGTTTCGATCATCGGCTCGTGCGCACGTGCCGGCGGCTCCAGATCGTTCCGCATGGCCGCCATGGCCGTCAGCCATTCGGCAGTCGAGCGGGCATCTTCAGGCAAGACCAGCGCAGGATTGGTCTTCCTGACGAGCGATCGGAAGATAACCGGCGTGGAGACCGCGACGAGGGGGTTGACGAGGACGACGTCGAAGGGCGGCAGCTCGGGAAAAGGCGTGATCTCTTCGCCGATGCCTCTCGCGACGAGGGGGCCTCGGTCGAGACACATCGGAACGTCCGCGCCGAGCTGCAGCGCAAGGCTGTCGAGCCTTGCCGCTTCGACGGTTGCGCCCCAGAGCGACAGCAGCCCGCGCAGAGTCGCGGCGGCATCGGCCGAGCCGCCGCCGATCCCCGATGCTATCGGCAGGTTCTTCTCGAGATGCAGATGAACCGGGCCGGCCATTCCACCCTGCGCCGAAAGCTCGCGCCGCAACAGGTCCCGGGCGCGGAGCACGAGATTACCACCATTGCCCTCGGCTGAAAGGTCGGTGGCGAAGCGGCCCGACACCGTGAAACGGTCCCTTTCCGCCGCGGTCAGCCCGACCCGGTCGCCACATTCGGCGAAGGTCACCAGGCTTTCCAGCAGATGGTGGCCGTCGGCGCGCTGCCCGACGACGTGCAGCGCGAGATTGATCTTGGCGGGCGCCGCAAAGGTCAGTGCGAAGCCCGGAATGCCGTCTGCCTGCATGTTACGGTCAGGACTTCTTGTCCGGCGCTGTCTCGGTCTTTTTCGGCAGTATTTCCTTGGCATCCGCCGCGGCCGGGACCGGTTCCTTAAGCGGCGGCAGACCGTTTTCGATCTTCGCCTTGATCTTCGGAATTTCCGCTTCCTCGGGCTTCAGCTCCAGCGCCTGATTCCACTGGAACACGGCTTCGAGCTTGCGGCCGACGCGCCAGTAGGCATCGCCGAGGTGGTCGTTGATCGTCGCGTCGCCGGCCATCAGTTCGGCAGCGCGCTCGAGCTCGGTCACAGCCTCGTCGAACCGGTTCATGCGGAAATAGGCCCAGCCGAGCGAGTCGACGATATAGCCGTCGTCGGGCTTGAGTTCGACCGCCTTGCGGATCATCTCAAGCCCGTCCTCGAGGTTGATGTTCATATCGACCCAGGAATAGCCGAGATAGTTCAGAACCTGCGGCTGATCCGGGTTGAGCTCCAGTGCCTTGCGAAAGTTCGGCTCGGCCTTTTCCCAGAGCTTCTGGCGTTCGTAGGCAATGCCGCGCTGGAAGAAGACGGTCCAGTCGCTCCGCTTCGGCACGGGGCCGATCGCGGCGACCGCGCGGTCGTAAAGCTCGCCCATCTCCTTGTAGTCCTTGGCGTCGGAAAGCACGCTGCCATAGGCGAGATAGTTGCGGATGTTCTTGGGATCGACGTCGATCAGCCCTTTGAGATGTTTTTTCGCCTCGTCTACCTTGCCGATGCCGGCGAGGCTGAGGCCAAGCTGAAGTTCGGAAAGGCGGCGCATCGGCGAGCTCTCCGGCACGCTCTTGTAAAGCGCTATCGCCTCTTCCGGCTTTTTGAGGTTTTCGGCGATCCCGCCGAGCATCACGAGAATATCGGCGCTTTCCGGGTCGAGCCGACGCGCCGTCTGAAGGTAGAGCGAAACGATGTCTTCCGCGCCTTCGCGGTTGAGCGCGCCACCGATCGAAAAGAGAACGGCGGCCGCACCCTGCACGGCGTTGCGTACCTGCTGCTCCTGCGGCTTCCCTTCCTCGACACTCTTCCTCAGCGCCTCGAGCGGAGTGTAGTTGTTGACGAGGCTTTCGCCGACAGCGATCGTATCCAACGCCTTCTGCTTGTTGCCTTCGCGCGCTTCGAATCGCGCCAGCGCCTCGACGGCCCGCATGAAAGTGTCCGGCGCGGCGCCGCCGCCTTCTCGGTCAAGAATGGCGTCGTTGAGCCGGGCGCGCGCCGTCGTCTTGTCGCCGGCCGCAAGCGCAATCGCCCCCGCATGATAGTTCCTGAAGATCCGGAACCATTCCGGGCCATCCAAATTCTTGATCTGCGCCAGCGCTTCCTTCGGTCGGCCCTGGCCGAACTTGGCCCAGGCGGAAAGCAGCGAGCTCATCAGCCGGTCGAGATCGTTCGGACCGTCGTAGTTCAAGAGCTTTTGCGCGTTGCGGTATTCTCGCTTGCGGATGGCTTCAATCGCGCGGACCACCGTGGTGATCCTTTCGACGGCGGGATCCGATTTCAGCTCTTCGGCGATCTTGGCGCCTTCATCGAACTTGCCGCTCATCAGCAGCGTGATCATCAGCCGCTGCTTGACATCGTTATTGCCGGGCTCGAACCTGAGTGCGGTGCGATAGAGTTCGGTTGCCGCCGCAAAGTCGCGATCGACGTCTGCCGTGCGCGCCGCAAGGAATGCGCCGGCAAAGGTGTTGACGCTCCTGATGTCGAAAGGCTCGGCGTCTTCGACCGGCGCCTTCTCCTCGGCAAAGGCCTGCTGGTCGCCGGTCACCGTTGCAAGAACCAGCATTGCCGCGCCGCTGAGAAGGCGAAGGAATGTATTCTGCCGCATATCAAACCTTTCATTACCGGTGGTACGATTGGAGACGCCACCGCTGGTTGGCCCGGAGCCGATTGGAAATCGGGCGCAAGTCTTCAAGAATAGAATGGCTTTTTTGGCGCAGCGCGGCAAGAAAATCCTCCGGAGAGGTCTTCGTCCGCCGCTGCTGCGGCGCCGGGTCCCGTGCCGGAAGCGTAAGCCTCGCGGCAACACTTTGAATTGCTGCATGTTTCTGCCCTTGGATCGGCCGCGATGCAAGGAAACATGAAGTGGCTCAGCTTACCCGATCGATGCAGAAATCGATCACCTCGACGAGCGCCGATTTCCATGGGGAAGCCGGCAGCGGCGCGAGCGCGTCGCGGGCGATCGTACCGTAGTGTTTGGCACGGGCGATCGTATCCGTAAGGCCGCCGTAGCGACGGATGAGACCCAGCGCCTTTTCGAGATTTGCCGCGTCGCTTGCGCCGCCCTCGATCGCCTCGCGCCAGAACGCCCGGTCTTGCGGCGTCCCGCGGCGATAGGAGAGAATGACAGGCAGCGTGATCTTGCCTTCGCGAAAATCGTCTCCAACATTCTTGCCGAGATCGCTCGACGTTCCGCCATAGTCGAGAACGTCGTCGACCAGCTGGAAGGCAAGGCCGAGATTGGTGCCGTAGGACTTCAGCGCGTTGCGGTCGGCTTTGCTTCCGCCTGCGACGATCGGCCCGACCTCGGAGGCGGCGGCGAAGAGGGCCGCTGTCTTGGCGCGGATGACCTGCAGATAGTCGTCCTCGGTCGTCTCCATGTTCTTGGCGACCGAAAGCTGCAGGACCTCGCCCTCCGCGATCACCGATGCGGCGGTCGAAAGGACGTCGAGCGCATCGATCGAGCCGACGTCGACCATCATGCGGAAAGCCTGCCCGAGCAGGAAATCGCCGACGAGCACGCTTGCCTGATTGCCCCAGATCGTCCGCGCCGTCGATTTGCCGCGCCTCAGATCGCTCTCGTCGACCACGTCGTCGTGCAAAAGGGTCGCCGTGTGCATGAACTCGACGCTGGTCGCGAGCTTGATGTGACCATCGCCCTCGTAGCCGAACATCGAAGCGGCTGCGAGCGTCAGCATCGGCCGGAGCCGTTTGCCGCCCGAGGAAATCAGGTGGTTGGCGACTTCCGGGATCATCTGGACGTCGGAACCCGCCTTGGAAAGAATGAGCTGGTTGACCCGCTCCATGTCGGACAGCGTCAGGTCGACAAGCGGCTTCACAGATGCCTGTTTGTTTTTATTGTCTTCCAGCGGTATCACTACGCCCAACGCCCGGACTCCTGTTTCGTTGCGGGTTCGACAATAGAAAGAGGGGCTTCGGGCGGCAAGAGGCGAATTGTCCCGCCCGCAGCTTTAAGACAGGAAAATAGAGCCGGATGAAAGAGCTGATCCGCACCAATGATGCCGTCCTTCTTTCCTTTGCGGAAAGCCTGATGAAGGATGCCGGGATCGGATGCTTCATCGCCGATCAGGACATGAGCATACTCGAAGGATCGCTCGGCCTCCTGCCGCGGCGCTTCCTGGTCGCCGAGGACGATGCCAACCGGGCGCGGCGCATTCTGATCGATGCGGGCCTCGAACGGGAATTGCGGCAATGATCGGCTGCGGCCCTTCCGCGAGGCGGAAAGCGGCATGAGGGGAATTCCGGAGACGGTGGATGCTTTCCACCGCGGCAGGTTCCACCTGATCCAGCCTCTGGGTCAGGGGCATCGTTCGGGAATGGATGCGATGCTGGTCGCATCCCTCGTTTCCTGCCGCAGCGCGTGCCGCGTCGCCGATCTCGGCGCCGGCGCCGGTGCGGCCGGCCTGGCCGTCGCGTCGCGGATCGAGGAGGCCGAAGTGCTGCTGGTCGAGCGTTCGCCGGTCATGGCGGATTTTGCGCGCCGCAGCCTCGCATTGCCTGAGAACGCGCATCTTGCCGGCCGGGTCTCGGTGCTCGAAGCCGATGTCGCGCTGAGCGGCAAGGCGCGCGCGGCCGCGGGTCTCCCGGACGACACATTCGACCACGTGATCATGAACCCACCCTTCAACGACGCCGCGGATCGCAGGACGCCCGACCGGCTGAAGGCGGAGGCCCATGCAATGAGCGGCGACCTGTTCGAAGCGTGGATCAAAACGGCCGGAGCAATCATGAAGCCGGGCGGGCAGCTTTCCCTGATCGCCCGGCCCGAATCGATCGCCGGGATCATCGAAGCCTGCGGCCGCCGCTTCGGCGGCATAGAGATCACCCCGCTTCTGCCGCGGGCAGGCGAAAATGCCGTGCGCATCCTCGTATCCGCGATCAAGCAGAGCCGCAAGCGGCTGGCGCTGCGCGCGCCGCTCGTGATGCACGGGGAGGGCCACCGGTTCTCGCCCGAGGTCGACGATCTCAACAACGGCCGCGCGGCCTATCATCGCCGATGATTAACCGTAAGCAGGGCATTGCGTTTGCGACGCCAATGCATACATGCACGACGACGATTTGGATTGCTGCATGTCTTTGTTCTTAAATCGGCTAGGATTTAAGAAGATATGCAGAGATTGCAGCGGGCAGGAGTTGAAATGGCCGGATTCTTCAGAAAGCTGATGCCGAAGCGCTTCCGCAGGGATGGTGTGACGATTCCGGCGATCAGGCTGCATGGCGCAATCATGGCCGGCGGCAGCCCGCTGCGCCCGGCTCTCAATCTTGCGACGGTTGCGCCGCTGCTCGAAAAGGCCTTCTCCGTCAAAGAGGCCCCGGCCGTTGCCATCTCCATCAACTCTCCGGGCGGTTCGCCGGTGCAGTCCCGTCTTATCTATCAGCGCATCCGCGATCTCGCGCAGGAGAAGAGGAAGCGCGTGCTGATCTTCGTCGAGGACGTGGCGGCGTCCGGTGGTTACTTGATCGCACTGGCCGGCGATGAGATCATCGCCGATCCGACCTCGATCGTCGGCTCGATCGGCGTCGTTTCGGGCGGCTTCGGTTTCCCCGATCTCCTGAAGAAGATCGGCGTCGAGAGACGGGTCTACACGGCGGGCGAAAACAAGGTGGTTCTCGATCCTTTCCAGCCGGAGAAGGAGCGTGACATCGAATTTCTCAAAGGCCTGCAGCTCGAGATCCACGACATCTTCATCCAGATGGTCAAGAGCAGGCGCGGTTCGCTCCTGGCCGACCATCCCGATCTTTTCTCGGGGCTGTTCTGGACGGGGCAACGTGGCCAGGAACTCGGCCTGGTCGACGCTCTCGGCGACATGCGGGGCGAGGTGAAGAAGCGCTATGGAGAAAAAGCGCGGCTGGAGCTGATCCAGCCGGCCCGAAGCCTCTTCGGGCGACGTCAGCCCGGGGCAGCCGTAGCCGGAGCAATCGCGGGGCCGCTCGTCGCAACGGCGGCTGCAGGTCTTGTCGACGCCGTCGAGGAACGGGCGCTCTGGGCGCGTTTCGGTCTTTGAATCGGCCCTGTTCCTTGCGTGAGCGTGTGTTTTTGAAGAACGGTCTCGCGGCATCTGGCCAGCACCGCAAGAGCGCGCTAACACTGCGATTTGCTGCATCCCCTCGCGCCGTCGTTCCATTGGAGGGAAATGCAGAGGAGGAACCATGCCGCAGATCATCCTGCTTCTGATTATCGCCGTCATCGCCTGGATCGGCTATCGCAAGTTCATCGCAGACGCCGAGAAGCTGACGCGTCAGCGTGAGCGCCTGCGCAGGCAGCGCGAGACTGGCGCAAACGGCACGCTCGTCAAGGACGCCGAGACCGGCGAGTACCGCCTGAAGCGCGACGACGAGTGAGGCTGCCTGACCGAATACCGGCGGGTGAAGGCGCTTGACCCTCGCCCTGCGGCATGGCACCTGTCCCCGCAAATCTTGACGAATTCGGACCCGGATCCCATGACGATTGCACCCCTCCCGGACCACATGAACCCGAAGCGCTCCTTTCAGGCTCTGATCCTGACGCTGCACAACTATTGGGCCGACAAGGGTTGCGCCGTGCTTCAGCCCTACGACATGGAGGTCGGCGCAGGCACGTTCCATCCGGCGACGACCCTCAGGGCGCTCGGGCCGAAGCCATGGCGTGCGGCCTATGTGCAGCCGTCGAGGCGCCCGACCGACGGTCGCTACGGCGAAAATCCCAACCGGCTGCAGCACTATTACCAGTATCAGGTGATCTTGAAGCCCAACCCTTCCAATCTGCAGGAGCTTTATCTCGGCTCGCTCGAGGCGATCGGCCTCGATCCGCTGCTGCACGATATCCGTTTCGTCGAGGATGACTGGGAGAGCCCGACGCTCGGCGCCTGGGGCCTCGGCTGGGAATGCTGGTGCGATGGCATGGAAGTGTCGCAGTTCACCTATTTCCAGCAGGTTTGCGGCATCGAATGCTCTCCGGTTTCCGGCGAACTGACCTACGGCCTCGAGCGCCTGGCGATGTATGTCCAGGGCGTCGACAATGTCTACGACCTCAACTTCAACGGCCGCGAGGGCGCCGAGAAGATCAGCTATGGCGATGTCTTTCTGCAGGCGGAGCAGGAATATTCGCGGCACAATTTCGAATACGCCAACACGGCGATGCTGCATCAGCATTTCATCGATGCGGAAAAGGAATGCCTGGCGTTGCTGGCCGCCGGTGCGCCTGATGACTCCAGCAACAACCGCCTGCACAAATGCGTCTTCCCCGCCTATGACCAGTGCATCAAGGCGAGCCACGTCTTCAATCTTCTCGATGCCCGGGGCGTGATTTCGGTGACCGAGCGCCAGAGCTACATCCTGCGCGTGCGTACGCTCGCGAAAGCCTGCGGCGAAGCCTTCCTGCTGACCGAGGCCGGCGGCGCCAACTGGAACAGGGAAGCGGCCTGATCAAGAGGTCGCGGAGGTCCTCCGGCCGCATGGCTGGGCAAGCGGGTCCGATCGCTGCGAGCAGATGTGCTCGCTCCCGTCGAGCCGCCACTTCGGCGCCGGCGCTCTGACGCTCGACAACTCGCCGGCATAGATTTGCAGCGCGCGGCGCACACCGCTCGGCCTTTCGATCGGACCCGCGCTTGCATGGGTCGCGAAAAGGGCGGCAAAGGCGATCACGTTGATGAAGCTCACGGGGGTGTTCATGGCGGCACTAAGCGTTGAGGTTGTTCGATGGATGGACTATCGAGCATCCGCCGACGCGTTGCCGTTACCGGTGGAACAGCCTGAGGCTGCAGACGTCGGCACCACCCGTTAGGCAGGGGCTGGGGGCGGTCTTGTGATCGGCGGCTGTAGAACTTTGAATGGCTGACCGGTTTGTTCTTGAATCGAATAGAATTTAGGAAAACATGCAGTAGGATCGCCGTGATCCAAAGGAGGGTTTGATGATCGGGCTGGCAATTGGCGTCGCCGTTATTCTTTATCTCGTCTTCGTCTATAACGGCCTCGTCAAGGCGCGGCAGATGGCCGAGGAGGCCTGGTCCGGCATCGACGTGCAGTTGAAGCGGCGCGCCGATCTCATCCCGAACCTGATCGAGACGGTGAAGGGTTACGCCGCTCACGAGAAGTCGACGCTCGAGGAGGTCGTTACGCTGCGCAACCGGGCTCAGGCGGTGCCGGAAGGCGATGTCGCGGCGCGGGCCGCGGCCGAAGGCGCGCTTTCGCAGGCGCTTGGCCGCGTCTTCGCGCTCGCCGAATCCTATCCGGACCTGAAGGCCAACGAGAATTTCGCAGAACTCCAGCGTTCGTTGGAAACGATCGAGGGCGAGATCCAAATGTCTAGGCGCTACTACAACGGCGCAGCGCGCGATCTCAACGTCAAGGTCGAGAGCTTCCCGTCGAACCTGATCGCCAACGCCTTCCGCTTCGTCAAGGCCAGCTATTTCGAGATCACCAACGAGGCGGACCGCGCGGTTCCCTCGGTCAAGTTCTAGATCAATTTCACTGAATCAATAAAACGATCTATCGGTTCGAAACCGCGCACTTCCGGACGGAAAACCGTTAAATACTTATCTGGAAGTGCTCCGGTGGGCCTGAAAAAGGGAAATCCCGATGAGGCGGCTTTTCGCGGCGCTTGCGCTCGTCACCTTCGTTCTTGCAGCGCCGCTCGTCGCGGCGGCGGAAGAGTTCATCTCCGCCTACCATTCGGTCATAGAGGTCGCGAAAGACGGCACGCTCACGGTCACCGAGACGATCACGGCGAATGTCGAAGGCAACCGTATCCGGCGCGGCATCTACCGCGACTTTCCGCTGACCTTCGTCGACGAGCGCGGTGGCCGCAGCAAGGTCGACTTCAACCTTCTCTCCGTCGAGCGGGACGGCGACGAAGAGGAATACCGCACGGAATCGATCAGCGGCGGCATCCGCATCTATACGGGAAGCGCCGACGTGCTCCTGCCGCATGGCGCACACACCTTTCAGATCACCTACGACACGAGCCGGCAGATCCGCTTCTTCGACGACCACGACGAACTCTATTGGAACGTGACCGGAACCGAATGGGCATTCCCGATCGAGGAGGCGACCGCCACCGTCACCTTGCCGAAGGGCGTGAAGGCGGAGGCGCTCGACGTCTTTACCGGCGGCTACGGCGCGACCGAAAAGGATGCGCGCGCGGTGGAGGAGGGCGACGAGATATTCTTCGCGACCACGCGCCGACTGCGCCCGCAGGAGGGATTGACCGTCGCGATCAAGCTGCCCAAGGGCAGCATCGAACGGCCGACCGCCTCCCAGGAAAATATCTGGTGGCTGCGCGATCACATGACTCTGGTCATCGCCGGGTCCGGCCTCCTCCTCGTCCTGCTCTATTACGGGCGCGCCTGGGTGCGTGTCGGCCGCGACCCGGCCCGCGGCGTCATGGTCCCGCGCTGGGATCCTCCGCACGGCGTCTCGCCCGCGCTCGTCAACTATATCGATAACAAGGGCTTTTCCGGCGAAGGATGGACAGCGCTTTCCGCGGCGGCGCTCAACCTTGCGGTCAAGGGGCATGTCATCCTCGAAGACCTGAAGAAGGCGGTCGTCATCACCGCCACGGGCAAGAACGGCGAGAAGCTGCCGACCGGCGAAGCGGCCTTGATGAAAGCGGTGGACGCGGCCGGCGGCAAGCTCACCATCGACAGGGCGAACGGCAAGAAGATAGAGGCGGCGGGCTCCGGCTTCCGCAGCGCGATGGAGCGCGAGCATCGCGGCAAGTATTACCGCGCCAATACCGGATACGTGGTTGGCGGCATCGTACTTTCCGTCGCCACTCTCGCGGCGCTGTTCGTCTTCGGTGACCTGAGCGAGGACAGCGTTCCTTTCGTCATCGTCCCGGTCTTCCTCGCCGTCTTCATTTCCGCCTTCGCCGTTTCGGTCGGTAAATCGCTCCGGCGCGGCTCGAGCCTCGCACGCCGAATTCTGTCGATCGTCGTGCTTGCCTTCATCGGCTTCGTGCTGTTCACGGTTTTCTCGAGCATTCTCGCCGCGCTCGTCTTTTCGGCCAGCGATCCGGGCGACCTGCCGCTGTTCTTCGCGATCGGTGGCATCGTCCTCGTCAACGGGCTTTTCTATTACCTCATGGGCGCGCCGACGCCGCTCGGCACGCGCATGATGGATGGCATCGACGGACTCAGGCAATATCTTACGCTCGCCGAGAAAGACCGTCTGAACATGCAGGGCGCGCCGGAAATGTCGCCGCGGCATTTCGAGACCCTGCTCCCCTATGCCGTCGCACTCGGTGTGGAAAAGCCCTGGAGCGAGACCTTCGAGCGTTGGCTGCTTGCGGCTTCGGCGGGCGCGGCGGCAGCCGCCTATCAGCCGAGCTGGTATCACGGCGACAGCTTCGGGCCTGGATCCTTCACCGACACGATCGGCGGTTTCGCCGGTTCGATGGCGGATACGATGACGTCTTCCTTGCCGCCGCCTGCGAAGAGTTCGTCCTCGGGCTTTTCTTCCGGCGGCGGATTTTCCGGCGGTGGCGGTGGCGGCGGTGGCGGTGGCGGCTGGTGACAGCGGATTTCCTCGCCGGCCGTGATGACATTTTCGCCAGAGCTTGCTAAGTCCGCCGCAACCTTCCGGAACAGAACGAAGTCTCGAATCCATGCCCGATCTCCTTATTGAATTGCGATCCGAAGAAATCCCCGCCCGCATGCAGCGCAAGGCGGCCGGCGATCTGAAGAAGCTCGTGACGGACGCTCTGGTTGAGGCGGGGCTCACCTATGAAGGCGCGCGCGAATACTGGACGCCGAGGCGGCTGGCGCTCGACATCCGCGGCCTGACCGCGCGCTCCGCCGACCTGCGCGAGGAGCGCAAGGGTCCGCGCATCGACGCGAACGAGAAGGCGATCGACGGCTTTCTCCGCGCCGCGGGCCTCTCCTCCATCAGCGAGGCTCATGTCCATAACGACCCGAAGAAGGGCGATTTCTATGTGGCGCACATCGTAAAGCCCGGCCGGGAGGCGGAAGAGATCATCGCCGATGTGATGCCGGCGATCATCCGCGACTTTCCCTGGCCGAAATCCATGCGCTCCGGTGCCGCTTCGGCCAAACCGGGCAGTCTTCGCTGGGTCCGGCCGCTGCAGTCGATCGTCTGCACGTTCGGCGCGGAACACGACGAGACGAAGGTGATCCCCTTCGAAATCGATGGCATCGTCGCCTCGAACGTCACCTACGGCCACAGGTTCCACGCGCCGGAGGCGATCACGGTCCGCCGCTTCGCCGACTACGCCGAGAAGCTTGAAAAGGCGAAGGTCGTGATCGATGCGGAGCGCCGCAAGGAGATCATCTCGGCCGACGCCCACAACATCGCTTTCGCCAACGGCCTCGAGCTCGTTGAAGACGAGGGCCTCCTGGAGGAAGTCGCCGGTCTCGTCGAATGGCCGAGGGTGCTGATGGGCAGCTTCGAGGAAAGCTATCTCGAAATCCCGTCCGAAATCATCCGACTGACGATCAAGACCAACCAGAAATGCTTCGTCACGCGCAAGCCCGGCGCCGAAACGCTGTCCAACCGGTTCATTCTCGTCTCGAACATCGAGGCGAAGGACGGCGGCAGGGAGATCGCCCACGGCAACGGCAAGGTCGTGCGTGCGCGGCTCTCCGACGCGGCGCATTTCTGGAAGCGCGACCAGGGCGATTTGCCGGATCTCGAAACGCTGACGGCGTCTGCCGAGAAGTTCGGCCTCGATCTGAAAAAGCCTCTCGACCAGCGGATGGCGAAGCTCGACGCCCTGAACGTGACTTTCCATGCCAAGCTCGGCACGCAGGGCGATCGTGTCGTCCGAATCCGCTCGCTCGCCGCAGCGCTCGCCAAGCTCACCGGTGCCGATCCCGCCTCCGTCGATCGCGCAGTCGTGCTCGCCAAGGCGGACCTTCGCACCGAGGCAGTCGGCGAATTCCCGGAGCTGCAGGGCATCATGGGCCACAAATATGCCGTTCTGCAGGGTGAAAGCGCGGCCGTCGCCAATGCGATCGAGGATCACTACAAGCCGCAGGGACCATCCGACCGTGTGCCGACCGATCCCGTCTCGGTAACGGTGGCGCTTGCCGACAAGCTCGATACCCTCGTCGGCTTCTGGGCAATCGACGAAAAGCCGACCGGTTCCAAGGACCCCTATGCGCTGCGCCGTGCGGCACTCGGCGTGATCCGGCTCATTCTGGAGGGAAGTGCGCGGCTGCCGCTTCTGCCTTGTTTCGATGTGGCGCTCGCCGCCCTGAAGGCACAGCGTCCGGATATCGCAGCCGAGATTTCCGCCGATCTGCTCGCCTTCTTCCACGATCGCCTGAAGGTTTACCTGCGCGATCTCGGCGCGCGATACGATCTGATCGATGCGGTGCTCGCGTCGGATGCGGACGATCTGTTGATGATCGCCCGCCGCGTCGAGGCGCTGACCGCCTTCATCACGGCTGAGGAGGGCAGGAACCTGCTCACCGGCACGAAACGTGCGACGCAGATTCTCGCTGCCGAAGAGAAGAAGGGTACGGAAGTCGCCGAGAGCGTCGACGAAGCATTGTTCCGGCTCGACGCCGAGCGGACGCTGCACGCTTCGATCAAGGTCGCGTCGGACGATGCGCGCGACGCGATCGTCAAGGAGGATTTCCGCTCGGCCATGGAGGCGCTCTCGAAACTGCGCGAGCCGGTCGACGATTTCTTCAACGATGTTCTCGTCAATGACGAGGACAAGGCGATCCGTGCCAACCGCCTCGCGCTGCTGGGCCTCATCCGCTCGGCGACGGGTGAGGTGGCGGACTTCTCGAAGATATCGGGGTAACTCGAAGCGCTCTGCACCGCAGAGGTTGCCGCGTTGACGACCGGCCGATATGAAAACTCATGACCGCCAGGATTCTCGTCAGTGCCTGCCTCATGGGACATGCCGTTCGTTACGACGGCGCATCGAAGCCGCTCATTCACCCGGCGATCGATCGCTGGAGGAGGGAAGGGCGGCTCGTCACCATCTGTCCGGAAATGTCGGCCGGCATGCCGGTGCCGCGTCTGCCGGCCGAGATCGAAGGGGGCAGGACGGGCGCCGACGTGCTCGCCGGCAGGACGCGCGTCCTCGAAAAGACGGGCGGCGATGTGACGTCGGCGTTTCGTCGCGCAGCGGAGAATGCGCTTGCGCTGGCACGCGAGACGAATTGCCGGTTTGCCCTGCTGATCGACGGCAGTCCATCCTGCGGCTCCCGCTTCATCTATGACGGCCGGTTCAGCGGCGAACGTATTGCGGGTGAGGGCGTGACGGCCGCGCTGCTGCGGGCCAACGGCATCGAAATCTATTCCGATCGTGAGATAGAGACCTTGGTCGCAAGGGTCGGCGATGCCGGCAACGAAGTTGGGGTATCGCTCTAAAGATTACGCCCCTGCTTCTCTCAGGGGCGCAACCTCTCGCTTTTGCAGCGAATTTGCCCGTCAGCCTTGAACGTCGACTGACTGGGGCAGGGAACGTTAATAATATGGTATCAATCTAGGCGAAGATCGAAAATAGCCGGATCAATTTTCCGTGAACCGCCGCTGGCCATGGAGGCAGCAACCGCGGCGGTTTTTGCGGTATGGTCGATGGAGATTTCCGCGATCTCGCCGCGGTGGGTGCTTGCCGGGACGTCGGCCACTGCCGGTTCGCCGGTCTGCATTCCCGCGGCCCGGATCGCGACATCCGATGCATCGTTGACGAAAATCACCGGCGAGCCGCCCAGCCACGCCTCCGTGCGCACCGACTTCACCTCTCCATGGATTTCCTTGAGCTCCACGCGATCCGTGCCCGGCGCAAGATCCGGGACGACGTAGGAAGGCTTCCTCTTTGGCTGCAAGGGCGGGCAGGCCGCGCAGGAAACCGTCGCGACGCTCGAATTGACAGCCTCGCCGGAGGTGATGTTGTCGATCGAAGAGGCTGCCGCGGGACCGGCGGTATAGACGAGAGCGGCTGTGATCAGCAGGGAACGCATTGATCTCTCCTCGATTGGTCAAGGTGAGAATAGCGGTCTCCCCTTACCTTCCGGTCAGGAGAAATCATAAAATTTGAACGATACGGCCTTTCCTGCAGCGCCGCTCGCTGAAGCCGTCAGGCAGTCTCGCGCGCGACCGCCCGCCAGCCGATGTCGCTGCGATAGAAGCCGTTCTCCCAGCGAACGCCGCGAACCGCCGCATAGGCTGCGTCCTTCGCCTCACCGACGGTCTTTCCCGTGGCGGTGACGTTCAGCACCCGGCCGCCGGTTGCGACCAGCCCGCCTTCCTTCATTGCGGTTCCGGCATGAAATACCTTGGTCGCGGCGGACGCGTCGGGCAGGGCCTCGATCGGTGTATTTTTTTCGTAGGCGCCCGGATAGCCGCGCGAGGCCATCACCACGGTCAGGGCAACGTCGTCGCGCCACTCCGCTTTCGTCTCTTCGAGCGCTCCGGTGGCCGCCGCGTAGAGCAGCGGCAGGAGGTCGCTCTCGAGCCGCATCATCAGCACCTGGCATTCGGGATCGCCGAAGCGGACATTGTATTCGATGAGTTCCGGGCCCTTGTCCGTGATCATCAGGCCGGCAAAGAACACGCCGGCGAAGGGATGACCGCTTTCGGCCATGCCGCGGACGGTGGGCTCGATTATCTCTTTCATCGTCCGTTCCACCATCTCGGCGGTCATGACCGGCGCGGGCGAATAGGCGCCCATGCCGCCGGTGTTCGGCCCGGTGTCGCCGTCGCCGACACGTTTGTGATCCTGCGCGGAGGCGAGCGGCAGCACGCTCTTGCCGTCGCAAAGGCAGAAGAAGCTGGCTTCCTCGCCGTCGAGATAGGCCTCGACGACCACTTCGGCGCCGGCCGCGCCGAAGGCGCCCGCGAAGCATTCGTCGACTGCGGCAAGGGCCTCGTCGAGGCTCATCGCCACCGTCACGCCCTTGCCGGCGGCAAGCCCGTCGGCCTTGATGACAATCGGTGCGCCCTCTTGGCGGACATAGGCCTTGGCGGACGCGGCATCGGTAAAGCGTCTATAGGCCCCGGTCGGAATCCCGTATCTCGCGCAGAGGTCCTTGGTGAAACCCTTGGAGCCTTCAAGCTGGGCCGCTGCGGCCGAAGGGCCGAAGGTGGGAATATCGGCCGCGCGAAGCACGTCGCCAAGACCGGCGACCAGGGGCGCTTCGGGACCGACGACCACGAAATCGATCGCATGGGTCCTGCAGAAATCGACGACGGCCTCGTGATCTTCCGTGTCGAGGTCGACGATCGTGGCCTCCTCGGCGATGCCCGGATTACCGGGGGCGGCATAAAGCTGGGTCAGCCACGGCGATTGCGCGATCTTCCATGCAAGCGCATGCTCGCGGCCGCCCGATCCGATCAGAAGAACCTTCATCGCCATCCTCGCCGTCAGGAATTGTTGCGCTGCGGTTAAGACGGCCGGCGGGACGAGGTCAAGGAAAAAGCGGCCCGCGCTGCAAATTTCCTGGTGCCAGCCGGCGTGATTCTGTCGGGGAGTAACGTCAGCGCCGGCTTGCAGCCACCGGCCAGCCGTCGTCGTCAGCCGGCTTGTCTGCGGCGAGCGCGACCCGGGAGAGCGCCCATATCGCCAGCTCGGTAAGCGGGAGTGGCTTGCTGATCAGATAGCCCTGAAAGCGGTCGCAGCCCGCCGCCGTGAGCATGGCGAGCTTTTCCGGCGTATCGACGCCTTCGCCGACCACGGTCATCTCCTTCGCGTGGCACAGCGCGACGACCGCTTTGAGTACCGCCAGCGATCGCGAAGCGGCCAGGTTGGAGACGAGCGCCCGGTCGAGCTTGATGGTATCCGCGGCATAATCGATGATCTGCTGAACCGATGTGTAGCCGGCGCCGAAGTCGTCTATCGAGAGCCGGAAGCCTTTGCTCCTGAGTTCTTCCATGTTCAGGCGCAATTGATCGCTGATCTGGACGGCGAACGTTTCGGTGAGCTCGATGTCGATCGATCGCGCCTCCAGGCCGTGGCGCGTGAGGCAGTCCGAAAAATGGTCGTTGATCGACTTCGAGTGCAGTTCGGCCGAGGAGATGTTGATCGCCAGAACCGTATCGGGGCCGAACAGCGCCTTCAGCTGGTGGCAATCCGACATCGCCTTGTCGATAACCCACCAGTCGATTTTCGTGAACAGACCGGAGCTCTCGGCTATCGGAACGAATTCGTCGGGCGTCACATGCCCCAGGACCGGCGAGTGCCAGCGCAACAGAGCCTCGCAGCCGGTGACTTTTCCGCCGGCGTCGACGATCGGCATGTAGACCAGGTGAAACTGCTCGTCGGGATCGAGCGAGCGCAGCTCATCCTGGATCTGCCGCTGGCGGGTGCGCTTGTCGTTGAGCGCGCGGGAGAAGCGGGCGGACCGGTTCTTGCCGGCGCTCTTCGCCTGGTACATGGCAGCGTCGGCATTCGAGATCAGCTCCGCGACCGAGCTCGCATCATCAGGACATGCGGCAACGCCGATGCTTGCCGTGACCGGATAACGCTTGCCGGAAAGCTCGAACCCGTCTGAAAACAGAGCGAGGATCGCGCCGCAAACTTCCCGCACCGCGCCGTCGCCGAGCTGCGAACGCAACAGAACCGCGAATTCGTCGCCGGAGAGCCGCGCGAGGATGGCCGGCTCCTGTCCGCGCCTGCGCGTGATCGCTCCGACATCGCGTGCGATCCGGGCGGCGAGCGTTTTCAAGAGCTCGTCGCCGACATCGTGGCCGTGCTTGTCGTTGACGAACTTGAAGTTGTCGATGTCGATGAAAAGCAGGCTGCATTTCTCGCCGGATGCGACAGCCTCCTGGACGGCCTGCGCGGCAAGCATGTTGAAGCGTCCCCGGTTGCTGATGCCCGTCAACGTGTCGGTCCAGGAACTCCGCTGCACGAGCTGGAGCGACTGGACGGATTGTCGATGCATCTCCCGGATGTTTCGGGTCAGACGGCCGATTTCGCCGGCCTCGTCCACCTCGGCGATTTCCGCGCGCGCGCCGGCCATCACCGCCATGACATTGGTATCGAGCGTTGCGATCGGGCCCGTGATGAAGCGGCGGATGAGCACGATGATCAGCCAGATCGAAAAGAGGCTCATGGCCAAAGCGCCGAGGGCGAGGAGCACTTTCTGCCGCATCATCTGGGCTTCGAAATGCGCATCAGAAACCGTCAGCGTCGCATGCAAGGCGGGCCCGAGAGGAACGCTTGCCGACAGATCGTCGGTCACGGCAAGCGGCCACGGCTGGAGGACGATATCGGCGCCATATTCCCTTTTCAGCGGGGCCAGCAGCCTGAGAAAGCGGTCGGGCTGTACCGCAACCTGCATCAGCAGCGCATTTGCCCTGTTGCTGGGAGCCGGCCGGCCAAAGGTTACCGGATCGACGAACAGCGAATAGACGATCCGCGGCCGGTCGCCGGCGGAGTCGACATAGCTCCAGTCGCCGAGTTTCGATCCGTTGAGCAACTGGCGCGCGAGATCGAGCTGTGCCGGATCGATTTCCGCAAAGGGATCCCAACTGTTCTCGAAGTAGTACTCCGCTTCCAGCTTGCTGTTGAGAACGGCCAGGGAGATAAACCCCGCAGGGTCGTCGGACAGCGAGGTCAGGCTCTCCTGCAGCCGCACACCGAGCGCATTGGCGCGATATTTCTTGTCGGTTTCGGCCACGTATTGCCGCAGCGCGTTGCCGCTCAAAAGCGCGTTAAGGGCACCGCGGCTGCGCCGAACCTCGTTCTGGAAGACGGAGGCGGCATGTTCGAGCCGTTGTGAGAGCTTGGCGTGCTCGAGTGCGCGGATGGAACGGCTCTGGGCGACGTGTACGGAGAGAGCCGCGAGAAGATAACCCGCCAGCACGACCGGAAAGATGAGGATGAGCGCACGCTTGCCGAGGGTCACTGGAAGTTCGCCAACGTGTTGATGATTCGCCGGCGCGCTTCGATCGACCTGACGGACAATTCCTGGTGATGCTGGTTTTTCGCCATGATTTCGGACGGCGGGTAGATTTCCGGATCGGAGCGCATGGTCTCCGGAAGGAGCTTGAGAGCCGCGCCGCTTGCAGTCGGCATGTTGAGCGCGATCGCGTTGGCAGCGGCGGCCTCCGGCGATCCGATGAAGTTCAGGAATTCGAGAGCCCTTTGCTTGCGAGGGGATGCGGCCGTGACGGAAAAACAGTCGAGCCACGACAGCGTGCCCTCTTTCGGGACCGCGTAGCGCCATAGCCCCGCCTTGCCGGCTTTACTGTTGAGCACATGCTGATCGCCGCTATAGCCCAGCGCCAGATATATATTTCCGGCCAAGGCCGGATCCTGGATCGAGGTGACGACGTAGTCGTAGGTCAGCACGGACGGGGCCTGCGTCTTCAGGAGCGCGAATGCGGCCTTCAGCGTTGCCGTGTCGTCGGCATTGACGGAGGCGCCGAGCAGCATCAGCGGGGGCACGAAAATTTCGCTGTGGTCGGCGAACATGGCGATGTGCTTCTGCAACGCCGGTGCCGGACGCATCATGTCACGCCAGGATGTCGGTGGCGGCGTGACCACATCGGAGCGATAGAGGATGCCGACCGTGCCCCAGAAGTAGGGAAGGCCGTAACCGGCGCAGGATTTGCGCCATTGCGGCGCATAGTCAGCGATCGCGGGCAGATTGGTCTCGGAGAGCGGCTCGATGATGCCCTTCCGTCCGAAAAGCGTCGCGCCGTTCTCATCGACGATGACCAGATCGATGTTACGGCCCGGATCGGCAAGAATCTCGTCGCGGGCATCGTCGCTGTCGAAATTGATCTGGCGGATGGAAACGCCCGTCTTTTCGGTCCAGCGGTCGATGAGACTCTCGGCGATATAGTCTTCCCAGATAAGCAGGTTGAGCGTTTCGGCGCGGCTCGCAGAAGCGCAAAGCAGTGTCGCCAGAAAGACGGAAATAGCCCTGCGTGCCTTCATTCTCTGCCCCTGCACACCCCCATCGCCGGACGCTATCCGGCAATGATTGAGGAATGCTTACGTCCGGAGCAGAGATCGTGCGGGCGCGAGGCGCCCGCACGCTGTTTATCGCGCCGGCAGCTTCGGCAGAAATACGGTGAGCAGCCCGAGGAGCGGCAGATAGGAGCAGATCTTATAGACGAACTCGATGCCCTGCCGATCGGCGAAGACGCCGAGGACCGCGGCGCCCATGCCGCCGGCACCGAAGGCGAAACCGAAGAAAACGCCGGCGATGAGCCCCACCCGGCCCGGAACGAGTTCCTGCGCGAAGACGACGATCGCCGAGAAAGCGGACGAGAAGATGAGGCCGATGATGACGCTCAGCACGCCCGTCCAGAACAGGTTCGCATAAGGCAGCAGAAGGGTGAACGGAACGACCCCGAGGATCGAGAACCAGATGACGAAGCGGGCGCCGTATCGATCGCCGATCGGGCCGCCGAGGAAGGTTCCTGCGGCCGCCGAACCGAGGAAGAGGAACAGCATTAGCTGCGCCTGCTGTACGCTGGTGCCGAACCTTTCAATGACGAAGAAGGTGAAATAGCTCGAGATGCTGGTGAGATAGACGTTCTTCGTAGCCGTCAGCAGGACGAGGATCGCGATCGTCCACAGGACCCGCGCCTTCGGCAAGGGCAGCGCGCGGCTGGGGACGGGACGGCTCATGGTCGCGCGGCGGTGGCGGACGTACCACATGCTCACCCAGGAAAGCACGAAGAACCCGGTGATGGCGACGATGGAGAACCAGCCGAGGCTGCCCTGGCCGAAAGGGAGCACGATGAATGCGGCCAGCAGCGGGCCAAGCGCGCTTCCGGCATTGCCGCCGACCTGGAACAGCGACTGAGCCAGCCCGTGGCGGCCGCCCGACGCAAGCCGGGCCACGCGGGAGGATTCGGGGTGGAAGATCGCCGACCCGATGCCGATCAGGCTCGCTGCCAAGAGAAGCATCCAGAAATGGTCGGCATTGGCGAGAAGCAGAAGGCCCATGCAGGTCGAGAGCATGGCGAACGGCAGCGAATAGGGTAGCGCCCAACGATCCGTCACGATGCCGATGGCCGGCTGCAGCATCGACGCCGTCACCTGAAACGTGAACGTCAGAAGTCCGATCTGGACGAAATCGAGCGCGTAGTTTTCCTTGAGCAAAGGATAGAGCGCCGTCAGCAGCGATTGCATGATGTCGTTCAGCATATGACAGAAGCTGACCGCCAGGATGACCGAAAATGCTGTCTTTTCCGGGCTGATGGTGCCCGCCGACGTGACCGTTGCCATGGAGAATGTTTCCTTAGGAGCCGGCTCGCCAACGGAGCCTTTTCGGTCATCTCTAGACGGCTTGCCGCTGGCCTGCTTTTGTGATTTGGTCGAGTTCTTTCGAGAGTGGGCCATATGGCGAAATCCGACCGACATCACCTGCCAAAGTTGCCGGACGCGGACCATTTCAGAAGCCTGGAATGGATCGAGAAGGCGAATGCGCCCGTTCTCGCGATCGGGAGGGACTACGCCTGCGGGCTCACCGTGCCCTCCCACAGCCACAGCCGGACTCAACTCTGGTGGGCGCGTTCGGGGGTGGTGCTCGTCTATACATCGGAGGGACGCTGGATGATTCCCCCGGGACACGCCCTGCTGGTTCCCGCGGGAATCGAGCATTCGGCCGAGATGGTCAGCGATGTGCGTATGCATTCCATCTACATCCCGCCGGAGGCAAGCGAAGCGCGCCGGCCCCTCGTCCTGGAGATGAGCGCGCTCGTCGGCAGCCTCATCGACGAACTCGTCGGCGCCGGGAACGAAGCATCGTCGGAACGGCGCGAAAGCCTGATCATGGAATTGCTGCTCACGGAAATACCGCGGCTCAACCAGCGACCTTTAGGCCTGCCTTTCCCGCGCGACCGCAAGCTCGCAGCCCTCTGCCGGCAATTTCTGGAAGCGCCGTCGGCATCCGCGAATATCGACGCGTGGGCGGCGCGCATGGGCATCAGCCGGCGTTCCTTCACGCGGCTCTTCCGGCAGGAGACGGGCGTGAGCTTCGTCACGTGGCGACAGCATGCCTGCATCTTCGCCTCGCTGCCGCGCATTGCGGACGGCGAGCCGATCACCACGGTGGCGCTCGACGCCGGTTACGAGAACGTCGCAGCTTTCACGACCATGTTCCGCCGCATGCTGGGTGCGCCGCCGAGCGTCTATCTGCGTGACCAGCGGACCTGAACGGCGTCGGCAATTTTCGTTGAAATGCGCCAAGGCCTGTTGAAATTCGAGCCACCCGCGGCGGCCTGTTTGATTTCCTCATTCCCCGCGCCGCGGACGCGGCGCTGCTGGATCCCTGTGACGAGCACAGGGATGAGGGGAGGAGAGGTTGCAGTCCTCCGATACGTTTCCTACAGCGCCGCGCGTCTTATGAGACGCGCAAAGATCGCTGTAGCACTTTGAGCTGCTGCATGTTTTGACCATTGATCGGCTACGATCAACATGCAGTAGCGCACGGTCGGTACTCGAGGAATTCAAGCGCATCGCCATGCGTGCCGACAAGACCGACCGGAGCTTCAACGCCGTTATCCATCTCGCAGCAGCCGTCATAAACTCAAAATGAATTGCAACAGGCCCTAGTTCAATTTGCGACGTAGCCGCGGTTCGGTATGAATCCCGAAGCTGAACAGATCGGATTAACGGAATCTCATGGACTTGCCGAAGATAAGAAGGCGTTGTATGAATGGGTAAACACCCATTATACGTGCTTTGGGCACGTCCTGGGTTTGCCAGCCCAATAAATTATTCTTCGGAGTATAGATGAGAACTCATGTTGTTTTTCTTGCGTCTCAGGCTTTTCTTCTTGCAGCCGGAGTCGTTGCCGCCGAAGAACGCCGGTACCCCTGGTCTGGAGACTGGTATCTGAAGATAGGCGCCACTGGTTTTCTCGGTCCGAAGTATGAAGGCGGTTCGAAGCGCATGCTTCAGGCGGCGCCGCTCGTTTCGCTCGGCAAGCCTGGCAGCGCCGTGCGCTTTTCGTCGCGCAACGACAACATGTCCTACGCCCTGCTCGACCAGGGACATTTCCGCGCGGGCGCCGTCGGCAAATTGATTTTCGAGCGTGACGAGGACGATTCGAGCGATCTTAAAGGCCTCGACCATCCGAAATTCGGCGGCGAAATCGGCGGTTTCGCGGAAGTCTACCCCACGGACTGGATGCGCCTTCGCGCAGAGATACGTCAGGGTATCCGCAGCCATCACGGGGTCGTCGCCGATGTCGCGGCGGATGCTTTCGCCGATCTCGGCGAAACCGTCCGCATTTCCGCCGGACCGCGGTTGACGGCGGCATCGAGCGATTATTTCGACGCCTATTATGGCGTCAACGCAGCGGAGTCCGCTGCTTCGGGACTCGGCACCTATGATCCGGGTGGCGGTATTCACTCCGCGGGGTTCGGGGCGGAGATCAACTGGATGGCGACCGAGAAGCTCGAAACGGGTGTCTATGCCGAATATCGGCGATTGATGGGCGCTGCCGCCGATTCAAGCCTCGTACGCGAGCGCGGCAGCCCCGACCAGTTCCTCGTCGGGGTGACCGCGACCTATCGCTTCGATTTCACGCTCCCCTGACGGGTCGGCCTGGATGGCGGCGGGATGAAATGGAGCGCTTGACCGGCAGGTTTTGCGGGGCCAAACAGAGGCCATGAACAGTTCTTCCATCGATTCCGGCCGCGTGCACGACGCGCCGTCCAACAATTGGGTCTATCGGGTTCTGCCGCGAGCGCTGTGGCCCTATGCGCAGCTCGCGCGTTGGGACCGGCCGATCGGCTGGCAATTGCTCTTGTGGCCGTGCCTCTGGTCGGCGGCCTTGGCGTCCGGAACGGCGGCATCGCTCGGCAGCTTTTCGGCTGGGCGATTTCTCTTCCATGTCTTTCTGTTCGTTGTCGGAGCGATTGCCATGCGCGGCGCCGGCTGTACCTACAACGACATCGTCGATCACGACATCGACATGGAAGTGGCACGTACGCGCTCCCGACCGCTGCCTTCCGGCCGCGTCACCCGTTTTCAGGCGAAGGCATTCATGCTGTTGCAGGCCCTTGTGGGCCTCGTCGTGCTGCTGCAGTTCAATGGTTTCACGATTTTTCTCGGCTTCCTTTCGCTGGCGCTGGTCGCGATCTATCCTTTCGCCAAGCGCTTCACGGACTGGCCGCAGTTTTTCCTGGGGCTCGCCTTCTCCTGGGGCGCGATCATGGGCTGGACCGCTGAGTTCGGCAGCCTCTCCCTGGCCGCGATCATCCTCTACGTTGCCGCCATCGCCTGGACCATCGGTTATGATACGATCTATGCCTATCAGGACAGGGAGGATGACGAGCTGATCGGCGTTCGCTCGACCGCCCGCCGCTTCGGCGACAACCCGCGGCCCTGGCTTATCGGGCTATACGGGATTGCGGTTTTCCTGATGCTTTTCGCCTTCCTGTCCGCCGGCGCCGGATTTTTCGCCTATGTCGGGCTTCTGGTGGCCGCGGTGATGCTCGCCTATCAGATTCTCGTATTGAACATTCACGATCCGCTACAATGTCTGGCGCTGTTCAAGTTCAACGGCGTCGTCGGCCTGATCATCTTTGCCGGACTTGTGCTCTCGCTTCTCGTGCGGCTCATTTGAACGCAGAAGCTGGCCCTAAGGCGCGGAGCGCCGAAGGGCCGGCTTGCTGATCGATGTCTTGTGGCTTGGAACGCTGCGGTCACGCCCGGGCGATGATTTCGCGGCCGTCGATCTTCATCTGGATGCCGAGACTGCCGGTGGAGCGGCGCACGAGAAAGCGCGGCCGGCGCTCGGCGAAAAAGGAATGGCGGCGGCGCGGCTTTGCGGGAGCGGTGCGAACATCGCCGATATGTTCCTCGAGCGGCCGTGCGACCCCGTCGGCTTCCACCATGAGCATCGGAATGCGATAGGCTTCGGCCCAGGCGCGCCAATCGGCTGCGATGTCCGAAAGATCATGAGCCACGAGCAGCGGGATACAGAGATCCGGATCATCGTGATGAAGTTCGAGCGTCACTGTAACCTCCCCGTCGCCATGGTCGATTGCCCGTGCCGCCACACCCTTGAAAGCTCGCGCCGGCAGAGCGATCGAAAGCGGCAGGCCGCTGAATGGTAGCACCTTGCGCAGAACAGCGCCACGCTCGTCAAGGCTGATGCTGACATTCCCCGTGTGCCCGCGCAGCACGTAGCTTGCTTGCTGCGGAAAGCGCTTCGGGTCAAGTCTGAGCGTGTTTCCGACCCAAGCCGGCTGAGAGAGTGTATTGCGCATTTCATATCGCCCTTGTTTTTCCTTGAGAGCCGTTTCCGGCTTTCCTCTCGGGACTTTTCGTCCTCTGGGGGCGGAGGATAGGCGGGCTCCGTTCCGGGCGGCTTAAAATTCGCGGTTAAAAAAACTTTGCTGTCTCCGATGGTTAGCAAAAGCCGAGGCCGCAAGGTTTCTCATTCGTCAATGAAACCGCGGGCATTTTCGTTGTGCTTTGCCGGGGCGGAATGCGGGCGGAAAACGGGCACCCGTTCTTTCTCATCCGCTCCAGCGGGAAAGCCACACACAAGCATGCTGCGCGATCTTCGCCATCATCGGAGTGGTTTCAGGGGATGTCGGCGCGCCGGCGGTCCCCGTTCCTTGCTGGCGGGCGACGCATGGTTTCGACTTATCTCGACTACAATCTGATCGCACGGGACATGAAGCTCAGCCTGAAGCGCGTGTCGGAGCAGACGATCGTCGCCCGCGACACGCAGTATTACAGGGAGAACATCGGCAGTGTGGCCTCCGTCGACGAGTTCCTCGCCGACTACCGCCTCTATTCCTACGCGATGAAGGCCTATGGCCTGGCAGATATGATCGAGTCGGTCGCCTTCATGAGGAAGGTGCTCGAAAGCGACCTGTCCGACGATAACAGCTTTGCCAACAAGCTGACGGACGAACGATACCGCGAATTCACGATGGCGTTCAGCTTCAGCGGTGGAACGGCGGTTTCCCAGACCGAAGCGCAGCTCGACGAGATGATCGGGCTCTACAATACGAGTATCGCCAGCATCGGGGAAACCCAGAAGGAAGAGACGCGCTACTACAACGTCATGATCGACAAGGTAACGAGCGTCGATCAGCTTCTGAACAATGAGCGTCTGCGGACCTATGTCTTCACCGTCTTCGGTATCGACGAGAGTACGTACTCCCGTGAAACGCTCCGCAACGTTCTCTCCAGCAATGCCGACGATCCGGACAGCTATGAGAAAACCGTGCTCGAACCCAGACTATCGGAGCTCGAGGCTGCCAGAGCCGACGCCCAGGCGAAGCTCCAGCAGAGCGGCACGACGGAGGCGGAAAAGCTGGAACTCCGGGCGAAGATAGCCACCTACAACAAGTCGATTTCCACGGTCAGCAATTACCTGGCGATGGCGGCGGCTTTCCAGTTCAACGCCGACGGCACGGTGGCCGCGGGATCGGCGCAGACCGCCGCGCACAAGAAGACCATGAATGAACTCTACGTCTCCAGCAATCCCCGGATCACCCCCCAGGCAGCGCTCCTGAACAAGGCCTATTTCGAGGAAAAGATCGCGAGCATCACGACCGTCAGCGAGCTTGTCGCCGATACGCGCCTCTATAACTACATCCGCACGGCCTTCGATCTCAACGAGGTCACCATCGTGCCGGCGACGATCAAGAATATCCTGACCAGCGATCCGGACGACCCGAACAGCTACATCAATACGATCGGCAAGGGCAACGAGAACTACAAGGCGCTCGCGAGAGCCTTCAACTTCCAGGCGGACGGCACGCTCGCGGCGGGCGATGCGGCGCAGACCACGGAACAGACGACACTCACCTCCAGCCGTTACATGACGCGCTACAACGACAAGGACGACGCAGCGGACGCGAAGGCGATCGGCGCCTATAAGCTTGCCGTCGAGAAGATGGCGTCCGTCGGCGACTTCATCGACACGGCTTCGATCTACGATTTCGCGCTGCAAGCCGTCGGCCTCGATCCGGACGCCGAAAGCGCACGGACGATCAAGCGGGTGCTGACCAGCGATCTCACCGATCCGGAAAGCTTCGTCTACACGCTGAAGGACGAGCGTTACCTGAAGCTCGCCCAGCTGTTCAACTTTACGACATCGGGCGACATCGGCGTTCCGGCATTGGCGCAGTCGGAGACGCTGATTCAGGAGACCGCCAAGACCTACATCGTCAATAAGTCCCGTTTTGGCTCGGAGGAGGACAAGACCAAGGCCAAAGCGGATGCCGAATATTACACGGCCGAGGTCGCCAAACTCTCTTCTCTCGACGAATTTCTGGCCGATTCCCGCCTGGTCGATTTCGCTCTCGCGGCAAACGGCATCGATCCCGAGAAGGTCACCGTCGATTTCCTTCGCGACATCTTCACCTCCGATCTGGACGATCCCAAGAGCTTCATCAATCAGCAGCAGAACTCCGGGGCCTATATCGCCCTGGTCACCTCGTTCAATTTCGACCGCGGCGGCAACGTGCTGCGCGAGGACAAGAGCGTCATCGTCACGCGGCAGGGGCTTTACGAGACCCTCGACCGGTATCTGCACCAGACGCTGGAAGAACAGGCCGGCGAGGACAATGCAGGTGTCCGCCTGGCACTCTATTTCGAGCGCCAGGCAGGCTCGCTCGTCGACGCTTACGATCTCCTGGCCGATGATGCGCTCGCCGAAGTGTTCCGCACGATCTTCAGCCTGCCCGACGAATTCAGTTCCATGGACATCGACCAGCAGGCAAAGATCGTCGAGAAGAACCTCGAGCTCGAGAAGCTGAGCGATCCGGCCGAGCTGAAGAAGCTCCTCGCGCGCTTCACCGTGCTCTACGATCTGGAGAACAACATGGAAGTCGATCCGGCCGTGGTGGTGCTCTCGGGCAGCGGCAGCAATATAGGCATCAGCGCCGATACGCTCTTCCAACTGTCGCAGCTCAGGAAGGGCGGGTAGGGCTTAACGGCGGCCGGACCGGCACGCGTCGTTACTCGCCTCAATCCTCGCGCAGCACCTTATCGGGGTTCATGATCCCCGCCGGGTCGAAGGCGTGTTTGATCCGCCGCATGAGCTCGATCTCGATCGGCGAGCGGATCGCCGCGAGTTCGTCGCGTTTCAACTGGCCGATGCCATGCTCGGCAGATATCGAGCCCTCATGCTTGAGCACGACGGCGTGAACGATCGCATTGATCTCGCGCCACCGGTCGAGAAAGCCCTGCTTGTCCGCGCCGACGGGCTGGGAGATGTTGTAGTGGATATTGCCGTCGCCCATATGGCCGAAAGCGCAGATGCGTGCGCCGGGAATGGCCTTGGAGACCAGCGCATCGGCTTCCGTCATGAAGGCCGGAATGCTCGATACCGGGACCGAAACGTCATGCTTGATCGAGCCGCCTTCGGGCTTTTGTGCCGGCGACATGCTTTCGCGCATGTGCCAGAGCGCTCTGCGCTGCGCTTCGTTCTGGGCGATGACGGCGTTCTCGACGAGACCGTCGGAGATGACCGCTTCGAGAAGGTCTTGCACCATCCGCTCCGCGCTTTCGGCGGTATCCGAGGTGGAGATATCGATCAGCGCGTACCACGGATGCGTCGTTTCCATCGGATCTCTCACGCCGGCGATGTGCCGAGTGGTGAACTCGATGCCGAGCCGCGGCATCAGTTCGAAGCCCGTCAGGGCCGGCCCGCAGAGGCTCGATGCCCGATCGAAAAGCGCCAGTGCGTCCTCGACGCTTCTGAGGCCGGCAAAAGCCACCTGGTGACCCCGCGGTTTCGGGAAGAGCTTCAAAACGGCGCCGGTTATGACGCCGAGTGTTCCCTCGGCACCGATGAAAAGATCGCGCAGATCGTAGCCCGTATTGTCCTTCTTGAGGCGTCTGAGCCCGTTCCAGATCTCCCCGGTCGGAAGCACGACCTCCAGCCCCAGGCAAAGCTGGCGCATATTGCCATAGACAAGCACGGCAGTGCCGCCGGCATTGGTAGAAAGATTGCCGCCGATCCGGGCGGAGCCTTCCGAGCCGAGTGACAGGGGAAAAAGCCGGTCGACGTCATCGGCGGCCTTCTGGATATCCGCCAGAATACAACCGGCATCGGCTACGATCACGTTGCCGACCGGGTCGATGTCGCGGATGCGGTTCAGCCGCTCGAGGGAAAGGACCACGTCGGCTCTGCCCTCGCGCGGAATCTGGCCGGCCACATGTCCGGTATTGCCGCCCTGCGGCACGACTGCCGTTCGGGTCTGGCTCGCAAGCCGCATGACCAGCGAAACTTCCTCGACGGAGCCGGGCCTGAGCACGAGCGGCGTCGTGCCGTGATAGAGCCCGCGGGACTCGACCAGGTAGGGGGCCGTGTCGGCGGGTGCGGTGAGGGCATTGCCGGGCCCGACGATGTCGACGAAGGAGGCGATGAGTTCGGGAGATGGAAGTATGGTGGTCATGGCCCTGCCTCGGATCACGTGGTTGCTTCAAGCGTGCCGGTGGCCATCAGCCCCGCGGCGCGGCCGCGCGCTGCAGCCGGTCGATGATCGCTTCGCCGAGCCCCACGCTCGGGATCGGGCCGAAAGCGATGGTCGCGGCGCCGCTGGCATCCGCCTTTTTCATATAATCGAAAAGATTGGCCGCGGCTTCCCGCAGGCTGCCGCCCGGACTGAGATCCAGGACGATCGCGGCATCGCCTTCACCGGGAAGTGCCTTTCCGCCGAAGCGGATGAGGGCCTCTCCTTTCCGGACCTCATCGGCATCGAGCCGCACAGCGGCACCGGGAGCGTAATGCGAGGCGAGCATGCCGGGCGCCTCGATGACAGCGCCGGCGGTCTCAGGACGCTCGATGGCGAGACCGGTCAAAGCTTCGATCTCTGCCGCGTCGAGCCCCCCGGGCCTCAGCAGCCGCAGCCTTCCGCTCTCGACCTTGACGATGGTCGATTCCAGGCCGATCGCGGCCGGGCCTGCGTCGAGGATGAGCTTCAGCCTGGAGCCGAGATCCGCCTGCACATGGGCCGCACTGGTGGGACTGATCTTGCCCGAGGTGTTGGCGCTCGGCGCCGCCAACGGCCGTCCGAACCGGGCGATCACCCGACGCGAGAAGCCGTCGGGCATCCGAATTCCGAGCGTATCGAGACCGGCGGATGCGAGCGTGTGCACGGTGCTTTCCCGCCGCTGCGGCAGGATCAGCGTGAGGGGGCCAGGCCAAAAAGCCTCGGCCAAACGTCTCGAGACCGGATCGAAGGTCACATGCGCCTCCGCCATCGCCAGATCGGAGACGTGACAGATCAGCGGATTGAACCGCGGCCGCCCCTTCATCTCGTAGATGCGGCTGATCGCATCGGGGGTCGTGGCATCGGCGGCAAGGCCGTATACGGTCTCCGTGGGGATCGCCACGGGTTCCCCGTCCGAAAGAACTGCGCAAGCCGTCTCGATTGCCCGCTCCGGTTCGATGCGCGTGTCGATGATTTCGGCCATGGCGTTCTGATCCTTTCCGTCGCTTCCTTAACGGAGCGATTGCAAAAACAGAACGATTTTCTTGGTCAAAGGCTGCGAATGATCCGCCGCAAGGCTTCGTCGCGTGCGCCGAGCATCAGCACGTTCTTCAGCGCCACCTTCGGATCCTGCGTCCGGAAAATCAGGCCGTTGCCGCGCACGTTGCGGTTGACGACGATCCGCTCTTCGCCGGCATTGGGCTCGATCGCGACGGCGAAATACATGCGCGAATAGCCCGGCTGGATCCGGTCGAAGAAATCGGTCTCGTTCCCGAGGTCGCAGAAGAAGTTCGCGAGATAAAAGGACCAGGTGATCTCATGTCCCTTGGCGAGGCAGGTTTTCGCGGCGGTCACGTGGCAGTAGCCGAGATGCGGACTGTTGGCGAGCGTGCGATGGAAGACCATCTTCGGGAACTGCATCGAGGCATGAAACCCGTTGATTCGGCTGTGGGTCGTCTCGCCCGCCGTCGTCAGCTTCCGCGCCGTTCGCTGCGCAACCTCGGCATAACTGAGATACTGACGCTCGTTCGCCATCCACCGGCGTCTGTCGATCCGGCCGGTCCGCAGGAACTCGGTGTGAGCCTTGGCTTTCGCCGGTGCGGCCGCCTTGTCGGCAGCGTCGTAATATCGGAGTTTTGCCATGGGCGTCGTCGCGCCATCCTGTCCGAAAGCGGGTTGATGGTAGCGAACGTAAATCATCACAGTTAACGAATTGGTTCGTTTGCGGCCGTGCGGGCATCGATCAGACCTTGTGTCGGTGGGCCGTGTCGTAAAATGGCCAGTCGCCTTCGCGCCATGAACGGCGCTGCCGAAAAATCCGCCGGCTGCGCGGAGATTCACCTACTTCCTTGTTTGTTATGGACAATATCCGTCTGCCAATAGTGCCGATTGCGCCGCGAATGGCTGTCGTCTTTCTGGAATCGGATGTCGTCTATTGGCAGTTGCCGGACCGGCCCTCAGGCTTAGATGAGGACACTCAAGGTGCTGCCTCGAAGGGAAGGCGGAGAATTGGGAAGCCGGTCAAATCCCGGCGCTGCCCCCGCAACGGTGGTGGAGCGAACAGCCACGGCAGAAGGCCACTGGACACAGCGTCCGGGAAGGCGCCGGGCAGGTCCCTTGCGGACAGCTCCAGAGCCCGGAAACCAGCCTTGAAGCAGAAACAGACCGTAGCTGGTTGCGGCGGGCAGCCGGATCGGAGCCAATTGCGTTGCGGGTCCATGCGGCCGGCGCGGGTTCCAGTCCTGCCTCTCCGAAACGGCGGAAAACGAGGATAAGGGCATGGAAATTCAGACCGAAATGCTGCGCAAGCTGAAGACCCGTCGCGATGGCTACAGCCTCGACCGCGCCTTCTACGTCGATCCTGATTATTATCGCCAGGACCTGGAGCAGATCTGGTACAAGGATTGGCTGTTCATCGGCCATGATTGTGAAGTCCCGCGGCCGGGGAACTATTTCACGGTGCAGGTCGGCGATTACCCGGTCGTTATCGTGCGAGACAGACAGGGCGCGGTGCGGGCACTGCATAATTCGTGCCGCCATCGCGGCTCGCGCGTCTGCACGCAGCACAAAGGCTCATCCGCCAAACTCGTCTGTCCCTACCACCAGTGGACCTACGAGCTCGACGGCCGCCTGCTCTTCGCGCGGCAGATGCCTGAGGGCTTCGACCCGGCCGAACACAGTCTTAAGCCGATCCACTGCGAAACCGTCGGCGGTTACATCTTCATCAGCCTTGCCGAACAGCCGATGGACTTCCGGCCGTTCCGCGAGACGGTCGCGGCCTATCTCGCGCCGCACCGCCTCGGGGAAACGAAGGTCGCCTTCGAGAGCACGATCGTCGAGAAGGGCAATTGGAAGCTGGTCTGGGAGAACAATCGCGAGTGCTACCACTGCGCCGCCAATCATCCGGAACTCTGCCGTACCTATCCCGAAGCGCCGACCGTCACCGGTGTCCAGGGGGCGATGAACGACCCGGAAATCGGCGCCCATTGGCAGAAATGCGAGGCGGCGGGCCTTCCGAGCGCTTTCAGGATCGCGCCCACCGGCCAGTTCCGCATGACGAGAATGCCCCTGATCAACGGCGCCGAGAGCTATACGATGTCCGGACAGAAGGCCGTACGCAGGCAGCTCTCTGCCGGGCTCGACGCCGATGGCATCGGCACGCTGCTCCTCTTCCATTATCCGACGACGTGGAACCACATTCTGGGCGATCATGCGATCACCTTCCGCGTTCTGCCGCTCGGGCCGGAACTGACGCAGGTTACGACCAAATGGCTGGTCAACAAGGATGCGGTGGAGGGCGTCGACTATACGATAGACGAGCTGACGCACGTCTGGACGGAGACCAACGACCAGGACCGGCAGATCGTCGAGGAAAACGCGTTCGGGATCCGCTCGCCGGCCTATGAGCCGGGTCCATATTCGGCCGAACACGAGGGCGGCGTCATGCAGTTCGTCGAGTGGTATTCGAACTTCATGCTGGACCGCCTTCAGGGCGGGGCCACGCAGCTCTCGCGGGTGGCATGACCATGGAAATGCCTCGCTCCTTTCACCATTTCGACGAGCTCGATCCCTGGAGAGACCGTCAGCACATGCTGGAGTGCACGTCGGCCGTAGCCGAAGCCGCCGACGTGATGACTTTCACCTTCCGCTCCGACAAGCCGGCCTGGTTCCGCTACCTGCCCGGGCAGTTCGTGACGCTCGAACTGCCCGTCTCGGCCGAGCCGGTGATGCGCACCTATACGCTGTCATCCTCGCCCTCGCGCCCGCTTTCGGTCGCGGTCACGGTCAAGGCGCAGCCGGGAAGCATCGGCACCCGCTGGATGTTCGACAATCTGAAACCGGGCATGATGCTCAAGGCGTTCGGGCCGCTCGGCGATTTCAGCTTCGTCCGTCATCCCGGTGAAAAGTATCTCTTCATTTCGGCGGGGTCGGGCGTCACGCCGATGATGTCGATGACGCGCTGGATGGCCGACTGCGCACCGGAAACGGATGTCACCTTCATTTCCTGCGCCCGCCGCCCGGACGATCTCCTCTTCAGAACGGAGCTCGAAGTTCTCGCGCGTCAGATGCCGCGGCTCAATCTCGGCTTCCTCGTGGAGGGGCATGAGGCGCGGCATGGCTGGCATGGTCTGCGCGGGCGCATCGACGCGGCGAAGCTGCCGATGCTCGCACCGGATTTCGTGGAAAGAACCGTTTTCTGCTGCGGGCCCGAGCCGTTCATGGGCAATGTTCGGGCAATGCTGGAATCGGCGGGCTTCGACATGGCCGGCTATCACCAGGAGAGCTTCCAGCCCGCCGCGGCGCCGGCGGCCGAGGAGCTTGCAATTCGGGCGGGGCCGGCGGCCGATGCCGGGGCCGGTGCGGCGCGGGTGACCTTTACCATGAGCGGCAAGGAGGCGACCGCCGTTCCCGGCCAGACGATTCTGCAGACGGCCCGGGCCAACGGCGTCAGGATCGGGGCCGCCTGCGAGGGCGGCATCTGCGGAACGTGCCGGGTGATGAAGATCGCCGGCGATGTCGAGATGAACCACAATGGCGGCATTCTCGACGATGAGATCGAGGAGGGCTACATCCTCGCCTGCTGTTCGCGGCCGACAAGCGACGTCCAGATCGAGGCCTGAGTTACCGCCGCTCGGATTGGTAGGGCAGGCGTGCCTCGGCGGCCCTGACGGCGATGGAGCCGGTAACCGTCTCGTCGGCGCCCGCCCCTGATCCGCTCTCCGCCTCGGCGCGGCTTATCACCAGCGGCCGCGAAAGAGCGGCCGTTGCACTCGCATTCAACGCCGGGATCGTGCCGACGGTGGCCGAGGCGATAACGGTGAGCACCGGCGGCTTCTCCGGAAGAAGCGCGCCATGGGGCCAGACTCTCTTCAGTGCCGATGCACTCATCGCTGCGACATTCACGTCTATATCGTCGAGGGTGCCGGGCACCCGATAGGGGCAACGCTTCTTTCCGCAATTATGCGCCGACGAGAATTGCCAGAGCGCGTAGCGGTCCCAGTTTCCCATCGGAAAGACTTTGCGGATATCGGGCTTATAGCGCGCATACCAGAGCGGAAGACGCGCTAGAAGCCGATGCTTGAAGCGGTTGGCGGCAATGTGTTTCGCGGTTGCGTGGTTGGTATAGAGGACGGGATAGCGCCCCGTCCGGGCCTTCACATGGCCGGCGAAGATTGCTGCGTCTTCGAGCGACATGTATTTTTCCGGATCGATCCCTTCGATATCGAGCACCATCAGCTCGTCGTCGCGCGGATCGGCATAGTCGATGAAGTGGTTCGCCTGATCGACGGGGTTGCCGGGCCTTGCCAGATGATAGGCGCCCCAGAGCAGGCCATGCGAGCGCGCGATCATCCGGCGCGTCTGATAGAGTTCCCGGCTGACCGCATATTTGCGCCACATCGTCTTGCAATGTGCAACCGTATCGCCGCCGTGGTCACCGGTACAAGTGTAGCTTTCCGGCAGGCCGTCGGAAGCCTTCGCGATGAAGCCCGCTATCCGCTTGTCCTTCAGCATGGCTTCCCAGTCGATGCTGTTCAGCTCGTAAGCGTCGACGATGAGGGCGTTCCGCCGCTCTTTCCACGGCTCCACTTCGCTCGCGCGTGCGTTCGCCGCCGCGAAGGTCAGGCCCATGAGGACCGCCAGGCGCAAGATCATCCCTATGATCGAGATTCCCCGCTTTTCCATTCTCTGAGATTGCCGACTTAGAGTTAAGAGGTCGTAAATCTCAGCCCCGGCCTCAATCTGCGCGAGGCGGACGCTTCTGTACACCGACCTCAAGAGGCAAAGTCGACGGCCCGATTCCGCCCAGGATTGTATCGACGGCGAGATTTTTCCTTTGCTGCATCCGCGCGCGATGGTTGCTTCCGGCGACTTCTGCCCTAGTCTTGGTATGTCGCCCTTGCAAGGGCCGGTTGTACATGAAATCGAAGGCAGGAGGAAATGATGTCACTGAAATGGCTTTCGGGCGCGCTTGCAGCGATGACGCTGGCGGCATCGGCGGTGCCGTCTCAGGCTTTCACGCCTCTGCCCCCGCGGGTTGCCGTCGAGAGCGCCGTCACGGACGTTCAGTACGCGCCGCGGCGCGGTTATTATCGGTATGGCGACTTCTATTACTATAACGGCTATCGTGGGTACCGCTATCAGCGGCCCGGCTACCGCTATTACCGCGGTTGGTGGTACCCGGGGGCTGCCTTCCGACCCGGCATCGTGATCGAGCGTCGTCCCGCCGTTCGCCCGCCGGTGCGCTACGGCAGCCGGCATGTCCAATGGTGCTATGATCGCTACCGCTCTTACAGGGCTTACGACAACAGCTATCAGCCCTATAACGGGCCCCGCCGGCAGTGCTATTCTCCCTATAGCTGATCGGTCCGCTTCGCTCAAATAATGCCGATGCGCTTGAGCACGAGCCAGGCAACGCCCATCGACAAGGCAATGAACATTCCCGCAAAAACGGTGCCGCTGCCCTCGGAGAAGGGTAGCGCCCCCGTGTTCATGCCGAAAAAGCCGGTCACCAGCGTCGGCGGCAGAAGGAAGGCTGTCATCAGCGAGAGGATATAGAGATGGCGGTTCGTTTCCGAGGAAATCTTGCTGTCGATTTCCTCGTGCAGCAGCCGTGCGCGTTCCTGAAGAGCGAACACATCGCGGTCGACGGATTCCAGCCGATCGGAGAGCCTCTCGGTCACGTCGATGAAGCCCGGCGGCACCTCATCCTCTTCCAGTGCCCCGGCCCGGCGCAGCAGGGCGAGCACGGTCCTTAAGTGCCGGTGCAGCCGCACGACGGTCCGTCGCAAGGGCGCCAGCCCCGGCTGTTTCCTGTGTCCCGCCTCGCCATAGACATGGTCCTCGATGATGTTCAATTCCTCCGTCAATTCGAGCACCAGCGTGATCAGGGTGCGCTGGAACTCGACGACGAGCATTTCGAAGAGATCGATCGGGCGGCTGCATTTGGAGCTCTTTTCCACGGCCGCCTTCACCCGGTCGATGCTCCTTAGCGGATGCAGGCGCGTGGTGATGATCATCCGGTCGCTGACGGCGAAATGAAGCCAGCCGATCGTCTGCGTCACCGCGTCGAATGTCCGCTCGAAATCGACCAGCGTGCCGTGCACGACGTCATCCGCGACCGTGATCGCCGCCTGCGTGTCGTGGCTCGTAAGGGTCGCGATTGCCTCCTGCGGAAGATTGCCGATGCGCTCGATCAGCGCCGGTGTGCGCGCGTCGCTGAGCGCGAGGTGCAACCAGACCCAGTCTTCACCTGCCTTAAGGCTTTCAACGGGCGAATCGGCAGCTATGCGCTGACACCGGCTTTCGCCCGGTGCGAACCGGTAGGCCCAGACGAGGCCCGGTATTTCGGGTGAAATCAGGTTCATCGGAGTGCCTCGGCCCGGAGCGGTCGAGTCGGCTTCTATTCGCGGCCCATGACAGTTTTGTTACAGTTTCCCTGGCCGTAACCGCCAGCCGCCCGTGGCGAGTTGACGTTGACGTTCACGTAAAAATGACTAGTCTGCTGCGCATCTAATAGGCGCCGGCTGCGGACGGCGGCGGATGCAGGGAGGAGCACCATGTACAAGGCACCGGTCGACGAGATCGCATTCACCCTGAAACACGTCGCCGGCCTGTCCGAGGTGCTCGACGCCGGGACGTTCGGCGAACTCGGCGACGACCTTGTGGACGCGATCCTCGGCGAGGCCGGGCGCTTCGCCTCGGAAGAGGTGGCGCCGCTCGGCGAGGCGGGCGACCGGCAGGGATCGCGGCTCGTCGATGGCGCCGTCAAGACGCCGGAGGGCTGGCGGGAGCTTTACCGCAACTGGATCGCCGGCGGCTGGAACGGCCTGACGGCTCCGGAAGCTTTCGGCGGGCAGAACCTGCCGCACATGTTGCACGTCGCCGCCATGGAAATGTGGAACAGCGGCTCGATGGCCTTCGCCCTTGCGCCGACGCTTACCATGGGCGCCATCGAAGCGCTCGAGAAGCACGGCACCGACGCTCTGAAGGCGACCTTCCTGCCGAAGATGGTTTCGGGCGAATGGATGGGGACCATGAACCTGACCGAGCCGCATGCCGGTTCGGACCTCGGCGTGCTGAAGACCCGCGCCGAGCGCCGCGGCGACGGCACCTATCGCATCGTGGGGCAAAAGATCTTCATCACCTGGGGCGAGCACGATTTCACCGACAATATCGTCCATCTGGTACTCGCGCGGCTGCCCGATGCGCCATCCGGAACGAAGGGCATTTCGCTGTTTCTCGTGCCGAAGTTCCTCGTCAACGAGGACGGTACGCTTGGCGAGCGCAACGACGTTTTCTGCCACTCGCTGGAGCACAAACTCGGCATCCACGGATCGCCGACCTGCACCATGATCTACGGCGACGGGAAATTCGGCCGCGAGAAGGGGGCGATCGGCTATCTGATCGGTGAGGAAAACCGCGGTCTCGCCTGCATGTTCACAATGATGAACAATGCGCGGCTCGCGGTCGGGATGCAGGGCGTCGCCATCGCGGAGGCCGCCACCCAGAAAGCGATCGCCTACGCCAAGGAGCGCACGCAGGGCCGCGCGCCGGGGTGGAGCGGCGACGGCATGAGTCCGATCATAGAGCATCCGGATATCGCCCGCACGCTGCTGACGATGAAAGCGCTGACGCAGGGATCGCGCGCCATCGCCTATGCCTGCGCCCACGCCGTCGACATGGCGCATGCCGCGCAAGGGGAGGGAGCCCGCCACTGGCAGGAGCGTTCGAGCCTGCTGACGCCGATCGCCAAGTCCTTCGCCACCGACGCCGGCGTCGACGTCGCCTCGATGGGCATTCAGGTCCATGGCGGCATGGGCTTCATCGAGGAGACCGGGGCCGCGCGCTATCTCCGCGACGCCCGAATCGCGCCGATCTACGAAGGCACCAACGGCATTCAGGCGATCGACCTCGTCACCCGCAAGCTGACGCTCTCCGATGGCGCACAGGTGCGCGGCTTCATCGCCGAACTCCGAGAGGTCGCCGCTGCCGCTGCCGCGTCGAACAGGGAAGGCTTCGGCGAGACGGCCGCACGGCTCGATGCGGCGGTTGCGGATCTCGAAGGGGCGACCGACTGGCTGCTTTCGAGGCTTCGCGACGGAAAGCTCGCCGAGGCGCTCGCCGGCGCGACCGCCTACCAGCGCCTGTTCGGCCTCGTGCTGACCGGAGTCTATCTCGCCAAAGGCGGCCTTGCCGAAGCCGGTGACGGGCGGCAGGACCGGCGCGTTGCGCTTTGCCGCTTCGCAGCGGAAAACCTGCTCTCGGAGACGAGCGCGCTCAAGGACCGTGTCGTCAACGGGGCGGAAAGTCTCGCCGCAGCCCGTTCCATACTCGACTGAGGGAAACCCATGACCGACCACGTGCTCGTCGAACGGCCGGAAGCCTATCCCGGCGTTCAGCTTATCCGCTTCAATCGGCCGGAGAAGAAGAACGCCATCACGCGCCAGATGTACGCCAGGATGACGGAGGCGCTGACCGCTGCCGGAACGGATCCCGCCATCCGCGCGATGGCATTCCTCGGAACGGAAGGGTGCTTCTCGGCCGGCAACGACATGGCCGACTTCCTCGCCTTCGCCATGGGGGGCAGCATGGGGGACGAGGTTTTGGACTTCCTGCGGGCGCTTGCCGGCGCGACGAAACCGATCGTTTCCGGCGTAGACGGACTGGCCATCGGCATCGGCACGACGATCCACCTCCATTGCGACCTGACGGTCGCCTCGGCCCGCTCGGTGTTCAAGACCCCGTTCGTCGATCTGGCGCTCGTTCCGGAAGCGGCCTCGAGCCTGAGCGCTCCGCGCATCATGGGCCATCAGCGCGCCTTTGCCCTGCTTGCTGCCGGCGAGCCGCTCGACGCGGCCGGTGCACGCGAGGCGGGGCTTATCTGGAAGATCGTGGAAGAGACCGCCGTCGAGGAGGAAACGCTATCAGCTGCAGCGCGCCTGGCAAAAAAACCGCCGGAAGCGCTGCGCATCGCCCGCGACCTCATTCGCGGCGATCGCAGCGATGTGCTTGCCCGGATCGAGGAGGAGGCGAAGCATTTTGCCGCGCAATTGAAAAGCGCCGAGGCGCGCGCCGCGTTCGAGGCCTTCATGCGCCGGTAGGCGGCAATTCGCCAGGTCGCTTCCAGCCATCGCGACTTTGCATGGATCAATTTTAATCGCTTCTTAAATAGCTCCCGCTAGCGTCCAGCCGCAGTAGGTCTCCCTCGGCGCCGCAGGAATTGTGCGGCACGCGAGACCCCCGGCCGCATGAAGCATTGCCGGCTCCGCCTTTGCGGCATGTCCCATCGTTTTCCCGCCGTCCTTCAAGTCGCTCAGCGGCCGATCCGTCGCGCCCGGGAAGATCATCGCGAGCTCATCCCGGCGGCGTTGCCGCCTCTTTCAGGGAGCCCCACCTTGTCCAAACGATCGAATCTCATGACGCGCATTCTCGTTGCCGCGTCCTGCGTCGTCGTCGGCGCCTTTGCAGGCTTTTCCGTCTATATCGACAGTCTCCAGCGCGCCACGACCACGAAAGCAGTGGAGGAGGATATCGCTTCCTCCGGAAATCAGGCGGCGCAGAGCGTCGCCAACTGGCTGAACGGCCGTGTGACGCTGACCGCGATGGCGGCGGACGCTGCCGGCCGGGTGGCTGACGAAGCGGCCATTCAGGGCGTCCTGAAGAACGACGTGCTGACCGGCGAATTCATCTCCACCTATGTCGGCGACGAGAGCGGCCGGTTCATGATCTGGCCGGATTCGAAAATGCCCGACGGCTACGATCCGCGCCAGCGCCCCTGGTATCAGCAGGCGGTGAAAGCCGATGCACGCGTCCTTACCGAACCCTATGTCGACGCGTCGAGCGGCGACCTGATCATCAGCGCCGCTGTGCCGGTGAAGCACGAAGGCAAGCTTTACGGTGTGACCGGCAGCGATTTCTCGCTGAAGGCCCTCGTTTCCATGGTCAACGGCATCGATGTCGGCGGCGAAGGCTTTGCGTTCCTTGCCAACAAGGATGGCCAGATACTGGTTCATCCGAATGCCAAGCTCGTGACGAAGACGCTCGCCGACGCCTTCCCGGCGGATACGCCGGCGATCGGCACCGGGATCATGCACACCGAGCTCGACGGCAAGCCGATGCTCGTGAGCTTCGTGCCGGTGAAGGGGCTCCCGTCGGTCGAATGGTATGTCGGCTTCGCGCTCGATGCGGATGTCGCCTATTCGGCGATCAGCCAGTTCCGCGTCGCCGCGACGATCGCCACGATCCTGGCGGTCGGCGCCATGATCGCCTTCCTCGCCACACTTCTGAGCCGCCTCGTCATCCGTCCGGTAACCGACATGACCGGCGCCATGGAGAAGCTCGCAGCCGGCAGTCTCGACGTTACGATTCCGGGTGAGGAGCGGCGCGACCAGATCGGGTCGATGGCGGCGGCCGTCGCCGTTTTCCGCGCCAATGCGGTCGAACGGAAGCGCCTGGAAGACGAGGCCGAATCCAACCGGTCGCTTTCGGAGCGCGAGCGCCTCGAGCGCGAGGCGCAGAAGACCCGCGATGCAGCCGAGGTTCAGCATGCGGTCGATGCGCTGGCAACGGGTCTCGGACGGCTGGCCGACGGCGATCTCGCCTATCGGATCGGCAGTCCCTTTGCCGATCGCCTGGATCGCCTCCGGGAAGACTTCAACAATTCGGTCGCCAAGCTGCACGACGCGCTTTGCGCCGTCGGGGCGAATGCCCGCGCGATCGACGCGGGTGCGAGCGAAATCCGTTCGGCCGCCGACGACCTCGCACGCCGCACCGAACAGCAGGCGGCATCCGTCGAAGAAACGGCCGCTGCGCTCGAGGAGATCACCACGACCGTCCGCGATTCCGCCCACCGGGCCGAGGAAGTCGGTGCGCTGGTCGCCCGTACCCGTGCCGGTGCGGAGAAGTCCGGGGAAGTGGTGCAGAATGCGGTTGAGGCCATGCATGCCATCGAGAAATCATCAGGAGAAATCTCGAACATTATCGGCGTCATCGACGACATCGCCTTCCAGACCAATCTCCTGGCGCTGAATGCCGGCGTCGAAGCGGCACGGGCAGGCGAGGCGGGCAAGGGTTTCGCGGTCGTCGCCCAGGAGGTGCGCGAACTCGCTCAACGCTCGGCCAATGCCGCCAAGGAAATCAAGGCGCTGATCACGACCTCCGGCGAGCAGGTACATTCCGGCGTGACGCTGGTCGGCGATACCGGACGGGCGCTGCAGGCGATCGTCGCCGAGGTGCAGGAGATCAACAAGCATGTAAGCGCAATCGTGACCGCGACTCGCGAGCAGTCGACCGGTCTCCAGGAGATCAACACGGCCGTCAACACGATGGACCAGGGCACGCAGCAGAACGCCGCGATGGTCGAGCAGCAGACGGCCGCCAGTCACGGTCTCGCATCCGAGGCAGCGGCGCTCAACGCGCTGCTCTCCCAGTTCATACTGGGCGAGACGCAAGCGGCCTCTTACCAGGCCGCGAGCCGCCGCCGCGCGGCCTGACGGCGATCCCAGGGAACGTGCAGCGGTTTCCGTGGAACAGCTTGAACCAACAAGGCCCGGTTCGTTGCCGGGCCTTTTTCATTTTTCGAGCGTCGCTACCGTTTCCACATGCGCCGACCAGAGGAACTGGTCGATCGGCGTCACCCCGGTAATGCGATAACCGGCTGCGGTCAGTATCGAAAGGTCCCTCGCCAGGCTCACCGGATTACAGGAGACGGCGGCGACCTTCTTCACGCCGGATCGGGCAAGCTCGTGACATTGCGTTTCGGCGCCGGCGCGGGGCGGGTCGAAGACCACGGCGTCGAAGGCTTTCAATTCCTGCGCCATCATCGGCCGGCGGAAAAGATCGCGCTTCTCGGCGGTCACCGGCTTCAGCCCCTGGGTGTTGCGTGCGGCGAAATCCAGCGCCTTCACGGCCCTGTCGTCGCCTTCGACCGCGTGAACGCGTGCCGTTCGTGCAATCCTCAGCGCAAAAGTGCCGATGCCGGCGAAGAGATCGGCAACGCGCTTCGCCTTGCCGACGTGAGCCAGCACCAGCTTCGCCATCGCGTCTTCGGCAGGCCGTGTCGCCTGAGTGAAGGCGCCGGGCGGCGGCAAAACCGTCACACCGCCGAAATCGATCGCGGGCTTGATCGGCTCGACGACGATCTCGCCATTCAAGCTGACGCGCGCGATGCCTCGCTCGCCAAGAACGGCATCGACGGTAGAGCGCCGCTGCGGATCGCTGAGTTTCACCCCCTCGAAGGCGAGATCGAGGCCCGTATCGGTTTCCAGCACGGTGATACGGAATGGTTCGGCGCTCGACGCCATGGCCGCGGCAATTTTGCGGATGGTCGCCAGCCGCGAGACGATGCCCGGGCTGGTGATCGGACATTCGCCGATCGAAACGATATGATGGCTCTGCATCTGGTTATAGCCGAGCAGCAGTTCCTTTTCCGTCCGCCGGGCGGTGAAAACGGCACGGCGGCGATCGCCGGGCCGCGCGATGATCAGCGGAGCGACCTCCGGCGTCAGTCCCTTCGTCCTCAAGGCGTCGATGACGAGATTGCGCTTGAAGGCGTGGTAGAGCGCGTCGGACGCGTGCTGCAGCGTGCAGCCGCCGCACGTCCCGTTGACACCGTCCGGCCCGAAATGCCGGCATGGCGGCTCGACCCGCTCCGGGGAAGCCTGCTTCAGCGATATCAGCGTGCCGTTCGCCTTGTTGACCGCGAGCGAGACGGTCTCGCCGGGGAGCGTGAACGGTGCAAAGACGGGGCCGGCTTCCGTCCGAGCGACGCCGTCGCCTTGGGCGCCGAGACGATCGATGGTCACGATCCCGGTGCTCATGGCTTGCGCCCCGCCAGAAGAAATTCGCTGTTGCCGTCACCGCCGGCAATGGGCGAGGGGATCAGGCCGAGGCTTCGCCAGCCCATGTCTTCGACAAGCCACCGCTCGAGTTCGGCTGCCACCGCCGGAGCGCTCTCCGGAACCTTCAGCAGCCCGGCCTTGCTGATCGCATCGCGGCCGGCCTCGAACTGCGGCTTGACGAGCAGGATGCAGCAGGCGCCCGGTTCCGCCAGGCCGAGGGCCGGCGGCAGCGCCAGCTTCAGCGAGATGAAGGAGACATCCGAGACGATGAAATTGATGGCGCGTTCACCGACGTCGCCGCGGGTCATGGACCGGGCATTCAGGCCTTCGATGTTCGTCACGCGCGGGTCTTCGGCGACGCGCGGATGTATCTGACCGTGGCCGACATCGACGGCGACCACATGCGCGGCGCCGCGCTTCAGCAGCACCTCGGTAAAGCCGCCGGTCGAGGCCCCGACGTCGAGACAGGTCTGCTCCGATGGATCGAGGCCGAAGTGATCGAGCGCCGCCACGAGTTTCAGTGCCGCACGCGAAACATAATCCTGCGCCGGATCGTCAATGGTGAGCGTAACGCTTTGCGCGAAGGTCGAGGCCGGCTTGGTCACGGTGCGGCCGTCGACCTTCACGGTTCCCCGCTGGATCGCGTCGCGTGCGCGTGCGCGGCTGGCCACCAAGCCCCTGTTCAGGAGCAATTGATCGAGGCGGATCGTCATCTGTGTATCTTGGGACATGGGTCGTCATCGCGCGTCCCGCCGCGCAATGCAAGTGAACTCTTGGACGGCTCAGCCGGCGGCGCCGAGGCCGACGCCGTGCTTCTGGCCGAGCGCCTTGAAGACGGTCGATACGATGCCGGCGCGGTCGAGGCCGGCACGGGCGTACATTGCTTCCGGTTTTGCCTGCTCCATCCAAATGTCGGGCATGACCATGGGGCGCACTTTGAGGCCGCCGTCGAGGAGGCCTTCTTCCGCAAGGAACTGCAGCACGTGGCTTGCGAAGCCGCCGACCGCCCCTTCCTCGATGGTGATCAGAACCTCGTGATGGCGGGCAAGCTGACGGATCAGATCATGATCGAGCGGCTTGGCGAAGCGGGCGTCGGCGACCGTCGTCGAGAGGCCGGCTGCATCCAGGTCTTCCGCCGCCAGCAGACAGTCGGCGAGCCGTGTGCCGAAGGAAAGCAGCGCCACCTTGCTCCCCTGCTTGACGATCCGGCCCTTGCCGATCGCAAGAATTTCGCCGCGCTCCGGCAACTCGACGCCGACGCCTTCGCCGCGCGGATAGCGGAACGAAATCGGACCCTCGTCGTAGGCCGCGGCGGTGCGCACCATATGCTTCAGTTCCGCCTCGTCGGCCGCCGCCATGACGACGAAGCCCGGCAGTGTCGCCAGATAGGTCGTGTCGAAGGAGCCGGCATGGGTCGGCCCGTCGGCGCCGACGAAGCCGGCGCGGTCGATCGGAAAGCGGACAGGCAGACCCTGGATGGCCACGTCGTGGACAACCTGATCATAGGCGCGTTGCAGGAAGGTGGAATAAAGCGCCGCAAAGGGTTTGTACCCCTCCGCCGCAAGGCCGGCGGCGAAAGTCACGGCATGCTGCTCGGCTATGCCGACATCGAAGCAGCGCGAGGGATGCACCGAGGCGAACTTATCGAGGCCCGTCCCGGACGGCATGGCGGCAGTGATCGCAACGATCTTGTCGTCGAGGGTCGCCTCCTGCGTGAGCGCGTCCGCGAAGACGGAGGTGTAGGCGGGTGCGTTGGGCTTCGCTTTCGCCTGAGCCCCGGTAATCACGTCGAATTTGTTGACGCCGTGATACTTGTCGGCCGCGGCTTCCGCTGGCGGATAGCCCTTGCCCTTCTGCGTGACGACATGGATCAGGACCGGGCCTTTCGCATTGTCGCGAACGTTGCGCAGGACCGGAAGCAGGTGGTCGAAGGAGTGTCCGTCGATCGGACCGATATGGTAGAAGCCCATCTCCTCGAAGAGCGTGCCGCCGGTGACGTAGCCCCGGGCATGCTCCACCGCGCGGGTGATCGCCCGGTCGACGGTCTTGCCGAGATAGGCAGTGAGTTTCTTGCCGACCTCGCGAATGCCCATATAGGTCCGCCCGGAGGCGAGCCGCGCCAGATAGGCGCTCATCGCGCCCGTCGGTGGTGCGATCGACATGTCGTTGTCGTTGAGAATGACGATGAGGCGCGCATCGAGCGCGCCGGCATTATTAAGCGCTTCGAAGGCCATCCCGGCCGACATCGCGCCGTCGCCGATCACCGCGATCACATTGCGGCTCTTGCCGTCGAGTTCGGCGGCGACAGCCATGCCGAGACCGGCCGAGATCGAGGTGGAGGAGTGCGCTGCGCCGAAGGGGTCGTATTCGCTTTCCGCCCGCCGGGTGAAGCCCGAGAGCCCGTCTTCCTGGCGCAAGGTGCGGATGCGATCGCGCCGGCCGGTCAGGATCTTGTGCGGATAGCACTGGTGTCCGACATCGAAGATCAAGCGGTCATGCGGCGTGTCGAAGATCTTGTGGATGGCGATCGTCAGTTCGACGACGCCGAGGCCCGCGCCCAGATGCCCCCCGGTGCGCGACACGGCATCGACCATCTCGGCACGCAATTCGGCCGCCAGCTGCGGCAGGTCCCTGTCGTCGATCTTCTTCAGATCGTCGGGATATTCGACCTTATCGAGCAGGGGAGTTGCCGGCATCGGATTGGTTGGCAGTTGTGTCACGCTGCATGCCTCATGCGCGCCGGAGATAGGCGCGCGCATTGTTGTTGGGTCGTCGGAACGGCTCTTTCTTAGAGGTAATCGCCGTTGAATGCAAAATTAGGCTTTCCTGCGGCTTCAACCAAGGGCGGGATGAGGAAAACCTGCGCGGTTTTCCGTCGCATCGCGATCCAATCCCTGAAAACGAGCTTAACGGAGATCAGCTTGCGGGCAAGGGTATGAACTCTTCCTCGTCTCCCGGCACGATATCGAAGCGTCCCGTGCGCCATTCTTCCTTTGCCTTGTCGATCCGCTCCTTGGAGGAGGAAACGAAGTTCCACCAGATATGGCGCGGCGAGCCGAGCGCTGCCCCGCCGAAGAGCATCACGTGACAGCCCGCAGGCCCCGCGGTGATGGTGATTTCGTCGCCGGGACGAAAGACGAGGAGTTGATTGTCGTCGAAATGGTCGCCGGCGATGATCGCTTCGCCGGCAAGGATGTAGAGCGCGCGCTCTTCCCAGTTGGCCGCGAACGGCGCGCTCTTGCCGGGCTCGATCATGAGGTCGACATAGATCGTATCGGTAAAGGTGGAGACGGGCGAAGCCGCCCCTTCGAACTGACCGATGACGACGCGCGCGCGAACCCCGCCATCGGCAAGATGCGGCAGCATACGCTCCTCGGTATGCGCGAAGACCGGATCGATCTCCTCCATGGCGTCGGGCAGCGCCAGCCAGGTCTGCAGTCCTGAAAGAGAGCGTTCGTGCCCGCGCTGGTTTTCCGGCGAGCGCTCCGAATGCACGATGCCGCGCCCGGCGGTCATCAGGTTCACGTCGCCCGGGCGAATGACCATTTCGGTGCCGAGGCTGTCGCGGTGCTTGATCTCGCCGTCGAACAGGTAGGTGACGGTTGAAAGGCCGATATGCGGATGCGGGCGGACGTCGATCGCCTGGCCGGCACGCAGCAGCGCCGGGCCCATCCGGTCGAAGAAGATGAAAGGACCCACGAGCCGGCGCTTTGCCGTCGGCAGCGCCCGCCTGACCTGCAGGCCGCCGATATCGCTGGTACGCGGGATGATCAGATGCTCGATTGCGTCGCAGGCGGGCTTGTCGCCGGCGAGCGGATCGGGACCGGGAAAGAAGGACATGGCAGGCGCTCCGGTTGATGGCATTCACTGAAGATTACCGTCAGTGCTTCCGGTTCGGTAGCGGCAATCGGGAGACGGAGTGTTTCTGTTTCGAGTCCCGCAAGCGGGTTTGCACCGATGCGTGCCGCTTGTCCCTTCGCCCCGCCTGCGGGGAGTGCCGGCAGGCCGGATGAGGGGCGAATCTCGTCTGGAATGAAGACTACTCCGCGTCGAGCGGCTCGACTCCCTGCGGCCGGCCGGCGCGGTCGAGGCGGATCTTTTCGATACGGTCCTCTGCCGCCTTCAACAGGGCCTCGCAGTGCTTCTTCAGGGCCTCGCCGCGCTCGTAGATCTCGATCGATTTGTCGAGCGCGACGTCGCCGCGTTCAAGCGCCGAAACGATACGTTCCAATTCCTCGACAGCCTGCTCGAAGGAGAGGGCGGAAACGTCCGGTTGCGCATTGTTGTTCATGAATTACCCTCTCATCAATCTCAGAATATGCAGGCCGGCCGACTCGGCCAGGCCTTGCAAGTCATAGCCGCCTTCGAGCAGGCTGACGATGCGGTTGCCGGCGCTCCTGCCGGCAACGTCAATGAGACGACCCGTCGCCCAGTCGAAATCTTCGCCGACCAGATTGATCTGGGCCAATGGATCGCGGTGGTGGGCGTCGAAGCCGGCGGAAATCAGAAGAAAGTCGGGCCGGAAATTCTCAAGCGCGGGCAGCACGCGCGAACGGAAGGCATCGCGGAAATGCTCGCTGCCGCTATTGGGCGAAATCGGCGCATTGACGACATTGTTCCTGACGCCCGTCTCGTCCTTGGCACCGGTGCCGGGATAGAGCGGTATCTGATGCGTGGAGCAGAAGAGCACCGACGGGTCGTCCCAGAAAATGTCCTGTGTGCCGTTGCCGTGGTGGACGTCCCAGTCGACGATGGCAACGCGTTCGGCACCATGCGCCGCCTGCGCGTGGCGCGCGGCAATCGCTACATTGTTGAAAAAGCAGAAGCCCATGGCCCTGTTCTTCTCGGCATGGTGGCCGGGCGGGCGGGCTGCGACGAAGGCATTGTCCGCTTCCCCGGCGAAGACCGCGTCGACAGCCGCCACAGCACCGCCGATGCCGGTCAACGCGGCCTCAAGGCTTTGCGGGCCAGCATAGGTATCGGCCTCGAGCTGGTTGATGTCCTCGTCCGGGATGTCCCGCTTGATTCGCAGCAGGTGCTCTTCCGTGTGGGCGAGCAACACCAGATTTTCGTCACCCTTCGATGCCTCGACCCGCTCCAGATCCGCGAAATTCGGATGCTCCAACGCAAGATTCAAGGCCTTCAGCCGATCCGGCCGTTCGGGGTGCCCTTCCGGGACCTCGTGCTTCAGGAAGACCGGATTTTCGTAGAGATGCGTGGTCATCCGGCGAAACTAGTGCGCATGCCTGTCAAAATCCATGGCGCGCGACGCGAAACTGCCGATTTTCAACAGCGCGGATCGAGCAGGATCTTGCCGTCGCGATCCGGGTCGGCCTGATGCGCAAGGGCGTCGGCGAGCCTGCTCAAGGGGTAGGTGGCGGCAATGGGGCTGGCAAAGAGGCCGCTCTGCAGCCCGGCGAAGCTGCGCAGGAAAGCGGCTTCGAGTGTCTCCCGGCCGGCGGAATGCACCCAGGTTCTCAGCCAAAGAAAGGCGAAACGTATGTCGGGCCGGCCGCTGATCGCCGTCTGAGGCACGGGTGCGCCACTGAGCGCTCCATACTGGATGAAGGTCCCGCCGGGGCGAATGGACCGCCCGATCAGCTCGCCCGCCAGCGCGCCGCCGACGGCATCCAGCACCGCATCGAATTGGCTGTCCATGAGGAGATCGCCGCTCTCGGCCACCAGGATCCGGTGTGCCTCGCCGAGACGGCCGCGTCTCCTCTCGCTGCGAAGCATGGCCGTCGGCACCGCGCCTTCGAGCGCAAGCAGCTTCATCAGCATGCCGCCGATGGCAGAGCCCGCAGAGGTCACGCCGACATCCATGCCCTCGAGCGATCCGAAATGCTCCCGCAGCGCTTCGACAAGCCTCAACGCCGTTAGCGGATTGACATAGCTCATGGCCGCCTGCGCGTCTTCGATCCCGTCCGGCACGCGAAAGCACCATTCGGCGGGGCGGAGGAGGAATTGCTGCCAAAGCCCGCTCGCGCCGATCGGGACGACCCGATCTCCGGCCTTGATGCCTTGCACGTCCGGCCCGACGCGCCTGACGATGCCGACGCCCTCGAAGCCGGGGACGAAAGGCAGGACGGTGCGCGCGCTGTAGGCGCCCGTAACGGGGACCAGGTCCGAAGGATTGATTGCCGCGAGCGATATCTCGACCTCGACTTCGCCCGCGCCTGCGGCAGGGCGGGGTGCGTCCACGAGCTCGATGACTTGTCCGGGGTCGCCAAACTGTCTAACGAGTGTGGAGCGCATCGGGGAGCCTCGCATGGACGGCACAGAGCGGGAAAATGTCACGGAAGTCCGCATTCCGTTCCGCGATATAGACATGCACGGCCATATGCACAATGCGGCCTATTATGCGCATGCGGAGGCCGCGCTTGCCAATCTCTGGCGTCACCGGCCGGCAATTGCGGAAGAACCGGCCTATCTCGTCCGCCGCTCCGCCTGCATCTTCCATCGCGGTCTGCGCTTCGACGATCCCGCGCGCTTTACGGTGACCGTCGCGAAGATCGGCGGCAGCTCGATAGGTTTTGCCGTGCGCGTCGAGACCGGCGACAAACTTGCCGCCGAGGTCGAGATCGTCTGGGTGGCCGTCGACCGTGCCCGCCATCAACCGGTACAGCTGCCGGCCCCAACCCGGGAATGGCTCGCCGGCTATGCCGCCTGATCCGGTCTGCAGCTGCTGAAGTGGGCGGCGATCCCCATGCCGCCGCCGATGCCCATCATGGCCAGCCCTTCCGCCGGGGAGGAGGTCGCGAACATCTGCGAGAACAGCCGGACGACGAGAATGGCGCCGGAAGCGCCATAAGGGTGGCCGAGCGCGATCGCGCCGCCGTCGCTGTTGACGCGTTCGGGTGCGATATCGAGCTGGTCGAGGCTCCCGAGAACCTGCGAGGCGAAGGCCTCGTTGAATTCGATGAAATCGACCCGGGCCACATCGAGCGCGGGATTGCGCGCGCGAAGCTTCGCCATGGCGGGGACGGGGCCGAGGCCGAGCAGCTTCGGTTCGACGCCGGCCGTCGCCGCATCGGTGAAGACGAGACCGAAGGCGACGCCGCGCCTGCGCGCCTCCGCGAGGTTCGTCATCAGTACCATCGCCGCGCCGTCATTGACCGGGCATGCATTTCCGGCGGTGACGGTCCCGCCAGCAACGAAAACCGGCCTCAGTCGCGAGAGCGTCTCGGCAGAGGCGTTTGCGCGAGGGCACTCATCCCTTGCGACAGGCCCTGACGATGTCGGCACGGGCACGATCTCGCGCGAGAACCGGCCTGCCGCTTCGGCCGCGACGGCGCGTCGGTGGCTTTCGAGCGCAAACCGGTCCTGCCGCTCACGCGAGATGCCGCAGGCCGCGGCGACGTTCTCCGCTGCAACGCCCATATCCGGATCGCCGATCGAATCGGGCGCCATCCGCGCGCGCTGGACCGGCTGTGGCTCTTCGCCGCGCGTGAGCGGGGGCCGAAGTCGGATATGCGCGCGACTGGCGCTCTCGGTGCCTCCGGCAAGGTAGAAACGACCCGCGCCGGCCTGGATCTGCCGAGCAGCAAGGACGATCGCCTCCAGCCCGGAGCCGCATTGACGGTCGACGGTGACGCCCGGAATTGCGACGGGCAATCCTGCCTCCAGCGCGGCGAGACGTGCGAGATTGCCGGCACTGTTGGCGGCATTGCCGACGATCACGTCGTCGATCTCTGCCCGGTCGATGCCGGTATCCGCAATGATCCTTTCGATCAGCAAGGCGGCAAGGCTTGCAGGCTCGATCGCGGCAAGGCTGCCGTTGACGCGGCCGACCGGCGTTCGCAGTGCGGCGATGACGACCGGGGTGCGATCGGGGTCAGAGGAGGCGTTCAAGGGCACTGTTCTCCTCCGCGATCCATTGCCGAAGCTCTCCGGCCGCGACCTTGCCGGAGGCGGTCATCGGCATCTTCCGGCAGAGCCATATCCTGCGCGGGCGCTTGTAGCGCGGCAGGGCGGCGGCAAGATGACGTTCGAGTGCCGCATGGTCGAATCCGGCGCGGGGCTCGATCACCGCCGCAAGCTCGCTGCCGAGATCCGGATGATCGAGACCGAAGACAAGGGCCGCGTTCACGCCGCCGGCTCCCTGGATCACGATCTCCACCTCCGATGGATAGATGTTGTTCCCGCCCGAGACCACCATCCCGCCCGCCCGGCCGATGAGGTGCAGCGTGCCGCCCTCGTCAAGGAAACCGAGGTCACCGACCGTCGCGAGCTTTCCTTGCCGGCGGAATCCCGCTCCGTCGCCGCCCGCGATGTAACCGTCGGATATGAGCTCGCTTTCGACGAAGATCGTGCCCGTTTCTCCTGCGGGAAGGCGCTCACCTTTCTCGTCCCGGATCTGCAGGCGAACCCCGGGAAAGGCCTGTCCGATTGCGGTCGGCGTGTGTCTGTCCGTCGGCCGGGAAACGCTGATGAAGCCGAGTTCCGAGGCGCCGTAATATTCCGTGACCTGAGCCTTCGGAAAAGCGCGTGTCGCCGCTTCCCGATCCGCCGGCGTGAGCTTGGCTCCGGCGACGGTGATCCGTCTGACCGATGTCAACGGCGAACCGGCCGCGCGCTCGCAGAGCCGCCGCAGCATCGTCGGCACCAGCACCAGCCGTTTCGCCCCGGTGGCGGCAATCGTGGCCAAAGCCTGATCCGCCTCGAAGTGCCGAGCGCCCACGAATTCGGCTCCGGCCGTCAGGGTTTCCGCGAGCGCGTAAAGCGTCAGGCCGTGCGCCAACGGTCCCGGCGCGTAAGTCGTCGTCTCCGGCCCGAGCCCGAAAAAGCTCTGCCCGGTCTCAAGGCTCACCCGCCAGGACCGGCGGTCGCGGATGATCGCCTTCGGATCGCCGGTCGTGCCCGACGTGAAGACCACGAGAAAGGGATCACCGCCGCAGCCGGCGGGGATTGCGGGCGGAGCATCGGAGGCGCCTTGCAGCAGACGGCTTTGTCCTGCCGACGGCACGTCGATGCGCAAGAGATCGCGTTCGGCGCGGATGACGATCTCCGGCCGCAGGCGCTCTTTCATCCGTTGGCGCGCGATCTCGGGCAGATGCGGGTCGATCAGGGCGGCGCAATGGCCGGCCGCGGTCGCGGCAATGAAAGCGGCGGGAAAAAGCGGGTGATTTCCCGTTTCGAGCGCGACCAGCCGCACGCGCCCGGAAAGTATGCTTTCTTCTGTCGCCTGTGCACCCGAGCGGTGGATGGCCGAGAGGATGCGTCCGGCCTCCGCGGCAAGGTCGCCAAAGGTGAAAACCCGGCCTTCCATGCGGAAGGCCGGGGAAAACGGGCGTTCGCTCGCATGGATCGCGACTGCCTCGGAGAGCGGCACTGCGTCAGACGCGCGCCGGCAGCAGCGGATAGCCGGCGTAGACGGCCCGGGCGGCGAGCGTCGCGATCGCGGCCTTCAACAGGTCGCCCGGAACGAAGACGAGCGAACCGGTTGCGGCGGCCATCAGAGGCGTGCCGGTGACGGCAGAGAGCCACGGAACCCCGATCCCATAGAGCACGACGATGCCGCCAAGGACCGAGGCGAGGAAGAAACCGACAAACTGGCGCGCTTCCGAATTCGTGGACTGGACGAAGCGCTCGGCGATCAGGCCGGTAACGAAGGCGGCAACTGCCCAGCCGAAGATGAACCCGCCCGAGGGGCCGGCCAGGACGGCGAGTCCGCCGCGGCCGCCGGAAAGTACCGGCAGTCCGATCGTGACGAGCAGGATGAGCAGGAGGAAGGCGAGGGCGCCGCGCTTCGCGCCGATGATGCAGCCGGCGAGCATCACGCCCATCGACTGCGCCGTGATCGGAACGGGAATGAAGCCGAGCGTGATCGGCGGTACGAGGCCGAGCACAACGATGATGGCAGTGAAAAGCGCAACGAGGACGAGGTCTCTGGTGTTCATATAGCCCTACCTTTTATTAGAAAACGCGAATTTATTGACGGCGAAATCCCCTCGCGTCAATGGCCGCCGCGATCGTGTCCGCATCTTTCAGCGTCAGGATGATCAGCGGGCCGATGATGGTCAACGGCCGGATCGGCAGTCCGCGTGCCCGATGCGCTTCGGCGAGTGCCTGATACCGGGCGAAGATGTCGGGCACGAACCGCAGCACGAGGCCAAGCGCCAGACCGACATCTGCCGCCCTCAAGAGACCGAGGCGCTCCAGCGGCTTCAGGAGGATCGTTACCTCGTCCATGAAAGCGCCGATCGTCGTGGTCGCCGTGACCGCGGCTGCAAAGAGGACGAGCGCCATCAGCCGCAAGACGAGCGCCGCGACCTGCGGCACGGGAACGAGGAACAGATTGACCGCGGCAAGGATCAGAATGGTGAAGAAAACGAAACCGACGCGCGACAGCGCTTCGCGCGGTTTCAGCCCGAGCGAGAGGTAGAGCCAACCGCTGAGGAGAAAGGCAGGCAGCAGCAGGAAGGCTGAGTCCGTCGCGAAGAGCGCGATGCTCAAGACGGCGAGCGCGACAAGCTTGGCGCGCACCGGCACGCGGTGAAACCAGCTTCCTCCCTCGACATAGAGGCTCGTCAGCATCCGGCGACCTCGTGGTAGCGCCGGATTGTTTCGGCCGGCCCACCGTCGGCAACAAGGCGGCCCTCGTGAAAGAGCAGGACCCGTTCGGCGCTCTCGGCCAGCGCCAGATCATGGGTGATGACGATCGTGTCTTCGTCGAGCGTGTCGATCGTCTCGGCGACCATCCGGCGATTTCTGAGGTCGAGCTGATTGGTCGGCTCGTCGAGGATCAGAATTTTCGGCCCGGTGACGATGACGCTCGCCATGGCGACGAGTTGCGTTTCGCCTCCGGAAAGCTCGTGCACCCGCCTTCGTGCGAGGTGGCTGACGCCGAAGCGTACAAGGACTGCCTCGGTCCGCGACGCGATCTCATGCGCAGGCAGCCCCCGGTTCTTGAGCCCGAAGGCGATATCGTCGGTGACGATCGGCATGATCAGCTGGTGCTGCGGATTTTGAAAGATGAAACCGGCTTCGGCGAGCACTGCCCTGTCGTCCTCGACCGTGTCGAGGCCGTTGACCTTGACCCGTCCGGTCGTCGGCTTGACGAGCCCGTTGATCAGCCGTGCGAATGTGGTCTTTCCGGAGCCATTGAGACCGATGACGCCGACCCGCCGCTCATCGAGGGCAAGGCTCAGAGGTTGAAGCGCGACCCGTTCGCCGAAGCTGACCGAGCAATCGGTAAAGCGGATTTCCAAGCGTCGGTCCTCGCGATGTTTTGCGTGATCGCTCTATAGGACAAGTCGATCGTAAAGGGCAATGTAGTGTGGACAACAGGTCTGTTGCCGACTCACGTTTGAAACTTGGGAATAAAAGCCTACTCTTTGCTCATGACGATTCGCCTTTCCAATCGCGATGCCCGGCGCATCTTTCTCGCCAAGCAGGGGCTCTCGGCCGCGCCGCATCGCGCGCTCGGCAAGGACGGCTTGCTGCAATTGATTCACGACATGGGTTTCGTGCAGGTCGACAGCATAGCGACCGTCGAGCGGGCCCATCATCAGATTCTCTTTTCCCGCAATCAGACCTATCGCCGCGAGCATCTGGCCGAGCTTCTCGAAAAGGACGGCGAGCTCTTCGAACATTGGACCCACGACGCATCGATCATACCGAGCACCTTCTTCGTCTACTGGAAGCATCGCTTCAAATGGGAGAGCGAAACGCTCCGCGAGCGCTGGCGCAAATGGCGCGGAGAAGACTTCGACGCGGGCTGCGAGGAGACCTATGCGAGGATCGCGAACAATGGCGCCGTCATGGCGCGCCACCTTAAGGAGGACGGCCACGAATCCGGCGGCTGGTGGAACTGGCACCCGTCGAAAACGGCTCTCGAGGTGCTCTGGCGTCAGGGCAAGCTTGCGATCGCCCGGCGCGAAAATTTCCAGAAGGTCTATGATTTGACGGAACGCGTCATTCCGGCTCGCCATTACGACGGCGAGGTCGCGCATGAGGAGTTCATCGACTGGGCCTGCCGCAGCGCGCTCGAGCGGCTGGGCTTCGCCACCCACGGCGAGATCGCCGCCTTCTGGGATCTCGTATCGCCGGACGAGGCGAAGGAATGGGTCGCTGCCCATCGGGACGAACTGTGCGAGATCGTCATCGAATCTGCCAATGGCGGCAAGCCGCGCCCGTCCTTTGCCTTCGCCGGCTTTCCCGCCGGGCTCGGCGACATTCCCGACCCGCCCGCCCGCGTCCGGGTGCTGAGCCCCTTCGACCCGCTGCTGCGCGACCGGAACCGGGCCGAGCGGCTTTTCGATTTCTTCTACCGTATCGAGGTTTTCGTACCGGAGCCGAAGCGGGAATATGGCTATTATGTCTTCCCCCTGCTCGAAGGCGACCGGCTGATCGGCCGCATCGACATGAAGGCCGATCGCAAACGCGGAAGCCTCGACGTTCGGCGCCTCTGGCTGGAGCGCGGCGTCAAACCCTCTTCGGGCCGGATGGAAAAGCTTATGGCCGAACTCGACCGCATCGCCCGCTTTGCCGGCGTCGAGCAGGTCAAATTGCTCGATGGCTGGAACGCTGCCCTTTCCTGACCGATTTTTCGTGCTTTGTTTTTTCTTGGCTTGCGGGCCGGCGCTCCCTAAATGGAGCCAGTAAGTTTCACGACCCAATCCTTCACGGCAGGGAGCAGAACCATGGACACCAACCTGATGAGCCTCTTCGATGCGGACGAGGCGACGGTCCGCAAGGTTCTCTCCAAGACGCTTGCCGGCGCCGATGACGGCGAACTCTTCCTTGAGCATGCGCAGGCGGAGGTGCTTTCCTTCGACAATGGCCGCCTGAAGGGCGGCAGCTTCAATACCGACCAGGGCTTCGGTCTGCGGGCCGTCGCCGGCGAAGCCGTCGGCTACGCCCATGCCGGCGAACTGTCGCTTGCGGCCCTGAAGAGGGCGGCGGACGCCGTGGAGCAGGTGACCCGTGGCTATTCCGGCTCCTACGCGGCAGCCCCGCAGCGCACCAACAAAAAGCTCTACGGCGACGAGAACCCGATCGGCGAGCCGAGTTTCGAGACCAAGGTCAAGCTGCTTCAGGAGATCGACGCCTATCTGCGCGCCAAGGAGCCGAAGGTCCGCCAGGTGACCGCGACGATCGCGGCGAGCTGGCAGGTCGTGGATATTCTGAGAGCCGACGGGCACCGCGTCCACGATGTCCGGCCGATGACGCGGATCAACATTTCCGTCGTGGTCGGCGAGGGCGACCGTCAGGAAAGCGGCTCCTTCGGTATCGGCGGACGGCGTGGCTTCGGCGATTTCATAACCGAGGAAAACTGGAAAAGCGGGACGGAAGAGGCTTTGCGGCAAGCGCTCGTGAACCTCGAGGCGATCGATGCGCCGGCCGGCACCATGGATGTCGTGCTTGCCTCCGGCTGGCCGGGCGTCATGCTGCACGAAGCCGTCGGCCACGGCCTGGAGGGCGATTTCAACCGCAAGAAGACCTCCGCTTTCGCCGGGCTGCTCGGCGAGCAGGTCGCTGCGAAGGGCGTGACGGTCGTCGACGACGGCACGATCGAAGCGCGGCGGGGCTCCATCTCGATCGACGACGAGGGAACGCCGTCCGGCTACAATGTCCTGATCGAGGACGGCAAGCTCGTCGGCTATATGCAGGACCGGCAGAACGCCCGTCTGATGGGCATGGAACCGACCGGAAACGGCCGCCGCCAGGGCTACGCCCACGTGCCCATGCCGCGCATGACCAACACCTACATGCTTGCCGGGGACCGCACGCCCGATGAAATCATCTCGTCGGTGAAGAGGGGAATCTATGCCGTCTCCTTCGGCGGCGGCCAGGTCGATATTACCTCAGGCAAATTCGTCTTCGGCTGCACCGAGGCCTATCTGATCGAGAACGGCAAGGTCGGAGCGCCCGTCAAGGGTGCGATGCTGATCGGCAACGGTCCGGATGCGATGAAGCGGGTGACGATGGTCGGAAACGATACGAAGCTCGACACCGGCATCGGCAATTGCGGCAAGGCCGGCCAATGGGTACCGGTCGGCGTCGGCCAGCCACATCTGCGCATGGATCAGATCACCGTCGGCGGCACGCAGGCCTGACAACGTGCCCTCATCTGTGCTTGCTACGGAGATGAGGGCAGCTGCGTCTGTGGCGCCGGAAGCGTTCTTTCAGCTGTTGCGGACTCACCCCCCATCAGGAAGCAAGACGCAGTCATAGGACCTCTTTTTCAGGATGCTGCAGGCGGTCGTCGCCGCTTCGCGACTGGCGAAGCCTACGAAACCTACGCGATAGGCTCCGCCCGAGCCTGCGGCCTCGGTGTGGGGGGCGGCGCCGAGAAGGGCCGCGCCGCCAGCCGATTGTGCCTCGACGAGCATCTTGCGCGCGCCTTCCGCGGTCGGTGCGGAGGAAATCTGAATTCTCCAGCCGCTCGCCGGTGGTTTCGTGCCCGCGGCCGCCACTGCGGTTGGCCGGTCCGCCGGGACGATAGCTTCCGTCGGCGCTGCGGCGACAGCTTCGACCGGGGGCTGGGTACCCACATAAGACAAGGAAACGCCGGGCAAGCTTGCCACGTCGGCCAGGCGGGGTGCGCGTGCCGCTGCGATCATCGGGCGTCCGGGCGAGGAGACCCTGCCCAGGTGCTGGTCGAGGAGCGCCGCCATCTTCTCATCACGGCTTCGCGCGCTTCGCCCACCGAGCACCACGCCGATGATGCGGCGGTTGCCGTCGCTCACCGCGCTTACGAGATTGTAGCCGGAGGCCCGCGTGTAGCCGGTCTTGATGCCGTCCATCCCCTGGTATCGATACATCAGATTGTTGTGGCCTCGGATCACACGGCCGCGGAAGGCGAAACTCTGGACCGAGAACAGGCGGTACTCGCGCGGATAGTGTCGCATGAGGGCAACGGCGAGCCGCGCCATATCGCGAGCCGTGGTCACCTGTTCGCTTGCCGGCAGACCCGAAGCGTTGACGAAGAATGTGCGGTTCATGCCGAGCTGGCGCGCTTTTGCGTTCATCATTCTCGCAAAGCCTTCCTCGGAACCGCCAAGCCGTTCGGCCATGGCTGCCGCCGCGTCGTTGGCCGAACGAATGATCATGCCGTAGACAGCCTCTTCGACGGTGATCGTTCCGCCGGCCTTGACGCCGAGCTTCGTCGGCGGCTTGCGTGCAGCGGTCGCGGACATGGGCACAGGCGTTTTCCAGGCGATCTGGCCGCGGTGAAGCGCTTCGAAGGTCATGTAGAGCGTCATCATCTTGGTGAGAGACGCGGGATGGTGGAGCGTGTCGGGGTTTTCGGCAGAGAGAACCCGGCCCGTCCGAGCGTCGACGACAAGAGAGGCGTTGCCTGCCATTGCCTGAACGGCACCGAAGAAAAGCACGGCGATTGTCGCCAGAGCCAATCGAAAGCTCGTCATCGAACTCCCCCTCATAGAGATGTGCGGCCGATATCGACGCGGTACGCTGTTTTGACAGGCTCGAGGCGTCGTTGCAACCTCGCCGCACAAAAGGCGGCCCGCTCTTTCGCACCGTCCGGCCGATTCAGCAAGGCTTAACCCCGCAGAAGTTACCGTCCGGGCCGCAACGCCCGTCCACGCTCGACAGGACGATTTGAGAAGACGGAAGAAGATGAAACACGGCTTTGCGGGTTTGGTCCGCTACCATGCCAAGCGCGCCGCTATCACCGGCGGGCTCGAAGCTGCGCATCTGCTTGCGCGGGCACGGCTGATGGGGGCGGCCCGTGGGCGCGGGGCGATCTTCACCCTGCATCATGTTCGCCCGAGGGTTGCGCGGGCTTTCGATCCCAACGCCCATCTGGAAATCTCACCGGAATTCCTCGAAGAGGCGATCGTGACTTTGAAGCGGGACGGCTATCGCTTCATCCCGCTGGACGACCTGCCCGCCTGCCTTGCTTCCGCCGATACCCGGCCCTTCGCCTGCTTCACTCTCGATGACGGCTACCGCAATAATCTCGATCACGCCCTGCCGGTCTTCGAGCGCCACGGCGTGCCCTTCACCGTTTTCGTCACCGCCGGTTACATCGACCGCAGCCATACGCTCTGGTGGGAAACGCTCGCCGATCTTCTGTCCGTCTGCAGCAGGTTTCGCTTCGATTTCGGCGCAGGTGAGGAAGCGGTGGCGAGCGAAAACCTTGCGCAGAAGCAGGCCGCCTTCGATCGGATCGCCGCTTACGTCCATGGCAGCGATGAGGCCCATGCGCTCGCGACACTAAACAGGGCGGCGCAGGAGCACGGCATCGATCCGCTGGCCATCACCGAGCGTTTGACGCTGGATGAAGTGGGTCTTCGGAGCCTGGTCCGAAGCCCGCTTGCGAGCCTCGGCGGACACACGATCAGTCATCGCGCACTTGCGCGGCTTGGCGACGACGAGGCCAGCCGCGAAATCTCAGTCTCCGCCGAACGCGTCGGGACGATCACCGGTCGCCGGCCCACGAGCTTCGCCTATCCCTATGGGGACAGGGTCGCGGTTTCGCCCCGCGATCATCGGCTGGCGGCGGAACTCGGTTTTGCCGTGGCGGTGACGACGCAGCCCGGCATGTTGTCCGAGGCTGCCAATCCTCATGCGCTGCCGCGCATTTCGCTCAACGGCCATTTCCAGGCCGCGCGCTATGTGACCGCGCTCGGTTCCGGCATCCCGTTCCGGCTCTTTGCCCGCCAGGCAGCTTGAGGCGCGGTGACAGCGTCTTTCCGTCAGGGGTACATCCGCACTTTCGTCCAACCGCCATCCGGCGTTTCGCGGCGGAACTCGACACGGTCGTGCAGCCGGAAGGGACGGTCGTGCCAGAATTCGATCGACAGTGGACGGATGCGGAATCCGGACCAGTAGTCCGGACGTGGAATCTCGCCGATCGCATGCCGCGCCGTGTATTCGGCGACGGCCTTCTCCAGCGCAAAGCGGCTTTCGAGCGGCCGGGACTGCTTCGATGCCCAGGCGCCGATGCGGCTGCCGCGGGGCCGGCTCATGAAATATTCGTCGGCTTCCTGGTCGGAGACGACTTCGACCGGACCGCGCAGACGCACCTGGCGGCGCAGCGATTTCCAGTGGAAACACAGGGCCGCCTTTGGGGTCGCAAGCATTTCCCGGCCTTTCTGACTTTCGAAATTCGTGTACAAGACGAAGCCGCGTTCGTCGAACCCCTTGAGCAGGACCATGCGTACATTGGGCATGCCATCCGGGTCGACGGTCGCAAGGGCGACGGCGTTCGGATCGTTCACCTCGCTCTTTTCGGCTTCCTTCAGCCATGTGCCAAAAAGGGAAAAGGGCTCGCTTGCTTCCGTGAAGTCACCGGTTGTTAACTCGTTCGCGGTCATATTGTTTTCCAATGCCGTGTGTCTGGCGCGGGAACGCTTCGGGATGAGCCGAGTGGCGTTTCCGCATCGTAATAATGTCAGAGCCTGCCTGCGGACTTCCTTGGGACGTGGTGCGCTCTGGCGAGTCTGACAGGAATGCCGTGCAAGACATAGCAAAGCGGAACGATGGCAAGAAGGGTCTTTCCTTCGCATTGCTGCGCAGCGCGGCAATTTGCGTGACGATTCTCGCCCTGCCGGGGTGCATGGGCGCGGGCCTCGACGTCTTCGGGGGATCGGGCGTCGATCGTTCGGTCTCGACCGGAACCGTGCCGGTGGCGAAGACATCCGACGGCCTTTCCGATGCCATAGCCGTGCGCGACCTCGTTACCGCTGCCGACATCAGTCAGGGCAAGGACAGCACCATCCCCTGGGCAAATGCAAATTCCGGCAGCGCCGGCGTCATCAGCAGCATCCAGGAAGACCATGCCTCGGGCATGCGTTGCCGCCGCTTCACGACGACCCGGCACTCCTTCGAGGGCATTGCCAAGTTCGATGGCAACACCTGCCAGCTCGGCAACGGGGAATGGTACCTGACGAGCTTCGGCCCGCGGAGCTGAAATCGCAGGTTAACCATATTGCCGCAAAGCGGCCGGCGAAGCGTCCCGGACGATGTTTTCGGCACCGCGTCCCGCTTCCGACTAACCGATAGTTAGCAACTTCGCCCGATCATCGCCCGGTGACGGAGAAGGTCTCGCAGACCCTCTTCGCTCGTCGTGAGGTGTCAGGCGGGCATCCGGGGAAGGACCGCCGAGTAGAGAAAACGATAGCAGCCATGCGCGATCCCTATGCAATTCTTGGTGTGCGTCGCACCGCCGGGCAAGAGGAAATCAAGGCGGCCTGGCGCTCCGTCGCCAGAGCGGTCCACCCCGATCACAATCAGGACGATCCCTCCGCCAACGAACGCTTCGCGGAAGCGGGCAGGGCCTATGAGCTGCTTCGCGATCCGGTGCGCAGAAGCCGTTACGATTGGGCGCGGCGCGAGGCGGAGCTTCGTCGCATGGAGGCGATGAAGGAGAAGATGCGAGGCGCGGAGGTGCCGGAGGACCCTGTCGGCACCGAAACGGCCGAGGAAGCGATTTCGCGCATATTCGGCGTCGAGCCGCAGCCCGCTGCCGCCAGGCCGAAATCCTCCGTGCGTGCCGCCGAACGGGAACGTGCGCCGGTGGAAGCCAAAACCGAGCTCGCCGCCGAAGCAAAACAAGAGCAGCCGAAAGCCGACGCGTTTGCCCGTCGCTCGATCATGCCGGCGGCGGATCTGGTCGCGGCGATCGTTCAGCGTATTCGCGGACGCATCGCGAAGACGGCCGAGAAGGTGCCGGATCTTGCCGTCGACGTTCACGCCAGTGTCGAGGACGTGATCAATCTCGCGCGGGTGCCGGTGGAGCTTCCGGACGGAGAACTGCTGAAGGTCCCCATCCCGGCCGGCGCTGCGGACGGCCAGGCGATCCGCCTGAAGGAGCAGGGCTACCGCGTTGCCGGTATGGCGCGCGGCGATGTGGTGGCAACCCTGCGCCTCCGCCAGGACGGCCCGTTCCGGACCCGCGGTCTCGACCTCGTGACCACATTGCCGATCGATCTTCAGAGCGCGGTTCTCGGCTGCGAAACGACGATCGATGCGCCGAACGGACCGCTCACGGTGACGGTGCCGGCGTGGTCGGGCTCCGACAAGGAGATCCGCATCGCCGGAAAAGGCTTGCGCGGGGCCGACGGGGACAGCGGCGACTTGGTCGTCGAATTGCGGGTGGTGCTGCACGAAAAACCGGACGACAAGGTGACGGACCTCATGCGATCCCAGCGTGACGGCCTCTTTTTATGAAGCTTTTCTGACAAGCTGAACCAATATTACGGGGACTAACAGTTCCTGATCTGCCTCCTGCTTGAACCGCTGTGGCGCCTATGCCATAGGCAATGCTCGACAATTGCCGCACCCGCTGCAGGAGGCGCGGCATCCTGGCATTCGTGAAATTTTGCCACCGGCAGCAGCTGGTGGAGGCAGACAGTATTGGGGACATTCCATGGCTCAGGCATCGGGTCTGATGAATGGCAAGCGCGGCGTCATTATGGGCGTCGCAAACAATCGCTCGATTGCATGGGGCATCGCGAAGGCCTTGTCCGAGGCGGGGGCCGAGATCGCGCTGACATGGCAGGGCGACGCTTTGAAGAAGCGCGTCGAGCCGCTGGCGCAGGAGCTTGGTGCCTTCATGGCCGGCCATTGCGATGTGACCGACCTCACCACGATCGATGCCGTATTCTCGGCTCTCGAAGAGAAGTGGGGCAAGATCGATTTCGTCGTGCACGCGATCGCCTTTTCCGACAAGGACGAATTGACCGGGCGCTACCTGGATACGAGCCGCGACAACTTCGCGCGTACGATGGACATTTCGGTCTATTCCTTCACGGCGGTCGCCGCACGTGCGGATCGCGTCATGAACGACGGCGGCTCGATACTGACGCTCACCTATTACGGCGCCGAGAAGGTCATGCCGCACTATAACGTCATGGGTGTCGCCAAGGCGGCCCTCGAGGCAAGCGTTCGCTATCTGGCGGTGGACCTCGGCAACCGCGGCATTCGCGTCAACGCGATCTCCGCCGGGCCCATCAAGACGCTTGCTGCGTCCGGCATCGGTGATTTCCGCTATATCCTGAAGTGGAACGAATACAACGCCCCGCTGAAGCGCACGGTCTCGATCGAGGAGGTCGGCAATTCTGCCCTCTACCTGCTTTCCGACCTGTCGAGCGGCGTTACCGGCGAAGTCCATCATGTTGATTCCGGCTACCACACGGTCGGCATGAAGGCCGTCGACGCGCCGGACATCAGCGTTGTGAAGGATTGACAGCCTTTGCTCGACAGCCGCCATGCGTCCTTCGGCCGCATGGCGGCTGTCGCACTTTGAACTGCTGCATGTTCTATCCTCAAACCGGCTGCAGCTTGCGGAATGTGCGGCAGGGATCGCGGCGGCTCGCCCGGAGTGGACATTGTGCTCATCTACATGGTTCGCCATGGACAAACGGACTGGAATGCGGAGAGCCGCCTTCAGGGTCAGAAGGACATCCCCCTCAACGAGACCGGACGGCAGCAGGCGACCGGGAACGGCGTCGCGCTGAGGAGGTTCCTCGGGAGTGGCGCCGCCGACTTCGATTTCGTCAGCAGCCCGCTCGGCCGTACGCGCGAAACCATGGAGCGTCTTCGGCGGGCGATGGATCTCGATCCCTCGGCCTACCGCACCGACGAGCGTCTGAAAGAGGTGTCCTTCGGCGACTGGGAAGGCTACACGCTTCCCGAACTGAAGCGGCTCGTGCCCGAGCGGATCGCAGAAAGGCGCGTCGCGAAATGGGATTTCATCCCGCCCGGACCCGACGCCGAAAGCTACGAAATTCTCTCCTGGCGTGTCGGTGCCTGGCTCAGGAGCGTGACGCGGCCTACCGTCTGCGTCAGCCATGGCGGCGTTATCAGGGCATTGTTCAAGCTGCTTGGGGAGATGGATGCCGATGAGGCGGCGGCCGCAGCGATCCCGCAGGACCGCCTGCTGAAAATCCTGGATGGCTCGATAGGCTGGCTCTGACGCCACAAACCTACTGAAGAATCTCCAGGTCGTTGATGACGCGCTTGCCGTCGACCTCGGTATAGAAGACAAGCACCTTGACGCCGGCCTCCAGCCCTTCGAAGTTGAACTCCTCGGGCGCCTGATAGCTCTTGCCGTCATCGAGGGAGAGGCTCAGCCGGTCGGTATCGACGCTGGTGATCACGGCTTCGACATCGGCACTCTCGGCAAGCGCGGAGAGCGGCGAAAGCAGGCTTGCGGTGGCCATGAGCGTGGCAATGACAAATCGCATCCTTGTTGCCCTCATCAATGATTTTGCGAATTTTGTTGTTCTCACGCTTTGATCCCCGATTGTGGCAAAAGTAGCCCTATGTCGTTGCTTTTTCGATGCAGTTGCCCACCGCATGGGAGGGTGAAGGCCGGTTCGGCGAATTGCAACCCGATGTTTCCGCGAAAGCGGCGGAGCGGCCCGGCGGCAGCCGAACTCTCCCGGTTTTCCACGGGAATTTAGCGGCACCTTCCTCAAGGCGCCAAGCCTGGGGGCAGGGGAGACGGCACGGGTGCCAGCCGCCGCCGCAGAAGGACTTTCCCGCGTGCCCGCTTTCCACTAAGAGAGGGCACGCGCGTCTTTCGCGTGGCCCTCGGAGCGGGCCAGCTGCGGCTCCGGGGTAATTGGAATAGACGCGAGGCGGCTCATCGGCCCTTCGCGATCCGGAGTTCGGTAGCCGCCATGTCGCACAATACATTCGGTCATCTTTTCCGCGTCACGACCTGGGGCGAAAGCCACGGTCCCGCACTTGGCTGTGTCGTCGACGGGTGTCCGCCCGGAATTCGCTTTACGCTCGCCGAAGTCCAGGCCTGGCTCGACAAGCGCAAGCCCGGCCAGTCGCGCTTCGTCACCCAGCGTCGTGAGGACGACCTTGTTAAGGTCCTTTCCGGCGTGATGCTCGATGACGACGGCGAGACGATGATTTCGACCGGTACGCCGATCTCGATGATGATCGAGAATACGGATCAGCGTTCCAAGGATTATTCCGAGATCGCCAAGCGCTACCGTCCCGGCCATGCCGACTATACCTACGATGCGAAATACGGCATCCGCGACTACCGCGGCGGCGGCCGCTCCTCGGCGCGCGAGACCGCTGCGCGCGTGGCGGCGGGCGCTATCGCCCGCAAGGTCGTGCCGGGCCTGGTGGTCCGCGGTGCACTCGTCCAGATCGGCAAGCACCGGATCGACCGTTCCAATTGGGACTGGGCGGAAGTGAACAACAATCCGTTCTTCGCACCCGACCCGGCGATTGTGCCCGTCTGGGAAGACTATCTCGACGGCATCCGTAAAGCGGGATCGTCGATCGGCGCCGTGGTCGAGGTGGTTGCCGAAGGCGTTCCGGCCGGCATCGGCGCGCCGATCTATGCCAAGCTCGATCAGGATATCGCCGCCAATCTTATGTCCATCAACGCGGTCAAAGGCGTCGAGATCGGCAACGGCTTCGCTGCAGCCGAGATCAGCGGCGAGGAGAACGCCGACGAGATGCGCATCGGAGCGCAGGGCGAACCGGTTTTCCTGTCCAACAATGCCGGCGGCATTCTGGGCGGGATCGCGACCGGGCAGCCGGTCGTTGCGCGCTTCGCCATCAAGCCGACCTCGTCCATTCTCACGGAGCGCCGTTCGATCGACAGCGACGGCAAGGAGGTCGACGTGCGCACCAAGGGCCGTCACGACCCCTGCGTCGGCATTCGGGCGGTGCCGATCGGAGAGGCCATGCTGGCCTGCGCCATCGCCGATCACTATCTGCGTGACCGCGGCCAGACCGGCCGGCTGAAGTAACTCGACTGCTGCAGCGGCCTTCGCGTTTCTGAAAGACAAGCGGCGCTGCAGGAAGGTGTGCAGCGGTTTTCCGTCGGGGAATGCACCAAACAGGATATTCGCGGAGACAAGACATGTCCTACGACCAGAAGCGCGTCGTCGAAGCCATTCGCGCCTTCGAAGCAGGCGAGATCGTCGTCGTCACCGACGACGGCGGCCGCGAGAATGAGGGCGACCTGATCGTCGCGGCGGTGCACTGCACGCCTGAGAAGATGGCCTTCATCGTGCGCCATACGTCCGGCATCGTCTGCGCGCCGATGCCGCGTGAGGAGGCAAAACGCCTCAACCTCAATGCGATGGTTGCGGAGAACGACTCCGCCCACACCACCGCCTTCACGGTCTCGGTCGACTTCAAGCACGGGACCACGACCGGCATTTCCGCCGACGACCGTACGCTGACGGTCAGGAACCTCGCCAATCCGAATGTCGGGCCGACGGATTTCGTCCGGCCCGGCCACATATTCCCTCTGGTGGCGCGCGAGGGCGGCGTGTTGATGCGCTCCGGCCATACCGAGGCCGCCGTCGATCTCTGCAGGCTCGCGAGCCTGCCGCCGATCGGCGTCATCTGCGAACTCGTCAACGATGACGGCACGGTCACGCGTGGACCGCAGGTCGAAGCCTTTGCCGAAACGCATGGCCTGAAGCAGGTCTCCGTAGCCGATCTCATTGCCTATCGCCAGCGCAAGGAGACCTTGATCGAGCAGGGCCATTCCTTCGAGATGGACACGCCCTACGGCAAGGCCAAGGGCCACACCTATTCGCTGCCCTGGGATACGATGCAGCACCTGGCCGTGGTCTTCGGAGACATTCGCGACGGCGTCGACATTCCCGTGCGCCTCCACCTCGAGAACGTCGGAGCCGACGTCTTCGGCCGCGGCCGCCAGATCGACGAGATCATGAAGCGCATCGCCGCTGAGGGGAGGGGCGTCATCGTCTATCTGCGAGAGGGCTCGGTGGGGGTCGGAATTTCGCAGACCGCGCGAAAGGGCAAGCACGAGAGGGAAGCCCACTCGGAGGCACAGGAGCGTGAAAGCGAGTGGCTGGAGATTGGCCTCGGCGCGCAGATCCTGAAAGACCTCGGCATCACCTCCATTCGCCTTCTTTCATCGCGCGAGCGGCACTACGTCGGCCTGGAGGGCTTCGGCATCAAGATCGCCGCGACCGAGATTCTGTAAATCCGGAAGAGCCCGAAATAAAAGCCGCGTCACCGGACGCGGCTTCCTCGCCTTTGAAGAAAGCTGCCGTTACGGCAGGGCGTCGTAGCCTTCGTCGAAGCCCTTGAGGTCGACGGGGATGCCGATGCCTTCCTCGGGCGACTGGAAAACGATGAAGGTCGCCGTCGCGCCGGCGCGGAAGGTCTTGAGGAGCTCGTCTTCGAGCACGACCTCGGCGTAGCAGCCGTCGGAGAAGCAGCGCACGAAATAGGCGCGGCCGATGTCCTTGCCGTCGACATTGAGGCCGAGGCCGTTCGGCAGGAGCACGCCGAGCGGCGCAAGCACCCGAAGGATCTTCGCCTTGCGGTCGGCGGTCTTGAGCACGACGACCGAGAGGCCGACTTCCGGCCTGTCTTCGGCGATGACGTTCTGCATCAGCGCGCACTGTTCGGCCGAGGCGCCCGCCGGCTGGTCGCAGACGATCGACCACGCGCCGTGGTTTGACTTCACCGTGCCCGGCGTTGCGTTGGATTGCTGGGCCAAGCCTGCTGCGGGGAGTGCGAAGGCGGCAATTGCGAGCGCGGCCAGGGCGGGCAGCCGGGAGAAGAGGGACAGGCCCATGTAAACCTCAAAAACCTCGAATCATTAGGGCTATTCTTGAAGCGCGCGAGGATAAATGAAAAGCCCTGGTCGTTACATTCCAGTGTCATATGGCCGAAATTGGGCCCTCCCGGCACGAAATAGGCCTGGCGAGGGCCGCCTTCTCTCCGCCGATGAACGTGGCTGCCCGCAAATGGGGCGGCGAATACCGGCCCGCGCGCGGGCGCCGGTGCGTGGGAGGGCTTTCGACCGGTTGCGAGGTCTCCTGTGCGAAAACTTCCGCTTTGTGCAAAAATGCCGCACGAGGTTGCTTGGACAGATGTTGCGGCGCTGGTCAAACTGTGGTTTGAAGCGCTTCAGTATCGCAGGGATTCTGCGTTCCGGGTTTGATCCTGATCAAGCGCATTGGGGAGACGTAATTGTGAAAAACAAGGCCTATGCAGTTCTGGCAGCGCTTGCCTGTCTGCTTTTTGCTTCGAGCGCCTTTGCTGACAAGCCTGTCGACTGGCAGACGAACTTTCAGGCGGCTGCTACGGGCATCATGGAAGAAATCACGTGGTTTGAACACTATACCCTGTGGTTCATCATTCCGATCACACTTTTCGTTCTCCTGCTGCTGGTCATCGTGGTCGTCAAGTTCCGCGAGAGTGCCAATCCTGTTCCGTCGAGGACCAGCCACAATACGCTGATCGAAGTCATCTGGACGGTCGGCCCGGTTATCGTGCTGCTTTTCCTCGCGATTCCCTCATTCCAGCTTTTGACCGCGCAGCTCACGCCTCCGGAAAATCCGGACCTGACGGTCAAGGCGACCGGCAACCAGTGGTACTGGTCCTATGAATATGAAGTCGGCGAAAGCCCGCTCTCCTTCGATAGCCTGCTCCTGAAGGACGAGGATCGTGCGGGCCTCGGCAAGGAGGATAAGGCGCAGTATCCGCGGCTTCTCGCCGTCGACAACGAAGTCGTCGTGCCGGTCGGCAAGACCGTTCGCCTGCTCGTCACGGCTGCCGACGTGATACATGCCTTCGCCATGCCGGCTTTCGGCGTCAAGATCGACGCGGTTCCCGGCCGCCTCAATGAAACCTGGTTCAAGGCCGATCGCGAAGGTCTCTATTACGGCCAGTGTTCCGAGCTCTGCGGCAAGGATCACGCCTATATGCCGATCGCCGTCCGCGTTGTTGCGCAGGATAAATACGACGCCTGGCTCGCCGCCGCCGCAACCAATGTCGGCGAAGCGAACAAGGCGCTCATGGCGTCCGTAGACGGCGCGGCCAAGGCCGTTGACGTCGCCGACAACGCCGCACAGTAATCGGAAGTGGAGCTTGACCATGGCTGGAACAGCCGTTCATCACGATCAACGCCATGATCATTCCGATCATGGCCACGCGGACCACGCGCACAAGCCGCTGACTTTCTTTCAGCGCTGGTTCCTGTCGACCAACCACAAGGACATCGGTACGCTCTACCTGATCTTCGCGATCATCGCCGGCATTATCGGCGGTACGCTGTCGGTCTTCATGCGCGCCGAACTGCAGGAGCCGGGCATCCAGATCTTCCACGGTCTGGCCCAAATGGTCTATGGCTTCGAGGGTGATGCTGCCATCGACGGCGGCAAGCACATGTTCAACGTCTTCACGACCGCTCACGCGCTGATCATGATCTTCTTCATGGTCATGCCGGCGCTGATCGGCGGCTTCGCCAACTGGATGGTGCCGATCATGATCGGTGCGCCGGACATGGCGTTCCCGCGCATGAACAACATTTCGTTCTGGCTGATCGTGCCGGCCTTCCTGCTGGTGCTCCTTTCGATGTTCGTCGAAGGCCCTGCAGGCGCCTATGGCGCGGGCGGCGGCTGGACGATCTATCCGCCATTCTCGACATCCGGCATGCCAGGGCCCGCGATGGATCTCGCGATCCTCGGACTGCACATTGCCGGCGCCTCGTCGATCCTCGGCGCGATCAACTTCATCACCACCATCCTCAACATGCGCGCTCCGGGCATGACGCTGCACAAGATGCCGCTCTTTGCCTGGTCGGTTCTGATCACCGCCTTCCTGCTCCTGCTCTCGCTGCCGGTTCTCGCGGGCGCGATCACCATGCTGCTGACGGACCGCAACTTCGGCACGACCTTCTTCGCGCCGGAAGGCGGCGGTGACCCGATCCTGTTCCAGCACCTGTTCTGGTTCTTCGGTCATCCGGAAGTGTACATTCTGATTCTGCCGGGCTTCGGCATCGTCAGCCACATCATCTCGACCTTCTCGCGCAAGCCGATCTTCGGTTATCTCGGCATGGCCTACGCCATGGTCGCGATCGGCGCCGTCGGCTTCATCGTGTGGGCGCACCACATGTACACGGTCGGCATGTCGCTCCAGACGCAGCGCTACTTCGTCTTCGCGACGATGGTCATCGCTGTGCCGACGGGTGTGAAGATCTTCTCCTGGATCGCGACGATGTGGGGTGGCTCGATCCGCTTCGCGACGCCGATGGTCTGGGCGATCGGCTTCATCTTCCTGTTCACCGTCGGCGGCGTGACGGGCGTCCAGCTCGCCAATGCCGGCCTCGACCGTGCGCTGCACGACACCTATTACGTGGTGGCGCACTTCCACTACGTGCTGTCGCTCGGCGCCGTCTTCGCCATCTTCGCGGCCTGGTACTACTGGTTCCCGAAGATGACCGGCTACATGTACTCGGAGTTTCTGGGCAAGCTGCATTTCTGGGTGATGTTCGTCGGCGTGAACCTGATCTTCTTCCCGCAGCACTTCCTCGGGCTCGCAGGCATGCCGCGCCGTTACATCGACTATCCGGACGCCTTTGCCGGCTGGAACATGGTTTCGTCCTACGGCTCCTACATCGCGGCGGTCGGCGTGCTGATCTTCCTCTTCTGTGTCGCCGAAGCTTTCGCCAAGAAGCGCGTTGCGGGGGATAACCCCTGGGGCGAGGGCGCCAACACCCTGGAATGGCAGCTGTCTTCGCCGCCGCCGTTCCACCAGTGGGAGCAGCTCCCGCGGATCAAGTGACGGGTAACGAACAGAAGCCGCCGGTTTCGGCGGCTTCTCCCCGCCGGGATACCGGCGTGACGCGGCTGTTTTTGCCGCAGCAAGTTCAAGGTACGGACATGACGGTCATCGACAATCACGAGGTAGTTGGCATGGAAGGCGCACCGCGACTTTCCGAGGCCTCTGCGCGCGATTATTTCGAGCTCCTGAAGCCGCGCGTCATGTCTCTCGTCGTCTTCACCGCATTCGCCGGGCTCATCCTTGCCCCCGGCCATATCAATCCGTTCATCGGCTTCACCGCCATTCTCTGCATCGCCATCGGAGCCGGCGCTTCCGGTGCGCTGAACATGTGGTACGACGCGGATATCGACGCGGTGATGAGCCGCACGGCCAAGCGTCCGATTCCGGCCGGCAAGATTTTGCCCCAGGAGGCGCTTGCCTTCGGGCTGACCCTGTCGGCATTCTCGGTGATCATCCTCGGGCTCGCCGTTCACTGGCTCGCAGCCGGGTTGCTCGCCTTCACGATCTTCTTCTACGTGGCCATCTACACGATGTGGCTGAAGCGCTCGACGCCGCAGAACATCGTCATCGGTGGAGCCGCCGGGGCCTTCCCCCCAATGATAGGCTGGGCCTGCGTGACCGGCGGCGTGTCGGTCGAGAGCATCGTGCTCTTCCTCATCATCTTTCTCTGGACGCCGGCGCATTTCTGGGCCCTGGCTCTCTTCAAGATGGGCGATTACGGCGCGGTCGGCGTGCCGATGATGCCGAATGTCTGCGGCGAGGCGACGACCAAGCGGCAGATCGTCATCTATGCCGTGCTCACCGCGATCAGCGGCGTCTGTCCCACCTTGCTCGGCTTCGCGAGCCTGGGCTATGGAGCCTTTGCCACGGCCATGGGGCTCGGTTTCGTCTGGTATTCGCTGGGTGTGCTGCGCATGCCCGAAGGCGACAAGCGCATGGTACCGGCGAAGAAGCTCTTCGCATTCTCGATCGCCTATCTTTTCGCGATATTCTCGGCGCTTCTGGTCGATTACGCGATCGCCCGGATCTGGCTTGGAGGTATCGTCTGATGGAAACCGTCGAACTCAACGAGGCTCAGAAGAAGTCTCGCCGCGGCCGCAACATCGCGCTCGGTATCGTGCTGGCGGCCCTGGTCGCGATTTTCTACGTCGTCACGCTGGTCAAGGTCGGCGGCGGCATGGTGAATTGAAGGCGTTGCGCATGGCGGAGAATGGACAGGCAGATCGGAAGGAACGCTCGAACGGCGTGATCGTCGGCACGTGCCTTGCATTTGTGGCCGGCATGATCGGCATGGCCTATGCCGCCGTTCCGCTCTACGACATGTTCTGCCGCGTTACGGGCTACAACGGTACGACGCAGCGGGTCGAGCAGGCATCCGACCTCATCCTCGACGAGAAGGTCAAGGTTACGTTCGACGCCAATGTCGCTGCCGGACTGCCTTGGGAGTTCGTCCCGGTTCAACGGGATATCGACATCAGGATCGGCGAGACGGTACAGATCATGTACCGTGCGAAGAACCTGGCTTCGACGCCGACGACGGGCCAGGCGACGTTCAACGTGACGCCGATGGCGGCCGGTGCCTATTTCAACAAGGTGCAATGCTTCTGCTTCACCGAGACGACGCTTCAGCCGGGCGAGGAAATGGAGATGCCGGTCGTCTTCTTCGTCGATCCGGAGATCGTCAAGCCGGTCGAGACGAAGGGCATCAAGACTTTGACGCTGTCCTACACCTTCTATCCGCGCGAACCCTCCAAGCCGGTCGCGCAAGTGAAGGCGAAGGCAGAAAACAAACTTTGACATGCGCGCCGTTTCGGCTATGCCGGGCGGCGACAAGAGAGGACTATCGGGGGTTATCGACATGGCCGGAGCGCATCAGAAGCAACACGACTATCACATCATCGACCCGAGCCCGTGGCCGCTGCTTGCCTCCATCGGAGCCTTCGTCATGGCCTTCGGCGGCGTCGGCTACATGCGCTATCTCTCCGGCGGCTCGTTCAAGTTGTTCGGGCTTGAGTTCGCCAACCCGTGGGTCTTCTTCATCGGTCTGGCGCTGATCCTTTATACCATGTTCGGCTGGTGGTCGGACACCATCAAGGAAGCGCATGAGGGCCACCATACCCGCGTCGTGTCGCTGCACCTGCGCTACGGCATGATCATGTTCATCGCTTCCGAGGTGATGTTCTTCGCTGCCTGGTTCTGGGCATTCTTCGACGCCAGCCTCTTTCCCGGCGAAGCGATCCAGGCCGCGCGCGCCGAGTTTACCGGCGGCGTCTGGCCGCCCAAGGGCATCGAGGTCCTCGATCCCTGGCACCTGCCGCTCTACAACACCGTCATCCTGCTGCTCTCCGGCACGACTGCGACCTGGGCGCACCACGCGCTGCTGCACAACGACCGCAAGGGCCTCGTCTACGGCCTGACGCTCACGGTCCTGCTCGGCGTTCTCTTCTCCTACGTGCAGGGCTACGAATATGCGCACGCGCCGTTCGCGTTCAAGGATTCGATCTACGGTGCGACCTTCTTCATGGCGACCGGCTTCCACGGTTTCCACGTGCTGGTCGGCACGATCTTCCTGCTCGTCTGCCTGCTGCGCGCCCTGCGGGGCGACTTCACGCCGAAGCACCACTTCGGCTTCGAAGCGGCGGCCTGGTACTGGCATTTCGTCGACGTCGTCTGGCTGTTCCTCTTCTTCTCCATCTACATCTGGGGTGGCTGGGGCGCGCCGATCGCCCACGGCTGATGCTGTTTTTGCTTTGTTGATGACGGGGGCGGCCGAGAGGTCGCCCCGTTTCGTTTGAACATATGGTATTTCGGTTGGCCGGCGTTTTTGACGCAGATGTTCGATTGGACGAATGGCTGCATTGCCGTTACCAATGCCGAGATGGACGAAATCCGGGACATGGTTCCCGACAATACCGCGATCGTGACCACGCCATGAACGAAGACAAGGCGCTCTACCCGCCCGTCGATCCCGTGATGACGGGAATCAAGGGTCTTTGCCCCCGCTGCGGCCAGGGAAAGCTCTTCGACGGCCTGCTGAAGGTTCGGCCGGCTTGCAGCAGTTGCGAGCTCGATTATGGTTTCGCGGACTCCGGCGATGGCCCGGTCGTCTTCGTCATCCTGATCGTCGGCTTCGTCGTCGTCGGCGCGGCGCTCTGGATGGAGATCAATGTCAACCCGCCGCTCTGGCTGCATTTCCTCCTGTGGATACCGCTTGCAACCATCTTGAGCCTGGCGCTGACGCGCCTGCTGAAGGGCGTGCTCATCAATCTGCAATACCGAAACAATGCACGCCCGGGTGAAATCGACCGTGGTTGACGAGCGCATGCCGGCCCCGCACAGCCGCGCCGGCCGTCTGGCGGGCGTTGTCCTGGTGCTCGCCGCTTTCGCCGTGCTCGTGTCGCTCGGTACCTGGCAGATGCAACGGCTGCATTGGAAGGAGGCGCTGATCGGTGCAATTGCCGAGCGGCGTTCGGCGCCGGCCGTCTCGCTCGGCAAGATCGAGGCCATGGCCGCGGCCGGCGAAGACATCGACTACCGGACGGTGCATGTGTCCGGCGTGTACGACCACGGCAAGGAGCGCCATTTCTTCGCCACCCATGAAGGCCGTACCGGCTTCTACGTCTTCACGCCTCTCATGCTGGCCGATGGCCGGGCGATTTTCGTGAACCGCGGCTTCGTCCCCTTCGAAAAGAAGGACGCCTCCACGCGGGCGGAAGGGCAGACCGCCGGAAGTGTGGCGATCGACGGTCTTGCGCGGCCGAAGCTTTCCGGAAAGCCGTCGACGCTGGTACCGGACAACGACGCCGCCAAGAACATCTTCTACTGGAAGGACCTCGATGCGATGGCGGACTCTGCCGGCATCGCATCCGATCGCGTCGTTTCCTTCTTTATCGATGCCGATGCAGCGGAAAATCCCGGCGGCCTTCCGATCGGCGGCGTGACCCAGTTCGATTTGCCGAACAATCACCTGCAATATGCGCTGACCTGGTACGGCCTTGCAGCCGCCCTCGTCGCCGTCAGCGGCATCTACGTCTATCGGCGCAGGCGGTAGGGCGCGCCGGTTCTTCCTTGTGTGCCCGGTCGTTGCCGCTATATATGGCGCATGCCGACATCTGGTTTGTTCGTTCCACTGGCGTTTTCATGATGGCCCCATCCACAGCAGCAAAATCCCCGATCACCATCCGCCTCTGCGGGCCGCGTGGCTTCTGCGCGGGCGTCGACCGGGCGATCCAGATCGTGGTGCTCGCGCTCAAGGAGTTCGGCGCGCCGGTCTATGTCCGCCATGAGATCGTGCATAACCGTTACGTCGTGGAGGGGCTCGAAGCCAAGGGGGCGATTTTCGTCGAGGAACTCGACGAGATCCCGCCCGAGCACCGCGAGCAGCCCGTGGTCTTCTCCGCCCATGGAGTGCCGAAATCCGTTCCGGCCGATGCGGACGCGCGCAATCTCTTCTATCTCGACGCCACCTGTCCGCTCGTCTCGAAGGTGCACAAGCAGGCGATGCGCCATCATCGTATGGGACGCCACGTCGTGCTGATCGGCCATGCCGGACACCCGGAGGTTATCGGCACCATGGGACAATTGCCGGAGGGGGCGGTCTCCCTCGTCGAGACCGTCGAGGATGCGGAGGTCTATATGCCGCCGGACCCTGACAATCTCGGTTTCGTCACGCAGACGACGCTCTCGGTCGACGACACCGCCGGCGTCATCAAACGGCTGCATGAGCGCTTTCCGAACCTGACGGCGCCTGCGGCCGATTCGATCTGCTATGCCACCACGAACCGGCAGGAAGCGGTGAAGCAGGCGGCGCTCGGCTGCGACCTTTTCCTGGTCGTCGGCGCACCCAACTCATCGAACTCGAAGCGCCTCGTCGAAGTTGCGTTGAGGGCAGGGGCGAAGAAAGCCGTTCTCGTCCAGCGCGCCTCCGAAATCGACTGGGCGACGGTGGGGGATATCTCGATGGTCGGGTTGTCGGCGGGTGCTTCCGCACCGGAGGTGATCGTCAACGAGATCATCGAAGCGTTCCGCGAGCGCTACGATGCCACGGTCGAGCTTGCCGACACGGTGGAGGAAAACGAGCACTTTCTCGTCAACCGCGAGCTCCGGCACGTCGAACTCACGGGGGCCGACATGGCCTTCGTCAACGGCGAGTAGCTCGGCCAGAGCATGTCGATGTTTCAAGGAAACACTGAAATGCTCCCCATTTGAACCAACGCGCTTCCGGACGGAAAACCGTCACACGCTTTTCTGGAAGTGCTCTAGCCGCTTAATATCTCGCAATTCGCATCTCTGGAAAGTAACGCGCCTTGGCAGTTTATACCGATATCACGGAAGACGAGCTGATCCGTTTCCTCGCCGCCTACGAGGTGGGATCGCTGACCTCCTACAAGGGGATCGCCGAAGGCGTGGAGAATTCGAACTTCCTTCTCCACACGACGGAAGGAGCCTATATCCTCACGCTTTACGAGAAGCGGGTAAACGCCGACGATCTGCCGTTTTTCCTGGGCCTCATGCATCACCTCGCCCAGCGGGGGCTTTCCTGCCCGCTGCCCCTTCCACGCGCCGACGGCAAGCTTCTCGGAACGCTCTCCGGAAGACCTGCGGCGGTGATCTCGTTTCTGGAAGGCATGTGGCTGAGGAAGCCCGAGGCGCAGCACTGCCGCGAAGTCGGGCGGGCGCTCGCATCGATGCACCAGGCGGGCGAGGGCTTTGCCCTGAAGCGCCCGAACGCGCTCTCCGTCGAAGGCTGGCGACCGCTATGGCGGAACTCCGAAGCGCGTGCCGACGAGGTTCAAGCCGGCCTAAAGGACGAGATCGCGACGGAGCTCGCCTTTCTCGAGGAGCATTGGCCGAAGGATCTGCCGAAAGGCGTGATCCACGCTGATCTCTTCCCCGACAACGTGTTTTTCCTCGGCGATCGCCTTTCCGGCCTTATCGATTTCTACTTCGCCTGCAACGATTTCCTCGCCTACGACGTCGCCATCTGCCTGAACTCCTGGTGCTTCGAGAAGGATGGCTCCTACAACATCACCAAGGGCATGGCGCTGCTTTCCGGCTATGAGAGCGTGCGGAGATTGACGGCGGAAGAAGTAGAGGCGCTGCCGCTGCTTGCGCGCGGATCCGCACTCCGCTTCTTCCTGACGCGCCTCTATGACTGGCTGACGACGCCGCCGGGCGCGCTTGTGGTCAAGAAAGATCCGCTCGAATATCTGACGAAGATCCGATTCCACCGCGCCATCGTCTCGAGCGCCGAATACGGCCTCAGACGCGAAGAGGCCTCGGCATGAAGCACGTCGACATCTTTACCGACGGTGCGTGCTCGGGAAATCCGGGACCGGGCGGTTGGGGCGCGGTCCTGCGCTACGGCGACGTGGAGAAGGAATTGTCCGGCGGGGAGGCGGAGACGACGAACAACCGCATGGAGCTTCTTGCGGCGATCTCTGCCCTCAACGCGCTCAGGCAGCCCTGTGAGGTCGATCTCCATACCGACAGCAAATATGTCATGGACGGGATCTCCAAATGGATACACGGCTGGAAGCGCAACGGCTGGAAAACCGGCGACCGGAAGCCGGTAAAGAACGGCGAATTATGGCAGGCGCTCGATGAGGCGAGGAATCGTCACAACGTGACTTGGCACTGGGTGAAGGGCCACGCCGGTCACCCGGAGAACGAACGCGCCGACGAACTCGCCCGCAAGGGCATGGAACCGTTCAAGAGAGCGCGTCGCGCCGACGCGGTGAAGTGAATTCGAATGGGGTATAATGCGAGGCTGTGATTTCACTTGCGGCTGCCCCTCTTCCTAGGGCTCGACCCGGACTAGTCCAGCCTCTCTTCCCCGCAGGCGGGGAAGCGGGACCTTCGGGGCATGCCGCTTATCCCTTCGCCCCGCGTGCGGGGAGAAGGTGGCCGGCAGGCCGGATGAGGGGCAGATGCTTGCAGTCCGCCTTCAGAATCAGAGCAGCTCAAGCATCGCGGCCGCACCGGAAGCGGTCGCCTGTCCCGGGCTTTCCTCGACGTTCAGCGCCTTGACGACGCCGTCTTCGACCAGCATCGAATAGCGTTTCGAGCGGATGCCGAGCGTGCCGGCCGAAAGATCGATCTCCATGCCGATCGCCTTGGTAAAGGCGGCATTCCAGTCCGAGAGGAAATGGATCTTGCCCATGCCGCCGGAGTGGGTCGCCCAGGCGCCCATCACATGCAGGTCGTTGACCGCGACCACGGCGATATCGTCGACGCCGCGCGCAAGAATGGCGTCGCGATTTTCCAGATAGCCGGGAAGGTGGTTGAGCGAGCAAGTCGGGGTAAAAGCACCCGGCACCGCGAAAAGAACCACGCGTTTGCCCTTGAAGAGCTGCTCTGTCGTTACCTCGACCGGGCCGTCTGCGGTCTTCTCCTTGAAGGTGGCGTTGGGCAGCTTGTCTCCGACGGCAATGGTCACTGGTATCTCCTCGTTTCTATGCAGCAGCGGTGTTTCGCAGGACTATAGGGTCGGCTCAATCAAACGCAAGCGTCGTTTCCATGCTGCGCCTGCCCGCGCGCAGGGTGAGCGTGATCGGCTTTCCCGCGACGGTCTTGTCCTTGCCGGAGAGCTTCACCGGAACGTCGGCCCGGCGCTCGGCGCCCTGCGCATCGTGAAAAACCGGCACGCCGAAAAAGACGCCCGACGGTCCGGCGAGAAAGAGATCGGCTGACCCGGCAGCCGCATCCGGCGGCAACACGAACTCAATCCGTAGCTTGCCGGCGGACGCATCGAATTTCGAGGTGACCACCCTGAAGTTCTCGGATGGCTGTTCCGGCAGCGCGGAGAGCGCCTTCTCGATGCGCGCACCGTCGAGCGGATTGTCGAACTCGCCGCTTTTGAGCGCAAGGGTCACATCGCCCTGCACGGGGATGCAGATATCTTCGCAGATGCCGAGGAAGACGGAGGCGCGGATGGTGACGTCGCCGCCGTTGCCGGTCTTCCTGAGCATCAGCGGGAAAGCCACCGGCGCGTCATATCCGGTGTAGCGCCCAGGCCCTTCGCCGAACGTCTTCGGCACTGGAAAGCGGATCGACCGCAGCGAGACGCCGCCGGAGGGATCGATGGTCACTTGTGGTGGTATGCCGCTTGCGCCGGGATCGCGCCAATAGGTCTTCCAGCCGGGGTTCAGTCGAACTTCAAGAATGGCGGGAATGATACCATCCGGGTTCGGGTGCGAAGCGACAATGCGGAAAGCGCCGCCGGGCGAGGTCACCCATTCGCTGGCGGCTCCATAGGACTGGGCAGGCAGAAAAAAAGCGAGGAGAAGGCTTGCCGTCGCGATGCGCTGGGCCATCTTCATTGGGGTCGAGCGTCGGGTCATGGCCAAGCTGTATCGCGTTTCGCCCTTGGCCTCCAGCGGTCCCGATATGCCGCTGCGATCATAATTGCTTGATCGGCAAGACGAGAGCATGGACAGGGTGTCGCTTGCGTGGGCGCAAATATCGGCGAACGCCACGTAGAAGCGCTTTTCATTTCGTCGCGAATTGATAGGCTATCATCATCATGGCGAAAAACGTGCTGAATACGATACGCGAACGTGGCTTCCTTGACGGTCAATTCCTGATCGCCATGCCCGGCATGTTCGACACGAATTTCGCCCGGACGGTCATCTTCGTCTGCGCCCATTCGGAAGACGGGGCGATGGGTTTCATCCTGAATCGTCCGCAGCGCCTGACCTTCCCGGATGTTCTGCTGCACCTGCAGCTTCTGGACCCGGATGAGGCCATCCGCCTGCCGTCGGCTACGCGCGAGTTCCAGATCCAGGCCGGAGGCCCCGTCGAGACCGGGCGCGGCTTCGTACTGCATTCGGACGATTATCTGAGCGACTCCAGCATTCCCGTCAGTGACGACATCTGCCTGACGGCGACGCTCGATATCGTCAGGGCGATCTCGCGCGGCGAGGGACCTCTCAAGGCCACCATGCTGCTCGGCTATGCGGGATGGGGCCCAGGCCAGCTGGAGGCCGAAATCACCCAGAACGGCTGGCTGACCTGCCCTGCGCAGGAGGAGCTGATCTTCAGCCGGGACCTCGACGAGAAGTACGACAGAGCGCTGGCCCTGATGGGTGTCAGCCCGGCGATGCTCTCGACGGACTCAGGCCACGCTTGATTGCCCCCGGCCGCCTGCCGTCACCTTCTCCCCGCAGGCAGGGCGAAGCGTCAAGCGGCGGTCGCTCGATCATCTCTTCAAATCGGTGGCTGTAGCAGGAGGAGCGTGCCGCTTGTCCCTTCGCCCAATGGGCCAGGGGGCAGATGCCCTCATGCCCGCTTCATCAGCGGAAATCGCTCCTTCAGGAGCCTCAGGATCGATTCCGATCCCACCGGCGGACCGAACAGGAAGCTCTGACCGTAGTCGCAGCCCATCTGCGCGAGCTGGATCGCATCCTCCTCGGATTCGATTCCCTCCGCGACCACCCGCATGTCGAGCTCGCGCGCCATCGTGATCACCGAGCGCAGGATGACCGCGCGCTTGTCGCTTGGATCGCGGACCAGCGCCTTGTCGATCTTGATCGTGTCGAACGGGAAGCGGGTGAGATAGGAGAGCGACGAGTGGCCGGTGCCGAAATCGTCGAGCGCCAGCCGCAGCCCGGCTTCGCGGAGCTTTTCAAGCACGAGCCTGGCCTGCTCGGGGTTCTCCATGACAAGCGATTCCGTCAGTTCCATTTTGATCTGCGCCGGATCGCAGCGGCTCTTGCTGAGAATCGCGCGCATGTCGTCATAGAGTTCGTTGTTCAGAAGCTGCGCGCTCGACAGGTTGATCGAGATGAAGATCGGCAGGTCGCCGGTCTGCGCCTGCCACTCGGCAAGATCGCTCGTGGCCTTGTCGAAGGCGAACAGACCCAGCTGGTTTATCAGGTCGGAATTCTCCGCAATGGGGATGAATTCAGTCGGCGAGATATTTCCGCGCTTCGGATGGTCCCAGCGCATGAGCGCTTCGAAGCCGGCGATTTCGGCATCGCTAAGGCGGACGATGGGCTGGTATACGAGGGAAAGCTCCTTGCGCTCCATGGCGCGTTTGAGGTCGGCTTCGAGTTGTAGGCGGTCCGAGCCGGAGGTCCGGAAAGCCGGACGGAACGGTTCGACCCGGTTGCCGCCCGCCTTCTTGGCGCGGAACATCGCAAGCTCGGCATCGTCGAGCAGTCCAGCAGCGCTCTGCTCCTGATCGAGCCATGAGACGAGGCCGATCGAAGCGGTCAGGTTGATCTCCCGATTTCCGTAGTTGAGCGGTACCATGATCGCCTTGCTGACCGCATCGGCGAAGTCGGCGATCTTGGGCGGATCGCGTTCGGACATGAGGATCAAGCCGAACTGGTCACCACCGAGACGCGCGAGCGTGTCCTGCGGGCGCAGAAGCCTGCGCAGGCGGCGCGTCAGCGCGATGAGGACGTTGTCGCCGGCGGCGATCCCGAGCATGTCGTTGACCTGCTTGTAGCGGTCGATGTCGATGGCAAGCACGGTCGGGCGTATCGAGTTGCTGCCGTCGCCCATCAGGAGGATCGCCTGCAGGCGATCGAGAAAGACCTGTCTGTTCGGCAGGCCGGTCAGATTGTCCAGAAGCGCGTTGTGCAGGAGCCGCTCGACCGAATTGCGCTGTTCGGTGATGTCGTTGATGGTTCCGACGCATCGGATGATTTCGCCATTGGCGCCGAGCACCGGGCGCGCCCGGATCGAGAGCCAATGATAATGGCCATCCTCGGCGCGCACGCGGAATTCATGGTTGAGCCGCCCGCGGCGATGCTCGAGCAGGACGTCGAGCGTTGCGCGGAAACGGTCGCGGTCGTCGGGGTGCAGCCGCGGCACCCAATTGCGCACCGGCCCGTTCATCGTTCCGAGCGAAAGCCCGAGTTGGTGCGAGATATCGGGAATGGTAACGACCCGGTCGCGCGCCACGTCCCAGTCCCAGACGGTGTCGCCTGATCCCGTGAGTGCCAGCGCCTGGCGCTCGAGATCGGAGAACAGGCCGAGCTGATAGGCCCCGCCGGAAAAGGCGTGCTGCATGACGGTGAAGCCGATCAGAAGCACGATGAGTACAAGGCCGCCACCGAGTGCCGGCTGCACGATGTCGTTGGCGAGTTGACCGGTCACCGCGAGCCAGGCGCCGAACAGCCACACAAGGATCAACAGCCAGGCGGGAACGAGAAGGATCGCGCGGTCATAACGGTTGAAGCCCAGATAGGCGATCAGCACGATGCCGACGGTTGCCGTCAGCGCGAAGGACAGGCGGGCGATGCCGGAGGCGATCGCCGGATCGTAGACGGCGACGCCGAAGAGCAGCCCGAGGCCGAGAATCCATGCGAGCGTCGCGTAGCCGAGATGCTGATGCCAGCGATTGAGATTGAGATAGGTGAACAGGAAGACCACGAGACCGGCCGCGAGGAACACCTCCGTGCCCGCTCGCCATATGCGCTCGTCGTCGGCAGTCACGGTGATGAGCTTCGAAAGGAAGCCGAAATCGACGCAGATATAGGCAAGCACGGCCCAGGCGAGCGCGGCGGTGGCCGGCAGCATAGACGTGCCCTTGACGACGAAAAGGATCGTCAGGAACACCGCGAGCAGCCCGGCGATGCCGAGCACGATACCGCGATACAGGGTGAAGGCGTTGACGGTATCCTTGTAGGCGTCCGGCTGCCAAAGATAGATCTGTGGTAGCTCCGGCGTGGTGAGTTCGGCAACGAAAGTGATGACCGCACCCGGATTGAGCGTGATCCGGAAGACATCCGCTTCTTCGCTCGGTTGCCGGTCCAGCGCAAAACCCTCGCTCGGCGTGATCGAGAGTATTCGCTGCGAGCCGAGGTCGGGCCAGAAGAGCTTCGAATTCACGAGCCGGAAATGCGGTGCGACGATAACGCGTTCGAGCTGCTCTTCCGAAACATTCGCGAGCGCGAATACGGCCCAGTCGCCCTGGTGGTTTTCCGTGCTGGAACGCACTTCGATGCGTCTGACGATGCCGTCCGTGCCGGGAGCGGTCGAAACCTGAAAGGCATCGCCTCTGCCGCTGTAGATCTCCGTCGTGGCGGTAAGGTCGAGCGCCGTGTCCTCGCGCGAGATCTTCACCGGCTCGAGCGCATGCGCAACGCCGCCGCCAAGACCAAGGGCGAAAACGACGAATGCGACCAGAAACGCCGCCAGCCTTGCGGCTGGCCATGCGAGCGGCTTACGGGTCAGGGGCATCAAAGGGGCAAATTCCTGTTGGGTACGGCATCGACGGAGAGGAGCGAAAACATCAAATGGTCCCGCCACTGCCCGTTTATCTTCAAATACTGTCTCAAATAGCCTTCACGCTCAAAGCCGGCCTTTTCAAGGAGCCGGATGCTCCGTGCGTTTTCTGGAATACAGGCTGCTTCGATACGGTGCAACTCGAGCCCCGTGAAGATGTAGGGGATCGTCAGCTTCAAGGCCTCGTACATATGACCCTGTCCGGCATGTTTCTGGCCCATCCAGTAGCCGATCATGCAGTTCTGCGCAGCACCGCGGCGGATATGACCGATGGTGAGACCGCCAAGCAGCGTTTCGTCCGGCCTGTTGAAGAGGAAGAGCGGTACGGCCTGACCGGACGCGAATTCCTGCTCGTTGCGATTGACGCGGCTGCGAAAGGCGCCCTCGGTCATTTCGTCGGCGCGCCAGGTAGGCTCCCACGGCTCCAGGAAGGCGCGGCTTTCGCTGCGCAACCGATACCATTGCCGGTAGTCGGCGTAGCGGGGGAGGCGGAGCAGGTAATGCTGGCTGGCGATCTCGACCGTATCCGGCTGCCGCGAAAGGAACCGAAAAACCGATCTTGTCATCTATGCCTCCAGGCCAATACCGCGTCGGCGCCGCCGCAGTTCGGTCGAACCGAATGCATGTCGCCCAGACAATATGCGGCGGTTGGGACGACCTGCACGAGAACAATTCCCTAATGCGCGTCGGTTGAGTCCGATCGAACGCGACGCGCTTCAGGGCACTGTCTCAATGCGAAACGTTGCACAAGTTTACGCCCAAATCGAATCCGATTTTAAGAATTGTACAAGGAAAACGAGGACGTTGAAGGAAGGCATGCGACTGGCAACGGCCGGTCAGCTCGCCGCAGCATGGATCGCGTCCGCCTTCGCGGTCAGGGAGGCCAATATGTCGTTCAGGGGAGCGAGCTGCCCGAGCGGCCCGATGGCCGACAACGTCGGAACCGTGTCGAAGAACAGGCGGCCGGCCAGGTCGGTGAGGCGCTCGATGGTGATGCCCGACAGGCGTTCCATCAGTTCCTCATTAGGAATGGGCCGGCCGTACAGCATCATCTGCCGTGCGATTTGTCCCGCACGCGCGGCCGGGCTTTCCTGGCCCATCAGCAATTGCGCCCGGATCTGTGCGCGGGCACGCTCGATCTCCTGCTGATCGATGCTCAAGGACGACTTGCGCAATTCATCGACGATCACCGGCATCAATTCCGGCAGGTTTTCTCCGCCCGTTGCCGCATGTACGCCGAAGATGCCGGTATCGGAAAAGCCCCAATGGAAGGCGTAGACCGAATAACAGAGGCCTCTATGTTCGCGCACTTCCTGGAACAGGCGGGAAGACATGCCGCCGCCGAGGATGTTGGCAAGGATCTGCGAACAATAGAAATCACGCGCGTGATAGGCCTTGCCTTCGAAGCCGAGCAGAACCTGCGCGTCCATCAGGTCGCGGCTCTCGCGGCTGTCGCCGCCGGTGTAGCGCGCGGTCTCGATGACGGGGGCGCAAACGGGTTCGGCGGGCAGGGAGGCGAAACGCTCCTCCACCTGGCGCACTATGGTGTCGTGATCGACGGCGCCGGCGGCAACGATGAAGGTGCGGTCGGTCGTATAGTTGCGGCCGAGATACTGCCGGATCTGATCCGCGCTGAAGGACATCACCGTTTCCGGCGTGCCGAGGATCGGCCTGCCGACCGTCTGGCCGCGATAGGCGGTCTCGGCAAAGCGATCGAAGACGACGTCGTCCGGCGTGTCGTCCGCCGCGCCGATCTCCTGGAGGATGACCTGCTTCTCGCGACGGAGCTCGTCCGCCTCGAAGGTCGATTCCGTCAGAATGTCGGCGAGGATATCGACCGCCAGCGGCAGATGGTCCTTGAGCACGCGGGCATAGTAGGAAGTCGTTTCGGTCGAGGTGGCGGCGTTGACCTCGCCGCCCACATTCTCGATTTCCTCGGCGATCTGGCGGGCGCTGCGCCGCCTCGTGCCCTTGAAAGCCATGTGCTCCAGGAGATGCGCAATTCCGTGTTCATTCACGGTTTCGTTGCGCGAACCGGACTTGATCCAGACTCCGAGCGCCACGCTTTCCAGATGCGGCATTCGCTCGGTAACCACCGTCAGCCCGGAAGGGAGCCGGGTGCACTCAACTTTCATCATCCGTGATCTTTCGCTCTATTCCCGAACGCGGGTACGCTCGCCGATGAAGGTTTCGACGCTCTTGAGCTCCGGATCCAGGATGTCGAAACGCTCCGCCCTAGTCATGAGATCAGCAAGCCACGTCGGAAGCGCGGGGTCAATACCACTTGCCGATTTTACTGCGGCGGGGAATTTTGCCGGATGGGCAGTCGCAAGGGTGACCATCGGGGCGGAGTTCTTCTCGTGCTTGGCTGCCACGAAAACGCCGATTGCCGTATGCGGATCAAGGAGATAGCCGGTTTCGTCGAAGGTCTTGCGGATCGTCTTCGCCACATCTTTCTCCGAGGCGCGGCCCGCGCGAAATTCCTTGCGGATTTTTTTCAGCGCTGCGTCGCCGAGCGTGAACGAGCCGGATTGCCTGAGGCTCGCCATGGCTGCGCGGACTTCCGCCGGATCGCGCTCGTTCGCCTCGAAGATGAGCCTTTCGAAGTTCGACGAGATCTGGATGTCCATCGAAGGCGAGGTCGTCGCCTTGACGTCGCGCATCTCGTAACGGCCGTTCTTCAGGGTGCGCGCCAGAATGTCGTTTTCGTTGGTGGCGATGATCAGCTTGTCGATCGGCAGACCCATGCGCTTGGCGACGTAGCCTGCGAAAATATCGCCGAAATTGCCGGTCGGCACGGTGAAGGAGATCTTCCGGTCGGGCGCGCCGAGAGCGACCGCCGTCGTAAAGTAGTAGACGATCTGAGCCATGATACGCGCCCAGTTGATCGAATTGACGCCGGAAAGCTTCACGCGGTCGCGGAAGGCCTGGTCGTTGAACATGGCTTTGACCAGGTTCTGGCAATCGTCGAAATTGCCCTTGACGGCGACCGCGTGCACGTTCGATGCCGTGGACGTGGTCATCTGTCTTTGCTGCACCGGCGACACTTTGCCCTGCGGAAAGAGGATGAAGATATCGGTGCGATCGCGGCCGGCGAAGGCGTCGATCGCGGCGCCGCCGGTATCGCCGGAAGTCGCTCCCACGATCGTCGCCCGCTCACCCCGTTCGGCAAGGACATAGTCCATCAGCCGGGCGAGCAACTGCATGGCGACGTCCTTGAAGGCGAGCGTCGAACCGTGAAAGAGCTCCATCACGAAAGCGTTCGGTCCGGTCTGGACCAGGGGTGCTACGGCCGGATGACGGAAAGTGGCGTAGGCCTCGTCGATCATCTCGCGGAACTTGGCCGCCGGGATTTCGCCATTGGTGAAGGGTTCGAGAACGGTGAAGGCGATCTCCTGATAGGATTTGCCGCGCAGCGCCCGGATCTCTTTTTTCGAGAGCGCCGGCCATTCCTTCGGCAGGTAAAGTCCGCCGTCGCGAGCAAGTCCTGCCAGAAGAGCATCGCAAAAACCGAGAGAGGCCGCTTCTCCCCGTGTCGAAATATACTTCACCGTCGTCATCCTTCGTCGTTTGCGCGTCTGAATGAGACGCGCGGCGCTGCAGGCGCTTTTGCGTCAGTCCCTGGCAAATCGCGCGGCCATTCTTGTCACCGTGGCAATTTCACGTCGGTTTCGGAAATTTCGGTTGGGGAGCGTGGACCGGTCGATTTTTGATTTCGCCGCTGATATAGACGATGCCCGAAGGTCAAGAAAGGCCTCCAGCCGTTTTCGGCCCTGAGCTCGAGTTGACCCGAGGCGGTCTCGAGCTCTCGCCCGTTGAAGCCGGCCGCGGCGAGTTTGGCTTTGTTATAGGCCGAAATCATCGCGGTTTGGGAGTTCGTCCGTTCAGTAGAGGTTGTGCAACGTGTCTGGCAAAGTATCTCGCCGTGTTCTCGCAGTATCCCTTCTTTTGGCCGCTGCCGGCTGTAACAAGACGCAATCGGGTGGCGCCATCGACGCCGGCGGAAGCGCGACGGCGCCGACGCCTGCGGTGATCCAGGCGGCCTGCCCGCCGATCAGCCTCCGGGACGGTACCTCCTCCTACCGCACCTATGCAAAGGGTGCCAAGGACGATCCGAGCAAGATCGTCTATCAGGCCTCGCTTGCCGACACGACGCGCCAATGCGTGCAGAGCCCGGACAAGCTGACGATGACGGTCGTGGTGCAGGGTCGCGTGGTCGCCGGTCCCGCCGGCGGGCCGGGCAGGGTGACGCTGCCGATCCGCGTCGCCGCCACGGATGGCGAGAAGACGCTTTATTCGGAGCTCACTCAATACCCGGTCGAAGTGCCGGCGGGCAGCGCCACCACCCAGTTCGTTTTCACCAAGGCCGATGTGACGCTTCCTGCCGGCGCCGGCGCCGAAGCGAAGGTCTTCGTAGGATTTGACGAAGGTCCGTACAGGACCAAGTAATACCCGCCCCTCATCCGGCGTGCCGGCCACCTTCTCCCCGCAGGCGGGGCGAAGGACGCGAGCGGCACGCTCCCAGCTCTCTCTTTACGTTGAAGATGCGGAGGCGATGCCGCTTGTCCCTTCTCCCCGTAAGACGGGGAGAAGGTGCCGGCAGGCGGATGAGGGGCGAGCTCAACTCCGTTCAGCGGCCGCTTACTCGACCGCGACGCTCTGGCCGCCTTCCCACTTGTAAAGCGAGAAGCTTGGCGAGGTGAGGTCGCCGCTTTCGCCGTAGGTCAGCTTGCCGATGACCGTGTCGATCGCGTCGCCGGATTTGATGGCGGTGGCAACGGCAGTCGCGTCGTCGGGCGAGCTCGCCTTCTCGATGCCCGCCTTGAGAACCTGCACGGCGGCATAGGCGTTGAGCGTGAAGGCTTCCGCGGGGATGTTCTTGGCCTTGAGGGCCTCGATCACCGGTGCGGCGGCCGGGTTGCGCGTGGCGTCGCTGGCATTGGTGTAGATGGTGCCCGATGCGGCTTCGCCACCGATTGCCCAGAACTCGGTGTTGGAAAGACCGTCGCCGCCGAGGAGCTGCGCCTTCACGCCCTGGTCATGCATCTGGCGAGCGAGCAGCCCGCCCTCCGCGTGATAGCCGCCGAAATAGACGACGTCGACGTTCTCGGACTTGAGGCGGGTGACGATCGCCCCGAAGTCCTTCTCGCCGGGCGTCAGGCCCTCATAGACCACCTCGGTGATGCCGCCTGCGTTGATCGCAGCCTTGAAGCCGTCGGCAAGACCCTTGCCATACGCTCCCTTGTCGTGAAGGACCGCGACGCGCTTGTCCTTGAAGTTCTTGACGACGTAGTCGGCGGCGACCACGGCCTGCTGATCATCGCGTCCGCAGGTGCGCAGAACGTTCCACAGGCCGCGGGTGGTCAGGTCCGGGGTCGTTGCCGTCGGCGTGACCATCAGGATACCGTTTTCCGCCAGCACGTCGGATGCCGGCATCGAGGTGCCGGAAAGCACCGGTCCGACCACGTATTTTATGCCTTCGCCCGCCAGCTGGTTGGCGACCGAGACGGCCTGCTTGGGTTCGCCCGCGTCGTCGACGATCTTGACGACAAGTTTCTCGCCATTGACGCCGCCGGCGCTGTTGATCGCTTCGATCGCCGCTTCGGCGCCGTTCTTGACCTGCTCGCCGAAGGCCGCGACGGGACCGGTGAGCGGCGTGATGACGCCGATGGTGATGTCGGCATGGGCGAGCGGCGCAAACGCGACGCTGGCCGCCAGGGCCATTCCGGTCAATCGTGAAAGACGCATTGTGTTTCCTCCTTGGAAAATTCCCCCTTCTGGGGGTTTGCTTGATATGCCCGCGCGCAGTCTGAAAATCGGCCGATTCTCGGAGGAAGTCCATGCGGCTTCAACGCGGCATGGAATCCTCGCCCGCCCTAAGCCGTTCCCCCCTAAGCCGTCCCCCTAAGCCGTCATGGACTCCGACCATTCCGCGAGCGCGGCGATTACTCCGGGAAGCGCCGCCATTCGCGAGATGACCGTTTCGGCACCGGCTTCCGTCAGCTTGTCCGCATGGGCTGCAAACGTATGCGAACCGCCGGTAAAACCGACGACGCGCATGCCCGCCGCGCGTGCGCCATGAATGCCGTGAACCGAGTCTTCGATGACAAGAACGCGTGCCGGATCGACGCCGAACTGTGCGGCCCCATGCAGGAAGATGTCCGGCTTCGGCTTGACGCGATCCGGCCCGAGATCGCGCGCGGAATAGATGTGCTTGCCGAAATGATCCTTGATTCCGACTTTGCCGAGCATCATCGCAAGCCGTTTGGAAGTGGAGTTGGAGCAGATGCAATGCGGAAGCGTCAGTTGCATGAGTGCCGGCCGCACGCCTTCGATGATCTTGACGTCGCGGGCAAGCCGCATGTCGAGAATGGCATCGACCTTGTCGATCAGGGAGGCGGAGAGCGGAATGCTTGCTTCCTTCTCGACCGCCAGCAACGTGTCGCGCCAGGTCATGCCGGAAAAGCGTTCGGACATTTCCTCGATGCTGATCGGATAGCCCGCTTCCGTCAGCAGTCCGGCCTCGACTTCCGAAGCGATGATTTCCGAGTCGACGAGCACGCCGTCGCAGTCGAAGATGATGAGGTCGATACCCGTCATAAATCGGTTCCTTGGGAGAAAGGCGCCGCCGGCAGGGGAGGAGCTGAAAAGCGGCGCGGGAAACGGTGTTCGCAGCTTTATACGATGGCGGATCAAAGCTCAACCTGGGGCAGGAGATGGAGAACCGGGGATTGTGGCCGATTCAACTCACAATCGCTGCAGCCGACGGTACAAATCGTCGTGATCACCGCGGGAAGAGCTCGAGAAAGGCCTTCTCGCCTGGCGCCGTAAAGCGAACTGCACGGCTGCTCTGCTCCCGTTTCGCCCAGCCCTTGTCGATGAAGAGCGTCAGCAACGCCTCCCCGAGAGAACCGGCGAGATGCGACCGCCGCTCGCTCCAGTCGAGGCAGGTGCGGCAGATCGGCCGCCTGGATTTCCTGAGCGCGGCGTAGTCGATCCCGAGCGACTCGATGCGGACACGCCCGGCATCGGTCAGGGCCAGATCGTCGTCGCCCGTCATTTCCATCTGCCGGGCGGCGATCAGGCTGTCCAGCATGCGCACGCCGTAATCGCCGGCAAGATGGTTGTAGCAGACGCGTGCCTTGCGCAGTGCCGGGTCCTTCGGTCCGGGCCGCGAGCGCGTCAGGCCGCGCCCGGCGGCAAAACCCATGAGGCCTTCGAGCATGAGGCCGACTTCGTCCTCGCTCAGCGCGTAATAGCGGTGCCGGCCCTGCTTGCGCTGTGTCAGCAAGCCGCCCGCCTCCAGCTTGGCGAGGTGCGAACTGGCGGTCTGCAGCGTGATGCCGGCCTGGGCTGCGAGCTCCGTCGGCGTCAGCGCCTGGCCGCCCATCAGAGCGGTCAGCATGTTCGCGCGTGCAGGATCGCCGATCAACGAGCCGATAAGAGCTATGTCCGGACCTTCCTTCATACTTCGATGGTAGTCGAAGTATCGCCGGCGGGCAAGTCCCGGACGGCGCCGCCTGGACGATGGCCCCTGCAGCGACGCAAATTTTTCCGGCGCCTTCAGGCTTTGGTAACCATCTTCGGTAACCATAAGCCTATCGTCAGTCCGAGTAAGCGTATTTGCGAGTTGCCAATGTCATCAGTTGTTTCGCTTGCCGAAATCTCCCGTGCCGCCCGTCCGCTGAACTGGCTGGACAGCATCATCAAGGGAGATTGCGTGGCCGCGCTGAACGCGCTTCCCGATCATTCGGTCGATGTCGTCTTCGCCGACCCGCCCTATAATCTTCAGCTCGGCGGCACCTTGCACCGGCCCGACCAGTCGCTGGTCGATGCAGTGGACGACGATTGGGACCAGTTTGCCTCCTTCGAAGCCTATGACGCTTTCACCCGCGCCTGGCTGCTTGCCTGCCGGCGTGTCCTGAAGCCCACCGGCACGCTCTGGGTCATCGGTTCCTACCACAATATCTTCCGGGTCGGCGCGATCCTTCAGGACCTGCACTTCTGGGTCTTGAACGATATCATCTGGCGCAAGACCAATCCGATGCCGAACTTCAAGGGCCGCCGCTTCCAGAACGCGCATGAAACGCTGATCTGGGCGACGCCGAACGCCAAAGCCAAGGGCTATACCTTCAACTACGAAGCGATGAAGGCGGCGAACGATGACGTTCAGATGCGCTCCGACTGGCTGTTCCCCATCTGCTCCGGTTCCGAGCGGCTGAAGGGAGACGACGGTAAGAAGGTACACCCGACACAAAAGCCGGAAGCGCTGCTTGCCCGCATTCTGATGGCCTCGACCAAGCCCGGCGACGTCGTGCTCGACCCGTTCTTCGGCTCCGGCACCACCGGGGCGGTCGCCAAGCGCCTCGGCCGGCACTTCGTCGGCATCGAGCGCGAGCAGGACTATATCGACGCCGCCGCCGAGCGTATCGCGGCCGTGGAGCCGCTCGGCAAGGCCACGCTCTCGGTCATGACCGGCAAGAAGGCGGAGCCGCGAGTCGCCTTCAACACTCTGGTGGAAAGCGGGCTCATCAAGCCCGGCACGGTTCTGACGGATGCGAAGCGCCGCTACAGCGCGATCGTTCGCGCCGACGGCACGCTTGCGTCCGGCGGCGAGGCCGGATCCATTCATCGCCTCGGTGCGAAAGTGCAGGGCCTCGACGCCTGCAACGGCTGGACCTTCTGGCACTTCGAGGAGGGAAGCGCGTTGAAACCGATCGACGAGCTCAGATCCGTCATTCGAAACGACCTGGCAAAACTGAACTGATCAACCAGTTCCGCCTGGGTCTTCGATAAGCGCCCCCCTCCGGTTTTTGTACCTTCAGTCCCGGATGAGCGCTTTAAACGCCCGGAATCCGAAGAGGATTCCGGGCGTTTGTATCAATTCTGGCGTCGGCCGATTACAGCACGGCGGCCGCTGTCAGTGCGGGTGCCGCCTCGGAAGGCTGGATACCGTAGGCCGCCAGATCGGCCTTCAGCCTTTCTGCGCCGGTGAACTGAACTGCGTGCCAGCCGGCCGCTTGCGCGCCCTCGACATTGGCGGCGCTGTCGTCGATGAAGAGCGTCGCGCCCGGATCGAGATCGAAGGCCTTCGCGTGGGTCCGGTAGATGGCGAGATCGGGCTTGATGAGCCGCACGTCGCCGGAGACCGTAACCCCGCGCGGCAGGGTCAGGAAGGGATAAAGCTTCTGCGCCTCCCGGAAAGTGTCGGAGGCGAAATTGGTCAGCATCGTGACGTCCCAGCCGTCGGCGATCAGGCCTTCCATGATGGCGACCGTCCCCACATAGGCGTGCGGCACCATTTCATGCCAGTGCCGGCGAAAGGCGCGGATGTGATCTTCCCGTTCGGGATGGTTGCGGATGAGGAGTGCCTCCGCCTCTTCCCAGGAGCGGCCGCGATCCTGCTCTATGTTCCAGTCTGACGTGCAGACATTGGCGAAGAACCAGTTGCGTTCCGCCTCGTCCGGTATGAGGCGCGAATAGGGAAGGTTCGGATCGTAATGGATCAGCACCTTGCCGATGTCGAAAACGATGTGGCGGATATCGATGCTGCTCATTGGTATTCCTGCCGATCCTTGGCTTGCGACCGAAATTGGGCCGGAGCGGCCGCAAAGCGCTCCGCCTTGCATTTAGCCCGCTTCGAACGCGTGCGGTATAGCCTTGGCGATTGCCTTTTTCATGACAGTCGGAAGCGCCTGCGCCTTGAGCGAGGCGAGCGGCTCCCACCATCCGCTCGTGCCGGTCCGCACCTCTCCGACATTGGCGCGCCAGACCCTGGCCCGAAAGACGGAAAGGTGCAACTCGAAGTGCGTGAAGACGTGGTTCACGGTCCCGCACGGCTCCCACGCTGCCGGGAAGGGATGAGCGTCTATCGAGGTGTCGCCGTCGCGGCGCGCCGTCCAGTCCGTGCCTGGCACTTCTGTCATGCCGCCGAGGAGGCCCGTTTCGGGGCGCTTGCGAAGATAGACCGCCTCGAAGCCGTCGACGGCGACGAAGGCCGCACCCCGGCGCAGCGGCTTCTCCTTCCTGGCTGCCTTGCGCGGAAATGTCTCCGGGTCGGCTGTTTTCAGGGCCCGGCAATCCGCGCGAAAGGGACAGAGGGAACAGGCAGGCCGTTTCGGCGTGCAGATCGTGGCGCCGAGATCCATCATCGCCTGCGCGAAATCGCCCGGCCGATCGGTCGGGGTCAGCGCGTGGACGAGGGCCCGCATTTCGGGCTTGGCCGCGGGCAGCGGCGTCTCGACGGCATGGAGGCGCGAGATCACGCGCTCCACATTTCCGTCGAGAACGGCACTTGCCCGGTTGAAGGCGATCGCGGCGATCGCTGCGGCGGTGTAGTCGCCGATGCCCGGCAGCGCTTTCAGCCCCTCTTCGCTATCGGGAAAACGGCTGCCATGATCGCGGGCGACCGCTTCGGCACATTTCTTCAGGTTTCGCGCGCGGGCGTAGTAGCCGAGGCCGGCCCAGGCCTTCATCACATCCTCGGTGTCCGCAGCGGCAAGGTCACCGACTGTGGGCCACAGGGTCAGGAATTTCTCGAAATAGGCTTTGACTGCCTGGACCGTCGTCTGCTGAAGCATCACCTCCGACAGCCAGACGCGATAGGGGTCGGCAACCGCACCTTTCCGCGCCGCTGCCGGCGGCACCCGCCATGGAAGGTCGCGGTGGTGGCGATCGTACCATTCGAGAAGAAGTGCGGCGCTCGCCGCCTGTGGAAGATCGCGCATCATTTGCAGGGAGATCCTTTTGCGGCCTATACTTGGCCGATGCCGGCTTGAGCCGCAAGGTTCGATCGAAATTGCAAAACAGAAAGTCGTTCCGTGAGTGAGAGAAAGGCCCGCAAGGGCGTCGTTCAGATCAGCGAAGTTGCCAACGGCCTGATCGATCCGGTGCTGGCGAAGCGGGCCGGCATCAACACGATGCTGCTCGGTTCGTGGGACGAAATCGCGGGCGCGGAGTTTGCCGATTGCACCCGGCCGGAAAGAATTGCCTGGCCGCGCCGCGCTTCCGAGATCGCCGGCGAAGGCGGATACCAGCCGGGTGTGCTGACGGTCGCGTGCGAAGGCGCCCGGGCGCTTTTCCTGACCCATGCCCAGGGCGAGCTGATCCAGCGCATCAACGGCTTCTTCGGTTTCCACGCAATCGGCCAGTTGCGCATCGTCCAGAAGCCGGTCGCACCGCCGCCCAAGCGCTACAGCCGACCGCTGCCCCTTGTCGGCGAGGCTGCCCGGCGGCTCGAAACCATGGTGGAAGGCGTCGAAAGCGACGCGTTGAAGGCGGCGCTGAAGCGGCTCGGCACTGCCGTTCTGTCGACGCCGCGGCGATGACGGTCACGATTGTTTGAACGCTGTCGAAACACCCCCTCTTGTCGCCCCGCACGTGGCAAGTTATCGAAATCACGCTTCAATTTCCCTCGAGTAGAACACGGGTCCTGTCCATGTCCGCTTCCCAAACAAGCCTTCCGAAACGCCTGCTGAGCGGCGTCGCCGTTGCAGCGCTCGCTCTGGCGCTCGCAGCCTGCAGCGATGAAAAGAAGGAGGCGGCTTCAACGACGCCCGCCGAGACCACGGCGAGCACCGATGCGACGACCACCGCCTCGACGTCTCAGGCGCCTGCCGCCGCGAGCGAGGCGAAGCCGGCGACCGAAGTGGCGCAGGCCACAACCCCTGCCGCCAAGGTCGAGTTGCCGAAGTCGGAGGGCAGCGTCGACATGGCGAAGCTCCTGGAGCCCGGAGCGCTGCCGGAAATGGCGCTCGGAGAGGCCAATGCGCCGGTCACCATCGTCGAATACATGTCGATGACCTGCCCGCATTGCGCCAATTTCCACAACGATACATTCGACGCGATCAAGGCGAAGTATATCGACAGCGGCAAGGTACGCTTCATCGTCCGCGAATTCCCCTTCGACCCGCGCGCGGCAGCCGCCTTCATGCTGGCGCGCTGTGCGCCGGAGGGGCAGTATTTCCCGATGGTTTCCATGCTGTTCAAGCAGCAGGAGCAGTGGGCGGCTGCACAGAACGGCCGCGATGCACTCCTGCAATTGTCGAAACTCGCCGGTTTTACACAGGAGAGCTTCGAGGCCTGCTTGACGAACCAGAAACTTCTGGATGATGTGAATGCAGTCATGCAGAGGGGCGCCAAGGAATTCGGGGTCAAGTCGACTCCGACCTTCTTCGTCAACGGTGAGCACTATTCGGGGGACATGTCGGTTGACGTTATGTCGGCCCTCATCGACAGCAAGCTCTGATCCTTCGCTTTCAATTCCGACGGGCGACGGCGGCAGCCGTGCGCCCGTTTTTTGTCTCCGGTCGGTGGGGCTTCGCCATGCCTCACGCTGACGTATCGCCGGAAGTTCGCGGCAACGCCCGCCGCATGCGCAATGCCATGACGGAGGCGGAAACCAAGCTCTGGAATGAACTGCGTGCGCATCGGCTGATGGGGCTTGGTTTTCGCCGGCAAGTTCCGATCGCCGGTTACATCGTGGATTTCGCCTGTGCCGCGCATCGATTGATCGTCGAGGTCGATGGTTCGCAGCATGCGAGACCTCAAAGTGCTGACTACGACCGGCAGCGTACTCGGCGTCTTGAGGCGGATGGCTGGACGATTTTGCGTTTCTGGAACGATGACGTGCTGCGCGACATCGACAATGTCTGCGAGCATATTGTCCGTGTGATCGGGAAGGGGGCGTTCGAGTGAGGCGGTCGTGGCTCACCCCCCTCTGCCCTGCCGGGCATCTCCCCCACAAGGGGGGAGATTGGCATGTGGCAATGTCTCCTTCAACCGCTGGTCTCGTATGCGGGGCTTTGCTCCTTGCCGATCTCCCCCCTTGTGGGGGAGATGCCCGGCAGGGCAGAGGGGGGTATGCGCCGCCGTCCACCCCAGCGTGTCCCTCATGAAATTCACCCGGCTGCGCCTGCTCGGCTTCAAGTCCTTTGTCGAACCGACGGAATTCGTCATCGAGCGTGGCCTGACCGGGGTCGTCGGACCGAACGGCTGCGGCAAGTCCAACCTCGTCGAGGCGCTCCGCTGGGTGATGGGCGAGAACTCCTACAAGAACATGCGTGCCTCCGGCATGGACGACGTGATCTTTTCCGGATCCGGCAACCGCCCGGCGCGCAACACGGCCGAAGTCGGCCTTTACCTGGACAATAGCGACCGCACCGCGCCCGCAGCCTTCAACGACAGCGACGAGATACAGGTGACGCGCCGTATCGAGCGCGAGCAAGGCTCGGTCTACCGCATCAATGGCAAGGAGGCGCGCGCCAAGGACGTGCAGTTGCTGTTTGCCGATGCGTCCACCGGTGCGCGCTCGCCCTCGATGGTGGGCCAGGGCCGCATCGGCGAGCTGATCGCCGCCAAGCCGCAGGCGCGCCGGCAGCTGCTCGAGGAGGCGGCCGGCATTTCCGGTCTCCATTCGCGCCGGCATGAGGCGGAACTCAGGCTGAAGGCGGCCGAAACCAATCTGGAGCGCCTCGACGACGTCACCTCGCAGCTCGAAAGCCAGATCGAGAGCCTCAAGCGCCAGGCGCGCCAGGCCAACCGGTTCAAGATGCTGTCGGCGGAAATCCGCCGGCACGAGGCGATCCTGTTCCATACCCGCTGGGTGCAGGCCAAGGAAGCGGAGGCCGAGGCGACCAGCCAGCTGAACCAGATCACTGCGCTCGTCGCCGAGAAGGCGCAGGCGCAGATGGAAGCCGCCAAGGCTCAGGCGATCGCGAGCCTCAAGCTGCCGGAACTGCGTGAAAGCGAGGCGAAGTTCGCTGCCGGGCTGCAGCGCCTGCAGATCGCTCGCGCGCAGCTCGAGGAGGATGCCGGCCGGATCCTGCGCCGCCGTGAGGAATTGCAGCGGCGACTGGCGCAACTTGCGGAGGACATTGCCCGCGAAGAGCGGCTGGTCGCCGACAATGCCGGCATTCTCGCCCGCCTCGATCAGGAGGAGGAAGATCTGCGAGACGCGCTGGCCGAGGCGGATGATCGCGGCGCTCAGGCGCGTGAAAGGCTCGACGAGGCCAATGAAAAGCTAGCGGCGAGCGAAGCCGGTCTCGCCCGCATTACGGCCGAGCGCGCCGAGGCGCAAGCCGCGCGCAACCAGATCGAGAGAGCGCTGCGCGATCTCTCCGAGCGGCAGGCGCGCCTTGCACGCCAGCTTGCGGATCAGGGGCGCGAAGTCGACGAGCTTGACGGTCAGATGGCGCGACTCCCCGACCCGGACGAAAAGAGGGGGCAGGTGGAGCTTGCGGAGGCGGCGCTGGAGGAGGCCGAGGCCGCCGTCGCCGCCGTCGAAGAGAGACTCGCCGAGGCGCGCGCCGACGAAGCCGCGGCGCGCCCGCCCGTCGACGAGGCCCGGGCGCGGCTGAACGGCATCGAGACGGAAGCGCGAACGATCCGGCGCATGCTGGAGGCGGCCGGCGGCAGCACCTATCCGGCCGTCGTCGAGGAGATGAAAGTCGAGCGCGGCTTCGAGGCGGCGCTCGGCGCGGCTCTTGGCGACGACCTCGATTCGCCCCTGGAACAGGCGGCGCCGGCGCACTGGCGCATGCCCGGCGACGATGCGAACGATCCCGCATTGCCGGCTGGCGCCCTCCCTTTGATCGATTTCGTCCAGGCACCGGAGGCGCTGAGACGAGCGCTCCGGCAGATCGGGATCATCGAGAGCGACGAGGAGGCGGAGCGACTGCTGCCGCTCCTCAGGACCGGCCAGCGGCTGGTGACGAGGCAAGGCGCCGTCTGGCGGTGGGACGGCCACGTTACCGGCTCGGAAGCGCCGAGTGCTGCGGCCCTGAGGCTCGCCCAGAAGAACCGCCTTTCCGAACTGGAAGGTGCAGCCGAGGAGGCGAGCGAGGCATTGCTGAAGGCGGAGGCGCATCTTGCCGCTGCCGGCGCGCACATCCGCGCCGAGGATGAGCGGCTGAGGCTTTCGCGCGAGGCGCAACGCATGCTTGCACGGCAGCTCTCCGAGGCGCGCGATGCCTTGGCAGCCGCCGAGCGGGCCTCCGGCGATCTTGCCCGGCGCCGCGCGGTGCTTGCCGAGACGAAGCTCCAGATCGAGGGGCAGGCCGAGGAGATCGCCGAAGAGATCGAGGCGGCCAGGGAGGCCTCTGCCGGTCAGCCGGACCTTGCAGAGCTCGACCTGCGGCTGAGCAATCGGACGGCCGAAGTTGCGACCGACCGTGCGGCGGCGGCCGAGGCTCGCGCCGCACATGACGGTCTCGCACGCGAAAACGATGGGCGCCTCAGGCGGCTTGCGGCCATCGCCGGCGAGCGAGAGACCTGGGCAGCGAGGGCGGCGAGCGCCGAAGATCACATTGCGACGCTTCGCGAGCGCGAGGCGGAGGCGCGCGAGGAGGTCGAGGAACTGCTCGATGCGCCTGACGAGTTCGACGACAAGCGCCGCGCGCTGATGAACGAGCTGCAAAAGGCGGAGGCGTCACGCCGAGAGGCGGCCGACAGACTCGCCGAGGCGGAAAACCACCAGCGCGAAGCGGATCGCCAGGCCGCCACCGCGCTCTCGGAGCTGGCAGAGGTACGCGAAAAGCGCGGCCGCGCCGAAGAGCGGCTCGTTTCTGCGCGGGAGCGGCGTGTCGAGATAGAGGCGCGCATCCTCGAAGCATTGTCCTGCGCCCCCCATGAAGTGATGCGCCTTACCGGCCTCGGCCCCGACGAAGGACTGCCGGATATGCGCAGCGTGGAACGGGAACTCGAGCGGCTGAAGATCGAGCGGGAAAGGCTCGGCGCCGTCAACCTGCGCGCCGACGAGGAGCAGAAGGAGCTTTCGGAGCGGCTCGCGGCGCTGCTCAAGGAACGTGACGACGTCATCGAGGCGATCCGCAGGCTGAGGAGTGCCATCCAGAACCTCAACCGCGAGGGCCGCGAGCGGCTGATTGCCGCGTTCGACGTGGTCAATGTGCAGTTCCAGCGGCTTTTCACCCATCTCTTCGGGGGCGGCACGGCGGAACTGCAGCTCATCGAAAGCGACGACCCGCTGGAAGCGGGGCTCGAAATCCTTGCCCGGCCGCCCGGCAAGAAGCCGCAGACGATGACGCTGCTTTCCGGCGGCGAGCAGGCGTTGACTGCAATGGCGCTGATCTTTGCCGTCTTCCTCACCAATCCGGCCCCGATCTGCGTTCTCGATGAGGTGGATGCGCCGCTCGACGACCACAATGTCGAGCGCTACTGCAACCTGATGGACGAAATGGCGGCCTCCACCGAGACCCGCTTCGTCATCATCACCCACAATCCGATCACCATGGCCCGGATGAATCGCCTGTTCGGGGTCACGATGGCGGAGCAGGGGGTCTCGCAGCTCGTCTCGGTCGACCTGCAGACGGCAGAGCGGCTGCGCGAAGCCGTCTGATGGCGACCTCCAATTTGGTGCACTGCAACAAAATCTTCGCCGAGTGCATTTTCAGGCCGGAGCATATACTGTAGATGGTCTGGAGCGGGGTGAGGAAAAGTGCGTGCGCTTTTCCGCCCGCATCCCGCTCTGACTTCTTAGATTCGATCACGTTCATGATTTTAGGTCGGCGACTGTTTCGGGTGGAGAACAGGCATGGCGAAATGGGTATATACCTTCGGTGCGGGAGAGGCCGAAGGGGGCGCGGAAGACCGCGACCGGCTGGGCGGCAAGGGGGCTAACCTCGCGGAGATGTGCAATCTCGGCCTGCCGGTGCCGCCGGGGCTCACAATCGTCACCGCTGCCTGCAACAGCTATCTCGAGAAGGGCCGCTGCATGCCCGAGGGTCTGCGCGAGCAGGTCCGCGAGGGCATCGCGCGGATGGAGAAAATCACCGGGCGCGTCTTCGGCGATACGAACCGCCCGCTGCTTCTGTCGGTCCGTTCCGGCGCGCGCGCCTCCATGCCGGGAATGATGGACACGGTCCTGAACCTCGGCCTCAACGATCAATCCGTGCATGCGCTCGGTCACGACGCCGGCGATGCGCGCTTTGCCTGGGACAGTTACCGCCGCTTCATCCAGATGTATGGCGATGTGGTGATGGGGGTGGACCACGAGGTTTTCGAGGAAGTTCTGGAGGACGAGAAGGCGCGCCTCGGTCACGAGCAGGACACGGAGCTTTCCGCCGTCGAATGGCAGCACGTGATCTCGCGCTACAAGGAGGCGATCGAGGAGATGCTCGGCGTGCCTTTCCCGCAGGACCCGGAAATTCAGCTCTGGGGCGCGATCGGTGCCGTCTTTTCGAGCTGGATGAACCCGCGGGCCATCACCTACCGGCACCTTCACGGCATACCGGCCGGCTGGGGCACGGCCGTCAACGTCCAGGCCATGGTCTTCGGCAATCTCGGCAATTCGTCGGCGACGGGCGTCGCCTTCACGCGCAACCCGTCGACGGGCGAGAAAGAGCTCTATGGCGAGTTTCTCGTCAATGCTCAGGGCGAGGACGTGGTCGCCGGCATCCGCACGCCGCAGAACATCACCGAAGCGGCCCGCATCGCGTCCGGTTCGGACAAGCCGTCACTGGAAAAGCTGATGCCGGAGGCTTTTTCCGAGTTCGAAAAGATATGCAACGCGCTCGAGCGCCACTACCGCGACATGCAGGACATCGAGTTCACGATCGAACGCGGCAAGCTTTGGATGCTGCAGACGCGTTCCGGCAAGCGAACGGCCAAGTCGGCGCTGAAGATCGCCGTCGACATGGCCGAGGAAGGGCTGATCTCGAAGGAGGAGGCGGTGGCGCGCATCGATCCGGCTTCGCTCGACCAGCTTCTGCATCCGACGATCGACCCTCATGCCCGCCGTGACATTATCGGTTCCGGCCTGCCGGCCTCGCCGGGTGCCGCCACGGGCGAGATCGTCTTCAGCTCCGACGAGGCGGTGCAGGCGGTCAAGGAAGGCCGCAAGGTCATCCTCGTTCGCGTCGAGACGAGTCCTGAAGACATTCACGGCATGCATGCGGCTGAAGGCATACTGACGACCCGCGGCGGCATGACCAGCCACGCGGCGGTCGTCGCGCGCGGTATGGGTACGCCTTGCGTATCGGGCGCCGGCAGCATCCGCGTCGATCAGCGAAACGAGCTCCTGATCGCCGCGAGCGTCACGCTGCGGAAGGGCGACGTGATCACCATCGACGGCTCCTCCGGCCAGGTGCTGAAGGGCGAGATCCCCATGCTGCAGCCGGAACTTTCGGGCGACTTCGGCAAGATCATGCAATGGGCCGACGCAAGCCGCCGCATGACCGTGCGCACCAATGCCGAGACGCCGGCGGATGCGCGCGCCGCCCGCTCCTTCGGCGCCGAAGGCATTGGACTCTGCCGTACGGAGCACATGTTCTTCGAGGACGACCGCATCAATGTGATGCGCGAGATGATCCTGGCCGAAGACGAAGCAGGGCGGCGGGCAGCACTTTCCAAGCTTCTGCCCATGCAGCGCTCCGATTTCGTCGAGCTCTTTTCGATCATGCACGGCCTGCCGGTCACGATCCGTCTTCTCGACCCGCCGCTGCACGAGTTCCTGCCGAAAACCGACGAGGAAATCGCAGAGGTTGCGCGCGTGCTGACGATCGATCCCGCGGAACTTCGTCAGCGGGTCGATGCACTTCACGAGTTCAATCCGATGCTCGGGCATCGCGGTTGCCGACTGGCGATCTCCTATCCGGAAATCGCCGAGATGCAGGCGCGCGCGATTTTCGAGGCGGCGGTCCAGGCTGCCCACGATACCGGCGCTGCCGTCGTTCCCGAGATCATGGTGCCGCTCGTCGGCCTGCGCGCCGAGCTCGATTACGTCAAGGCGCGGATCGAGGCGGTCGCCAAGGAGGTCGTCGGCGAGGCTGGCGTGAACATCGATTATCTGATCGGCACGATGATCGAGTTGCCGCGGGCGGCCCTCAGGGCGGACACGATCGCCGAATCGGCAGATTTTTTCTCTTTCGGCACCAACGACCTGACGCAGACCACCTTCGGCATTTCGCGCGATGACGCAGCCCTGTTCCTGGCCACCTATCAGCAGAAGGGCATTATAGAGCAGGATCCCTTCGTCTCGCTCGATTTCGAGGGCGTGGGCGAACTGATCCAGATCGCGGCGGAGCGGGGCCGGCGGACCAAGAACGGGTTGAAGCTCGGGATCTGCGGCGAGCATGGCGGCGATCCCGTCTCGATTCGCTTCTGCGAGGAAGCGGGTCTCGATTACGTCTCCTGCTCGCCGTTCCGAGTGCCGATCGCGAGACTTGCGGCGGCACAGGCGACGATCAACGGCCGCGAGGTCGCCGAGGTTCAAGCTCTGGCGGCGAGCTGACGGTCGTCGATCTTCGTCCGGAGTTGTGAGCCGTCTCGCCGGTCAGTGCCAGTAATAGGGGCCGCGCAGGAAGACGTCGTTGTCGTACCGGAAAGCGCGCGCTTCCGCCCGACGATCGAGATCTATGCGCTGCAGGCAGTTTGCGAACGCATCCGTGCCCCTTCTGAAGCCGTAGGAGGCGCATGTATTTTCGTCTCTCGCTCGACGTTCCTGCGGCGACATCGACTGGCACGCGGCAAGCACCAGCCCCACGGCCGCAAGGCCAAGCAGTCTCATGGTCATCGTCGTCATCCTTGCCTCCTGACCGGCACCCATTCGCGGGGACAGAGTCCGATGGCATTCCGCTGGACGACAGGCATGATAATGCAACGCATAAGACGAAACCCGTGGGCGCGATTCAACTCGTCGACATCATGCGCCCGTTGCGCATAGCTGGTCAATCGCCCCACGGAGTGCGGTTCAGATCCGCTCGAGGACGCCGACGAAGGAGTTGGCGAAGCTCTTGAGACCGGCGGTGTGCTCGCTCGGCTGCTCGACGCGGATGGTGGTGCCGTCCTGAGCGAGACAGATGAACAGGATGATCGGTGTCTTATCCTCCGCCTGGCCGTGGCGTATCGCGGCGATCGTCACGCAATCGTCGACGAGACCGGAAGCCGGCAGAACGAAGAGCAGCTCGGCGCCGATGTCGTGAGCCACCTTATGTGTGAAGCCGACGAAATCGTCCTTGTCGCCGGAAAAGCGATCGAGCGAAAGCTCCAACTCGAGAAGTGCCATGGGCATCGCGGCTTCGCCGACCGGGGGCGGAGGGGCGGGGATGGCGATCTCCATGGTAGATTGCTGTGCGGCCATGATGTCTCTCCGTTGATTTGCCGCGCCTCTTGCCGGCGACGACGGCCGATGCCTCCAAATGCTACAGCGCCGTGTGTCCGGCCAAATAGTAAACCTGAATAGGTGGTTAACGAGAATGGCAAATTTGCGGCACCCGTGTGAGTGGCGCCGCCAAATTCGCCGCCCGCATTCTCTCTTTGGCCTCCATGGGGTGATCTCCATCGCCGATGGGGGAAAGATACGGGGTTTGCACTACCCGAGCCATGGTCTAAGAAAGGCGAGGTCCTTTTCCGCCTCGGGGATTGATTCCGTTAGATGATTGTCCGGTACGAGCGTCCCTATTCCTACGCGGCACATTGGGCGCGCCGCATCGCCCGCATCGCCTTCATCGTTTTTCTGCTGTCGCTGCTGTCGCATCGTTTCGGTCCTCTGACGACGCCGCACTTTCTGACGCTGGCGTTGATCGCCGGGGGCTTGGCTCTCCTTAGCGTCGTGCTGGCAACGGTCGGGCTCACGCGTCTTTGGCAGGTGGCAGCGATCGGCGGGGCCGCTTCCGTTTCGGCGCTCTTCTACGCGGCGGTTCCGCTCGGATTCCTCGGTTATGGGGCCGTGCAATACCTGACGCGACCGGCGCTCTACGAGGTCAGTACCGATACCTCGACGCCCCCGCCCTGGATCAGGACGCCGGCATCAGGGGAAAGCTGGCTCGGGCGCAAGCGTCCGGTGACGCGGGAAGACCGCGAGGCGCAGGTTGAAGCCTATCCGGGGCTTACGGGCCGGCGCTACGAAGGGGCGCTGGACCGTGTATTCCAGGGCGTGCGCAAGGTCGTCGAGCAGACGCGGATCACCATCACTGCTGAGTTCGGCGCCGACAACGCGCGGGCGGACCTCGAAGACCTCGCCGTACGACCCGAGGCAGGCGGGGATGCGAATGCCGGACCGAACGTCATCCCCGTTCCAACCGCTCGACCCACGCAACTGGTCGACGACGGCATACCGGGACGGCGATCCAGCGACGTCGTCCTGCAAGGCGAGTGGCGGAGCCTTGTCGTCGGCTTCCGATTCGACGTGCTGATCAGATTGCGCGAAGAGGCGGAAACGACCTTCGTCGATCTGCGCGTGGCTTCGCGCTACGGCCGCCATGACCTCGGCATGGGAGCCATGTTCGCGGAGGAGTTCCTGCGCGACCTCGACGCCGAGCTCCTGGGGATCGCGGGCGATTAGAGAGTGCGCGCGGTTTTCTGCCGCGGATTGCGCCTTTCAGCGATCCAACCGCGTCACGCCAGCCGGTATGCGCTGGCGAGCGACGGCGGCCCCTCTGTTTCGACGCGCCCCTGTTCGATGAGGTCTTCGATATGCGCCAGCAGCGAGAGTGCCGCAGCGCCGTGCAGCCGTGGGTCGGTCGAGGCATAGATCACCTTGACCATGTCGGCGATCTGCCGGTCGCCCGCACGCAGGCGTTCGAGCACCGCGCGCTCGCGCATCCTGCGATGCGCCTTCAACGCCCGCACGAAGGAGGCAGGCTCGTTGACCGCACCGCCATGGCCTGGCAGGTAGATCCGATCGTCGCGCTGGAGCAGCTTGTCGAGCGAGGCCATGTAATCGGCCATGGCTCCGTCCGGCGGCGCGACGATGCTCGTCGCCCAGGCCATCACATGATCGGCGGAAAAGAGGATTCCGGTTCCATCGAGCGCAAATGCCATGTGGTTGGCCGTGTGCCCCGGCGTCGCTACCGCCGTCAGGCTCCAGCCGTCGCCTTCGACGTGTGCCCCGTCGCAAAGCGCGACATCGGGCACGAAGTCCATGTCCGAACTTTCGGCGAAGGGATTGACCTCGCCGGCATGCAGCGGCCTGGCTGCCCGGTGCGGTCCTTCGCCCACGACCATCGCGCCGGTTGCCCGGGCGAGCCTGCCGACGAGCGGAGAGTGGTCGCGATGGGTATGGCTGACGGCGATATGCGTCACCTCGCGCCCTTTGAGTGCGGCCATCAGCGCATGGAAATGTGCCTCGTCCTCGGGGCCGGGGTCGATTATCGCGACCGAACTTCGGCCGACAATATAGGTGTTCGTGCCGTGGAAGGTAAACGGACTGGGATTGTTGACCGTGATGCGCTGTACGTTCTCGGCTACGCTCACCGGTTCGCCATAGGCGGGCTTGAAATCGAGGTCGAATTCCGGAGCTTGCATGTCCTGGCCTGTCATCCACTCGGCCTCCCGCTTGCACGTCACCCTCGGGAGTTTTAGGGGGCGGCGCGACCATAGGCCAAAGGCCGGGCGGAGGAAACATCGGTTCGGGCCTGAGATTGCTGCCGGACCGCGAGCGATAAATCTGCGCGCCAAACGAAGTTAAGCATTGTGAGCGCGCACGAGCTTTGCTAATCAGGCGCTCGATTTGGCGAAGAGATTACCTGCCAGTTTAGTTGGGGCGTAGCCAAGCGGTAAGGCAGCGGTTTTTGGTACCGCCATTCCCTGGTTCGAATCCAGGCGCCCCAGCCACACTTCACACCACCGAACCTATACCTTGCCGAAGATGACGGCGTGGTCGATGCGCTCGACGACAGAGCTGCCGACTGTAATTCGGTTTACCGGCATGAAAACCGAAAAGCACCGTTCTTCTGCGGCAGTCATATTCAGACGTATTTGGCGCCCCTGGGGGAATAGGTCCCAGAGAAAATGCGGGTTCGGCAGAAATCTTATACCCTTATAAGTTATATAAAATAATGCATATTTTTGGCGGTCTCATCGAGGACTGAAATGCATTTTAGTATTTATGATTGACAAGAAACGTATTCGCCTATTTCCTGTAGGTGTATTCGCGCTGAGGATAGCGAAGATGAAAGCGATTATTCTTGTCAATGTCGCACACTGCCTTGCATCGTTGATTATCGCATATGAAGCGTGCGCGGGTCCATTCGGCATAGAGCAGGGGCAGAGTAAAAATTCTCTTGAACTCAGAAACGTAGCGCCACACGGCGGCATATATAATCTTCGTTCCGTCCCGAGGCGTCACCCCGATTTTGAAGTATACGCAGCAGAAATCAGCGAAAGATTTGGTGTTTGCCGTGTCAGTGCGGGATCGATGATGTTCAGGAAGGATCGATTCGGAACGGACGTTCGATCGAAGTTCGAAGAGATTGTACAGGAACTCGAAGATATTTACGGCAGGGGAAAGCGCTTCGAGCATTTGAAGGCAGGTCCACGCTGGCATGAAAGGCGTGACTGGGTGATGTCCATAACGCAGAACGAGCGGATGCACCGATACGAATGGTCAGTCGCGCATGGTTCGAAGCTCAAGGACGCGATCAAATATATAGAGCTGAGAGTCCAGGGCATCGGCGAGGACGTATCGTTCATCGCCCTGGAATACGACTTCGAGAACCGTGACAAGTGCCTCGCAGAGAAAGCACAGAATCTCGCAAGCACCCTGTGAGGGCGCAACGCCTCGCCTCCTGACGGCCGAGATTTGCGCGGCGGAAATTTCGTAAGGGCTGCCTCGGACGCGGACGGATCGAGGCGGGCAACAACCTCCTGCAATATGCCGATAATGGCTGCCGGCGAAAGCCGACGCGTCGAATCTCCGAGCGGTGTCTCCGTTCGGAATGCGGCCGTCGTGCCGGCGTCTGCGAGGCGCTCCCGGCCGGATAGCCGGCGCAAATCGGCGGGGTGAGGTTGGATAATCCGGTCGGCAACCTTATGGTGCGCCTTTGCAAACCCCGGGCTCGGCTTCACCGCGCTCGGCAGAGGCACGATGCAGAACACCGGAATAGGACTGATAATGACGAGCATGCGGTTCCTTCTTCGTCGCACATCCGCGACGGGCCCAACCTTCGAAAGAGCTTTGGATCAGGCCCGTTCGGTCAGCACATTGCTTCGATTGCTTCTCGTCGCATTCCTGCTGACATTTGCACCGGCTGCCCTTGCCCAGGACGGCGGCGGACAGCCGGAAGCCGGCGCAGCAGCCGATGTGCAGGGCCAGAGTAGTGCCTTACCGGAGGTGCCGCCGAAAGCCTTTCCGGAGGAGCAGGCACGCATCGATGCCTGGCAAGCGACGCTGGAGCGTGTGGAGGCCGCGCTCCAGGCCGAACGCGTAGACGACGTCACTCTTTCACAGCTGCGCAGCCAGATCGCCAAGATTCCCATGCAAGCCGCCGGGCTCAAGGCAGCCCTGCAGCCGCGATTGCAGCTCGTCAATCAGCGCATCGAGCAGTTGAAGCCGGCCGACGAGCAGGCCGCCCGCAACCAGACCGAAGCGATCAAATCCGAACAGGCGCAACTACAGTCGGAGGCGGCCGGCCTGCAGGGCGTCGTCCAGCAGGCCGATCTCATCGCGCTTCGCGGCCAGCAGGATATAGACACGATCGGAGAGCGGCGGCGGGCCCTCTTTACGAGCTCCATTCTGCAGCGCTCGCAGAGCCTTGCCGATCCTTCCTTCTGGTTCGATCTGGCCGCCGCGACACCGGAGACGCTGGCAGACCAGTCCCGCGTGGTCGGGTACTGGTTCGGCGCCCTGGTCGAACGCACGGGCCGTTCGGCCGCGGGCATTCTCGTGGTCGTGATTGGCTTCGCCGCCTTTCTCCTGTCGCCGGGCCGGCGCTGGCTTACTCGGCGCACGAGCCGCGACCCTTCGGTTCTCCACCCGTCGGGGCTCGCCAAGGCGACCGCAGCGGCGGCCATCACGCTTGCGAACTTGCTGATCCCGGCTGTCGCCTTCTTCGTGCTCTACCAAGCCATGTCCATTCTGAAGGTTCTCCCGGCGGATCTGGCGACGGTCCTGCGGCCGGTCCTTTTCGGGCTGACCTTCGCATCCTTCTTTTACGGACTCTCGATCGCCGTTCTCGCACCGGAACGGCCCAGCTGGCGGCTCGTCGAGGTTACGGACACGGCGGCCGAGCGGCTGATTCCGATAATAGTGGCCATGGCTGTGGTGAATGTCGGCGGCCTTGCCCTCGACGCGTTCCTGAAGGCGACTCATGCGCCCCTCTCCTTTGCCGTCGCGGCCCAAGGCCTCGGTGCCATCGCGCTCGGCATTCTCGCCATGGTCGCGCTCAGATTTGTCGCGCGCGAAGATGATGACGAGAATCCGCAGGGAACGAGCTCGGCGTGGCGCCTGCTCATTCCGGTTACCTGGGCGGTCGCCGCGCTCACCGTTATTGCGCCGCTCGCCGGCTTCGTGGCTTTCGGACGCTTCGCCGCGCTGCAGATCGTCTTCACGACGGCGGTGCTGATGAGCCTCGTGCTGTTGCTGCGTCTTGCGGACGAGGCGATTTCCTACGGCTTTTCGGTGCAGACGCGGATCGGCGGCTTCATGCGGCAGGCGATCGGCCTGAAGCCCAACACGATCAGCCAGATCGGTGTGATCCTTGCCGGGTTCGCGCGCCTGATCGTGATCATGGTAGCCGTTATGGCCCTTCTCGCGCCCTGGGGCATCCAGTCGGAGGATGTGGTCGGCACCTTCACTTCCGCCTTCTTCGGATTCGAGATCGCCGGATTTTCGTTCTCGCCTTCTGCGATTCTCGGCGCGATCGTCGTTTTCGTCGTCGTGATCGTCGCAACGCGCGGTTTCCAGAGGTGGCTCGACGGCCGCCTTTTGCCGCAAACCAGCCTCGACACCGGCCTCAGGACGTCGATCCATACGGGGGTGGGCTATGTCGGCGCTGCAATCGCGGGTCTCGTGGCCTTTTCCTATGCGGGTCTCAACCTCCAGAACGTCGCAATCGTCGCCAGCGCCCTGTCCGTCGGCATCGGTTTCGGCCTGCAGTCCATCGTCAACAACTTCGTCAGCGGGATCATCCTGCTTGCCGAACGGCCCTTCAAGGTCGGGGACCGCATCGAGGTCGGCCCGAATACGGGCATCGTCCAGCGCGTCAGCGTCAGGGCTACCCAGATCCAGACCTTCGACAATGTGACCGTGATCGTACCCAATGCCGATCTGATCAGCGGCCAGGTGGTCAACTGGATGCATGGCGACTTCTCGGCGCGCCTGAAGATTCCGGTGGGGTCTCCTATGAATCGGACCCGGAGCAGGTGCGGCGGGTTCTGCTGGAAATCGCCATGGACAATCCGCGGGTCTTGAGAATTCCGGAGCCTTTCGTTTCCTTCACCGATTTCGGAGCCGATGCCCTGCAGTTCACCTTGTTCTGCCACGTCGGCAACATCAACGCCGATGCGGGGGCGGCGAGCGATATGCGTTTCGAAATCGCCAAACGCTTCCGCGAGGAAAAGATCGAAATGCCCTTCGGCCAGCGCGACATCCATCTTCGCGATCTCGCCAGCATCGAGGGGCTGGTCCGCGAGCTGTTCGATGGCCGCACAGCCGCGCCGGCAGCAGCGTCTCGGCCGGGGCAAACGCGCGCGAAACGTCGGAAGAGTGCGGCCGAGGCCGCCAGCGAATGAGTATGAAAGGCAGTCCCGGATGACGAAGCAGGCCCGCTGGCTTTCGGCAGCGGGCCCGGGGGTAGCCGAGGTAGCCGAGACGGTTCGAGCTGACTACTCCGCCTTTGCGCCGCCCAAAAACTCCTCGCACCAGCTCGGCCCGTTCGGACGCTTGCGGTCGCCGGCGATCCGGATCGCGCGGATGACGTAGTCGGAGGAGACGGTCAGCTGAACGGAGCAGCTCAGATATTCCGTGCGCGCGGCAGAGATGCGCTTGCCGCGTTTGCCGTCGGCGGTCTTTTCGTATTCCGCCGGGATCCTGCGCGTCTTGTAACCGCCCTTCCAGCTATAAATGGTGTCGCCGCCCGCTTCGACGTCGGAAATGGGTGGCCCGAACTGAGCGAAGAAGGGCCCTGCCGGCTGGCCGAGCCAGCGTGCCTCGACCGCATTTCTCGTGATCCCGGTCGTCGTCGTGCAGCCGGCAAGAAGCAGCCCGAGGGCGCCCGCCGTCATCATGCGGAAATTCATGTGTCTGTCCCTTAGATATGTCCTGAAACCTGCGGCGCGGAAGGGCCGGAATCCCCGGTTTTCCTTGCAGTCCGCCGAGGCTCTAGCGCTAAAAGCCGTGAAAGAAAATCGGCTCGGAGCATTGCCGCAGAGGAAATTGGAGAGCGTTGCAGAAACGCCCTATCGCTTATGAGATGGGACGTGCCGGCGGCCGGAACATTTTCACCTTCAGCGCGGTCTTTTTTGCGATAGGCGCTTGTGAAATCAAAAATGCTGTTCTATAGAGGCGCCGCTGGTCACGGAGTGTAGCGCAGTCTGGTAGCGCACCACGTTCGGGACGTGGGGGTCGAGTGTTCGAATCACTCCACTCCGACCAGCTGTAAATCTCCCCCAACCGTATCTTTTTTTCCGGCTTTCTGCCGGTTTGCCTGGTCGCTCTCACATTGCGGCGGCCGATGCCTTTGCCGCACCTTTATTGTTCACAGAGAAACGGGTTGTTCCTGAAAATCCGTCTTATCGGAGTGAACAATCGGAGCGAATATCCTTCAAACGCAAACCCGTGAGGCAGCGATGTCGAAGGAACCCATCTTCACTCTGCGCGAAATTCTCGTCTGGGCCGCCATTCTGGGCAGTGTAGTCGGCTACCAGCTTTGGAATCATGCCGATCCACAGCCGCTGACGATCGACCTCGCAACGGTCGAGCGGCGGGCCTGACCGTATTGACGGCCTCCACCTTAGAAGCGCGTGCCTGCACTCAGACCGTCTCCCGATCAGAGCAGCAAAAAGGGGCCATGCGGCCCCTTCGCTGACAGGCAAACGGTAAGAGCATCAGCCGTCGATCGAGTCGATGATACCCACCGCCTTCGCGGCGGTTATCCGGCGCACCTCAACTTCTTCGCGGCGGGCGGCGAAGAGCTCCGTCGCCATGAGCTGATCGGCAAGATCTGCCGGCAGCGACAGGATTACCCGGCTTTCCTCGGCATGGATGCCCCCGAGCGCGGCGCGCTTGGCAGTGATCATGCCGCCCGCCACCGTGTTGTTGGTGTCGGGGTCGATCAGGATGAAGGCGCCGGTCGTGCGGTTCTGCTCATAGGTGTCGAAGATCGCCTGTTCGTCGAAGGCGAGGTGCACCTTGCCGATCGCGTTCATCGGCAGTTCGTCTGCGTGGTTCCACTTGCCGCTCTTGAGTTCGAGCTGGCTGACCGGCTGCACCTGCACGCGCTGGCGGCGGCTGCCGGACTTCAGCCAGTAGCGCTTGCCCGGCTGGATGCCTTCCGGCTGCAGCGCCACGAGTTGCGCATCGAAGGCGAGCCCGGTCATCGGCTGGCTGTCGATCGAGGCGATCACGTCGCCGCGGGAAACGTCCACCTGGCGGTCGAGCACCAGCGTGATCGCGTCTCCGGCTACCGCCGCATTGCGCACGAGATCGAAGGTGACGATCTTGCTCACATTGGCGACCATGCCCGACGGCAGGATGACGACGGAGTCCCCCGGCTTCACCGAGCCGCCTGCAACCGTGCCCTGATAGCCGCGGAAGCTCTCTCCCGGGCGCGATACGCGCTGCACCGGCAGGCGGAAGCCGACGGTCTGGGCGGAGCGGGTCGTGGCAAGCTCCAGAATTTCGATGAGCGTCGGGCCGTCATACCAGGGCATGGAAGCGCGGCCGTCATAGACGACGTTCTCGCCCTTGAGCGCCGAGACCGGGATTGCGGTGACCTGGCGCACCCCGAGCGAAAGGGCCAGCTCCCGGAACTCGTGCGAGATCTGGTCGAAGCGGGCGCGGTCATAATTCGTCAGGTCGATCTTGTTGACGGCGAGCACGAACTGGCGGATGCCCATCAGCGTCGCGATCGTCGCGTGGCGGCGGGTCTGCTCCAAAAGGCCGACGCGCGCGTCCACGAGCAGCACGGCGAGGTCGGCGGTCGAAGCGCCGGTCGCCATATTGCGGGTATATTGCTCGTGGCCGGGCGTGTCGGCGACGATGAAGGAGCGCTTGTCGGTCGCGAAATAGCGATAGGCCACGTCGATGGTGATGCCCTGTTCACGCTCGGCCTGAAGGCCGTCGAGCAGGAGAGCGAAATCCGGAAGGCCGAGATCGTTCTGCTTGCCGCCGGAATCGCGCTGAAGGCTTGCCGCCTGGTCTTCCTTGACCGCCTTGGTGTCCCAAAGCAGCCGGCCGATCAGCGTCGATTTGCCGTCGTCGACGCTGCCGCAGGTGATGAGGCGAAGGGGGCGCGTGTCGCGCACGACCCGCGCAGTCTCCTGCATCGGAAGGGATACGACGGTTTGATCCAGGACTGCGTTCGCTGCTGCCGGTGCGGTCATCAGAAATATCCTTCGCGTTTCTTCTTTTCCATCGAACCGGCCTGATCGCGATCGATCGCGCGGCCCTGACGTTCGGAGACGGTCGCGGTTTCAAGTTCGGCAATGATGTCGTCGAGCGTGTCGGCTTCGGAGCGGATCGCGCCGGTGAGCGGGAAGCAGCCGAGCGTGCGGAAGCGGATGACTTCCTCGCGCTTGACCTCGCCGGGAAGCAGCTCGAGGCGAGGATCCTCGGCGAGGATCAGCATGCCGTCGCGCTCTACGACGGGGCGCTTCTTGGCAAAATAGAGCGGAACGATCGGGATCTCTTCCGCCTGGATGTAGCGCCAGATGTCGACCTCGGTCCAGTTGGACAGAGGGAAGGCACGGACGCTCTCGCCCTTGCGGATCATGCCGTTATAGACGTTCCAGAGTTCCGGGCGCTGATTGCGCGGATCCCAGCGATGATCGGGCGTGCGGAAGGAGTAGATGCGCTCCTTGGCACGGCTTGCCTCCTCGTCGCGGCGCGCGCCGCCGAATGCGGCGTCGTACTGACCCGCGTCGAGCGCCTGGCGCAACGCTTCGGTCTTCATGATGTCGGTATAGAGCGCCGATCCGTGCGTGAACGGCGTGACGTTCTCGGCTGCGCCGCGCGGATTGGTGTGGGCGACGAGGTCGAGATCGTATCTCGCGGCCATCTCGTCACGGAATGCGATCATCTCGCGGAACTTCCAGCCCGTATCGATATGCAGGAGCGGGAAGGGGATGCGGCCGGGATAGAAGGCCTTGCGCGCAAGATGCAGCAGGACCGACGAATCCTTGCCGATCGAGTAAAGCATTACGGGGCGCTCGAATTCGGCCGCAACCTCGCGGAAGATGTGTATCGCTTCGTTCTCCAGCGCCTTCAGATGCGGATCGAGCGGCGGTTTCGTGCTCTGCGGATTATGCAGTTCCGTTTCCGGAAGAGTGTGGGGCATTGCTAACTCCGGGGGGAAGATCGTGGTCTTCGGGTGCGCGCGTGGCGCTCAGGCCGCGTTGCTGGCGTTGGGGATGATCGAGGAAGCCGCTTCCGGCACATGCAGGCCGCATTCGCGCTTCTCATCGTTCTCCCACCACCAGCGCCCGGCGCGCTCCGGCTCACCGGGCTTGATCGCCCGGGTGCAGGGCTCGCAACCGATCGACGGATAGCCGCGGCTGTGCAGCGGGTTGACGGGGATGGCCTCTGCCGCGACGTGGGCCTGGATCGTCTCAATGTCCCAGTCGGCGAGCGGATTGATCTTGATGAGCCCGCGCTCGACGTCGGCTTCAGCGAAAGGGGTCGTGGCACGGTTGCCCGACTGCCCGCGCCGCAGGCCGGTAATCCAGTAGCTTGCCCCTTCGAGTGCGCGCGCAAGCGGCTTCAGCTTGCGCACGCCACAACAGGCGTGCCGGGCTTCGACGCTTTCGTAGAACCCGTTCATGCCGTATTGCGCCACATAGGCTTCGATATCGGCTTTCTCGGGATAATAGCGCTTGATGAGGATGCCATAGGTCTCCTCGGTCTTGTCGATCAGGGCCACGGTCTCGTCGAAAAGACGGCCGGTCTTCAGCGTCGCGACTTCGATATCGAGATGGCTGCTGCCGATCGCGGCGGTAATGACCTGGTCCTCGATGCCGAGCGAAGTGGTAAAGACCGCGCGGCCTTCCAGCCCGGCGATGAATGCCAGACGGCCGGAAAGATCCAGCCCTTCGAGCTCGTCGTTGATGGCCTGGGCCTCTGCCTCGAGGGCAAACTCTTCCGCGTCGACCGCCACTTCTGCTTTGCGGGATTGCGTCGTCATGGCTGCATCCTGTTGCAATTTGCACGGAATATGGCAGCCGTTCATGACAATGGACAGAAATAGCGGTTTCTAATGCCGCGCGAACGGAGCAAATATCTCTCTGATCCCCAGAGGCCTTGAAAAAGGCGCCCGTGGCCGGTGCCTCACTGAGGTGCGGCTTCGCTTTTCGCGCTGCTCCTGCGCAGGAGAATGCTCTGGGCGATGAATGTTCTGGAAAGACCGTGATAGAGCGGCTCGGGCGAAACGAGCCGGGCGGTGACATAGCCAAGCATCGATGCGGCCATCAGCGCGATCACGCCCTGATGGTTGCCGGTCATCTCCATGATGATGACGAAGGCGGTCATCGGCGCCTGGACGATGCCGGCGAAATAGCCGGCCATGCCGAGCACGGCTCCCAAGGCGATGCTGGTTCCGAAAAGTGAACTCATCGTGCTGCCGAGTCCTGCGCCGATCGCAAGAGAGGGGGCGAAGATGCCGCCGGGGATACCCGAGATCATCGCCGCGAAGCTCGCGAACAGCTTGCCCAGAAAGAAGAAATAGGGAAGCGGCTCACCTGCGACCGCCGCTTGCGCCTGCTCGTAGCCGGTTCCGAAGGTGGCACCACCCGACAGGACCCCGACGATGCCGGTGGCGACGCCGCATCCGCCAGCCAGCATGAGCATGCGCTTCACGGGAGCCGGCTGCGCCCAGCGGCGGATACGCCGCGTCAGCCGAAGGCTGGCCGCGCTAAAGGCGGCGCCAAGAAGCCCGCCGCCTATTCCGCAGGCGAGAATGAGCAGGAAATCCTTGGCGCCGCTCGCCGTCGTCGAGCTGGTGCCGAAATAGGTGTAGTTGCCGGAGAGGCTCAGGGCCGCGAGGCCGGACAATATAACTGCGGTCAGAACGAGTCCGTTTGCGCGAGACTCGTAGGTCCGGCTCATTTCCTCGATCGCGAAGACGATACCCGCCAGCGGTGTGTTGAATGCAGCCGCGATCCCCGCGGCGGAGCCGGCAAGTATGAGCCCGCGCGCGTGAGCCATTCCGCCCCAGCGGGCGGCCTGCAGCATGATCGAGGCGCCGACTTGGACGGTAGGGCCTTCGCGACCAATCGATGCCCCGCCGAAGAGCCCGAGGACCGTAAGCAGGATCTTCCCGAAGGCAAGCCGCAGCGACAGCAGGCGCGAGCGCTCTTCCTCGCCATGCAGATGCCTTGCAGCGATGGCCTGCGGGATGCCGCTGCCTTGCGCATTGGGGAAGAAGCGGATGGCGAGCCAGGCAGAGAGGACGAAAACCGCAGGTGTGAGGAGCAGGGGAAGCAGAAAGCTCCATTCCCCGGCATCCGTCAGCCGGCGGAAGGCGTGTTGCGCCCAATCGGCGGCTTCGGCGAAGGCGACGCTGATCACGCCGATCGCAATTGCGCCGACCCAGAAGACCAGTCTTGGCCGCCAGACGCCGTAGGATCCCCAAAGGACTCTGGACCGGCGGAGGAGTTTCGATTTGGTGTAGGCCGAAGGCATCAGGTTTTCTTAGCGAGTATGCCCTTCGAACACAAATCGGGCGTCTGCCCATGCAGGACCGTGAGACCCTGCCGTTCAACAATCGGTGAGCGCGCTGTTCTTGCCCCATGCGTGCTCCATGTTCAGGCATCATCAACGCAGGAGAAGGAAATGCCGATGGCTACGTCTTTGTCGTCACGCCTCCCCGCGGCCGGTTTGCTGAGCCTGCTTCTGGTGACGGGCGCCTACGCGCATCACGGCTGGTCCTGGGCGGAGGCCGATCAGGTCGAGCTTTCAGGGACGATCCGCGAGATCTCCATGGCGCCGCCGCATCCGACCCTTCAGGTCGAGACGACGGATGACGGCACCTGGCGGGTCGAACTCGGCAACCCGCGGCTCACCCAGCGTTCGGGCTTTGTGGAGGGGGTCGCCAAGGCGGGCGATCCGATCGTGGTGCTGGGCAACCGCTCGCTCGACCGGAACGAGAAGAGGATGAAGGCCGTGCGGATCACCGTCGCCGGCAAGGTCTACGACATCTATCCGGAGCGCATACGGACGAATTGATGGAGGAGGCGCTGACGTGGATCGGGGCGTTGCCCTTCGCTTTGGCGATACGGCGCTCCGCGGTGCTCTACATCTTCGTGAATGCCGCCCACATACTCTCGATCGGGATAATCGTCGGTTCGATCCTGCCGCTCGACCTGCGGCTGCTCGGCTTCTTCCGCGACGTGCCGATCGGTGTGGTCGGCCCCTATCTTTCACGCGCGGCTGCGATCGGCATCGCGTTGGCCATCGTCACCGGTTTCTGTCTCTTCAGCGTTCGCCCGGTTGAGTATGCCGGCAACCCCGCCTTCCTGACGAAGATGACGCTGCTCGCGCTCGGCGTACTCAACGCCGCCATATTGCACCTGACCCCGCAATGGCGCGACGCAATCAAAGGCGGGCCGCTCTCCCCGAGGGTCCGCCTTTCAGCGCTGCTTTCCATGTCGATCTGGACCGGTGCGGTCCTAGCCGGGCGCTGGATAGGTTTCCTCTCGGAATAAGTTACCTGTCGCTCACCGCCCAGCGCGGATTGATCCACGGCTCCTGGTTCGAGCGGGCGAGCGGCTGCTTGCCGAGGATATGATCGGCGGCCTTTTCGCCGGTCATGATCGAGGGGGCGTTGAGGTTGCCATAGGTGATGTGCGGGAAGATCGAGGAGTCGGCGACACGAAGCCCGTCGACGCCGATAACCCGGGTTTCGGGGTCGACCACGGCCATCGGATCGTCCTTCGCCCCCATCTTGCAGGTGCCGCAGGGATGATAGGCGCTTTCGAGATGCTCGCGCAGGAACCCATCGATCTCCTCGTCCGTCTGCACCTTCTCGCCGGGCTGGATTTCGGGGCCGCGATAGAGGTCGAAAGCCTTCTGGCCGAAGATCTCGCGCGTCAGCCGAACGCAATGGCGGAACTTCTCCCAGTCCTCCGGATGGCTCATATAGTTGAAGCGGATCACCGGGTCGGCCTTGGGATCGGACGAGCGAAGGGTGACGTCACCGCGCGACTTGGACAGATTATAGCCGACATGTACCTGGAAGCCGTGCGACTTCGCCGCCGCCTTGCCGTCATAGCTGATCGCCACCGGCAGGAAGTGGTATTGGATGTCCGGCTGCTTCACGCCGGGTGCCGAACGCAGGAAGGCGCAGGACTCGAACTGGTTGGAAATTCCGAGGCCTCTCTTGAAGAAGAGCCATTGCGCACCGGCGACGCCCTGCCAGAACCATGGCAGCCAGGAATAGAGTGACACCGGCTTCGTGCTCACCTGCTGGAAATAGAATTCCATGTGGTCCTGCAGGTTCCGGCCGACGCCGGGTCGGTCGACCTTCACGTCAATTCCCATCTCCTTGAGGTGCGCGGCCGGTCCGATGCCGGAAAGCATCAGCAGCTTCGGCGAATTGAACGAGGAGGCGGAGACGATCACTTCGCGGTTGGCCTTCACCACCTCGATCCGTCCGCCCCGCTCGATCTCCACGCCCGTCGCCCGGCCGTTCTCGATCACGACCTTGCGGGCGAAGCAACGGATGAGCTCGACATTCGGACGTTTGAGGGCCGGCCTCAGATAGGCGGAAGCGGCCGACCAGCGGCGGCCCTGCCACGTCGTCTGCTCCATCAGCCCGAAGCCCTCCTGCTTCGAGCCGTTATAGTCCTCGGTGACTTCGAAGCCGGCCTCTTTTCCCGCTTCGATGAAGGCGTGAAAAAGGGGATTCTTGACCGGGCCGCGCTTGACGTGCAGCGGCCCATCGGTGCCGCGCCAGCCCTCTTCGCCGCCATGCGAATGCTCCATCCGCTTGTAATAGGGCAGCACGTCCGCATAGGCCCAGCCTTTGGCGCCGAGTTCCTCCCAGCGGTTGAAGTCTTCCGAATGGCCCCGGACATAGACCATGCCGTTGATCGAGGAGGAGCCGCCGATCACCTTGCCGCGCGGCGCGGTGATGCGCCGGTTGTTGAGGTTCGGTTCGGGTTCGGAGAGATAGCCCCAATTATAGCGGTTCATGTTCATCGGCCAGGCAAGCGCCGCCGGCATCTGGATGAACGGGCCGACATCGGAGCCGCCGAACTCGAGCACGATGACCGAATTCCTGCCGTCTTCCGACAGGCGATAGGCGAGCGCTGAGCCCGCCGAGCCGGAACCGATGATGACGAAATCTGCCTGCATGAGCGTGGTCTTTCTTGCTTCTGGGATGGCCCCTCAATCCGGCTGCCGCCGCCTTCTCCCGCGCGCGAGGGAAAGAGGGATATGCCGCGCCTGTCCCCTCTCCCCGCGCGGGGAGAGGGTTAGTCCTCGGGTCAAACCCGAGAGGGCATAACTGCAAAGCTCAATACGGCGCCTCGACCGGCCCCATGCCGACATAGACGGTCTTGAGCTCGGTATAGTGGTTCAGCGCCGCGACCGAATTCTCGCGTCCGAAGCCCGACTGCTTGGACCCGCCGAAGGGGATCTCTACCGGGCAGAGATTATAGGTGTTGATCCAGAGCGTGCCGGCCTCGAGCCGGTCGGCGACCCGGTGGGCGCGGGTGAGGTCAGCGGTGAAGACGCCGGCCGATAGGCCGAACTCCGTGGCGTTGGCGCGTCGGATGACTTCCGCCTCGTCGTCGAAATCGAGCACGCACATGACCGGTCCGAAGATTTCTTCCCGCGCGATCGTCATACCGTCGGTGACGTCGGCGAAGACGGTCGGCTGGATATAGGTGCCTTCGCCGCTCACATTGTTGGGAATGCCGCCGCCGGTGACGAGGCGCGCCCCTTCCGCTCTGCCCTTCTCGATATAGGAGAAGACCTTGTCGCGTTGCGCCGCCGAGACCATCGGCCCAAGCTGCGTCGTCTCGTCCAGGGGGTCGCCGATGACGATCGCTTCGGTGCGTTCCTTGAGACGGGCGAGGAAGGGCTCCTTGATCTTCTTCTGCACGAAGACGCGGGTACCGTTGGAGCAGACCTGGCCGGTCGAGTAGAAATTGCCGAGCATTGCGCCGCCGATCGCGCTTTCGAGATCGGAATCCTCGAAGACGATCAGAGGCGACTTGCCGCCGAGCTCCATGGTGACGTGCTTGAGTTCCGCGGCGGCGGCGCCGGCCACCTTCTTTCCGGTCGGCACGGAGCCGGTGAGCGACACCTTTGCGACGTCCGGATGGTTGACGAGGAGCGGGCCCGTCGCGCGGTCACCCTGAATGACGTTGAAGAGGCCCTTCGGCAGACCCGCTTCGATAAGGATTTCGGCGATCTTAAGTGCGCCGAGCGGGGTGTTTTCCGAAGGCTTGAACACCATCGCATTGCCGGCGACGAGTGCGGGCGCACCCTTCCAGCAGGCGATCTGCTGAGGGTAGTTCCAGGCGCCGATGCCGACGCAGACGCCGAGCGGCACCCGCTTGGTATAGGCAAAGTCGCCACCGAGCGGGATATAATCGCCGTTGAGTGCGGCGGGCGCGACGCCGCCGAAAAATTCGAAACTGTCGGCGCCGGACGTCGGGTCGGCCACGATGGTTTCCTGGATCGGCTTGCCCGTGTCGAGCGTTTCGAGCTCGGAAAGCTCGCGGTTGCGCTGGCGCATGATCTCGGCGGCCCGCTTGAGGATGCGGCCGCGCGCGGTCGGGCTCATCGCCGCCCATTCCGGCTGTGCGCGCTTCGCCGCTGCGATCGCGTATTCGACGATCGAAGGCGTTGCCGCGTAGAGGCGGGCGATGACTTCGCCGGTCGCCGGATAGATGCTCTCGATCACCGTGCCGCCGGTGTCCTCGACATATTCGCCGTCGATGAAGTGCGAGGCTTTCGGTTGGGCTCTCATCTCATTCTCCTCGCGGATAGCGTTTGGACTCCTCGAGATTGTCGAGGTTCATGTGATTGCGCATGTATCGCTCCGATGCCTTTTGCAGCGGCTGGTGATCCCAGGGGTAATAGGCGCCGTTTCTCAGCGCCTCGTAGACGACCCAGCGGCGGGCCTGGCTTTCGCGCACGGCAGCATCGAAGGCCTGCATGTCCCAATGGGCGGCGCGCATGTCCTGGAATGCGGTAAGCGTTGCCTGGTCGACAGGTCCGCGCGGCTTCGCTGCGAGGTTCGTGAGCTCCAGCGGATCGGTCTCGAGGTCGAAGAGCTGGTCCGGATCGAGTGCGCAGTGGATGTATTTCCACTTGCCCTCGCGAATGGCGACCAACGGCGCATAGGAGGCCTCGGCCGCATATTCCATCAGCACCGGTTCGGTGCGCTCGACGCCGTTGACCATCGGCACGAGGCTGACGCCATCGGTCCAGGGCTTCACTTCCTCGAGCGAAATGCCGGCGAGGTCCGCAAGCGTCGGCGTCACGTCGAGATTGGAGGTCGGCGTCAGATGCAGGCCGGGTGCGATACCGGGGCCGGCAATCATCAGCGGCACGCGCGCCGAGCCTTCGAAGAAGTTCATCTTGAACCAGAGGCCGCGCTCGCCGAGCATGTCGCCGTGGTCGGAACAGAAGAGGATGAGGGTGTCATCGAGCATCCGCGTCCGCGTGAGGGTGTCGACCAGTTCGCCGACCTTCTCGTCGAGATAGGAGATGTTGGCGAAATAGGCGCGGCGAGAGCGGCGGACATTCTCCTCCGTCAGCTCGAAGTTCCGGTAATCGCAGGACAGCATGATGCGCTGCGAATGCGGGTCCTGCTCGTCGAGGGGGATAGCGTCGACCTCGGGCGTGAGGTGCTCGCAATCTTCGTAGAGGTCCCAGAATTTGCGCCGCGCGACATAGGGGTCGTGCGGATGGGTAAAGGAGACGGTGAGGCACCAGGGGCGCCGGCTCGCATCGTCGTTTTCCCGCGAAAGCTGGTAGAGTTTCTGGTTGGCGAGGAATGCCACCTCGTCGTCATATTCCATCTGGTTGGTGATCTCGGCGACCCCGGCGCCGGTGACGGAGCCGAGATTGTGATACCACCAGTCGATGCGCTCGCCCGGCTTGCGGTAATCCGGCGTCCAGCCGAAATCGGCCGGATAGATGTCGGTCGTCAGCCGCTCCTCGAAGCCGTGCAACTGGTCCGGTCCGACGAAATGCATCTTGCCGGAAAGCGCGGTGTAATAGCCGGCCCGGCGCAGGTGATGTGCATAGGTCGGGATCGACGACTGGTACTCGGCGGCATTGTCATAAACCCGCGTGCGGCTCGGCAATTGCCCGGCCATGAAGGATGCTCGGGCTGGGGCACATAGTGGCGACGAGGTGTAGTTGTTGCGGAAACGGGCCGATCGCTTGGCCAGCGCCTTCAGGTTGGGCGCGTGCAGGAAGTCTGCAGGCCCGTCCGGAAAAAGCTTTCCGTTCAGCTGGTCCACCATGATGATCAGAATATTCGGCTTCCCGGTGGTCACTTGAGCGTTTCCTCGTGGTTCGAATTCTTGCTTCGTCTTGCTTGGCCGGTCGGCGATTGTCAGCTGCGGCTGCCGCCGCCTTCTGCCCGCCGGGAGGGAGGGGCTAATCCTCGGAGTAAACCCGGGGAGGGGAGCCTTTCCCGTCGCTCGCCCTCAGATGCGCATTCACGTAATCTTCCGTGAGCGCCACCGAGGCTTCGATGCTGATCGGCGCCGATTTCAAACTTTGCCGGATGTAGAGCCCGTCGATCATCGCAGCGGCGCCCTCGGCGATGCGTTCCGCGTCATCTGCCGGGCAGAGCGCTCTCAGACCCGCGAGCAGGTTTGAGCGCAGCCGCCGCGCATAGATCACCAGCAGCCGCCGCACTTCCTCCGACCGTTGCGCCTCCGAATAGAAGGCGAGCCAGGCTGCGACCGTCTCCGGCGCGAACTGATCGGCGCGAAAACTCACGCTGATCAGAGCACTCACCTTTGCGCGCGGCGTCGAGGCCGCCTTCATCGCAGACACGGCGTCGTCGCGCAGCTTGCCGAGAAGGCTGCGGATGGTGGCGATCAGCAACTGTTCCTTGCTGCCGAAATAGTGATGCGCGAGCGCGGGCGAAACGCCGGCCGTCCGCGCGATATCCGACATGGTGACCGCGAGCGTCCCTTGGTCGCCAATCACGCGCAGCGCCGCATCGACCAGCGCCTTGCGGCGCACCGGCTCCATTCCGACCTTGGGCATCTTCGAACTCCTCTGGCTCTAGCTTATTTTTGATTGATCCATCAATCAATAAAAAAATCCTGAGCTTTTCTCTTTCTTTTTGCTTGGAAATCCGGCTCAATCAGCGGGAGGCGTCCATGCGCATAGGCATGACTGGAGGTTGAAATGGTTCACGCGTTCGATCCCGCCGGCAGAGAGGCCCTTGCCGGAAAATGGGGGTGGTTCGTCGCACTCGGCGTGCTTCTGATCATGTGCGGCGGCATCGCCTTCGGAAACCTGCTGATGGCGACAGTCGCCTCCGTCTATTACGTCGGTCTCATCATGCTGATCGGCGGCCTGCTCAACCTCGCCCACGCCTTTCAGGTCAAAAACTGGGGAAGTGTCCTTTACTGGATCTTGAGCGGTGCCTTCTATGCTGCGGCAGGCCTGTTCGCTTTCATCAATCCTGTCCTCGCCTCCTCGGTGCTGACATTTCTGCTGGCGGTGGCGCTGATCGCCGCCGGTTGCTCCCGCATCTGGGTAGGGTTCAGGCTTCGTCCTCTTGGCGGCTGGGGGTGGATGGTCATCGGCGGCCTCGTGACCCTGCTAGCCGGCCTCATCATCGCTGCCGGCTGGCCGGTCGACAGCCTCTGGATACTGGGTCTTTTCCTGGCGGTCGATCTCGTCATGCAGGGGCTGGCCTCGATCGCCTTCGGGGTTCTCGCAAGGGGCTGAGCAGGCTTTTCCGAAGCTTCATCAAACTTTCACATTCGCGAAAGATTTCGTTGACGCCTGGCTCCGATGCTGGCGCACGTTTGTGTGTCCTATCCCTGGAGCCCGGCATGTCGGCCGCCCCCGCAGAAATCCTGCCACTTCGCCGTTTCGGCGACGACCAGATCGTGACCCTTGCCAAACTCGTCATCGAAAATGCCCTCCAGCCGATAGTGGAAGCGGCGACCGGGGCGGTGTTCGGCTATGAATCCCTGATGCGCGGTTTCGAGCGCCTGGGCTTTGCCTCGCCGGTCGAATTGCTCGACAGGGCCGAGAGCGCGGGGCAGTTGCTCGCGCTCGAGCACCTGATCAACAGCCGCGCCGTCGCCGCGTTTGCCACGCTCCCGGACTTTTCGGCGCGCACGCTCTTTCTCAATTTCGATGCGCGGCTCGTCGGCGCCGAGGGCGACATCGTCGATCGCCTCGTCAACCACTTGAAGCGTGCGAATATCGCGCCGTCCTCCCTTTGCTTCGAACTGTCGGAACGTTTCGACAGCAGCAAGATGCCTGATTTTTCCGCGCTCGTGCGGCAGCTGCGGCTTGCGGGATTCAAGCTCGCGATCGACGATTTCGGTGCGGGGTTCAACGGCTTGAAACTGCTCTGCGACCAGCCGGTCGACTATGTGAAGATCGACCGGCACTTCATCTGCGATATAGACAAGGACCCCCGCAAGCGGCACCTCGTCCGGCATACGGTCAACATGGCCCATGTGCTCGGGTCGCGGGTCATCGCCGAGGGCGTGGAGACGGAGGCGGAGTTTCTCGTCTGCCGAGATCTCGGTTGCGACCTCATGCAGGGCTACTTTATCGCCCGACCGACGACGCACGTCACGGAGCTGCAGGCCGTCTACGCTCATCTCGAACAGGCGGCCGGCGCTCGGCGCCCGTCTGCGACCCTTGACAGCATCCTGATCCGCAAGGAGATCGAGCAGCTTCCGGCAGCGAGGGAGAGCGACGATCTCGATTCCGTGTTCGACCTCTTCCGGCTCAATCCACGCCAGGCTTTCTTTCCGGTCCTGAATGCCAATGGCGAACCGCGCGGCATCCTGCACGAGTATCACGTCAAGGAGATGATCTATCATCCCTTTGGCCGCGACCTCCTGAAGAACCGCCTCTATCAGCGCCGCATCTCGCATTTCGTCACGCCCGCGCCGATCGCCGATCTCGACACGCCCGCCGACGAGATGCTCAAGATCTTCGCCGGCATGAACGGGAGCGACTGCGTCATCCTCACGGAGAACATGCGCTATGCCGGCATTCTCTCCGCTTCGTCGCTCCTGAAGATCATCAACGAGAAGCAGTTGAAGACGGCCCAGGAGCAGAATCCGTTGACGGGCCTCCCCGGCAATCGCGCGATCCGCGATTATGTCCAGCACGCGATCCTGGACGGCGACCAGGTCCGCTACTTCTGCTACTGCGACTTCGACGATTTCAAACCCTTCAACGATACCTACGGCTTCCAGAAGGGGGATCTCGCGATCACGCTCTTTGCGGCGCTCCTGCGGCGCCACTTCATTGGCGAAGGGAAGTTCCTGGGTCATGTCGGAGGCGACGATTTCTTCGTCGGCATCGACGGTTCCACCGAGGAGGATATCCGGGGCGTCCTTTCACGTCTGATCGACGACTTTCGCTCGGACGTCCGCCAGCTCTATTCGCCCGAGCATCTGTCGGCGGGACGGATCAGCGGATATGGCCGCGACGGCACCACGAAGGCTTTCCCCCTGATGCGCTGTTCGATCGCGGTGCTTTTGCTTCCGGAAGGCCTTGTCCTCTCGGACGGACAGACCGTGAGCAAGCGGATCGCGGAGATAAAGGCGCGCGCCAAGGCGAGCGAAGAAGGCCTCGTCATGGAGCCCCTGGACCGGACCTGAGCAGCGGATGCACGACGAACTTTCCCGAACGGCAAGAGGGCTATAGGTATAGGCGGAACCGTTTTGCGAGGATGCCGTCATGACCCTTCCGACAGAAATGACCTATGTCGATCTGCCTGGCCCCGGAGGGCCGGAGAATATGGTGCTGGCGCGGGGGGCGATGCCTGAGGTCCGGCCCGGCGACATTCTGATCCGCGTCGAAGCCTTCGGCATCAATCGGCCGGACGTCCTGCAGCGCAAGGGAGACTACCCGCTGCCCGCTGGGGCGAGCCCCATCCTCGGGCTCGAAGTGGCAGGCGAAGTGGTTGCTCTCGGCGAGGGAGCGGCCGGCTTCTCGACCGGCGACAAGGTCTGCGCTCTGGCCAATGGCGGCGCTTACGCGGAATATTGCGCCGTTCCCGCCACGCAGGCCCTTCGCTGGCCCAAGGGCTACGATGCCGCGAAGGCGGCAGCCTTGCCGGAGACTTTCTTCACGGTCTGGGCCAACGTCTTCGACATGGCCCGCCTGAAGGCCGGCGAAACGTTCCTTGTCCATGGAGGATCCAGCGGTATCGGCACGACCGCCATCCAGCTTGCCAAGGCACTCGGTGCAGAGGTCTTCGCGACCGCCGGCAACCTTGCGAAGTGCGAGGCCTGCGAGGCACTCGGGGCGAAACGTGCGATCAATTATCGTGAGGAGGATTTCAGGGCCGTCGTGCTGGAAGAAACCGGCGGTCGCGGGGTCGACGTCATTCTCGACATGGTGGGCGGGCGCTACTTCGATCGCAACATCGGCAGCCTGGCCAAGGACGGGCGCCTGTCGATCATCGCCTTCCTCGGTAGCGCCCGGGTGGAGGACGCCAACATTGCGCCAATTCTCATGAAGCGCCTGCAGATAATGGGTTCGTTGCTCCGGCCGCGCACCGCCGCCGAGAAGCAGGCAATCCGCGACGGGCTGGCGGAAAAGGTCTGGCCGCTGCTGGAAGGGGGCGAAGTTGCGCCGGTCATCCAGGCGATCCTGCCCTTCGCCGAGATTGCCGGCGCTCATCGGCTGATGGAGCAGGGCGATCATATCGGCAAGATCGTGATGCGGATCGGGTAGCAAAAGACAATAAGACGATGGTCGCCCTTGTATTGGCCCAAAGATCGCTTACGTTGGGATCAACGTCAACGAACAGAAAGGAAGGTGATCCAATGTCTAATGAGATTTCGGACCTCGTAATGGACATGGGAGAGGTGAAGGAGTCGAGGCAGCCCTCGGCTTGATAGCCGCCTTCCTTAGGGTCTCAGCACCCGGCCATTGTGAGGCCAAAGCTCATGGAAGGGCCGCCGCAGGGCGGCCCTTTTCCTATGGAGCGGGATGAGGAAAAATGTGTGCGGTTTTCCGCCAGCGTGCCATCCCCTCAGATTCCGAAGCGGCCGAGTGCCGGAATCTTGATGCCGGGCCGCGCGACGTCGAAGCCCGCCACCAGTCCCATGAAGTGCAGTTCCAGCCCGCTGCGCCAGCCGGCCGAGACGCCGGCGAGGCCGTAAAGCGTCGCATGCAGGTCGCGACCGTCGGCATCGACATGGAACAGTTTCCCCTCCGGCAGATAGTCGCGCCCGACCGCATCCGGCGGCAGCACGACGTCGAGCTCCGGCACCGATCGCAAGACATGGGCGACGAAAGTGTTGGAGTTGGGCCCGGGCCAGATTCGATAGGCGCCCGGCGAAGAATAGGGATAAGCCTCGATCGCCGTTTCGATCTTGGGGATCAGGCGCTTGGCTTCCTCGCCGCTGACTGCCACGACGATGCGCGGCTCGTTGGAATACCAGCGTCCGTCGGCCGCATAGGCGTTCTTGCGGATCGGCTTGCCCCAGCCGACCTTTTCATAACGGTTATAGGTAGGCGCCCCTTCGTCTTTGGTGACGATCCAGGCGTGGCTTGCCACCGCGCCCTTCATGCCTCCAGTGGTCGCCGAGAAGACGTATATCGCCGCCTGCGGGCTCGCAGCCGCATCCGCCAGAATACCTGACGACGACCAGTCCGCGTCGTGCCAGCTCTGCGGCCGCTCCTTGAGGTACCACAGGCCCGCCGAGGCGAGCGCCGGAAGCAGGTAGACGACGGCGAAAACGAGAAAGAGCTTGCGGAGGAATTTCATCTGCGGTGACTTTTCTGCCGTGGGATTCCTGATAGATGCATATCCGAAACTTGGAAAATTGAGGGCAGCCGATGTCGAATCCGGTTCTGGTCGAAGTAACGCGCGGAAATCTGGTCGAAAGCCGCCATCGGGGCATGATCGTCGCCGTCGATGGCAACGGAAAGATGCTGTTTTCCCTTGGCCAAACGGATGCTCATATCTTTCCGCGCTCCGCCTGCAAGGCAATGCAGGCCCTGCCGCTGATCGAAAGCGGTGCCGGCGACGCCTACGGTTTCGGCGATCGGGAGTTGGCGCTGGCCTGCTCGTCGCATTCGGGGGAGCCGGAACATGTAGCGCTCGCCGCCAAAATGCTGGCGGCTGCGGGGCGGGACGTCCAGGCGCTTGAGTGCGGCGCCCATTGGTCCTCCGACCAGAAGACGCTGATCGCCCAGGCCCGCTCACTCGAAGCGCCGAGCGCGCTCCACAACAACTGCTCGGGCAAGCATGCGGGCTTCGTCTGCGCCTGCTGCCATTCCGGGACCGAGGTCAAAGGCTATATCGGCTATGACCACCCGATCCAGCGGGAAATCCGCGGCGTCATGGCGGAGCTGACCGGAGCGATTCTTGATCGCGACAATTGCGGCGTCGACGGCTGCTCGATCCCCACCTACGCGCTCTCGATGAAAGGACTTGCTCATGGATTTGCCAGGATGGCGAGCGGAGTCGGTCTCGGGACGGAGCGGGCGCGGGCCTCGAAGCGTCTGATCGACGCCTGCATGGCAGAGCCCTTCTACGTCGCCGGCACCAAGCGCGCTTGCACGCGGCTGATGAAGACGGCTCCCGGCCGCATTTTTGCGAAGACCGGCGCCGAGGGCGTATTCTGTGCGGCGATACCGGAAAAGGGTATCGGCATCGCGCTGAAATGCGAGGACGGCACGACCCGGGCCGCCGAGGCGATGGTCGCCGCGACGCTTGCGCGCTTCTTTTCGGACGATGACGAAATCCATGAGGCGTTGATGGCTCAGGCCAATCACGCGATGCGCAACTGGAACGGAATGCACGTCGGCGACGTGCGGGTGACGGAAGCCTTTGCCGCCTGACGCGATCTCGCTCAGGACTTGTCAATCGCGGCGATTCGATCTTCTGTGCTTCGGCGCCGCCGTCAGCCGCGCAATTTGGGAGGAAGAACGATGCTGAAACTGTTTTATACGCCTGAAACCTGCTCGCTTGCCTCGCACATCGCGCTGGAGGAAGCCGGTGCCGGCTTTGAAGTGCATCGGGTCGATTTTTCCAAAGCCGAGCAGACCAAGCCGGACTACCTCACCATCAACCCCAAGGGGCGGGTGCCCGCCCTCGTGACCGACCGCGGTATCCTGACGGAGACGCCGGCCATTCTCGCCTATATCGCCCAAAGCTTCCCGAAGGCGCGGCTTGCGCCGCTTGACGATCCTTTCGAGTTCGCGCGGCTGCAGTCGTTTCTGAGCTATCTCTGCTCGACGGTTCACGTCGCTCATGCCCATGCGCGCCGGGCCGCGCGGTGGGCAGACGACCCGGCGGCGCAGGAGGCGATGAAGGCCAAGGTGCCGCAGAACATGGCCGACTGCTTCGCGCTGATCGAGCGCACGATGTTCGTCGGCCCCTTTGTCAGGGGCGACGCCTATTCGGTCGCCGATCCCTATCTCTTCACCATCGCCGGCTGGCTCGAGTCGGACGGTGTCGATCCGGCCCGGTTTCCGCGAATCCTCGACCATCGCAACCGGATGGCCGAGCGCCCGGCCGTCGCCAAGGTTCTGGCTGAAGTGCAGTCGTAACGGCAATCGGCCCGGATCGGCGGAGCCGAAGCGTTAAAACGGGCGTTGGTCGCCCTCAGTTGCAGAGGTTCTCCGCCCCAGTGCGCGGCCAAGGCCATCCGGGGAACGGCAGATCCGCGAGTTCGCGTTCACCCATACGGAAGAGATCCGGATGCTGGAGAGGGTCGCGCATCCAGTCGGAGGCGAGTCCTCGAACACTGTCGGACGAGGCCCCGGGGCGCTTCAGTATTGAGAAAAACTTCAGCATACAGTCACCGTTCAGCTCGGATTGGGGTAGCGCAGCCGGTCACGCCGGCCGCTCAACCCTTCAATCTTTTGGAGGAGAATCCACCTCTTTGTCGAAGTTTGCAATTGAGATTGCGAGGGCAGCGGTTTAGAAAAACTATATGAAAGACCTGAATAAGGTTCACCTGAACGGATTGCGCGCGGCCGAGGCGGTCGGCCGCCTGGGCTCGCTCGCCGCTGCGGCGGAGGAACTCGGCGTCACCGCCGGCGCCGTCAGCCAGCAGATTGCCAAGACCGAGGCGCAACTCGGTCGTACGCTTTTCGAGCGCTCGCCGCGGGGGCTTGTGGTTTCAGATAGCGGGCGCGCGCTGCTGACGCGATTGTCGAGCGCGTTCAGGGAGCTCGCCGAGGCAGTCGCCCAGGCACGCCGTCGTGACGATTCGGTATTGACGGTGTCGGTCGCGCCGGTCTTTGCGGCGCGCTGGCTCGTCTACCGGCTGGACCGCTTCGCCGAGCGTAATCCGGATATCCGGCTGAGGATCGACGCGACCACGACGCTCGCCAATCTGGAGACCTCCGATGTCGATCTCGGCATCCGCGTCGGGGCTGGCCGCTGGCCGGGCGTGCGATCGGAACTGCTGCTCGAGCAGGAGGTCTTCCCGGTCTGCTCGCCGGCACTGGCCGCCGGACTTCGTGAGCCCGCGGACATGCTGAAGCTGCCCGCGGTGATCGATGCGCATGCAATGTTTTCCTGGGAACTATGGCTCAAGACCGCCGGCCTCACCGGTGCGGCCATGACGGTGCGTCACACCTTCAACGACGCTTCCCTGGCGCTCGATGCGGCGATTGCCGGGCAGGGGGTAATGCTTGCCTGGCAGACGCTTGCCGGATACGCGCTGCTGAGGGGGTCTCTCGTGGCGCCGTTCGGCATTCGCGCCAAGACCGGCTTCGGGCACTACTTCGTCACCTCCGTCTCACGCCGCGAAAGCAAGGGCGCTGCCGCCTTCAAGCGCTGGGTGCGCGAGGAAGTGGAGGACGGAATGCGGCAGCTCGCGGCGATGACGGGATGAGAAGAGCCTTCGCTCACCCAGCCAGGTGCCTTATTCCGGTTCCTTCAGCCGTTCCTCCATCATCGCCTTGAAGGCGGGGCGGGATTGGCAGCGCGCCAGCCAGGCCTTGACCTGGCGGTGCCTTTCGAAAAGGTCCGTCTGGCTCATCGTGTAGCGGAAAACCTCCGCAAGATTGAGGTCCGCGACGGTAAAGCGGTCACCCACAACGTAGTCGCGATCGGCGAGGTGCGTTTCGAGTACGGAAAAGGCTTTTTCAAGGGAGCGGGCGCAGGCCGCGATCTCCGCCCGCCCTTCCGGCGTGTCCTCGATCCCGTTGTCATAGGCGAGAACGATCTTCACCGCATGCGGCTCGACCTCGGTCGCCGCCCACATCGTCCAGTTGCCGATCTGCCCTTCCTCCCGGATATCGGCCGGTGCCAGTGGTCCGCCGTGTTTGCGGGCGAGGTAAAGATTGTTGGCGAGCGACTCGGTCAGCACCAACCCGTCATCCTCGATCGCGGGTATGAGGCCCATCGGGTTTATGGCGAGGAAGCCCGGCGACTTCGTATTGAGGGGGGCATCCGCGGCCAGCGGATCGGCGACCCGGCGCGCCTGGACAACCGGCACCGACCGGAAGGGCAGGCCGAGTTCCCCCGCCATCCAGTAGTTGCGCGACGCGCGCGAACGGTAAACTCCATAGATCGTCAGCATTTCCCGCGTCCTCCGATTGTCGTTCAGCTCCTTGCAGCGCGCGCGTCGGACAGACGCGCAAAGATCGCTGTAACTCCTGCATGGTCATGCTGTAGGCCATCACCGTCCTCGGCAGAAGCCGTCGGCAATGATAGGTCGCATGAATTCTTTTGATGCGAAGTGGTTCCGCGCAACCTTTAGACGATTTTTCGCTGTGGAGTTTAGGGAAGCATAACCTCTTTTCGCTAAATCTGCGCGAGCGCCGCTCCTTCGGAGGTTTCGCTTGGCAAGAAAAACGTCCCGCAGCATCCGATATGCCGACCTGAACGCGGACGACAATGCGCAGACGCGCCGGCTGATCGATGCCGGCAGCCGCCTTGCCGACGAGGTCGCGCGTCTCTTTCCGCCCGAACCCGACATGGCCGACCGCCACTACTGGCTCGAAGCGATGATCAACCACGTTCCCGATTATATCTATGCGAAGGATACGGCGGGGCGCTTCCTGATCGCCAACGAGGCGACGGTCGCCGACAACGGCCTTGAATGCCTGCGAGACCTCGTCGGCAAGACCGATTTCGATCTGCACCCGCACGAGTTCGCCCAGGCCGTCGCCGATACCGAGCGACGCGTGTTGGAAACCGGCGAACCGATCTTCGGCATCGAGGAACGCGCCATCGTGACCAAGGGCCGCGATCGCTGGCTGATGACCTCGAAAGTGCCCTTGCGCAGCAAGAGCGGCGGGATCATCGGTATCGTCGGCATCTCGCGCGATATCAGCGATCGCAAGGCCGCGGAGCGCCTGCTCGAAGGTCAGGCCCGGTTGCTGGAAATGATCGCCAAGGGCAGGCCCCTTGGTGAGTTCTTCCACGAGCTGGTGCTGATGATCGAAGCGCTGCTGCCCGGGATCAAGGCCTCCATCCTGCTCCTTTCGGAGGATGGCGGGCATCTCCTGCACGGCGCTGCCCCCAGCCTCGACGCGGATTATTGCGCTGCCATCCATGGCGTCGAGATCGGCCCTGCGGCCGGCTCCTGCGGAACGGCTGCGTGGTGCGGCGAACAGGTGATCGTTTCCGACGTCTTCGCCGATCCGCTCTGGGAGGAATACGCGCCTCTCCTGGGGCCTTCCGGCCTCCGCTCCTGCTGGTCCACGCCCATCCTGTCGCGCGAGCGCAATGTGCTCGGGACATTCGCGCTGTACGCGCAGGAGGTTGGAACGCCGAGCGAGCAGCAGCAGGAACTGATTGCCATGGCCGCTCATCTCGCCGGAATAGCGATCGAGCGCAAGCGGGCGGAGGACCGCATCGGTTTCATGGCCCATCACGACGCCTTGACGGGGCTGCCGAACCGCGTCCTTTTCGAGGAGCAGGTCGCCGGCATGCTCGAGGAGATCCGCGAGCGGGATCAATGGGCCGTGCTCGCCTTTCTCGACCTCGACGATTTCAAACTGATCAATGACAGCCTTGGGCACGCCACAGGTGATGAGCTCCTGAAGGTCGTAGCCGGGCGCATGCGGGGTGCCGTGCGCAGGTCCGATTCCGTCGTGCGCGTCGGCGGCGACGAGTTCATCATCCTCCTGAACGGCCTGCCGAAGGAGCGGGACGTCGTTCTGTCGCGGCTGGAGGACATCCGCGCTGCAATCGCCATGCCGGTGCAGTTGCAGGGCCGCTCCCTGCAGGTGAACTGCAGCATGGGCGTGGCCTGCTTCCCCAACCAGGGCACGACGGCGGGCGAACTTCTCGCCAATGCCGACATGGCCATGTATCGCGCCAAGGAGCTCGGCCGCAACAACATCCAGGTCTTCACCGAGGCGATGGCCGCCAGAGCCCATGAAAAACTCCAGTCGCAAGAAGAGCTTCGCGAGGCGCTTGCGCGGGAGGAGTTCCTGCTGCATTTCCAACCGCAGATGAGCCTCGAGACCGGCCGCATCTTCGCTGCGGAGGCGCTGTTGCGCTGGCAGCACCCGGTGCGCGGCATCATCTCGCCCGCGGCATTCATTCCGCTCGCCGAGGAAACCGGTCTGATCGTCCCGATTGGAGACTGGGTCCTGCGCGCCGCCTGCCGCCAGCTGAAGGCCTGGCAGGACGCCGGTCTGCCGCCGCTGATCGTCAGCGTCAACGTTTCAGCGCGGCAGTTCCGCGAGCGCAACTGGGCGGCGCGTGTGGCGGCGGTTTTGGAGGAGACCGGCCTCGAGGCCCGTTACCTCGAACTCGAGCTCACCGAAAGTCTGATCATGCAGGACGTGCCGGGGGCGATCGCCACGATGCATGCGCTGGAGGCGATCGGCGTGCACCTTGCGATCGACGATTTCGGGACAGGCTATTCGAGCCTCAGCGCGCTCAAGCGCTTCCCGGTGCGCCGGCTGAAGATCGACCGGTCCTTCGTGACGGACATTCCGGACGATGCCGACGACATGGCGATTACATCCGCGATCATCTCGCTTGCACAGAAGCTCGGCCTGCGCGTCATTGCCGAGGGTGTCGAGACAAAGGCCCAGGTCGAGTTTCTCAAAGAAAGCGGCTGCGACGAGATCCAGGGCTACTTCTTCAGCCAGCCCTTGTCGGGCGAGGATTTCGAAGCGCTGCTTTCCTCCCAGCGGCCGTGATGTTCGCGAGCGGCCGTAAATGCAATCTGGTGCCACAGGGAGCGGTTTCCGCTTGCGTCCCGTTCCGACTTGCCGATAACCATTCGAGACGGCTTCGCAACGATTCACTTTCGAAGCACCTTGATCCGGCCCTCGGAATGGAGCACCTGGACTCTTTCCGTGCAGCACAACCCCGTTAGAGTTAGATGTCATCACTGCCAGCCTTGTCCCGACGTCAGTTTCTCCGCACATCCGGCTTGGCAATCGCCTCCGCCGGACTTGCGGGTTGTACCTCTTCGATGAATACGGACCGCTTCCGCGAGCAAACGATGCCGGTCTACCGCAATCCTGCGCTCGAAAGCCGCTGGAACGGGCCGCCGGGCGGGATCTTCGAGGGACCGGTCGGCGAGGGGCCGATCGGCCTGCCGCCGCAGGATGCCTATTACGCGGAGATCTATGCGGCGCGGGAGGATGGCGGCTTTCTCATCCCGGAGGTGCCCTTCAGACAGATCGATCCGCGCTTCTATCGCCAGGAGGTCGGCGATCCCTTCGGTGAGGCCCCCGGCACGATCGTCGTCGATACGGCCGACCGCTATCTGTACCTAGTCCAGCCGGGCGGGCGGGCGATGCGCTATGGCGTCGGGTTAGGCCGCGAAGGCTTCGCCTGGTCGGGCCGCGGTCTGATCCAGTGGAAGCAGAAATGGCCGAAGTGGACGCCGCCGAACGAAATGATCGCCCGTCAGCCGGTACTGGCGAAATATTCCGCCGATAATGGCGGCATGCCGCCGGGACTCGACAATCCGCTCGGCTCGCGCGCGCTCTACATCTTCCAGAACGGCCAGGATACGCTCTATCGCGTCCACGGGACGCCCGAATGGCAATCGATCGGCAAGGCGGTCTCTTCCGGTTGCGTCCGCATGGTCAATCAGGACGTGATCGATCTTTACGATCGCGTGCGCAACAAGGCGCCGATCCTCGTCATCTGACGGCCTGTGCGGGGGCGTAACGAAGGAGCCGTTCATCTCTGCGGCGAAAATCGCTTCTTTCTGCGTTTTGATGACCAGCGAAAGCGTTGCGTCATCACCCGATCGTATGGGCATCAAACAACCCGAACCGGCCGCCCAAAGCTACAGGCCGGAACGACCGTCAGAGAAGACCCTTGGCCTTGAGATCGGCGGCGAAGGTGACCAACGGCATGACCAGCGTGAGCGGCTGGTTCTGAAGCGGCTCTGCTCCGTAGCCGGCATACCATCGCGCAGCACGCTCGCCTTTGGCGTCGATAATCAGCAGCACGCCGCCGGCTTCGGACGCGACCCGCAAGCAGCGAAGCGCCGCGGCGGCAAGAAGCTGACCGCCCAGGCCGTGACCCGCTACGCTGACATCGGTGGCGATCCGCGCCAGCTTAAACCCGGAGACCTCGTGCTGGGCCAACCCCTGCGTCATCGACGCCGGCACGTCGTCGTGCTTCACGGCAGAAGGGGCCAACGTGTAGAAGCCGAGCACGCGGTTAGGCGTGGCGACATCGATCGCGCAGAAGGTTTTTGAGGCATTCTGTTCGTGGCTTTGACGCGCAAAGCGTCGAAGAAAATCATTCATGGCGGGATCGCCACAGTCGAAGGACTGGCGGTCATGCGATTTCGCGATTGCTTCCTCGTTCCAGACCGGCAGCGTCATAGAGTATCAGGCAACGCCGCTATCGCTGCCCGCAGCTTCGCGTTGGGCTTGGGGGGATTTTCCAGCAGTTCGAGCACACGCGCATGATCGCGCGCAGACAAGCGCACGACATCGGCCGCCTCGATCACGGCCTCGGCTTCACGCAAGGCGGTCTGCGTAACGAAGTTGGTTAGATCGGTGTCGCGCAACGCAGCGGCGCGCACGAGCTTGGCCTTCGTTTCCGGCGAGACCCGCAGATTCATGCGCTTATTGTCATCTACGGCAGCTCGGGGCATCTCCGTTGTCCTTGTATATCGTACACATTCAAGATGTACGCGATCACCCTCGGATTTTCAAGGCCGTGCGTCTTCATGATGTACGTGGCCTGCCCGACAACGCCGGGGGCGGGGGAGACGTTGCGGGTCTAACCGTAGATGTGGGCGTCCGAGACCGTGGCTCGACAAGGACATACAGCAGCTTGCGAATAGTTCGCGACCTACTCAACCCTTTGAACCCGAACTTCCGGACGGAGAGCGGTACACACTTTTCCTTCAGGTGCTCTTGTCAGCTTTCGTGTCGACTCCCGGCCAGCCGCTGCGTCAGCCTGTGCAGCGCGTCGCGCAATTCGCCGACCTCCTCCAGGCTGCAGCCTGATGCATTGCCGATGTCGCGCAGAATACCGAAGGCTTCGGCCTTCAGCTCCCGGCCGCCATCCGTCAGGCTGACGATCACCTGCCGCTCGTCCGCCGCATCGCGTACGCGGCGGACATATCCGCCTGCTTCCAGCCGCTTGAGCAGAGGCGAAAGGGTGCCTGAATCGAGGCCCAGTTCTTCGCCGATTCGTTTCACCGTCATGCGGTCCTGCTGCCAGAGCGTGAGCAACACGAGATATTGCGGATAGGTCAGCCCGAAGCGGTCGAGCAATGGCTTGTAGGCGCGATTGAAGGCATGCGCCGCCGAGTAGACGGCGAAACAGAGCTGGCGGCCGAGCGCCAGCACCTCATCGGAATCTGCGTCGAATTTTGCCGCTTTCCTCGTCATGATGTCATTGTCGCAAATTCACGCCGGCAAAGCAATTTGCAAAATTAATTTGCGCGCTATTTAATCTTGCGATATATAAATCCGGCAACCACAAGGAAGGAGACTGTCATGCCCATCCTCTACCGCACTACCGCGTCCGCGACCGGCGGCCGCGCCGGCCAGGCCAAGAGCAAGGACGGCGTTCTCGACGTGACGCTGACCGTTCCGAAGGAACTCGGAGGCGACGGCGCGCGCGGCACCAATCCCGAGCAACTCTTTGCCGCCGGCTATTCCGCCTGCTTCCTCGGTGCACTGAAATTCGTCGCCGGCAAGGAGAAGGTAAAGCTTGCGGAAGACACGACGGTGACGGGCACGGTCGGCATCGGACCCCGCGACGACGGGACAGGCTTCTTTATCGACGCGGCGCTGGAAATCTCGTCGCCCGGCGTGGAAAAGGCGGTCCTGGAAGACCTCGTCCAGAAGGCGCATATCGTTTGCCCTTACAGCCATGCGACCAGGGGCAATGTCGACGTTAAGCTGACGGTGGCCTGATAGGACCGTTGCAGATAGCCGAAGCCCGTAACCCCGGGCTTCGGCCTGCCCCGGCAGTTCCGCCGCAAGCAAGTGTCGGGGATAGATCTAAGGCCTGTTGAGATTCGGGCCACCCGCCGCGGCTTGTTTCATTTCCTCATTCCTGTGCTTGTCACAGGAATCCAGCCAGACCAAGTCCTTGGGCTGAAAGAACTCTTTCCGCGCCGCAGACGCGGCGCTGCTGGATCCCTGTGACGAGCACAGGGATGAGGAACGAGGAGACGTTGCAGTCCTCCGATAGGTTTCCTACAGCGCCGCGCGTCTTATGAGACGCGCTGGAAAACTATGTGCAGTTTTCCGCCCGCATCCCGCGTCTCAACGATCGTGATCTAGCGCTTCAGACTGCCGAGTATTCCGCGCACAAGGGCTCGCCCCACCTGGGTCGCAACCGTTCGCGCGACCGACTTCATCGCAGCTTCCATGATGGTTTCCCGCTTGTAGCCGGAGGATCGCGGCCGGGCCTGCTTGCCGGAAGGCGCTTCGGCCGCATCGTCGCCGAAGCCGGGCAGGGTCCAGCGGCTGCCGCCGGAAGTCTCCTCGGCGGGTTTTTCTTCTGCCTGCCGGGCAGCCTCCGCCTGTTCCGCTGCCTTGGCTGCACGTTTGGCAAGCATCTCATAAGCCGAGTCGCGGTCGAAGTCCTCGTCGTAGAGACCGCGCACCGGGCTCACGTCCACCACCTTCTGCCGCTCCGCATCCGTGAGCGGGCCAAGGCGCGACGAAGGCGGCCGGACCAGGGTTCGCTCGACGATCGACGGCGATCCCTTGCCCTCGAGCGTCGAGACCAGAGCTTCGCCGGTGCCAAGATTCGTGATCACGTCGGCACAATTGAAGTCGGGATTCGGGCGGAATGTGTCGGCAGCCGTCTTGACGGCCTTTTGTTCGCGCGGGGAATAGGCGCGCAATGCGTGCTGGACGCGGTTGCCGAGTTGGGCGAGGACCGTCTCCGGTACGTCCAGCGGGTTCTGCGTGACGAAATAGACACCGACGCCTTTAGAGCGGATCAGGCGGACGACCTGCTCGACACGCTCGACGAGAACCTTCGGCGCATCGTTGAAGAGCAGATGTGCCTCGTCGAAGAAGAACACCAGCTTCGGCTTGTCGGGGTCGCCGACTTCGGGCAGTTCTTCGAACAGCTCGGACAAGAGCCACAGCAGGAAGGTCGCGTAGAGACGCGGGTTCATCATCAGTTTGTCGGCGGCAAGCACCGAAATCGCGCCGCGCCCGTCATTTGTGGTCCGCATGATGTCGGTGATCTTCAGCGCCGGCTCGCCGAAGAAATGCTCCGCACCCTGCTGCTCCAGAATCAGGAGTTCGCGCTGGATAGAGCCGACGGAGGCCTTGGAGATGAAGCCGAACCGATTGGAAAGCTCGCTCGCATTCTCGCCCATGTAATTGAGCAGCGCCTGCAGGTCCTTGAGGTCGAGCAGCGGCAGGCCGCCCTCGTCGGCGATCTTGAAGGCGATGTTCAACACGCCTTCCTGCGCGTCCGTCGCATTCATCAGCCGCGACAGAAGAAGTGGGCCCATTTCGGAAATGGTGGTGCGGACCCTGTGGCCCTTCTCGCCGTAGAGATCCCAGAAGATCACCGGGAATTCCTGGAAATCGTAAGGCTCGAGGCCGATCTGCTCGGCGCGCTTCAGCAGGAAGTCCTTGGGCTCGCCCATGGCGCCGATACCGGACAGGTCGCCCTTCACGTCCGCGCAGAAGACCGGAACGCCCGCATTCGAGAAACCCTCGGCCAGGATCTGCAGCGTCACGGTCTTGCCGGTCCCAGTGGCGCCGGTGATCAGCCCGTGGCGGTTGCCGAACTTCAGCTCCAGATATTCGCCTTTGTTGATCGAATCGTCCGGCTTGCGGCTGGTTCCGATATAGATCTTGCCTTCCTGCAGCATGGGGGCTTCATCTCCGTCTTGTCAATTTTATCAATGAAAGCGGGTATTTCCCGCATGTCGCACAAAGTCGGTCATCGAAACATAGCGTGCATCTGTTATAGGCGGTGCGTCTGTTCCCGGCAACATGATTGCGGGCGCGAACAAGGCCGGATTGCCATCTGGCGAGCCCCGTGAAACGATGCTGCGAGGCGGCGGAATATGGTATTCGGCGTCCGTTTCGATGCTCTTGTTATTCCGGCATCGTTCATTTACCTTGACGTTAACGTCAAAATTCGATCGAGGAGATTTCCATGAGTGAACTGGTCACGCGCGTGGCGGAAAATGTCGGAATCGAGACCGCAACGGCGGAAAAGGCAGTCGGGATGATCCTCGGCTTCCTGCAGCGTGAGGCAGCCGAAGGCCCGGTCGCCCAGATGATCGAGGCGATCCCCGGTGCGACCGAACTGGTCGCCCAGTACAATGGCGAGGGCAGCGGTGGTGGCGGCCTTCTTGGCGGCCTGATGTCGGCGATCGGCGGCGGCGGCGTCATGGCGCTGGGGCAGCAATTGATGAGCCAGGGTCTTGGCATGGGAGAGATTACGGCGCTCGCGAAAGAGACGATCGCATTTGCCAAGGAGAAGGCGGGCGAGGAAGTCGTCGACGAGGTGGTCGCCTCCGTTCCGGGCCTCAGCCAGTTCGTCTGATTGCTCTGATGCGCAGGCAGGCCGTTACCCCCTCTGGCCGGCAGCCGGAGGAGGTAACGGTCGCGGTGCGGCATGGGGGCCTCTAAAGGCCTTCACCTCACGCATCCCATTCGGGAGCAAGACCCTGCGGATTGACGATCCGCCCGGACGGGCGGGCAAGCTCGCGGACTGCCGCCATCTCCTCCCGTGTCAGCGCGAAGTCGAATATCGCGAAATTCTCCTTGAGCCGCGCCTCCGTCGCCGTCTTCGAAAGCACGATCACATCCTGCTGTTGCACGAGCCAGCGCAGCGCCACTTGCGCCGCCGTCTTGCCGTGGCGGCCGCCGATCTCCGCGAGCAGCGGGTCGGCAGGCACTTTGCCGTTGGCCATGGCATAGTAAGCCGTGAGCGACATTCCGAGCCGCCGCGCCGTCTGGAGGACCTTCGTCTGGTCGAGATAAGGATGATACTCGACCTGGTTCGTGGCGATCGGCGCATCGCTGAGACGCGTCGCCTCTTCCATTTGCGCGGCGTTGAAGTTGCTGATGCCGATATGGCGTACTTTGCCGGCATTCCGCACCTTGTTCAGGGCGCCGATGCGTTCGGCCATCGGCACGTCGCTCCCCGGCCAGTGCAGAAGCAGCAGATCGACATGGTCGGTTCTCAGCTTTCTCAGGCTCTCATCGACCGAGGCGATGAAGGCGTCGTGGCGATAGTTGTCGACCCAGACCTTCGTGGTCAGGAAGATGTCCGCCCGTGCAATGCCGGACTTCTGGATGGCCTCGCCGACTTCCGCCTCGTTGCCGTAGATCTGTGCGGTGTCCACGTGGCGGAAACCGAGCTTCAGGGCCTGCGGCAGGATGCGAAGCACCTCCGCTCCGGACATACGGAATGTGCCGAAGCCGAGCGCGGGAATATTGGCGCCATTTGAACTGACTGCATGCATTGAGAACTCCTTCACTGCGAGCGCCCGGCGGGCCGAAGCGCGATCTCCTATACTTGTCCGCGCAAGGCGCGCCTTCAAGCTTGTCCGGAAAACAGGGCCGCGCCTGTCGGAGCGGCGAGAACCCGCACGCACTCGCGCTCTAGCGATTTTTTGTCGCCACGATGAAAAGCCGCGGGAAACGCAGGAGCACGCGCCCGTTTTTCATCGCCGGATAGGCCTTCCTGATCTTTTCGGCATAGGCGGCGAGATACCCCGCCCGCTGAGTGGTGGGCAGCGCGTCCAGATAGGGGCGTAATCCCGTGCCCTTCACCCATTCGACGATCGCGTTCGCATTTGCGAGCTGGTGATAGTAGACGGTGTGCCAGACATCGACGCGGACCTCCTTCGAGGTGAGCCTTTCGACGTAGGTAGCCGGTGAGGGCAGGGACCTGCGCCGAATGGTGCGGCCCGCGAAGGCCGGGGCGAAGGCGGCCTCCTCTGCCGTTTCCTCCATCAGAAGATGGGAGGATTCATCGAGATTGTCGGGCATCTGCACGGCAAGCGTTCCGCCGGGCGCAAGCGCCAGTATGAGCCGCTCGAAAAGCGTGACATGCTCCGGTAGCCACTGGAAGACCGCATTGGCAAAGAAGAGCGCGCTTTCCGCGGGCGGCGCCCAGGCGGCGAGGTCGCCTTTTTCGAAGCGAAGGTCCGGCAGGCGGGTGCGGGCGGCCGAAAGCATGTCATCGTCGCTGTCGATGCCGGTGAGCGGGCTGCCCGGAAATCGTTCGAGGATCAGCTCGGTCGAATTGCCCGGGCCGCAGCCGAGGTCGAAGGCAGGACCGGCGGGCAGATCGGGTACCTGCGCCAGCAGGTCGCGCGCCGGACGCGTCCGTTCGTCCTCGAACTTGGCATATTGCGCTGCAGACCAGGCCATGGGCGGGGCTCCTTCATACGCCGAATTGCAGGCTTTCGAGCGAGGGGAGGATCAGCGAAGGACCATGGTCCTTGTATTCATCCGGCCCGTCGGCCCGGTTGATCCAGACGGTGCGAAAGCCGAATTTCGTGGCGCCGGCGATATCCCACCGGTTCGAGGACTGGAACGAGACCGCCTGCGGATAGAGCCGGTAGCTCGTCGTCACCAGGTCGTAGACAGCCGGTGCCGTCTTGAACGCCTTGACGGCATCGACCGAGAAAACGTCGTCGATGATGATATCGAGTGCGGCGTTCTTGACGGCCGAGGCCAACATGGCCGGCGAACCGTTGGAAAGAATGGCGATGCGGGCGCCACGTTCCTTCAATCCCTTGAGGACCGCGGGAACTTCCGGATAACAGTCGAGCGCCCAATAGGCATCGAGAAGCGGCTTTTTGAGCCCGGGATCGGCTGAGGGGAAGCGCTGAAAGGCGTAGTCGAGCGACTGCTCGGTCAATTCCCAGAAGTCGACATAGGCGCCCATGAGCGAGCGCACCCAGGAGTATTCGAGCTGCTTGGCGCGCCAGAGTTCCGAAAAGGCCTGGCCGTCCGGCCCGATCGCATCGGCATGCCGGCGTACGGCCGCATGCACGTCGAAAAGCGTGCCATAGGCATCGAAGACATAGGCGGCGTAAGACATCGAGTTCTCCCGTCTATCCACCGTCCGGTCGGCGCGCCGGAGGTTTTCACCATTTTGCGCGAGTAGCCGCCGGGCAGGGGCTTGCGGCACTGCGTCGGAGACGCTGTGCCACAGCATTCTTTTGCGCGCATCATGTCAAAACTTTGTGCGCCGCACAATGTCTTCGTCGCCCGCCTTCGTTCAATCTTTCCAAACCTTTGCCGGGAAACGCAGCGCCTGTTTCGCAAGTTTGCCCTTGAGGCCGAGGGCCGCGTCGCAAAGGCCGAGCACGTGCCGGTTCGGTTTCGCCTCCGGGCGCAGCGCGTGAAGCGCTGCCGCAGCCTCCTCCGGTCCCAGATAGCGCGCCAGAACACCGAGGGTCAGCGCCGTCGAACGTCCGATGCCTCTGAGGCAGTGAACCAGCAGGTGCGCCTCTCCGGGCAGGCTGTCGATGAAGTCAAATGTCGCCTCGATGGCCGCCGGGCGCGCGGCATCCGGCGCATCCGGGTCGATGGTGTCGCCGAAGCGGAGTTCCAGATGCCGCTCCGGTGGCAGGTCGATCATCGAAAGCAGACGCGTCGCTGGCGCTCGGATGGAGACGAGATGCGTCGGCGCCCATAGCGCGCGATTGTGCCGCGCCTCGGTTTGCGAGCTCACGATGAGGCGCAACGGCCAGCCGTTCGGATGCGCCGGATTCGCGTCGAGTAGGGGCCGATAATAGGCGCTCTCGATAGCCTGAACCGCAAGAGCCATGACGTGCCTCCTGATTCGTCTCGGGTTGCGGCAGAATAGCAGCGCCGGCACGCAACCGAAATCCGGTCAGAACCGCGTGATGACACTGATGCCGAGGTCTGTCGCCCGGTCCATCGCAGCCAGCGCCGGCGCCGCCTCTTCGAGCGATATCTCACGGCCGATCAACTGCTTCGGGTTCAGTTTCCCGGCGGTGATCATTGCCAGCATCGCATCGTAACGCCAGGCCTGCATTCCGTGGCTTCCATAGATCTCCAGCTCATGGCCGATCACTTGCGCCATCGGAATCTGCGGCGTCGCGTGCTCAGCCAGCATAAGCCCGACCTGGACGTGCCGGCCGCGGCGGCGCAGATTTTTGATCGAGTTGAAGCAGGTAACGGGCGAGCCGAGCGCATCGAGCGAGACGTGGGCGCCACCTCGGGTGAGTTCCCTGACAGCTCCCGCGACGTCCTCCGTCTCGCGGCCGTCGATGGTGGCGACCGCCCCGAGCGTCCGGGCGAAGGCGAGCTTCTCTTCCGAGATGTCGATGGCGATGGGGTTGGCGCCGAGTGCGGCGGCGATCATGATTGCGGAGAGGCCGACACCGCCGCAGCCGTGCACAGCCACCCACTCGCCGCCCTTGACGCGGGCCTGGTCGACGACCGCACGGAAAGAGGTTGCGAAGCGGCAGCCGAGGCTCGCCGCCGTTGCGAAATCCATGTTCTCGGGCAGATGCACGAGGTTCTGCTCGGCAAAGTCGATCGCCACATATTCCGCAAACGAGCCCCAGTGGGTGAAACCCGGTTGAAACTGCGCTTCGCAGACCTGGCTGTTGCCGGAGCTGCATTCGAAGCAGCGGCCGCAACCGGAAACGAAGGGTACCGTCACCCGGTCGCCGATCCTGTAGCGGAGGACCCCGCGCCCGGTCGCCGCGATCGTGCCTGCCAGTTCGTGGCCCGGCACATGCGGAAGACGAATGTCCGGGTCGTGCCCCATCCAGCCGTGCCAGTCGCTGCGGCAAAGGCCGGTCGCTTCTATCTTGATCACGACGCCGTTCTCGGTCGGCGCCGGATCGGGAAGCGTCCGGATCTCCGGCATCTTCTCGAAGGCATCGTAATACATCGCTTTCATCGAGATCTCTCCCTTTGGGCGTTTTCATCATTCTGACACGTCGCCCGGGAGGGCTCCAGAATGGACGCCATGACATTTTTTGATGTACCCATTCACCCTCATGCTGCTTTTTCCGGCTAGAGCGGAAGTGCGTGAAGAAAGAAGGAGGCGCCGATGGCCGTCGATACATCCCCACGATCCACCACCTGGACCTTTGTCGATGGCGAATGGCTTGCCGGCAACCCGCCGCTGATCGGCCCGACATCCCATGCGATGTGGCTCGGTTCGACCGTATTCGACGGCGCCCGCTGGTTCGACGGCATCGCGCCGGACCTCGACCTCCATTGCCGGCGCGTCAACCGCTCCGCCGAGGCTCTGGGTCTCAGGCCAACGATGTCGGCCGAGGAGATCGAGGGACTGACCTGGGAAGGCGTGAAGAAGTTCGACGGCGAGACGGCGGTCTATGTGAAGCCCATGTATTGGGGCGAGCACGGGTCCTGGAGCGTCGTTGCGGTGGATCCTGAATCGACACGCTTCGCGCTTTGCCTTTTCGAGGCGCCGATGAGCAATGGCCGTGCCGGCTCGTCGCTGACACTCTCTCCCTTCCGCCGGCCGACGCTCGAATGCATGCCGACCGATGCCAAGGCCGGCTGCCTCTATCCCAACAACGCCCGCATCCTCAACGAGGCACGTTCGCGCGGTTTCGACAATGCCCTGGTGCGCGACATGCTCGGCAACATCGCGGAGACCGGCTCCTCGAATATCTTCATGGTGAAGGACGGCGTCGTCTTCACGCCGGCCGCCAACAGGACCTTCCTCGCCGGCATCACCCGCTCGCGCGTGATGGCCCTTCTCGGGGAGGCAGGCCACGAAGTGATCGAAACCAGCTTGACCATGGCCGATTTCGAAGGGGCCGACGAAATCTTCACCTCGGGCAACTATTCCAAGGTGCTGCCTGTCACTCGCCTCGAACAGCGCGAATTGCAGGCCGGTCCGGTCGCGGCGAAGGCGCGCGATCTCTACATGGACTGGGCGCACGCGACCGGAGGGAAGTGATCTCCTCTCAGTCTAGCCGGCCGTGATTTCTCCGCCGCCCTGAACGCGCGAGGCATCGCCAGTCGCCCGTCGAAGGTCACGGTTCAAGCGGACGGACGACCACATCGGCGGACGAGCGCGTGTTCGGTCCGTGATAGACCGCTTCGACATTGTTGCCGTCCGGGTCGAGGAGAAACGCGGCATAATAGCCCGGATGGTAGCTTCGCTCTCCGGGCGGTCCATTGTCGGTGCCGCCATTGGCCAGTCCGGCATCGTAGAACCGCTGCACCGCATCGGGGCCCGAGGCCTGGAATGCGAGGTGGACGCGGGTGCGGTAATCCTCCGCCGCGTCGACGAAGAACTCGTCGAACGCAAAGAACTCGTCGGTCTCGTAGGTCGGCTGGTGGCCAAGCGCGCCGAGCACCGCCTGATAGAACCGCTTGCTCGCCCTGAGGTCCCCGACGCGAAGATGCACATGGTCGATGAGCCGTCCCTGGTGAAATTCCATCGTCTTCTCCTGTGGCACGGTTGGGCACATGCCCTCGATAACGTAAGATAGGACCGCAAGGCGGCGCGTCGAGGCGCTTGCGCGCGAAGGCGGAAGTCACGAAAGCAATGAAAGTATTTTGCGTGGGTTAGCGAAATTTTGGCGCTGCATCGGTTGCCTCCCTGCAAGGCGGTGCCTATGTTCCGCTGACAGATTTCCCCGACGAAATCCATGCCAAGAGGAGATGCCACAATGGCTTTCGAATTGCCGAACCTTCCCTATGACTACGATGCGCTTGCGCCTTACATGTCGCGCGAAACGCTCGAATACCATCACGACAAGCACCACCTCGCTTACGTGACGAACGGCAACAAGCTCGCCGAGGAAGCCGGTCTTTCCGATCTTTCGCTGGAAGATATCGTCAAGAAATCCTACGGCACCAACCAGCCGTTGTTCAACAATGCCGGCCAGCACTACAACCATGTCCACTTCTGGAAGTGGATGAAGAAGGGCGGCGGCGGCACCAGCCTGCCCGGCAAGCTCGATGCGGCGGTCAAATCGGACCTTGGCGGCTACGACAAGTTCCGCGCCGATTTCATTGCTGCCGGCGCAGGTCAGTTCGGCTCGGGCTGGGCCTGGCTTTCCGTTAAGAACGGCAAGCTGGAAATCTCCAAGACCCCGAACGGCGAAAATCCGCTCGTCCACGGCGCAACCCCGATTCTCGGCGTCGATGTGTGGGAACATTCCTATTACATCGACTACCGCAACGCGCGTCCGAAATACCTGGAAGCCTTCGTCGACAATCTCATCAACTGGGATTACGTCCTCGAGCTGTACGAAGCGGCTGCAAAGTAAGCACTGCTTTCTACCAGCGGGAAATCGGCCCGGCGCTTGCGCCGGGCCTTTCGTTTTGAGGGGCGGTTTTCAGCGGCCATCTCGTCACAGTTTTCTACCCGTCCGCCGCCTCGAGCGGCCGAACCGCATTCGCCTGCCATCCCGCAATCCACATCTGCCTCAGCCGGTTGCCTTCGCCGCGGAAATAGGCGTCGGCGGGTTCGCAGTGTTCAACGCGGTCGGCGCGGAAGTTGCGGATATCCTGCCGCAATTCGCACCACGCGACCATCATCGCGTGTTCGGAATAATAGATCAGCGCAAGCGGTAGTACTGTGCGCTCGGTCGCGCGCCCGAGCTCGTCGCGATAGTCCAGCACCAGCTTCTGTTCGTCACGGATCGTCCGCCGGATCATGGCCAAGTCGACCGCCGGCGGCGGCGAGGCGATCGTGCCCCAGGCGTGCAGCGCCTGTGACTGGAAGGCCTTGCGCAGCGGTTCCGGCACGGCGCCGGTGATCTTCTGATTGACGCGCCGTGCCGCCGCCTTCAGCTCCTCGTCGCCCGTGCGAGCCAGAAGCGCAAGCGCCAGCACGATCGCCTCCGTCTCCTCGATCGAGAACATCAGCGGCGGCAGGTCAAAGCCGGGCCTCAGGATATAGCCGATGCCACGCTCGCCCTCGATCGGCACGCGCATCGCCTGCAGGGCGGCAATATCCCGGTAGATAGAGCGGGGCGTCACCTCCAGCGCGTCGGCGATTTGCGCCGCCGTCACCGGTGTACGGGCGAGCCGCAGCATCTGGATGATTTCGAAAAGACGCGACGCCTTGCGCATGAAGCGGCCTCTACCTGCTCACTCCTGACACGACCTTGTCAGTAGGAGAGAGATATAACACGCGCCAACGGGTTGAAACTAAACAATCCGCTCCTGGGATAGCACGGAAATCGGGTGAGCAACTGACATGACCTATGCGGAAAACCTCTGGCTCTTTTTCACCCTGCTCTTCGGCATCATCATCGTTCCCGGCATGGACATGGTTTTCGTCCTCGCCAATGCGATGACCGGCGGGCGCGCTTCCGGGCTTTCGGCAACGGCCGGAATCGTGGCAGGCGGCGTGCTGCACACGCTCTATGCAGCCCTTGGCGTCAGCGTCGTCCTGCATCTGGTGCCCCAGCTCTTCAACCTGCTGCTCGCTGCCGGCGCGGCCTATATCGCCTGGATCGGTTTTTCGCTCCTGCGCAGTTCCATCACCATCAGCGGCGTCGAAGGAGGGGCACGGCTGTCGCGTTGGGCGAGTTTTCGGCAGGGCGCCCTGACGAGCCTGATGAATCCCAAGGCCTATCTCTTCATGCTTGCGGTCTACCCGCAGTTCCTCAAGCCGCAGTTCGGCCCGGTGTGGTCCCAGGCGGCCGTCATGGCCGTGATGATCGCGCTGACGCAGCTTGCGGTCTATGGCGGGCTTGCACTTGCCGCCGGGCGCGGGCGTGATTTCCTCGTGGGCAGCCCCGGTGCCACGGTGACCATCGGCCGGCTCGCCGGTCTCCTCCTCGTCGTCATCGCCATCTTCACGGTATGGCATGGCTGGAGCGGGGCTGTTTAAGACGCCGTCGAACAAGTATAAAGATGAGTTCTGTAATCATATTTGAATATCTGAAGGCGTCGCCACGCAGCCAGGTATTGCGTCGGGAATTGTGCTGAATCGACAAGCACATCAAAAAAAAGTTACTTCCGTAGAAAACCCAAAATGCCATCATGCCGGCGCTTGAACACCACGCCGCGGAAGCGGGTCAGACCGGAGAACATGATGAAGATACGAGCTCTTATGCTTGCCGCAGCCCTGGCGGGCCTGGGCGTGACCGCCGTGACGGCGGCCGACGAGCCGCAGGCGGTGCGTCAGCAGCTGATGAAAAAGGTGGGAAAGGCCACGGGCGAACTCAGCGGCATCGCCAAGGGTGAAAAGCCTTATGACGCCGAGATCGTCAAAGCATCTCTGGCGACGATAAGCGAGACGGTGAAGGTTTTCCCGAATCACTTCCCGGCCGGCTCCGAAACGGGAATGGAAACCGAAGCAAGTCCGAAAATCTGGGAGAACATGGAGGACTTCAAGGAAAAGGCCGCCAAGCTCGGCGGTGACGCAGAAAAGATCCTTGCCCAATTGCCGGCAGATCAGGCCGGTGTCGGCGCCGCGCTCGGCATTCTGGGAAAGGACTGCAGCAGCTGTCACGAGACCTACCGCCTGAAGAAGAATTGACGATCAGACGGTTCTTCCAACCCGATTTGAACCGCGCCGGTTCGCCGGCGCGATCTCTCCGCAAGCAGGTCGAAAAGCCCTCCGGCCGTTGTCATCCGCATTCGTGATTTCAAGAGGAGCCCATGGGCCGGCGCGCGAGGTATCTGGTTTCTGGTCTGGTCCTGCTGGTGGTGGCGGGAGGGAGTCTCGCCTGGTGGCTGACCAAGCCCGATCGTTGGGACGCCGCTCATTGGGAGGGGCTCGGCGAGCCCGATCTCGCCAATGGCGAACGGATCTTCTGGGCCGGCGGCTGCGTCAGCTGCCACGCCGCTCCGGGCGCCAAGGACGACCAGAGGCTCGTCCTTGGCGGCGGCCGCACCCTGAAGAGCCCTTTCGGCACCTTTTATCCGCCCAACATCTCCCCCGATGAAACCGTTGGCATCGGCAACTGGACGCTTGCGGAGTTCGGCGACGCGATGACCCGCGGCGTCGGAAAGGACGGCGAGCATCTCTATCCCTCCTTCCCCTACGGCTCCTATATCCGGATGACCGCGAAGGACGTGAACGACCTTTGGGGCTTCATGCAGACGCTGCCGAAGAGCGGCAACGCGACACCTCCGCACGACCTGGCATTCCCCTACAATGTCCGCCAGGCGCTCGGAGCATGGAAGCTGCTGTATCTGAACGCGGAGCCGCGTACTCAGGTCAATACCGCCGACACCAAGCTCGCCCGCGGGCAATACCTCGTGGAGGGCCCTGGTCATTGCGGCGAATGTCACACGCCGCGCGATGCGCTTGGCGGCTTCGAGGAGGGCCGGTGGCTCACCGGCGCACCCAATCCCGAAGGCGAAGGCCGAATTCCCGACATCACCCCGTCTTCGAAAAGCATCGGGGGCTGGAGTGCATCCGACATCGCCTCCTATCTCGAAACCGGCTTCACGCCGGATTTCGACACGGTCGGCGGCTCGATGGTCGAGGTCCAGAAGAACATGGCGGAGCTGCCGGCCTCCGACCGCGATGCGATCGCGGCCTATCTCAAGGCGCTGCCGGCGCTGTAAACCGGAGCGACCCGCGGCCTCCGTCACCCGAGTCTCTGCAGGTAGCGCATGCCGGTTACCGGGCGCGGTACGAAACGCTCGGACTCGTAGAAACGGTGCGCCTGGAAGTTTCCGGTGGCGGCACTGACCGAGAGGTAGTCGCAGCCCGCCATTTTCGCCTGCTCGCGAGCCTTGGCCACGAGGTGGCGCCCGATGCCGGTGCCGCGGTGACCGGGGCGGACGAAGAGGTGGTGCATTTCCATGCCGCGGGCACCTTCGGCCGCCCGGTATTGCGGGACGAGAACGGCATAGCCGATCAACGCGCCGCCGGCTTCGGCGACCAGCGCCGTGATCCAGGGCGTGCGTCCGAAGAGATCCCGCTCGAGCTGTTCGGGCGTGACGGTTGCGGCATCGCCGTGATGGGCGGCAAGCTCGGCGACCATCTCGCGCAATTCGGCGAGATCACGTGGCTTGGCGCAACGGATCGTCACCATCGGCGCACGGGCCGACGGAACGGGCTGAAGGGTAGGGGTGACGGTCTGCAGCATTCTCGGCTCCTAATGGTTCTCTTCCGCCATCAGGTGCCGTGAAAAACAAAAGCCGCCTGATGGCGGCCTTGTTGAATATGATCAGCAGGCCGCTCCTATCGGAACAGCCAAAAATATACGCTGGAAATGGGCGCGTTCTTGATCATGCGCGTAGATTGTCCAAATCCCGGAATTTGTCAACGAGGAATTTCAATGCTCTTTTCCGCACAGCGAGTGGTCGGCAAGCGCGCGGATCACATGGCAATCGCCGATCGTGTGATCGCCATGGCAGGCGACGATGCGCTCGAGCTCATGCTCCAGCCTTCTGAGCCGGGCGATTTTTTCCCGCACGGAGGCAAGATGCTCGGTCGCGATGCGGTCCGCCTCGCCGCAGGGGCGTTCCGGATGTTCGCTCAATGCCAGAAGGTCCCGGATCGCCTCAATCGAAAGTCCGAGGTCGCGTGCGTGGCGGATAAAGGCGAGCCTTTCAAGCTCGTGCTTTTCATAGCGCCGCTGATTGCCCTCCGAGCGCTCCGGCGCCGCGAGCAGTCCCATCTGCTCGTAATAGCGGATGGTCGGGATTTTTACGCCCGTCCGCCGGGAAAGATCGCCGATCGTATACATGCGATGGCCCAGTGCTCCAACACTTTGAAACTGCGTGTTTCCGGACGGAAACCGTCACACCGCTTCCTTATCCTCTAGTCTCTAGAGCTTTATATGGACAGGGAGCTGCCGCCGATCAAGCCTTGAAAGCGGCATCCGGGGTTCGTTCCGTGTCGAAGAGCGCAGCTTCGGGCACAAGCCCGCCGCAATCGCCCTTTAGCGATTCGACCGTCGGAATCGACAGGAATAATATTCCAGATCAATAATTTAGCTATGTCTCGGCGCTTGAGCCCCACAGACGGAGGAAGACATGCCTTTGCACATTACCCGCCGAGCAATGCTGGCCGCGTCGGCCATGCTCTATCCGGCATTCGTGCTCGGAACGCCCGCGAATGCGGCCGGTGGGGCGGAGGAAGACGTCACGGAACGACTTCGCCGGCTTGAAGAGCGCACCGGCGGACGCCTCGGGGTTGCCGTGCTCGACACCGAGACCAACATCTCGTTCGGGCACCGGGAGGCCGAGCGTTTCGCCATGTGTTCGACCTTCAAGGCGCTTGCGGCGGCTTGCGCGCTGGCACGCGTCGATCGCGGGGAGGAAAAGCTCGAACGGCGGATCACCTTCGGCAAGGAGGTCCTGCTGCCTCACTCGCCGGTGACGGAAAAGCATGTGGGTGGCAACGGCATGACGGTCGCGGAACTCTGCGAGGCGGCGATCACCATCAGCGACAATGCCGCCGGCAACCTGCTGCTCGAAAGCTTCGGGGGACCCGAGGGCCTGACGTCCTGGCTGCGCTCGATCGGCGACGAGACCACGCGGCTCGACCGAACGGAGCCCGAGCTGAACGAGGCCAGGAAGGGCGATCCGCGCGACACCACCACACCGGCCGCCATGCTCGACACACTCGGGAAATTGGTCCTGGGTCCAGTCCTCTCGCAAGAAGGGCGCCAGCAGCTCATCGACTGGCTGGTTGCGAACAAGACCGGCGATGCGCGGCTACGGGCGGGCCTGCCCAAGGACTGGCGGATCGGAGACAAGACGGGAACGAGTATGACCGGTGCCGTTTCGGATATCGCCGTCGCCTGGCCACAGGGCCGTGGCCCGATCCTGATTTGCGTCTACATGGGCGAGGCCGAGGCGCCGCTCGACGACCTGAACCCAGTCTTCGCCGATATCGGCAGTATCGTCGCCGACATGGCCTAAGGCCTGTTGAGATACGGTCCGCCCGCCGCCGCTTGTTTGCCCTTCTCATCTCTGTGACAACCACAGAGATGAGAAGGGGAGAGATTGCAGTCCTCCGAAAAGCCCATGCGGGCGCGCGCATTCCGGTTCGGGCGTCAGGGCAGCGTATAGGCGATGACATAGTCGCCCGGCTTGGTGCCGACCGAACCGTGTCCGCCCGCTACGATCAGCACGTACTGCTTGTCGCCGACCGTATAGGTCATCGGGGTCGACTGGCCGCCGGCAGGAAGCCGCGCTTCCCAGAGCTGCTCACCCGTGGTCAGGTCGTAAGCCCGGAAGTAATCGTCGACCGCGGCACCCAGGAAAGCGAGACCGCCCTTGGTTATCATGGGTCCTCCGATGCCCGGTACGCCCAGCTTGAAGGGCAGCGGCAGCGGCGTCATGTCGTAGACCGTGCCGTTCTTGTGCTTGTAGGCGATCTTGCCGGTTCTGAGATCGGCGCCTGCGACATAGCCCCATGGCGGGGCTTGGCACGGAATCCCGAGCGGGCCGAGGAACGGACCCATAAAGACCCCGTAAGGTGCGCCTTCATTGCGGTTGAGGCCCTGTTCGCTACCCTTTTCGCCCTCGCCCTTCGGGGCGATCTGGTCGCGCGGAACGAGCCGCGAGGTGAAGGCGAGATAGGTCGGCATCCCGAACATCACCTGGCGTTCCGGGTCCACGGCGACCGAGCCCCAGTTGAAAGTCCCGAAATTTCCGGGATAGACGATCGTCCCCTCGAGGGAAGGCGGCGTGTAGCGCCCCTCGTATTTCAGCGATCTGAATTCGATACGGCACGCAAGCTGGTCGAACATGCTGATCCCCCACATGTCGCGCTCCATGAGCGGCGGGGGCATGAAGGTGAGGCCCGAGACCGGCTGGGTGGGGGCAGTGAAATCCTCGGGGATCGCGCCGCCGGGCGCGGGTACTTCCTCGATCGGGATAATCGGCTCCCCGTTTCGCCGGTCGAGCACATAGATGTCGCCCTGCTTGGTCGGTCCGACGAGGGCCGGCACGACGGTCCCGTCCTCTCTCGTGATGTCGAGCAGGGCGGGTTGCGCGGGCACGTCCATGTCCCACAGGTCGTGATGCACGGTCTGCCGTACCCAGCGTACCGCGCCCGTGTTGATGTCGAGGGCGACGATGGAGGAGGAATATTTCTCCACATGCTCGCTGCGTCCCATGCCGAGCTGATCGGGTACCTGGTTGCCCATGGGGATGTAGACGAGGCCGAGCCCCTCGTCATAGCTGAAGACCGACCAGCTGTTTGGCGAATTGGTGGTGTAGGTTTCACCCGGAGGCAGCGGCGTCGTCACGTCCGGATTTCCGCTGTCCCAGTTCCAGATGAGGGCGCCGGTGTTGATGTTGAAGGCGCGGATCACGCCCGACTGCTCCATGGTCGAATAGTTGTCGTTGACGGCACCGCCGATGATGATCTTGTCGCCGACGGCGACCGGCGGCGACGTCGAATAGTAATAGCCGGCCGGGTTGTACTTCATGCCCTGCTCCAGATGCAGGACCCCGTTATCGGCGAAGCTGGTGCACACCTCTCCATTCGTCGCGTCGAGCGCGATCAGGCGGGCGTCGGACGTCGGCAGATACACCCGTGCGGCGCAGGGGCTGCCGGGCGCCGCGGCCGGATCGGCCCAATAGGTGACACCGCGGCAGGTCTGGTGCTGACGGTCCGGGTTCATGCCGGAATTCGAATCGTACTTCCACTTCTCCTGGCCGGTGGCGGCGTCGAGCGCGATCGCCCAGTTGTGCGGTGTGCAGACATAGAGCGTGTCCTTCACCTTCAGCGGCGTCACCTGGTAGGTGGTTTCGCTGACGTCCTCCGGCAGCTTCACGTCACCGGTCTGATATTGCCATGCCACCTGGAGGTTCGAGACGTTCTCCGGGCGGATCTGGTCGAGCGGGGAATAACGCTGGCCGAAGGGCGTGCGCCCGTATTGGTGCCATTCGCCCGGCGGCACGTTGCCCCCGAGATTCGGGTTTGCCACGACTTCGCCCGGCAGATCGCCCCTGATGTCGTGGGGGTCCTGCGTCATCGAAAACAGCGCAACGCCGATCGATAGAAGGCTGGCCAGGGCGAGCGGCCAGGCGCGCGCGCCGTATTGCTCGCCGGTGGGGCTGACGAAGCCGAGGGGGCGCCGTATCCAGGGTGTGAGCAACCACAGCCCGAGCAGGATAATCACGCCGCCGCGAGGCCCGAGCTGCCACCAATCGAATCCCACCTCCCAGACCGCCCAGGCAAGCGAGCCCAGGACGACCAGCGCATAGACCCAGAGCGCGGCGGCGCGTCGGCGAAAGAGCAGAAACGCGGTGAGCAGAAAGCCCAGGCCAGCGACGAGGTAGTAAGGGCTGCCGCCGAGCAGCAGGAGCCGCGTTCCGCCCGCACCGAGGGCGAGGCCGATCACGGCAAAGACGATGGCGGTCAGGACGATGAGCATCAAGTAGAACTCCCGAGTTGAGGACGTGCCGTGGACACGACTGATTCCGCGGGCAGGCCCGGCCGGGCCTGGAGGAGAACGCGCATTACCGACACGAAGGCGCGGCTCCGTGCGGAGCCCGGTCGGTGCGCTATTTCGAAGTTAACGCAAAACGCGTGCCTTTCAATGGCCACAATCCGACGGAGACCGAGATTGTCGGCGCATGGTCGCGTGACGATCGACAGGGAATGTCAGGTGCCGCAGAAGGTTTGGAGCACTTCCTCGCCCGGCTTGGGTGGCGCGGCGTAGGCTTCGCGGCCCGGCTCGTCCTCGTAGGGACTGGAGGTCACGTCGACGAGCGCTTCGAAAAGCGAGAAATCCGCGTCTTGCGTTGCCGCATCGATCGCCTGTTCCACCCGGTGGTTGCGCGGAATGAAGGCGGGATTGACGGCGCGCATCGCGGCAGCGCGTTCGGTCGCCGGCTGCGGTTCGCGTTCGAGCCTTCGGCGCCAATCCACGAGCCAGGGTGAGAGTGCCTGCGGTTCTTCGAAGAGGCTTGCAAGCTCCGTATCGGCGGCCGCGTTTTCCGCGGATGCCGCCAGCCGGCGGAAGGTGAGAGTGAAATCGGCTTTCCCGTTCTGCATGAGCGTCAGCAGCGACTGAACGAGGTCGAGATCCTCGTCTTCGTCCGTGAACAGGCCGATCTTGCGCCGCATGCCGCCGAGCCAATGGTTCTGGAAGATACTCCCGTATTCGCCAAGAGCGTCGTTGGCGAGGTTCACGGCCGTGTCCGCCACGGGATCGAACAGCGTCACCAGCGTCTCGGCGAGGCGGGCGAGGTTCCACTGACCGATCGCCGGCTGGTTGGCATAGGCATAACGGCCGAACTGATCGATCGAACTGAACACCGTTTTCGAATCGTAAACGTCCATGAAGGCACAGGGGCCGAAATCGATCGTTTCGCCCGAAATCGTCATATTGTCGGTATTCATCACCCCATGGATGAAGCCGACATGCAGCCAGCGCGCGATCAGTGCAGCCTGACGCGCCGCGACCGCCTTGAAGAGCGCGAGATAGGGTTTCTCATCCTTCTTCAGCTCCGGATAATGACGGTCGATCACATAATCCGCGAGCGTCTTTATCGACTCCATGTCGCCGCGTGCCGCGAAGAACTGGAACGTGCCGACACGAATGTGGCTTGCCGCGACCCGGGTGAAGACGGCACCCGGCAGGATCTGTTCGCGGTAGACGGGCTGACCCGTGACCGTGGCGGCCAGCGCACGGGTCGTCGGCACGCCGAGCGCGTGCATCGCCTCGCTGACGATATATTCGCGTAGGACAGGCCCGAGCGCCGCCCGTCCGTCGCCGCGGCGGGAGTAGGGCGTCTGGCCGGCTCCCTTGAGCTGGATATCGCGCCGCCGTCCGCCGGCGTCGGTCACCTCTCCGAGCAGGATGGCACGTCCGTCGCCGAGCTGCGGCACGAAAGCGCCGAACTGGTGGCCCGCATAGGCCATGGCGAGCGGTTCGGCACCTTCGGGGACGAGATTACCCGAAAAGATCGCCGCGCCGTCGCGTTCGAGCGCTTCGGAGTCGAGCCCAAGCTCGACGGCCAGCGGTCGGTTGAGCTTGATCAGCCACGGTTCCGCGACCGGCGTCGGCTCCACACGGGCGTAGAAATTGGCCGGCAGCCGGGCGTAGCTGTTGTCGAAGCGGAATGCGGTCATCTTTGAAATTGGCTGCGTTGGAACGGAACTCATCGCGATACAGCGGCACGCCGGAAGTCGGCCGCCCTTTCGCAGCAAGTCTACACGAGCCTCGCGCTTTTCGCGAGTTTTCGGCCTGGACGCCTATATGAGCCCCCTCGCTCCTTCGTGCGAAGGGGCCGTCGCGATCAGGCACTGAGCGCAGCTCGTGGCAGGCACGCCTCGCAGATCGCCGCCATGTGCCGGTGGTCGGTACCGCAACAGCCGCCGAGCACCCGCAAATGCGGCAGGCGGCGGGTGAGCGAACGATAACGTTCTGCAAGGTCGCACGCGTCGCCCGCATCCAATGTCTCGCTCTCGTCGAGTTCGGCATGGCTCTTCGTCGAGGCATTGGCGCGAATGCCGCCGATCCGCCGGACCCAGGCGCTCTGCCGTTCCAGCACATTCTCGAAATGGGTCGGATGGGCGCAATTGATCATGTAGTAGTGCGGATAACCGCCGGTCTCGGCGTCCACCGTCTCGATCGCGTGCTGTAGCGAGCGACCGGTAACCAGGCGGCCGTCGGTCTCCACCGTGAAGGAGATGGCGCAGGGCATGTCATGGCCCCTGGCGGCCCGGACGACCCCGATCGCCTCCTCGGTATTCGTCATCGTGACGGCCGTGATCATGTCTGCTTGGCTGTCGGCAAAGGTGGCGACCTGGGCGCAATGATAGTCCTCCGCTTCGTCGGCCGTAATCCGGCCCGCCTGATAGCCATCGCCGCGCGGGCCGATCACGCCATTGAGGACGACCGGAGCCTGCGGCCGCTCGTACTCGGTGCGCAACCCCGTGAGGAGATCAACGGCATCCTGATTGACCTTTCTCAATGCCGCCGCATCGTAGCCGAGTTTTTCACCCCAATCGGCATTGGCGCGCCATGTGGCGGTATCGAGCACGAAGCCGGTGCCGTGGCGCCTGGCGATTTCGAGATAGCGCGTGTAGTAGCGCAGAAGCCGCCGCCGGCCTTCCGCCGTCGAGAGCAGGACGAAGGACGCGAAATGCGGGAGTTCGATCCCCTCCTGGAAGATCAGCGCGGTCTCCATGCCACCGTCGCTCAAGAACATGCCGCCCCGTACAAGCGGCAGATCGTGTCTGTACCTGGCCAAGTCCTCCACCTTTATCCCTCCTTGCGTTTGTTCTCCTGCCAAATTGGCAGGGGCGCAGCAGAGTATGCACAGGTGTCGGCGTCTCGCTGTAACGTCAGGAACCCTCTTCCATCGCGGCGGCCATTTCCGCCAGCTTGCGTATTGTGTTGAGATTGCGCGCCGTGCCCGGTCTGAGCGCCGGAAGCTTCAGCTTCGACCGTCCGGATCCATTCGGATAGTGGATATAGATTTCGCGCCCGTCGATCCGCACCTTTTCTCCATCGGGTGCCACCAGCTTGTCGAGCGCGTCGCGGGGAGGCGGCTCCGGCAGGAAGGTGATCAGCAGCAAGTTCGGCTTGGCATCGAGAAACCGCTCCGCCCTGGCGGCGACGTCCTCCAGTTGGCGACGGCTGCGGAGCAAGACTCCCGGCGCTTTGCCCATTTTCGCCGCCAGCGCCTGTTCGAGTTTCGCCTGCACTGCGGGCTCAGGCAGATCAGAGCGAAAAACGACGTTGCCGCTCTGGATATAGGTCTTGGCGCCCGCGAAGCCGAGCCCATCGCAGGCGGCCCTCAAGTCCGCCATCGTCAGCTTGCCGGTGCCGCCCACATTGACGGCTCTGAGCAGTGCTACATAGACCGGCACCGGCTCTTCCCCTTACGCCTTGCCTGCGACCTTGATGGCGAAGGCATATTCGAAGGCGATCTCCTCCAGCCGCTGAAAGCGACCGGAAGCGCCGCCGTGGCCGGCGTCCATGTTGGTCTTGAGCAGGATGGGTTCGCTGCCGGTCGTCTCCTCGCGCAGTTTCGCCACCCATTTCGCCGGTTCCCAATAGGTGACGCGCGGATCGGTCAGGCCTCCGAGCGCCAGAATGGCGGGATACGGCCTGGCACCGACATTGTCGTAGGGCGAGTAGCTCGCGATGATGTCGTAGAACTCCGGGCTGTCGATCGGATTGCCCCATTCGGGCCATTCCGGGGGTGTCAGCGGCAGCGTGTCGTCCAGCATCGTGCTGAGCACGTCGACGAAGGGCACCGCGGCGATGATGCCGCGGAACTTCTCCGGCGCCATATTGGCGATGGCGCCCATCAGCATGCCCCCAGCCGAGCCGCCCTCGGCGACGATGTTCGCGTAGGAGGTGAACTTCTCCTGATTCAAATAATCGGCGGCTGCGATGAAGTCTTTGAACGTATTGGTCTTCTTCGCCATCTTGCCGTCTTCGTACCAGTGGAAGCCCTTGTCCTTGCCGCCGCGGATATGGGCGATCGCATAGACGAAGCCGCGGTCGACGAGCGACAGGCAGTTGGTGTTGAAGCTGGCGGGAATGGTGATGCCGTAGGCACCGTAGCCGTAAAGCAGGCAAGGGGCGGATCCGTCGAGCGGTGTGTCCTTGCGATAGAGCAGGGTGATCGGCACCTGCTCGCCATCATGCGCCGGGGCGAATACCCGGCGGGTCACATAGGCGTCCGGATCGTGCCCGGAGGGGACTTCCTGCGTCTTGAGCAGCGTGCGCTTGCGCGTCTGCATGTCGTAGTCGAACAGTTGCGAAGGCGTCGTCATCGACGAATAGGAGAAGCGGATGATGTCGGTGTCGTATTCGGCCGCACCCGAAAGCCCCAGAGAATAGGCCTCCTCGGCGAATGCGATGGCGTGTTCCTCGCCGGTGCGGCGGTCGCGGATGACGATTTCCGGCAGCCCGTTGCGGCGCTGCAGCCAGACCAGATGCCGGGCATAGGCCATATGGCTGAGGATCAGCGTTCCCGGCTTGTGCGGCACGACCTCGCGCCAGTTTTCCTTCTGCGGCGCTTCCACCGGCGCTTCCATGATCTTGAAATCCTTGGCGCCGTCGGCATTGGTAAGAATGTAGAAGACGTCGCCGCCCTCGGTCATGGAATATTCAAGACCGGTTACGCGCTCCGCCACGATCCTGGGCTCCGCGGCAAGGTCGCTGGTCGGGATGAGCCGGTACTCGCTCGTCTCGTGGTCATGGATGTCGATATAGATGAAATCGTCGAGGAGCGAACCGCCGACAGACATGAAGAAGCCGGCATCGGGCTCCTCATAAACCAGCCGGTCCTCCGACTGCGGCGTGCCGATGACGTGGTGGAAGATCTTCGATGGCCGGTGGTTCTCGTCGAGCACGGTATAGAAGAAGCTCTTGCCGTCCGGCGCCCAGGCGCCGCCGCCGCCCGTATTTTCGAGCAGGTCCTCGAGGTCCTCGCCGGTCGAAAGATCGCGCACCTTCAAAGTGAAATATTCCGACCCTTTGTCGTCGTACCCCCAGATTCCGCGGGAATGATCGCTCGAATGGTCGAGCCCGGCGATACGGAAATAGGCCTTACCTTCAGCCTCCCTGTCGCCGTCGAGCAGCACCTTGCGGATCGTCTCGTCGCCCGCAGCACCCTCGCGCGGGATCCGGAAATAGCGCGGATGCTCGCCGCCGGTGACGTAGGACGTCCCGTAGGCAAAAGGGCCATCCTTCATCGGAACCGACGAATCGTCTTCCTTGATCCGGCCGCGCATTTCGGCAAACAGCGTCTTCTGCAGATCCTTCGTGTCCGCCATCGCGGCGTTCATATAGGTATTCTCCGCCTCCAGATGGCGACGGATCTCGGGATCCAGGATCGACGGATCCTTGAACATGGCCTGCCAGTTTTCGGCCCTGAGCCAAGCGTAATCGTCGGTGCGGGTCATGCCGTGGCGGGTATCCGTTGCCGGCTTTTTCGGGGCGACGGGTGCGGCGGGCAGGTTCTTGAATACGGACAAGGCATGTCTCCGGGATCGGTCCTGCTGCATGTCTTCCGGAGGGGAAAACAGGCAGCAGATTAATGCGCTACAGCGACCTCTTGCGCGTCTGACGAGACGTGCGGCGCCGTATGGGGGAGACAATGAGATAGAGGGCACCAGCGCGGCGATCAAGCGGAAAGGGCCGCCCAGACGCCTAGGCGACGAGTTTGAGGCCGATGCCCCACGGGTCGGTGAGGCTATACGTGTCGCCCTGCCTGTCCCTCGCTATTTCGAGCGCGTCGAGCTTCTGGATCGCCGCGTCGAGGGCCTCCGGGTCCCGGAAGCGGATCGTGTAGTCGGCAAGACCGGTCATGTTGCCCTGGCGTTTCGGCGCTCCGCGAGAATTCCAGATATTGGCTGCCACGTGGTGATGGTACTTGCCGGTCGCGAAGAAGCTGGCTCCAGGGTAGCGTGCCATGAGGTCGAGCCCCAGGCCATTGCGGAAAAAATCGTCCGCCTGCGGGATATCCGAGACCTGGAGGTGAATGTGACCGATCGTGGTGCCGGCCGGCAAGCCGTCCCAGCTGTTCTTCGGCACCTCGTCGTAGAGTGCCTGCAGATCGAGCGGCAGCGTGTTCATTGCCACCATGCCGTCCGCTCCGTAATTCCATTCGGCGCGTGGGCGATCGCGATAAATCTCGATTCCGTTACCCTCCGGATCAGCGAGATAGATCGCTTCGCTGACGAGGTGATCGGAGGCTCCCTGCAACTGCACCCCGTTTTCGGCGGCGTGCACGAGCCAGCGTCCGAGCTCGGTGCGGTCCGGAACCAGGAATGCGTGATGGAAGAGACCGGGTGCACTTCGCGGAGCCCTTACGGCATTGCCGTCGCCCGTCAATGTCAGCAGCGGTCTTCCGGCGACGCCGAGGGTCACGCCGCTTTTGTTCGCCTCGATCGACGACAGACCGATTATCCGCTGGTACCAGGACGAGACCGTCTCCAGGTCGCTGACGACAAGATGCGACCGATCGACATAAGCGGGCATCGCGGTCGCGTGATCGGCGGGAACGCTGGCCTGCGGCTTCGGTTGTGCGGTGTCCTTCATCCTATTCGCCTTTCGGACAGCGGGAGGGCGACGCCCGAGACTGTGATCTGCTGCCCAGATCCAATATGAGCACGTCAACACGTAGGCGAAAGCTCTTTTATTACTTGATGTTGTGTTCGACAAACGTTGACAGTCGCGGCGGCCGCGCTACCTTTAACGGTGGGAGCGATGGGAGCAGTGGGGCGGTCACTTTGATCCAAGTCAAGGCCCGTACAACCGTCACCGTGCGATATCGGTCCGGCGCAGGACGGCGTACGTGATGTGGTTTCCGTCCGTATCGGGAGCCAGGGGCCGTCGCATTCGGCGTGCGACGTGGTAACATAGGAAAAGGACGTAGCAGCATGTACAGGAAGATCATCGTGCCGATTGCCATGGATCAACTGGAGCACGGCGAGTCCGTCCTTGGCATTGCCGAGAAACTGATCGACGAGGGGGGAGAGATCATTCTGCTCAACGTCGTCGAGGATCTCAACGCCTATGCACAAGGTTACATGATCGTCGATTTTCCGCTGGAGATGATCGAGGAATCGCGCAAGCACGCGGTCAAGACCCTGGAAGCGCTGAAAACCAAGCATGGCATCAACGGACGCGTCGAAATCCGCACCGGCGGAGCTGCCGGCAGCATCAATGCACTGGCCGAGGAAGAGAAGGCCGACCTGGTGATCATCGCGTCCCACCGCCCGGGCCTGATCGACTATTTCATCGGGTCGACCGCCAGCCGTGTCGTCAGCCATTGCCCCTGCGCGGTTCTCGTCGACCGGTAACACTGGGAATAAACGGCACGGTGCAGGCCCCCTGCGCCGCGATCCGAAGGAGTCACGCAATGGATAAGTATGCGCTTGACGACTTTCGCGAACAGCTTTTGCGCCGCAAACGCGAACTTCATGGCCGGTTGGTGCAGATAGAGGAAGATCTCGAGCAGCCGATGAATGCCGATGTGCCGGATCGCGTAACGGAACGGGAGAGCGATGAGGTCCTGGAGGGACTCGGCCTGGCCGGCCAGGGCGAAATTCGCGCGATCGATGCTGCACTCAACCGCATCGAAGCAGGGACCTTCGGCATTTGCGTGCGTTGCGGCGACCCCATATCCCCGGAAAGGCTGCGCGCCGTGCCGCATGCTCCGCTCTGTCAGACCTGCGCCGCCGAGATCGCGACCGGCGGGAGATAACCGCCCAAAGATCCCACCTGCTCCAGAGAAAGCCGTTTGCCGCACGCTCCGGCGAAGGGTGCGGTATTTGTTGTAATGCGTTGCAAAAGTTGATCCTTTCGCCCGATCCTGGTGCTTTGCCGTGCCGCCGGCCTGTGGCAGGATGAACCGAACCAGGTGATCTTGCGGTGTTTCGAACCGTTCGAATCCGCCGTGATCGATCATGAGGTATTTCGTTGCTGCTGCAGGCTGCACGGATATCGAAAGCGGAGCGGGAGGGGCCGCGTGAAGGTTGCCGGCGTCAAATGGGACTACGACCGATCGGAGATGATCGCCGACGCAATCGTCCACGGGATCGGGCTTTCGGCGGCGCTCGTCGGTGTTACCGCCCTGATCTTTTACGCCACCGTCTGGAGCACGTCCGGGCAATTGGCCGCGGCTTCGATCTATGGCGGCGGGCTCATCGCCGCCCTGTCGATCTCATTCGTCTATAATCTCTTTCCGGTGGGCCGGGCCAAGTGGCTGCTGCGTCGGCTGGACCACTCCGGAATCTTCGTGCTGATCGCTGCAACCTACACGCCGTTTCTGCAGCGCGGCTGGGATGATCCGTTCCTCTTCTCGATGCTGGTCGCCATCTGGCTTATCGCAGCCGCCGGCATCGCCATGAAGTGCCTCCTGCCGGGGCGCTTCGATCGGCTGGCGATCCTGCTTTATCTCGCAATGGGCTGGAGCGGCTTGCTCGCCGCGAAATCCCTCTTTACCGCCTTGAGCGCGACGACCCTCACTCTGATCGTCATCGGTGGCGTCATCTATTCGGTCGGGGTCATCTTCCATGTCTGGGAGCGCCTGCGCTTCCAGAACGCCATCTGGCACGGCTTCGTCGTCACGGGAGCTGCTGTGCACTATTCCGCAGTCCTGACCTGCATCAGCAGCGCCGCCGTATCTTAAGCTTGGAGTCAGAGCTGCAGCTTCAGTCTGCAGCAGGCCGACATTCTTCCGACGGCCTGAGTGCCGAGGCCATGCGCGAGATGACCCCATCGAAACTGGTCAGTTTGCTCTTCCGATACTGGAGCCTGAAATAGGCGGCGCTGCCGTCGCAGAGCGCAATCGCCCGCGTATAGAAGACGTCGCTCTCGCGCGCGCCGGAAAAGCTCGCCCAGGCGGACGTGACGCGCGAGAAGATGATTCGCCAGTCGTCCTGCTTCTCGTAGCCGATCCTTTCGGCGACGTCGGTTTCAAAGTCGCCATCCGGCGGATGGGTGCCGAACACCATGAGCGTCGCACCGTTGTCATCGGCGTGAAATCTGACACCGTCGCCGTTATCGGCCTCGAGGCCCATCTCGAATCCGGGCGGGATCTCGACCGTGTAACCGAAGCGGGGATTGGCGTAAGGGTGCCAGTCGTCCTCGGCGACAGCGGGCGAGGCAAGCGTCACGAGGAGCAGAGATGCGATACAGGCACGGCGCATGCGGGGCGTCCTCTAGGCTTCGTTCGACCTGCCGCTTCTCCTCACCGCGCCGCGCGTTTTGTTCTGGACGCCGAGGGCCGCCGCAACGGCTTTGAACTGCTGCACCATCTTATCTTCAAAACGTTCCGGGTTTAAGGGCATGCGACAGATCACACGCAGGCTGGAAAGTGCCGCCGAAACAGGCCCGTGGTCAATCCTCCTCGAATGTCATCGCGGTGCCGTTCAGGCAATAGCGCAGGCCCGTCGGTGGAGGCCCGTCGGGGAAGACATGGCCGAGATGGGCGTCACAAGCGGCACAGCGAATCTCCGTTCTGACCATGTGGTGCGAGCGGTCGACATATTCAGAGATCGCGTCCGGATCGACCGGGGCGAAATAGCTGGGCCAGCCGCAGCCGGAATCGAACTTGGTATCCGAGCGAAACAGCGCGCGGCCGCAACAGACGCACTTGTAGGTGCCATGCCTTTTATTGTCGAGGAAGGGGCCGGTGAAGGGACGCTCGGTGCCATGTTCGCGTGTGACGCGGTACTGCTCGGGCGTCAGCGCTGCCCGCCACTCCTCGTTCGTCTTCGTAATCTTCGGCATCCGGTTTTCGGACATGGCTGCGCTCCTTTCGATTGCAGCGAATATATAGGATGGGTTCTGCTTGGGCACAAATGGGGGTCGATGCCAGGAGCTCCGCGTTTTGGACAGGATACTGATCGGGGTCGGGACGAAGCCGCTGCCCTCTACACAGTATAAACGTGGCATAACCTCACACCCCGGCCGATTTCCCTTGAGGCAGGCCCGACCATCTTCTATGTCCGGTTAAAGCTTGACTGAAAGATCAATGAGAAGGAGCGTGTCGATACGATGGATGCCGCGGCCCTGACATTCCTGGCCCTCGGTCTTCCCTTTGCCGCGGCCGTCGTCGCGCCGGCCCTGACCCGGCTTCTCGGCGGGAATGCCGCCTGGCTGTTGGCGCTGGCGCCACTCGCCGTCTTCATGCATCTCGCAGGCTTCATTCCGGAGGTCGCCGCCGGCGAGATCGTCACCGGCGGCTATATCTGGATACCATCCTTCAACGTCAGCTTCTCCTGGCTGATCGACGGCTTGTCACTGACATTTGCACTTCTGATTTCGGGCATCGGCACACTGATCGTCCTCTATTCGGGCGGATATCTGAAGGGGCATCCCGACCAGGGCCGCTTCTTTTCGTTCATTCTGATGTTCATGGGCTCGATGCAGGGGCTCGTCGTCTCGGACAGCTTCCTGATGCTCTTCGTCTTCTGGGAGCTGACGTCGATCACTTCGTTCCTGCTGATCGGCTTCGATCACGGCCGCGAGGCGGCGCGCCGCGCGGCTTTGCAGGCTCTGGTCGTGACCGGGGGAGGCGGACTTGCCTTGCTTGCCGGGCTCCTCATCCTGTGGAACGTCAGCGGCGTCACGCAATTTTCGCTGCTGCTGTCCTTCGGAGACGAACTGAAGCAGAGCCCCTTCTATCTCGCGGCGCTGCTCCTGGTCCTCGGCGGCGCATTCACCAAGTCGGCACAGTTTCCGTTTCACTTCTGGCTGCCGAACGCCATGGAAGCGCCGACTCCCGTTTCGGCCTATCTGCACTCGGCGACGATGGTAAAGGCGGGCGTCTATCTTCTGATGCGGCTCAACCCGGTGCTCGGCGGCACGACGGAGTGGCAGGTGCTGTTGCCGCTCTTCGGCGTGACGACGCTCGTCGCCGGAGCCGCCCTGGCAGTGCGCCAGACGGACCTGAAGATGATGCTGGCCTATACGACCATGTCGTCGCTGGGTCTTCTGGTCATGCTGACCGGGCTCGGCCTGCCCTACGCCATTGAAGCCGCAGTGCTTTACCTGGTGGCGCATGCCCTGTTCAAGGGGGCGCTGTTCATGGTGGCCGGCATTATCGATCATGAAACCGGTACGCGCCACCTGACGAAGCTCGGCGGCCTGCGCAGCGCCATGCCTCTGACCTTCGCCATAGCTCTTGCGGCGGCCCTGTCGATGGGCGGCCTTCCGCCATTTTTCGGGTTCCTTGCGAAAGAGGAAATCTACGCTGCACTCTCCGGTTTCGACCGTCGGTCCATGGTGTTCGCGGCCTTGACCATCCTCGGCAACGGCCTGATGTTCGCCGTCGGCTTCGCGATCGCTCTAAAACCGTTTCTCGGCCCTAAGGTCGATACGCCGAAGCATGCCCACGAGGCACCGGTGCTCCTCTGGATCGGCCCGGCTATCCTGGCTGCGATGGGCCTTTCCAGTGCGCTGATGTCGGGCCTCGTTCATCGGTTCGTGACCTCGCCCATGGCCTCGGCCGTTGCCGGCGAGCCGAGAACCGTGACGATATCGCTCGCACCGCATATCGGCGTGCCATTGTTGCTCTCCGTGGTGACGCTGGCGGTCGGCGTCGTTCTGTTCCTCAATCTGACGCGGCTGCGCGCGGCCATGGCGGTGATCCTCGCCGATATCGGCTGGGGACCGGATCGAGGCTTCGACCAGTTCATACGCGGCCTCGTGCGGTTTGCGGTCGCCGCGACCCGGCGCTTGCAGGGCGGCCGTCTCGATAACTACATGACCGTGACCTTCCTGCTCGTCGCCGCCGTCATGCTCGCATTGCCGCTGCGCTATGGCGAATTCCCGCGCGCACCTTTCTTTCCGGGCGACGTCCCGCTGCACGAATTCGCGATCATGGCGATCGCCGTGCTTGGCCTCTTCGCCGTGGTGCTGGCCGCGGACAGGCTGACGGCGATCGTGTCGCTCGGAATTCAGGGCTTCGCCGTTGCGATGCTCTTCCTGCTTTACGGCGCTCCGGATCTCGCCTTCACCCAGTTCATGATAGAGACGCTGTCCGTCGTCGTGCTGGCACTCGTGATGACCCGGCTGCGGCTGTCTCCCTCCGATCACCGACCACTCAGACAGAAGCTTCCCGACTTCACGATCGCGCTCGCCTGCGGAATCGGATTCGGCCTTTTCCTCCTCCGGGTTACCGGTGTGCCGTTCGATTCGACGCTGACGGAATTCTTCAACCTCTATTCGAAATCGATCGCGCACGGCGCGAACGTGGTCAACGTCATCATCGTCGACTTCCGCGGTACGGATACGCTCGGCGAAATTGCCGTCGTGCTGGTTGCCGGCCTGTCCATCCTTTCCCTCGTGCGGTTGCGGGCGGGATCGTTGAGACGCGGCGAAACGCGCGAGATCGCGGCCGCTGAAGCGAACACGAAGGAGCCGGTATGAAGTCGATCATTTTTCGGACCGTCGCGCCCTTCCTCGCCGGATTGATGATGCTTTTTTCTATCTTTGTGCTGCTGCGCGGCCACAACGAGCCCGGAGGCGGCTTCATAGGCGGTTTGATCGCCGTTTCGGCGCTGGCGATCTACGGCATCGCCCACGGTGTGGAGACGGTGCGGCGGGCGATATTCTTCCACCCGATGGCTATCGCGGGCGCCGGCCTTTTCGCCGCGACCTTGGCGGGACTGGCGTCACTTTTCGCGCGGGTGCCGTTCATGACCGGGCTGTGGATATATCCCTCCTTTTTCGGCGTCGAAGTTCCGCTCTCCACGGTCATGCTGTTCGATACGGGGGTCTACCTGGTCGTCGTCGGTGCCATCAGTTCGATCGCGCTGTCGCTTGAAGAAAGAGGGGGCGCCTGATGGAGACATGGTTTTCCCTGCTGGTCACTTTCTTCTTCACCGTCGCCATTTACCTGCTTCTGTCGAAATCCATCATCCGCGTCCTCCTGGGCGTGGCGATCCTGGGAAATGCGGTAAACCTTCTGATCTTCACCGGCGGCCGCCTGACGCGCGACGTACCGCCGGTCATAGCGGAGGGTGCCGATGTGCTTTCCGGTCCGGCGGCCAATGCCTTGCCGCAGGCGCTGATCCTGACCGCCATCGTCATTTCCTTCTCCTTCTTCGCCTTTCTCCTCGTTCTCGCCTGGCGCGCCTATGAAGACCTCGCGACAGACAACACGGACGAGATGCGTGTTGCGGAACCGGTGAACGAGCCGGCGCCGCCACTGGGATACTGACGCACCATGGCCGTTTCCACCCCCGCTCACGTCGATCTTTCCGCAGCCCTGATGCTTGCCCCCGCGTCGGCCGTCGAATGGCTCGTCGTTCTGCCCGTCGCCTGGTGCCTGGCCGTCGGCGCGCTCCTCGTGATGCTTCGTCGCTGGGCCGGCCTCCAGCCCGCAATAGCGCTTGCGAGCCTGGCCGTTCTGGTGTTGATCGACGTGGCGCTGCTCGATCACGTCGCGAGAAACGGGCCGATGACCATGGTGATGGGGCGTTGGCTGCCGCCGTTCGGCATCGCCTTCACGGTTGACCTGACCGGTGCGCTCTTTGCTCTGGTGGCGGCCTTGGTCGCTTTTGCGGCCGGCATCTTTTCGCTGGCCGATATCAACGACAGCGGCCGGCGCTATGGTTTCTATCCGCTGCTGATGCTGCTGATGGCCGGCGTATCGGGAGCCTTCCTCACGGGGGATATCTTCAACCTCTATGTCTGGTTCGAGGTCCTGCTGATTTCCTCCTTCGGGCTTCTGGTCCTCGGCTCCGAGCGCGGGCAGATCGACGGGACGGTGAAGTACGGCTTTCTGAACCTGGTCGCAACGACACTGTTCCTGGTCGCTACCGGCTTCCTCTACGCCGTGTTCGGCACGCTCAACATGGCCGACATCGCGCGTAAGGCCGACGAACTGCGCGTCAATGCGCCGTTGATGACTTTGGTCGGACTCTATGTTCTCGCCTTCGGCATGAAGGCGGCCGCGTTTCCCTTGAACTTCTGGTTGCCTGCTTCCTACCATACCCCTCGCGTCGTCGTGTCGGCGCTCTTTGCCGGCCTGCTCACCAAGGTCGGTATCTATGCGTTGATCCGCGTGACGGTCATGCTCTTTCCGATCGAAAGGGAGGAATTGAGCTTCGTACTGGCGCTCGTCGGTGCCCTGACGATGATGGTCGGCGTTCTCGGTGCGCTCGCGCAAACGGATTTTCGTCGCCTTCTCGGCTACCTCGTCGTTTCGGGCATAGGTTCGATGCTCGCAGGCCTAGCCATCGGCGGACCAGGCGGCATTGGCGGCGCGATCTTCTACGCGCTCCATTCGATGCTGGTGATGACGGGCCTTTATTTCGCCTCCGGGATCGCCATGCGCCTCGGTGCAGACAGCTCGATCGCAACGCTTGCGGGCCTTTACCGCAAGCATGCGGGGTTTGCGGCGCTGACCTTGATGCTGTGCTTCGCCATTTCGGGGCTGCCGCCCTTTTCCGGCTTCTGGCCGAAGGTCATGCTGGTGAAGGCGGCCATCGACATCGGCGCCTGGTGGCTTGCCGCCGCGCTCCTTCTCGTCGGCTTCTTCACCATGATTGCGACCGGCCGCCTTTTCCTCCTGGCCTATTGGCGAGACAGCGCAATACCCGAGGCGGCCGCCGGCCCGGCCCCCCTGTCCGCGACGGCCCTGGGTCCGCTTGCAGCACTTACGCTTCTGGCGCTTGCGCTCGGCCTCTATCCCGAACCGCTGCTTGCGATGATCCAGAGCGCCGCAGCCGGTCTTGCAGAGCCGTCCACTTACCTGAATTCAGTCTTTCCCGCAGGAGGTCCGCAATGAAATTCCTGCTGACCAACCTGGTCTTTACGCTTATCTGGGGAGCAATCAGCGCCAGCTTCACGCCCGCGAACCTCCTGCTGGGCTTCGCGGCCGGCGCCTTGTCGCTCTGGTTGATCCGGCGTGAGCTGCGCCCGGTGGCTTACCCGCTGAGACCGTTGCGGCTGCTGTTGCTCGCATTGTTGTTTTTCAAGGAGCTCGCGATTTCCGCAACGAAGGTCGCGATTCTGGTTCTCCGCTCGAACATGGCGCTGAAGCCTGGCATTTTTGCCTATCCGCTCGCGCTCAGGAGTGACTTCGAGATAACGCTGCTCGCCAATCTGATCACGCTGACGCCGGGTACGCTGTCGGTGGATGTCTCCGAAGATCGCAAGACCCTCTACGTCCATGCGCTCGACTGCGCCGACCCGGGGGCTCTACGGCGAGACATCGCCGGCGGCTTCGAACGTCGAATTCGGGAGGCCTTCGAACGATGACGCCCGCTGCAGTCCTGAGCACGGCCTCCGGCGTGGCGCTCGTGCTTCTCTCTCTCGCGCTGCTGTTGACGGTGCTGCGCATCATTCGCGGGCCGACTCTTCCGGACCGGGTGCTGGGCCTCGATATGCTGGTGGCGATTGCGATCGGCCTGATCGCGGTGATCGCTGTGAGAACCGGCTTCTATCTCTACATCGATATCGCGATCGCCCTCGGGCTCGTCGGCTTTCTTGCGACGGTCGCTTTCGCCCGCTTCATCCTGGCGCGCGGTCTTTCGCCGGAGCGCATGACGCCGGGCGCAACTGACCTGGCCCAGGCAAAGCCGTCGTCGACGCGCTCGCGCGCGGGACAGGCCGGGCGCCGCAAACGCAAGGGAGCGCGTTGATGGTTCTGCAAATCATCGCCTACCTCGTTGCGCTGATCATGATTGTCGGCGCCTGCTTCTCGCTGCTTGCCGCGGTTGGCCTCATCCGCTTCCCCGACCTTTACACCCGCATGCATGCGGCCTCGAAAGCCGGTACCGTCGGTTCGGGTCTGCTGCTCTTTGCGGCCGGGCTGCATTCGCTCGATGCCGCCGTCTTCGTGCGCGCACTTGCGGGATTTGGCTTCTTCGTGCTGACGGCACCGATCTCGGCCCATCTATTGGCAAAAGCCGCGCATCAAGCGGGCTACAGGATGACAAAACGATCGGTGATAGATCAGCTTCCCCATAAGGAAGAGCCGCGCGGGCATTGACGGGCAGCATTTCTGACTCTGTATTTGAGGACAATTTTGCCGAGCGTGACAATTTTAGCAACTCGGAATAAAGTTGCTGCATGCCGATAAATTTATGTTTGGACTTTTGGCAGATCAGTGTTAATGCAGTAAATGCAAAGTGTCGTCGTGGAAAATACTTTGAGATGAAATTCCAGCCTGAGTTGTGATGCTTGTCCGTTGCTTTGAGGTGTCGGCCGCTTTGGCGCCTTGGTGACGGTTCTTCCCTCTCGCAATTCGAGCCTTGATGTTGCGGCAGAACCGCAGTCTCCATTGCGAGATCGCGGTCGGTTCCGAGGCGGCAAGCGCTGATTGACGGCATTTTGTACATCCTCCCCCTGGAACTCTGTTTCAGGTTTCGTCGCTGGATTCCGATAGGAGAAAGAAATGACAGAGACTTCGCTCGGTGCGAGCAATGAACTCCTGGTTGAGCTTACGGCGGAGATCGTTGCCGCCTATGTAAGCAACCACGTGGTTCCGGTTGCCGAGCTGCCGACGCTCATAGCCGACGTGCATTCGGCTCTCAACAACACCACGGCTCCTGCACCGGTGGTCGTCCCGGTGGAAAAGCCGAAGCCCGCGGTTTCGGTCCGAAAGTCGGTGCAGGACGACCAGATCACATGTCTCGAATGCGGCGGCACCTTCAAGTCGTTGAAGCGGCATCTGATGACGCACCACAACCTTTCGCCGGAAGACTACCGAGACAAGTGGGATTTGCCTGCGGATTATCCGATGGTCGCGCCGGCATACGCGGAAGCACGCTCGCGGCTCGCCAAGGAAATGGGTCTCGGACAGCGTCGGAAGCGCCGCGGCAAGTGATCCGGGCGGCCCCACGGGGCCATCGGGAACGCGCAACGCCTGAGTTGTGTCATAAAGGCCGGCCGGTTCATTCGGGCCGGCTTTTCAGGACGTTTAAGTATTTCATTGAAACACTGACACGCTGCCACCCGTTGAAGCTACGCGCTTCCGGACGAAAACCGTTACGCACTTGTCCTGGAAGTGCTCTGACTCTTCGCCGGTCAGGCAGGCAGGCGTCCTTCGGCTTCGCTCTTGATACGCCGGATCATCGAGCGCAGGCCGTTCGCGCGTTGCGAGGAAAGGTGTTCGATGAGGCCGATCTTGCCGAAGATGTCGAGAGCGTCGGTTCTGGTAATTTCCGAAGCACGCTTGCCGGAGAAGATGGCGAGGACGATTGCCACGAGGCCGCGCACGATATGCGCATCCGATTCTCCCTCGAAGGTGAGAAGCGGGTCTTCAGCATCGCCCGTCGCATGGGTCACGAGCCAGACCTGGCTGGCACAGCCCTGCACCTTGTTCTCGCTCGTCCTCGAGGCTTCCGGCATCTCGGGCAGGTTCTTGCCAAGTTCGATCACATAGCGGTAGCGATCTTCCCATTCGTCGAGAAATGCAAAGTCGTCGATGATCTGGTCAAGTGAAGTCATGCTATGTCCGGCTTTCGGCGCCCGCTGCGTAGCGCAGTCCGCGTGAAACTGCTTCAATCGCAGTTCGGGCGCATCGTTTCACCTTCATATAGGAGAGGCGGGCCGCAAAGAGAACAGGCAATCGCGTTTCCCCGCGTGCCCGGCCGGAACGATCGGTCTTGCCTTCTCCGCGGCAGGGCTTACTTCCCGGAAGCCGGACCGGGATCGAGGCGGTGTTCCGGAACCGGCATACGCTTGAACGTTTGTTCGGCCTTCTCCGTCGCTTCCGCCGAAGGGATACTTTCTGCCGGTGCGACGGTACCGGTCATGACCTTGACGTCGGGAGCGGCGGCGTCGCCTTCCGCGAACTGGGTGTTGAGAAACTCATAGGCGATGCGAGCGCCTTCGCGGGCGCGATGTCCGAGGGCGACGAAAGTCTCCGCACCCTTCTCGCAGACGTCCGGCTTCTCTACGCAGATCGCGCTTATATATTGAAAGGCTTCGTTCGCGGCAGAGAATGTGCCGCCGATCTCCATCTTCGGGCCGTGCTCGAGCTTCTCGCTGCTCGACGGATCGAGAAACGGCAGCAGCACCAGCACCAGCGAGAACCAGAACGTCGCCTTTACGAGAAACCACATCTTGCGCCATCCTCTTTTGCCTTCGGCTCCGGCCGTGGTGTTTACGCTTCGAAACTAGCGCGGGAATCACAAGGCCGCTTTTCCAGAAACAACGGTATTTGCTTCAAATTTTATTGAAATTCAGGGATCAGCATATTCGTGCAGACGCTTTTCCCTGCATTTCAGCGGCCGTCGTTAACGCTCGTGGCTGAGGTCTCGGCCTCAAGCCTCGCGTTCCCGGCACCGGATAGTGGCGATGCCTGCCCAAATCGTTAACGCGAGCCGAAAAATCCACGAAAATCCGCTGCTTACGCACCGTTAACCACATCTGACGATGCTCGCTCGGATTGCCTCAAATCGGGAACTTTCGGTCGCCCCGGACGCCTCCGGAGAGCGGCCGTTTATTCTTTCATTAAGTCAGGGGTGCGAGATTCGGGTCATCACGAGGCGGTCGTCCGCGACGACGCGGAACGGTCCGAAATTGCCTCGCAAGAACGACAAATTCGGCAGGGCAAGGCGTGAGTTTATTGCGTGACATGGCTGGCAGATGGACATCCTTTGTGGATGAAGCGGCCGCACCCTGGCTGCCGCGCGGCGGCCTGGGCCCAGCAATTGCGCGTCACGACTTCAGACGCTTGCGTGCCGTCGCTGCCGTATCCCTGACCGCGCTGCCGATCGTCCCGCTCGCGCTGACCCTGGCATTGCCCGTATCCGCCGCGCTGCCGGCGGGAGCGGCGCTTTGGGCCTCGGCGTCCCTGCTGGCCGCGGCTGCAGCCATTGCGAGCGGCCGCGATTTCCCGGCGGCCGGCGAGGTGGAACTCGCGCCTGCACCGGAACTGCCCGATCTCAATGCGGCATATAATCTCTTTGCGGGTTTGGTGACCGTCCACGATGCCCGGGGCCACGTCCTGTCCGTCCACGGCCGCGATGCGAGTGAGTATCTGAAACTGATGCGCGATCCGCATGGGCGCGGCTTCATCGAGCAGATCCATGTGTCGGATCGCATCGCCTTCCTGAGAGCGATTGATTCGCTGCGCCTGGACAGCGAGCGCTCTGCCGTGGACATCCGTCTCGAACGGACGTCGGCAGATGGCGCTCAATTCGCACATATCTACTGCGAGATGACGCCGATTCGAGACGCTGAAGGAAATCTCCTTGCGATTGTCGCCCAGTCTCGCGATGTTTCCGAAGAGGCCCGCTTGCAGGCAGAGGCGGCCGCCAAGGCAGCACATGCCGAGTCGGCCAACGATGCCAAAACGCGGTTCCTTGCGGCCGTCAGCCATGAATTGCGCACGCCGCTCAATGCCATCCTCGGCTTTTCGGACGTGCTTGCAGGCGAATATTTCGGCAAGCTCGAAAACGATCGCCAGCGCGAATACGTGTCGCTGATCCATCAATCCGGCTCGCATCTTCTCTCGGTCGTCAACACGATGCTCGATATCAGCAAGATCGAAGCGGGCCGTTACGAGCTTCTCCTCGAACCGTTCCGTGTCGCCGAGGCGATCGCCGCCTGCGAGGCCATGCTGTCGCACCAGGCGCGCGAAAAAGGCGTGCGGCTGACGAGCCGCGTCACCCGTTCCGTCGGCGAGATCAATGCGGACCAGCGCGCCTTCCAGCAAATCCTCATCAATCTCATCGGCAACGCCATCAAGTTTACCGACCGCGGCGGGCTTGTCACGGTGGATGCCGCACTTGAAGGCAACATGCTGAAGCTGACGGTCAGCGACACCGGGATCGGGATCGCTGCGGACAAGCTGCAAATGCTCGGCCAACCTTTCGTCCAGATTCAGAATGACTATACCCGCCGCTACGAGGGTACCGGACTCGGCCTCTCGCTGGTCAAGGGACTTGCCGAACTGCATGGCGGCGATTTTGCGATCCGCAGCGCCGAGGGGGAGGGTACCGTTATCGTCGTAACCATTCCCAGCGATGCCGCAGGTGCGGCAGAAAGGGAGTGCCCGGATGCGCCCGTTACAGTGGAGTTTCCGCCGCGATTGAAGCAGCACGCAGACGGAAAGAGCGAAACCGGAGTGCCGGCGCTCTCCGAGGCTTTCCACACCGGAGAAATTGACAGGGAAGGGGGACATGGCGCCGCGCAAGCGAAAACAGCCTGAGCGCAAGCGGGCGGCGCGGCGCGGAGCGGGTCTGGCCTTGCGCGGACTCGCTGTCGTCGGCCGTGGTCTGGTGCTCACCGGTCGCCTGATCTCCCGCCATCCGGTGAGCGCCGGCGGGTCGGCGATCTTTGCCGTCGTCTTCAGTTTCGTCGCCGCAAACGCCATGTGGTACCAGAACGGTACTCATCCCTCGCCGCTTCTGCGTACCCGCGTGCCCCTCGTCAGTCCCGAAGTGGCCGAACGCCTTGCGGCTGCCAAAGGCGAGCCGGTCGAGCAGCGCGATGTTACCACCTTCGTCATAGAGCGGGAGGGGAACGCGAAAGCCGGCGATGCGGCAACGGACGGGCCCAACGAACGGCAGGCGTCGCTTCCGGCGCAGGACTCACCGGATGCGCCCGGCAGCACGGTCTCGACGCTGGTTGCGGACATCCAGAAGGAGCTGGCAAGGCTCGGCTTCTACGAAGGAGCGCCGGACGGCCGAAGCGGTCCGAAGACCTCGGCGGCGATCCTCCGCTTCGAAAAGCAGGCCGGCCGTATGGAGACGGGTGCGCCGAGTGACGATCTGCTTCGGGCACTGCGCAACGCCGGCGGCTCCCCGCCGGCAGTTGCGACGCCCGCCAACCGGCCCTATGCCGACCCGAAGACTGTTCCGGCCGAGGCGGATCCGGTTGCCGCTGCCATCCGCAGCGCCGAGAAGGACAACGCGCTCGGCTCCCGCACGGAGGTTCCCGTGTCGAGCGAAATGGTGATGAACATCCAGAAGGGGCTGAGCAATCTCGCCTATGCGGATGTCGTCGTCGATGGTGTTGCCGGCGATCAGACGCGCGCCGCCATCCGCCATTTCGAAAAACACTATCGTCTTCCTCCGACCGGAGAGCCCAACCCCAAGGTTCTCAAGAAGCTTAAGGAAATCGGAGCGCTCTGACGGTCAGAGCAAGAGGAGCAGTTGCGCACCACTGCCGGTCGACCGCTCCGTTTGCATCTCGCCGGTGGCGCGTGTATCAGCTGTGCATGCGCCTGAAGTCCCACATTTTCGTCTCCTCGCTTTTGCGGAACGCCTTTGGACGCGGCGGGTATGCGGCTGTGCTGCGCAAGGGAGCGGAGGACGCCGGCGCGATCTTCATCCGGCAGCGCGGACGATCGGGCTACGAGACGCTTTATGCGCCGGCGCCGCAGAATTTCTTCGATGAGGAAGGAGATACGTCGCGCCGCTTCGAGGTGCGATTGCGAGGCGCCGAGGCCGACGCGGTCGAACGGGCGCTTTCCTCGGAAATCCGCTTCGACCCGGACTGCTGGATCGTAGAGTTGGAACTCGACGACTGCAGCGATCTGTTCGATCTGGTTTGAGACCTGTCGAGATTCGGGATACCCGCCGCGGTTTGCTCGATCTCCTCATTCCTGTGCTCGTCACAGGAATCCAGCCAGCCCAAGTCCTTGGGCTGAAAGAACTCTTCCCGCGCCACGTAGCAATTTGAACTTCTGCATGTCGTTGTTCTTTGATCGGCTACGATGAACGGATCTAGAACTGGCCGAAGCCTCGCTTTGGTTGGACGGCCTTGCTTTGACGCGCAATCGGTTGCGCGTCGTGCCCGCGCGGGTCCGCGGCTCGATTATCCGCAAGCAGGCTCTCATGCCGTCCTGGCTTCGCCCCGTTTGCATCGGCGCGAACCCAGGACGCCACCCGTTCGCCGCTCGCCTGCCGGTCGAGACTTCCGATCAGCGCTTCGGCGCGGTTGCCGCCGCCGATTCTTTCGGAAAGATGGGGATAGAGCGCCTCGAGCACGCGGCTTTCCTCGTCCGCCGGAAAGGCGAGAGCTGCAAGCGTCGCGGCGAGTTGCTGGCCGGAAACATCGAGCAATATTCGGTCGGTGAGTGCGCGGCTTGCTCCGAGCGCGTCTGCCAGGGCCGTGGAGAAGAGGGTCGCTTCGCCATTGCGCGCAAAACGGACGAGCAGCGCGCAATGCAACTCGCTGACGGGTTGGATCGACGAGGTGCCGTTCTTCTCCTGTGATCCGACGCGCGCCAGCGCCTTGATTTCCGCGCGCAGCTTTTCTTCGCGATCGGCGGCTGCGGCAGCCGGCTGCGGATCGCTCGCCGCCGGGCGACTGGCGCCGTCGTGAAGACGTGCTGGGAGGGGAGCGGACTGATGATGCTCGACGAGCGCGTCGATCACCGAAGGCGAAAGGCTCTCCCGACGGGCAATGGCGTTCGCATGGCCCTGCCCTTGCTGGCGAATGATGGAAATGAGCACGCCGTCGGAAATCGCTGTCGCACGGGCAAGGAAGGCGGCGGCGATCGAAATGGGCATGCTGCCGATCAACAGGGCCACCGGCTCCGGCACGTGCAGGCATTGGGATAGTGCCGCCGCCGCCTGTCGGCGTGCCTCGTTGCTGGAGCCGAGGAAGAGCGGCTCGAACAGCTCCGCAAACTGCTTCATGTCGGACCTGCTTGGAATCCGAAGGCTCTCGAAGCCGGTGACGGTCGCCATCAGCACGACGTCCTTCAACCGCCCCGTCTGCGGCCGTTCCAACTCACGAAACCGGTTTGTCACGACATATCCTAAAACGCAAAGCATGACGGCATTCCGATGGCTCGGAACGACACACGTGTCTAAAACTAGATCGAAATCGTTAGCGCAGCATTAACTATGGACGTTGGGGCTTTATTCAGGCTTGCGTCATTCTGGTGACGAGCCGCCCCGGCAGCGGAGGCCGCTTTCCTCAGCCATAAAAAGTCCACAAGCGCTCCTATTTGATCCGATTGACGGCAAACGCCGGAAGCGAGTCGGGCTGCGGCCTCTCATGTGGGAGTTGATTTGTGAAGAAAATATTCTTGCGGGCAGCGGCTGCCTTTGCGCTGCTGCTCATGCCCGCGGCCGCATCGGCGGCCGAAGGTTTTGCCACTGCCAATGTCAATATGCGCTCGGGACCGAGTACATATTATCCGGCTGTAACGGTCATTCCGGTCGGCGAATCGGTGGAAATTCACGGCTGCCTGTCGGAGAGCCCCTGGTGCGACGTTTCCTTCTATGGCGGGCGGGGATGGGTGGCAGGCCGATACGTGCAGGCCGCCTATCGCAGCAGCCGGGTCTATGTGGAGCCGGAATACTACCGTCCGCTCGGCATTCCGACGGTCGTCTTCGAGTTCGACAGCTATTGGGATCGGAACTACCGCGGCCGTGAATTCTATCGCCATCGCGACCGCTGGAGGCATGACCGCGATTGGGATCGGGAGCGTGAACGCGACCGGCCGGAATGGGATCGCCGCCAGGTGCGGGAACGCCGAGACTGGGAGCGTGACCGGGAAAGGGAGCGGCGCGAATGGGAATCGGAGCGCGGCCGTGACGATGACCGCTGGCGGCGGGGGATCGAGGGCGCTGAACGGGAACAGTCGCGCCGCGAGCGCCGTTACCACGGGCAGAGGACGATCGCGGAATGCGACGGCGGCGATTTCCGCTGCGAAGAGTAGGCGCGGCGATTCGGCCGCTTCACTCCAGGGTGGGCGGCGATCGTCGCCGCCCTTCCTTGAGCCGCTGGTTCTTGCGTCGTCCTCCATGGGAACCAATCCGGCCTCGACGCGTTGAAATCGCGCAAAGGGTGATACCGGAATGGCAAGGAGCGGAGAGATGGCGGAGAAGAATCTGGCGGCAGTCGGTGCAGAGACGGGTGCCCAAACGCGGGCGTCCGGCGCACAGGCCGAATTGGAATCCCAGGTCCAGGAACTGAAGGCAGAGATCGCCCGGCTGACGGAGACCGTCTCGGCCATTGGCACCGGAGCCAAGGCGGTCGTGCAGGGGGAAGCGGAACTGATGACGCAGCGCGTCCGGGAGCGCGTTCGGGAAGAACCGATTTCGACATTGCTGACGGTCGCGGGTGTAGCTTTCCTTTTCGGTCTGATTGCAAGGCGCTGACGGACGGATTGCCGGATTTGCAAATCCCCCAGGATTGAGGATTGCGCGAGGTTAATGCGTCATGGTCTGGATTAACAAACGGTTAACCAGGCTGTGGCTCAATCGGCACAAGGCGGCTATTATCGCCTCGCCTCTTATGCCGAAACGGACGACATCCGGGTGACCGGAAGAAGGAGTGACTGAGAAGGGCGCGTCTGTCCGGGCACCGGAAAATGCGTCAGCCCGAAAACGGGCAGGGTGAAATCTGTACGGTAGTTCATCCGTCTCGTGAGACTATGGAGACGAGCATGGCAGACGTAATCAGAATGCAGGACCGGATCGTCAAACGCCCTCGACGGCGTCCTGTCGGGAAGGGCGGCGCCAAGGTGTTGTTCTTCACAGGAATCCGTTACGAGAGGCTGGACGGCCGCGGACCGCAGCCAACTGCCCCGGCTGGCCGCCAGGCCAAGAAGCAGTAAACCCGCGGGCAAAGCGCCGGCAGCGCCCGCCCGGGCGGTGCGCCCGTTCGCCGCCCGACTTCGACCACTTCGATTTCAGTTTCCCCCAAATCGCCGTTACCTTCGCCTCTACCGCTGGAAGGGCTCGCACCTCGACTCCGCAAGGAATGTGCGGACCAGGTCCTCGAAGCTGTCGAGAGGTGCCAGGGCTCGAAGAACTGCGTAACCTTCCTCGTCCTTCATCTCGATCATGATCGATTGCGCCAGCGCTTCGGGCGGCGACTTGCGCAGCTCGACGAGCTGGATCGGTGTGGCGACCACGAGGTCGAGATCGCCATGGACGGCTGTCTGGTCGTTCATGCTGAAGACCTCGTTCGACCCGCTGTCGAAGATCGCAAGCGACCAGAAGGGCACGTCGCCGCGCCCGACGAAGCGAGCCGGAGCGTCCGCCACCGAGAAGCTGCAGACGGCCGTACGCAGGAAGGGGTCGGCGTTGTTCAGGCCTGTCGGCCCCGGTTCGGCGGTCAGCGGAAAGAAGCTGTCCATTTCGAGCAGGCCGAGCACGCGCGTATAGGCATCGCGGCCGGTGAACTGGGGCAGGGCGAGCACGATCACGATATGAAGAAGCGCCGCTCCGACGAGACCGACGAGAATGGCGAAGATGATGCTACGCATGCCCGCACCCGGTTTTTGCGATCTTCGGCATTGCGAGGTCGATCAAGCCGGAGGACCCTGCCGTCGGCGTGTCCAGAAGGGTCAGCACGAGCGCGAAGCTGCCCGTCCGGGGTATCGCCAGCCAGTTGTCGGGCTGGGCAACCGGGGAAACGTGGATGACGAAGCGGCTGTCCTCGGCGCGCAGGACGGTCCAGGAATTGATTGCGGAGGGCAGGTCCGGCCCCGGCAACAGCGCGGTCCCGTCCGCCGCCGCCGCATAAAGGGTCCAGAACCGCGCCGGCGGTGTCATACCCGAAATGTCATAGGAGCAGGCGGCCGAGAGGCGCGCACCGGTATCGTCCGTGAGAGCGGTAAAGGCCAGTCCCTCGGCGCCGCCATAGAGCAATTCGCCGGCCCGGGCGCGGTGCGCCTTGGCATAGGGATCGGCGGAGACGGTCTGCGCTTCGGGAAAAGCGATCCAGGGACCGATCGCGATCGAGCCGAAACCGACGGTCGCCTTCAGCGCCCATACGGCCGTCCCGATTCCGCCGCCGAACGCGACGATGAGGGCAAGAGCGACAAGGAGGGGAACTCGAAACAAGTGGCGGCTCTATCGAATGTTGCGTCGTTTACCCTGTCGGCGCTCGTAGGGGCGCCGCTCGGCCTGTTCGCCAGAGAACGGATTTCTGACTGCAAAGTCAATTGTTTGTCGTGCCGGGCATGGTCCGCATGTTCACGCCGCGATCCGTCGGCTCGAGCACGGCCACCTTGCCGCCGGGTCTTTCGCGCGCCTTGAGCGGTTGCGCTTTCTCGAATGTGTCGCCGATCTTTTTCAAGAGCCGGGTTACGTCCGCGGATAATGACCGCGGCCGCACGAGCGGCGGCAGGGCGTTCTCGTCCGGCTTCGCAGTTTCGGCGACCCGCTCCTTCGCCGGTTTGGCGGGTGCGATTTCGATGCCCGGAATCGCGCGGTGCTCGATCCCCTGTTCGGCATAGTCCATCAGCCGCTTGAAGGTCATCGCCGGGAGAGATCCGCCGGTCATTTCATCGGTGGAGGTATAGTCGTCATTGCCGAACCAGACGGCTGTGGTGTAGTCGCCGGTGAAGCCGACGAACCATGCGTCGCGATAAGCCTGTGTCGTTCCGGTCTTGCCGCCGGTGACGATCCCGTTGTCGAGGGCTGCGCGCCGCGCCGTCCCGATGACCGGAATCTGCGTCAGGATGCGGTTCATCGACGAGACCGCCTGTTCGCTCAGAACCCTGCGTGGCGGCGGCGCGTCGCGCCCGAAGTCGTAGAGAATGTCGCCGTCATAGTTGAGAATCTGGCTGATGCCGTGGCGTTGCGACTGGAACCCGCCCGCCGGAAAGACCGCATAGGCCGTCGCCTGATCGAGCACGGTCACTTCGGAGGTGCCGAGCGGCATGGTCTTGTCGGTCCGAACCGGGGTCTCGACGCCCATTCTCCTGGCGGTCTCGGCAATGATTTCGGTACCGAGCTTGTCCTTGGCGAGGCGGACCGGAATAGTGTTGATCGATCTGGCGAGCGCGTTCATCATCGTTACCCGGCCGGCATATTTGCGGCCGTAGTTCTGCGGCGACCAGCCGCGCCAGGTGATTGGCGCGTCCACCACGATGGTTTCCGGTGTCATGCCCTTTTCCATCGCGGCAGCGTAGGTATAGACCTTGAAGGACGACCCCGGCTGGCGCAGCGCGCGCGTGGCGCGGTTGAACTGGCTTTCGCCGTAGTCGCGGCCGCCGACCATCGCCCGCACCGCGCCGCCATGCTCGACCATGACGAGAGCGCCCTGCTTGACCTTGTAGCTCTCGCCATATTGCCTGAGGCCCGATTCGACCGCTTCCTCGGCTGCTTGCTGCAGCCCCATGTCGATCGTCGTGCGCACGATCAGCGAATGCTGCGCGAAGGGAGCGGCAATGCGCTGGACCTCTTCGAAGGCCCAGTCGAGGAAGAAATCCGGTGCCTTGACCTGAGCACGATCGACCACCGAGGCTGGGGTCAGGCGGGCGGCGATCACCTGTCCTTCCGTCATCAGCCCACCCTGTACGAGATTGCTCAGGACCTCGTTGGCGCGGGCACGCGCCGCCGGCAGGTTCACATGGGGGGCATAGCGCGCCGGCGCCTTGAAGAGACCGGCGAGCATCGCCGACTCGGCAAGATTGACGTCGGTAATCGCCTTGCCGAAATAGAACTGCGCCGCCGCTGCCGCGCCGAAGGTGCCGCCGCCCATATAGGCGCGGTCGAGATAGAGGCGGAGGATTTCCTTTTTCGACAGGTTGGATTCGAGCCAGACGGCAAGAAAGGCTTCCTTGATCTTGCGCTCGATCGTCCTCTCGTTCGAGAGGAAAAGGTTCTTGGCCAGTTGCTGCGTCAGTGTCGAGCCGCCTTGAACGACCCCGCCGGCGCGAGCGTTTTCGGTCATGGCGCGTGCGAGCCCGAGAAAATCTATGCCCCAATGGTCGAAGAAGCGCCTGTCTTCCGTGGCGAGGACCGCTTTTATGAGGTGATCGGGCAGCTCGTCGATCGGGACGGAATCCTCGTGGATGATGCCCCGGTGGCCGATCTCGTTGCCGTAGCGGTCAAGAAAGGTGACTGCGAAATCGCTTTGCGCCCGCCAGTTGCCCTTGGTTTCCTCGAAAGCGGGAAGGGCGAGCGCCAGCATCAGCACCGAGCCCGCCGCGCCGAGGGTCATTCCCTCGCCGAGCACTTCGAAGAACGCTCTTTTCCAGCCGCGCACGCGAAAACGGCGGAAGAAGATGGTGGTGTCCTCCCACCACTCACCGAGCCGGAACCCTGCACTCCATACGGTCGAATCGATCCAGGAATCGATCCGAAGAAAGATGTGTCGCCTTTTCGGCCGGTTGTCCTCTTTCCTCGGTTCCTGCACGGCTTTCATGTCCCGAAGGTTCTGCCTCATGACGATATTTGCACGGGGCGGCAATCCAATCTACTTGCATATCGCGCAACCCGCCTTAAAAAACCGGCAATTTTCTGCGAAGTTTCAAAGTTGGCTCGGATTTTACGAAAGTGTGACTTTATGGGCGAAATGCCTTTCTGGAAGACGAAAGGTCTCGAGGAGATGACCGGCGCGGAGTGGGAGAGCCTCTGCGATGGTTGCGGGCTCTGTTGTCTCAACAAGCTCGAGGATTGGGACAGTTCCGAGATCGCCTGGACTTCGATCCGCTGCACCCTGCTGGATGGCGAAAGCTGTCGCTGCAAGGACTATGACAATCGCCAGGCAACCGTCCCGGACTGCATTCAATTGACGCCGAAAGCGGTGCGCGAAATCAGCTGGCTGCCGCCGACCTGCGGCTACCGTCTGGTTGCCGAAGGCAGGGATCTCTACTGGTGGCACCCGCTCGTCTCCGGCGATCCGGAGACCGTGCATGCGGCCGGCATATCCGTGCGCGGACGCACCGTCGCCGAGGACGGCATCGACATCGAAGATTATGAAGATTATCTCGTGACCTGGCCACTGGAGGTCGGCAGGGAACCGGCCGATTAGGGCACGCCTCAGAGTGCTGCAGCGACTTCGCGGACCGTCGCCGTCAGTGACGGCCGTTTTTGGTGACGAGGTTTCTCGGCGCGACATTGCGCCATGCGGTTTCCATGGACTGGCGAACGAGTTCGTCGTCGGCACCGACGAAATAGAATGATGTCCAGCCGCGTGCGCCCCAGCCGCCGGGAACGGCGGCGCAGACGCCGGGCTCCATTTCCAGAAGCATTCGCTGCTGGTCCGGCGTGAACTTGAATACGGCGCGACCGGCTTCCGGCAGGGTCATGAAAATCCGGTTGCCCACACGGAAATCCCGTGCACCGAAATGGGCATTTTCCTGGGTTCCCGGAAGGCTCAGGGCCAGCTTTTCGATTTCTTCGGACAGCATGGAAGGAGAGTAGCACGGAATTGCCGATTGGCAAAAATCCCGCGGCGCCGGGCCGCCGGGGCAATTCACTCTGCGGGAGGAACGGTCTTCTGTGCAGCCTCGCCGACCGTGCGCATTTCGCGCCACTCGTTCTCGAACCGCTCGAGCAGCGATTGCGGGATTCTGGATTGCGGTGATACCGGCGGCTTGTTCGCGAGTGTCTTCATCCGGACCTCCTTTGGGCGAGACTGTTGGACTGGGCGGACGATTCCACAGGATAAAGACTTTGTAAATCAGCGGTTTAAAGCATTTAAACGATTGAAAAAAATTTAAATCGATTAATTTCCCAGCCGATCCACAGAAAGGTGGCAGCAGTCTCGTTGATGCCCACGCCGAGCTGTCCCAAAGACTTGTTCGCCCAACTTCTGCAATCTACGGTCGATTCCCGTATCAGAGATCAGACAACCGCCGGACGCGAGTCCGCGGATCCACAAGGCCGACATTCATTTGCCATTCAGCCTGTATCGGTTAATGATTCCGGCATAGTGCTTCCCAAGTCGAAAGTGCGTTCATGTCTTCAGCATTGACCATAGCCGCGCTCGCCGCAGGCCTCGCAGGCTTTTCTCCGCCTGCCGTCAACATGCCTGCGGTTGTCGTCCGCGTGGCTGGCGATTGCAGCGCGGCCGCCGCGCAGGTGGTTGCCCAGACGGGTGGCGAGCTGCTTTCTGCCCAGCCGACCGGCGATGGGCAGTGCGTGGTGACGGTGCTCATCCCGGGCAACGGAGGGCGCCCCAAGAAAGTCACGGTGAAAGTGCCTATGTAAGCTTTTTCGGGAGTACCCGAAGGCAAGGGAAGTGGACGAGAATGCGCATTCTGATCGTCGAGGACGATACCAATCTGAACAGGCAGCTGGCCGACGCTCTCAAGGAGGCCGGTTATGTCGTCGATCAGGCTTATGACGGCGAAGAGGGCCACTATCTGGGCGATGCGGAGCCCTATGATGCGGTGATTCTCGATATAGGCCTTCCGGAGATGGACGGCATCACCGTTCTCGAGAAGTGGCGCGCAGACGGCAAGACCATGCCGGTGCTGATCCTGACGGCCCGCGATCGATGGAGCGACAAGGTCGCAGGCATCGATGCCGGCGCGGACGATTACGTGGCGAAGCCTTTCCACGTAGAGGAGGTGCTGGCCCGCATCCGTGCTTTGATCCGGCGGGCCGCCGGGCACGCAAGCTCCGAGATCGTCTGCGGCCCCGTCCGTCTCGACACCAAGGGCTCCAAGGCGACCGTCGCAGGCGTGGCGCTGAAGCTCACATCGCACGAGTTCCGCCTGCTTTCCTACCTCATGCATCATATGGGACAGGTGGTTTCCCGCACCGAGCTGGTCGAACACATGTATGATCAGGACTTCGATCGCGATTCCAACACGATCGAGGTTTTCATCGGCCGGCTCCGCAAGAAGATCGGCAATGATCTGATCGAAACGGTGCGCGGCCTCGGATATCGCATGCAAGCACCCGGCAATGGCCATTAGATCGCTCACGGCGCGCGTTCTGGCGGTTTCGACCGTCTGGGCCGTCGTTGCCCTCGTGGTGATCGGGGTCGTCATCTCCGCCCTTTATCGGCAGGGCTCCGAGCGCGGCTTTCAGGACCTGCTGCGGGCGCAGCTCTACAACGTCATCAACTCCATCTCTGTCGACGAGAAGGCCGCGCTCTCCGGTAGCCCGCAGCTTGGCGACCTGCGCTTTTCCCAACCGCAGACGGGCTGGTATTGGATCGTCGAGCCGATCGGCGAATTCGACACGCCGCCGCTGATATCGACTTCGCTCGGCACGGCGAAACTGCCGATCGTCAGCGTCGACGAGGTCCCCTTCGATATCCGCTACGAGCGGTTCTACACCACCACGGATCCGTTCGGAAACGCGGTGGAGGTGGCCGAAACCGAGGTCGTTCTCGACATTCAGGGCCACGCCGCCCGCTTCCGCGTCGCCGGCAATCGCGATGTCCTCGAGGCCGACATAGATCGCTTCACGCGCAACCTCACGATCGCCCTGTCCATTTTCGGTCTCGGCGGCCTTGGCGTTAACGCGCTCACGATCCTGTTCGGCCTGAAGCCGCTCGATCAGGTACGCCGCTCGCTCGAAAAGATCCGCACGGGGGAGAGCGAACGGCTGGATGGCGCGTTCCCGCGGGAGATCCAACCCCTTGCCAACGAGGTGAACGCGCTGATCGACAGCAATCGGCGTATCGTCGAACGCGCGCGCATGCAGGTCGGCAATCTGGCCCACTCGCTCAAGACGCCGATCGCCGTGCTGCTCAACGAGGCGAGAGTGCTGGAGGTGCCGCACGGCGAGCTGGTCAGGGCCCAGGCGGACGCCATGCAGACACAGGTGCAGTCCTATCTCAGCCGCGCCAGGATTGCCGCCCAGCGCGGGTCGATTCTGGCGCGGACCGAAGCCCAGCCGGCACTGGAAAGAATCATGCGGGTGATGCGGCGGCTCAACCCGGACAAGCAATTCAGCCTCTCCATCAATCCGCCCGGACTGGTGCTGGCGATGGAACAGCAGGACGTCGAGGAAACGGTCGGCAACTTGCTGGAAAACGCCGCCCGTTACGCGCATGATAGGATTTCGCTGAATGTTGAGCCGGCCCCCGAAGATGCGCGCGAAAGGGAGCCGGGCCGCCAGTGGATCGTGCTCCAGATTGACGACGACGGACCGGGGCTCGACCCCGATCAGATCGCGGTGGCGATGAAACGCGGCAAGCGGCTCGACGAGAGCAAGCCCGGAACCGGGCTCGGTCTTTCGATCGTAAGCGAGATCGTGGGTGAATATCAGGGAAGCGTGGAGCTCAGCCGTCGCGATGTGGGAGGGTTGCGGGCCACGCTCGTACTGCCGGCGGCGGTCTGAGCGCCGGTCGGATACGACTGATGCGGGACGATCGTGATCCGGCGGTCACACCCGGTCCTGAAAATGCCGGCGCTGACGGCAGGCGGTTGCCTCCACCCGCAGGTGGTGCAAAAAGAACTCGACCGAAGCCAGCCGTTTCGATGGATATTCCCGAGGCGCGACTGGCGACCGGCAAGAGGAATGAGTAGCGCGTATCATGAGGAATTACGCAGAAATGACGCGAGCTTTCGCGTCACGCGGCAGGATAGCGGTGGTGGCTTCGGGTGTAGCCCTCGCCGGCTGTGGCACGACCTCGTCCGGTCAGGGTGGGGCGGTTGCCGGGCTCGGAGCAGCGTCCACCCGCGTTGCATCGTCAGCCACCTATATCGAGGCCCTGCAGGGTGGCGTCGTTTCGCGTCTTGGCGGCGTCGAGCTCGGCAAGTCGGATCGGCAGCGGGCGCTCGAGGCCGAGTATCGCGCCCTCGAAGCCGCGCCGGGCGGGCAGCCCGTCGCCTGGCAAGGGCGGGGCGTCAGCGGCTCGGTCGTCGCTGCCGCACCCTATCAGGTCGGGTCGCAGAATTGCCGTCAGTACAGCCATACGGTGACCGTCAAGAGCCAACAGACCACGGCACGCGGCGCCGCCTGTCGCAACAGCGATGGAAGCTGGACGCCGCTCACCTGAGCGGCACCGCCCTCGAATATCGCGAACCGTGGAAGGCGTTGAATCGCCGGGGGCTGCTTTGGCGAGCGGATTCTCCTTGCGCGGCGGCATTCTTGCGGCGAAACGCCTCAAATATACGTCATTGCCGGTTTTCGAGTTGGAATGACATGGCCCTCATAGTATTCCCCAAGCATGTTGTTCTGGATCCTCGTCGCCCTTCTGACGGCGGCTGTCGCAGCCGTGCTTCTTCTGCCGCTCATGCGGGCGGCAGAGCCGCTGCCGTCTCGCCATAGTCACGACATCGAAGTCTATCGCGATCAGCTTGGCGAGTTGGCGCGGGACCGGGAGGCCGGTCTGATCGGAAGCGAGGAGGCCGAGCTGGCCAGGGCCGAGATCGCCCGCCGCATGCTGGCCGCCAGTGCCGCAGATCAGGCTGTGGCGGAGCGCACGCCGAAGCGGCTTCTATCCAACCGCCTGGCGCAGGCTTTCATTTTCCTCTGTCTTCCGGCCGTCGGCCTTTGTCTCTATTTGACGACCGGCAGCCCCGGTGTGCCGGCACAGCCGCTCGCGGCTCGCCTTGCCGATCCCGGCGACGACGTCAACATCCTGATCGCGAAGGCCGAAAACCACCTGGCCCTCAATCCGCAGGACGGCGCCGGCTGGGACCTGCTGGCGCCGATCTACATGCGCCACGGCCGCGTGGATGACGCCGTCGCCGCCTACGACCGCGCGATCCGCCTGCTCGGGCCAACCCCGGCAAGAATGGGCGGCTACGCCGAGGCTCTTGTGGCGCAGGCGGGCGGCCTGGTCACATCCGAGGCGCAGAACGCGCTGCAAAAGGCGCTGGCGCTCGACCCCGACGATCCGCGCTCCGCATTCTACCTCGCACTCGGCCTGAAGCAGGAGGGCAAGCACACCGAAGCGCTCGCAGCCTTCCGCAAGCTCGCGGAGAGCTCACCGGCCGATGCGCCCTGGCTGTCTCTGGTGAACCAGCATATCGCGGAGCTCGCCGCCGCCCCGGCCGGCCCAGGCCCTGCCGCGCCCGGAAATCCGGCTCCCGGCGATATCGCCGCCGCAGAGCAAATGAATGCCGGCGACCGGCAGGCGATGATCCGCGGCATGGTCGACAGCCTGGCAAGCCGCCTGAAAGAGGATCCGGCCAATCTGGAGGGGTGGATGCGCCTGATCCGTTCCTATGTGGTGCTCGACCAAAGGGACAGGGCGAAAATTGCGTTGCATGACGGGCTGAGGGCCTTCCCGGAAACGGGCGAGCAGGGAAAGCAGTTGCTGGCCTTGGCCCGGGAACTGGGGATCGACGCCGGCGGAGAGGCTGAATGACACGCAAGCAGAAAAGATTGGCGATAATCGGCGGCGGCGTGGCATTTCTGACGGCCGCGGTGCTGCTCGTCATGTTCGCCTTCAGCCAGGCGGTCGCCTATTTCTACGTTCCGGGCGATCTTGCGAAGGCGGGCGTCGCGCCGGGGACGCGCATCCGCCTCGGCGGGCTTGTCGAGGCGGGCTCCGTAAAGCGCGGCGAGGGAAGGACTATCACATTCACGGTGACGGATACGCTTGCGACCGTTCCGGTGACCTATACGGGCATCCTGCCCGACCTCTTCCGCGAGGGCCAGGGCGTGGTGGCCGAGGGAGCCTTCGTCGGCGGCAGCCCGGTTTTCGTTGCGGACACCGTCCTCGCAAAGCATGATGAGACATACATGCCGAAGGATGTCGCCGACCGCCTCAAAGCGCAGGGTGTCACGCTCGGCGGGGAGGAAAACATCCGATGATCATCGAACTCGGGCACTATGCACTGGTCCTGGCGCTCGCGACCGCGATCATCCAGGGGGTCTTGCCGGTCCTGGGAGTGCGGCGCGGCGACCCTTCCTTGATGGGCCTGGCAGCAAACGCGGCGCTCGTCTGCTTCCTGCTGGTGGCATTCTCCTTCGCGGTGCTGACATTCGCCTATGTGACATCGGATTTCTCGGTCAAGAACGTCTGGGAGAACTCGCATTCCCTCAAACCGCTGATCTACAAGATTACCGGGGTCTGGGGAAACCATGAAGGCTCGATGCTTCTCTGGCTGCTGATTCTCGTCTTCTTTTCCGCGATGGTGGCGCTCTTCGGCCGCAACCTGCCAGAGACGTTGAAGGCGAACGTGCTTGCGGTGCAGGCCTGGATCGCGACGGCGTTCGCGCTCTTCGTCCTGCTGACCTCCAATCCCTTCGCGCGGCTCGTGCCGGCACCGGGCGAGGGCAGGGATCTCAACCCCGTGCTGCAGGATATCGGGCTCGCGATCCACCCGCCCTTGCTTTATCTCGGCTATGTCGGCTTTTCCGTATGCTTCTCCTTCGCGGTCGCCGCCCTCATCGAGGGGCGGATCGACGCGGCCTGGGCGCGATGGGTGCGGCCGTGGACACTCGCCGCCTGGACCTTTCTTACCGCCGGCATCGCCATGGGCTCCTATTGGGCCTATTACGAGCTGGGCTGGGGCGGCTGGTGGTTCTGGGACCCGGTCGAAAACGCCTCTTTCATGCCTTGGCTTGCCGGAACGGCACTTCTCCACTCGGCCCTGGTCATGGAGAAGCGAGAGGCGCTGAAGATCTGGACCGTGCTGCTGGCGATCATGACCTTTTCGCTGTCGCTGCTCGGCACGTTCCTGGTGCGCTCCGGCGTGCTGACATCCGTCCATGCCTTCGCCACCGACCCGACCCGCGGCGTCTTCATTCTCGCCATCCTGGTCGTCTTCATCGGCGGTGCGTTTTCGCTCTTTGCCTTCCGTGCCTCCCATCTCAAGGCCGGGGGAATTTTCGCGCCGGTTTCGCGCGAGGGTGCGCTCGTCGTGAACAACCTGATCCTGACGACGGCCACGGCGACGGTGCTGACCGGCACGCTGTATCCGCTGGTACTCGAAGCGCTCACCGGCGACAAGATTTCGGTCGGCGCGCCGTTCTTCAACATGACGTTCGGTCTGCTGATGCTGCCGCTCATCGCCGTCGTTCCCTTCGGTCCGCTGCTTGCCTGGAAGCGCGGCGACCTTGCCGGTGCGGCGCAACGTCTGTTTGCGGCTGCCGCCCTGGGCCTGCTCGCTGCCGCGATCTGCTATTACGCGCTGCACGGCGGCCCGGTCCTGGCTCCCTTCGGCCTCGGCCTCGGCGTGTACCTGATCCTGGGAGCGCTTACCGATCTGGTTCTGCGCTCCGGTCTCGGCAAAGTGGCGGCGGGCGTCGCCTGGAGACGGCTTTCGGGACTGCCGCGTTCGGCTTTCGGCACGGCGCTCGCCCATATCGGGCTCGGAATCACCCTTATCGGGATAGTCACGGTCACGGCTTTCGAAACGGAAACGGTCGTCGAGATGAAGCCCGGCGCGGTAGTCGACGTCGGGCGCTACAGCCTGCGCTTCGACGGCATGCGTGAAGGGCGCGGGCCGAACTATACCGAGGAGGCCGGCCACTTCACCATCAGCCGAGGCGGGGTCGCGGTTACCGATATCTGGTCGTCGAAGCGGCTCTATTCCGCGCGCCGCATGCCGACGACGGAAGCCGGAATCCGGACCTTCGGCCTCAGTCAGCTCTATGTTTCGCTGGGCGACGACATGGCGGATGGCGGCATCGTCGTCCGCATCTGGTGGAAACCGCTGATTCTCTGCATCTGGGGCGGCGCGCTCGTGATGATGGCCGGCGGCATCGTCTCGCTCAGTGATCGGCGCCTTCGCGTGGGCGCACCGGCGCGTGCCAGAAAGGCGCTGGCGATGGGAGCTGCGGAATGATCAGGCGGCTGCTGCTCGCGCTCTTCCTTCTCCTTGCCTCGGTCGTTCCGAGCCTTGCCGTCAATCCTGACGAGGTGCTCGCAGATCCGGGGCTAGAGGCGCGTGCCCGTGCGATTTCCGCCCAGCTTCGCTGCATGGTCTGCCAGAACCAGTCGATCGACGACTCCAATGCCGAACTCGCCAAGGATCTGCGGCTGCTCGTGCGCGAGCGGCTGAAGAACGGCGATACGGACGAGGCTGTGATCTCCTACGTCGTCTCGCGCTATGGCGAATTCGTTCTTTTGAAACCTCGCTTCGAGGCCAAGACGCTCGTGCTGTGGGGCATGCCCGCCATCCTTCTCGTGGCCGGCATCGTCACCCTCGTCCTGGCGGGGCGGCGCCGCGCCGCGAGGATTCCCGGCGCCCCCCTTTCCGCCGAGGAAAAGGAAGCGCTGGACAAGCTCCTGCGGCCCTGATCTCGAGCGGGATTCCCGGCTTTGCGGCGCACCACCCGGCGCAGGGACTCCGGCAGCTTGCCGGGCCGAGCGGAACATTACCAAAAATTCATCTGCCGGACAGAACTCAGTAAGGTCCAACCCGTTACATCTTTCGACACAGGCTGTTTCCCCAGGGGACAGCCAGACGAGCGGATCTCCGGCAATCAGGCCCTTGGTCCGGCTCGGAGAAAGGTTTCGAAGCCGCCTGCCCCTGCAGGCGGGCTTCCTGAAAGAGAGAAGGCAAAGCGAATGTCCACGATCAAAAATTCCCGGCCCTCCTTGAAGACAGTGCTGAAGACAACGACGGTTGCGGGTGTCGCGGCCGTGCTGCTGACCACCGGCCTCCCGGCAGAGGTTACCAAGTCCTTCGCCGAAGCCGTCAGCGTGCCCGCTCCGGCTGTTCCGAGCTTCGCGAACGTCGTCGACGCCGTTTCTCCGGCGGTCGTCTCCGTCCGCGTGCAGGCACGTGAGCGCGTCAGCGACGATGGAAGCAACTTCACCTTCGATTTCGGCGGCCGCGGCTTCGAGGATCTGCCCGAAGACCATCCGCTGCGGCGCTTCTTCCGCGAATTCGGTCCCGGTGACAACGACCGCGCGGATCGCTGGCGGGACCGTCGCGGCCCCCGCGGCGAGGGTCGTCTCCGTCCGCGGGCACAAGGGTCCGGCTTCTTCATCACCGAGGACGGTTACCTCGTCACCAATAATCATGTCGTCTCCGACGGCTCGGCCTTCACCGTCATATTGAACGACGGTACCGAGCTCGATGCCAAGCTCGTCGGCAAGGACAGCCGGACCGATCTCGCCGTGCTCAAGGTCGACGACAAGCGCAAGTTCACCTATGTCAAGTTCGCCGACGACGAAAAGGTCCGCGTCGGCGACTGGGTGGTCGCCGTCGGCAATCCCTTCGGCCTCGGCGGCACGGTGACCGCGGGCATCATCTCCGCCCGGGGACGCGATATCGGTTCCGGCCCCTATGACGACTATCTGCAGGTCGACGCAGCGGTGAACCGCGGCAACTCCGGCGGCCCGACCTTCAACCTCGCAGGCGAAGTGGTCGGCATCAACACGGCCATCTTCTCGCCCTCCGGCGGCAATGTCGGCATCGCCTTCGCGATTCCCGCAACGGTCGCGAAAGACGTCGTCGACTCCTTGATGAAGGACGGCACGGTTTCGCGCGGCTGGCTGGGTGTCCAGATACAGCCGGTGACGAAGGACATCGCCGAGTCGCTCGGCCTGTCCGAAGCGAATGGCGCCCTCGTCGTCGAACCTCAGGCAGGCTCGCCGGGTGAAAAGGCGGGCATCAAGAACGGTGACATCGTGACGGCCCTGAATGGCGAACCGGTCAAGGATCCGCGCGATCTTGCCCGTCGGGTCGCGGCATTGCGCCCCGGCTCCACCGCCGAGGTCACGCTGTGGCGTAGCGGCAAGTCGGAGACGGTCAAGCTCGAAATCGGCACGCTGCCGAGCGATTCCAAGGAAACGCCGGCGACCAGCGAAGCGCAGCCCGATGAAGGTCAGGCAGGCGAGGAGGCGCTGGCAGACCTCGGCTTGACGGTAACCCCGTCGGACGACGACAGTGGCGTCACGATCACGTCCGTCGATCCGGACTCCGCCGCCAGTGATCGCGGCCTGAAGGAAGGCGAGAAGATCGTCTCCGTCAACAATCAGGACGTGAAATCGGCGGATGACGTTCTCAAGGTCATCAACAACGCCAAGAAGGATGGACGGACCAAGGCTCTGTTCCAGATCGAGGCTCAGGAAGGCAGCCGCTTCGTCGCACTCCCCATCGCTCAGGGCTGAGACGCCGCAGGAAGGGGCGCGGACTTTCCGAACCCCGCTCCGACTTGGAAGGCGCCGCGACATCGAAAACATGTCGCGGCGCTTGGTGTTTCAAATCCCGTCAGCCGCAGCGGGCTGAAACCGGTTGAGACGAACGGAGGTCCGGGACTATGGTCACCCGTATGAAGATTCTGATTGTTGAAGACGATCTGGAGGCGGCCGCCTATCTGGCCAAGGCATTCCGTGAGGCAGGCATCGTCTGCGATCACGCGAGCGACGGCGAGGCCGGCCTGTTCATGGCGAGCGAGAATGCCTATGACGTTCTCGTCGTGGACCGCATGCTTCCCCGCCGCGACGGTCTTTCGCTGATCACCGAACTCAGGCGCAAGGACATCCACACGCCCGTGCTCATTCTCTCCGCACTCGGGCAGGTGGACGACCGCGTCACCGGTCTGCGTGCCGGCGGCGACGATTACCTGCCGAAGCCCTACGCCTTCAGCGAGCTCCTCGCGCGTGTCGAGGTGCTCGGCCGCCGAAAGGGCGCACCCGAGCAGGACATGGTCTATCGCGTCGGCGATCTCGAACTCGACCGCCTGTCCCATTCGGTCCGACGGCAGGGCAAGGAGATATCCTTGCAGCCGCGCGAATTCCGGCTGCTCGAATACCTCATGAAAAATGCCGGGCAGGTGGTGACAAGAACCATGCTGCTCGAAAACGTGTGGGACTACCACTTCGACCCCCAGACCAATGTTATCGACGTGCACGTCTCGCGCCTGCGCTCGAAGATCGAGAAGGATTTCGATCCTCCCCTGCTGCGGACGATCCGGGGCGCCGGATACATGATCAAGGACGACCGGACCACGGACACATGAGCAGGGTAGGCGTGCTGTTCAGGACGACCGCAGTCCGGCTCTCTGCGCTCTATCTGGTCCTCTTCTCCCTGTGTGCGGCCTTCCTCGTCTTCTACGTGACCGGCATGTCGGAGCGCCTCCTGCAGCAGCAGACGCGGGAAGCGATCGCCGCCGAAGTGGCGCAGATCGCCGGCGTATACGACCGGGCCGGCATCAACGGGCTGCTTCGCTCGCTCGAGCGCCGGGCACGTCAGCCGGGAGCCAATCTCTACGTCATTGCGGGTCCGAACGGAGAGATCCTCGCCGGAAACGTGGCCGCGCTGGAGCCGGGGCTGCTCGATGACGAAGGATGGAAATCCGAGCCGTTCCGTTACCGGCGCTTCACCGACGAGAGCCGCGCCGACAGGCATGTCGCCCTTGCCCAGGTCCTGATGCTCGACAACGGGTTGAGAGTCCTCGTCGGACGCGACCTGCAGGAACCCGAAAAATTCCGTGCGCTCGTCCGTCAGGCGTTGATGGTCGCGCTCGGCATCATGGGGCTCGGTGCGCTGGTGATCTGGTTCGGCATCGGCCGCAACGCCTTGCGCCGGATCGACCGCATGTCGGAGGCGAGCACCAAGATCATGGCCGGCGACCTCTCGCAACGCTTGCCGACGAGCGGTTCCGGCGACGAGTTCGACCGTCTTTCGGAATCGCTGAACGCGATGCTCGAGCGCATCGAAAAGCTGAACGAAGGACTGAAACAGGTCTCGGACAACATAGCGCACGATCTCAAGACACCGCTGACGCGCTTGCGCAACAGGGCAGAGGCGGCGCTCGCCGATACCGAAGAGGGCAACCAGAGCGGTGCGCTCGAACAGATCATCGCCGAGTCCGATCAGCTGATTCGTACCTTCAACGCGCTTCTGATGATTTCCCGCGTCGAAGCCGGCTCCGCCGTCGCCGAGATGAACGAGGTCGACCTGGCGCAGATCGTGGCGGATTGCGTCGAACTCTACGAGCCGCTGGCGGAAGACAAGGAAATGCGCATCGAAGCGGAGGCGGCGGCGGGGGCGGCGATCTCCGGCAACCGCGAACTGATCAGCCAGGCGCTGGGCAACCTGATCGACAATGCGATCAAATATGCGGAAGGTGCCGAAAATCCGCTGATACGGGTTGAATTGAAGAGGAGCGCTCGTCACGTCGTGTTGACCGTTGCCGACCACGGGCCCGGCGTTCCGGAGAATATGCGCGGGGAGGTCGTCAAGCGTTTCGTTCGCCTGGACGAAAGCCGGTCGAAGCCGGGGACGGGCCTCGGCCTCTCGCTCGTCGAGGCCGTCATGGAGATGCACCGCGGCTCGCTGGAACTGTCGGCGACGGAGGAGGAAGGTCGGGGCCTGGCGGTGCGCATGGTTTTCCCGGCGGTTGCGACCTGATAAACCCATGACGGGAACCGAAGGGGGGATTGTGCATGGCGGAAGCGATCGAGCGGTCTTTGTCCGATATCGATGTGGTGGCGATTCGCCCGGCGAGCCAGGCGGACGCCAAAGCCGCCGTTTCCGTACTCAAGGATGCGGCGAAAGGCAGCGAGCAGATTGCCAAGCTCATTGCCTCGGACGCGCCGCTCAAGGATTTTCTCGTTGCCGCCTTCGCGCTTTCGCCATTCCTGCGGGACACGGCGCGTAGCCACCCGGCGATCCTCGAAGCATTGCTATCCGAGGCGCTGCCGACGTTTTTGAAGCGCAGGATCGAGGCCGCAAGGGTGTCCTGGCGGGGCGATGCGCCCGGGGCGGCGCTGCCGGATGCCGAGATCATGACGCGATTGAGACGGGCGAAGCGCGAGGTCGCCTTCGCCGTCGCGCTTGCGGACCTTTCGCGGCTTTTCGGTGGACGTGAGACGACACGGTGGCTCAGCGATTTTGCAGAGGCGGCCGTTTCGGCGGCGATCGATCATCTGCTGCTCGGCGCGCATGAAAGCGGCAAGTTCGTGTTGAAGGACAGTTCCGCGCCGTCCACCGCCTCCGGCGTCGTCGTGCTTGGAATGGGTAAGCTCGGCGCCGGCGAGCTCAACTATTCTTCCGATATCGATCTTGTCGTCTTCTACGATCCGCAGTCGGGCATCATCACAAATCGCGACGATGCTCCGGAAACCTTCGCCCGGCTTTTGCGGCGCCTGATTCGCATCCTGCAGGAGAGAACCGGCGACGGCTATGTCTTCCGCACGGATCTGCGGCTCAGGCCAGACCCGGGCTCCACGCCGCTTGCCATCCCGGTCGAGGCGGCAATGCTCTATTACGAGAGCAGGGGGCAGAACTGGGAACGGGCCGCCTTCATCAAGGCGCGGCCGATCGCGGGCGATCTGGAGGCGGGCGAACGCTTCCTCAAGGAACTGACGCCCTTCGTCTTCCGCAAGTACCTCGACTATGCGGCAATTGCCGACATTCACTCGATCAAGCGGCAGATCCATGCCCATAAGGGGCACGGAGAAATCGCCGTGAAGGGACACAACATCAAGCTTGGGCGCGGCGGCATCCGGGAGATCGAGTTCTTCGTTCAGACCCAGCAGCTGATCGCCGGCGGGCGCACGCCCGCGCTGCGGCTGCGCGAAACGGAAGCGATGCTGCGGATGCTCGCCGAGAGCGGCTGGATCGACGCGGCGACGGCCGAGGAGCTTACCGATGCCTATTGGTTCCTGCGCGACGTCGAGCACCGCATCCAGATGGTGCATGACGAGCAAACCCACCTCCTTCCGGAAACCGAGCCGGAGCTCAGGCGGATCGCCTATATGCTGGGCTTCGAGGATACGGCTTCCTTTTCGGATGCGCTGTCGCGCGTGCTGCGCGCCGTCGAGCGGCGCTATGCGCAGCTTTTCGAGCAGGAGGCGAAGCTATCTACCGAAACCGGAAACCTGGTCTTCACCGGTCAGCAGGACGATCCGGATACGCTCGAAACGCTGAAGAAGCTCGGTTTCCAGCGGCCGTCCGACATAGCGAATATCATTCGCACCTGGCACTACGGGCGCTATCGGGCAACGCAATCGGTCGAGGCGCGCGAGCGGCTGACGGAACTGACGCCGGAGTTCCTGCGCGTCTTCGGCGAAAGCAGGCGGGCCGACGAAGCGTTTCTGCGTTTTGACCACTTCCTCTCCGGTCTGCCCGCGGGGATCCAGCTCTTCTCGCTGCTCGGCAACAATCCCGGCCTCCTGTCGCTGATCGTCAATATCATGTCGTCGGCACCGCGCCTGGCGGACATCATCGCCGCCAAACCGCATGTCTTCGACGGCATGCTGGAGCCGGGGCTGCTTGCCGAACTGCCCACCAGGGATTATCTGGCGCCGCGCATCGCGACCTTCGTCGGCGCTGGCCGGCACTATGAGGAGGTGCTGGACCGTTTGCGCATCATCGCCGCCGAGCAGCGCTTCCTGATCGGTATCCGGCTGCTCACAGGCGCGATCACCGGCCTTCAGGCGGGGCGCGCTCTCACCGACCTTGCCGATCTGATCATTGCCGCCGCGCTCGATGCGGTTCTGGAGGAGGTCCGGTCGGCGCATGGACGTTTCCCCGGCGGGCGGGTCGCAATCGTCGGAATGGGCAAGCTCGGCAGTCACGAATTGACCGCCGGCTCCGATATCGATCTCATCCTGCTCTACGATTACGACGACGAAGTGTTCGAGTCCGACGGCGCCAAGCCGCTCGATCCGGTGCGTTATTTTACGCGGGTCACGCAGCGGCTGATCGCCGCGCTTTCCGCCCCGACCGCCGAGGGCATCCTCTACGACGTGGACATGAGGCTGCGACCCTCCGGCAACAAGGGGCCGGTTGCCACCCGCATAACCGCCTTCGCCAAGTACCAGCGAACGGAAGCCTGGACCTGGGAGCATCTGGCGCTGACGCGGGCGCGCTGCATCTGCGGCGACGAGAGCCTCGTCGGCGAAGCGGAGGCGATCTTTGCCGAGATCCTCACTGAAAAGCGCGACATCGCGAAGATCCGCAAGGACGTCGAGGAGATGCGCGGCCTGATCGACAAGGAGAAGCCGCCGAAGGACATCTGGGATTTCAAACTCATTCCCGGCGGATTGGTCGACATCGAGTTCATCGCCCAGTACCTCGCCCTGATCGCGCCGGCGAGGGGAGTGACGTCCCCTCCGGCCGGCACGCATACGCTCGAGGCGCTGAAGGCGCTCGGCGCCGGGATGATGAATGCGAACGATCTCGATACGGCTGCCGAAGCGCTCGTACTCTTCTCAGAGCTGTCGCAACTCGTGCGCCTCTGCATCGACGGCGACTTCGATCCGAAGGAAGCGCCGGCCGGTCTCGTGGATCTCGTCTGCCGTGCCGGAGACTATCCGGATCTGACGCATCTCGAAGCCGACATTCGCCGTTTCTCGAAGGCCGTGCGCCGGATCTTCCAGGGGGTCGTCGCTGCAGCGTAAGCGGGCGTAGTCAGCCGCGGTCGGGAATCCTGACCGATATGATGGTGCCGACATTCTCTGCCGAATGGATCTTCATCGTCCCGCCGTGAAGCCGCGTCAGCGAACGGGATATGGCGAGCCCGAGCCCGGAGCCGCCCTTGCTCTTGGCATATTGGCTCTGCACCTGCTCGAAGGGCTGGCCGATCTTCTGCAACGCGCCCTTGGGAATGCCGATGCCGGAATCGGCGATCGTCAGCGTGACGGCGCCCCTCACCTTGCGCGCCCGCAAGGAGATGCGGCCGCCTTCATTGGTGAACTTGACGGCATTGGAGAGGAGATTGAGCAGGACCTGCTTCATCGCCCGGCGGTCGGCGAACATCGTCAGGCCGGAGGATATCTGCTGGACCACGCGGATGTTCTTTCGCTCTGCCGGAATCGCCGTGAAACGAAGGGTCTCCTCGATGAGTGGCGCGAGATCGATCCGCTCGCGCGTGATGCGCATATGGCCGGCCTCGATCTTCGACATGTCGAGTATGTCGTTGATGACGTTGAGCAGATGCTTGCCGCTCTCGAATATGTCGCGCGAATACTCGTGGTATTTCTCCGAGCCGAGGGGGCCGAACATCTGGTCCTGCAGGATTTCCGAAAAGCCGAGAATGGCGTTCAGCGGGGTGCGCAGCTCGTGCGACATGTTGGCGAGGAATTCGGACTTTGCCCGGTTCGCGGCCTCGGCGCGCTCTTTCTCCGCCTGATAGTTCGCGTTGGCGACGGAAAGTTCGGCCTTCTGCTGCTCGAGCGTTACGCGGGAGGCGGACAGATCTCCGATGGTTGCCATCAGCCGCCGCTCCGATTCGCGCAGGCGAACTTGATGCCGCTTGAGGAGCGTGATGTCCGTGCCCACCGAGACGAGCCCGCCGTCGCGCGTGCGCCGCTCATTGATCTGCAGCCAGCGTTCGTCGGCAAGCTGAACCTCGCTCGTCTGCGAGTGATTGCTCCGGTCCGGATCGGCGACGCGCCGTTCGACAACGGGCCTTGCCGCCGCCGCATGGACGATCGTGCGTTCGGTGCCGGGCACCAGCACGTGGTCGGGCAACTGCCAGGCTTGCTGGTAATGGGTGTTGCACATCACCAGGCGATCGTGCTTGTCCCAGAGCACGAAGGCCTCCGAGGTGCACTCGATCGCGTCCGCCAGGCGCTGATCGGCCTCGGCGTAACGCTGCGCAAGCCTGTGTTGCTCGGTCACGTCCATCGCAATGCCGATCAGATGCGTCCGGCCCGACACGGTGCGGATCACCTGGGCACGCGCTCGAAGCCATACATAGTGGCCATCCGCATGGCGCATCCGGAACACCTGATCGATCTGGCGCTCGTTGCCTTTCGCGATCGCCCGAGCGACCCGGTATATGCCCCGGTCTTCGACATGCATGAGACGGGCGGCATCGCCGAACGAAAGCACGCTCGCGTCGCCCGGCATTCCCAGCATCTCGTACATCGAGCGGGACCAGAAGAGGCGCCGGTTGTCGAGATCGAAATCCCAGAGGCCGCAGCGTCCACGCGAGAGCGCCGTTTCGACGCGCAGGTTCGACTCGGCAAAGACCGCATCGGCATCTCGGGCGCGCTTTGCCTGGATGTAATAGGCATAGAGGACGACCATCAGGATTGCCGAAACGCCGGCAAACAGCGTGACGTTGAGTGAAATTTCGTCACGCCAGGCCGCTTCGAATCTGGCGATCGACGTCGCCGCCAGAACCGCGCCGCCGGAATCCGGCAATTGCCGGAGCGCGATGAAATGCTCGATGCCGTCGATCGACGCTCTTACGACGCCGGCACCCTCGCCGTAATATTGCAGCGTCGCGACCTCGGGAGCGATTGCGGAGAGCGTGCGCCCGATGAGATGGACGCCATCCTGCGTCCCGGCAAAGACGCGTCCGTCTCTGCGGACCGTCAGCAGGAAAATTCCGGCGTCCAGGATTTCGGCAGGCAGAAGTTCGGTGAGCCGGCGTTCGACCTCCCAGCGGCGGCCATCGGCGAAGAGTTCCGATCCGCCGGTCTGGAAAACACCGGCTGCCGCTGCGGCCGCGAGGCTGACCGTCCGGCGGGAGGAGGCTTCCATGCGGGCATGCTCGTCCATGATGCCCGACATCCGTGAGATCGCCACGATGAGAAGAAAAGCGATAATGAGGACCGGGATGGACCGCTTGAGCATCGGCTCGGCCATTGCGAGCTTCTGCGAGGCCGGTTCGGCAAATATCTTTGCCTGCTCGATGAACTCCCGTTCGAGGCTCGAAAAGCCCGGAAACTTGAGTCGCAACCGCCCTTCGGCTGCGCTTCCCCGTCGCGCGTCCGCCATCTTATCCAATTTGTCGTCCTCGAAAAGCGATCCGCACGCGACCATGCCGCAAGGAACGCTTGATTCTTCTCAGTCCGAAACGTCGGTCCCGTCTTTATCGGTTTCCCGGAAGCGGGCGTTTCAGTGATTCGGCGCGCCGCTCGCCCGAATCTGACTCAATGAATCACAGGGCGATTCGCCTTGTCCAGAGGTAACGGTAAAGATTTGTTAACCATATTTCATCGTTGGGAAATGATAGCCGGACTGCCAGAGCCGACTTCGGGCCAGATCCACGACGGTTTCAGGTCGATCCGACCTGAAACCGTCGTGTTCGGCGGTGTGCCGGTGCTCTGGTCAGTGCTTGTCTTTGAGCATGCGGTCGACGATGTCGCTGACATCGGCGGAAAGATTGGAGGCGCGCGCGATATCCTCGAGCGCGCTGCGGGCGTGGCCGGCCCGGATCTTTTCGAGCGACCGCCAGGAGCGCATCGACGTCAGAATACGCGCCGCAAGTTGCGGGTTGCGCGCATCGATGTCCAGAATCTGCCGGGCAAGGAAACGATAGCCTTCACCGTCGATGCGGTTGAAGCCGGTGGCATTCGCGAAGGCGAATGTGCCGACCAGTGAGCGAACGCGGTTCGGATTGCTGGCATTGAAGAGCGGATCCGACATCAGCGCCCGAACGCGGTCGAGCGTCGATGCTCCGGGAATCGTCGCCTGAATGGCGAACCACTTGTCGATGACCAGCGCGTTGTCGGCAAAGCGCGTCTTGAACGCGGCCAGGGCGTCCGCCGTCTCTTCGGCGCCCGGAAACCGATGCGCAAGAAGCGTCAGCGCCTGGCTGAGGTCGGTCATGTTGTTGGCGGACCGAAACGCATCAGCGGCTTTCTCCGGTTTTCCGTCGGCATAGACGAGGTAGGTGAGCCCGGAATTGCGCAGCGCCCGCCGCCCGGCGCTCTCGGCATCGGGACGGAACGGGCCGGACAGGGACATTTCGTTCACCAGTCGCGCAAAGGTGTCTTTGCCGGCCGTGGCGATGGCGGCCAGAATAGCCTGGCGGCCGGCGTGAATGGCATCCGGCTCGTTGTTGCCGCCGATTTCGCGGCCTATGTCGGTTTCGCTCGGCAGGGACAGCACTTGCGATCGGAACGCCGGCTCCAGTCGGTCGTCGCCGGCTGCTGCAAGCAGGGCGTCGACGAGCGCATCGTCACAGGCAACCGGCTGGCCGGTACGCGCTTCCGCTGCCGCCTTGACGAGATTGTCGAGGGCCATCGCGTTCAGCGCCTGCCAGCGTGCGAAGAGGTCGGTCTCGTGGCGCGCAATCAGCGCACGGTGCTCGGCGCTTTGCGCCAGGTGCAGATTGACGGGCGCGGAGAAGCCGCGATTGAAGGAGGGGACCGGCTCGGATGGCATGCCGGAAAAGGTGATCGTCTGTTTGCGCTCGGTCAGGTGCAGTACGTCGCCGGTGATCTCGGCGCCGGAGACGGCCGAGGGCCTCGCCTCGCTTCCGTCCGGAAGCAGCAATCCGAAGCGGAGCGGGATATGCATCGGTGCCTTGCTGCTCTGCCCGGGCGTCGGCGGAACGGTCTGCTCCAGCGATAGCGTGTATGTCTGGCTGGAGGCGTCATAGGTGCCCGCAGCGGTGACGAGCGGCGTTCCGGCCTGATGGTACCATAGCGAGAACTGCTTGAGGTCGCGGCCGCTCGCAGCCTCGAAGCAGGCAACGAAATCCTCGATCGTCACCGCCTGGCCGTCGTGCCGCTCGAAGTAGAGGTCCATTCCCCTCTTGAAGTGGTCGCGGCCGAGGATCGTCGCGATCATCCGCGTGACCTCGGATCCCTTCTCGTAAACCGTCGTCGTGTAGAAATTGTTGATTTCGCGGTATTGCGTCGGGCGCACCGGATGGGCGAGGGGGCCGGCATCCTCCGGGAACTGCTCGGATTTCAAGTGCCGCACTTCGGCGATCCGCTTCACGGCGCGCGAACGCATGTCGGCGGAAAACTCGTGGTCGCGATAGACGGTAAGGCCTTCCTTCAGGCAGAGCTGAAACCAGTCGCGGCAGGTGATGCGGTTGCCGGTCCAGTTGTGGAAATATTCGTGGGCGATGATCGCCTCGATATTGGCATAGTCCGCATCGGTCGCCGTCTCGGGATCGGCGAGCACGTATTTGTCGTTGAAGATGTTGAGCCCCTTGTTCTCCATGGCGCCCATGTTGAAATCGGAAACGGCAACGATCATGAAGATGTCGAGATCGTATTCGCGGCCGAAGACCTCCTCATCCCATTTCATCGACCGCTTCAGCGCATCCATGGCGTAGGCGGCACGCGGCTCCTTGCCGTGCTCGACATAGATCTTGAGCGCGACGTCGCGGCCGGAAGCGGTGGTGAAGGTGCCCTCGACGACGCCCAGATCGCCGGCAACGAGCGCGAACAGGTAGCTCGGCTTCGGATGCGGATCGAACCAGGAGGCAAAATGACGGCCGTCGCCCATGTCGGCGCCGCCGAGATAGTTGCCGTTCGAAAGCAGGAGCGGTGCGGAAGCCTTGTCCGCGATGATGTTCACGGTATAGACCGCCAGCACGTCGGGGCGATCCGGGAAGTAGGTGATGCGGCGGAAGCCTTCCGCTTCGCACTGGGTGCAATAGACGTCGCTCGTGCGGTAGAGGCCCATCAGCTTGGTGTTCGTCTCAGGCGACAAAGCCGTCGTGACGGTGATCTCGAAGGGCGCCGCTTCCGGCAGGCCACGAATGGTAAGCGTGTCGTCCGTCGCTTCATAGAGCGTGCCGGGAATCGCTTCCTGGTCGAGCAGCAGGCCGGTCATGGTGAGCTCGTCGCCGTCGAGAACGAGCGGTGCAGAGGGGCTGACGCCTTCGCGGCGATGGAAGATCATGCGCGCCTCGACCTTCGTTTCCCTCGGGTCGAGTTCGAAAGTCAGGTCCACCCTCTCGAGTACGAAATCGGTCGGCCGGTAGTTTTCCAGATGAACGATCTGGCCAGTGTTTGTCCGCATGGTCAGTCCTGCTTGCGCCTTCTTGCTCTTTTGATTTGTAGAGGGCGCTCGTGATGGTGAAAAGCCAAGATCCGAGATTTACGCACGAATGTGGTGCCGGCGACAGTACATCCGGCAGCAAAAACGCAGGGCCACTCCCGCCTCTTATTGACCGAAGGTTTATCGGAGCGGCACTAACAAGAACTAAATCCGTGACGATTTTTTCGGGCTTGCTAAATAACCTGCAGGCCCATTTTTCTCCGGCAACAAGCTTTGCATATGCGGGCGAATTCATCACGAAAAAACCAGCTCCATCACGAAATTTGATCCAACATGCTGCGCAAGCACGGCTAAGGTGGCGTGGTCCTTTCGCGGCCTTGCCGCCGCGTCCTCCCGTTTCTGTTGGCCTTCCGACCGGTTCGCCGATGTCAGTTTGAAAAGTTGCGTTTCATGGATGCGGACGATGTGAGCCCGATGAAGGGGATTGTGCTCAAGGTGCTCTCCGTCGTCGTCTTCGTGTGCATGTCGACCTGCATCAAGGCTGCGGGCGACGATATCCCCACCGGCCAGATCACCTTCTATCGCTCGGCTTTTGCGATGGTGCCGATCCTTGGATTTCTGGCATGCCGTGGCGCATTGCGGGACGCGTTCAGGACCACTGATATTACCGGACACCTGGTGCGCGGCTTTGTCGGCATTCTCGCCATGAGTTGCGGCTTTTACGGCCTCGTCCATCTGCCGCTGCCGGAGGCGATTGCGATCGGCTATGCCATGCCGCTGCTCGCCGTGGCTTTCGCAGCAATTTTTCTGGGCGAGATCGTGCGGCTCTATCGCTGGTCTGCGGTGTTTGTCGGGCTCGTCGGCGTGTTTATCATCTCCTGGCCGCGGCTCACGCTGTTCAACGAAGGCGGCTTCGGATCGGCCGAGGCCAAGGGTGCGGTCGCCGTACTGCTTTCGGCAGCGCTCGGGGCAACGGCGATGGTGCTCGTGCGCAAGCTCGTGCAGAAGGAGCGCACGCACACCATCGTCCTCTACTTTTCCCTCTCGGCCGCGGTGTTCTCGCTCGCGACGCTGCCTTTCGGCTGGTCCGAGCTTTCCTGGCAGGCCTTCGTTCTCCTGACGATCGCCGGCTTTTGCGGCGGCGTCGGGCAGATCCTGCTGACGGAAAGCTACCGCCACGCCGATATGTCGACGATCGCTCCCTTCGAATACACGTCGATCGTGCTCGGCATAGTCATCGGCTACTTCCTCTTCGGCGATGTGCCCACCCTGACCATGCTTGCCGGGACGGCGATCGTCGTCGGCGCGGGCATCTTCATCATCTACCGGGAGCATCGGCTGGGACTGGAGCGCAAGGGCGCGCGCAAGCACGTGACGCCGCAGGGATAAAGGGATGTGCTACTCGGCGCGTTGCTCCCAGGCAGGAACGGTATCGTCCTCGATGAGTTCGCCTGCGTCCTGCTGTGGGAGCGAACCGGTGACGTCGGGACCGGGGGTCGGCAGCACCGTGGTCGCCTGAAAATCGGTCTTCGCGACGAGGCCGTCATGCTGCTCGCGCTGAAGGATGCGCCACGCGGCATAGCCGCTGTAGAGTGCAAAATACACGGCAAGCGCGATGAACAGTGCGACGGGGCCAAACCGGTCCATGACCGGACCGACCATCAGCGGACCGGAGATCGTGCCGAGGCCGTAGGTGATCATCAGCCCGGATGAAATCTCCACATATTCGTCGGGGCGGGCAAGGTCGTTGGCATGCGCGACGTTCAGCGCGTAGATCGGGAAGAGGACCGTGCCGATGCAGGCGGCGAGTGCATAGAGAACCGGGGGACTGCTCGCAATCGAAACGGACATGGCAAGGCACGACACGACGCCGGCGATGCCGCAGGCAACCATGACGATGCGCCGGTCCATCCGGTCCGAGGCGCGGCCGATCGGGACCTGCGAGATCGCGCTGCCGGCCAGAAGCGACGCGAGTAGTGTCGCTCCCTCGCCGGTCGAAAGGCCGATCTTCTGGGTGAAGACGCCGCCGAGATTGAGCCACGCGCCCGAGAGCGCACCGGCGAGAAAGCCGCCGACGACGGCGACCGGCGAGCGGCGATAGAGTGCGGGGATATCGAAATTTGCGCGTGCCGGGGGGGCCGGCATCGGCGAGGAGGAAAGGGCGGTCGGCAGCAGGGCGAGCGAGAACAGCACGCCGCAAAGGATGAACAGGGAGGTGTTGCTCGGATCGCCGAGCGGCACCAGGTACTGTCCGCCGATCGTGCCGACCATGCTGGTGATGAGATAGAGCGAGAAGAGCAGGCCGCGATTGTCGTTCGTCACCCGCTCGTTCAGCCAACTCTCGATGACAAGATAGCTTCCGGCAATCGCAAAGCCCGACACGGCACGGAAGCCGATCCAGGCGCGCCAATCGACGACGAGCCCGCACATCAGGATCGCGATGGACAGGAGCGTTATCAGGGCGGTGAAGACGCGGACATGGCCGACACGCAGGACGAATTTAGGCGTGACGATGCAGGAAAGGGTGAACCCCAGCGTGTAGCCGGTTGCGAAGATCGAGATGGTGAGGGTCGACCAGCTTTCCGCCACGGAGCGTACAGGGATGACATAGCTCTGCAGCCCGAAGGCGACCATCATCAGGAAGGTCGAGAGCATCAGGCTGAAAACGGAAGCGAAGTTCGCCAGCATCGGCGCTCCTGGAGAGGGGATTAAGGAGCGGCTTCGTTTCGGCTCGGCCGATGAACTTCGTCACTCCGTCAAAACGAATCGAGAGTGGCTGTAACGAAGTTCCGGGGCGCTGTCGATTGCGACAGGGAATGGCGAAATGGCGCAGCCGGAAAGGCTGGAGCGGGATGAGGAAAGTGTGTGCGGATTTCCGCCCGCATCCGCGTTCCACCAATTGGAATCGATCACGTTGGTTTCAGGTCGATCCGGGACCCAAACGAGCCCTATCTCGGCAGCAACTGGCTCGGCGCGCCGTGATCGGCGCGGCGCCCGTCGCTGGCGATGCTCAGGCGGCTGTACTCGCGAGACGCGCGGACGGCGGTGCGAATGTCGGAGATCGTGTCGACGAGACCGCGAATGCCGTCGAGCGCCTTGGACATGATCGTTCTCTCCTGCAGTCTTTCCGGCGCAGGGCGTTCAGCGCTGGATGAATTCGGCGAAGATCTGAGCCGGGCGGGTCGTCCGCGCGAGACCGATTGCTGTCAGCTGCTCGTTGGCAGCCGACCCGAAGCTGTTGAACGGCGCGCGCGAGGAGGCACCGGCGTAGCGGAGCGTCTCGAAGCTGCTGTGAATCGGGCGATAGCGGGCAGTCATGGTTCAAATCCTTATCCATTCCTCCCGTCGTGCTATATTGCGGTGCAGCATGGGTTTTGCAATGCGCTAAAACGCCGCTCAGACATGCGCAAATCGCATGGCTTTTTTCACACCTTGTTCATAAATCGAGCAGTTGTATCAGCCGAGGCGCGACTTGAACGCCAGCAGGTCCAGCCAGGCGAAGCGCTTGTTGACGGGAGCGGCGACAAGGTCCTGCGGATGCAAGGTGGCGAGCGTTGGAATGCCGGTGCCGCCAAAGGTGAGCTCCCGCCATTCGCCGCGCAGTTGATGGATCGTTTCGCCGCCGAAGAAGAAGCGGGCGGTGAAGTTGCCGAGCAGAAGCAACTGCTTGGGTTCGGCCAGCGCGATCTGACGCTCGATGAACGGCCGGCAGATATCCGCCTCGCGAGCGCTCGGAACGCGGTTTCCCGGTGGCCGCCAGGGCACGGCATTGGCAAGAAGCACGTCCTCGCGCGAGAGGCCGATGCCGGACAGCATCCGTTCGAGCATCTCGCCGTGCCGCCCCGCAAAAGGGCGGCCGTCGCGGTCGTCATCCGCATAGGGCATCGGACCGATGATCATGACACCCGAAGCAGCACTGCCTTCGGCAAAGACGAGGTTGCGGGCGCTGTTCCTGAGGTTGCAGCCGGCAAAGGCCTCCATGGCCGTGCGTAGCTCTCCCAGCGATCGCGCGGCATCGGCAACGAACTGCGCCTCCTTGATGGCCTGCTCGTCCGGTATCGCAACCACCGGAGGGGATGCCGGAGGCGCGGGGCGACGCTCGCGCGAGGGGGCGGCAAGGGGAGCAGGCTGCTGCGGTTCGACTGCGGTCGCGCTGGTTTGCGGCACGGCGCGGCTTTGCGCGCGCCTGATTCTCATCGCCTCGAATTCAGCGAGCCGATCGACCGGTTCGTCTTCGAGGAGCCACTCGACACCCGCCTCCGCATGGAAGGCGAGAAGGGCAGCGAGTTCGGAGCGGGAGAGGTCGTTGGCCGAGATCATGGGGCGAATGTAACAGATCGGTGGGCGTGGTCCACTGCACGTTCCTCAAATCTGTGGTGGCAGGGACTGCCTTCAGGCCGCTGCTGTCCAGGCCGCGATGTCGTCGCGCTCGCCGATAAGCGCCAGGCCATGGGCGATCGACAGGAGCTCGCCGCCGCTCTCGATGCGCTCTTTGCCGAAGCGGTTCTCGAAGAGACGGCGAATCGCCGGCACGAAGGATGTCCCGCCGGTCAGAAACACCTTGTCGATCCCGTCCGGTGTTGTCGCAGAGGTTGAAAGGACCTCGTCAAGCGCTTCCTCGATGCGGGCAAGGTCAGGCGCAATCCAGGCTTCGAACTCTTCCCGGTGAACGGTACGGCGTGCGCGCTCGCCCAGCGGCGCAAAGGCGAATTCGGTCTCCTCAGCCTGCGAGAGCCGCATCTTGGTGGCCGAGACCGCCTGATAGAGTGGATAGCCTTCGTCATGCTCGATGAGCTCCACGAAGGACTCGAGCTTTTCCGGCTCCAGGCTTGCGCGCACCAGTTTTTTCAATTCGGTGAAATCTCTCAAGGTCTTGAAGATAGAAAGCTGATTCCAGCGGCCGAAATTCGCGTAGTAGCTCGACGGCACCTCAAGCAGCTTGTCGAAGCTCTTGAACAGACTCCCCTTTCCGATGAGCGGCGAGACGATGTTGTCGATAATCCGGAAGTCGAAATGGTCTCCCGCGATGCCGACGCCGGAATGTCCGATCGGCGTTGCCGTCAGTCGACCGGCCTGGCTCTCGAATCGGATGATCGAGTAGTCGGTGGTGCCGCCGCCGAAGTCGGCGACGAGCACCGTCGCGTCGCGATCGAGGTTGCGCGCGAAATAGAAGGCGGCCGCGACCGGTTCGTACACGTAATGGACTTCGGGAAAACCCATGCGGGTAAGCGCGCGATTATAGCGTTCGAGGGCCAGTTTCTCGTTCGGATTGGCGCCCGCAAACTGCACGGGACGGCCGATCACGACACGCCTGAAGGTGGACTCCCAGTTACTGCCGGCATAGTCTTTGAGCCGCGTCAGGAAACGCTGCATCAGGTCCTCGAACTCGTAGCGCTTGCCGAAGATAAGCGTGCCCTGGAAGAGCGCGCTCGCGGCAAAGGTTTTGATCGACTGAAGGAAGCGGCATTCGCCCGGATTGTCGATGAATTCGCGGATTGCCACCTGTCCTGCTTCGACTTTCAAGGGCGAGGGACCGGCATCCTTCAGGAAAGAGAGCGCCGTGCGCGTCGTGTCCGATCTCCCGATCGGGCTTTCCACGACGATGGAGCGCGTCGAGGCGCCGTCGGCCTGCGCCAGTACCGAATTGGTCGTGCCGAAGTCGAGGCCTAGGGCGAATGCCATGATCGTCTCCGTCTTGTCGGTGATGCGGCTTGCGGGGTGGGGCGGGCCTCCTCGCATGCGAGCGCTGCAAAAGCAAGCTGCCCATCGGCCGGATCCGCCCAGATGCATTTACGTTTACGTTCAAGTAACATAGTAATCTCATGAACTCATGCGCAAATGCAGAGACAGTCTGTCGCATCCCGGCTCGACAAGGTTTACGGCATTTGTCATGACGGGATGATTTGGCCGGGAACGGAGCCGGCAGAAGACCGGCAGAACTGGAGAGTGTAATGACCGAGCAACAAGAACTCCCCGAACGCGAGAGCATGGAATTCGACGTCGTGATCGTCGGGGCGGGACCGGCGGGGCTTGCGGCGGCGATCCGGCTGAAGCAGGTCAATCCGGAACTCTCGGTCGTGGTTCTGGAGAAGGGCGCCGAAGTGGGCGCGCATATCCTCTCCGGCGCCGTGGTCGACCCGATCGGCATCGACCGGCTCTTGCCCGGCTGGCGCGACGAACCGGACCACCCGTTCAAAACGGAAGTCACCGACGACCAGTTCCTCTTTCTCGGCCCCGCCGGTTCGGTCCGCCTTCCCAATTTCCTGATGCCGCCGCTGATGAACAATCACGGCAACTATGTCGTTTCCCTCGGCAATGTCTGTCGCTGGCTCGCCACCCAGGCGGAAGCGCTCGGCGTCGAAATCTATCCGGGCTTTGCCGCGACCGAGGTCCTCTACAATGACGAGGGCGCGGTGATCGGCGTTGCCACCGGCGACATGGGCATCGAGCGCAACGGCGAGCCGGGGCCGAACTTCGCCCGCGGCATGGAGCTGCTCGGAAAGTACACCCTCATCGGCGAGGGCGTGCGCGGCTCGCTCGCCAAGCAGCTGATCGCCAGATACAAGCTCGACGAGGGGCGCGACGTGCCGAAATTCGGCATCGGCCTGAAGGAACTCTGGGAGGTGAAGCCGGAAAATCATAGGCCCGGCCTCGTGCAGCATTCCTTCGGCTGGCCGCTCGGCATGAAGACCGGCGGCGGATCCTTCCTCTATCACCTCGAGGACAATCTGGTCGCCGTCGGTTTCGTCGTCCATCTCAACTACAAGAACCCATATCTCTATCCGTTCGAGGAGTTCCAGCGCTTCAAGACGCATCCGGCGATCCGCGGCACCTTCGAGGGTGGCAAGCGGCTCTCCTACGGCGCACGCGCCATTACCGAGGGCGGCTACCAGTCGGTGCCGAAGCTTTCCTTCCCCGGCGGGGCTCTGATCGGCTGCTCGGCCGGTTTCGTCAACGTGCCGCGCATCAAGGGCAGCCACAATGCGGTGCTGTCGGGCATTCTCGCGGCGGAGAAACTCGCCGAGGCGATCGCCCACGGCCGCGCCAATGACGAGCCGATCGAGATCGAGCGCGGCTGGCGCGAGAGCGCCATCGGCCAGGACCTGAAACGGGTCCGCAACGTCAAGCCGCTCTGGTCGAAGTTCGGCACCGCTGTCGGCGTGGCGCTCGGCGGTCTGGACATGTGGACCAACCAGCTCTTCGGCTTCTCCTTCTTCGGCACGCTGAAGCACGGCAAGACCGATGCGCAATCGCTCGAGCCGGCCGCCAAACACGAGAAGATCGACTATCCGAAGCCGGATGGCGTGCTGACCTTCGACCGGCTCTCCTCGGTGTTCCTGTCGAACACCAATCACGAGGAGGACCAGCCGGTGCATCTTCAGGTGAAGGATTGGGATCTGCAGAAACGCTCGGAATACGAGGTCTATGCCGGCCCGTCGTCGCGCTACTGTCCGGCCGGCGTCTATGAATGGGTGGAGAAGGACGGCGAGCCCACCTTCGTCATCAACGCCCAGAACTGCGTCCACTGCAAGACCTGCGACATCAAGGACCCGAACCAGAACATCAACTGGGTGCCGCCACAAGGGGGCGAAGGGCCGGTCTATCCGAACATGTGAATGTTCGGAGAGGCGGGCCCGCACGGACTCCCGTGATGAGAAGGGTGGCGAAGGGCCGGTCTATCCGAACATGTGAACGTTCGGAGAGGCAGGTCGAACGCGCCCTGTCCGAATACGCAATTGCACTTCCCGAAAGGCCGGCGATCGTTCGCCGGCCTTTTCGCATATCCTTATAAGTCGTCCAGCTTCCGACGTGGATGATGGGGGTCGCCGGCAAATGAATTTAAAAAAGGGGGTTAAACCCATCAATTATTTGTGTAGTTTGACAAACGGCAGGAATGTCAGCCGCTGACGCAAATGGGAAAGTGTTCGCCGGAAAGACACGATAGCAATGTGGGCGGTACCGGTCCGAACAGGTATCGGTTGACCCGCGAGCTGTCGCGCCCCGGCATCGGATCGGGGCGGGTGCTTGTTCCGTTCACTGTCAGCAGCTGCGGTGAGGCTGGCAGTCCGCCATAGAGACACCGCCAAAACAGAGGGAGCCGAAATGAAAAAACTTCTTGCAACGACATGCCTGGCCGCCGGTCTTTTGGGACTCGGCAGCGCGGCATCGGCGGCGGAATGCGGCGATGTGACGATTGCCAACATGAACTGGCAGAGCGCCGAAGTCCTGGCGAGTGTGGACAAGTTCATTCTGACCGAAGGCTACGGCTGCAGTGCGGAGCTCGTCGTCGGCGACACGGTGCCGACCATCACGTCGATGATCGAGAAGGGCGAGCCGGATATCGCGCCGGAGGGCTGGGTCGACCTGCTGCCGGACGTGGTGAACCGCGGCCTCGAAGAAGGCAAGCTCGTAGGCGCCGCAGTCGCGCTTTCGGATGGCGCCGTACAGGGCTGGTGGGTTCCGAAGTACATCGTCGATGCCAACCCGGACATCAAGACGATCGACGACGTCCTGAAGCATAAGGAACTCTTCCCCGATCCCGAGGATCCGAACAAGGGCGCGATTTTCAACGGTCCTCAAGGGTGGGGCGGCACGGTCGTGACGACGCAGCTTTACAAGGCCTATGGCGCCGAGGCGGCGGGCTTCACGCTGGTCGATACCGGCTCGGCGGCCGGCCTCGACGGCTCGATTGCCAAGGCCTATGAGCGCAAGCAGGGTTGGGTCGGCTACTACTGGGCCCCGACAGCGCTGCTCGGCAAGTACGAGATGGTCAAGCTCGAGCATGGCGTCCCCAACGACATGGCCGAATGGAAGCGCTGCAATACGGTTGCGGATTGCCCGGATCCGAAGAAGAACGATTGGCCGAAGGACAAGGTCCAGACACTGGTAACCAAGGAATTCGCCGACCGCGCCGGCCCGGCCATGGAGTATCTCAACACCCGCGCCTGGACGAACGACACGGTCAACAAGCTCATGGCCTGGATGACCGACAATCAGGCGAGCGGCGAGGAAGGCGCGAAGCACTTCCTCGAGGAAAACCCGGACCTCTGGACCAAGTGGGTCTCGTCCGAAGTCGCCGAAAAGATCAAGGCTGCCCTCTGATCAACTCGCCTCGAATGAACGGCGCGCGTAAAAGCGCGCCGTTTTTTGTTTTCTGCTGCGTAGTTTTCGAAGGAAGGCGCAAGATTTCGTTCACCGCATGTCGGTTTGAGAATAAGATTGCGCGGCTTCATCGTTTACACCGCGCGTTAGCGTTAAGAGGCAGGCGGCAAAGCAATAACAACCATAAGCCGCCCAAAAGAGTGCGAAGGGGAATCGACACATGGAATGGCTGACCAAATTTCCGCACATGGACGACGATCGGCTTCGGCAGTTGAAGAAGATAATCGACGAAGGGTTCCGTAGCTTCACACGCGCCTATGGCGACGCGATCGAATCGTTCTTCGATCCGCTCCAGTTCTTCCTGATCCACGCCGAACGTTTCATGACACGAACGCCCTGGCCGATCATTCTCATCCTGATTGCCGTGATCGCCTGGTTTGCCAGCCGCAACTGGAAGATCGTTGCCGGCGCCGTCGGTACCCTGCTCCTCATCGGCTATCTCGACATGTGGGACGACACGATGAAGACGATCTCGATGATCTTCGTCTGTACGGTCCTGTCGATAGCGATCGGCATACCGATGGGCATCATCATGTCGCGTTCCGATCGTTTCCAGAACATCGTCAATCCGGTGCTCGACGTGATGCAGACGATGCCAAGCTTCGTCTATCTCATTCCCGTCGTGATGCTTCTCGGCATCGGCAAGGTTCCGGGGCTTATAGCCGTCGTCATCTACGCGATCCCGCCGATGATCCGCCTCACCAATCTCGGAATCCGGCTGGTCGACAAGGATGTGCTGGAGGCGGCGGACGCCTTCGGCTCGTCGAACTGGCAGAAGCTGAAGAACGTGCAGATGCCGCTGGCGCTGCCGACGATCATGGCGGGGATCAACCAGACCATCATGATGGCGCTCGCGATGGTCGTCATCGCCTCGATGATCGGCGTTCAGGGCCTGGGTCAGCCGGTCTTGAAGGCGATCGCCAACCAGTATTTCACGCTCGGCATCTTCAACGGCCTCGCCATCGTCGGAATCGCCATCATCTTCGACCGGGTGAGCCAGGCCTACGGGCGCCGGCTCCAGCGCCACCGCGAAATCATTCACGGATAGAGGCACCAAAGAACTTCCCCTCCCCAATCCCTCCCACTTGTGGCACTTGTGGGGAGGGGTTGGGGAGGGGCCTTGCAGACGGCCCACATCGCCACCGGATCAGAATCCGGCGAGCACCAGCTTGCCGCGCGTGCGGCCGGTTTCAATCATCTGATGCGCCTTCCTGAGCGTTGCCGCGTCGATGGGGCCGAGCGTCTCCGTTAAGGTCGTGCGGATCTTGCCGCCATCCACCAGTTCCGCGACCCTGTTCAAGAGGTTGTGCTGCTCGATCATGTCCGGGGTCCCGAACAGCGGACGCGCAAACATCATTTCCCAGTGGATCGAGACGGATTTGCGCTTGAACGGCATGACATCGAGGACCGCCAGGTCGTCGATCAGCGCAAAGCGCCCCTGCGGCGCGATCAGCTTGACGATCTCGTCGACATGCTTGTCGGTGTTGGTCGTTGAAAACACGAAGGCCGGCGCGCCGAGGGCGAGCTGCTCTACCTCGGCCGCAAGCGGGCGGCTGTGGTCGAGCACATGATGGGCACCGAGCTTGAAGGCCCACTCGCGGGTTTCGGCGCGTGAAGCGGTGGCGATGACGGTGACATTGGTCAGAGCGCGCAGCAACTGAATGGCGATCGAGCCGACGCCGCCGGCGCCCCCGATGATCAGCACCGCGTTCGCTGCTCCCGGTACGGGATCATTGACCCTGAGCCGATCGAAAATCGACTCCCAGGCGGTGATCGCCGTAAGCGGCAAGGCGCTGGCGGCCGCGAAATCGAGCGAATGCGGTTTCCGCCCGACGATCCGCTCGTCGACGAGGTGAAACTCCGCATTCGTCCCGGGCCGGCTGATGGCGCCTGCGTAGAACACTTCGTCGCCGGGTTTGAAGAGCGTAACCTTCGGGCCGACCGCCTTGACGACGCCGGCGGCATCCCATCCGAGAACCTTCAGCTGCTCCGGCTCCGGCTGAACGCCGGCGCGCACCTTGGTGTCGACCGGATTGACGGAAACCGCCTTGACTTCCACCAGGAGATCGCGCTCCCCCGGCGTCGGCACAGGCAGGTCCACGTCCATCAGCGCGGTCTCGTTGGCGATGGGTTGCGGTGTCTTGTAGGCGACGGCACGCATGGAATGCTCCTTTTTAAATTGAACAGGAGCTACATGGCCCCTATGCTCAATGCACACAAGAATGCACAAATTTGGCCTATAGTGTCGAAAAGGATACCGTATGTCCCGGCCGCGCGCGAAGCTGACGAACACATTTCCGGGCTGCCCGGTCGAGTCGACCTTGAGTTTCATCGACGGCAAATGGAAGGGCGTCATTCTCTATCACCTGATGAGCGAAGGCGTCCTGCGCTTCAACGAACTGCGCAGGAGGCTGCCGAGCGTGACGCCGCGTATGCTGACCAGGCAGTTGCGTGAGCTGGAGGAGGCGGCGCTTCTGTCGCGTACGGTCTTTCCGGTCGTTCCGCCGCGTGTCGACTACGCCTTGACGCCGAGGGGAGAAAGCCTGAAGCCGGTGATCATGGCCCTGAAAGCCTGGGGCGACGAGAATGTCCTCTGCGACGGCGATCGCATGACACTGAAGCCGCTCGAATCCCGCTCGGGGCCTGAACTCAAGCGCGCGTGATCGCTTCGTTGAAACTTCCGTACGCCGAAGCGACCGGCGATAAGGCCGCCCGCACTTTTCGTCCGCATAGCTCTGGAAACCCCCGCTGCCGCTCTTATCTGAGAAGCTGAACGCACTCGCATGACGGAGGCAGCAGCCCTTGAAAGTCAAAGCCATCTTCAATCGAGATGGGGGAACTTTCCGCACGACGGACATGGATGCCTACAGCAGGAAGGTCGAGGAGGACTTTCGGGCGGCCGGCCACGAGATCGAGATCGCCGTGGTCGCAGCGGATGAGATGCGGGACGCGTTGGAGACCGCTTGCGGACGGGACGATCTCGACGCGATCGTCGCCGGCGGCGGCGACGGCACGATTTCTGCGGCAGCAGGCGTGGCCTGGAAAACCGGCATGCCGCTGGGCATCGTCCCCGCCGGGACGATGAATCTCGTCGCGCGCTCCCTGAAGCTGCCGCTCGATATCTGGAAGGTCCCGGAGGTGCTGGCCAATGGCCGAATCATCGATGCCGATATAGGCAGCGCTGACGGCCGCGCATTCGTGCATCAGTTCTCGATGGGGCTCCACGCCCGCATGGTGCGTTATCGTCAGTCCTATCGTTTCGCGTCGCGAGTCGGAAAGATCAGCGCCAGCGTACGCGCCGCCATCGGCGTAATCTTCAACCCGCCGGATTTCGAGATCGAATTCGACGCGGACGGGCACCGCGAGCGCCGGCATGTTTCGGCGATTTCCGTTTCAAACAACCATTTCGGCCACGACACGCTGATGTATGCGGAAGACCTGACGAGCGGCCACCTTGGCTTCTACACGGCGCCGCCGCTAAGCCCTGCGGGCGTGGCGAAGCTCTCCTTCGACATCCTGCGCGGAAAATTCAGGAGCAGCACGCTGATCACCGAGATGAGCGCTCTGACGGTCGACCTGCACTTTCCGAAGGTGGATCGGAAGATCAACTGCGTCATCGACGGCGAGCTTATCCCGATCAGAAGCGGCAAGGTCGCATTGCGCGTTCACCCCGGTGAATTGAAGCTGCTGGTCGGCTCGCAGGAGAGCAATTTCGGGAACCCCGTGTAGCGGCTTCCCGCGCGTCTATTCCGCGACCCAGATATAGCTGAAGCTGTAGCGGTCCTCGCCGGTCCCGTAGAGATAGGGCAGCGCGAGGTGGCGCGGTGCCGCGGCCGCGTCCGGAATGCCAAGTGCGGAGAGAGCGTTCCGCAACAGGTCGGGAACGGGTGCTTCCGGCTGTGCGTCGTCATGCCAGACCGCGAGAAGGGGCCTTTTCGACATATCGACCGGAAGCGCATTCGAGGGGCTTGGCATCGTGACCTGTGCTCCGCTGAACTGCATTCGGAGATTTCCCGCGATCTGCTTGTCATTGGCGAGGATAAGCGCCGGCTGGCCTTCTGCCTGTGCCACCGCTTCGGCCAATGCGGCGTAGGGTATGTTCAGCCTCGAATAGTCACCAAACCACGGCCGCACGACCGCTCGCGCCGACACGAGCACGAGTGCGCCCAGCACGATGACTAAGACCAGCAGAAAGAAGCGCCTGAGGCTGTCTGTAAGGTCGATATTCGCCGCCTCGAACTTCAGGCAGAGATAAAGCGGAATGAGAACGAGGAAGAGGACCAGCCATTTTTCGCGCACATGCGTGGCGGCCACGCCGAGTACGACCAGCAGGACCGCGATCAGACAAAGGGCGAGCATCCGCCCGATGATCCTGCTCCACTGGCTTTCCGCCTGCCAGATCGCGCGGAACTTGCCGCGGAAGACCAGGCCGAATACGAGCAGCGGCACCAGGCTGCCGCCGATGACGGCGGAGCCGAGCGAGTAGACGCCGTAAAAGGCCTGAAGCAGAAATCCCTCCGCCTCGCGCTCTCTCATCTCGTTCAAGGTCCCACCCGAGGCGAAACCGAAATTCTGCAGCATCCAGTAGGCGTGGGGCAGAACGATGAGCGTTGCTACCGCAATCGCCGGCAGAATGCGCCAGTCGAGTATCCGCGCCCGCAGCTCCCGTTCCGGCAAAACGGCGACGATCGCCGCGACCGGCACGAGGACGAAGTTGTACTTCGCCATCAGGCCGATACCCACCGCAACGCCGGTGAGAATATAGGAGAAAAGGCTGGGCCGCTTCAGCGTCTTCAGGAAGCTGTAGAGAAACAGCGAGACGGCGAAGAGTGCTGCGACCGTGTGGGAAAGATCGCGCTGTGCGAGTAGGAAGATCGGGGGCAGCGTAAGAACGCCGAGCATTGCGATCGGGGGCAGACGGCGGTCGGTCAGTACCAGCCGTGCCGCAAGGCCGTAGAACAGACAGCAGAGAAATAGGAGCCCGTTCTTGAGGATGGTCATCGTCGCCAGCGAGGTCCCGATCACCTCTGCCAGTCCATATTGCAGCCAATTGTAGAAGGGCGGCTGCGGTCCGTATCCGAGGGCGAGGAACTGAGACAGAAATGCCTGTTCCGCCTCGTCGATTTCCAGCGAGCTCGAGACGGAGACCCGCAGGATGATGCACAGCAGGAAATAGCCGGCAACCGCCAGGACGACCGCTCCAGGGCGTCGATTGACCGCTTCAAGCACGCGGCTGCTCCCGCTCGAAAGTCTGGCGCACGATGTAACTCGTCATTTCATCGTCGCGGAAATAGGCGCGCGCCATCATCTCCGAGAGAATGCCGGTGGTGATCAGCTGGACCGAAGAGAGGAACAGCATCACGCCGACGATCAGCATCGGACGGGTGCCGATGTCGTTGCCGAAGATGAACTTGTCTATCGCTAGATAGAGAAGGATCAGCACACTGAGACCGCCGGCAGCCAGGCCGATGGAGCCGAAAAAGTGCCCGGGCCGCGCCTTGTAGCGCATGAAGAACAAGACCGCGAGCAGATCGAGAATAACGCGGAACGTGCGCGAGATCCCGTACTTCGAGCTGCCGTAATGCCGCGCGTGATGGGTCACCGGCATCTCGCCGATCCGACTGCTCGGCACGACACCCGCCACCCAGGCCGGAATGAAGCGGTGCATTTCCCCCATCAGCTTCACCTGCTTGATGATGGAACCGCGGTAGATCTTCAGGCTGCAGCCATAGTCGTGCAATCTCACGCCCGTGATCTTGCCGATCAGAACGTTGGCGCACCAGGACGGGATCTTCCTCAGAATCAGTGCATCGCGTCGGTTTTGCCGCCAGCCGACAAGGAGGTCGAGCCCGCGCTCTTCTATCGCCGCGACCATGTTGGGAATGTCCGCCGGATCGTTCTGAAGGTCGCCGTCGAGCGTGGCGATCAGCCGGCCGGACGCCGCGTCGATCCCCGCCTGCATTGCGGCCGTCTGGCCGAAATTCTTCTGGAGTTCGATGATCTTCAGTTGCAGGTCGGGGTGTGAAAGCTCCTTGCGCGCGTTCGGCAGGGTTCGGTCCGTGCTGCCGTCGTCGACGAGGATGAGTTCCCATGACTTCAGGAACCCGGCCATTGCCGCCCGGATGCGCGTGACGAGCGGTCCGACGCTCTCCTCCTCGTTGAACACCGGCACGACTATGGAGAGCTCGACACCCTCCAGGACTTCGGTCATCGGCTTCACGGGTTCTTCGATGCGATTCAAGAGGGCAGTCTCCGGTGGGCTGGCAGGTTTTCTTGCATACTTCTGAGGTTATAACCAATGTCGAATCGCATTGCTGATACAGGAAAACGGTCTCGATGAATACGAACTGGGAGCGCAGCCGGCGGTCGTGGCTCGCGCGCAACCGTCTGGCACTGATTTCCGCTGCGGCAATCGCGGCTTATGCCGTCTTCGTGGAGTGGGTCTGGGGCTGGCCGGTATTGCTGCGGCAATGGGCCGAAATCGGCGTCGTGCCGGTGCTCTCGGCGCTAGCGCTTCTCGTCGCCACCTATCTCATCCGTTGCTATCGGATCCACGACTACTTCCCGGGCGAAACCAGGGGCCGGTTTCTGTCTCTCTTCCGTGTGACCCAGGTTCACAATCTGCTCAACATCATGCTGCCGTTCAGAGCGGGCGAAACGAGCTTTCCCTTGCTCATGCGCAGCGAATTCGGTGTGCCGCTGGTGCGTGGTACCGCGGCGCTCTTCGTCATGCGGCTTCTGGACCTGCACGCCCTGCTGACCGTCGCTGCGGTGGGTCTGGTGGTGGGGCGGGGCCCAGGGGCGATCGGCTGGGTTCTCTGGCTTATCGCTTTTCTGTCGCCTCTTGCCTTCTTTCTCATGAAGGAGAAAGCTCTCACCACGGTGCGCCGTTTCGCGCCGGCGAAGGTCGGTCCGCATCTGGACGAGGTGGAGGCGGGCCTGCCAATCGGCATTCCCGCTTTCCTGCGGGCCTGGGCGATGACGATGCTGAACTGGGCGGTAAAGGTCGTCGTTCTCGCCTGGGTGCTCGCGATCATGGGGGTCGCTCCGCTCGCCGCCTCCTTCGGCGGGGCGCTCGGCGGCGAATTGTCTTCCGTCCTGCCGGTGCACGCGCCGGCGGGTGTGGGAACCTACGCAGCGGCGATCGTCGCCGGTGCGGTTTCCTTCGGAGCGTCGGCGGATCACGCGACGCTCGAGACGCTCGGCCGCGCCAGTGTCAATGCCCACCTCATGGTAATCGTGTCGGCGGTGGTCGGCACGCTGCTGTCGCTCCTCCTGCGGCCGAAAGCGTGAAACGCTTCTGAGCGACAGGATGCGGGCTCTACTGGAACGAAGTCTCGTAGAAGCTTCTGAGCTTGCGTGAATGGAGCTTCTCGGAAGGCATCGCCGCCAGCTTCTGCAGGGCCAGGATACCGATTTTCAGGTGCTGGCTCACCTGGGTTCGGTAAAAGGCGCTCGCCATGCCGGGCAGCTTCAGTTCGCCGTGCAACGGCTTGTCGGACACGCAGAGCAGCGTCCCGTAGGGGACGCGGAAGCGGAACCCGTTGGCGGCGATGGTAGCCGATTCCATGTCGAGCGCGATGGCCCGGGCCTGCGAGAGTCGTTTGACCGGTCCGCGCTGGTCGCGCAGTTCCCAGTTGCGGTTGTCGATCGTCGCGACCGTGCCCGTGCGCATGATCTGTTTGAGGTCGTAGCCCTTGTAGCCCGTCACTTCGGCGACGGCGTCCTGCAGGGCAACCTGCACCTCGGCCAGTGCCGGTAAGGGAATCCAGACCGGCAGATCGTCATCGAGCACGTGATCCTCGCGCATGTAGGCATGCGCCAGCACGTAATCACCGAGCCGCTGGCTGTTGCGCAGGCCCGCGCAATGGCCGAGCATCAGCCAGACATGCGGCCTCAACACGGCGATATGGTCGGTGATCGTCTTGGCATTGGATGGGCCGACGCCGATATTGACGAGAGTGATGCCGCCGTGCCCCTTCTTCTTCAGATGATAGGCGGGCATCTGCGGCAGGCGGGCGAGCGAATAATCGGCATCCGGCCGGTCGGCACCCGCGGGGGTGGTGATGTTGCCGGGTTCGATGAAGGCGGTGTAACCGTTGCCGCCCTCCGCCATCTGCTGGCGCGCCCAGGCGCAGAACTCGTCGACATAGAATTGATAGTTCGTGAAAAGCACGAAGTTCTGGAAGTGCCTGGCGCTGGTCGCGGTATAGTGGCTGAGGCGCGCGAGCGAATAGTCGATGCGCTGCGCCGTGAAGGGCGCGAGCGGCGACGGCTCTCCCGGACCCGGCTCGTAGGAGCCGTTGGCGATCTCGTCGTCGGTGGTCGTAAGATCCGGCGCGTCGAAAAGGTCGCGCAGCGGAATGTCGATGCCGTCGGCCGCAGACGCTTCGACATGCGCCCCTTCGCCAAAGGCGAAATGGAGGGGGATCGGTGTCGAGGATTCCGACACCGTGACGGCGACGCCGTGGTTGCGCATGAGATGGCCGAGCTGTTCTTTCAAATAGTGCCGGAACAGTTTGGGCCGGGTGATGGTCGTCGTGTAGACGCCGGGCGCGCTGACATAGCCGAAGGAAAGCCTCGAATCGACATGTCCGAAGCTGCTCGTCTCGATGCTGACCTGCGGATAGCAGGCGCGGAAACGAGTGAGGGGCCTGCCGCTTTTCCCGAGACCTTCGAAGGCTTCGCAGAGGAAGCGGGTGTTGCGTTCGTAGAGCGCTTCCAGACAATCGACGGCCTGGGTCGCATCGTCGAAGAGCTGCGGCTCGAAGGGTTCAGGGGTGGCGACGGAGAGGACGGAGTGTGAAGAGATTCGCTTGTTCATGTCGCATTATATGCAGCCCCTTTCGACAAGCAAACGACAAGAGTGCTGTTTTTTGTTCTACAGCGCCGCACGTTGTACGTCAGCGAGGCCCTACGAGAATGATCGCGCTGCCGGCGAGCGCCACGGCGGCGCCCGTCATGTCCCAGTGATCCGGCCGGACGCCTTCGGCAAGCCAGAGCCAAGAGAGCGACGCGACGATGTAGACGCCGCCATAGGCGGCATAGGTGCGGCCCGCCGCTGCCGCGTCCACCATCGTCAGCAGCCAGGCGAAAAGCGCAAGCGAAGCCATGCCGGGAATGAGCCACAGGGTGGATTTGCCAAGTCTCAGCCAGGACCAGAAGGCAAAGCATCCGGCGATTTCGGCAAGAGCTGCGGCAAAGTAGATCGCGTATGCGGGCATGGCTTACAGGTCCTCCCGATCAGGAGAGGAGCGCACTTTCAACCGATATGCAAGGACCGAAGGCGGCGTCTCGAAATCAGCTCATCGCCTGGCGCTGGAGGGTGACGAAAAGAACGAAGCCGGCACCGTTCTTGCCGATGCCGTAGCCGGCGGCTTTGCTGTAAGCGACCGCTCCGATGGGAGCGATCAGCAGGCCCGCGAGTATCAGGAGCCTGAGCGAGAGAATGGCAGAGGAGACGAGCGCGGCCATTCCACAGCTTCCTTCAGAGTTTGGCTTGGCAGTATTGCGCCGTGTGAGCGGTGCAATCCGTGAGCGAACCGATATAGGTGTTCTGGCGGCGGCGTTCCGTGTCGGCGCCGACTGCGGCGGCAAGCGTCATCGCGAAGACGACCATGAGCAGGCTGATAATGGTGAGGCGGCGAGCGAGAATGTCCATGGTTCCGTCCGTTGAAGCGAGACACGTTCAAATCGATTGATTGTCTTTTCGCACAACCAAACTGAACTCTGGCTGAGACGTCCGTTCATCTGGCGTTCATCTAAGCAGCGCCGGAGATGTGCAGCGGTTTAGGGAGAACGATCATGCACTTAAACGAATGCGCGTCGGACTGCGGCCTTGCCGTTGAGCCGTCGTGTTCCTAAGTCTGTCCTTCCGACAAATCAGGAGAGACGCGATGACCGCTCCGATCGAGCTTTATTACTGGCCCACGCCGAACGGCTGGAAGATCACCATAATGCTGGAGGAGCTCGGCGTTCCCTACGTCGTCAAGTACATAAATATCGGCCGGGGCGATCAGTTCCAGCCGGACTTCCTGAAGATCTCGCCGAACAACCGGATGCCGGCGATCGTCGATCCGGACGGTCCGGGCGGCGAGCCCATCTGCGTATTCGAATCAGGAGCGATTCTGCAATATCTCGGTCGCAAATACGGCAAGTTCTATCCGTCCGACGAGCGCGCCCGCGTCGAGGTAGAGGAGTGGCTCTTCTGGCAGGTGGGCGGCCTCGGCCCGATGGCGGGGCAGGCACATCATTTCCGCCAATATGCCCCGGAAAGAATCGCCTACGGCATCGACCGCTATACCAATGAAGTGAACCGCCTCTACGGCGTGATGAACAAGAGGCTCGCCGACCGGCCGTTCCTCGCCGGCGACTACTCGATCGCAGACATGGCCGCGATCGGTTGGGTGATTCCGCACGAGAACCAGGGCCAGGACCTCAACGAATTCCCTAACCTGAAGCGCTGGTTCAACGCCGTACTTGCGCGCCCCGCGGTGAAGAAGGCCATCGAAGTGGGCAAGGAAGAGCGGGCCCGCCAGAAAAGCCTCGCCGAGGACGAAGAGGCGCAGAAGGTCCTATTCGGCCAGCGCGCCCGCTAATGCGGGGGCGCGGGAGGGGCGAACAATGCCCCTCCATAGGCGTATCTGGTGCAGCGCCGCCCGTGTTCTTGCTGCGGAGGCTTAAAGACGCGTCCAGGTTTGCGATTTGCAAAGCACCTTCAGCACGCAGCCCCGCATCTTCAGCAGATTGCCGTCCACCGATCCCGTGCCGCTATAGGTCTTGTCGCTTTCGGGATCGGTGACCACGCCGCTATAGCTGCCGCCGGTTCCGGACAGCGAACCGACGCGCTTGCCCGCGTGCTTGCCCGTCTTCAGCGTGACGCAGAAGGCTGTGCCGCAAGCCGCGATTTCCGCGGTGGAGCCGCTCGCCGTCTTCCACTTGCCGAGGATCGGTTCGGCAGCGTGGACCGGGGCGGCTGCGGTAAAGCCAAGCGCTGCTGCGACGAGCAATGTGCGAATCATGCAATTTCCTCCGAAGTCGGCAGGCTCTTCGGTCCTGCCGCGTGCTTGTTCCCTGTGGAGCGCGAACTCTTGCTTCCGCACGGGCTATCGGGCGGATGAAGATCACTCCGGCACAGACAGTATATTACGCGTACGTAAAGGTAAATATCCGGGCGTTACCATGCCTTCCAAGGGGCTTCTTGCGCGCGCGGCGGCACCGTCCTTGAAAGAGCAGTTGTTCTCATGGTTAGCGTTCGGTTGAAATCCGAACGTGAAATTTTCGTAAAATTCGAGGCGAATGCGTGCCTTTGCAGGGCCTGCGATGCTTAACGAAAACCCAAGTTTACCAAGCATTTGCACTTTGTTTGCGTCAAATTAAGCATGGATTTTAAGCGGCCATTGAAGGCCGTCAGGCATATTCACATCCATAAGACGAGCGGCGAAACAAGCCGCCGACCAACCGGAAAGCGACGCTGCAGAAGACGGCGCGATTTCCCGGAAAGCCCGCCAAGAGGCTCGATGAAACAGGGACCAGGAATACCAGCTGAAGCCGGGCTCGCCCCTACGGGCGGGCCGCTTCGCTCAAACGAAGAAAAGACAGGGACAAGAAAAATGGCACTCTTTAACATTGAGATCGTTTCGGATGACGCCATCGGCGGCGGCAACCGCGCCGACGTTCTGTGCGAGATGGGCCTCGCCTATGCGACGGGCCGCGGCAGGCCCGTGGATCTGGTAGCCGCGCACAAGTGGCTGAACATCGCCGCGATCAGGGGCTCGGACCGTGCGGCCGACCTGCGAGCCGACCTCGCGGCCACGATGAGCAAGGCGGATCTCGCCGCCGCGCTGCGCGCAGCACGCGAATGGATGACGATGCACTGATGCGTGGCGGTTGCCGCCGGTTCAGGTGGCAGCCAAACTCCTGATCACCTCCGGAAGCGCGGCCGCAAGAAGATCGAGTTCGGTTTCGGGCGCAGTGCTGATGCGGATACAGCGGTTGAGCGGCGCGACCCCGGGCATGCGGATGAAAATGCCATGATCGCTCATCAGCCGATCGACGATCGCCCGCGCATAGGCCGCATCCTTTCCACAGTCGACAGCCACGAAATTCGTGGCTGAGGGAAGAGGGACGAGGCCGTTGTCGGCAGCGATCCGGCCGATCCTCTCCCGTGAATTCGCGATCTTGCGCGTGACTTCCTTCAAGTATTCCTTGTCGGCCAGTGCGGCAATCGCTGCCGACACGCTGATTCGGCTCATTCCGAAATGATTGCGGATCTTGTCGAAGGCCTGAGCCGTCCCGGGCGTCGACAGTGCGTAACCGACGCGGGCCCCGGCCAGTCCATAGGCCTTCGAAAAGGTGCGCGTGCGTATGACGTTCGGCCTGTCGATCAGGCTCTCGATCGAAGGAATTGCCTCCCGCGGCGCCGTTTCACAATAGGCTTCGTCCAGCACGAGGAGTGTCGTTTCCGGCAGAGCGTCCGCAAAGGCGATCACGCGTTCGGCGGGCCACCAGCTGCCCATCGGATTATCGGGATTGGCGAGATAGACGAGCGCCGCATTCTCGCGCTTCGCGGCGGCGAGCAATCCATCGATATCCTCCCGATCGCCGGCATAGGGGACCGTGACCAGCCGTCCGCCATGTCCTGCGACATGATAGTTGAAGGTCGGATAGCCTCCGAGTGAGGTCACGACCGGCATGCCCGGTTCCACGACGAGGCGCACGATCTGCCCGAGCAGGCCGTCGACTCCCTCTCCGATCGCGATATTGGCGGCTGGGACACGAAGATGGCCGGCGAGCGCCTGCTTCAGATCGTGATTCTCGGGATCGGAATATTTCCAGGTCTCATCGGCCGCCTGACGAATGGCCAGCAACACGGATGGTGCCGGGCCGAACCCGCTCTCATTGGCGCCGATGCGCGCCGCGACCTCGCGGCCGTGCTGACGCTCGAGCGCCTCAGGGCCAACGAAGGGGACGGTGGCCGGCAGGGATTGGACGAGTGGCGTGAAGCGTGAGAATGCGGACATGTTGGTAAAACGTACTCCGTTCGGAAATGCCGGCGGAACTTATCGCATAAGAAGGCGAAGCGGAATCGATGCGATGAAGAATCGGCAGAAGAACAGCCGCCTCGAAGGGACTTCTCCCAACTCTTACTCCCAGGCAACACGATTTCACCATATCCCGATCGGGTGGTGACCGCGCCGAAGCGGATGAAAATGGGATGATTTCCCGAAATTCGACAAAAAAATCTTGCATTGGAAACGCGGTGACACTAGTCAGGCGCTAACGGAGAGGTGGCCGAGTGGTCGAAGGCGCTCCCCTGCTAAGGGAGTATACCGGAAACGGTATCGAGGGTTCGAATCCCTTCTTCTCCGCCATTCAGTCCTTGAGTGGGCACTAAGTCTACGTCACTTCCCGCCGTAAGCGTATGTAGCAGCCGGGACTTCGGTCCCATGATGCGAGCCTCGCCTTCGCCAACCTCGAAGCGTGTTCTGTCTCCTTCAAACAGGCCAACCGTTTAGTTCGGCCCGATGCGCGCTCCTACGCGCAGCATTGCCGTTATCCAGCGGCCTCCCTGATGGTCCCGACGATCCATTCATTCAGGCTCTTGCCCGCGGCTGCGGCAGCAATGACTGCTGCGGCATGTTCGTCAGGGGTGAGGCGGACATTGAACTTGCCAGAGAACTTCCGGCGAGGCTCAATACCCTTTTCCCGGCACATTTCGAGATAGACGGCCAGCGACTTGCGGCCTTCCTCAATCAGATCGTGGACGCTCTCGGCATAGAAGTCGGCCCCGCCATTCAGGGCGACAAACTCGCCGCGCAGCATCTGAATCTCGGGATCGAAAGCGATGACCGCCTTCTCGCCATTGATTTCAACGACATTGTTCATGGCTTTACTCCGTGTTCGTCCAGCCATTTACGGATGCTGGCAACCGCACCTTTATCCGTATCCGGTGAAGGATGCGGGCGATGAAAGACGCGCACCTCGCCGAACAGGAACACGCCTGTCCGCGAACCTTGCCGCTCGCTGACCTCCGCCCCGAGGGCTACAAACAGCGCCTCTATGTCGGCCCAGCGGATCGAGCCGTTGACCGGGCGGGCGAAGATCAGTTCCAGCGTGGCTCTGTGACGCTTTTTCTGGAATGTCCAGTACCATTTTCTGGTACCGTTTTCAAGTTCGACTTCGACCCTGTCGTCGGGCGATCCGGTATCAGGGCGAGCAGTTCATCAAGCAGGTCGTCGAGGTCGTACCCGGCCGGCCTGCCGGGGAGAGGGCGGATTATAGGGCTATAGAGCGAACCTGGTGATCATCACCATCGGTCGCGGCCAGTTTCCCTTCGGGGCAAATCTCCGTTGTCGAAAGCGATCGACGATGGCCCCGGCGTCGGGGATGCGACATGCAGCGCGTAACCGCACTCACCGTCATGGCCAATCAGCTCATTTTTAAACACCGGGTAAAGAGTGGAGCCGGCGCAGCCATTCCGACTGCGCTCGTGAGTGCTTCTCGATTCGCGAATCCCTGTGCGCTGATTCTTCCGAGAATCGGCCGGGAAGCGGCCCGACTTCGATGCGCGGGCCCGGGATCGACGCGTCGATGGCTCTCGAAAAGATAGGACTTGGGCAGGGGCTTCGCCCGGTTTCGACCCCCTTTCCGGCCATTTTTTGCCCCTTTCCGACACAGATCACAGCCCGACATCGTGCGCTAACCCCTCGTCGCTAAAGGATTTTCTTAACGCTCTGTTAATTTCCTCGGGCCGTCTGGGGCGATTTTGTGTCGTTTCAGCAACAGGGATCAGGGAAGGGCAGGGCAAAGGAGTCGATCTGGTAAGTTGGTCGTTGCGCGCCCCACCCGGTTTTGTATTTTCAACTCCGGAAGCAAGGGCGGTTGATCGTCCGACTTCTTGAACATTGGGGATGGGGCAGGGAACGCTGTCCTTCAGCAAAAAACCCAGACCCGTTTTAAACTTTTGACTGGAGGTCAGAAATGAACATCAAGAGCCTTCTTCTCGGCTCCGCTGCTGCTCTCGCAGCAGTCTCCGGCGCCCAGGCTGCCGACGCGATCGTCGCTGCCGAGCCGGAGCCCATGGAATACGTTCGCGTCTGCGACGCTTTCGGCACGGGCTACTTCTACATTCCCGGCACGGAAACCTGCCTCAAGATCAGCGGCTTCATCCGCGTTCAGGGCGAATTCGGCCGCGACGAAGTTAACGATCGTCAGGGTTGGGGCGATGCAGGTACGTCGGACTGGGACATGTTCTCCCGCGCTTACATCGCGTTCGACGCGAAGAGCGACACCGAATACGGCACGCTCACCGGCTTCTTCGCCGCTGAATTCAACGCCGACAACGACACCGACGAAGGCGACAGCCTGATCGACGTCGACGAAGCCTACATCCAGCTCGGCGGCTTCAAGGCCGGCTTCTTCTACAGCTGGTGGGATAAGGGTCTGAACGGCGAAACCGACTCGCTCGGCAACTTCACTGAGTTCAACTCGCTCGCCTACATCTATGATGGCGGCACCTTCCAGGCCGGTATCTCGGTCGACGAACTCGAAGGTGCGAGCACCAAGCCGAACGGCGTTGGTATCACCGGTATCGTCTCCGCTACGCTCGGCGGCGTTGCTTTCGACTTGCTCGGCAGCTACGACACCGAATGGGAAGAAGGCGCTGTCCGCGGCTTGCTCTCCGCAGACCTCGGTCCGGGCACCTTCCAGATCGCCGGCATCTGGGCGTCCAACCCGAACGCTTACTGGGAAGACTCCGAATGGACCGTTGCTGCGTCTTACCGCTTCAACGCTACCGACAAGTTCCACATCACTCCGGCTGCTCAGTACTGGGGTAGCCTGCAAGACTCGAACACCAGCTTCGGCAACGACGATCAGTGGCGCGTTGGTATCACGACCGACTACGACATCACGGAAGGTCTCGCTACCCGCTTCACGATCAACTACACCGATGCGGACAACGACGAGGACTACGTCAGCGGCTTCCTCCGCCTGCAGCGTGACTTCTAATCTGACCTGACCTCGGTCAGTGGAAGGAAAGCCCGGCTCACAGCCGGGCTTTCTCTTTTAGGGAATAGCCTTGTGAGTGCCGCGCTACTGCGGCGCGTTCCGCGAGTTACTTGAGGTGCCGTTCCAGGACGGGCACGCACATATCGAGGTCGTGGGAGGCGAGATGGGCGTAGCGCATCGTCATCTCGAGCGTCTGGTGGCCAAGCCACATCTGAACCCGTCTAAGGTCGATCCCGCCTCTGACCAGGCGTGAGGCGCAGGTATGCCGCAGGATGTGCGGAACGACGTCTTCTTCGTCACCGAGGCGCGCATCCACCTTTGCAGCGTTCCAGACGGCGCGATACTTCTGCTGATCAATTCTCGAAAAGGGCCCCGGGGCTCTGTCGGCACATTTCTTCAGGGCGTCCTTTGCCCTCAAGGTGAGCGGGACCGTACGGCTGCGGCCCGATTTGGTGACCCAGAATGTCGCCCGGCCCTCATGGATGTCGTTCCATTTGAGAGCGATGGCCTCGCCCAGGCGCGCACCCGTATCCACCAGGAATATCGAGAGATAAAGGTATAGTTCAGACCGGCTCGCGATCTCCCGGAAGAGCAGTTCCTCCTCGTCTGCCTCCAGAAAGCGCAGGCGCCCCGCCTTCTCCTTCTGGCGCTTGAACTCCGGTAGATTGTGTACATCCCCCATCTTGTACGCTTTCCGCAGCAGCTTTCGCAGCGCCGCCATCTTCCGGTTGATGGTCGCGTTGCTGTTGCCGCGCTTTCGCAGCGCACCGATGAGGCCGTCGAGCATCTCCTGCGAGAAGACGGAGAAACGCTTGCCGAGCAGAATCTCGTCCAGCTCTCCGACGAAGGCCTTCACATTGTATTTGTGCTTGCCTTCGTCCCACAGGATGTCGGCATAGCGCTGAAGCAATTCGGCGAGCGTGGCTTCCTTCACCACCCCCATGGGACCTTGCCGGCCGAAGCTATAATTGACCTCGTATCCGGACCCCATTCCAGGGAATCCAAGGTCACTCGCTCGTTTTTCAGCGTCCGACGTCACGTTTGCCGTTTCCTCCCCATTCTCCGTGAACGAGCCAAGAAACCACTGACCATCAAGTCAGTGCTTATAGTCAAACAATCTCAACGCCTTGGCGGCGCACATTCGTTGCAGAACAGCAACAGCCCGCAACTCAATGTTGGGTTGCGGGCTTTTTTTGAACCTGACTAGGTCAGATTAGAAGTCCCGCTGCAGGCGGAGGAAGCCGCTGACAGCGTCGGGCTTGTTGCTTGCATCCGTGTAGTTGATGGCAAAGCGCGAGGCGAGACCATCGGTGATCTTGTAGTCGGCAGTGACACCGACGCGCCACTGTTCTTCGCTCGAGTCGAAGCCACCGGCACCGTTGTTCAGAGCGTCCCAGTATTGTGCGCCGGGGGTGATTGCGAGTTTTTCGGAAGCGTTGAAGCGGTACGACGCAGCAACGGCCCACTCGGAATCTTCCCAATAGGCATTCGGGTCGGATGCCCATACGCCCGCAAGCTGGAAGGTGCCCGGACCGGCGTCTGCAGACAGCAGTGCGCGAACCGCGCCCTCTTCAGCCTCGGTGTCGAAGCCGCCGAGCAGATCGAAGCTTACACCGCCGAGCGAAGCCGAAACGATACCTTCAACACCGATGCCGTTGGCCTTGGTGGTCGTTGCCTCGAGTTCATCGACTGCGATGCCAGCCTGGAAGGTGCCGCCGTCATACAGATAGGCGAGTGAGTTGAACTCGGTGTTTTCACCGATCGAGTCGGTTTCGCCGTTCAGGCCCTTATCCCACCAGCTGTAGAAGAAGCCGGCCTTCAAGCCGCCGAGCTGGATGTAGGCTTCGTCGACGTCGATCAGGCTGTCGCCTTCGTCGGAATCGTTGTCGGCGTTGAATTCAGCGGCGAAGAAGCCGGTGAGCGTGCCGTATTCGGTGTCGCTCTTCGCGTCGAACGAGAGGTAGGCGCGGGAGAACATGTCCCAATCCGACGTGGACTGCTTCGGGTTCTTCCAGCGGTCGTTAGCTTCGTCACGGCCGAATTCACCCTGAACACGGACGAAGCCGCCGATCTTGAGGCAGGTTTCCGTGCCGGGGATGTAGAAGTAGCCCGTGCCGAAAGCGTCGCAGACGCGGACATATTCCATGGGCTCCGGCTCGGCAGCGACGATCGCGTCGGCAGCCTGGGCGCCGGAGACTGCTGCGAGAGCAGCAGCGGAGCCGAGAAGAAGGCTCTTGATGTTCATTTCTGACCTCCAGTCAGTCGTGGGAAATAAATCCTATGAGTGGGCGGTCAGGCGAGGACAGCACCGCCGCCGTTTTTCCTTCAATTTGGGAGAAAGGTGAGGGGAGGCGCGTCGCGTCTGCGGCGCGGGAAGAGTTCTTTCAGCCCAAGGACTTGGCCTGGCTGGATTCCTGTGACAAGCACAGGGATGAGGGACCGGGGAATCACAACTTTCGCTTGTGGATGTGCAAGGGAATGGTCAACCTGTGACGCAATGAAAGGTTACGTCTACATTCTCGCGTCGAAGCGAAGCGGGACGCTGTATACGGGCGTGGGCCCGCGACCCTCCGCGCCGCCTCGCTATCTTCACGGTTTATGAAGCGCGCCAAGGAACCGCACCCTCTCCGCCCTCATCTCTGTGCTTCACAGAGATCCAGCAGCGCCGCGTCTGCGGCGCGGAGGAGCCTTTCCAGCCCAAGGACTTGGTCTGGCTGGATTCCTGTGACAAGCACAGGAATGAGGGAAAGGGATGTGCGGCTCCTACAACTTCGCTTGCGAATATGCGAGAGAATGGTCAACCTGTCACGCAATGAAGGTTACGTCTGCATTCTCGCATCGAAGTGACGCGGGACGCTGTACACGGGCGTGACCCGCGAGCTTCCGCGCCGCCTCGCCATCTTCACGGTTTATGAAGCGCCGAGGGGCCGCACTCTCTCTACCTTTCATCCCTGTAACAGGCACAGCAATGAAGCGGTCAAACAAGCCGCAGCGGAGGGCCCCGAAACTCAACAGGCCTTGGTTTGTCTGCGCGCAGTGGCGTCAGCTATAGGGTGAATAGCACTGGCGCCGTGGACCGTTGTAGGGCTGGAATGTATTGTCCCAGGCTCTATACGAGCGATAGCGCGAGTAGCACCATTCCACATGTGCATTGCCGCCGCCGTAATACCTCGGCGCCGCATATCTCGGCTGGCTCAACACGCCACCGACGATCGCGCCGGCGGCCAGGCCGCCAAAGAAAGCTCCGAGATCATCATCGTCGTCGCGGTAGTAGCGGCGATGATGGTAGCGATTGCTGTAATGGCGGTTTCCGCGATAACCGCGCCAGTTGCCCATCCGCCGGCAGTCCCGGTCGCGGCAGCGGCCCTTGCGCGCTTCCCCGCGCTCGTACGGAAACTGCGCCAACTGCACGTCGGCAGCCTGCGTCTTCGGTGCCGGAACGATCGGAAATGCCTCTGCGGGCGGAACGCTGCTGATGGCCGTGGCCAGCGACAGGGCAACAATTGCTAAGGTCTTCATTGGCCTCACCATTTCCTCTCAGGAGAAAGTAATCCCTTCAAAGGGAAAATGGCCGAAATCGTATTTTGTGCCGGACGCCGCCGAAGGATCACGATGATGTGATCCTCTCTCGGCAGAGCTACCGAGGGGACCGGCAGTCGGGCGCGACCGTCCGGTTTGCCCCCCCGCAGCTCCGGCTCAAGGCAAACGGCGTCCCAACCTCAAATCCGCAACGATGTCCGTATCCTGTCCCAGCCGCGATTTATAAACCTGGTAGTTCTCCATCACCCGCTGGACATAGTTGCGCGTCTCCTCGAAGGGGATGCGCTCGATCCAGTCCACGACCTCGTCGATGGGCTTTCCGCGTGGATCGCCATAGCGGGCGAGCCACTCAGGAACACGACGCGGGCCGGCATTATAGGCGATGAAGGTGAGGATGTAGGAACCGCCGAAGCTGTCGATCTGTTCGCCGAGGTAATGGGCACCAAGCGTCGCATTATAGCCGGCGTCGCTCGTCAGGCGGTCCTTCGAATAGGCGAGGCCATAGCGGCTGGCGACGGCCTTGGCCGTGCCGGGAAGGAGTTGCAGGAGCCCCCGGGCATTCGCCACCGAAACAGCGGCCGGATTGAAAGCGCTTTCCTGCCGGGCGATGGCATAGGCGAGCGCCTTGCCTGCCCCGTCGATATCGGCGCTCGGCGGAATGACCCCGATCGGAAAGGCAAGGGCAGCCACCTCGATGCCGCGCCCGAAGGCGATCTTGCCGATCTGCAGCGAGAGTTGGTGATTGCCCGCCTTCTCGGCCCGCTCCGCCAGGATCGCAAGTTCGCCGGGGCTGGTCAGTTCCTCGGCAAGCGCCCGATAAAGACTGTCGGCGCGCCAGCCATGGCCGGCAGCTTCGAGGCGGCCGATCGCCGCAACGGCTTCGCGCCCTTCCAGCCGGATGCGGTCTTGCTCCGTCGGCGAGGGATAGCTCATATCGAGTTTCGCCTGGCCGAGGCGTGCGGCGGCGAGTTGCCCGTAGAAGGTGGCCGGGTAGCGCGCCGCATTGGTGAAATACGCGCGCGCGTCGCCGGGGCCGCCCGCTTCGGCGGCGCGCCCCAGCCAATACCAGGCGCGCGAGGCGGAGATCGGCCGGCTCGATGCCTCGAGGATCCTGCGAAAGTGACGCGCCGCCGTCTCGGGTTCCTCGAGGCCGCGAAGCGCATACCAGCCCGCGTGGAATTCCGCGTCGACGCGGTCCGTGGCGCGCCTTGCCGCATGGTTGGCGGCGATGCGATAGGCGCCGCGGAAGTCGCCGGCGTCGAGCAAGCCGCGGCTGACGATACGTTGCTCGACCCACCATTCTCCGGGATTGACGAGGGCGCCGTCGTCCTTCGGCATCTGGTCGAGAAGCCGGGCCGCCTCGGCGTATTTCTGCTGCTTGCGTAAATGCTCGATGCGGATGAAGAGGTAGGAAGGCCTGCTGCGCCAGGAAGCGTCCACCGCTTCGATGAGCGAGGCAGCGTTGCTGCCGCCGCGGGTCACTGCGGCCCAGGCGCGGAACAGCGATTGCGCCTTGCCGAGATCGCTGAACCGCTCGGCCTGGTCTATGCGGGCGCGGTAGAGAAGCATTTCCATCCGCTGCCTGTGATCTTCCGCCGTCAAAAGATCGGAAAACTCGGAAAGGATCTTCGTTTCAGTGTCCTTGTCCAGGGCTTCGCTCAGCCAGAATGCGCGCAGGTGCGTGGCGGCCGCCGAGCTCTGCCCCAGCGCTGCAAGTGCGCGTGCAAGGATGATCGCCCCTTCAGCCGTCTCGGGCCGGGTGGTGCCGAAGGCGGCGACCACATCGGCGGCGGGAGCGTTCTCGCGGTAAAGCGCCCGTTCCGAATGCGAGCGCAGCGACTTCAGGCCCGGCCAGCCCTGGAGTTCCCGCTGCGCCTCGGCAATATCATAGGAGGGGATGCCCCTCTGTCCGGACACCGCGATCGCCCAGGCCAGGATGTGGCGGTCGAGCGTTCCTGCCGGCATGCGGTCGCGAACGGCGATCGCCTTTTCCGGCTGCCGATCGGAGAGGGCATCGAGACCGCTTTTCAGATTGGCGCCGAGGATAGACGAGGGTTCGCCGGTTGCGATGCTGCCGATCTTGCCGGCAGCATCCGGCTTGCTCGTCGGTACAGGAATCCGGCCCTCGGCTGCGTCGGCCGAAAAAGCCAGCATCCCCGCACCGATCATGGCGGCGACCGGCAGGAAAATTGTTCGCCGCATCACGAGCCCCGTGGTCCCCCATCCCTCGACTTCATTGCCGCTCCATTACAGCCGATCGATCGGCGAAAACCCAGCCATATCTGTCGGACTGCTGACCGGCCGGCGCATGCGTGATCCCCGAAACCCGGCGGCCCATTGCGGTCCCGCCCACGGGCGGCGTTTGCGCGGAAACGAAAGCGAAATGCATCCTCTCAGCGCTTGCCGCAGACACGTCACATGATTATGGTGCGGCAGTTTTTTAACCGTCGATTGCGGCCAAAGCGTGAGCGTATTCTACGCCCTCGGTCGTCAGGAGTTGTGCATGTTCAAGGGTTCCATTCCCGCACTCGTAACGCCGTTCACCGCCGCCGGCTCGGTTGATGCGGATAGTTTCGTCGCGCATGTGGAGTGGCAGATAAAAGAGGGCAGCCACGGCCTCGTGCCGGTGGGCACCACGGGTGAATCTCCGACGCTTTCCCACGACGAGCATAAGAAGGTCGTGGAACTGTGCGTAGAGGCGTCGGCGCGGCGCGTACCGGTCATCGCCGGTGCCGGGTCCAATAACACGATCGAAGCGATCGAGCTTGCGCAGCATGCGGAAAAGGCCGGTGCGGACGCGATCCTCGTCGTCACGCCCTATTATAACAAGCCGACGCAGAAGGGCCTTTTCGCCCACTACGCGGCGATCGCCGAAAGCGTGAAGCTGCCGATCGTGATCTATAACATTCCCGGCCGTTCCGTCGTGGACATGAGCGTCGAGACCATGGCGGCGCTGGCGAAGGCCCATCCCACGATCATCGGCGTGAAGGATGCGACCGGAAAGATCGAGAGGGTCTCCGAGCAGCGCATGGGCTGCGGCAAGGCTTTCGTGCAGCTTTCGGGAGAGGATGCGACCGCCCTCGGCTTCAATGCGCATGGCGGCGTCGGCTGCATCTCCGTCACCGCCAATGTCGCTCCGCGCCTGTGCGCCGAATTCCAGGAGGCAACCCTTGCCGGCAACTATGCCAAGGCCTTGGAGTTTCAGGACAAATTGATGCCGCTGCACAAGGCCATCTTCCTTGAGCCGGGCGTCTGCGGCGCCAAATATGCGTTGAACCGTCTCGGGCGGATGAGCTTTACTGTCCGCTCGCCATTGCTGTCGGCGCTTGAGCCGGCCACGGCGTCGGCTATCGACGCGGCGCTCAAGCATGCAGGGCTGATGAACTGATGGCACCGAAAGGCAGCGAACGCACGGTCAAGAAGGTTGTCGCGGAAAATCGCAAGGCCCGCTTCAACTACGAGATCGTCGACACCTACGAGGCCGGTCTGGTCCTGACCGGCACGGAGGTCAAGTCGTTGCGCGAGGGAAAGGCCAATATCGCGGAATCATACGCTACCGACGAAGGCGGCGAGATCTGGCTCATCAACTCCTACCTGCCCGAATATCTGCAGGCCAACCGCTTCAATCACGAGACGCGCCGCCGCCGCAAATTGCTCCTGTCGAAGAGGGAAGTGAACCGTCTGCAGGGTGCGGTCAACCGCGAGGGAATGTCGCTGATACCACTCCGGATATACTTCAATGAGCGAGGCAGGGCGAAGCTGGAACTGGCGCTCGGCAAGGGCAAGAAGCTGCACGACAAGCGAGAGACCTCCAAGGAACGCGATTGGAACCGGCAGAAGAACAGGCTCCTCAAGGAGCGCGGCTGAGCCCCGTCGATCTCTGGGTATTTGCTCTTCATCCGGCAGACGAGATCACAATGATCTCAGGTCGGGTCGACCTGAACCATGAAGGTCATCGATTCCAATGAGTTGGAACGGGATGCGGGCGGAAACCGTGTCTGCGGCGCGGAAAAGCCATTTTCAGCCAAGGCTTGGTCCGGCCGGGTCCCTGTGACAAGCACAGGGACGAGGAAAAATCCCGACAGGCTTTAAAGCTCGACGTCGTCGGCGACCGGCTCGACAGGGCGCTGAACGCGTTCGGACGGTTCGCGGCCGATCTCTCCTCTGAGCGTCGCGAGATCGATGAAGTGGTCGGCCTGACGGCGCAGGTCGTCGGCAATCATCGGCGGCTGCGTCGACATGGTCGAGACCACGGAAACCTTTCGGCCCTTGCGCTGCAACGCTTCGACCAGGGTCGTGAAATCACCGTCTCCGGAGAAGATCACCAGATGGTCGACCGATTCGGACTGCTCCATGGCGTCGATCGCCAGCTCGATGTCCATATTCCCTTTGATCTTGCGGCGTCCGAGGGAATCGGTGAACTCCTTGGCGGGCTTTGTCACGACCTTATAGCCGTTATAGTCCAGCCAATCGATCAGCGGGCGGATCGACGAATATTCCTGGTCCTCGATGAGTGCGGTGTAGTAGTAGGCCCTGAGCAGGTAGCCGCGCTTCTGGAAGGCCTTGAGCAGCTTCCGGTAATCGATGTCGAAGCCGAGGCTCTTCGACGCCGCGTAGAGGTTGGCGCCATCGATGAAAAGAGCGATTTTCTCGCGAGGATCGAACATCGTTACTTCCTTTTTCCGTACCCTGCACAGTGACCGGACCAACCCCGCGGAGCGTCACGCTTACAATTGGCGGATTAAATTAAAGCTCACTTATCTGCAAATAATGTGGTCATGCCAACGCATTATTCCAACTAGGGCGCGGCGCCTATAGCTAGTTTTAGCAGTTGCTGCAGTTCGTCCACATTTTCAATCTATAATTGTTGCTGGATACGTATTCGAAATTATCACGAAATACAGGCGATGTCTGTGACCCTATGGGAGCGTTCCACAGACGCGGCATTTTATCATGCTCCGGGCAATGACGTGAGCCGGATGCAGGAAAAACTTGAACTTATGCCGTTTTGATTGTATCGGACGCCTAATTCCAGAAATCGGAGCTGATGGAGCCGCATGTCAGCGGACGTTCCGGTTTCGCGTCGTTAAACCTGCCGCGGCAATGCCGCCGCATCTCTTGAGTCGTAAAGGACAGGCCATGGCCCGCGTCACCGTCGAAGACTGCATCGACAAGGTCGAAAACCGTTTCGAACTCGTCCTTCTTGCCAGCCACCGCGCACGCCTGGTTTCCCAGGGTGCCCCGATTACGGTCGACCGCGACAACGACAAGAATCCGGTCGTTGCACTGCGCGAGATCGCCGATGAAACCCTGTCGCCCGGCGACCTGAAGGAGGACCTGATCCACTCGCTGCAGAAGCATGTGGAAGTGGACGAGCCGGAACCCGATCCGGCATCGCTCGCCCAGACGGAAGCAGCGCCTGCCTTCGCTGAGGCCGCCGAAGAGGAAGACCAGCCGGAAGCGCTGACCTTCGACCGCATGTCCGAAGAAGAACTGCTGGCCGGCATCGAAGGCCTCGTTCCTCCGGAAAAGAGCGACGACTACTGAGATTCGTTCCGGAACAACGTTCCGACGTGTTATCGAAGCAGTGCGCCACTCATATGATTGGCGCACTTTTTTATTTGCCTGATTTCACGGAGCCGCTAGCGGATGATGCGCCAATACGAGCTCGTTGAGCGCGTGCAAAAATACAAGCCCGACGTCAACGAGGCGCTGCTGAACAAGGCCTATGTCTACGCCATGCAGAAGCACGGGCAGCAGAAGCGGGCAAGCGGCGATCCTTACATCTCCCATCCCCTGGAAGTGGCGGCGATCCTGACCGAGATGCATCTGGACGAATCCACGATCGCCGTCGCGCTGCTGCACGACACGATCGAGGATACGACCGCGACGCGGCAGGAGATCGACGATCTCTTCGGCGAGGATATCGGCGCCTTGGTCGAAGGCCTCACCAAGATCAAGAAGCTCGACCTCGTGACCAAGAAGGCCAAGCAGGCGGAAAATCTTCGGAAGCTGCTGCTCGCCATTTCGGACGACGTTCGCGTGCTCCTGGTCAAACTTGCCGATCGCCTCCACAATATGCGCACCCTCGACCACATGTCGGCCGAAAAGCGCGCGCGCATCTCCGAGGAGACGATGGACATCTATGCGCCCCTGGCAGGGCGCATGGGCATGCAGGACATGCGCGAGGAGCTGGAGAACCTGTCCTTCAGACACATCAATCCGGAGGCTTACGAGACCGTTACCAGGCGCCTCCAGGAGCTCTCCGAGCGCAATGAGGGGCTGATCAAGAAGATCGAGGAGGAACTGAGCGAGCTCCTTCAGGCCGAGGGGCTTACGGAATCACAGGTGAGGGGGCGCCAGAAGAAGCCCTATTCGGTTTTCCGCAAGATGCAGTCGAAATCGCTCTCCTTCGAGCAGCTCTCGGATGTCTGGGGCTTCCGCATCATCGTCAACGACATTCCGTCCTGCTATCGCGCGCTCGGTATCGTGCACACCCGCTGGCGTGTCGTGCCGGGACGCTTCAAGGACTACATCTCGACCCCGAAACAGAACGACTATCAATCGATTCACACGACGATCATCGGCCCGTCGCGCCAGCGCATCGAACTGCAGATACGCACGAAGCGCATGCATGAGATCGCCGAATACGGTATCGCGGCCCACGCACTCTACAAGGATCGCGACACTGTTTCCGGCGACCTGACGCGCACTCCGACATCGAATGCCTATTCCTGGCTGCGCCGCACGATCGAATCGCTCGCCGAGGGCGACAATCCGGAGGAGTTTCTCGAGCACACCAAGCTCGAGCTCTTCCAGGATCAGGTCTTCTGCTTCACACCGAAGGGGCAACTGATAGCGCTGCCGCGCGGCGCCACCCCGATCGACTTTGCCTATGCCGTGCATACGAATATCGGCGACACCTGCGTCGGGGCCAAGATCAACGGTCGCATCATGCCGCTGGTGACGCGGCTCAACAACGGTGACGAGGTGGAGATCATCCGCTCGGGTATTCAGGTGCCGCCGCCGGCCTGGGAAGAGATCGTCGTCACGGGCAAGGCGCGGGCCGCCATCCGCCGCGCGACGCGCGCCGCCATCCGCAAGCAATATGCCGGCCTCGGCTATCGCATCCTCGAACGCACCTTCGAACGGGCGGGCAAGACCTTTTCGCGCGAGGCTTTGAAGCCGGTGCTGCACCGGCTCGGACAGAAGGACGTCGAGGACGCCATCGCCGCGGTCGGGCGCGGCGAACTCTCCTCGCTCGACGTTCTGCGCGCGGTGTTTCCCGATCATCAGGACGAGCGCGTGACCGTGAAGCCCAGCGCCGACGACGGCTGGTTCAACATGCGCAGCGCCGCGGGCATGATCTTCAAGCTGCCGGAGCGGTCGAAGGAAATGGCCGCCGCCGAGCAGGCGGAGGGGCCGGAAGCCCTGCCGATCCGTGGCCTCTCCGGCAATGCCGAGGTCCATTTCAGTCCTGCCGGCGCCGTTCCCGGCGATCGCATCGTCGGCATCATGGACAAGGATAAAGGCATCACCATCTATCCGATCCAGTCGCCGATCCTGCAGAAGTTCGATGAAGAGCCCGAGCGCTGGATCGACGTTCGTTGGGATCTCGACGAGGCGAACAACAGCCGTTTCATGGCGAGGATTGCGGTCAGCGCCCTGAACGAGCCCGGCACGCTGGCAGAGGTCGCACAGGCCATCGCGACCACCGACGTCAATATCCGTTCGCTTTCCATGGGGCGCGTCGCTGCGGACTTCAGCGAATTGCAGTTCGATCTCGAGGTCTGGGACCTGCGTCAGCTTAACCATCTGATGGCGCAGCTCAAGGAGCTGCCGAGCATATCCATGGTCAAGCGCCTCTTCGAGTAGCCGGTTTCCGTGCAATCTGCCTCAGAAATAAGCATCTCGTAACAATGATGAGCCGCGCCATGCATTCATTGCATGGCTGCCGACGCTTCGCGGGACTGGTGGTGGTTCGGCTGGTGAACTATCTTTCGCATCGGGAGGTGAACGAAAGGGGTTTGCCATGTTCAAGCAGTTGAAGAAAATCACCCGTGCCCTGCACATTCCGAGCATCGAAGAGCGCGAGACCGCCTATCTGAATGGCTCCGTCGACCGGATCGACCTGGAATACCGTCAGCGTCAGATCGACCGCGGCCTTTTCCGGAAGGGCTTCTGATCGCGAATGCGGCGCGCCCGAAAGGCGCGCCACGGCTGCTGCGCCCGGCGGTAGCCTAAGCTATGCGTTTTACGAATGGCTCTCTTGCCTTATCTCTCAGTCTGACGCCTTACGACGCTGCGTGTCCTGCGGCTGTAGCGCTTTGATCTGCCGCACGCCTCAGTCTTCAAGGATTGAAGGAAACATGCAGCAGCTTGCACACGGCGTGTGCGGCGCCTATCTTGCGCCCATCGTAAGGCGGGCGGTCCGTCTTGCGCCGGCGGCGGTTTCGAATGCGATCATGACGGCATAATGTTATTCAGGCGCAGAAAACCGGTCACACTATCCGAGAGGCTTCGCGCTTTCTTCTGGCCGCGCAAGGGGCTGACGCGCGCTCCGCGCTACATTGCCCTTCGAATTCTCCGGCTGAACTCGTCTCCGCACTCGATCGCCGTCGGGGTGGCGGCGGGTGCTGCGTCGTCATTGACGCCGTTCTTCGGCCTGCATATCGTTCTCGCCGTCCTTCTGGCGTCGGCGTTTTCCGGGAATCTCATCGCAGCCGCGATCACGACGCTGCTCGCCAATCCCATCACGATACCGGTCATCCTGACGGCTTCCTACGAGGTCGGCACGATGCTCACGCAGCCGCAAGCCGCTCAGGTGATCGGCGGCCAAGAGATCATGCGGATGATCGAACATCTCGATTTTGCAAGCCTGTGGGGCCCGGTCTTCAAGCCGATGCTCATTGGCTCGCTCCCTCTTTCAGTGGCGGGCGCCTTGATATTCTACCCGTTTGCCTTTCAGACGGCCCGCCTCTTCCAGAAGCGGCGCCGGCAGGCCCGCGCGCACAAATTTGGACATCCGACATGATCATCGGCATCGGCAGCGATCTGATCGATATCAGGCGCATCGAAAACTCGCTCCAACGCTTCGGCGAGCGTTTCGTCAATCGGTGCTTCACCGATATCGAGATCGCCAAATCCGAGGGCCGCAAAAATCGTGCGGCCTCCTATGCCAAGCGTTTCGCCGCAAAGGAGGCCTGTTCCAAGGCACTGGGCACCGGCCTGGCTCAAGGCGTGTTCTGGAAAGATATGGGCGTCGTGAACCTGCCTGGCGGGAAGCCGACGATGCAGCTGACCGGTGGCGCGGCCGCGCGCCTTCAGGAATTGCTGCCGGTCGGCCACCGCGCCGCAATCCATCTGACCATCACCGACGACTTCCCGCTTGCTCAAGCTTTCGTGATTATCGAGGCGCTCCCGGTTGCCCCCGCCGAGGGAACGGTTTAGAGCACTTGCCGAAGACCGGCCCGCGGTCGCTTGAAGCACGGCATTCCCGCGACATATAGCATCGAGTTGCGGGGCGACGTGCGCTTGAGTTCGGGCGCAGACGAACGTTGAAGCGTTAGGCCCGGTGCCCCCGGGCAGGATGACAAGGAAGACTGAGCGTGGCAGAAAAGACAGAAGCGAAGCAGAGCGGTCTCTGGGAGAACGTCAAGGTCATCATCCAGGCGCTGCTCCTCGCCGTGGTCATCCGCACCGTCTTCTTTCAGCCCTTTACGATCCCTTCCGGCTCGATGATGCCGACGCTCCTTGTCGGCGACTATATCTTCGTCAACAAGTTCGCCTACGGCTATTCGAAATACTCGCTGCCCTTTTCGCCGGATCTTTTCAGCGGAAGGATCTTTGCGAGCGAACCGGAGCGGGGCGACATCGTGGTCTTCCGGTTCCCGCCCAATCCCGATATCGACTATATCAAGCGCCTCGTAGGCCTGCCGGGCGACCGCATCCAGGTCAGGAACAGCATTCTCTACGTCAACGACAATCCGGTCGAACGGGTGCCGGACGGCACGTTCCGCGCTGACGATCAGTACGACACGGGCGGCGACGTTCCTGTCTATCGCGAGACGATGGACAACGGCATGACTTACGACACGCTCGACCAGTTCCCCGATTCGCGCGGCGACAACACCCGTGAATTCATCGTCCCCGCAGGTCATTATTTCATGATGGGCGACAACCGGGACAACTCCGCCGACAGCCGTTTCGACGTCGGCTTCGTGCCGGCTGAAAACCTTGTCGGCCGGGCCAGCCTGATCTTCTTCTCGCTCGGCAACGACACCTCGTTCCGGCAGATATGGAAATGGCCGGCGAACCTGCGTTACGATCGTTTATTCAAGGTCGTCCACTGATGAAGGGCCGCTCGTTGAACGGGGAGGACCGGGCGCGGCTCGAGGCCGCGATCGGTTACCGGTTCGCCGAGAAGGAACGTCTCGACCGGGCGCTGACGCATTCGAGCGCTCGCAGCGGCCGCGCGATCAACTATCAGCGGCTCGAATTCCTGGGTGACCGGGTGCTTGGGCTCTGCGTCGCGGAACTCCTGTTCCAGACCTTCACCGATGCCAACGAAGGCGAGCTCTCGGTGCGTCTGAACCAGCTCGTCAGCGCGGAGAGCTGCGCGAAGGTGGCGGATGAGCTCTCGCTGCACGAATTCATCCGCACCGGCTCGGATGTGAAGAAAATCACGGGCAAGCACATGATGAATGTGCGCGCCGATGTGGTAGAGTCGCTGATCGCCGCGATCTATCTTGATGGCGGCCTCGACGCGGCGCGACGTTTCGTGCTCGAGCATTGGACGCATCGAGCCGCAAGCGCAGACGGCGCCAGGCGGGACGCCAAGACGGAACTGCAGGAATGGGCGCATGCCAGATTTGGCGTCGCACCGAAATACAGGACGGACGATCGTTCCGGGCCTGATCACGATCCGCGCTTTACCGTGACGGTGGAGGTCGACGGGATCGCGCCGGAGACGGGGGTCGATCGTTCCAAGCGCGGGGCCGAGCAGGTCGCCGCGATGAAATTGCTGGAACGCGAAGGTGTGTGGCAGAAGCGCTCTGCCGGAAATTGACGGATATCATGACGGATACTCAAAAGGATACGGCCGCCGGCGCAGTGCCGACGCGCTCGGGCTTCGTGGCGCTGATCGGGGCGACGAATGCCGGCAAGTCGACATTGGTCAATCGCCTTGTCGGCGCGAAAGTGTCGATCGTCAGCCACAAGGTGCAGACGACGCGGGCCATCATCCGCGGCATTGCGATCCACGGCAGCGCGCAGATCGTCTTCATGGACACGCCCGGCATCTTCAAGCCGCGGCGTCGGCTCGACCGCGCCATGGTCACCACGGCCTGGGGCGGAGCCAAGGACGCCGATCTGATCATGCTGCTGATCGACAGCGAGCGCGGGATCAAGGGTGACGCGGAGGCGATCCTCGAGGGCCTGAAGGAGGTACATCAGCCGAAGGTTCTCGTCCTCAACAAGGTCGATCAGGTTCGCCGCGAGGATTTGCTGAAGCTTGCGGCCGCTGCGAACGAAGTGGTCGCATTCGAGCGCACCTTCATGATCTCCGCGCTGACGGGTTCCGGCTGCGAAGACGTTATGGATTATCTCGCCGAGACGCTGCCGGAAGGTCCATGGTACTATCCCGAGGATCAGATCTCCGATCTGCCGATGCGCCAGCTGGCGGCCGAGATCACCCGCGAGAAGCTCTTCCTTCGTCTGCATCAGGAGCTTCCCTATGCATCTCACGTGGAAACGGAGAAATGGGAGGAACGCAAGGACGGTTCCGTGCGCATCGAACAGGTGATCTACGTGGAACGGGACAGCCAGAAGAAGATCGCCTTGGGCAAAGGCGGCGCGGCGATCAAAGCGATCTCGACCGCCGCGCGCAAGGAAATCTCCGAAATTCTCGAGCAGCCGGTGCACCTCTTCCTGTTCGTCAAGGTGCGCGAGAACTGGGGCGACGATCCGGAACGCTTCCGCGAAATGGGGCTCGACTTTCCGAAATAGCGGGAAGGACGTCAGACGCTCTTCAACGTCATGCGGCGTTCGAGCTCCGCAGCCGATTTACCAGTCTTCCTGGAATGCCTTGGCGACGGATGACTGATGCGGAACCGTGATCATGCGCATCCAACGGCCGAGCATGCGGCGAGAGCAGCAAAGGCGGCGATAGTCCGCGAGAATCCATATGACGACATATGTTGTTGCGCGATTCGGCTACTGTCGATTGGCCTGGTCGGTCGCTGCGCCGGGGCGCTTTCCGAGAAGGGGAGCGATTGTTTCCGCCCTGTTGGTCCAGACGTAGCCGGAGAAGCGCTCGGGAACGAAAGCGAGATCATCGGTGCCGTCGATGCCGGAGGTGAAATCGCCTCCGCTGTAAGGGCCAAGCAGGATGATTTCGCTGCCGGCGGCCTGCATGCGGGCCGCGAACCGGTCGGGCCAGCCCCACAGAAAACTTGCATAATTACTCGGCACGATGATCAGCGTATCGCGACAGGCGTCCGGTACGATGCCGGTCCAGCCATAGGCGGCATAGCGGCCAAGGCAGGCGATCGTGGATTGTCGATCATAGCCTCTGAGCCCCGGAACCAGCCGGAGCGTTTCCTGCGTCGGAGCGGTGCCGCCATAGACGCCGAACACCTGTTTGCGCCACTCCGGGTGGAACCGGAGGAGAACCGCGAGGGTCGCTCCTTCCTCCCGCCGCTCGCTCTTGAAATTGATAAGGAAGCGGCCCTCGGGCAAGGCCTTGAAAACCTCCGTCAGCGTCGGCATCTGGCCAGCCCCCTGGCCGCGGAAGGGGAAGGACTTGCCGCCGTCGGCCGTATAGCCGTAGCCGATGTCCAGTGTCTTCAGCTCGGACATCGGAGTGTCCTGGGTGACGCCGCTCCCATTCGTCCGGCAGTCGAGCGTCCAGTCGTGAAACACGGCAAACTGGCGATCCGGTGTCAGGTGGACGTCGAGTTCGACGACGTCCGCGCCGCTCTCCATCGCCGCGCGCATCGAGGCAATCGTGTTTTCGAGATAGCTGTGGCGCGGCTTTTCGATGCGCTCGGCGGTACAGGTGTCGTTGTCGAGACCTTCCGAGGAAAAAACCTGGTGGATGCCGCGATGAGCGAGGATCTTTGCATTGCCGGAGGGAGGCGGCGCCAGAAGCGACGTGTTGAGAAGCCAGACGATGGCGACGACGATGAGCGCAACCACGGCGATCTTCTTCATCGTGTATCCTCCTCTCGCGACGGGCTTGCCGCGACAATGTGGCGTGACGATGTTACCGGTTGGTGTACGCGTGTTACAAGGACCGGCACCACTGTGTTACCGGGTCCGTGACCGGTCGGCCACCACTAAGCGCAGGTAGGCGCCCGGAAGCGGCCCCGTAACATCCGAGGAGAGCTCGTTTCCAGTGCTTTCGAATTTGCTAAGCAAACAAATCTTTGAGGGGCCACAAAAAAGCCCCATTGAATAACCGCCGAACACAGCTAAGTTAATGGAAGTTCTGATGGATAGGAGCCCGATGGGCTGGCCTGACGAATTCCCGCAGCTGGTCCTTGCCTTGTTTCGCGAGGACTCGCCGGAAACCGTGAGGTCGCGCTCGAGCCGGTTTCTCGCCGCTTCCGGATGTGGCCGCCCGCTTCCAAGCTGCCGCATGTCTGCCCTGAAGCCGACCAGCCGCTCACCCGCTCCCCCTGTGAAGGAACCGATGGTTCGTTTAGGTCTGAGCTGAGGTAGGATATGAATGCGGGTTTGTTGAATCTACTTCGCCGGCTTGTCGAGAAAGGCAAGCTGACGGTCGTTTTCTCGTCGGGTGAAAAGGTGGTTCTGGGCGATGGTACGGGCAAGCCGGCGGCCATCCGTTTCGCTGATGCCGGAGCGGAAAAAGCCGTTCTTCACGATCCAGGTCTGAAATTCGGCGAAATGTACATGGACGGTCGCGTTCTCGTGGAGGAGGGCGATATTTTCGACGTGCTGGCCATCGTCAAGAGCAATGATCTCGACAAGGCGGCAACCTTCACCAATTCGATCGTCGCGCTGGGACACATCTTTCGCCAGCAGATGAAGAGCCGGCTGCCGGTAAACCGCAATCGCTACAACGTCGCCCACCATTACGATCTGGACGGCAAGCTCTTCAATCTCTTCCTCGACGAGGACTGGCAATATTCCTGTGCCTATTTCCATCCGCCGGGCATCTCGCTCGACGAGGCGCAACGCGCCAAGAAGCGGCACATAGCGGCAAAGCTGCTGCTAGAGCCCGGCCAGAAGGTACTGGAAGTGGGTTCCGGCTGGGGCGGCATGGCGATGTACCTCGCCGAGTCGTCGGGGGTCGAAGTCACGGGCATCACGCTCAGCGAAGAGCAGTTGAAGGTCTCGCGCGAGCGCGCCGCAAGGCGCGGGCTTTCGGACCGGGTGCGTTTCGAGCTGCAGGACTATCGCACCATGCAGGGAAGGCAATTCGACCGCATCGTCTCCGTCGGCATGTTCGAACATGTCGGCATCGGCAATTACGGCAATTTCTTCCGCAAGATGAAAGAACTGCTGAAGCCGGACGGCGTGATGCTGCTGCATTCGATCGGTCAGATCTACAAACCCTGGGCGACCAACCCGTGGATCGAGAAGTATATCTTCCCCGGCGGCTACATTCCCGCCCTGTCGGAGGTATTGCCACGGGTCGAGAGCAACCGCCTGCTCGTCAAGGACATCGAGATTCTGCCGCTGCATTACGCCTGGACGCTCAGGGCCTGGCGCGAGCGTTTCCTGGCGCAGCGGGAGGAGGCGGTCAGGCTTTATGACGAGCGCTTTTTCCGTATGTGGGAGTTCTATCTCGCCGCCTCGGAAACGGCCTTCCTCTACGACAAGCATTTTGTCTTCCAGCTCCAGCTCTCGCCGTCACTCGCGACGGTGCCGGTGTCGCGCGACTACATCGCCATCAAGGAGCGCGAATTGCTGGAATTTGAAAAGACCCGCGAACGGCTGGAACTCGTCGCGGTCTGAGGGGGCGGGCGAAAGCCTCCTCATCCGCCCCCACGACGGCACCGTCTCCTGATCTTCTGTGGAGTTCGCCCGGGCGGCCATCGGCCTTCACTTGGCCTTGATGGTCTGCGCCAGTATGGTCCGGCCGAAACAGGAAACGGAACGAGAGAATGGTCACGACCGCAAAGCCCATCGCCGCCATCATTGCCAGCGAAATCAAGGCAACCGCCGCCCAGGTCACAGCGGCAGTCGAATTGCTGGACGGCGGAGCGACGGTGCCTTTCATCGCGCGCTATCGCAAGGAAGTCACCGGCGGTCTCGACGACACGCAACTGCGCGTCCTGTCGGAGCGGCTTACCTATCTGCGCGAGCTTGAAGCGCGGCGGGTGTCGATTGTCGATTCGATCCGCGGCCAGGGCAAGATGACCGACGAGCTCGAAGGCAAGATCGCCGGCGCGGTTACCAAGGCGGAACTCGAAGACATTTACCTGCCCTATAAGCCGAAGCGCCGCACCAAGGCGGAAATCGCACGCGAACGTGGGCTGGGTGCACTGGCCGAAGCAATTCTTTCCGATCGCTCGATCGCGCCGGCCGAACGCGCGGCCGCCTTCCTCACCGCCGATGTGCCGGACGTCAAGACCGCACTCGATGGCGCCCGCGATATCATCGCCGAGGCCATGACTGAGAACGCCGACCTTCTCGGGCGGTTGCGGAACTATATGCGGGAGGCAGCCTTCCTGCGCGCTCGGGTCGTGGACGGCAAGCAGGAGTCCGGCGCCAAATTCTCGGACTATTTCGACCACTCCGAGCGCTGGGCGACGGTGGCCGGGCACCGCGCATTGGCGATGCTGCGCGGTTGGAACGAAGAGGTCCTCTCGGTCGATATCGTGGTCGATCAGGAGGCCGCGTCTTCGCAAAGGCCGACCGAGCGGATGATCGCGGCGGCCTACAATGTCGGCGATCGGTTGCCCGGCGACAGATGGCTGCTGGAGGTCATCGGCTGGACATGGCGCGTCAAGCTTTCGCTGTCGCTGTCGCTGGACCTGATGCGCGAGCTGCGCGAGCGGGCCGAAGAAGAGGCAATCCGCGTCTTCGCACGCAATCTCAAGGACCTGCTGCTCGCCGCACCCGCGGGCTCGCGCGCGACCATGGGCCTCGATCCCGGGATCCGCACCGGCGTCAAGGTCGCGGTGGTCGACGGCACAGGCAAGCTGCTCGACACCGCCACGGTCTATCCCTTTCCGCCGAAGAACGACATTCGCGGGGCCCAGGCAGAGCTTGCGGCGCTCGTGCGCAAGCATAAGGTGGAACTGATTGCGATCGGCAACGGCACCGGTAGCCGTGAGACGGAGAAACTCGTCGCAGACATGCTCGCTGCCATGCCGGCGCCGAAGCCTACCAAGGTGATCGTGTCCGAAGCGGGTGCATCGGTCTATTCCGCTTCGGAGACGGCGGCTGCCGAGTTTCCGGGCCTCGACGTTTCCCTGCGGGGCGCCGTTTCGATCGCCCGCAGGCTGCAGGATCCGCTGGCTGAGCTCGTCAAGATCGAACCGAAATCGATCGGCGTCGGCCAGTACCAGCACGACGTCGATCAGTCGAAGCTCAGCCGCTCGCTCGACGCCGTTGTCGAGGATGCGGTAAACGCCGTCGGGGTCGATCTCAACACCGCCTCGGCGCCCCTCCTGGCGCGTGTCTCCGGACTGGGCAAGTCCTCGGCCGAGGCAATTGTCGCGCACCGCGATGCGATGGGGGCCTTCGCCAGCCGCCAGGAACTTTTGAAAGTGCCGCGTCTCGGCGCCCGCACCTTCGAGCAGTGCGCCGGCTTTCTGCGGATACCAAACGGTTCCGAGCCGCTCGACGCGTCTGCGGTGCATCCGGAGGCCTATGGCGTTGCCAAGAAGATCGTTGCAGCCTGCGGGCGGGACGTGCGCTCGCTGATGGCAGACAGCGCCGAGCTGAAAAAACTCGATCCGCGCGTTTTCGTCGACGAGCGCTTCGGCCTGCCGACGGTCAAGGACATCCTGGCCGAACTCGAGAAACCGGGTCGCGATCCGCGCCCGAGCTTCAAGACGGCCACCTTCGCGGAAGGCGTGGACGACATCAAGGATCTGAAAGTCGGGATGCGGCTCGAGGGCACGGTGACCAACGTCGCAGCGTTCGGCGCCTTCGTCGATATCGGCGTGCACCAGGACGGCCTCGTCCACGTTTCGCAATTGGCCGACCGCTTCGTCAAGGATCCGCATGAGGTCGTCAAGGCGGGTGACGTCGTGCAGGTCCGCGTCACGGAGGTCGACGTCGCGCGCAAGCGCATCGGGCTCTCCATGCGCAGGGAAGGTAGTAGCGCCGACACGCCTCGTGAGGCGAGGGGGGCGCCACCGAAGGGCGGGAACCGGGGCGGGACGGCTCGGTCGCAAACACCGCAGGAGCCGGCGCAGGGCGCGTTCGGTGCGGCGCTGATGGCGGCGATGAAGAAAAAATGAGAGCGTTCGATGGAACGGCCCGCATGGAAGGATCGTTACCCGAGCATCGATGCTCGTGTGATGGCTCAGGTTGCGTTCGATAATTTAGCCAACTGAGATGTAACCCGCCTCCGTCACACTTTTCAGATGGCGACATTGCTCCGTCTCGTGAAGGTGTCGACCATCGAATGCCGGTATACGGCGGAACAGGTCAGCGGAAATCCTCTTCCGCCGGGGCTTCCCGGCTAAAGGAGGTGCGTCATGGTACGCAATGTGGTCCGCGGCCTTTCTCTTGCCGTCCTTCTGACGGCCGCAGTGACAGCCTACCCCCATGCGGCAGACTCACAGGCCGTTGTGAATTGCGCTGAGCGTTCGCAGGTCATCGAGCTGCTGGCTCGACAATATCAAGAAAAGCAGGCCGCGTTCGGGCAGATCAATCCGCAAGCGGTCATGGAACTCTATGCGGCCGACGGCGGCAGTTGGACTTTGATCGTGACCGATGTTTCCGGCCGCAGCTGCGTCTTCCTTGCCGGAAAAAGCTGGGAACAGGTCATCCAGGTCGGCCCGAAGGCCTGACCGCCAGCCTCCTGCGCGAGACGCGCAGAGGGAAGCCCGTGCAGCTTCCCTCTGCTGACGATTGAATGCGACGGTGCGGTGCCGGTCAGTCCGGCCGGCCGATGCTCGCATAGCGGAAGCCGTGCCTTGCGACCTCGTCCTTGCGATAGATGTTGCGCAGATCGACGAGCAGGGGTGTCTTCATGGCGGATTTCAAACGGTCGAAATCCAGCGCCCGGAATTCGTTCCATTCCGTGATAATCACCAGAGCGTCCGCCTCGGCCGCCGCTTCATAGGGATCGCTCGCGCAGTCCAGGCCCTCTATCAGCTTGCGCGCGTTTTCCATTCCTTCCGGGTCGTAGCCGGTGACGCGGGCGCCTGCGTCCTGCAACGCCTGAACGACCGCGATCGCAGGGCTGTCGCGCATGTCGTCGGTATTCGGCTTGAAGGTCAGGCCGAGGACTGCAATCTTGGAGCCGCGGATATCGCCGCCGGCCGCCGCGATCACCTTGCGTCCCATCGCCCGCTTGCGGTTGTCGTTGACGGCGACCGTGGTTTCGACGAGCCGCACGGGGGTGTCGTGGTCCTGCGCGGTTTTAACCAGCGCCAATGTGTCCTTGGGGAAGCAGGAGCCGCCATATCCCGGCCCGGCATGCAGGAACTTCGACCCGATGCGGCCGTCCAGCCCGATGCCGCGGGCGACGTCCTGCACATTGGCACCGACTTTCTCGCAGAGATCGGCAATCTCGTTGATGAAGGTAATCTTCATCGCCAGGAAGGCGTTGCCGGCATATTTGATCAGTTCCGACGTGCGGCGTGTCGTGAATACGAGCGGCGACTGATTGAGATAGAGCGGCCGATAGACCTCCGTCATTACCTCTCGCGCGCGACCGTCACTGCCGTCGACCCCGATCACGATCCTGTCGGGCCGTTTGAAATCCTCGATCGCGGCGCCTTCCCGCAGGAATTCCGGGTTGGAGACGACGGTGACGTCAGCCGCAGGGTTGGTTTCGCGGATGATGCGCTCGACCTCGTCTCCGGTACCGACCGGAACCGTGGACTTGGTCACCACGACGGTAAAGCCCTGAAGGTTGGCAGCGATTTCGCGTGCAGCTGCGTAAACATAGGAAAGATCCGCATGTCCGTCACCGCGCCGCGACGGCGTTCCGACGGCAATGAAAACGACGTCGCTGGCGGCCACGGCGGTCTTGAGATCATCGGTGAAGTTCAGGCGCCCGGACGCGACGTTGCTGGCGACGAGATGGTCCAGCCCGGGTTCGAATATGGGAATCTGACCCTTCTTCAGCGCCGAGATCTTGCCTTCGTCCTTGTCGACGCAGACGACGTCATGGCCGAAATCCGCAAAGCAAACACCGGAAACAAGGCCGACATAGCCGGCACCGATCATCGTGATTTTCATCCGCTTTTCCTTTGATTGTTCTTGAGAACGCTGATCAATTAAGTTTTATCTAATAAAAGGATGTCATCGAGAAAAAAGTAAAGAAAAACCAATTTGCAATTGCGTGCGGAAGCATGCGCTTCGCACAAATGTCGTTTGTTTTACCATCAGACGGTCGTGGGTGCACGGCGATAATTCTGTTCATACCACTCGACGAAGCGCGCAACGCCTTCCTCGACCGAAACGGATGGCTTGAATCCGGTCAGGGCTTCGAGCAGGTCCGGCGAAGCGAAGGTGCGCGGTACGTCGCCCTGCTGCATCGGCAGCATGTTGCGGACCGCCGGACGCCCCACAGCCTTCTCGACCGTTTCGACGAAGGTCATCAATTCTACCGGCTGGCCACCGCCGGTATTGACGACGCGAAACGGCGCATGGCGCGAAAGCGTATCCGTGGCCTTTTCCGGTGCCACCCGGTTCTCCTCCGAAGGCGCAATATGCGACAGCCGGACGATGCTTTCGACGAGATCGTCGATATAGGTGAAGTCCCGGCTCATCCGGCCCTCGCCATAAATGTCGATCGGCCGGCCGTTGTCTATGGCGTCGACGAATTTGAAGAGCGCCATGTCCGGCCGCCCCCAGGGGCCGTAAACGGTGAAGAAGCGGAAGGCGGTGGTCGGCACCTTGTAGAGATGCGCATAGCTGTGCGCCATCAACTCCATCGACTTCTTCGTCGCGGCATAGAGCGTCATGGGTTCGTCGGCCCGGTCCGCTTCGGCAAACGGGATCTTCTCGTTGGCGCCGTAGATCGAAGAGGTGGAGGCGAGCATCAGGTGCTTCGGTGCGATCGCCTTGGCGAGCTCGAGCATGTTCCACGACCCGACGAGATTTGCGTCCACATAGGCTTTCGGGTTTTCGAGGCTGTAGCGGACGCCTGCCTGGGCGGCGAGGTGGATGATGACTTCCGGCTCGGCAAGCTCCGCCGCCCGGTCCAGTGCGGCCCTGTCCTCGAGCATGGCCGTCACCGCCTTGAAGCCGTTGGAGCGCTGAAGGATCGCGTGTCGGCGCTCTTTCAGCGTCACGTCGTAATAGGGCGTCATGCCGTCGAATCCGACGACGAAATGCCCCTCGTCGATCAGTCGTTTTGCAACATGAAAACCGATGAATCCTGCAGTGCCGGTGATGAGGTAACGCATGACGATTTCCCCCAGTTTGCCCCACTCCACAGTTCATACGCAGAAAGCCGGCCGATGAAAAGTCAATTCCGTCACTCGCGGGGCTCGTCGAGCTCACGTTGGAGGGCTGTCAGAACGGACATTGCGTGGCCGGCATACTGACTGATCCAACGATCGTGAATGGCACGAATGGGCAAGGCGTTCAGGTGGTTCCACCGCTCGCGGCCCTCGCGCCTGGCGAGAACGAGATCGGCCTCCTCCAGAACCTTCAGGTGCTGCATCACCGTGCAGCGATCCAGGTTCGGGAAGAGCTCGCAGAGCATGCCCGTCGTTTGCGGTTTCTCCTTCAGCGCGTCGAGCATCCGTCGCCGCAGGCCGTTCGCCAGCGCTTTGAAAACCGCATCGTCTTTCGAATCGTTTGACATGTTATGTTTTTATAACATATTATCCACCGATACAATCGTGAGGAGGACGTCATGGCATTCGAATTTCGTGTGAATGGACGTATTGCCCGTCCCGTTGAGCAGGTCTTCGACGCGGTGGTAAACCCGGATCAGCTCAGCCGCTATTTCGTAACGCTCGGCGGCATCAGCGGACCGCTGGTTGCCGGTACCACCGTGACGTGGTGGGGCGAGGTTCCCATCAGGGTCGAGGCTGTGGAGCCTAACGAGCGGATCGTCTTTTGCTGGGATGCCATGACCGGTGAGGGCGAGTCTCCCTACCAGACGCGGGTTGAAATGCGCTTTCAGTCGCTCGACGACGGCGCCACCATGGTGACGATCGCCGAGAGCGGCTGGCGGGAAAACGAACAGGGGCAGAAGAGCTCCTATCTCAATTGCGAGGGCTGGTCGCAGATGCTCGCCTGCATGAAGGCCTGGGTCGAATACGGCATCAATTTGCGGGAGGGCTATTATGTGAGCGAACTCTCCGGCAAGCCGGCACTCGAACCGCAACTGTAGGAGGGGGCGATGTCCACCGAAATCAAGGGCGGTATCAACATCGCCATGAAAGTTCCGAGCCATCAATACGAAGCGGTGATCGCCTTCTACCGCGACGTCGTCGGTCTCGCGCCTTTCGACGAAAAGGCACCGGCGAAAGGCTTCGTTCTCGGCCCCAATCGTTTGTGGATAGACGAAGCGCCGCATTACAGCCAGGCGGAAATATGGCTGGAACTCTTTACCGAAGATCACGAGGCAGCCCTCGATCATCTCGCAGCGCACAAGGTCGTGCGCTGCGACCAGGTCGAGGAACTGGGCGAGGGCTTCCGCGGCGGATGGATCATGAACCCCGCCAATATCGTGCACCTCGTGCGCGAGCCGGATGCCTGGTAAGCGAGTGAGAGCATTTCAACGTGTTTCATGGAAACACTGAAATGCTCTAAGCGTTTGATCCAACGCGCTTCCGGGCGGAGAACCGTTTACTCACTTTTCCTGGAAGTGCTCTAGAAGGAAAGCGACCCGCTGCCGTCGGCGGCGGTCGACATCGGTGCATCCATCCGCTGGCTCATCGGCGGTTCCGCCTGGAGCACGACGACGCGCGAGCCTTCCGGCACGCGGCTGTAAAGGTCGATGATATCCGGGTTGAACAGGCGGATGCAGCCGCTCGAGACCGCCTTGCCGATCGACCAGGCCTCCGTGGTGCCGTGGATGCGGAACAGCGTGTCGCGGTTTCCCTGGTAGAGATAGAGCGCGCGCGGTCCGAGCGGATTGCGCAGGCCAGGGTCCATGCCTCCCGCGAGCGGTCCGTAGCGCTCGGGTTCGCGCGCGACCATGTCGGATGTCGGCGTCCAGCGCGGCCATTCCGCCTTGCGGCCGACGCGCGCCTCGCCCTCGAATTCCAGCCCGGCCTTGCCGACGCCGATGCCGTAACGAAGCGCCATGCCTCCGCCCTGCACGAGATAGAGAAAGCGGTTTTCCGTGTCGATCACGACAGTACCCGGCGGCTCATGCGTGACGTAAGGCACCTGTTGCCGCAGAAAACGCGGTTCGACCTTGCTGATGTCGGTGGCCGGAAGCGGAAACGTCTCATCCGGCTTCGCCCCATACATTGCCACGAAATAGGGATCCGCCCCTTTCGGCCGGACCGGCTGGTTGCTGCTCACGCAACCCGCCAACGCGGCGGAGAGGGCCAAAGCGGCGCAAAGCTGCATCAGACGGCTGGCGCGATTCCCGGACACACACATAGTCGAATTGTTCCTGCTGACTGTCATTCTTGAGGAGGCACGTCTAAGGCCTCGCAACCCGCATTGAAAGGCGTCGCAATGCGGCAAAAACGGCAATAGATTTGCGGCGCACGGCAAGTGTAGCGGAAAGGCTACAGTTTGTTTCCGCCGCACCGGACAAGGGTCGAAACCGGGCGCGTTTCTTCGCTTGCTCCGGTTTCCGCGGCGGGTGTATGCCTTTTTCATGCAATGGAGCGATGAAGCCATAATTCTCGGCATCCGGCGGCATGGCGAGAGCTCTGTCATCGCGGAGGTGATGACGCCCGGGCACGGGCGGCATCTCGGGCTCGTGCGCTCGGGCCGCTCGCGTGCGATGCAGCCGGTGCTGCAGCCGGGCAATTCCGTGGAGGTGAGCTGGCGGGCGAGGCTGGACGAGCATCTCGGCGAATTCCGCGTCGAGCCGCTGCAATTGCGCGCGGCGAGGCTGATCGAGACGGCGACTTCCGTCTACGGAATTCAGGCGATCGGCGCACTCTTGCGGCTCCTGCCGGAGCGCGACCCGCATCCCCATCTCTACGAGGCGCTCGCCGTCATCGTCGATCACCTCCAGGACCCGGCAGATGCCGGCGAATTGTTCGTGCGCTTCGAACTCGCGGTGCTGAACGATCTCGGCTTCGGCCTGGATCTTTCTCAATGTGGGGCGACGGGTGCGCAAAGCGACCTTGTCTTCGTATCGCCGAAATCGGGCCGCGCGATCTGCCGCGAAGCGGGTGCCCCTTACGCCGACCGCATGCTCGCCCTCCCGGACTTCCTATCGGGAGGAAGCAGAGCTGCCGATCACGAAAGCCTTGCCGCCGCCTTCCGCCTTACCGCCTATTTCCTCAACCGCCATGTTTACGAGCCGCGGGGCGTCGACGCCGCGTCGGCGCGGGACGGGTTCGTCCATGCGACGCTGAAGGCGCTGAAGGCCGCATCGTCGGAGGCTTAAGCGTTTTTGACAAGCTGACCGCGGTGGCGACGGGTGGCGGATGCCTTTTTCTCCCATCCCAGTGACGGGCACAGGGATGGGAGGTCGCAGAGCGTGTGGCGCTCCGAACGCTTCAGCCGATCTTGCCGCCACCCTGCTTGGTGACGGCGACGACGGCCGGGCGCACCGGCATGTCGTCGCGGAAATCCGGCCAGCGCGTCGCCGGCTTCTCGTAGGTTGCGAGACCGGCATCGCCCGGATGCTGAACCGCGAGGAAGAAGGTGTCGCTCGTAGGGTTGAAGCTCGGGCCGCACATTTCCGCACCGACCGGCACCCGGAAGAACAGCTTCGAGGTACCGCGGCCTTCGCCTTCCGTCTCCACGGCCCAGACACCGTCCGTGCGCCCCGTGACCTTTTCGTTGTTGCCGTCGGTCGAGACCCAGAGACGGCCATCGGCATCGATGGCGCAATTGTCCGGCATGCCGAACCAGCCGTTCCTGGTTGTGGCGGTGGAGAAGGAGGCACCGACCTCGGCGACGCTCGGATCGCCGCACTTCAGGAGGACGTCCCAGCGGGATTTCGTCGAGGCGAAATCGCCGTCGGTTTCCGAAATTTCGACGATGTGGCCGAAGGCATTCTTGGCGCGCGGATTGGCGGCGTCGATCTCGTCCTCCTTGCGCTTGGTATTGTTGGTCAGCATCACATAGACCTTGCCGGTCTTCGGATTGGGCTGAACGTCCTCCGGCCGGTCCATTTTGGTCGCGCCGAGCGCATCGGCGGCAAAACGGGTGTCGATCAGCACGTCGGCCTGGGAGGCGAAGCCGTTCTCGGCCGTCAGCGGCCCTTCGCCGTGGACGAGAGGCATCCAGGTCACCGTGCCGTCCTCGTCGAACTTCGCCACGTAGAGCGTGCCTTCGTCGAAGAGATCCATGTTCGCGGCGCGGTCGTCAGGGTTGTAAGTGCCCTTCGTCACGAACTTGTAGACATAATCGTAGCGTTCGTCGTCGCCGCTGTAGAGGACGACGCGGCCATCCCTGTTGACGATCGACTCGCAGCCCTCGTGCTTGAAGCGTCCGATCGCGGTGCGCTTCTTCGGGACGGAGGTGGGGTCCAGCGGATCGACTTCGACCACCCAGCCGAAGCGGTTGGCCTCGTTCGGCTCCTTGGATACGTCGAAGCGGTCGTAGAATTTCGACCATTCATACTGCCCGCCCGGCGCGCCGACACGCTTCATCTGCTTGAATTCCGGATGATCCTCGGCGAACTCGCCGCCGAAATAGCCGTTGAAGTTTTCCTCGGCCATCATGTAGGTGCCCCAGGCGGTGACGCCGCCGGCGCAATTGTTGATGGTGCCGAAGACCTTCCTACCGGTCGGATCCGACGGGGTCTTGACCCGCTCGTGGCCGGCAACAGGGCCGGAAAGCTGCATCTCGGTCGTGGCCGTGATGCGGCGGTTGTACTTGCCGTCGAGGACCGGCTGCCATTTCCCGTCGACCTTGCGGATTTCGATGACGGTGCCGCCATGGGCGGCCATTTCGATATCGACGAGGTCCTTGGTGTACTCGCCGAGCACGACCTTGTCCTCCTCCTTGCCGTCCTCCGTCACCTTTTCGACGCGGGCGAAGTTCGGGAACATGATCTCGGCATTGGTGTATTCGTGGTTGACGACCAGCAGGCCGTGGTCCGGATTGCCTTCGAGCGGAATGAAGCCGACATAGTCGTTGTTGTAGCCGAACTGCCGGCTCTGGGCTTCGGCTGTCTGGTTCAGCGGGTCGAATTCCGGGCTGTCGGCAAAGACCTTGTCGCCCCAGCGCAGCAGGATGTCGGCGTCGTAACCCTCGGCTACATGATGGGTCTCGTCGACACCGGCTTCGATCTCCTTGAAGGCGAATCGCGACGCTTCGCCGTTTGCCCGTGCTTCGTCAGCCGTCAGCAGGGCGAGGGGGCTGACCGTCGTGGATATGGCAGCCACGGCCAGAGAGCCGCCGATGAACGACCGGCGCGAGAAGCGGCGATTGATGATGTCGCCCATGGTCGGGTTGGTGGAACAGTTATGACCGACGTCTTCCAGTTCTTCCCTGCGCTCCGTCAGCGTCTTGAATTCGGTTTCTTCGGCAAGGCCGAGATATTTGTCCATGGCAATTCTCCCCATTGAGACGGTAGACGCGCCCGATCTCCCGGGCGTCCCGGTCTCGCTTTACCAGCGAGTTCATGACAGCTCTGCGACAATTGGATGAAGAGATTGCTGCAGAGGGTCGCGATGCCGCGACGCCGGCTTCGGAAGAGCATGCTGGCCGGTCGCTGGGAAAGTTGGAGATACCTGTCGGTGCCGGCGTTTCCGCGCCTCGGGCGCAACTTCTTGTGATGCGCCTCGCGTGAGGGGTGGCCATCTCGGAGCCTTGATGCCGCAGCCGACATGGAGCACATGTCCGTTCGCCCTTCCAGGAGCAACGGTTGGGAAGCCGCGGCGAATGCGGCTCCCCGTCTGTCCGCCTTTCGTCTACCAGCGATACTTCAGAGAGGCCGTGATGTTGCGGCCCTGGCCGAGATAGCAATAGCCGCTGTTGCAAACCGTGTCGCGCCGGTCGGCGATGTTGCGGACGGCGACGTTGCCGGTCAGGCCGTCGAACTCTTTGTCGAGCGCCCCGAAATCGTAGGTAAGGGAGGCATCCACATAGACGTTCGCCTTGTTCTTGCTGGTGTTTTCGATTTCGGCATAGTTTTCGCCGGTGAAGCGAAGTCCGGCGCCGACCGTCAGGCCGCTGGCGAACGTATCCTCCTGAAAGGTGTAGTCCGCCCACAGGCTGGCGGTATGCCGCGGCGTGACGGCAGGTGCATTGCCGACATTCTCGCCGGCGGTGACTTCGGAATTGTTATAGGTATAGGCTGCGATCAGATCGAGACCATCGGCGACATGCGCCCGCGCCTCCAGCTCGAGACCCTTGTTCGTGACCTCGCCAAGCGATTCATAGATGCCATTCAGGGGATCGACGGCGATCGGCTTGTTTTTCTCGACGAGATGATAAAGCGCTGCGGAGAGAAGAATGTCCGTGCCCGGCGGCTGATATTTCACGCCAAGCTCGAACTGTTCGCCCTCGGTCGGCTGCAGGATGCTGCCGCTTCGCGATTTCTCGGTCACGGGATCGAAGGAGGTCGCGTAATTGGCGAAAGGCGCAAGACCATTGTCGAAGAGATAGACGGTGCCGAGCTGAACGGAGAAGCCGTGCTTGTCGAGGCTCTCGGATGCCGTCGTTGCCGAGGGAACGTCGGTCGAATCCCTGTCCTGCTGCACCCACGTCTGCCGCCCGCCCAGCGTGAAGCGCCATTTGTCCAGTTCGATCTGGTCGAGGACATAGACCCCCAATTGGCGCATCCGGCTGTCGCTGAGGCTGCTATAGGCAGGCGTCGGACCGGAAACACCCCAGGTCGGGTTTTCGATGTCGAAATCGTAGGCCGGATCGGAACTGCCCGCACCGAAGCCAAAGGCGGATTTTACATTGCTGTAGTCTAGGCCGAGCATCGCGGTATGCAAAGCCGGGCCCGTATCGAACTTGTATTCAAGTTGGTTGTCGACCTGGAAGACGTCGAGCTCGTCGCCGAGCGAGTAGGGCGTGCGATGGCCAACCGTGCCCGTCCAATCCGTGATGCCGAGATAGCGCCCCCACAATTTCAGGTGGGAATAGCGCAGCTTCTGGCGGAAGGTAAGACCATTGTCGAATTCGTGTTCGAACCGGTAGCCGATCTGCTGCTGGCGGACTTTCTGGAAGTCGTAATCGGGGTCGCTGCCGCGCAGGTCGTGAATCCTACCGTCGGGGCCGATGACCGCGCCGACATCGACATCGGTCTCATCGGCCTGCGCTAGGCCGTAGATCGTGAAGGAGGTTGCCTCATCCGGCTTCCAGGTAAGAGCCGGCTGGATGAGGTAGCGGTCGTCGGCAATGTCGAAATTGGTCTCGCCTCGGCGCGCCAGACCAACGACGCGGTAGAGCAGGCCATCGTCGTTCTCGCTCAGCGGTCCGCCGAAGTCAAACATGCCCTGGATGCGATTCTCAGTGCCGTAGAGGACGCCGACTTCCCGGATCGTCTCTTCCGTCGGCATTTTCGAGGTCTTGTTTACGATGCCGCCGGGCGAGCCCGCGCCGTAAAGCACGGAGATCGGGCCCTTGATGACCTCGACCTGCTCCAGTGAATAGGGCTCGTTACGAAGCATGGCATAGCTGAGATAGGGCTGGCGCAGTCCGTCGCGATAGTCACCCGTCGTGGTGATGTCGTTGCCGCGGATGGTGATCTGCTCGAAACGCGGATCGAAACCGTATGAGCCGGTCACGACGCCGGCGGAATAGCGCACCGCCTCGATGATATCCTGCACGGCGCGCTTGTCGAGTTCCTCGCGGCTGATGAGAGAGACGGAGCGCGGCGTCTCGACCAGGGTCGTCGGGATCTTGGTCGCGCCGTCGACGACGATCGCATCCAGCTGCGTCGCGCCGCTTTGGGCCGCGCCGGGGACGGCCTCCTGCGCCGCCGCATTTCCGTTCACGGCCAGCACTGCGGCCAATGCGGTGGCGGTGCGCCAGACATGAGGCTTGTATCTTTTCAAGGTATTGAAGGCATTATCTGAATTCGGCTTCATTCGGTGTTCCACCCCCGCAGCTTTCGACAGTGATGGCGTACCCTATACAGCAGGATTCGCCGGCGTCAAGAATACATGACTAATTTAGTCACCTTTTTAGATTCGCCTGGAGATTGTGCGCTCGGCCCGGGTTTTGGATGCAATGGCGGTAGAAATTTTGCGGCATCGGGGCGGGCAATCCGTCCGCGTCTCAGCGAGCTTCGCCGCTCTTGCCAGGCTTCGATTCACATAATATGTCAATTTCAGTCAACTTTATCGGCATCGCCCTGCCGTCGGCCGTCCGGAGAGATCATGCCCCATTCATCATCCGAACTTGCCGCATCGCCCGTGGCGATCGCCGGTGCCACATTCGCCGATCTGACCTTGGGCGATGTCGACCAGCCGTACCGGATTTTTCTCTATCGTCCGGCGAGGCCGGCGCCGCCGGAGGGCTGGCCGGTTCTCTATCTCACGGACGGCAACGCCTGCTTCGCGACGGCCGTCGACGCTCAGAAGGTGCAGATGTCCTATCCGAGCGGGACGAACATCTGTGACGGCGTGATCGTGGCGATCGGCTACCCCTCCGACGAGGCTTACGATCCTGTGCGGCGTTCCTGGGACCTGAGCCCGCCGCCCGGTCGGACCTATCCGCCCTTCTTCCCGGATACGCCGGATGTCCGGACCGGGGGAGGGGCCGATTTTCTCTCGGCGATCGAAGACGAGTTGAAGTCCTGGGTCGAAAAGCAGGTACCGATCGACCGGTCTCGCCAGTCGCTTTTCGGCCATTCCTTCGGCGGTCTGTTCGTGCTCCACGCACTGTTTACCAGACCCCGGGCCTTCCGGCGCTGGATCGCGGCGAGCCCGGCGATCTTCTGGGAGGATGCGGCCATTCTCGTGACGGAACGGGCATTTCTGGAACGCGCAGACGTGCCGCCGGGCCTGGAGCTTCATCTTTCGGCCGGGCAATATGAGAGCGAGCGGTGCATCGCCCCCTTTCACAAGGGCAGGCCCGACGAGGGGCAGCGCCTCGCCCGAGCCCTGGAAACGCGAATCGTGGAATATGCTCGCGCCATGGCGGAACGTTGGGAAGCGTTGCCGGCACTCGCAGGCGTCGGCCGTTTCGAGGAATACGCCGGCGAAAACCACATGTCCGTTCTTCCCGTTGCGGTGAACCGGGCCGTGCAGATCGCCTTCCGCCAGGAAATGTAGCCGGTTCCGGCTTTCGGCGGGATCGGCCTTCATGATGTCTGCTTCGGCCGATAGCGACGGCTTTGGCTCGCTTCGGCCGACAGCGCGGCAAGGCAGCGGGTATGCGCTTCGCGCAGCAGGCCACAGACGAGCGCGCACGAAACGCCCGCCTCCCGGGCTATGGTCTTTTGCGGGACGTCCGCGAAATAATGGTCCTCGTAGAATTTTCGCGTGCGCGTCGGCATTGCCTCGACCACACAGCAGAATGCCCTGTAGGCTTCGGCTTCCCGCAGGCGTTCTTCCGGACTGCCGTAGGCGGTTGCGTTGCCGCCGACGTCCTCTTCCAGAAACAGGCCTCTCTCATAGCGCAGCCGCCGCATATGGTCAGTCGCCAGATTGCGTACCATCCGTATCACGTAAGAGATCGGCGCCGCTATGTCATGGTTGAGCGGCTTGGAGACGAGCTGCAGCAGGACGTCCTGGACGACGTCCTCAGCGATGACGGGGCAGCCGGTGATCCTGCGGGCGATGGAGAGGAGCTTGGGATAGGCCTCAAGAGCCGATTGGAGCTGTTCGTTGCACGTCGACTGCGGGTTGCTGTCGGCAATCATGTCGGGTCCCCGTTGAAATCATGGCTGTATTTCAATCTCCCCTTGTTTTTTCACGATAATTATAAAACATGATTCTTTTAGTCAAGATATTGATGAAGATGCAGAGCCTCACCGCTGTCGGTCAACATCTTTCGACCGGCCGCCTCATCGACGTTCTCTTCTGAGACGGTCGCCCGCGTGGTGATGGTGCCAGAGGGGCCTCTCGACCGGATTTTCGGTTGCGACGGCCCACAGGTGACCATAGTCCCGACCCGCATGGAATCGACATCCGCCGCCAGCCTCATTGGGACGGTTGCATGAATTCGAGATCGAACCTCCGGATTCGATCGTCACACGTCTGGGATCGTCGAGAAGACCACGACCGCTGCACTTCAAGACCGCCTCCTTGGCCACCCACCGGGCGAGAAAGGCAGTCGGTTGCTCCCCCGGAGGCAGCTGCCGGAGATCTGCCTCTTCCTCCTCGGAAAGAATGAGGGGCATGAGATCCCGCATCGCCGCCTCGCCATGTCCTTCGGCGCGTTCGATATCGATACCCACGCGACCGTTGAGACACACCGCGAGTGCGACGGTCCCCGTCGTGTGGGAAAGATTGAAATCGATCCCGGGATGGCCGGGCAGATAGGGCCGGCCCTCGGGCGACAGTGCAATGGCGAGAGCTTCTGGCGCGCAACCGATGACTTCGGCGAGGATATTTCGGCAAAGGACGCGACCTGCAACGAACAAGCGGGCCGCTTCGCTCGAGCGAAAAGCGGCCGCACGCTGCCTCTCTGCGAGGCTGAGTACGTTGTCGGGAGCGGGGCACCCGGTGCGCAAATGCAGGCAATGCAGTTCCACCCGCCCCTTCGCGCCTTCCAAGAGGGCCGCGGACACCTATTCGGCGGCCTGGCCCAGATGCGCCGGCAGCCTCGCCGGCCCGCCCTCGCTTTCCCACCGCACGACGGGGTCGATCTGCGTGAGATCGAAATGCTGCCGTCCGACCAGCGCATTGGCGATGACGGCGCTGCGCCAGGCGGCGAGGCTGAGCTGCGGTTCGGCGATCCCGTGGCTGTGGCGCCCGGCATTGAGCACGAAGATGCGGTTTTCCCGCGGACCGTCCCATGCGAGCGAGAAATCGCTCTCCAGCACCGGCTCGCCGAGCGAGTTGAACGCAATGCGATCTTCCAGCGAATGCAGGAATTCGGGAAGCACGAAGCGATAACCAGTGGCGAGCACCACCATGTCGACGGCCAGCGTCTCGATGTTCCCGTCGAAGCCGTTGCGCATGGTCAGGGAAATTCCGGAACCCTCCTGCTCGGCCGCGACGACGTCGCGGAAGGGGCGCAGTGAAATGCCGTGATCGACGCCCTGACCGGCCTCGAACTGCCGTTCATAGAGCCGGCGATAGAGCTTTTTCAGCGTCGAGGCGGAAACACCGTCGCTGGCGAGCACCTGCCGGCGCGTGTGGATGAGCCGCAACTCCTCCCGAAGGACATGGAAACGTTCCATGTAGCTCGGCGTGAAAAGCTCGTTGGTGAAGGGTGTGGCATCGAGCGGCTCGAAGTTCGGGCGGCGGCTGATCCAGTGCACCGCCGAAACATCGTTGCGCTCCATGAGTGCATCGACGATCTCCGCGCCGCTCTGACCTCCGCCGACGACGGCGATCCGCCCGGCCTTCACCTCGGTGAGCCGCGAGACGGCCTCGCTGCTGTGGAAGGTCATCGACTTCGGCAAAGCCTCGGCCCATGCCGGCCGGGACGGCAGCTTGCCGACACCGACGGCAAGGTTTTTCGCATGCACGGTCTCGTTGTCGGTGGCGATGGCGAAGCGGTCGCCGTCGAGATGCACGTCGCGCAGGCTGGTGCCGAAGCGGAGAGAAGAGAGGCCGCGCGCCACCCAGCCGAGATAGTCGGCGAATTCCTTGCGCGGCACCGCTTCATATTCCGCATTGATGAACTGATAGAAGCGCTTGTGCGCCACAAGATAGGCGAGGAAGCTCCAGGGGCTCGTCGGATTGGTGGCGGTCACCAGGTCCTTCAGGATGGAGGTCTGCATTTCCGCTCCCGGCAGCATCATGCCGGGATGCCAGGCGAAGGCGGCGCGCCGCTCGAAGAAGCGCACCGAAAGCTCGGGTATCGAATCGAGCTGAGCGGCAAGGCTGAGGTTGAACGGTCCGATACCGGCCCCGGCGAGGTCGAGCACATGGGAAGTCATGATGGAACTCCAGAATGAGGCATTAGAGGACGGAAGCCGAGAACGCCTGGTCCAGCCGACGGGCGAAACGCTGGTGGAACGGCGTCTTGCCGATGATCGTGAGATGGTTTGTGCCGGTGACGATCTCCGACGCGGTGGCGTTCGGCGAATAGCGGCGCCAGTCGATGACGTTGAGCGCGCGTGTGAGGGAGTCTTCCGCGGCAAAGGCATGAATGCGGAAATCGGACGGGGCGAGGCGGTAGTTGCGGAAGATCATCGCATTGTCGATGAGGATCCAGAACGTGTGCTCCTCCGAGCCGATATCCGGCCCATCTGTCGGCAGGGTGACGTTGTTCTTGACGATATGGGAGAGGAACTGTTCGTAGACCTCCGCATCCATGGCGGCAAAGAGGCGCTTCCAGTCCTCGCGCATCGGTGTTGTCATGAGCCATTGCTTCACGGCGGCATTGGTCCGCTCGCGAACATTCTCGGCGAAGCGCGGCATGACGCCGAGGGTGAACTCCTCGTCCATGTCGCACACGTCGACCATGCCGATCATGCGGAGATCGATGTCGGTGCCGAGCTGGCGCGCCGCCTCATAGGCCAGCAGGCCGCCCCAGGACCAGCCGAGAAAGGCGCAGGGCCGGCCCTGCGCCTGCCGGCGCACCGCCTCCGCATACCGCGCCGTGATGTCCTCGACACGGGTGCTCAGCGTTTTCGTCTCGGTTAGCGAGTAGCAGATGAAGCCGGTCGCCGGCTGGTCCGGGCCGAGATAGTCCACCAGCCGCATATATTCGCGGGTACTGACGAGAAGGCCGGGGAAGCAATAGAGCACCGGCTTTTCGCCGTTGCGGCGGAGATAGACGACATCGACACCCGCCTCATCGCGTCCGCCTTCGACGGCGAGTGCAAGGTCGCGGATGGTCGGGTGGTTGAACATGTCGGCAATCGACAGCGGCCATTCGGGATGGCGCATCTTCAAGCGCGAGACGATGCGCACCGCCGCCAGGGATTGCCCGCCGATGTCGAAGAAGTTCTCGGTCACGCCGATCTCGCCGATATCGAGAACATCCTGCCAGACCTCGCGGATCGCCGTCTCCTTGTCGGTTGCCGGCGAAACAAGCGCCCGTTCGATGCGCGGAGCGGGGAGGGCGGCGCGGTCCAGCTTGCTGTTCGGGCCCATGGGAAGGGCGTCGATGAGCATAATGGTCTGCGGCACCATATAGTCGGGCAGGGCGGCGACGGCCACGCGCCGCAGGTCGGTGGCGCTGAGCGCCTCGCCCTCACACGGCACCACATAGGCCACGAGGAAGCTGCGCCCGCCTTCACTGTGCAGCAGCACCACGGCCTCGGCGACGCGCCGGTCGGAGCGCAGCACGGCTTCGATCTCGCCCGGCTCTATGCGGAAACCGCGCAGCTTGATCTGATGATCGACGCGGCCGGCGAATTCGACGATGCCGTCCTCCCGCCAGCGGCCGAGGTCGCCGGACTTGTAGAGCCGTCCCGTCCCGGAGAACGGATCGGGGATGAAGCGGTCCGCCGTAAGCTCCGGCTGGCCGAGATAGCCGCGCGCGATGCCGCTGCCGCCGATATAGATCTCGCCAATGACGCCGACCGGCACGGGCGCGAGATCGGGGTCGAGCACATAGATGCGTCGGTCGCCGACGCCGCGGCCGATCGGCGCAACGGCGCCCTCGAAGCGCGTGCCGGCGGGAATCTTCCAGATCATCGGCGTCATGATCGTCTCGGTCGGACCGTAGCCGTTGATCAGCAGTTTTGCCTGGAGGTTTTCCGTGATCATGTCGAACACGGCCTGCGACAGCGCCTCGCCGCCGAAGGAATAGAGCCGCAGGCGCGGAATGTCGTTCTCCCCGGCATATTCGGCAAGGCCGCGCACATAGCTGGTCGGCAGGCTGGCATTATTGACGCCATGCCTGACCATCATGGCGAAGGCGTCTTCCGGCGTTGCCAGCCTATCGGGGGCGAGCACCACGCCGCCCCCGGCCATCAGGGGGACCATCCAGCGTTCATGGCCGCCATCGGAGGTGAAGGGCAGCACGGGATACTCGCAAGACTCCTCGCTCATTTCGTATATTCGGAGCGTGGCCTTGCAATGATGCGCCAGCGGCCCGTGTTCGACGGCAACGCCCTTCGGCACGCCGGTCGAGCCCGAGGTGTAGATCACATAGGCAAGCTGGTCCGGCGCAATGACCGTGGCCGGCGCGGTCTCGGCCTCGCCGGAAAGGTCGGTCGCGTCGAGATTGAGCATCGGCGTGCCGATGTCGCCCGGCAGGTTGGCGATATGCCGCGTGCGGGAAATGACGAGCGACAGGCCGGGCGCGGTGAGGATATGCCGGTTGCGCGCTTCGGGGTGATCCGGCTCGACCGGGGTGAAGGCGCCGCCCGATTTCAGCACGGCGAGAATGGCGACGATCGCATCGATCGACTTTTCGAGCGCCACGGCGACCCGCCTTTCCGGACCGATGCCTAGGGCGATCAGGCGATGGGCCAGCCGGTTGGCGGCGGTCTCGAGCTCGCCATGGGTGACCGAACGCTCGCCCTGAGCTACGGCGAAGGCATGCGGCCGGCGCCGGGCTTCGGCCGAAATGACCTCGTGGATGGGCGTGCCGTCATCGGGCGCGGGCGTATCCGGATAGGGTGCGGAAAGCCGGTCCAGCTCTTCGCGTGAAACGAAGGGGATGCATTTGATCGGCTCGTCCGGATGGCTGGCGAGCCGCGCCAGGGCAATCGCCAGATCATCGGCAAAACGGGCGACCGGCTTGCGATCGAGTTTCTGCGGATCGAAGCCGAAGCTGACGCCCAGCGTCTCGTCGGAAAGACGGCGGACGGTCACCACCAGCTCCGCATCCCGGCGGGCCGGCGGTTCGGCAATGGTGCGCACGCCGTCCATCCCGGCGAAGCGGAAGGGCGGGCGCACGTCGAGAAGCGTCCTGGCGAGGCTGGTCGTGTCGAAGGCTTCGTCACGGCGCAGCAGCGCGTCGGCCAGCGCTTCGAAGGGCACGGACCGTGCGGCGGCGGTCAAGATCTCCGTTTCGAAGGCGGCACGGGCATCCGCGAGCGTCATGTCGCCGCCAAGCGCGGCCGTCAGGATCAGCACATCCTCGCTGCGGGCGGCGACGGCGGGTGCGGAAGGCCGGGTGACGAGGCCGATGCGCTGCGCGCCGTAACCGGAATGCCGGCGGAGGGCGATCCCGAGGGCGCCGAGAACGCGGCGTGTCGTTTCGTCGATCGACTGTTCTCGGGAGACGGGCAGTACCAGTAGGTGTTCGGCCCAGGTCTCCTCAAGGCGATCCTGCCCCGTCGCGGCCTGCGGAGCCAATACGGCAACGCTGTCCTGCGCCGTCAGCCGTTGGAACCAGAAATCGACCAGAGCCTGCGCCGGAACGCGCGACGCACCGTTTCTGGCCATCCAGCCCGCAACGGCTCCGCCGTCCGTAGCCGCGGGGGCCTCCCCACCGAGAAAGCGAAGGAAATCTGTCGCGAGAAGGTCGAGCGTCGCCGTATCGGCCAGCACGGCATGCAGCGAAAACACCGCGCCGACGGCCAGACCGTTCTCCGTGGCAAGGATGAAGCGTGCCGGATTGCCGCCCGCAAGATCGACCGGGCGGTTCCTTTCCGCCGCGGCGGCCTCGGACAGCACCCTGTCGGGATCGCCCGCGCCAGCCACTTCCAGCACGGCGACGGCCTCGCCGCTCGTCCGCACCTGCTGCACCGCGCCGCCGGCGCGCGCTTCGAAACGCGTGGTGACCAGGGGGTGGCGTCGCGACAGGAGGGCCAGTGCCTCGCGCGCCGTCGCAAGGGCGACCGGCGGGAAGGTAACGCCGAGAATTTGCCGCCCGTAGACGGCTTCGTTGCCCGTCTCCGACAAGAGCCAGATTCGCGATTGCGCCGGCGAAAGCGAACATTTCGCTACGGGAGCGAAGTCGTTTGCCGCCTTGGCGTTCCGATCATGAATTGTCATTTCTTCGCCGTTCTCTCGATGGAATCGAAATGTATTATGTGGCGCGAATATAGGTATAGTATCGGCTTCGTGATTTTCGCGATCGTGAAGCTCTTTTGCCCTATATGCGCGCTTTTAGCGCGCCGATCGACTGTCGTCCGGCCAGCCGTTACATCGACGCCAACCAATGACGAATGAGCCGCGCGCGAATTCAGAAAAAAAGCTGAAAATAATCTGAATTCGACGTGGCCTCATTCGTCATTGTCGAACCATCGGCCGCGCGTGGACCGCTGGCCGGCCCCGCGTTTCGAAAGTGGAGAAGACCATGAATGCCTATGTCGCCGTCAGCGAAACGATGGGGGAGAAGCCCGATGGCCTTGAGTTGCCGGCGACGGGAGCGCTCAGTCACACGCTTGCTTACGGACAGCCGCTTCGTGTCCTGCCGAGCGAGGCTCCTGGCGGCTTTCGCGTCGAGCACGAGGGAGAAGAGGTGGCGTCGGGCTCGCTCTCCAGCCCGTCCGCCCGCCTGCTGGCCTTCCAGGCTTTGCCGGTCTCGCAGGTTGCTGCCGCCGATATCGTCGGCGCCGTTCTGGAATCGGTCCTCGCCTGCAATCCGGCGTTGAGCGCCGTTGAGGTGGAGTTTGCCGATGGCAGTTTCGTGCAGGACCTCCTTCGCACCGGCGCGCTCGAACGCCATGGCGAGCGGCTGCTCGCGCGGCCGGAAACCTTCTTCCAACTGGCAAGGCCGTGGCTCGGAGGCGTTCCCGCCGCCTATCCCGAAGCTGTGACGCTGACGAACGGCGCGCTTCATCCGCAGCGCCCGCCGAAACCCGCGGGCCGCGTCTATAGCCGCTTCATTCCCTGGTTGAACACTGACCTCGCCTTCCATGTCGCCGATGTCGAGGCGGATCTGCCGCATTTCCATCGCTGGATGAACGATTCCCGCGTGGCGGCGATTTGGGAGGACAATGGCGAACTCTCTTACCATCGAGATTTCATCGCCGGCCGCCTTGCCGATCCGCGCACGCTGCCCTTGGTCGGAACCTTCGGCGGCGTGCCCTTCGGCTACTTCGAACTCTACTGGGCCAAGGAGGACCGGATTGGCCCGCATTACGAGGCCGATGGTTATGATCGCGGCTGGCATGTGGCGATCGGCGAGGACGATTTCCGTGGCAAGGCGTTCGTCAGCGCCTGGCTGCCCTCGCTGATGCATTACATGTTCCTCGCCGATGCGCGCACCCGCCGCATCGTCGGCGAGCCGATCCACCACCACCGCCAGCAGATCCGCAATCTGGACCGTTCCGGCTTCGCCAAAGTCAAGCACGTCCAGTTCCCTCATAAGAAGGCGCTTCTCGTCATGCTGCTGCGCGAGCGCTTTTTCATGGATCGGCTGCTTTTTCCCGATCTCACTGGCCTCGGCGGGCCGGACGGCCTGCCCGCCCTCGGATCGCTCGCCCGAGACGCCGCGTGATGAAAACCGCCGTGGACTTGAACGATCCGCGCCTCGTGCGGCTCGTTCTGGCGGTCGCGCTGCCGGCGGTGGCAGGCCTTGCCGCCAATGCCGGGCATCATGCGGTGAACGCGCTCTTCCTCGGCGCCCTCGGGCCGGAAGTGCTTGGAGGCGTCGGCCTCGTCATGCCGCTTTTTCTCCTGGTGGGCGCCACCGGCCAAGGGCTCGGCATCGGCCTCGCGACGCTTTTGGCGCGCCGACTCGGCGCCGGCGACCGCACGGGGGCAGCGGCCGTCGCGGTGACGGCGCTTGCGGCGACGATGCCCCTCGGCATCACCCTCTCCGTACCGATTTATCTCGGCTTACCGGCGTTTGCCGGCGCGCTCGGGCCAAGCGAGGCTCTGCTCGCGCCAGCCCTCGCTTACGGCCGTATGCTCGCACTCGGACTGACGCTCGGGCTGTTGCAGGTGGTCTGCGACTTCATCGCGATTGCCGAAGGCAATTCGCGCTTTTCCATGATCGTGCTGATCGCAAGCTTCGCACTCAACGTCGTGCTCGACCCGATCTTCATCTTCGCCTTCGATCTTGGCGCCGCCGGCGCGGCTCTCGCCACGCTGCTTTCCGCAACGGCGGCGCTGGCCTGCTATGCCGTCTATTTCCTGCGCAGATGGGGCAAAGTCGATCTTCTCGGCGGTAAAATCCGCTGGTCCCTGCTGGGGCCGATCGGGAAAATCGGCGTGCCCGCCGCCGCGACGACGCTCGCCACCGGCGTCGCCCTCCTCGTCCTGATGCGAGAGTCGGCGGTCCATGGCGGCGATACCGGCGTTGCGGCGACCGCCATCGCCGTGCGGATGATGACGCTCGGGCAGCTTCCCGTGCTCGGCTTCTGCCTTGGCGCGCAGAGCGTCGTGAGCCATGCCTTCGGCGCGGGCGATGCCGCGCGGCTGAAGAGCGTCATACGCTTCATGCTGGCCCTGACGATCCCGGCGACATTTCTCTATGCGGCGCTGCTGTTCTTTGCGGCTGAACCGGTCGCGCGGCTCTTTACCGGCGACCCCGCGGTTGTCGCCGAGGCCGCAACTTGGTTGCGCGCGCTCTTCCCGGTCTTTCCGCTGGCCGCGTTCCAGTCCGTGCTGCTCGTGCTGCTGCAATCGCGGGGGAGAGCCGGGCTTTCGGCCCTCGTCGGGCTCGCGCCGCAAGGCTACCTGCTCATTCCGCTCCTTATTATCCTGCCGCTATGGGCCGGCTTCGCCGGCGTTGCTGTCGCGCCTGCGGCGGCAGCCGTCCTGGCCGCCGTGCTCGGCCTTTTTGTCGCCCGGCACGAATGGTCCGCCATACCCCGAGCGATGGCCCCGCGTCTCGCCGATCCATCTATCGGCCCTTCCTGACATAAGAGGAAACACCATGAACGAGCCCCTGAAAGTCGACGCCTATCGCAATGCCGAGGCGCTGCTGCCGCAACGCGACGATCCGTTCGATGCCGCCGTGCCGCCGATCTACCAGACATCGCTCTTCCTCTTCGACAGCTACGAGGAACTGGAGGACGTCTTTGCCGGCCGCTCGAAGAAGCCGATCTATTCGCGCGGCGACAATCCGACCGTGCGCCTGCTGGAGCGCCGCATCGCGGATATGGAGGGCGCGGAGGATGCCCGCGCCTTTTCCAGCGGCATGGCGGCGATCGCCGCCGCGGTGCTCGCCTTCGTCGGCCCGGGCGACCGCATCGTTACTGTGCGGCACGTCTATAGCGATGCCTTCCGCTTCTTCGAGAAGGTGCTGAAGCGCTTCGGAATCCTCGTCGACTATGTCGACGGCACCGATACGGAGGCGATGGTCGCCGCGCTGGCCGGCGCCCGCCTCGCATATCTGGAAAACCCGACCTCCATGGTCTTCGAACTGCAGGATCTGAAGGCGATCGGCGAGGCCGCCCGCCGTCACGGCGTCGTGACCATCGTCGACAATTCCTGGGCGACGCCGCTCTACCAGAACCCGCTCGATTTCGGAATTGATCTCGTCATTCACGCGGCGTCAAAGTATCTCGGCGGGCAAAGCGATACGGTTGCCGGCCTCGTCGCCGGCTCGAAGGCGCATATCGACCGGATCAATGGCGAGATCTATCCCTATACCGGCGCGAAACTCGCACCCTTCGAAGCCTGGCTGGTACTGCGCAATCTCGAAACCCTGCCGTTCCGCATGCGCCATCACCACGAGGCTGGCCTTGCCGTGGCTTCCTGGCTCCAGGCGCATGAGGATCTGACCGGCGTCTTGCATCCGGCTTTCTACGACCATCCCGGAAAGGCCGCCTTCCGCGGCTTCGGCGGCCTGTTCTCCTTCACGGTCTCGGACGGCATAGACGTGGCGGCCTTCGTCAATGCGCTGCGCCTGGTGCGCATCGGGGTGAGCTGGGGCGGGCCGGAAAGCCTCGTCGTGCCGGCCAAGGCTGCGCTCAGCATCTCGCCGGAAACCAATGTGTTCGCCCGCTTCGGCGTTAGCGATCGCACGATCCGCCTGAATGTCGGGTTGCATTCTGCGGAAAGAGTCATCGCCGATCTGGATCAAGCCTTGCGGGCGGCGAAACGCTAGACCGGGCGATATGCTTCCGCACCATGCCCGGAGCGGTGCAGCCCCGCCACTCCGCTCCCCGACATTACTCCAATTTCCAGAGACACCATGCCCCTCTCGAACGAAACGCTGATCTCGCTTGCCGGCGAATACGGTACGCCGCTCTGGGTCTACGACGCCTCGGCCCTCCGCCGCCGCATCGCGCAGCTCTCCGCCTTCGATGTCGTGCGCTATGCGCAAAAAGCCTGTTCGAACATTCATGTCCTTGACGAGATGCGCAAGGCCGGTGTGCGGGTCGACGCCGTCTCGCTCGGGGAAATCGAGCGGGCGAAGCGGGCCGGCTTTGCCGTCGGCAATATCTCGGGCACGGCGGACGTCGTTTTCACTGCCGATCTGCTCGACCGCGCTACCCTCGAGCGCGTCGTCGCCGATGGGATAGAGGTCAATGCCGGCTCCATCGACATGCTGCGGCAACTCGGTGAACGCTCGCCGGGCCATCGCGTCTGGCTGCGCCTCAATCCGGGTTTCGGGCACGGCCACAGCAACAAGACCAATACCGGTGGAGAAAGCAGCAAGCACGGGATCTGGTTCGAGCAGTTGCAGGATGCCATGGCGCTTGTGCGCCGCCATGCGCTGACGCTCGTCGGCCTTCACATGCACATCGGCTCGGGTGTCGATTACGGTCACCTGCAACGGGTTTGCGGGGCAATGGTGGACCTCTGCCGCAATCTGGGCGCCGATATCGAAGCCGTCTCCGCCGGCGGCGGCCTCTCCGTACCTTACCGGGAGGAGGAAGAGGAGATCGAGCCCGCCCACTATTTTTCGCTCTGGAATACGGCGCGGCTGGAGATCGAGGCGCAAGTCGGACACGCCGTCAGGCTCGAAATCGAGCCCGGCCGCTACCTTGTTGCCGACTCCGGCGTGCTCGTCTCGGAGGTCCGCGCCGTCAAGACCATGGGGCGGAACCGCTTCGTGCTCGTCGATGCCGGTTTCAGCGAACTAGCCCGGCCCGCCATGTATGGCAGCTACCACCGCATTTCCGCCATTCCGGAGCGGACTCAAATGCTGCCGTCGATCATCGCCGGCCCCCTTTGCGAATCCGGCGACGTCTTCACCCAGACCGAAACCGGGACGGTGCTGCCCCGCGACCTCCCCGAAGTCGAGGTCGGCGATCATCTGGTTTTCCATGGCGCCGGCGCCTATGGCGCGACGATGTCGTCGAACTACAACAGCCGGCTTTATGCACCGGAGGTGCTCGTCGAAGAGTCCAGGCACACCTTGATCCGCCGCCGCCAGACGTTGGACGAACTGCTGACGCTCGAAACCGGTTTGCCGTGACGCGCACTTCAACGAGCGTCATCCCGCCATGTCGGGAAATCCCTTGAGGGGGGAACGGAGCTCGTCGGCATAAATCCGCGGATATCTGCCGCAGGATATTTTCGGCGCCCGTTTCGCGCTAACGTTGTCCGAATCGATCCTGATCGTGGTGATGCCGGGGGAACTGATGCTCGAGGCCATAGCTCTTCTAGCCTTCGTGATGGCGCTCGCTGCTTTCCTCGGCGGCCGCCGGACGGCCGAGCGCCTTGACCGTGAAATCGAGAGCCTGAAGGCGGAACTCGCGCGGCTCGGGAGAGAGTCGACGGAACAGGGCTCCCCGGATATCGAATCCGTGAGGACTGAGGCTGACGTTGCGAAGGCTGCCGAGCCCGAGGCGATGGCCGACGGTCCATGGGCGCGGGCGCGGCAGGACGCTCACACCGTTGCTGACGAAACCAGGGGTGCTGCCGAAAGCCTCGACGAGGAGGCCGCGCCACCGGCGGTACCCTCGGCTGCGGCAGCGCGGACCGAGAGCCTGGAGAGCCGGATCGGCGGGAGGTGGCCGGTCTGGGTCGGGGGGCTCGCCTTGGCGCTCGGCGGCTATTTCCTCGTGCAGTATTCGATCGATGCCGGCTTGCTGAGCCCCACGGTCCGCTTGACCCTCGCCGCTCTCTTCGGGGTCGCGCTCGGAGCAACAGGCGAGGTGATCCGCCGGCGCGCCGTGCCTGCTGTCGCGGACCGCTTCCGCAACGCGATGATACCGGGCGTTCTGACCGCTGCCGGCGCCGTCACCCTGTTTGGCGTCGTCTATGCCGCCTATGGCATCTACGGCTTCATCGGCACTGCAGCCGCTTTCATTCTGCTGGCGGTGATTTCGCTTGCGACGGTGGGGCTGTCGCTGCTGCACGGTCAGGCATTTGCCGGCCTCGGTCTTCTCGCATCGCTTCTGACGCCCCTGTTCGTCTCCAGCGGAGAGCCGCGCCCCTGGGTGTTGTTCGGCTTCCTCGCGGCCGCATGGCTCGCCACGCTTGCCGCGTCGCGTCTGCGCCGCTGGTCGGTCGTTCCGACGCTTGCCAATGCCGGCCTCGGCCTCTGGGGCCTTGCCTATGTAGCGCTCGCGACGCCTTTCGAGGCGCCTCCGGTTACCTTCGCGCTCCTGGTGATGATCGCCGGTGTCGCACTGATCTGGCCGGGCCTCGGCGACCGGGACGCGGAGCCGAGCGGAGCGCCGGCGGCGGGCGCCTGGGAGCGGCTCTTCAAGCCGCCCCGACTTGCCATCTCCATCTCGGCGGCGATCGTCGCAGCCGTTCTCGCGCTGCTGTTCATCAGCCCGACCGTCGACGCCCAGCGTTTCCCGGTGACCGAATTCGTGGTCGTCGTCGCGGCGCTTGCCGCTGCAGGCTCCTTGCGTCCAAACGCGGTCTATGGGGCACTGCTCGCCGCCTTCGGTGCCATCGCAGGCACCTGGAGCTTGACTGCGCTCAGTGGTGTTCTGTCCTATCTCGATCCGTCTTTGGCCGATTTGCCGCCCGAGATCGTCGTCCCTGGCCGCACGGCCATGCTGAGCGCCATGATACTTTCGGCGCTCTTCGTCCTCTTCGGCGCCCTCGTGCTTGCCCGGCGCCCGGCGGGGAATCGGCCATTCGTCGTTCTTTGGGCAGGTCTCGCCGCGGCAGTGCCAAATGCGCTTCTGGCCATGTCGTTCCTGATGACGGGCAATTTCACCTTCGACCTGCCGCATGGCCTCGCCGCCTTCGCCGGCGGGCTGTTCCTTCTCGCGCTGGTCGAATGGCTCGATCGCCGCGGCACAGAGGCGGGGGAAGCCGACGTTCCCGGCGGTCTGCTGGCGCTCGGCTCCTTCGGTCTTCTCGTCATCGGGCTTCACGCCTGGACCGACGGCCTGGTGACGACACTGGCGATCGCCTTCCTCGGGGCCGCATACAGCTTCGCGACGCGTCTTCGCTCCTGGCCGGTTCTTCCCTGGGTGACGGTCGCCGGCGCGGTCGTCGTTCTCGCGCGGATCGCCTGGGAGCCGACGATCGTCGGGCCGGGCAGCCTCGGAACGGTGCCGGTCTTCAATGCGCTGCTCCCGGGCTACGGCATCCCGGCGCTGTTGCTCGTCGCCTCCGCCTATTTCCTGAGGACCTTGCCGGATGTGCGGGTGCGCAACCTGCTGCAGGCGCTGGCGAGCCTTTTCGTGCTTCTGACGGTCGCGATCCTCGTTCGCCACGCGATGAACCGCGGCGTGCTCGACAGTTCCGTCCCGACACTCGGTGAGCAGGCGATCTACACGCTTCTCGCGATCGGCGCCTCCGGGATATTCATGACCCTCGACGGGAGGTCGCCGAGTCCGGTGTTCCGCTATGGCGGCATGGCGCTCGGGGTCCTGTCGATGCTTTCCGTGCTTGCCGCCCACCTCGTCGGCCTGAACCCGTATTTCAGCGGCGAACTGCTTGGAAGCGTTCCCTTCTTCGATCTGCTCCTCATCGGGTATCTGCTCCCCGCCATCGGCTATGCGGGGCTTGCCCGGTATGCGCGGGGCCGTCGCCCGCTGCCCTATGTGGCGGCGCTCGCCGTCAGTGGCGCCGTTCTCGCCTTCGCCTGGGCGAGCCTCAGTGTGCGCCGTTTCTGGCAAGGGCAGAACGTCGCCGATTGGAAGGGCTTCCTGCAGGGTGAGACCTACACCTATTCGGTGGTCTGGCTGGTTCTCGGCGTGCTGCTTCTCGTGGTCGGCTCGCGCATGAATGCCAAGAGCATCCGTATCGCCTCGGCGGTGCTGGTCTTCATCGCCGTGCTCAAGGTATTCCTGGTCGACATGTCCAATCTCGAAGGCTTTCTGCGGGCGCTGTCCTTCATCGGCCTGGGGGCGGTACTGATCGGTATCGGGCTCTTCTACCAGAAGATATTGTCGAGCAGCGCTGGCAACGGAGCTCACCGCGCATGAGCCGACTTCCTGCACTCGCGGCCGCCTTCGCACCCCATGACCGGCTCGCCGGCGAACTCCTCCCGCATGCCTTCGCCGCGGACGATGGTTCCCATGACGCCTCGCATCTCATCCGAGTCTGGAAAAACGCTCTCCGCATCCAGTCGGAGGAGGGTGGCAACACCCGCCTGCTGGCCGCCGCCGTGCTGCTGCACGACTGCGTGTCGGTCGAGAAAAATTCCCCACAGCGTGCAGCGGCTTCTCGGCTGGCGGCCGAAAAGGCGTCCGAAATCCTCGAGAGGCTCGGCTGGAGTGCGGCCGATATCACATCCGTCGCCCACGCCGTTCTGACACACAGCTTTTCGGCCAATCTGCCGCCGGAAACGCTGGAGGCGCAGATTCTGCAGGATGCCGATCGGCTCGATGCCATCGGCATGGTCGGCGCTGCCCGCTGCTTTTACATCGCCGGGCGCATGAACAGCGCGCTTTATGATCCCCTCGATCCCCTGGCCGAAGCCCGCCCGCTCGACGACAAGGCTTTCGCGATCGACCATTTCGAGGCGAAGCTCTTCCGCCTGGCGAAGAATTTTCAGACCGCAGCGGGGCGGCGGCTGGCTGTCGAGCGGCAGGAGCGGCTTCGGCGTGCTTGCCATGATGCTGGATGAAATCTAAAAGCTTCAATGGGTTGGCACGTCCCGGTGAATCAGATTGGCAACGGCCTGACTCGATATCTGAATTCGGAAAATTGACATGCAAGTAACCGGCCTGAACATCCATCCCCTGAAGAGCGGTCGCGCAGTGCCGCAAACGGCCGTTACCGTCAATCTCGATGGGCTCGCCGGCGACCGGCGCTTCATGCTGGTCGCGCCCGACGGACATTTCATCACGCAGCGCGAGCTGCAGGCGCTTGCGCAGGTCGAGGCGGAGCATGTCGCCGGCGGTGTGCGCCTGCGGATGAACGGCAAGGAGCTTTCCGTTCGCTTCGACCCGAATGACCGCCTCGATGTCCGGGTCTGGTCGAGCGACGTCAATGCGGCGGTCGCCGGGGGTGCTGCAAACGACATGCTGTCCGGCTGGTTCGGGCGCCCCGTTAAGCTCGTCCGCATGGACGATGAGGCCGAGCGCTTCGTCGGCGCCGAATGGGCGGGAGCGGCGGCCCCCGTCGCATTTGCCGACGGCTTCCCGGTTCTGGTTACGACAACGGGCTCGCTCGCCGACCTCAACCGCACCCTGATGGAAAAGGGGCAGGAGCCGGTCGGCATGGAGCGCTTCCGCACCAATATCGTCATCGATTGCGACGAGGCCTGGGCCGAGGACTTCTGGGAGAGCCTGGAGATTGCCGGGATTACCTTCGATCTCGTAAAGCCCTGCGCCCGGTGCATCATGACGACGCAGGATCAGACGACCGGCGAACGCGTCGGCGGCAACCCGATCCAGGGTCTTTCGATAAAGCGCATGTCTGCGGACCGGCGCGTGCCCGGCGTGCTCTTCGGCTGGAACGCCGTGCCGCGGGGGGAGGGCCTTATCAGGCTCGGCGACGCGGTCGAGGTCCTCCGCCGTCGCGAGGAGCGCTGGCCGATGAAGGTGCGCTGAGCCGGCTTAAAACGCGGCCGTGCGAAAACGTGCGAGCGGCCGGCGGATCAATTCCTGTGATGCCACCCTCAATATAATTGGTTTCCCCCGGGCTCGTCGCCGCCATAGCATGGCCCCTCATCATCAGGAGCTTGCCCATGTCTGCCATTTCTCCCGCAGTCACCCGTCCGGCGGAGCGCAGCGGCCTGCCGTGGCTCATCATCGTCGCCGGCTCCATCATCGCGATGCTGACCTTCGGTCCGCGCTCCGCCATGGGGTTCTTCCAGCTGCCGATGCTTGCCGAGAAGGGTTGGGACCGGACGACCTTCGGCCTGGCAATGGCGTTTCAAAATCTCTGTTGGGGCCTTGGCCAACCGTTCTTCGGCGCGATCGCCGACAAGTTCGGCACCTGGCGCGTGCTCGCGCTCTCCGGCCTCGTCTATGCAGCGGGACTGATCCTGATGGCCTTCGCGGATGCGCCGATCTGGCTGCATATCGGCGGCGGCGTCCTGGTCGGTCTGGGCGTTGCGTCGGGTTCCTTCGGCATCGTGCTTTCCGCCTTTGCCCGCAACGTCGCGCCCGAGCAGCGCTCGCTCGCCTTCGGCATAGGCACCGCAGCCGGCTCGGCCGGCATGTTCCTCTTCGCGCCGCTGAGCCAAGGTCTCATCTCCGCCTATGGCTGGTCCGACAGCCTCGTCTATCTCGGCCTCATGATGCTGCTCGTTCCGCTCTTTGCGATTCCGCTGCGCGGCAATGCCTCTTCCGGGCGCCAGCCGGAGGCATTGTTCAAGCAGACAGTCGTGGAAGCGCTCAAGGAAGCGCTCGGGCACAAGAGCTATCTTCTGCTCGTCTCGGGTTTCTTCGTCTGCGGTTATCAGGTCGCTTTCATCACCGCACATTTTCCGGCCTATATCGGCGATATCGGAATCGACGCCCGCTATGCGGTAATCGCGCTGGCATTGATCGGCTTCTTCAACATCATCGGCTCTTTCTCGGCCGGCATCATCGGCCAGCGTTATTCGAAACCTTATTTCCTGGCGCTGATCTATCTGGCCCGTTCAGTCGTCGTCTCGGCCTTCCTGCTGCTGCCGCAAACGCCGACATCGGTCATCGTCTTCGCGGTCGCCATGGGCCTCCTGTGGCTCTCGACGGTGCCGCCGACCAACGGGCTGGTGGCGATCATGTTCGGCACGCGGCATCTCGGCCTGCTCGGCGGCATCGTGTTCCTGTCGCACCAGATCGGTTCATTCCTCGGCGTATGGATGGGCGGCTATCTCTACGACCAGTTCGGATCCTACGATCCGGTCTGGTGGGTGGGCGTTGCGCTCGGAGTGTTCGCGGCCATCGTGCACTGGCCGATCGAGGAGCGTGCCGTCGCCCGCCCGGCAATGGCCTGATCGCCAAAATGTTGCGATGCGCCCGTGCGATATGCGGGCGTATCGTTTCCACCCTGCGCGCTTGAAATCTGTCACAAAACTTTCTAAATCAGTTCCGGCGGCTCAGCCGCTTTTGTTTTGATCTAATTATGCTCATTTTGAGCATAATTAGAGATTGCCGGAAACGGCGAGAGAGGAGAGCCCGATGACCACTCTTGACCTTCGCAAGGAAGCGGCGCCCGCTCCGGCCTTTGCAAGCGCTGCGGCACGCTTCGGCGTCATCGAAAAGCCGGATCTCGCCTTCACCCCGGCTATCGCGCGCGAGACCGAGCACCTTTACGAAAAGGTCAAGGACTTCATTCCTGCGTTCGAGTGGGCGGCATATGCGCCTTACGTTCATGCGATCAACCGGCTGAAGAAGGAACGCAACGCGGTCATCCTGGCCCACAATTACCAGACGCCGGACATCTTTCACTGCGTGGCGGACATCGTCGGCGATTCGCTCCAGCTTGCGCGCGACGCTACCAAGGTCGACGCGGAGATCATTATCCAGTGCGGCGTGCACTTCATGGCCGAGACGTCGAAGCTGCTCAATCCGGAAAAAACCGTGCTCATTCCGGATGCGAGAGCAGGTTGCTCGCTTTCGGACTCGATCACCGGAGCGGATGTGCGGCTCCTCAGGGAACGCTATCCGGGCGTGCCGGTCGTCACCTATGTCAACACCTCGGCCGACGTAAAGGCGGAAACCGACATCTGCTGCACCTCCTCCAACGTGCTGGCAGTAGTCGAAAGCCTCGAGTCCGACACCGTGCTCTGCATCCCGGACGAGTATCTGGCGATGAACGTGGCGCGCCAGACGAATAAGAAGATCCTGACCTGGAAAGGTCATTGCGAGGTGCACGAGCGCTTCACGGCAGCCGAACTGCTGGCTTACAAGGAAGCCAATCCCGGCATCGAGATCGTCGGCCATCCGGAATGCCACCCCGATGTCATCGCCGTCTGCGATTTCTCCGGTTCCACCTCGGGCATGATCAATTACGTCAAGGACAAGCGGCCGCAACGGGTGCTGCTGGTGACGGAATGCTCGATGGCCTCGAATATCCAGGCGGAGGTCAGGGGCGTCGATTTCGTCAAGCCGTGCAACCTGTGTCCGCACATGAAGCGCATCACGCTGCCGAAGATCCTCGACAGCTTGCTCGACATGACGGAAGAGGTTCTGGTCGATCCGGCGATCGCCGACCGCGCGCGGCTGGCGGTCGAGCGCATGGTGAACCTCAAGCAGTGATCAATGCCGGGGCAAACCCGGCGCAGGCCCGTGGAGGAGTTATCGAGCCATGCTGACCGACCATTTCCGCCCGCAGTCCTTCAACGGAATCGATGACATCGTCATCGTCGGCGGCGGCCTTGCCGGGCTTTTCTGCGCGCTGAAACTGGCGCCGCGTCCCGTTACGATCCTTGCCGCCGCACCGATCGGCTACGGCGCCTCCTCGGCCTGGGCGCAAGGCGGCATCGCCGCCGCGATGAGCAGGGGCGATACATTCGAGAAGCATGTCGCCGACACGGTTGCGGCCGGTGCCGGTATCGTCGACGAGAAGATGACGCGCATGATGGTCGCAGAGGGCCCGGCCCGCATCCACGATCTGCTCGAATTCGGGGTGCCCTTCGACCGCGACCTCGAGGGAAAGCTCCTGCTTTCGCGGGAAGCCGCGCATTCCGAGCGGCGCATCGTCCGCGTCAAGGGCGACATGGCCGGCAAGTCGATCATGGAGGCGCTCATTGCCGCGGTGCGCAATACCCCGTCGATCCGGGTGATCGAGGGCTATGTGGTCGAGGAACTGGTGCGCGAGGGCCGGTTCATCTCCGGTGTGATCGCGCGGCCGGATGCCGGCCAGTCGAAGAGCCGCGTTTCCTTCCCGGCGCGCGCCGTCGTTCTTTGCTCGGGCGGTGTCGGCCATCTCTATGCGGTCACCACCAATCCATGGGAAGCATGCGGCCAGGGCGTCGGCATGGCGGCGCGGGCGGGCGCCATCATTGCCGATCCCGAGTTCGTCCAGTTTCATCCGACCGCGATAGACATCGGCAAGGACCCGGCGCCGCTTGCGACCGAGGCGTTGCGCGGAGATGGCGCCAGCCTTGTGAACTCGCAAGGCCGCCGTTTCATGCTCGACATCCATCCCGATGGAGAGCTCGCGCCGCGCGATATCGTTTCGCGCGGGGTCTTTGCGGAAGTCCAGGCCGGACGCCGCGCCTTCCTCGATTGCACAAAGGCCGTCGGCAGGCATTTTCCTGAGATGTTCCCGACCGTCTACGCCTCATGCATGGCAGCGGGCATCGATCCGGTCAGACAGCCGATCCCCGTCACGCCTGCCGTGCACTACCACATGGGCGGCGTGCTCACGGACGGGGAGGGGCGTACCTCCATCGACGGCCTCTGGGCGGCGGGCGAAGTGACATCGACCGGCGTTCACGGCGCGAACCGTCTTGCCTCGAATTCGCTGCTGGAGGCGGTCGTCTTCGCGGCGCGGATCGCGGAAAATATCAAGGGCAGCTTGCCGGCCCCGAAGCTGACTGCCTGGGGCGACAATGCCGGCGAGAACGACGATCCCGTGACGGTCGAGGACAGCCCGCCTTTCAAGGTGCTGCGGCAATTGATGAGCGATTGCGTCGGGGTCGTGCGTACGCGCGAAAGCCTGACCCGGGCGATCCGGGGGATTGCGGAACTCGAGAGGGCGAACAAGCGCCTGCGCTTCGCCAATATCGTCACCACGGCCAAGCTCATCGCGATCGCCGCCCTGCAACGGACGGAAAGCCGCGGCGGTCATTTTCGGGCCGATTGCCCGGACGAGCGGCCGGAATGGCGGCGCCGGACCTATCTGACGCTTGCCCAGGCGGAGCGTCTGGCCGCGGACGTGGCCGAGAGCGAGCCGGCATGAGGGCGGCAAACGCAAACTTAGAAGCTACTCCAACCGCAGGAACGACATAATGACCGCCCTTCGCCCGGAACTGCCCGCTCTCATGGTCGAGGAGCAGGTGAAAGCGGCCCTTCTGGAAGATCTCGGCCGGGCCGGTGACATCACCACCCTCTCGACGATCGGGCCGGAGCGGACAGCCGCCGCGAATATGAGCGTGCGCGAAGCGGGCGTGGTTGCCGGGCTGGAACTGGCGCGAACCGCCTTCCGCCTGGTCGACCCGTCGATCTGCTTCGAGGCGCTCGCTGCGGACGGCGACCGGGTGGCGCCAGGTACGACGATTGCGCGAATTTCCGGCAGTGCCCGAGGCCTCCTTTCGGCCGAGCGGGTGGCGCTCAACTTTCTCATGCATCTCTCGGGGGTCGCGACCTACACGGCGACGTTCGCCGACGAGATCGCCCATACGGGCGCCAAGGTCTGCTGCACGCGCAAGACGATCCCCGGCCTTCGCGCTCTCGAAAAATATGCCGTTCGCCTCGGCGGCGGCTCCAATCATCGCTACGGCCTCGACGACGCGGTGCTGATCAAGGATAACCACATCGCCGTTTCCGGCGGTGTTGCCGGCGCCGTCCGCGCCGCGCGGGCCTATTGCGGCCATCTCGTCAAGGTCGAGGTCGAAGTCGACGGCCTCGCCCAGTTGCGCGAGGCGCTGACCGCCTCGCCGGACGTGGTCCTGCTCGACAATATGGGGCCGGAACTGCTCCGCGAGGCCGTCGCGATCAACGCGGCACATTGGGAACTGTCCGCCGCTTCCTATGCCGGTGACCTGCGCCGCACCAGGCTGGAGGCGTCGGGAAACGTTAAGATCGAAACCATTCGGGCAATCGCCGAAACGGGCGTCGACTACATCTCGACATCGAAGATCACGATGGCCGCACCGACGCTCGACATCGGTCTGGACGTGTCGATTTAGCTCAATTCGCCGGATCACTGCAACTCAGCCGCGTTTTTGCGGAACGACCCCGGCAGCCGCGCGTTGTCTTCTATCGACCCGCGAGTGAGAGGGAGAACTCCGATGATGAGAACGATGATCGCGATCGCCTGTGCGGCAGGCATGGCGGGTGCCGCTTCGGCACAACAATCCTCGCAAACGGCGACGGCCGAGTTCGTGGGCAAGGACGGCACCGACATCGGGCGGGCCACTTTGACGGCAGGTGGCAAGGGCGTGCTGATCGAGATGGAGATAAGCGGCCTGCCGAAGGATACCTGGGTCGCTTTTCACGCTCACGAAATGGGACGCTGCGACCCCAAGGACGGGTTCGAGTCGGCGGGAAAGCATTTTGCCGGCGAGGATGAAAATTCCGAGCACGGCTTCCTCGCTTCCAATGGCCCGCATGCCGGCGACATGCCCAACCAGTATGTCGGCGCCGATGGCATCCTGCGCGCCCAGGTCTTCAACAGCTTCGTGTCTCTCGACGACAAGGCCACCGCCCTTCGCGGCCGGGCCCTGGTGATCCACATGCATTCGGACGACAACCGCAGCCAGCCCTCCGGCGATGCCGGCGACCGGCTGGCCTGCGCGGTGGTAAAATAGTGCATCTCGCCCGGTGCGCCGCGGGTTTGGCAAAACACAAACGCGGTGTAAGGATCAGCGGCCGCCGACCTTGAGGCCGGGCGCGGGCCGCTCGTCGAGGATTTGGCGGCGGAAGCGGAAGAGTGCGGCCGGACGGCCACCGGTGGATGCCAGGGTCTCCCCCGTCGGCTCGACGAGCTCCGCTCCTTCGACCAGCCGGCGGAAGTTCTGCTTGTGGAGATGGCGGCCTGAAATCGCCTCGACGGTTGCCTGCAGATCGGTAAGGGTGAATGCCGGCGGCATCAGCTCGAAGACCACCGGCCGGTATTTGAGCTTGCCGCGCAGTCTCGCGACAGCGGTCGCGACGATCCGGCGATGGTCGTGGCGCATAGCCAGCCCTGCCGCCGGATTTTCCGGATCGCGGCAATGGCCGTCGATCACGGCCTCGCGCACCAGACCCGCCTCATAGAGCAATTCGTAGCGCTCCAGCACGCGCTCTTCGTCCCAGGGAAAATCGTCAAGGCCGAAGGCGAGGCGTACTCGTGAACGACGCTGCGCCGAGGCCGGCTTTTCGTCGCCGGACTCCCAGCGAACAAGCGCCGGCAGGATGGTCTGGTCGAGTATCGCGGGACGTCCGAGACGCCAGTCTTCCCAGGGCAGATAGCCGTACCAGTCGCGCCAATGAGCGCCCGCTTCGGCCAGCCTCTCGTTGTTCTCCGCGTCCGTGCGCGTCAGCGCCAGGTAGCCGACGGACACCATGTGCTTGCCTTCCTCGCCGGGCAGACGCTGGCGCCCGCGGTCGCCGAAGGTGTAGAGCTGCTCGATATAGCCGAGCCTGAGCGCCGTACGCTTCTCGACGCGCGCCCGCAGGCTTGCCTCGAAAGTGCGGTGGCGGGCCGGATCGAAGGGGCCGAAGGGCAGGCTGTCGCGAGCGTCCCCGTCCGCCTCGCTGACGGCGAGGATGCGCGGGCTGCGGCTGACGACCGCGACGATCACGGCATTGAGCCCGATCTCGACCGTGACCGGCTGCGCTTCACCCGGCATGTTGCACGTCTTGCAGGGGCAGGATGAACGGAGCATTGCCGTCCGCATCCGCGCCGCGGCCGATGGCTTGCACAGCGGCGACGAGCGCGCCTTTGCGGGACAACGCCCGGTCGCCGATTTCCACGAGGCGCGCATTCGGCGTCGCATAGGGCGAGGCAAGCCGGAGGCGCTTCGCGAGCGCGTGGTCGTCCTGGTCCGGTTCGACGGCGAGTGCGGCGATCAGCGCGGCCGCAGGCGAGCGGGAGACGCCCATCCAGCAATGTATGAGCATCGGCCGCGTCCGGTCCCATTTGCGGGCGAAATCGATGATTCGATGAACGTGTTCTTCCTGCGGCGCAATCAGGTCGCCCGTTCCGGCGAAGCTGATGTCGTTGACGCCGATCGTCAGATGCTTCGCATGGTCGATGACGGCTGGGCGATGAAAATTCTGACCCTTCGCAAGGAGGCTCAGCATTTCGCGGCAGCCGTGCCGGACGGCCATTTCCGCGATACGCTGAAGCGGCGAGACGACGATTGCCGTCATGGTCACGCCTCCTGTCTCGCCTTGGCGCGTTCGGACTCCAGCGCATTGAAGCGCGTGGCGAAGAGCCGCTGCGCCTCGACCGCGGGCAGAGGGTCGATCAGCAACGTCTCGCGGGTGATGCCGCGCGGCTGACCGAAGAACTTTCGGGCCTCCTCTGCGGAAAAGCCGGCAAGTTCCGTCGCTTCGAAATAGGCCGCGATACGGTCGGCCTTCTTGATCCGCTCCTTGAGTTCCCGGGGCGTATGTGCCGGAAGCCCGAAGCGCAGGTGGACCGCATTCTCCAGGCGCTTCTCCACGGTCTTGTAGCCGCCGCCGACGACGGCCTTGAACGGCGAGATCATGTCGCCGATGACGTATTCCGGCGCGTCGTGAAGCAGGGCCATCAGGCAATCCTGGGCATCGCAGCGATTGGTGCGGCGGAAAATCTCCTCGACAACGAGACTGTGCTGGGCAACGGAGAAGGCGTGGTCGCCGGAAGTCTGCCCGTTCCAACGCGCCACGCGGGCGAGTCCGTGGGCGATGTCGGAAAGCTCGACGTCGAGCGGTGAGGGGTCGAGAAGATCGAGCCGCCGCCCGGAAAGCATACGCTGCCACGCACGCACACTCATCATGCGCTCGCCTCGCCTGCCTCGCTCGGAAAGACGAGCCCCGTCCAGGCGGGGAGCGTGAGGGTAAGGCGCACATCGCCTGCAAGAATGGCCTCACCCTTGGCGATCGCTTCGCCTGCCTTGTCGACCCTGACGATCGCCAGGCCGTCCCGATCCAGTACGGTGCCGAGTGAACCGATCGGCCGTCCGTTGACGGAAATGTTGGTTCCGCTCGGCGGCAGCGTCGCCTCGCCGGCGACGATGACGAGGCGGCGTCGCGCAGTGCCTCGGTGCTGCATGCGCGAAACGACTTCCTGCCCGACATAGCAGCCCTTGCGGAAGGAAAGGCCGCCGTTCATGTCCATGAGAACATCATGCGGAAAGGCATCTTGCAGGTCGTAGTCGCGGCCGGCAACGGCGACGCCCACCGTGATTCTGAGCCGGTCCAGATCGGCGACGCCCGCTTCCGCTGCAGGCATGTCGCGATAGAGGCGGAAAGCGGAAATGCCCGCCTTCTCGAACCGATGATCGCGATAGCTCTCGGCCGGCGCATCTTCTCCGAACACGACCGTGACCGGTGCCGGCGAATTGAGCGACAGCTCCACTGCCGATCGCAACTTGTACATCGTCAGGCGCTTGACGAGCGCTTCGGCTTGATCCTCCGTCGTCTCCAGACGCAACGCTTCGCCGTCGCGGGAGATCAGGAAATCGAAAAGGATCTTGCCCTGCGGCGTCAGCAGCGCGCCAGGCCTGACCTCGTCCGGGGTCAATGAGGCGATATCCGTCGTGATCAGCGTCTGAAGAAGGGTCTCCGCGTCCTTTCCGGAGACACGAATGATTGCGCGGCCGTCGAGGCAAACCATGGGCATATGTCGAGTCCTATTCTCTATTCCGAAGAGGTAGGATGTCTGCCGGGGAAGGGCAAGCATGCCGAGCGGGAACCGCCAGCATTTCCGTCTCTCCGGCACGAGACGCGCTCAATCGCCCGCGACGAAGAACTTCCACTTTCCATCCGGCGTGATGCCGACGCGGTAGAAATTGTAGGTGCCGAACTCTTCCATCCCGGCGAAATCGCCGGCGGTCACCAGTCGGAAGAGGTCGACCTTTTCCGGGGCGGTCAGCGACGAGAGCGGCTTCTCGGCGAAATAGGGCCAGACATAGGCCTCCTCGGGAGTACCCTTGTCCGCAAGCACGAAGCCCGTCGACATGACGTCGAGGAGGATGGCCAGAATTTCGATGCCGTCCTGGTCGCCGGAAAGACTTTTGAGTGCGGCAATCGGGTCGTCTTCCCCGGCGATGGCGGTAACCTGGGTCTGGGTGGGGCCCTTGCCGAGCAGCGGGCGCAACCGCTCGATGTCACCCGAAGCCGCGGCCTCGACGATCAGTTCACGCATGCGTGCGACCGGCACCGGGATCTTCGAAACATCCGTCAGGACCTCTACAGGCTCCACAACGTCAGGCGCGGCGATCTCATCGTCCTTCGACTCGACGGCCGTCCTGTCGACGAGAGGGTCTGGCATCGGAATTTCGAGGGGGGCCCGTTCTTCCGGCGCGGACTCTTCGGCCTCGTCGCCTGGGGCTGCGTTCTGTTCGCCGGCAATGGGGGCAGGGGCGCCCTGAAACTCGCTGAGCGCGAACGCGGGCGCAGGGGGCATCGTCGCACTCGCCAGCAGCAACACGACAAGACCAACCGGGAGGGCCCGGTTTGCAGGGTTCCGGTTCATCGGGCAGTCCTGATGTTACTGAATCGTCCGCTCTGGCGAGAATTCTCCGGCGAGCATGCGCTCGCGAAGCGAGTTAAGCATTGCCTCGGCACCTTCTTCGCCATGAAGCCGAACGGTTTCGCGCATGGCCAGCGCAATCGCCGCATCGGCGATGATTTCGGGCTCGATGCCGTCGGCCATGCCATCCGCCCAAGCCTCGTTCTGGTGCTCGAGCGCCGCCTGCATCTTCTCGTGGACGATCATGTCGTCGATGTCTGTCAGGCTTGGTTCCATCATTCGTTCCATGCGGCTTCCATTACGTGCACTGGCTAACCTAACGCCTATCCGCTGAACCGCAACTGAACGGGCAGACAGGCCGGCTACTTCTTATCACTCTCTTAACAAACTTAGCAGCCTTTTCCCGAAACGACACGGGGTCAGGGAAAAAGAGGTTAATATCTTCCTAATTTCCAAAGCGGGCGACGATTTCCGAAACGAGTGTTGCACCTTCGGCACGGTAGCGTTCTTCCGCGAGCGTCGCGGGCTCCGTACACCTGGTATAGACCGAGGCGAAGGTCCGATAGCCCCGGTTGAAAGCGGCGGTTATGCGCTCGCGCCGTTTCGGCTCTCCGGCCGCCTCCTTGTCGATCAGTTCCTGCGTGGAGCGGCGCCAGCCGTCCTCGGGCTGGTCGAGACAGAGATTGCGCAGATAATGCACCGAGCCGAGAATTTCGGCGAGGCGGATCAGCCGCCGGTCGTAAGGGGTCGGCTTTTCCTCCTGCGCCGGGGAGGGAGCGGCCGTCTGCTGGGCAGGCTGCTTTTCCTGAGCCGCCACGCCGGCGGCGGTGGCGAGGAGAATGCCTGTAAGCAACAGTCTGAACGGGAGCCGTTTATCGGTCATGCGCCCCTCAAATCCGAACCGACGCCGGTCGCCGACTCAGGAATACGCCTTGGCCCGCCGGCAGCCAGCTTTTTCACGCAGTCGCGCACGCTTTCCGGAATGGGCAAGGTGAAAATCTCCTCCGGTGTGAACCAGCCAACGCCGGCGGCATCATCGCAGGCGATCGCGACCAAATCAGGATCGGCTTGGACGGTGAAGACCGAGAGCAGGAAGTGACGCTCCTGCCGGCCTATACCGGGCAGGTCATAGATTTCGAAGAGCACGGGATCGCGGGCGCTGATGCCCGTTTCCTCGGCGAGTTCGCGCAATGCCGTCTGCGCAGGCGTCTCCCCGGGCTCCGCCCTGCCGCCGGGAAACGCGTACATGTCGGCTGACGGCGGATTGGCCCGCCGGACAAGAAGATAGCGGCCGTTCCGTTCGAGAATGGCGGAGGAGGCGCGCTCGGGTTGCTTCGTTATCATGGAATCGAAAATCACCTTGGTCGTTGACCCATACTACGTGAAGTGCCACATCGATGTCATGTGCGGACGTTTTGCGCTTACGGCCACGCCGGAGGAATTGCTGGAACTGTTTGGCCTGCTTGAAGCGGAGGGCTTTCCTGCGCGCTTCAACATCGCGCCGACGCAGCCGATAGTCGTTATCGTGGCCTCCGATCGGCCGGAACCGGGCAGCAACCTGCCGGAACGCAAGGCTGTGCTCGTCCGTTGGGGTTTCACGCCAGGCTGGGTCAAGGACCCGCGCAAGTTTCCTCTGCTCATCAACGCTCGGGCCGAAACCGCGACCGGCAAGGCCGCCTTCCGCGCCGCAATGCGCCATCGCCGCGTGCTGGTGCCGGCGTCCGGTTTCTACGAATGGCGCCGCCCCGTCAAGGGCAGCCGGGAGGCCTCGCAAGCCTTTTGGGTCCGGCCGAAAAAGGGCGGGATCGTGGCCTTTGCCGGGCTCATGGAGACGTGGTCTTCCGCCGACGGTTCGGAGGTCGACACCGCGGCGATCCTCACGACCGATGCGAACGGCGCCGTCAGTCACATCCATGACCGCATGCCGGTCGTGATCCAGCCCGAAGACTTTTCCCGTTGGCTCGATTGCAAGAGCCAGGAACCTCGCGAGGTGGCCGACCTCATGGTGCCGGCGGCGGAGGATTATTTCGAAGCAATCCCCGTGTCGGACAAGGTCAACAAGGTCGCCAACACCGGCCCTGAGCTTCAGGACGAGGTCACGCCCATAGCGCAGATCCCGAAGAGGGGGCGCTCTGACGATCGGGATGATGGCGGGCAGATGTCGTTGTTTTGAGCCAAGGACCGCCCCTCATCCGGCCTGCCGGCCACCTTCTCCCCGGCAAGCGGGGCGAAGGGGACGCGCGGCGCTGCTCCCAGATCGGAACTAAGCCGAACGCTTCGCGATCTTCTTGTCAGCCGGTTTAGCCCTGACTTGCAGCGCGGCTGCGAGGACGGCCTTCAGGCCAAGTGGGCGGTATTTCGTCAGCAGATCGGATGGCGGCGGGTTGCGTTCGGCAATTTTGGCGGCCTTCATTGCATGTCTTCCTTGGTGTTTTCCCTATCGGGAGCATTAGCCCTCGTGAATTTTCAACGAAAACCATGTCCCTGTTGTTCCTCGGGAAACAGGACCTGAAGCAGTGCCGGGCTGCATTGGCGAATCTCCTCCCCCTCTGACGATTTCCAGATAAGCCAAATCGTGACAAATCCATGGCTGTCATTTGCGGAATGACGACTTTCGCTTGCACGTGGCTCGCCTCTTGACCGGCGCCGGGTGACGCGCGATAAGGGTCGCCATGAAAACGGTTATCTGCATTATTTGCCGGAAGATTATTCGCTAGCGAACCGCTGGCCTGGCCGTTTTCGTCTCCAAAAATCCAAGATGACAAACGCGCGGGGCCACCCGGCGATTATATTGCGACGGCAGCATGCAGACTTGGAGATCTGGGATGGGCGGAATGCCGATTTTGAAACTGTACAACACGCTGACGCGGGAAAAGGCCGAATTCCGGCCGATCGATCCTCAGAACGTCCGCATGTATGTCTGCGGCCCGACGGTCTACGACTATGCCCATATCGGCAATGCACGGCCGATCATCGTATTCGACGTCCTGTTCCGGCTGCTTCGTCACGTCTACGGCGCGGATCACGTCATTTATGCTCGCAACATCACCGATGTGGACGACAAGATCAACGCGCGGGCATTGCGCGACTATCCCGGGCTGCCGCTGAACGAGGCGATCCGGCACGTGACCGAGAAGACCGAGACACAGTTCCTGGAAGATGCCGCGGTGCTCGGCTGCATCGAGCCCACCGTGCAACCGCGCGCGACCGAAAACATCGCCGGGATGATCGAAATCATCGAAAAGCTGATCGCCAAGGGCCATGCCTACGAGGCCGAGGGAGAGGTGCTCTTCGATACACGGTCGATGGACGATTACGGCCAGCTTTCCAAGCGCAATCTCGACGAGCAGCAGGCCGGTGCCCGCGTCGCCGTCGAGGCGCACAAGAAAAACCCGGGCGATTTCGTGCTTTGGAAGCTCTCCGCCGAGCACGAGCCCGGCTGGGACAGCCCCTGGGGCCGCGGGCGGCCCGGCTGGCACATCGAATGCTCGGCTATGAGCGGGCGCTATCTCGGCGACGTGTTCGACATCCACGGCGGCGGCATCGACCTGATCTTCCCGCATCACGAAAACGAGCTCGCCCAGTCCCGTTGTGCCCACGGCACCGAGATGATGGCGAATGTCTGGATGCACAACGGCTTCCTGCAGGTCGAAGGCCGCAAGATGTCGAAATCCGAGGGCAATTTCATCACTATCTACGAGCTTCTTCACACGGAAAAATTCGGCGGCCGCAAATGGCCCGGCGAGGTCCTTCGGCTGGCAATGCTGATGACCCATTACCGCGAACCGATCGACTTCTCGATCAAGCGGCTGGAGGAGGCCGAGCATCTGCTGTCGAAATGGCCGGTCTACGGCGACGCTGCAGGCGAGGCGGACCCGGCCGTCGTCACCGCCCTGGCCGACGACCTCAACACCGTGGCGGCCGTTCAGGCGCTGCATGCATTGGCGCAAAAGGCTTCCGCCGATTCGCGCCATCTCGGGGCCTTCGCCGCGAGCGCGGCGCTTCTCGGGGTGGTGCCGAAGGAGGTCGAACTCGACGAGGCCGTCGTTCACGAGATCGATGGCCGTGTACGTGAGCGTCTGGAGCTTCTGAAGGCCAAGAACTACGCGCAGGCCGACGGCATCCGCGCCGATCTCCTGGCGAGGGGCATCCAGCTCAAGGACGGCAAGGATCCCGAAACCGGCGAAAGAGTGACCACCTGGGAGGTGAAGCGGTCTCAGGTCTAGTTTCAGGATGATGGCGCTGCCGGCACGCCGGAGGAAAGAGGAGGGCGAGATGGCTGACGAGATCCATATGGGCGGATGCCAGTGTGGCGCGGTCCGCTTCCGCGTCGAGGGAAAACTCGGCGATGCTTCCGTCTGCCATTGCCGCATGTGCCAGAAGGCGAGCGGCAATTTCTACCTGCCGCTCGTTTCCGTACGCGGCGCGAAGCTCGTATGGACCCGCGGCGAGCGCAAGCGCTTCCGGTCTTCGAATGTGGTTTGGCGCGGCTTCTGCGGCGACTGCGGAACACCGCTGACCTACGAGGCGCCGGACGGCATGGCGCTCGCGATCGCTGCATTCGACAGGCCGGAAGGCATCGTGCCGACCATCCAATGGGGCGTCGAAGGAAAACTGCCCTATGTCGATCATGTATCCGAGCTGCCCGGCGAAGAGACCATGGCCGACGCCGAGGCTGTCTCCTTTCTTGCCGACCTCGTTTCCTATCAGCACCCCGACCACGACACCGAAACCTGGCCACCGGAGGAAAAAGGATGAGCAATACCGTCAGGACTGGAGGCTGCCAGTGCGGGGCCGTTCGCTTCCGCATCCACGGAGAGCTCGGGCGCCCCTCGATCTGCCATTGCCGCATGTGCCAGAAACAGTTCGGCTCTTTCTTCTCCGCCTTGGTGACGGCGCCGAAGGACGGGGTCGAGTGGATCCGCGACGAGCCGAGCTATTTCCAGTCATCGGTCAATATCGATCGTGGCTTCTGCCCGAAATGCGGTACGCCGATGACCTATCGGCATCCTGGCGGCCTCGAAATCGCCATAGGCGCCTTCGACGACCGCTCCGATCTCGCGCCGAAAATTCAGGTCAATTACCAGTCCCGGCTTCCCTGGGTCGAATCGATCTTCGAGCAGCCGGTTCACGACGATGCCGACTATTATGGGCGGCAGGAGCAGATCATCTCGTTTCAGCATCCGGACCATGAGACGGAGCAGTGGCCTCCGGGCGGAGTCTGGGCACGATGATCGGACGCATCTTCACCGGCGGCTGCCAGTGCGGCGCGGTGCGCTACCGCGCCGAGGGCACGCTGGACGATCCGCATATCTGTCATTGCCGCATGTGCCAGAAGGCGGCGGGCAACTACTTTCTGCCGCTCGCCAATATCGCGCGCGAAGATTTCCGCATCGTGCGCGGCCAGCCCGCCTGGTATCGTTCGTCCGATCTCGTGCGCCGCGGCTTTTGCCGCGATTGCGGGACGCCGCTCTTCTATGACATGCCGCATGCGAGCTTCCTGAACATCGCGCTCGGTTCGCTCGACGATCCGGATGACGTCCAGCCGGTCTACCAGTCCGGCGTCGAGTCGCGGATGTTCTGGTTTTCGCATCTGCCGCAGCTTCCCGAAACAGAGACCGACGACGGCAGCGAAGCGGCCGCCGAGCGCCATCTCATAGTCCTGGAATCCAACCGCCAGCACCCCGATTACGACACGGTGCACTGGCCGCCCGAGGAAGATCTATCGTGAGTTCGCCATTGCGTACCCTCTATCCCGAAATCGAACCCTATGCATCCGGGCACCTCGATGTGGGCGACGGCCATTCGATCTATTGGGAACGGGCGGGCACGCCCGGCGGCAAGCCGGCGGTCTTCCTCCACGGCGGCCCGGGCGGTACGATTTCGCCGAACCACCGCCGGCTCTTCGATCCGTCGCTCTACGATGTGATGCTGTTCGACCAGCGCGGCTGCGGCAGGTCGACGCCGCATGCAGAGATCGAGGCCAACACGACCTGGCACCTCGTGGCCGATATCGAACGGCTGCGGGAATTTTGCGGGGTTGGCAAGTGGCTCGTCTTTGGCGGCTCCTGGGGCTCGACGCTGGCCTTGGCCTATGCCGAGACCTATCCTGAGCGGGTAAGCGAGCTCGTCGTCAGGGGCATTTACACCCTGACCAAGGCCGAGCTCGACTGGTACTATCAGTTCGGCGTCTCGGAAATGTTCCCCGACAAGTGGGAACGCTTCATCGCGCCGATCCCGCCGGAAGAACGCCACGAGATGATGCGGGCCTATCACCGCCGCCTGACAAGCGAGGACCGCGCGACGCGGCTTGCCGCGGCCAAGGCCTGGAGCATCTGGGAGGGGGAGACCATCACGCTTCTGCCGGAGCCGGACACCAGCACGCCCTTCGAGGAGGACGAATACGCTCACGCGTTCGCCCGCATCGAAAACCATTTCTTCGTCAATGCCGGCTGGCTGGAAGACGGGCAATTGCTGCGCGATGCCCATAAGCTCCACGGAATTCCGGGCGTGATCGTGCATGGTCGCTACGACATGCCATGCCCGGCAAAATATGCCTGGCAGCTGCACAAGGCCTGGCCGCATGCCGAATTCCACCTCATCGAGGGGGCGGGACATGCCTATTCGGAGCCGGGCATTCTCGACCGGCTCATCCGGGCGACCGATAAATTTGCCGGCAAGGCCGAATAGAGCGGGTGCGAAGAACCCGCAATCGATCAGTGATTTGTACGTTGGAACCGAGACATGACCAGGGAACGCATCTATCTCTTCGACACGACGCTTCGGGACGGGCAGCAGACGCCGGGCATCGACTTTTCCGTCGAGGATAAGATCGCGATTGCGACGCTGCTCGATCAATTCGGCATGGACTATGTCGAGGGCGGATATCCCGGCGCCAACCCCACGGACACGGAGTTTTTCAAGTGCCGGCGTACCGACAAGGCCTCCTTCGTCGCCTTCGGCATGACCAAGCGCGCCGGCGTCTCCGCTTCCAACGACCCGGGACTGAGCGCGCTGCTGAGCGCCAAGAGCGATGCGATCTGTCTTGTCGCCAAGAGCTGGGATTATCATGTCGAGGTGGCGCTCGGCTGCACGAACGAGGAAAATCTCGACAATATCCGCGCATCCGTGAAGGCGGTCGTCGAGTCCGGGCGCGAGGCGATGGTCGATTGCGAGCATTTCTTCGACGGCTACAAAGCGAATCCCGCCTATGCGCTCGCCTGCACGAAAACGGCTTTCGAGGCGGGCGCGCGCTGGGTCGTCCTGTGCGACACCAATGGCGGCACGCAGCCGGGCGAGATCCGCGAGATCGTCTCGGCCGTGATTGCGGCGGGAGTGCCCGGTGCAAATCTCGGCATCCATGCGCATAACGATACGGGGCAGGCGGTGGCCAACTCGCTGGCTGCGGTCGAAGCCGGCGTTCGTCAGATCCAGGGCACGCTCAACGGCATCGGGGAACGCTGCGGCAACGCCAATCTCGTGACGCTGATTGCGACGCTTGCCCTGAAGGAAACCTATTCGAACCGCTTCGAGACGGCAGTCGATGCCGAGAGGCTCCAGGAGCTGACCAAGCTCGCCCATGCCTTCGACGAGTTGCTCAACCGCTCTCCCGATCCCCAGGCCCCCTATGTCGGCGCTTCGGCTTTTGCCACCAAGGCCGGCATTCACGCCTCCGCCTTGCTCAAGGACCCGAGGACCTACGAGCATGTCGCACCGGAAAGCGTCGGCAACCTGCGCAAGGTCATGGTCTCCGATCAGGGAGGCAAGGCCAATTTCATCAACGCCCTCAAGCGGCGCGGCATCACGGTCTCCAAGGACGATCCGCGGCTCGACAAGCTGATCTCGATCGTCAAGGAACGCGAGGCGACGGGCTATGCCTATGAAGGTGCGGATGCGAGCTTCACGCTGCTCGCGAGCCGTATTCTCGGCACCGTGCCCGACTTCTTCCGGGTGGAGAGCTTCCGCGTCATGGTCGAGCGCCGCTTCGACGCGAACGGCAAGCTGAAGACGGTATCGGAGGCCGTGGTCAGGGTGATCGTCGACGGCGAAACGATGATGTCGGTCGCCGAGGGGCATGGTCCGGTCAACGCGCTCGACCTCGCGCTTCGCAAGGATCTCGGCAAGTACCAGTCCGAGATCGCCGATCTGGAACTTGCCGATTACAAGGTGCGCATCCTCAACGGCGGCACCGAGGCCGTCACCCGCGTTCTGATCGAATCGACGGATCGCTCAGGGGCGCGCTGGTGGACGGTCGGCGTGTCCGACAACATCATCGACGCCTCATTTCAGGCATTGATGGACAGTATCGTCTACAAGCTGCTCAAAAACCGCGATCAGGTCGGATCGATCGCGGCCGAGTAGTTGGATCACGATGATTTCGGGTTGCGCGGGATATCCGCTTCCGTCGCATCAACGCCGTTCATCCATCGGTTCACGGAAATGAATTGGTGCATCACCGTCGGTTGGAGTAGGACGCAGGAGGACTGACGGCAATTGCTCCCGAGAGGGTTGGCCGTCGATTGCGACCGGAGCGCTTCCCGCTCGGCTCCGGTGGAATTTCAGGATCAAAATCATGGCCGAGCCGAACGCGAATTTGCCCGCAGAGAATGTCGATTCCCCGAAAGGTTTCGCCTTCGCGCTGGCAGCCTACCTGTTGTGGGGTTTCCTGCCTTTCTTCATGAAGGCGGTGTCGCATATCCCTGCGGCGGAAGTGGTGGCGCATCGTATCGTCTGGTCGGTACCGCTCGCAGGCCTCGTGCTCGTGTGGCTCGGCCGCACGCAGGACGTGAAGGTAGCGCTGCGCTCTCCACGCGTGCTGATGATGGCCACGATCACGGCCGCTCTCATCACGGTCAACTGGGGCATCTATGTCTGGGCGATCGGGGCGGGGCGGGCCATCGAGACGGCGCTCGGCTACTATATCAACCCTCTGTTCTCCATCTTCCTCGGTGCGCTGCTGCTGAAGGAGAGGCCGAATCCGGCGCAGATGGTGGCGATCGGCCTCGCCGCGCTCGCCGTTGGCGTGCTTGCCTTCGACGCGGGCGGTCTTCCCTGGGTTTCGATCGGGCTGTGCTTTTCCTGGGGTTTCTATGCGTTCTTCCGGAAGACGCTGCCGGTCGGGCCGAACCAGGGCTTCTTCCTCGAGGTCTTGCTGCTCAGCATCCCGGCCGCAGGCTACGTCATCTGGCTCGAGGCGACGGGGCAGGGCCACTTCCTCGGCGACGCCAACATGACGGATGTCCTGCTGCTCCTCGCCTGCGGGATCGTCACCGCCGTGCCGCTGATGATCTATGCCAATGGCGCGAAGCTGCTCCGGCTTTCGACGATCGGGATCATGCAATATATCGCTCCGACGATGATCTTCCTGATCGCGGTCTTCGTTTTCCACGAACCCTTTGGAACGGCAAAACTCGTCGCTTTCGTCCTGATCTGGGCCGCGCTCTTCATCTATTCGGGAGCGATGCTTGCGGAGAGCAGGGCGCGGCGGGCGGCTCAACCGACGCCGGCCGAATAATCGGCAGAGTCAGATCACGATGACTTCAGGTCGGATCGACCTGAAGTCATGAACGTGATCGATTCTAAGAAGAGCGGGGATGCGGGCGGAAAACCGCACACACTTCTCCTCGTCCCGATCTGGATCAGAGCCTGGCGATGATCTCGGCTTCGCCTTCGCGCCCGTTGGCGCGGACCGAGGCAAGGATGCCGGGGATGATGTCTTCCGCACGGTCGATCACCAGCGGCTGCACGAGATGCGCGGTGTGAACGAATCCCTGGCCGCGCATGTGGTCGATCAGCTGCAGCATCGGATCCCAGAAGCCGTTGACATTGCCGAAGACCATCGGCTTCCTGTGGCGGCCGAGCTGCGCCCAGGTCATGATTTCGACGATCTCCTCGAGCGTGCCGATCCCGCCCGGAAGGGCGACGAAGGCGTCGGCGCGCTCGAACATCTTGTGCTTGCGCTCATGCATGTCGGTGGTAACGATCAATTCGTTCAGCTGGCCTAGCGAGTGACGCGTCGCTTCCTTGTCCATCAGGAATTCGGGAATGATGCCGGTCACGTGTCCGCCGGATGAGAGCACGCCGCTCGCCACGGCGCCCATGATCCCGCGCGTGCCGCCGCCATAGACGAGGCGCAGGCCATGATCGGCGATCGATCTGCCGAGGGTGCGGCCGGCCTGCATGTGGGCTTCGTCACGCCCGGGCTGAGAACCGCAATAAACGCAAACGGATAGAATCGGCGTGGTTTCCTCGTTCATGGTCCCACCAGAAATTGCAGTGCAGCACGGGTCAAGGAAAATGGACGAAAAATCTCCGGCTGTCGAGCGCCGGAATCATAGTGAGCGCTTGTATAGAACTATAAGAAACGTTAGCAATTTCAGTAATACATTGAAGAATTCGGACAGTGTGCTGCGGTTGCGCTATAATGCACCGGGCGTCGCAGCGCCGGCCGATGGGGCATGCGGGGAGCATCAAGGCGCTCCGCCCTGTGGAGAGTGGCATGATTAAGAATAAGGCCAGCTGGGTGGCGCTTGGCGTCCTGGCAATCGCGACCGCATTGATGATCTTTGTGGTTCAGCCGAATCTGCGTGAAAGCGACAAGGGGGCGGTGGCCCAATCGGGCGCAGGCGAGCAGCCCGGCCAAACGGCGGCGGCGACGAAGACCGATCCGTCCGCCCCGCAAGGCAACGCAGCACAACAAGCGACAGCGGCCTCCGGCAGCAATGCGGCCGCATCCGACCCGGTGGCGAACTGGACGGTTCCGGGATTTGACGTTCTGCGCGTCGAACCGGACGGCTCGACGGTCGTCGCGGGCAGAGCCCAGCCCGGCACGAAGCTCGAGATCCTGAGCGGCGACACGGTCGTCGGTACCGCCAATGTCGGCGCGGGCGGCGATTTTGCCGCCGTCTTCGACAAGCCGCTCTCGGCAGGCGACCACCAGCTGACGCTCAGAAGCGTCGGCTCAGGCGGACACAGCAAGACGTCGGAGGAGGTTGCAACTGTTTCGGTACCGAAGGATTCGAGTGGGCAGCTGCTGGCGATGGTATCCAAGGCGGGCAAGGCGAGCCGGCTGATCACGACGCCGGAAGCCGGGCCGAAGCCGATGCAGGCAGCCGCCGATCCGGGCACGGTACCGGCCGGCGAGCCCGGCGGCGCTTCCGCTTCTCCCGCCGCACCGGCAACCATTCCCGGGCTGCAGGTGACTGCGGTCGAGATCGAAGGCGGCATGATGTATGTCGCAGGCAACGCCAAGCCCGCTGCCCTTGTCCGCATTTACGCTGACGACGAGCTGCTGGGTGAGGTGAAAGCCGATGACAAGGGACATTTCGTCGTCGACGGTTCGATCGAGCTCTCGGTCGGCAGCCATATCATCCGCGCCGATATGATGAACGAAGATGCAAGCAAGGTGGCGATGCGCGCCTCCGTTCCCTTCGACAGGCCGGCGGGCGCGCAGGTTGCCGCCATCGCCGGTTCGACGCTTGCAGCACCCACGACGGGTCTCGACCGTTTGAAGGCGGAAGCGGGCAAGGCGCTTACCCTTTTGAAAGCGCTTTTTGCCGACGGGAAGCAGCCCTCCGTGGAGCAGCTCGCCGCAGCCCGCTCGGCAACCGAATTCGCCCTCCAGTCGCTGGCCGAATTCAAGCCGGCCGACGGCTCCGATGCCGATCTGGCGGCAGCCGCCGCTGAAGCGTCCAAGGCGGCGACAACGGCGCTGGACGCGCTCAAGGCTGCGCCGCAGGACCCGTCAAGCGTCGCAGCGGCGGTGGAGAAGGTCGATGGCGCTCTTGGGAACGCATTGACGCGCCAGAATGTCGGCACCTCGGTGGCATCCGCCGAACCCTTGGCGGTGCAGGCGAGCGATGCCTCGAAGCAGCCGGAGCCTTCGGCAGCGGGCGAGACAAATGCAACCGTGGTCGAACAGGCGGCGGCGCCGGCTTCAGATGCGGCGAAGGAACAGCCGGCCACCATCGAGCAGGCACCGCTCAAGGAAAGCAAGACGTCGGTGATCATCCGCCGCGGCGATACGCTGTGGCAGATCTCGCGCCGCGTCTACGGTGCCGGTCTGCGCTACACCACGATCTATCTCGCCAACCGCGAACAGATCGAGAATCCGGATCTGATCCGACCGGGCCAGGTTTTCGGGGTTCCGGACGAGATGCTGTCGGAGGAAGAATCGCGGGAAATCCACCGCAAGCATATGCGACACTAGATCACGATGCTTTTGAGGTCGGTTCGACCTGAAAGCACTAACGTGATCGTTCCCAAGAGCGGGATGCGGGCGGAAAACCGCACATAGTTTTCCTCATCCCGCTCTAAGTTTGTCTTTTGCCGGCACTTCCATTGCGTTGGCGGGGAGGTGGACCTATCTGTCAGGAAAAGCGGCGTCCTCCAAAAAGGCGCCGCTTTTCATTGAAGCTGGTGCGGGATGAAGGCGCGCGACGTAGCGGTTCGCCCGCATGTCTTCGTCAATCAAATCATGAAGCGGACTGAGACGTGCCCCAGAAGAAGACGGTTTCCGCCGACAGTGCCAATCCCATCGAAACCATAGCGAATCTGTGGCCATACATGTGGCCGGCGGACCGGATCGATCTGAAGCTGAGGGTCGTCTGGGCGACGGTGATCCTGGTGATCGCCAAGATGGTGCTCATCCTTGTCCCCTATTTCTTCAAATGGGCGACCGATGCGCTCAACAACAAGCCCGACGCGCTCGGTTTCCTGCCTCAGTTCCTGACCGGCGCCGTCATGCTGGTACTCGCCTATAATCTCGCGCGTTTGCTGCAGGCGGGCCTGAACCAGCTGCGCGACGCGCTTTTCGCCAGTGTCGGCCAGCATGCCGTCAGGCAGCTTGCCTACAAGACCTTCGTTCACATGCACCAGCTCTCGCTGCGCTTCCATCTCGAGCGGCGCACGGGCGGGCTTTCGCGCATCATCGAGCGGGGCACCAAGGGCATCGAGACGATCGTCCGCTTCACGATCCTCAACAGCGTGCCGACACTCATCGAGTTTCTGCTGACGGCGGTGATCTTCTGGTGGGGCTACGGCTTCACCTATCTCCTGGTGACCGCTGTCACGGTATGGCTCTACATCTGGTTCACGGTGCGTGCGAGCGACTGGCGCATCGCCATTCGACGCTCGATGAACGACAGCGACACCGATGCGAACACCAAGGCGATCGATTCGCTCCTGAATTTCGAGACCGTGAAATATTTCGGCAACGAGGAGATGGAGGCGAAGCGGTTCGACAAGTCTATGGAGCGTTACGAGCGGGCCGCGACGCAGGTCTGGACGTCGCTCGGCTGGCTGAACTTCGGCCAGGCGCTGATTTTCGGTGCCGGCACGGCGGTGATGATGACGATATCGGCGCTCGCCGTACAGCGCGGCGAACAGACCATCGGCGACTTCGTCTTCATCAACGCGATGCTGATCCAGCTCGCGATCCCGCTGAACTTCATCGGTTTCGTCTATCGCGAAATCCGCCAGGGCCTGACCGATATCGAGCACATGTTCGATCTGCTCGACGTTCGGGCGGAGGTCGTCGACCGGCCGAACGCGAAGGAGCTCGAGATCGAAAGAGGCGCAATCGCCTTCAGGAACGTCCAATTCGCCTATGATCCGGCACGGCCGATCCTGAAAGGGATCAGCTTCGATGTGCCCGCCGGAAAGACGGTCGCAGTCGTCGGCCCCTCAGGAGCCGGCAAGTCGACATTGTCGCGGCTGCTCTACCGCTTTTACGATGTCCAAGAAGGCTCGATCACCATCGACGGTCAGGACGTGCGTGACGTCACCCAGAAGAGCCTGCGCTCCGTGATCGGAATGGTGCCGCAGGACACTGTGCTTTTCAACGATACGATCGCCTACAATATTCGTTACGGCCGGGTGACTGCGAGCGATGCGGAGGTCGAGGCAGCCGCCGAGGCGGCGCAGATCGCCGATTTCATCCGTGACCTGCCGGAAGGCTTCCGCGCCATGGTGGGCGAGCGCGGCCTGAAGCTTTCGGGCGGCGAGAAGCAGCGCGTCGCGATTGCGCGAACCATCCTGAAGGCGCCGCCGATTCTGATCCTCGACGAGGCGACGTCGGCGCTGGACACGAAGACGGAACAGGAAATCCAGGCTGCGCTCGATATCGTGTCGCGCAATCGCACCACGCTCGTCATCGCCCATCGCCTGTCGACGGTCATCAACGCCGACGAGATCATCGTCCTGAAGGACGGCGTCATTGCCGAACGCGGCACCCATGGCGAACTGATCGACCGCGGCGGTCTTTATGCTTCCATGTGGAGCCGCCAGCGCGAGGCAACGCAGGCCGAAGAACAGTTGAAACGCGTGCGTGAGAGCGACGATCTCGGCATCGTCGACCGCGGAATGCCGGCGCTCTGATCGCAATGATGTTACCGCGAGTCCTCTATCTCCCGGCCTCGACATTGCCGGGCTGTCTGATTCGCGCTAGTTCACGTCGCAAAGCAAATATGGAGAGTAGAGTTCATGAGTTTGATCGACACAGTGCGCAACACGCTCGTACCGGTCCACAGGGAAGGCTACCGCTTCATTGCGATTTTCTTTGTCGTGTCGCTGGCGCTCGGCTTCCTCTGGGAGCCGCTGATGTGGATCGGCTTCGTTCTGACCGCCTGGTGCGCCTATTTCTTCCGCGATCCGGAGCGCATGACGCCGATCGACGACGATCTCGTCATCAGCCCGGCGGACGGCACCGTATCGTCGGTCGCCACCGTGACGCCGCCTGAGGAACTGGGCCTCGGATCGGAGCCGATGCTGCGCATTTCGGTCTTCATGAACGTCTTCAATTGCCACGTGAACCGCGCGCCGATGAGCGGCACGGTACGACGGATCGCCTACCGTGCCGGCAAGTTCGTGAATGCCGAGCTGGACAAGGCAAGTCAGGAAAACGAGCGCAACGGCCTCGTCATCGAAACGAAACACGGCCAGATCGGCGTGGTCCAGATCGCCGGTCTCGTGGCCCGCCGCATCCTCTGCTGGACGCGGGAGAGCGCGTCGCTCGAGGCGGGCGAGCGTTTCGGCCTCATCCGCTTCGGCTCGCGTCTCGACGTGTTCCTGCCTGCCGGTGCGGAACCGCGCGTGACGGTCGGTCAGACGGCCACCGGCGGCGAGACGGTGCTCGCCGAATTCGGGTCGGCGAAGGGCCCGGTCATCAGCCGGCGCGCGTGAGGACAGGTCATGGAAGAGCCCCGCCACGAACAATCCGCAGGAAGCCCTGAACAGTCCGCCGCTGAGCACGTGGACGCCACCGGCACCCACGACAAGGCCCGCGGGCCCCGGTTGCGGGAGATTCCGCTACGGCTGATGGTCCCGAACATGATCACGGTCCTGGCGATCTGCGCCGGCCTCTCGGGCGTCCGGCTGGCATTCGAGAATCGGTTCGAACTCGCAGTTGCGATGGTTCTCCTTGCCGCTTTCCTCGACGGCATCGACGGGCGCATCGCGCGTCTTCTAAAGGCGACCTCGAGTTTCGGGGTCCAGATGGACTCGCTTGCCGACATCATCAATTTCGGGGTCGCGCCCGCGCTCGTCCTCTACGTGTTTCTCCTCGATCAGGCGCGTTCCCTCGGCTGGATTGCGGCGCTGATCTACGCCATTGCCGTCGGTCTGAGGCTGGCGCGCTTCAACGTGATGGCGGAGCGCCAGGTCAAGGCGTCCTGGCAGTCGGAATATTTCGTCGGCGTTCCGGCGCCGGCCGGTGCGATGCTGGTTTTGCTGCCCGTCTATCTTGGCCTGCTCGGTCTTGCGCCGGAAAGGACGTTTGCGCTGATCGCGTCGGTCTATACCGTCCTGATCGCCTTCCTTATGGTCAGCCGTCTTCCTGTCTGGTCCGGCAAGTCGGAGAACCGCGTCCGCCGGGATCTGGTCCTTCCCGTCATCCTGGTCGTCGTCTTCTACGTGGCGACGCTGATGACCTATACGTGGGAGACGATGGTGGTGACTGCGGTGGCCTATCTGGTGAGCCTGCCCTTCGGTGCCCGATCCTGGCAGCGCAAATATGGCGACTGGCCGGGTGGCCACGGGAACGACGGTTTGCCGGGGGACAGCGAATAGCTGACGGGTTACCGCGAGCGAGGATGCCCGCCGGGGGCGGAGCATCAGTCGCCAATCACCTTCGCGCCGCTTGCGGGGAGAAGGTGGCCGGCAGGCCGGATGCGGGGAAGCGCCGCCGGCCTATTCCGGCATGCGGTAGTCGACGATCTTCTTTTCCCGAACGATGAAGAGCTTTCCCGTCTCGGTCTGCTCGGGGCCGAGCAGCGGCAACAGCGCCTGAGCCACCTCGGAGGGATGCGGTAGGGTCTCGGGATCTTCGCCGGGCACGGCCTGCGCCCGCATGGCGGTGCGCGTGGCGCCCGGATCGACGCTGAGGATGCGCAGCGGCAGGCGCTGCGTCTCGTAGGCCCAGGTGCGTGCCAGCGCCTCGACCGCAGCCTTGGAGGCGGAGTAGGGCCCCCAGAAGGGCTTGCACTTGTGCGCCGCGCTCGAGGAGAGGATGAGGGCGCGGCCGGCATCCGAACGGACGAGCAACGGTTCGAGCGAACGGATCAGGCGCCAGGTCGCGGTGACATTGATGGCCATCACCTTTTCGAAGACCTTGGCTTCCACATGGCCGATCGGCGAGATCGTGCCGAGGACGCCCGCATTGGCAACCATGATGTCGAGCTTGCCCCAGCGCTCGTTTATGGCACCGCCGAGCTTGTCGATGGCGGCCATGTCCGACAGATCGAAGGGGACGAGCGTTGCCGAACCGCCGAAAGCCTTGATCGCGTCGTCCAGTTCTTCGAGGCCGCCGAGGGTGCGGGCGCAGGCGACGACGTGGGCGCCGGCCCTGGCGAGTTCAAGAGCAGTGAAATAGCCGATCCCGCGCGATGCGCCGGTGACGACGGCGATCCGGTCTTTCAGATTGGGCGTCATGTTGTTGTTCGTTATCCGTTGCTTGCGAGAACCGAGAGTTTGCGAACGTTGCTCGCTGCCCCCTGGTCGAGAAGGCGGGTCGGGTAGTCTCCGGTGAAATAGTGATCGGTGAACTGCGGCGCCTGTGGGTTGCGCGTCTCGCCGCCGACGGCACGATAAAGCCCGTCGATGGAGAGGAATTCGAGCGAATCGGCGCCGATGAAGCGACACATGGAGGCGAGGTCGGCATGCTGGTTGGCGAGCAGCTTGTCACGGTCCGGCGTATCGATGCCGTAGAAATCCGGGTGGAAGATCATCGGGCTTGCGACGCGCACATGCACCTCGCGCGCGCCTGCGTCACGCATCATCTGGACGATCTTGACCGAAGTGGTGCCACGGACGATGGAATCGTCGACGAGCACGACGCGCTTGCCGGCGATCATCGCCCGGTTCGCAGAATGCTTGAGCTTGACGCCGAAGGCGCGGATCTGCTGCGTCGGCTCGATGAAGGTCCGCCCGACATAGTGATTGCGGATGATGCCGAGTTCGAAGGGGATACCGCTTTCCTGCGCGTAGCCGATTGCAGCCGGAGTACCGCCATCCGGAACGGGCACCACGACATCCGCCTCGACGGGGGCTTCGATGGCGAGGTTCTTGCCCATGTTCTTGCGGGCGACATAAACGTTGCGGCCGCCGACGACTGAATCCGGCCGGGCGAAATAGACGTATTCGAAAAGGCAAAGGCGTTCCGGCAGCGGATTCTGCGGCTTGCGGGCATCGATGGTGATCGACCCGTCCGCCTGAATCTCGCAGATGACGATTTCGCCGTTCTCGATATCGCGAACGAACTTGGCGCCGATGATATCCAGCGCGCAGGTCTCCGAGCAGAAGATCGGCTTGCCGTCGAGTTCGCCCATGACGAGCGGGCGAATGCCGTTCGGGTCGCGGGCGGCGATGAGCTTGGTGCGCGTCAGAGCCAGCATCGAATAGCCGCCTTCGACCTGGGCGATCGCGTCGGCGAAGCGGTCGCTGGAGGAGACGTGTTTCGACCGCGCGATCAGGTGCAGCACCACTTCGGTGTCGGATGTCGACTGACAGATGGCACCGTCTGCAATGATCTGGCGCCGGAGCGTCAGCCCGTTCGTAAAGTTGCCGTTGTGCGCGATTGCGATTCCGCCTTCCTGCAGCTCGGCAAACAGCGGCTGGACGTTGCGCAGGACCGTCTCACCGGTGGTGGAGTAGCGTACATGGCCGATCGACATCGAACCGGGCAGCTTCGCGAGCGTCGTGGGATCGGTATAATGGTCGCCGACGAGACCCATGCGGCGCTCCGAATAGAACTGCCGCCCGTCGAAGGTGACGATGCCGGCGGCTTCCTGCCCGCGATGCTGGAGCGCATGCAGGCCGAGCGCCGTCAGCGCGGCGGCGTCCGGATGCCCGAGAATGCCGAAAACGCCGCACTCCTCATGAAGGGTGTCGCCGTCGAGTTCGTCATGAATTTCGCTGGATCTGAGATCGGTCATCGCAATTCGCCTTTGCTACGTGCCGGTGCGCATATCGTGATCGGGCCGCCAGTCTTCAAGCGATCTTACCCGAAAACACTGACAAGCGTCATTCCAAATGGATAAAGCCCGCACAGCGGGCTTTGTCGCAAACTTTCCTGTCGATCTCAGCCGTTCGTCGCCGGCGCTTCCTCGCCGGGCGCCTGTTCCGTCTGAGCCGGCGGCGTCTCGCTTTCGCCTTCGCCGGTCGTATCCTTTCCGCGCAAGCGGTCGAGAATGGTGGCGTCGGCCTCTTCCGGCAGCAGCGCTACCAACTGATTGCCGAGATTGTCGAGCAGCGGCTTCGACTTCGCGTGGGTCACCCAGACAGGCTGCTGCTGCGGCGCCACCAGCCAGTTGAAGAACAGCATGGCGACGACGACGAGCAGAATGCCGCGAGCGGCTCCGAACAGGAAGCCGAGCGTGCGGTCGAGCGCGCCGATGCGGCTGTCGATGATGAAATCGGCCACCCGCATCGTGATGAAGGAGATGATGATCAGTGCGATCAGGAAGATTACGGCCGCCGAGCCGATCATCGCGACCGTTCCGCTGGTCGTGTACTGGCTGGCGTAGGGCAGAAGATGCGGATAGAGGAAATAGGCCGCGGCGGCTGCGCCGACCCAGCTCGCCACCGACAGAACCTCGCGCGAGAAGCCGCGAACCATCGCGAGGATGGCCGAAAACAGCGCGACGCCGAGAACGATACCGTCGAGAATTGTGATGGGCATGTTGTCCTTACTCCGACTTCACCGCCAATCGCCAGGCGGCACATCCTGTTGATGCTCCAGGGCGCGGCTATTCCGTCAGTCCTCGTCATTCGTCTGCTGCAGGGCACGCCGCGATCCCGCGATACGCGCCACCAGATCCGGCAGGCTTTCCATCTCGCTCCAGCGGCCGTTGCCGTTCTTCGGCAACTCGGTCGATGCAGATGGCAGGACGGCCTGGGAGAAACCGAGCTTCTCGGCTTCCTTGAGACGTTGGGCGGTATGCGCAACCGGCCGGACTGCACCCGACAAGCTGACTTCGCCGAAATAGACGCAATCGGCCGGCAGGGCAAGCCCGGCAAGCGACGAAACCAGTGCGGAAGCCACAGCGAGATCGGCCGCCGGTTCGGAAATGCGATAGCCGCCCGCGACATTGAGGTAGACGTCGTGCTGGCCGAGGCGAATGGCGCAATGGGCTTCCAGCACGGCGAGGATCATCGAAAGGCGGGCCGAATCCCAGCCGACCACCGCGCGGCGCGGCGTTCCGAGCGATGTCGGCGCGACCAGCGCCTGTACCTCGACAAGCACGGGCCGCGTGCCCTCCATGCCGGCGAAGACCGCGGCACCCGGCGATTTCGCGTTGCGTTCGCCGAGAAACAGCTCCGACGGGTTGGCGACCTCGCGCAGGCCCTTGTCCGACATTTCGAAAACGCCGATCTCGTCGGTCGGTCCGAAGCGGTTCTTCACCGTCCTGAGGATGCGGTAATGATGGCCGCGGTCGCCCTCGAAATAAAGGACGGCATCGACCATGTGCTCGACGACGCGCGGGCCGGCGATCTGGCCCTCCTTCGTCACGTGGCCGACCAGCACGACCGCCGTGCCCGTCTGCTTGGCGAAGCGGATCATCGCCTGCACGCCGGTGCGGACCTGCGTCACCGTGCCCGGTGCGGAGTCGACGATATCGCTCCAAAGCGTCTGGATCGAATCGATGATGACGAGGTCCGGGCGCTTGCCCTCGGAAAGCGTCGCGAGGATATCTTCGACATTCGTCTCGGCCGCAAGAAGCACGTCGCTGTCGGCGGCGCCAAGCCGCTGAGCACGCAGGCGGACCTGGGCGATCGCTTCTTCGCCCGAGACATAGATCACCCGATGCTTCCGGCGGGCAAGTGCCGCGGCCGCCTGCATCAGTACGGTCGACTTGCCGATACCCGGATCTCCGCCGACGAGCAGTGCGGATCCGCGAACGAAGCCGCCGCCGGTCACGCGATCGAGTTCCGAAATGCCGGTGTGGATGCGCGGCGCGTCTTCGATCTCTCCGGACAGCGTGGTAAGTGCGACGGGACGCCCCTTCTTCGGCGTGCGCATGGGACCGCCGCCGATCCCCCCCGTCGGGTCATCCTCGATGATCGTGTTCCACTCGCCGCAACCGTCGCACTTGCCCACCCAACGGGAATGGACAGTGCCGCAATTCTGGCAGACGAACTGGGTGCGGGCTTTCGCCATGGATGTCGGCTTTCGGATGTTTGCGGGCGGATGGCGGAATTGCCGCCGCCCGAGAATCACTCTTGGCGGTCACATAATGCCGCGAATTCCTGATTGAAAGGACGATATTCCTTTGCGCCTTGTTCAAGCGCCTCCGACATAGGTCCGATGATACCGGCGGCCGAGACTCGTCAGCAGCTCGTAGCCGATGGTGCCGCCGGCGCGCGCGACGTCATCGATGGCGACATTGCGCCCGAAGACCTCGATGTAATCGCCGGCACGCACGGCCGTTTCCGGCAGGTCAGTGACGTCGAACAGGCTCAGATCCATAGTCACCCGCCCGACATGCGGCACCTTCATACCATGCAGGAAACCGAAGGCGCCCGAGGGCATCGCCTGTCTGAGGGTGACGCCGCCGCCCGAAACCGAACGGTGGTAGCCGTCGGCATAACCGATCGCGACCGTCGCAATGCGGCTGTCGCGGCCGAAGCGGACCGAGGCGCCGTAGCTTGCCGTTTCGCCGGATGGAACCGTCCTGACCTGCACGATGCGCGCTTCGGCGGTGACGACCGCTTTCATCGGATTGACGGCGCCGTCGATCGCTTCGCCGCCATAGACCGCGATACCGGGCCGGGTGAGATCGAAGTGGTAGTCCGCGCCGAGGAACACGCCGCCGGAATTTGCGAGGCTTGCCGGCACGCCCTTGAAGGCGGCCGTAACCTCGCGGAAACGCTGAAGCTGATAGCCGTTCATCGGGTGTCCAGGATCGTCTGCGCAGGCCAGATGGCTCATGACGAGGACCGGCGAGAAACTCGCAGGCCGCGCAGGGTCGTGGGCGAGGGCAACGGCCTCCTCAGGCGACAGGCCGAGCCGGTTCATGCCCGTGTCGACGTGGAGAACGCAGGGGTGGTCGCCCCGTTCGGAAAGCGCTGCCATGAAGACCGCCAGCTGCTCCTCCGAGTTGATGATCGGCACGAGATCGTTCTCGAAGAAGAGTTCCTCGTTGCCCGGCCACATTCCCGCGAGAATGTAGATTCGCCCATCCGGAACAAGCGGGCGAAGCTCGGCCCCTTCTTCGACACTGGCCACGAAGAAATCGCGCGCGCCGGCGGCATAGAGAGCCGGTGCGGCATGCACGACGCCGAGGCCGTAGGCATCGGCCTTCAGAACGGCGGCGGTGCGGGCTTTTCCGGACCGCTGGTTCATCGCCCGCCAATTGTCGGCAAGCGCGGTGAGGTCGACGGTGAGCCTGCTGGAGGCGGAAAGAAACTCGGGGCTTTGCATACTGGAACTCTGCGTGGGCGATACCCGCAGCAATACATCCAAGTGCCCCGTGCCGCAAACGGCCGACGCAATGCTCCGGCCGAAAGCACTTTTATGCAAGACGAGCCTTTTCTCGCCCGATAAGATCGGCCGATGGAAACGATCTCACAGGAAAAGGCCATCGAGGCCATGCCGCTCGAGGGAGCCGAGAGGACTCGTTTCTGGCGCGACCCGCGCTTCAAGGGCATGGAGTGCCTCAGCGCGACCTTCATCACACACGAATTTGCCCCCCACGCGCACGACACCTTCAGCATAGGTGCGATCGAAGCGGGTTCCCAGATCAGCACGATCAAGGGGGAACGATCGCAGACGGGCCCGGGAGATCTCTATCTCATCAATCCGGATGAAATCCACGACGGGCATCCGGGTCATGAAGGCTACCGCTATCGGATGATCTATCCATCCACGGACCTGCTGGTGGAGATTCTCGAGGATGTGACCGGCCGCTCCTTCAAGGGAACGCCGTCCTTCTCGCGGCTGCTTCTCACCGATAGAGAGCTTGCGATCGGCTTTCATCGTGCGCACCGCGCATTGGAAGGCAAGGTCGGTACGCTCGAAGCGGACGAAAGCATGTTCGGGTTCCTGGCCCGGCTCTTCGAGCGCCACGGCAACGCTATCATCGTCCCTCTGCAGACGCGCGAGAGTTCAGCCGTGCACCGGGCACGCGACTATCTTGTTGAAAATTACACGCACGATATCGGGCTGGAGGAACTTGCGAAGCTGGCGGGGCTCAGCCGCGCCCATCTGATCCGCGCCTTCCGAAAGGAATTTCACATCACCCCGCATGCTTTTCTCACCGACAAGCGGGTGCGGGAAGCCAAGGCCCTTCTGCGCAAGGGCTGGTCTGCGGCGGACACCGCCTATCACTGCGGCTTTGCCGATCAGGCGCATTTCAGCCGCCATTTCAAGGCTCGAACCGGCGTCACGCCGGGCACCTATCGCTCAGGCTGATCACTTTCGTTCAAGACGGGTGTCTTCTGCCGGGCTACCTGCTGGCGCTCTTCCAGGAAAAGCGCGTAACGGTTTTCCTCCGGGAGTGCGCAATTTCAGAAGATTGGTGTTGCAGGTACGGGAGATCCCTGGCGTGAAAAAGGTGCGGGCAGTCGAGGAATTCTGGGGAGGTTTCAGGGCGATGGCACCGCTTATCGTGGCGGTGATGCCGATCGGGCTCGTCTTCGGGGCCGTCGCCGCAACCAAGGGCCTGTCGACCCTCGAAGTCGTGATGATGAGCGCGCTGGTCTTCGCCGGCGGTTCACAATTCGTCGCGCTCGACATCTGGACTCATCCGGCCTCCTGGGCGGCCCTCGGATTTTCGGCTCTGCTCGTCAATATCCGCCATCTTCTGATGAGCGCATCGATCGGGACGAAGATGCCGGCCTTCTCGGGGCCGGCGAGATATGCCGCGATGCTTCTCCTTGCCGACGAGATATGGGCCATGGCCGAGGTCCGAGCCGGTGAGTCGCGCCTCACGCCCGCCTGGTATGCGGGCCTCGCGGTCCCGTTCTACCTGGTCTGGGTGCTTGCCGGCCTTGCCGGCTCGCTCGCCGGCGCGTTCCTCGGAGACCCGAAAGCGCTCGGTCTCGATTTTGCGTTTCCCGCGGTCTTCATCGTCCTGGTCATGGGTTTCTGGAAGGGACGAGAGACCGGCGCGGTTCTCGCTGCGAGCGCTGCGGCCGCGGTCCTCGCGCACCAACTTCTCCCCGGAGTCTGGTATATCGCAGCCGGCGCGGGGGCGGGCGTCATTGCGGCGCTCTTCACCGGGGAACGTCAGGAAGCCCGCGCATGACGCTCGATCCGCACACGCTTCTTGCGATCGTCGCGATGGCCGTGGCGACCGTGCTGACCCGGATCGGCGGTCTCGTCCTCATCCGTTTCGTCACGATAGGTCAGAAGCAGAAGCGGGCGCTGGAGGCGATTCCACCGGCCGTATTGATGGCCGTCATCGCGCCGACGGCGCTGGTCACCGGGCCGGCCGAAACGCTCGCAACCCTCGCGACAGCGCTTGTCGCCACGAGGCTTCCGCTGCTGGCCGCCGTGGCGGCCGGCGTGATCGCCGTGGCGGTTGCGAGGGTGTTCGTGGGGTAGAGAGCCCGTTTTCCGTCCGGAAGTGCGTTGGACCAGAGACTTAGAGCATTTCAGTGTTTCGATGAAACATTGTAATGCTCTCAGTCCGCCCCTCAGTGCTCGTACTGCGTAAACGACGGATCGGCGAGATCCGAGAAGCGCGTGAATTCCGACTGGAAGGCGAGCTTTACGGTGCCGGTCGGTCCGTGGCGCTGCTTGGCGATGATCACGTCGGCCGTGCCCTTCACCTTCTCCATCTGCATCTTCCACTCTTCGTATTTCGGATCGAACTCGTCGCGCGGTTCCATGTTCTTCACGTAATATTCCTCGCGGAACACGAAGAGAACCACGTCGGCGTCCTGTTCGATCGAGCCCGATTCACGCAGGTCGGAGAGCTGCGGCCGCTTGTCCTCGCGGCTTTCCACCGCGCGCGAAAGCTGCGACAACGCGATGATCGGCACGTTGAGTTCCTTGCCGAGCGCCTTGAGGCCGGTGGTTATCTCGGTGATTTCCTGTACGCGATTTTCGCCCGACTTCTTCGAACCGGTCATGAGCTGGATGTAGTCGACCACGAGTACGTCCAGGCCGCGCTGCCGCTTCAATCGGCGCGCACGCGCGGCAAGCTGGGCGATCGAGATACCGCCGGTCTGGTCGATATAAAGCGGCACTTTCTGCATCATCTGCGAGCAGGCGACCAGCTTCTCGAAATCCGCTTCCGAAATGTCACCGCGGCGGATCTTCGAGGAGGAGACTTCGGTCTGCTCGGAGATGATACGGGTAGCGAGCTGTTCGGACGACATTTCGAGCGAATAGAAGCCGACCACGCCGCCGTTCTTGGCCTTGAAGGAGCCGTCGGGCTGTACCTCCGGCTCGTAGGCGGCGGCGATGTTGTATGCGATGTTCGTCGCGAGGGAGGTCTTGCCCATGCCCGGACGGCCGGCGAGGATGATCAGGTCCGAACGCTGCAGTCCGCCCATCTTCCCGTCGAGGGAATGGATGCCGGTGGAAATGCCGGAGAGGTGACCGTCCCGCTCGAACGCCTGTCCGGCCATGTCGATCGCGAGCGCCACCGCGTCGTTGAACGATTGGAAGCCGCCGTCGTAGCGCCCGGTCTCGGCGAGTTCGAACAGGCGCCGTTCGGCATCCTCGATCTGGCTCTGCGGCGGCATGTCGAGCGGTGCGTCATAGGCGATGTTCACCATGTCTTCACCGATGGTGATCAGCGACCGGCGGAGCGCCAGGTCGTAGATCGCGCGGCCGTAGTCCTCCGCATTGATGATGGACACGGCTTCGGCGGCGAGGCGCGCGAGATATTGCGCAACCGTCAGGTCGCCGACCTTCTCGTCGGCCTTGAGAAAGGTCTTGACCGTCACCGGGTTGGCAGTCTTGCCCATGCGGATGATTTCGCCGGCGATCTCGAAGATCCTGCGATGCAACGGCTCATACAGGTGTACGGGTTTGAGGAAGTCCGACACCCGGTAGAAGGCGTCGTTATTGACGAGAATGGCGCCGAGCAGGGCCTGTTCCGCTTCCAGATTGTTCGGCGCCTCGCGATAATGCTGTTCCGCCTGATCCTTGGCCAAAGGGGCGAGCTTTCGCGCTGCGTCGTTCATCGTTTTCCGTTTCCGCTTATGATCCCGTGAGGCACCCGGTTTGCTGACTGTTGCCCGCCGCGTCTAGTGCAGGCACGCAACAGTGGCGTGCCATACAACCCCGCCTGTCGCCTTTGCCCGTTGTTCGACTGATCCACAGGGAGGCAAGGGAGAAGTTGTAAAAAACTACATTCTCACGCGACACTGGTTGACGCAGCGGCCATGGGTAAAAACTACCTGATTCGGGTCCCCGCGTCCTCGATGGGCATCTTGAAAAATGCCCATGGCCGGATTAAATAGTGTCCAGATAGTTAGCATGCTAGTAATATGGAAAAGATACTAAATGCCGAATCCAAGCGACAATCGTGAACTGTTCGACGCACTTGCGACCGTCAATCGCAAACTGCGGTCGGTGTTCGACGCGCGGGTGAAGGAGCGCGGCCTGACGCTGCCGCGTGCCCGGATGCTGTTCGCGCTCGCCAGGAAAGAAGGTCTCAACCAGCGCGAGTTGGCCGAAGAGCTCGATATCGAGACGCCGACGATCGTTCGCCTTCTCGACGGCATGGAAAAGCAGGGATTCATCGAGCGCCGGGTCGAGCTTTCCGATCGGCGTGCGAAGCAGATCCATATGACGGACATTGGCCGCTCCGTGGCGGATGAGATTCAGAAGCTCGCGAGCGACATCCGCGAGGAGGTCCTGGGCGGGCTGCAGCCACAGGAAATCGCCGTCGCGCTGAAGGTCGTTTGCAAGATCGCGACGAACATCCAGTCGATCGGGCGGAGTGGCGACCGATGAATGCCGTTGCCGCTCCCGACTCGATGCGCATCGGTAGATCGGCTCTCTATATCGCCGGCTCCGCTCTCCTCTTTCTGACGCAGGGCCTCGGCCTGAATCTCGCGTCGGCCAATCTTGCGCAGGTCCAGGGGTCGCTTTCGGCCACGTCGGTGGAGGCTGCCTGGCTTGCGGCTGCCTACATGGCGCCCAATGTCAGCCTTTCGGCCGCTCTCGTGAAGATCCGCGCCCAATATGGTCTTCGCCGCTTCGCTGAGATCGGCATAGTCGGCTTCGTCATCGCTTCACTGATGAACGTCTTCGTCTCGGACCTTCATTCGGCGGTCGTCGTCCGCTTCATCAGCGGCATTGCGGCCGCGCCGATGTCGAGCCTCGGCTTTCTCTATATGCTGGAAGCCTTTCCGCCGGCGCGCAAGCTGACGGTGGGCCTCGCACTCGCCCTGACATGCACGACCTTGGCCGCTCCGATCACGCGGCTGATCTCGCCGCGGCTCATCGAGATCGGACAATGGCACGGGCTGTACACGCTTGAGATGGCGCTCGCGCTGATCGCGCTGCCGGTCATCTATCTGCTGCCGCTGACGCCGGTGCCTCATGCCAAAGTCATCCAGCGTACCGACATCCTCAGCTACCTGCTGCTCGCCGTCGGCTTCGGCTGCGTTGCCGTCGTCCTCGCGATGGGGAGGCTCTATTGGTGGTTCGAGGCACCGTGGCTCGGCATGCTGCTCGCCTTGTCGGTCGTTACCCTCACGGCCGTCGTCCTGATCGAGCTCAATCGCGAGCAGCCCTTGATCGACATACGCTGGTTGGCCTCGCGCGAGATCGTGCATTTTGCTGCCGTATTGTTGATCTTCCGCCTCGTCGCCTCGGAGCAGTCGGCGATCGCCACCAACTTCTACCAATTGCTCGGCCTGCAGTATGACCAGCTCGCGACACTTTACTGGATCATTCTGGCCGCATCGCTCGGGGGCGGTCTGCTCTGTGCGGCGCTGATGAAGCCGGGGCACGCGGACGTCATCCACGTGTTCGCCCTCGGCATGCTCGCCGGCGGCGCCTATATGGACAGCCATGCGACGAGCCTTACGCGTCCGGAACAAATGTATGTGAGCCAGGCGCTGGTCGCCGCCGGCACGGCCCTTTTCCTGCCGCCGGCCATGGCCCGCGGTTTCACGGCGGCACTCGCGAAAGGCCCGAGCTACATCCTGAGCTTCATCGTCGTCTTTCTGTTCACGCAGAGCATCGGCGGCCTGATGGGCTCGGCCGCCTTCGGAACCTTCGTGACACTGCGGGAGAAGTTCCACGCCAACATTCTGGCCGAGCAGATCGTTCTGACCAATCCTCTGGTCGCGCAGCGCATCGGGCAGTTGTCGGGCGCCTACGCCAAGGCAATCGGCGACAGGGCGTTGCTGAACGGGGAGGGCGTTGCCCTGCTCGGGCAGACGATCACCCGCGAGGCCAACATCCTCGCCTACAACGATGCCTTCCTGCTGGCGGCGATCATAGCGCTTTTCGCGCTCGCGGTGCTGCTCATCCAAATCGCTGTCAAACGGCTTGCCGGGCGCGATCCCGACATCGTACCGGCGGCCATATCTTGAACAATGAAGTCGTTATCATGCTGAAAAACTTCCGCTCTCCTACCACGCTCATCGTGCTTCTTGCCGGCCTCGCCGGTCTTTCACTCGTCCTCTACGCCTGGCGTCTGCCGCCCTTCGCGAGCTCCGTCGAAACCACGGAGAACGCCTATGTCCGCGGCTATGTCACGACCATCAGCCCGCAACTTTCCGGCTACGTCGCGGAGGTGCCGGTGCGCGACTACGAGGAGGTGAGGGCTGGTCAGCTCCTCGTCAGGATCGATGACCGGATTTACGTCCAGAAGCTTGCGCAGGCAAAAGCGACGCTTGCGACACAACGGTCGGCACTGGCGAACTCGTTCGAACAGGAGCTATCGGCAAAGGCCGGAATCGCCGCCAGCGAGGCCCAGCTCGACGGGGCCAAAGCGGCTCTGGCAACGACGAGAGCAACCTGGGACCGCATTCGTCCGCTCGCCGATAAAGGTGTCGCGACGCGGAGCGACGCCGACCAGGCCCGGGCTGCGTTCGAGCAGGCGGACGCGGGCGTCAAACAGGCGATCGCAAATCTCGAGGTTTCGCGCCAGTCGCTTGCGACGACGCTCGGCGCACGCGCCGGCCTCGAGGGTTCGGTAGCCGGCGCCGAGGCGGCTGTGGAACTCGCCGAGATCGATCTCGACAACACCAGGATCGTTGCGCCGCGTGCCGGCAGGCTGGGCGAGATCGGTGCCCGTGTCGGGCAATATGTCACCGCCGGCACACAGCTGCTCTCGGTCGTGCCGCACGACGTCTGGATCGTCGCCAACTTCAAGGAGACGCAGCTTGACGGAATGCGGGTTGGTCAGCCCGTCACCATTTCGGTAGACGCCCTGAACCGGCAGGTGCTGAGAGGCCACATCGAGCGCTTCTCTCCCGCTGCCGGATCGGAATTCAGCATCATCCGGCCCGATAACGCCACCGGCAATTTTACCAAGGTGGCGCAACGTCTCGGCGTGCGCATCGCCGTCGATCCCGAACAGCCGATGGCCGACCGCCTTGCTCCCGGGCTTTCGGTGGTGGTGAGGGTCGACAAGGCGGCCGAACCTCAGGCGGCGATCGCGTCCGCCGGGTAGGGCAATTCCAGGTTCCGCAAGGAATCGCCCGCAAACAAAAAGCCCGGATCCGATCGGATCCGGGCTTCTTTCCTTGAGGTCCGCTCGGGACTTATTCTTCTTCGGACTCGATCTCGGCTTCCGGGTTGAAGAAATCTTCCGGCTTCAGGGCGTCTTCGTCCACGCCGTAGATGGCATCGGCCGAGGTCAGGCTTTCGCCCTTGGCCTGGCGCTCGGCTTCTTCGGCCGAACGGGCGACGTTGATTTCGATCGCCACGTCGACTTCCCCGTGCAGGTGCAGCGTGACCTTGTGCAGGCCGATAGCCTTGATTGGCTGGTTGAGGTCGACCTGGTTCCGGTTGATGTTGAAGCCTTCGGCAGCCAGCGTCTCGACGATGTCGCGGGCGGCAACCGAGCCGTAAAGCTGGCCGGTCTCGCCAGCGGAACGGACGATGATGAAGGACTTGCCGTCAAGCGAATCGGCAACCTTCTGGGCTTCCGACTTACGCTCGAGGTTACGGGCTTCGAGCGTCGAGCGCTCGGATTCGAAACGGGCCTTGTTGGCGGCATTGGCGCGGAGCGCCTTGCCGAGCGGCAGCAGGTAGTTGCGCGCGAAGCCGTCGCGAACCTTTACGGTTTCGCCCATCTGGCCGAGCTTGGCGATGCGTTCGAGGAGAATGACTTCCATTTTGATTTCCTTTCAGTTTGTTCGTTTCGTTGGTCAGTTTTTTCCCGTGGGCGTGAGTGCGATGGCGCGGCGCGTATCGATCAAGCCGGACAGGAGGAAGAAGAAAGCCGGAATCGTAAAGACGAACACCGACAGGTATGCGATCCACAGCACGGGAAGCCGCCAGGACTTGCCGCGCGTGCGAAAATGAAAAGAGGCGAAGCCCGACAGCAGGAAGCCGGCGCCGAAGGTACCGCAGACGAGCGCACCGATCACAGCCGGCGCCCCGCCGAAGAAGGTGAGGGCCAGGCCGCCGAGAAAAACGAAGATGGCGTTGCGGTGCATCCTGAGCGAAGAGGGAACGTCCTCCCGCGGCCGAAGCGCCTTGCCGGACAGCTGCACGATGCGGGTCGCGAGATAGTAGGCGGCGAACAGCATCAATACCCAGATGGCACCCTGCACCAGCGGCAGCGCCAGCGTGAATATCGACTTGAGCTGAGCGATCGCCGCGGCATCCGGATTGTAGAGCGGTTCCTGCGCCTTTATCGCCTCGACCACCATATCGACCATGATGTCGGAGACGCTCGCGTCGTATCCGACGATATAGCCGACGATGATCATGCCGACCGTCACCAGTCCGGCAAGATGCACGAGGATGTCGGAGAGCGGATACCAGGCGAGTGAACCCTCGGGACCGCCGAGTTCGGAAGCCGGGCGCGCAAGATTGGAGAGGTGGCTGAGCCAGCCGGCCGGGACGAGCGTCACGACGACGATCAGCAGTGCGAAATAGGGTGACACGAGTGCCACTGCTGCCCCGCCCGCGACCACGATGGCAGCGATGGCGGCGGCGTTTCCCCAACCGAGACCCGCAATCAGGATCGGCAGCGCGGAGGCGGCGTAGAGAACGATCGCAAGAGACGACTGCGTATTCGCGCCCATCGACAAGAGGGCGGCGGTAATGCCGGCGAGAACGCCGGTCAGCAGCGATGTCCTGTTCCAGTTCTTCACGTTCGCTGTCCTGCTTGAGATGCAGTTAGGGGCGGCCGTCCGGCCATTGCCCCAACATGGGATTTGCGCGCCGTTCCGGCGCGTTTCCGATCCGCGCCCACCGCGGAAGGGAGGGATCGAGGCACACTTGAAAGCGCGCCTCGATCGAAGCTGGTTTCCGTTGAGTCAACCGATCAACGGAGCGCCGGCCGCCTTACGATACGATGTAGGGCAGCAGGCCGAGGAAGCGGGCGCGCTTGATCGCCTGGGCGAGTTCGCGCTGCTTCTTCTGGGAAACGGCCGTGATGCGCGACGGCACGATCTTGCCGCGCTCGGAAATGTAGCGCTGCAGGAGACGGACGTCCTTGTAGTCGATCCGAGGAGCGTTTGCGCCCGAGAAGGGGCAGGTCTTGCGGCGACGGTGGAACGGACGGCGTACCGGAGCGGAAGAAACTTCAGCCATTGTCTTTATCTCCTAAAGCTTCTTGTTAAGCGCGGTCTTCGCGCGGGCGGCGCGGACGGTCATCGCGGTCGCCACGGTCCGGACGCGGACCACGGTCGCCAAACCCGCCACGGTCCGGGCGGTCGCCGTCGCGGCGCGGACGATCGTCGCGGTCGCGCTTCTGCATCATCGCGGACGGGCCTTCCTCGTGCTTGCTGACGGCGATCGTCATGTAGCGCAGGATGTCTTCGTTGATGCGCATCTGACGCTCGACTTCGTGCACGGCCGGTGCCGGGGCATCGATGTCCATGAGGACGTAGTGAGCCTTGCGGTTCTTCTTGATGCGGTAGGTGAGGGACTTCAGGCCCCAGTTCTCGACCCGACCGACCTTGCCGCCGTTCGATTCGATGACACCCTTGTACTGCTCGACCAGGGCGTCGACCTGCTGCGGCGTGATGTCCTGCCGAGCGAGGAATACGTGTTCATAAAGAGCCATTGTGGCTTGCCTTTCTTGCGTTAATCAGCCCGGACCTCGGCGGCTAAGCCTCAACGACTGTTCTTAGAGGCCACTAAGAGCCGGCAAGAAAGTGTTGTATCGAGACGGTCGAGAGCGGAGACACGGGAGGCCGGAATGCCTTACATTCCTCGCGGTTTCCGAATGGAAACCGGCCCTCCGTTCAGCCACCAGCCAGAAGACCGGGCGTTTCGAACAGCGCGCTTATACGGGTTTTCACCCGAAATGCAAGCGCTCTCGTCGGATTGGCCTCCCGGCTGCACTCATCCGGAACAAAAGCGCCCTTGCGCTGTTGAGTGGGCTCCCACCCATCCGGGAGAAGAAAATGGCCCCCTTCGATCCGAAGATGCAGGAATGCATCGAGAATTGTCTTGCCTGCTATCGCGTCTGCCTTTCGACGGCGATGACGCATTGCCTGGAGACCGGCGGCGAGCATACCGAGCCGCCGCACTTCCGGTTGATGATGGCCTGCGCGGAAATTTGCAGGGACGCGGCGCATTTCATGCTGCTGGGTACGCCGCACCACAAGCACTTGTGCGGCGAATGTGCCGAGATCTGTGCGGAGTGCGCGGACGACTGCGAGCGCATCGGCGACATGGGCGATTGCGTCGACGCCTGCAGGCGCTGTGCCGAGAGCTGCCGCCAGATGGCGGCATGAAGCCGCCGCTCCGGCGGGAGAGTGTTTCAGATCGGCGCCGGATAGAGCCGGTGCAGCCGCCGGATGCCGTTCATCACGTCCTGGGAGAGAGTGACGTCGGCGGCGCCGAGGTCATTCTTCAGTTGCTCCATGGACGTGGCGCCGATGATGGCCGAGGCCATGAAGGGGCGCGTGAGACAGAAGGCGATCGCCATTTGAGCGGGGTCAAGACCGTGTTCGCGGGCGAGTGCGGCATAGGCGGCGACGGCGGGCTCCTGATGCGGCGTGTAGCGGCCGCCGAGGTCGCCGTTGATCGACAGGCGCGATCCGGCCGGCCTGGCCCCGTCCAGATATTTTCCGCTCAACAGCCCGGCCGCCAGCGGCGAATAGGCGAGCAGGCCGATATCTTCGTGGTGCGACACTTCCGCCAGGTCGAGATCGTAGCTGCGGTAGAGCAGACTGTACTCGTTCTGGATCGTTGCGACGCGCGGGAAGCCGTATCTGTTGGCGAGGTCGATCATCTTCATCGCGCCCCAGGCCGTATCGTTCGAAAGGCCGACCGCGCGGATTTTGCCCGCTTTGACGAGTTCGCCGAGTTTGTCCAGAATGGCCTTGAGATCAGCTGCAACCTCCTCCTTGTTCTGGTGGGAAGGGTCATAGGACCAGGCGTTTCGGAAGTGGTAATGACCGCGGTTGGGCCAGTGCAATTGATAAAGGTCGATATAGTCGGTTCTGAGCCGCGCGAGGCTCGCATCGACCGCTTCGCCGATCCCTTGCGGGGTGACCGGGCCGCCATTGCGGATGTAGGCACGGCCGGAGCCGGCGACCTTGGTTGCAACCACCACGTCGTCACGGCGGCCGCGTGCGGCCAGCCAATCGCCGATGATGCGCTCGGTGTTGCCGTAGGTCTCCGCTGAAAGCGGTGTGGTCGGATAGAGTTCGGCCGTATCGATGAAGTTGACGCCATGATCGAAGGCATAGTCGAGCTGTTCATGGGCCTCGGCCGGCGTGTTCTGCGAGCCCCACGTCATCGTTCCGAGACAGATGGACGAAACCTTGATGCCGGTGCGGCCGAGTTTGTTGTAGCGCATGACGTTCCTTGTGGGGCGGGTTAGCGCCCATGGGAGGAAGGCGCTCCGCCTTGGAAATGACGGTTGGCCGCAGCCCGGGAAGTTCCGGAACGGCGCGGCGGCAAAGCGGGGCAAACTTAAGCCTTGATTGGCGAAGATCAAGGGCAAAAGACCGTAACCAGCCGGCGAAGCGCGGCTTCCGCGCTTGACTTGCGGTTCAGGAATGTGAATGGAGAGGAAAATGCGGGGCGGCGCCAAAGGTCCGGGCGGTTCATCTGCACCCGCCCGCGCAATTGAAACGGTCACGGTTACTGGCTTGCTCCGAACCAGCCGCGACCCATGGAAGGGGCACTCTTGATGAGCACCGCATTCACGTTCCCCGGTCAGGGTAGCCAGGCCGTCGGCATGGGCAAGGATCTGGCCGAGGCCTTTCCGGAGGCTGCCGCCGTCTTCGCCGAGATCGACGAGGCGCTCGGCGAAAAGCTTTCCGACATCATGTGGAACGGGCCTGAGGACACGCTGACGCTGACGTCGAATGCGCAACCGGCGCTGATGGCGGTGTCCATGGCGGTCATCCGCGTGCTCGAGGCCAAGGGCGTCGATCTCAAGCGCAAGGTTTCCTTCGTTGCGGGCCACTCGCTCGGGGAGTATTCGGCGCTCTGTGCCGCCGGTACTTTCTCGCTCGCCGACACGGCGCGTCTTCTGCGCATTCGCGGCGATGCCATGCAGGCGGCCGTGCCCGTCGGCAAGGGCGCGATGGCGGCGATCATCGGTCTGGAGCATGACGATGTCGAAGCGATCTGCCGCGACGCCGCATCGCTCGGCTCGTGCCAGATCGCCAACGACAACGGCGGCGGCCAGCTGGTGATCTCGGGCGAGAAGCCGGCTGTGGAGAAGGCCGCGGCTCTCGCATCGCAGAAGGATGCCAAGCGCGCGCTGATGCTGCCCGTGTCCGCCCCCTTCCATTCCGCGTTGATGACACCGGCCGCCGAAGCCATGCGCAAGGCGCTCGCAACGGTCGAGAAGCGCGATCCCGTGGTGCCGGTCGTCGCGAACGTGCTTGCCGCGCCGGTAAGCGACGCGGGCGACATCGCACGACTGCTTGTCGAGCAGGTGACCGGGCAGGTGCGCTGGCGCGAGACGGTCGAGTGGTTTGCGGCCCATGACGTGACGACGCTTTACGAGATCGGCTCGGGCAAGGTCCTGACGGGACTTGCCCGGAGGATCGACAAGACCGTCACCGGCATCGCCGTCAATTCCCCCGCCGATATCGAAGCGGCGCTTGCCGTCCTCTTGGCCTGAGCGCCCTACTATAAGGAGAAATCCATGTTCGATCTTTCAGGCCGCAAGGCTCTCGTTACCGGCGCTTCCGGTGGTATCGGCGAGGAAATCGCCCGCATGCTGCATGCTCAGGGCGCCGTCGTCGGACTGCATGGTACCCGCGTCGAGAAGCTCGAAGCTCTTGCCAACACCCTCGGCGAACGGGTTCAGATATTCCCGGCAAATCTCTCCGACCGCGCGGAAGTCAAGGCGCTCGGTGAAAAGGCGGAGGCCGATCTCGGCGGCGTGGACATCCTCGTCAACAATGCCGGCATTACCAAGGACGGGCTCTTCGTCCGCATGAGCGACGAAGACTGGGACAACGTCATCGAAGTCAATCTCACGGCCGTCTTCCGGCTGACGCGGGAGCTCACGCATCCGATGATGCGCCGTCGCTTCGGCCGCATCGTGAACATAACTTCGGTGGTCGGCGTCACCGGCAATCCGGGGCAGGCGAATTACTGTGCCTCGAAGGCCGGCATGATCGGCTTCTCCAAGTCGCTTGCACAGGAAATCGCCACCCGCAACGTCACGGTCAACTGCGTCGCGCCGGGCTTCATCGAAAGCGCGATGACCGGCAAGCTGAACGACAAGCAAAAGGAAGGGATCATGTCTGCGATCCCGATGCGGCGGATGGGAAGCGGAGCCGAGGTCGCCTCCGCCGTCGCCTATCTCGCTTCGAACGAAGCGGGATACGTCACCGGTCAGACGATCCACGTCAACGGCGGCATGGCGATGATCTGACGAGGCGATGGAGTGTGCGGTACCTTGGTCTTCGGCCTGTGCCGCGAGCTCCGATCAGCCTCTTCGTTTGTTTGTGCCAAATGCCTGAAAATCAATGTTGACCAAGGGAATATCGGGCATTTTCGCACTTTGCGGCAGGCATAAACCGTGTTAATCGGGCCATGACTGCGCGCAGTCGACCGTTCCGGCCAGGTGTCCGGCAGCTCTTGTTGCCCTAGGTTTCCGCGGTTTCGGTTGGATGGATTGCCCGTTGGACCAACTTGGTCTATCAGGCGTGATAGAGTGCCGGTGCCGGTAACAGCGCCGTAGAGAAACATAAGGTCGAGGAACTCCGACATGAGCGATATCGCAGAACGCGTGAAGAAAATTGTTATTGATCATCTTGGCGTCGACGCCGAAAAGGTCAGCGAAGGCGCAAGCTTTATCGATGACCTCGGCGCGGACTCGCTCGACACCGTCGAACTGGTCATGGCATTCGAAGAAGAATTCGGTGTCGAAATCCCGGACGACGCTGCAGATTCGATCCTCACCGTCGGCGACGCCGTCAAGTTCATCGAGAAAGCCCAGGCCTGACCTTCTGGCTTGAGTCATTGGCGGGCCGCACTCGCGGCCCGTTCAGCCCTGGGGCAGTGGGCTGGCCTGCATTCACTGCGGGTTGCGATCGGTAAAGCGTCCCGCCTTTCCCTCTGGTCGTCACTACTGCATGTCTCCTGATTGGAGTCCGTCCAGGGACAAGAACATGCAAGGAACCATAAGGTCAAAGCGACCTTTGCGCGTCTTCACGACGCTGTAACGAGATTTGCAATGCATGCGCGGGTCGCGATCGTCGCGTGGTCCGGTCCGGCGGTTGAATTGAACAGTCAGGGTGGGTCACGGGTATGAGACGTGTCGTTATCACCGGTACCGGCATGGTATCTCCTCTGGGTTGCGGAACCGAAGTCAGCTGGGCGCGTCTTCTGGCCGGCGACAATGCAGCCCGCAAGGTCACCGAGTTCGAGGTCGAGGACCTTCCCGCCAAGATTGCCTGCCGCATTCCCTTCGGCGATGGCAGCAACGGTACGTTCAATGCCGACGACTGGATGGAGCCCAAGGAACAGCGCAAGGTCGATCCTTTCATCGTCTATGCGATGGCCGCTGCCGATATGGCGCTGGCGGATGCCGGCTGGAAACCCGAAAGCGACGAAGACCAGATTTCGACCGGCGTCCTGATCGGCTCCGGCATCGGCGGGCTGGAAGGTATCGTCGATGCGGGTTACACCCTGCGCGACAAGGGTCCGCGGCGTATTTCCCCGTTCTTCATTCCCGGCCGGCTGATCAATCTCGCAGCCGGTCAGGTTTCCATCCGCCACAAGCTGCGCGGTCCCAACCATTCCGTCGTGACGGCCTGCTCGACCGGCGCGCATGCGATCGGCGACGCCAGCCGGCTGATCGCGCTTGGGGATGCGGACGTGATGGTTGCCGGTGGTACGGAATCTCCGATTTGTCGGATATCGCTCGCAGGCTTCGCCGCCTGCAAGGCGCTCTCGACCCAGCACAACGACAATCCTGAAAAGGCCTCGCGGCCCTATGACGCCGATCGTGACGGCTTCGTCATGGGCGAAGGTGCGGGCGTCGTCGTTCTGGAAGAACTGGAGCACGCAAAGGCGCGCGGTGCCAAGATCTACGCCGAAGTGATCGGATACGGTCTGTCCGGCGACGCCTTCCACATCACCGCTCCGTCCGAAGACGGCGAAGGCGCTTACCGCTGCATGCAGATGGCGTTGAAGCGCGCGGGCGTCACGGCTGCTGACATCGACTATATCAACGCCCACGGAACATCGACGATGGCCGACACGATCGAGCTCGGCGCGGTCGAGCGGCTGGTCGGAGAAAGCGCTTCGAGGATCTCCATGTCCTCGACGAAATCGGCCATCGGGCATCTGCTCGGAGCGGCCGGCGCGGTCGAGGCCATCTTCTCGGCGCTCGCAATTCGCGACAATATCGCCCCGCCGACGCTCAATCTCGACAACCCATCCGTCGAGACGAAGATCGATCTGGTGCCGCATGTCGCGCGCAAGCGCGAGATCAATGTGGCCCTGTCGAACTCGTTCGGTTTCGGCGGCACCAACGCGTCGCTGATTCTGCGCCGTTACACCGGCCATTGATCCCTCGAGCGGGCGTCTTGCGAAACGGGTTGCCAAGGTAAGCGGAATTCGGGCAGATCTTCCGATCTGCATCGACCCGCGATCCCGCTTTTTGCCGCAATGCTCGCTACAAGCTGTCGCTGGAGTGGCGACGACTCGGGGCCGCCGCCAAGGGCTATGTTCGCGCAAGCCACATCTGGTAAATGTAGGATATTCATCGCAGGGCAGGCCGCTCTTTCACCGGAGCCGCAGAGGCCGCCGTAACATTCACTGGTCGCCGGTCTAATCCGAAATTCGCACCGGCGGCGGTTTGAAAAGGTTGCGAATTTCGGAATCGGGATAATCGTGAGCGACTCAAACGATAACAGCGCGGTGCAATTCGGCCGCAATGAAACCGGGAGCAACGGGCCGATCATTCCGAAGTCGGCCAACGAAGCGCTGCGTCCCGAAAGAGTTCCCCATCCGCCGAAGCGTTCACGCAAGGCGCGCAGCCAAGTCGTCATCTTTCTCAACTTCGTCATGACTGTGGTCGTCTTCGTGGCACTCGCGGCCGCCGGGGCCGTCTATTATGCCATGCACGAATACGAGAAGCCGGGTCCCTTGGAGGCGAACAAGAACTTCATCGTTCGCAGCGGCGCGGGCATCAGCGAGATTGCCAGCAACCTGGAGCGCAACGAGATCATTACCGACAGCCGCGTATTCCGGTTCGTTTCGGAAGCCTATCTGAGCAATGACACGCTCAAGGCCGGCGAATACGAAATCAAGGCGCATGCATCGATGCAGGAGATCATGGAGCTTCTGAAATCCGGCAAGTCGATCCTCTACTCCGTCTCGCTGCCCGAGGGTTTGACCGTGAAGCAGATGTTCCACAGGCTTGCCGACGATCCGGTTCTTGTCGGCGATCTGCCGGCGGAGCTGCCGCCCGAAGGCTCCCTGAAGCCGGACACCTACAAGTTCACCCGCGGAACCGACCGTAACGAGATCATCAAGCAGATGACCGCTGCCCAGGAGGCGCTGGTGCAGCAGATCTGGGAGAAGCGGGATCCGGATCTTCCCGTGTCGACCATAGAGGAATTCGTAACTCTTGCGTCGATCGTGGAGAAGGAGACCGGCCGCGCGGACGAGCGACCGCGGGTCGCGTCCGTGTTCATCAATCGCCTGGAAAAGGGCATGAGGCTGCAGTCGGATCCAACCATCATCTACGGCATCTTCGGGGGCGAAGGCAAACCCGCCGACCGGGCGATCCTGAGGTCCGACCTCGACAAGCAGACGCCGTACAACACCTATCTCATCAAAGGTCTGCCGCCGACGCCGATCGCAAATCCGGGCCGGGCGGCGCTCGAAGCCGTCGCCAATCCGTCGCGCACACCCGAACTCTACTTCGTCGCCGACGGCACCGGTGGACACGTCTTTGCGGAGACGCTCGACGAGCACAATGCCAATGTGCGGCGCTGGCGGAAGATCGAGGCGGAGAGGGCAGCGGAGGCGGCGAAGGCCATCGAGGCGGCACAGGATGCCGTCACGCAGACCGGAACCCAGCAATAATACAGGTCGCCAAAACCGCGCAGCGGTTTGGGATAACGACAATGCACGAAAGCAAAACCTGAGGCGCGCCGCATGAATTAAATGCGGCGCGCCTCAGCCTCATGTGGACGGGCTCGCCGCCGCGCGGATATTCCTTGCGGAGTTCGGCGCTGTCGCCATAGTGCTTCCCTCAACGACAATGTCGTGCCTCCCTCGGAGGTACAGAAATCGTTGTCACTTTAACGAATCACTGCCAACGGAGGAAACGATGCCGCTCCAATCGATGACCGGCTTTGCCAGGAAAGAGGGGAGCACCGGACGGTATCGCTGGGCCTGGGAACTCCGTTCGGTCAACGGCAAAGGTCTCGACATGCGGCTTCGCCTGCCGCCGGGACTGGAACGTATCGAACCCGACTGCCGACGTCTCGCCTCGCAGTACTTCTCGCGAGGGAACCTGCAGGTCGGCCTTTCACTGAGCGGTACGGAAGTTTCGGCCGAGGCAGTTCTCAACGAGGAGGCGCTCGCCGCCGTCCTGAAGCTTCGCGAACGATTGGGCGATGTCGTCGATCCGGCGCCGCTCAAACTCGATACGCTGCTTTCCATTCGCGGCATTGTCGACTTCCGCGAGCCGGAGGAGAGCGAGAACGAGCGCGCGGAACGCGACGCGGAGATACTCGCCGGCCTGGAAGGCGCGCTCGCCGATCTGCGGACGATGCGGGAAGACGAGGGCAAGGCGCTCGGGCAGGTGCTGCTCGCCCAGGTGGAGCGCATCGAGAAGCTGACCGCGGTAGTCGAAAACGATCCGTCCCGCAGCCCGCAGGCGATCGCCGACAGGCTGGTGCAGCAGGTTTCGGTGATCATGGCCAACGCGTCCGGCATCGACCGCGAAAGGCTGCATGCGGAGGTCGCGCTGCTTGCGACGAAGGCCGATCTTCGGGAGGAACTCGATCGGCTGAGTTCCCATATCGGCGCTGCCCGCGACCTCCTGACAAAGGGCGGGCCGGTCGGACGCAAGCTCGATTTCCTTGCACAGGAATTTAACCGAGAATCGAATACCATCTGTTCGAAATCGAATGCCGCTGCCGTGTCTGCTGCCGGTATCGAATTGAAGGTCGTGATCGACCAGTTCCGCGAACAGGTTCAGAATCTGGAGTAGGATATGAAACCGGCGACCGTTTCGCCCATCAAGATCGCTCGTCGCGGGCTGATGCTCGTGATTTCCTCGCCCTCAGGTGCGGGGAAGTCTACGATCGCCCGCAACCTGCTCGAAGCCGATCCGGACTTGAGCATTTCAGTGAGCGTGACGACGCGTTCGCGGCGGCCGAGCGAGATCGAGGGGCGGCACTATTTTTTCAAGTCGATCCGAGAGTTCGAGGCACTGAGGGCAACGGACTCGCTGCTCGAATGGGCCGAAGTGCACGGCAATTACTACGGCACGCCGCGTGACGCCGTCGAGAAGGCGATGGGCGAAGGGCGGGACATGCTTTTCGACATCGACTGGCAGGGCGCCCAGCAGCTGCAGGAAAAAATGGCGGGCGACGTGGTATCGATCTTCATCCTGCCGCCGTCCATGGCGGAGCTGCAGTCGCGGCTCCATCGGCGCGCCGAGGATAGTGAAGAGGTCATCGCGACGCGGCTCGCTAATTCGCGCGCCGAAATCGAGCACTGGCGCGAATACGACTATATCGTGGTCAACGACGATCTCGACCGGGCCTTCTCCGCCGTCAGGGCGATCGTCGAAGCCGAGCGCCTTCGCCGCGACCGGCGCCCCGGCCTCTTCGAATTCGTCAACGGACTGCTGACGGAAAATCCACTCTGAACGCGCCGCTTATCCCTTCGCCCGCCTTGCGGGAAGAGGGGGCCGGCAGGCGTATGAGGGGGAAGACAACCGGCGGCTGCGGGCTCGTTCCTGCGCTGTCGCAAGCGTCCGACTCTACAGACAATTGGCCAGTCGGCAAAATTCTTCCACAGTCAGGGTTTCCGCGCGGCGTTGCGGATCGATGCCCGCCTTTGCAAGCAGCGCCTCGCCACCGAGGGGTTTCAGGCTCTGGCGGAGCATCTTGCGCCGTTGGCCGAAGGCTGCCTGGGTGACCTTCTCCAGGACCGCGGGCGAGCAGGGGATCGGAGCTTCGACAGGCTCGAGATGGACGACCGTCGACGTCACTTTGGGCGGCGGTGTGAAGGCCTGCGGCGGCACGTCGAATGCCAGACGCGGCTTTGTACGCCAGCCGCAGAGGACGCCGAGCCTGCCGTAGTGATCGTCATCGGCGCCGGCGACGATCCTGAGGCCGACCTCGCGCTGGAACATCAGCGTCAGGGATTGCCAGAAGGGCGGCCAGTGCCCTGGCAGCAGCCAATTGACGAGAAGCTGTGTGCCGACGTTGTAGGGTAGATTGGCGATGATGCGCACCGGGCCGTCGGCAAGCGATTCGAAGTCCACCTTCAATGCGTCGCCCTCGATGATGTCGAGCCGCCCCGGATAATGGGCGCCGATCTCGGCGAGTGCCGGCAGGCAGCGCGAATCGCGCTCGATCGCAACGACCTTCTTGGCCCCCAGAGCGAGGATCGCCCGTGTAAGGCCGCCGGGACCCGGACCGACTTCGATCACCGTCACGTCCTCCAGCGGACCGGCGGTGCGCGCGATCTTCTGGGTAAGGTTGAGATCGAGGAGGAAATTCTGGCCGAGCGCCTTCTTCGCGTCGAGACCGTGGCGCTGGATGACGTCGCGTAGCGGCGGCAGACCGTCGAGAGCCGCCATCAGCGCTTCGTCCTGCCGGCGTTGCGGGCAAGTTCTTCTGCAAGCCGCAGTGCCGCAAGAAGGCTTTCCTCGCGCGCGATCCCTTTCCCGGCCAGACTGAAAGCGGTTCCGTGATCCGGAGAGGTTCTGATGAAGGGCAGGCCCAGCGTGACATTGACGCTGTCGTCGAAACCGAGCGCCTTGGCCGGGATCAATGCCTGATCGTGATACATGCAGATGGCGACGTCGTAGCTTTCTCTCGCGCGATCGTGAAACATGGTGTCCGCCGGCAAGGGGCCGACGACGTCCAGCCCCTCGGCGCGCAGCCGATCGATAACGGGGCGGATGACGGCATCGTCCTCGCGGCCGAGCGCGCCGCCTTCGCCCGCATGCGGATTGAGACCGGCAATCGCCAGGCGCGGCGCCGGCAGGCCGAAACGGCTCCTGAGGTCGGCCGCGGTGATCGTGCAGGTCTCGTAAATCAACTCCGGCGTCAGCGCGGCTGGAACGTCCTTGAGCGGGATATGGATCGTGACCGGGACCGCGCGCAGCTTCGGCCCGGCGAGCATCATCACCGGCAGGGCGGCAACGCCCGTTGCGCGCGCGGCGAGATCCGCGAGATATTCGGTGTGGCCCGGGAAGCGGAACCCCGCCTCGTAGAGCACTGCCTTGGCAATCGGATTGGTGGCGATGGCGGACGCCTCTCCCGCCAGCACGAGCCGGACGGCGGTGTCGATCGCATCGGTTACGGCGGAAGCATTCGCCGCATCGGGATTACCGGGAACCACGGGGGCAGGGGAGCGGATCGGCCAAACGGGGAGCGCCTGCCGGAAAGCGGCGACGGCCCCGAGACAATCGGTCTCGCATATCGGCACGGTCAGACCCAGGAGCTTGGCACGGGCGGCGAGTACCGCCGGATCGCCCACATAGAGAAACGGCGGTGTCGTCCGATCGGCCCGCTTCGCCCATACGGAGAGGCTGATGTCCGGGCCGATGCCGGCCGGATCGCCCATGGTGAGGGCGACCGGCCCGATGCTCGTCTCGCTCATACCGGCTCGTTACTTGTTGACGATCTGCGCCTTCGAGCGCAGTTCTTCAAGATATTTGGCGCTGTTCGGGTCTTCCCCCTCGGCCTTCTTCTTGCCGAGATCCTCGGCGCGGAAGACGATCTCGGCGGCGGCGTCGTCGTTGACCTGCCGCTTCTTGCAGATTGCCAGATATTCGACGCCTTTCTCGGTAACGCGCGTACCCGTCGTCATGCCGTCGCCGGCCTTTTCGACGAGCGGCTTCCAATCCTCGGGCAGCTGCTGTGCCAGAATCCGGCCGAGGCTGCGGATCGAAACGTCGCGGTAGTTCGCCGCGAAGGCCTTTGAGGTGTCGCAACCTGGAAACTGCGAGCGCGAGGCATTGGCTTCAGCCTGCCGCTTTGCCGTGATGGCGCCGCGCTTCGATTCGGGAATGACGAAGATGACCTGCTGCAGGAAATATTCCGTCGTGACCGGCTTGTTGCCGCCGCCCTGCATCATGCGCTTGACGAGGTCGCCGCCGGAAAGGCGGCTGGCGCTGCCGTAGCGGAAGTTGACGACACGCGGCCAGCTCATCTGGACTGCGATATACTGCTTGAAATGATCGATGCCGACGCCGGCCTGGTCAAGGATCTTGCCGAGCTGCTCCGGCGAAAGCTTGTTGCCGGCGGCGAAACGCGCGAAGGCGGCATCGACCTCCTCCGTGCTGACGGACTGCTGAACGCGCGCGATCTCGGCGCGCTTCAGTACCTCGTCGACGAGCTGCTGCTTGGCTTCGGCCGCGCCGCCGCTTTGCCTCTGAAGCCGAAGGAAAGCGACCCGCTTGGCTACGTCGCCTGAGGTGATCACGGTGCCGTTGACGACCGCCTCCACGGTACTCGCCGCCATTGCCGTGGTAGCCGTACCCGCTGCGACACTCAGCGCACCCGCCAGTGCAACCGCCGAAAGCAACCTCACGATCGCGTTTTTCCCGCCCATCATCATTCCCCTGTTCGTTCTGCCTCCCGTTGCCGGCGGCTTCAGTTGCCACACTGCCTTGCTACGGCGAGCTCTACGCGCCCCGCAAGTCGCGCGGCGTCATAGGTGTCAATGCGAGGGAAATGCATAATACATGCGGCCAAACAATGACAAGACCGCATGATCGATTCACGCCGGAGCCGACGCCGGAAGGACGCTTCAACTTATGAAACCGTCCTTTCCGAAGGTCGATTCCGATCGGGCCGATGCGGCGAGGGCGGAACATGGCCACTTCAGAGCACTTCCCAGGAAAAACGTGGAACGGTTTCCGTCCGGAAGTGCGCCGTTTCAAACGCTCTAGAAGTAGTCCAGTTCGTCGAACTTGGTGTCGCCGACATAGACGTCACCGAGCGTGCGGAAGCTGATGCGGGCGCCGATCGACCAATCGTTCGCAAGCGAACTGTCGGTGTCCCGCTCCTGCTTGTAGACGATCGAGAACAGCGTGTCCTGGTCGTCATAGGTGATGCCGAGGCCGTTGCGGGAGACGACGCCCGCGTCGATGTCGTAGGTCACCGCGCCGAAAACCGACCAATATTCGTGGAACCGGTAGGCGGCAGCGGTCTGGATTTCGTCCTGATCGAACGGTGAGCCATAGGTCGGCTGGGCTTCGATCCGCGTATAGGTGAGAGCGGCCTGCCAGTTCAGTCCGAGATAGCCGACCGTTGCATCGGCCCGGCGCAGCGAGAAGTCGCTTTCGTCCAGCCGTCCGGAGAGGCTCGCCATCAGACCCGACGGGGCATCGATACCCAACATGGCGACATAGTCGGAACTGTCGGTTTCGAGGCCCGAATCCGCCCCGACCTTGACGAGATCGTCCGTCGCGAAGGAATTGAGGCCGCCAAGGTGAAACGACTGGCCGGCTATGGCGCGCAGGCCGAAGCCGCTGTCGAAGCTTCCAGTATAGCGCAGACCGATATTCGCGCGCGTACCGCCCTCGATGCGATCGTAACCGGAGAATTTGTCGCGATCGAAGAGGTTGGTCGCGTCGAAGACGAAACTCTGCGCGTCTTCGTTCGGCAGTCCGCCCGCATATTGCTCGTCCGGACGCGCATACAGCTGCCCGATTGGCTCGAGAACGTGGGTGCTCGTCTCTCCAGCGAAGAGGATCGGATAGCGTGCCTCGAGACCGGCGGTCAACATTCTACGGGTCTCGGCATCGCTGCTGCTGAAGTTGCCGGTGTAACCGACCGGGTCATCCACATTCATGCCGAGGGCATCGCCGCGTGCCGCGAGCAGCGGTGTCAGCACAAGTCCGCCGGGCGCAATGAAGGTTCGCTTCCATTCGAGTTCGCCGGTGAGCCTGTGCGAGGTACCCTCGAGGCCGCGGAAGCGCTCGACCCCCAGCACGTTTATCCTGTCGAGCCGGTTGCGCTTGATGTTGGTAAGGTTGAAATCGGCGTTGAGTTCGCCGCCCAGGATCGGCTCCGGTGCAGTGTAGGAATAGTCGAGGACCTGCGCGATCGGCTGCTTGTTTTCGTCGAGGCTGTTTGGGTCGGCATCCTGAATGTCGAAATAGAAGGCCCGCAGGTCGAAATAATTGCGTTTTCCAAGGCCCGTGAGATAGGCCTGGTTCACATAGGTCGTGCCGTCGAAGGTCGACAGATCGTAGGTCTTGGCGAAGTTGTTGTCCGACTGGACGAGGACGTTCCAGCCGAAGCTCCAGCGCGGATTGATCTCGAATTTGCCCCGCGAAGCGATCATGCCGCGATTGGTTTCCAGCGCGTCCACGGTTCCCGGTGTGAATTGCTCCCTGTCCAGCTGGCTGATGCCGGCGACGTTCAGCGTATGCAGGCCGTTGTGGAACTGCTGCCGGAACTCACCTTCAAGGAGAAAACCCTGGCGGGTCAGCCCGGTGCCGGTGATCGTCGCGTCCATGTAGGGCGAGATCGCCCAGTAGTACGGCACTCCTACGCCGGCGCCGAGCTTTTGCGTGTAGCGGAACTGCGGGAACAGGAAGCCACTCTTGCGCTTGACCGTATGGTCCGGGATTTCCATCACCGGAATGTAGGCGATCGGCTTGCCGAAGAGCTCGAAATAGGCGTGCTCGAGCCGAATGGTACGGGTGCGTCCGTTCTGAATGATTCGCTGGGCCTTGATGTGCCACAGAGAGCGATGTTCCGGCTTGGTGTTGCACGGCGTGCATGCGGTGTAGACAGCCTTGTTGAGGATGAATTCCTCGCCATTGCGTCTTTCGCCGGTTTCCGCCGCCAGGCGCGTCAGATCCGTCGTTTCGATCCTGAGGGCCTGGACGAAGCCGTTGCCGAAGTCGTCGGTGACGTCCATTCTGTCGGCATAAACGATGTTGCCGCCCGGCTCGATGAGCTGGATGTCGCCGGTCGCGAGGATGCGGCCGGATTTCTGGTCGTAATCGACCTGCCGGGCCACCATCTTGTAGCCGCCGTATTCGATCTGCACATTGCCGCGTACGGTCACCTTTTCCGTGTCGCGATTGTAGACGAGCTCATTGGCGGTCAGCAGCAGCTTGGCGTCGGCAGGAATATTCGGCTGCAGTTCGTCGATTCGCGTCCCTGCATCCTGCGCCTTGGCTGGCGCATTCATTCCGATGGCAAGCATATGCAGCGCCACGCCTGCAAGCAGGGCAGCGTTGGTAAGCTTCATGCGTTTGCGGTTGCCTGCCGCCACTAGCCATCCTCCTGATGCAGTAGAATCGTCGAGCCCAGCGCCATTGCTACAACAACCGGCAGCCAGGCTGCAACGAACGGAGGCACAATGCCGCTGCTCCCGAATGCTTTGACAAGCACGGTGACGACATAAAGCACGAAGCCCGACAGGATTCCACCGAGAATCACCGATCGAGATTGGTTGAACCGGCTAAATTTTAACGAGACGCAGGCGGCGATCAGCGTCATGGCGACGAGCAGCAGCGGCAGCGACATGAGAGAGTGAAATTGCGTTTCCAGGCCGTTGGTGGAAAAGCCGAAGGACCGTGCCACTTCGATTTTCCGCGGAAGGTCAAAAAACTGAATAGAATCAGCCTTCGCCAGACGTTCCTGGACGAAATCCGGCTTCAGGTTGGTGCGAAGCTGTGCCGTTTCCATACGACGCGGCAGGCGCCCGACCTCCGTCTCGACGACGCCGTTAAGAAGCCAGTAACCATCTTCGAGTTTCGCCGACTTCGCATCCTGCCGGAGCGTGATTGAGCCCTGTGGATCGAAGTGGATAACGGTCACGTTGATCAGCTCGGTGCCGCCGTTCTGGACGGAGCGTGCGCCGATGATCGTGTCGGTGCCGTCGTAGATCTGCCGGAGCCAGGGAATCGAGTTCGCGGCGGCTGAACGGGTGGAGCCCCACTCCGCCTCCAGCGCTTCCGCCTTCTTGGTTCCCCAGGCGGCAAGCGGGTTGATCACGACCACGGCAAGCACGCCGAAGAGCAGGGCGCCGACGACGAACGGACGCAGGAATTGCCAGACCGAAATGCCCGCCGCCCGGGTTACGACGAGTTCATAGCGCCGGTTAAGGGAGATCAACGCCGCCATCGCCGCAAAAAGCGCGACGAAGGGCACCGTTTGCTGCAGAATCGTCGGAATGCGGAACGCGGTCATCAGCAGCGCGCCCGACACCGTGTAATGTGGCAGGTTCGACATGCGGCTGGTCAGTTCGCTGAAGTCGATGATGAAGATCAGCGCGAAAATGCCGACGAGGAACCAAAACGTGGTGCGTGCATAACGTTTGAAGAAATAACGTCCGAGCGTGTTGAAAATCATGAGGGCTGCTCCCCGTCGGCGCCCGCCGGCCGCACGAGCCGTAGCCTGACCATGAGGTCCGTGAGCTTTTCCTGCCAGGTCATGGGGATGTCGAGGCGCCGGTTGCTGGCAAGCTGCTGTATGGCAAGCGCTCCCGTCACCAGCGGGATCAAATACATGAGCGGCACGAACCATACCGAATCTTCGGCGCTGTTGGCCGCGTAGAACGTCATCCACCGGATGACCAGAGCCGCTCCAAGAGCGCTGACCATCGGGTGCACGCGTGCTTCGCGATGCGACCGGGCATCGCTGCTGACGACCAGTGCAATGAGGCCGAAGAGCAGCGGAAAGGTCCATTCGGTGAAGCGCCGGTGCAGCTCCGCCGCAAAGGCGCGCGGAGCTCTCTTGTAGGCTTCGTCGTCGGGATCGGGGTCAAGCAGATAGAAGAGATCGCGGTCCTTGGCGCGGATATTGGCCTCTCCCGCCATCCTGGTCAGGTCGGTCAGATCGAAGGCGTAGGAGTCGAACTTGATGATGGAAACGTCGCCGTCCGGCAGTTTGCGGTGGACCTCTCCGTCCTTCATCACCAGCGCGGAGCGTTCCTCGTCGACGGCTCCTTCGCGCGCATAGTAGACGAGTTCGAAATTCGGATCGCGCGCATCGGCGACGAAGATGCCCTGCAGCACGCCGCCGCTGCGGCGGGCGCCGACCTGAACGTAAAGCCCGTCGGTAATCTTGCGGAATGCGTTCTCCTGGACGACGGAGGCAAGCAGATCCGCATGGGCCGTCGCGATCATCTTGCGTACCGCAACGCGCGAATAAGGCTCGACGAAATTGTCGATGGCGAAGGAGAGGACGCTCAGTCCTGCCGCGAGAAACATCACCGGCCGGATGATGGACATGCGCGAACTGCCGGCGGCACTGAGCACCGTAAGCTCTGAATCGGTGTTCATCGCGCTCAGCGTCTGCGTCACGCCGATCACCAGGGCAAAGGGCAGGATGATCGGCACGACCGAGGGCAGAATCAGCGTCGCGAGCTTCAGGAAGGCGATGATCGACTGACCGCTGTCGGTAACGAGGTTGACATTGGTGAGCGCCTGCGTGGTCCACACGATGCCCATCAACGGCAGGAGCGTCGCCAGGAACATGATCGTGGCGCGCCGGAATATGTAGCGTTCGATGAGCTTCATAGCCGTATCCGGTCCAAGGTCCTGCTCAAATTCGTATGCCGTTCGGTTGCGGACGAGCGCGCAATTTCTTGCCGGCCGAGATGGCCGTCTTCGTCCCCGTGCCGCGAATCGGAATCTGCGACAACAGGGAAAATATAAGCCGAAGAATTTCGGTTAACCGCATGTAAACATGTGCGAGCATCTTGCCAAGCGCCTGAAAAGCGAGAAGGGTGCGCCCCACAGCTTCGATCACCGCCGACGTCGCGAATGTCGGTCACTGTAGCCGTCCGGTAACAGGCCGGGCGCCACCGTCAGAAAGTGCCTGGAGTCCTGCATGCCGATGAAATTCGAGTTTTCTTTCAGCAAATCCCACCGCCCGGCCGGCGGCGTCGCGATACTCCTGCAGGTTGCGGGCGCCAAGGAAGCGGCCGGGGCGGCTGTCGCCGATCCGGAGGGCGTCCTGGCGAAGGCGGCGAAGGTCGGGAAGTTCACTGGCAAGGCGCTCTCGACTCTCGACGTCATTGCGCCGCACGGCTCGCCGGCCGATCGGATTGTCCTGCTCGGCCTCGGGGACGCGGGCGGCGTCGGCGATCACGACTGGCTGAAGGCCGGTGGCGCCGCGGCTGCGAAATCGCGGTCTGCCGAAAAGATCACGGTTTTCCTCGATGCGCCGGGGCTCGAAGTGACCGGCAAGGCAGCTGCGGATTTCGCCCTTGGCATGGAAATGAATGCCTACGGCTTCGAGAGCTACAAGACCCGGAAATCGGATGACGAGCCGAAGGCGGCGCAGAAACCGGTCAAGGTCACCATCGTCACCGGCACGGTGATCGCAGCGAAAAAGGCCTTCACGACGGCCCAGGCGGTCGGAGAAGGCGTGTTTCTGGCGCGCGATCTCGTCAACGAGCCCGCCAACGTGCTGGGCCCCGTCGAGTTCGCGGCGCGCGCGAAGGAACTGGAAAAACTCGGCGTGGATGTCGAGATACTGACCGAGCGGGAGATGAAGAAGCTCGGCATGGGCGCACTCCTCGGCGTGGCGCAAGGCTCGTCCCGTCCGCCGCGGCTGGTGGTCATGCAGTGGAAGGGCGGAAAGGCCAAGGAAAGGCCGGTCGCCTTCATCGGCAAGGGGGTCGTCTTCGACACCGGCGGCATTTCGATCAAGCCCGCTTCCGGCATGGAGGAAATGAAGGGCGATATGGGCGGAGCGGCGGCAGTGACCGGCCTCATGCATGTCCTTGCCGCGCGCAAGGCAGCCGTCAATGCCATAGGTATCATCGGGCTCGTGGAGAACATGCCGGACGGAAGTGCCCAGCGGCCGGGCGACATCGTGACGTCCATGTCCGGGCAGACGATCGAGGTGATCAACACCGACGCCGAAGGCAGGCTCGTCCTCGGCGATGCCCTCTGGTACTGCAATGATCGCTTCAAGCCGCAGCTGATGATCGATCTGGCAACGCTGACCGGCGCGATCATGGTAGCGCTCAGCAATCATTACGCGGGGCTGTTTTCGAACGACGACCGGCTGGCGGAGCAGTTGCTCGCCGCCGGTTTGGCGACGCAGGAGCGACTGTGGCGGATGCCGCTCGGCAAGGAATACGACAAGATGATCGACAGCAAGTTCGCCGATATGAAGAACACCGGCGGCCGGCACGGCGGCTCTGTCACCGCGGCGCAGTTCCTGAAACGCTTCGTCAAGGACACCCCCTGGGCGCATCTCGACATCGCCGGCACCGCCATGGGCTCGCCGACCGACGAGATCAATCAGTCATGGGGCTCGGGCTTCGGCGTTCGTCTCCTCGACCAGCTGGTGCGGGCGAACTACGAATCGTGACCGTTGGCCCGAGATCGGAATGACCGAGATCCTTTTTTACCACCTGACGGAATCGAAGCTCGAAGACGCCCTGCCGCCGCTGCTCGACAAGAGCATCGAGCGCGGCTGGCGGGTGGTCGTGCAGACGATCGACGCCGAAAGGCGTGATGCGCTGGATACGCATCTATGGGTCTATCGGGACGACAGCTTCCTGCCGCACGGGACGGACGCCGGCGATTTCGCGGCGGAGCAACCGATTCTCGTCGTCGCCGATGAAGGCAACCGGAATGCCGCGACTGTGCGCTTTGTCGTCGACGGCGCCGAGCCGCCGCCGGTTTCGGAATATGAGCGGGTTGTTTTCATGTTCGACGGCTACGACCAGCAGCAGCTCGAGGCGGCGCGCGATCAGTGGAAGCGGCTAAAGGGCGAGGGGCACAATCTCACCTACTGGCAGCAGAACCGTGACGGAAGATGGGAAAAGAAGGCGTGATCGACGCGAATCAGGCCGGAACCGGTTGCCCCGCATCCGGCCTGCCTTCCACCTTCTCCCCGCAGGCGGTGCGAAAGAGACTCGCGGCAGCGTCGTACTCGTCCCCTCGGGTTTAACCGGGGAGAGGGGCATCAGCGGCGGCGAGGGCGACAGCACCATTTCCGCACACGCGACACTTAGTCGTGGAATGCCTCGACGAATTTGCGGCGGCCGAGCATGAAGGCGTCGGCCACGTGCCGGAGCGGCGCCAGGTCGACATCCGATCTGCCGGCTTTGATGATCTCGGCGAAACGCCGATAGAGCATGGGGTACTCCTGCTCGGGCTCCTCGTGGACGATCTTGCCGTCGATCGCGAGTTTGGCGCCGCCCTCGGAGAGGACCATTTCGCCCGCATCGGTTTCAGCGACGATGTCCCAGCTCTGCTTGCCTGTCTGGCGCCAATCGAACTCGGCAGCGACATCGAGCTTTTCGGCATCGCTGAAGGCGATCGTGGCGGCGATCGGCGCGTCGCGGTTTTCGGGAAATTCGAGCGTCGCGGAGGTGATGAAGACCGGCCGGGGCAGGATGTGGGTCATGATCGAGAGCGCATTGATGCCGGGGTCGAAGACGCCCAGACCGCCGGCTGCCCAGATCCACTCCTGATTCGGATGCCAGTGGCGAACATCTTCCTTCCAGATGATCCGGACGTTACGTATCGCGGTCGACGCCAGAAACGTCTTTGCCGCCTCCACTGCCGGCGCATAGCGCGAGTGCCAGCTCGCGAAAAGCGAAACGCCTTTTTCGTCCGCCAGCGCCTCCAGGTCCGCGACCTCGCTCAAAGTCGCGCCCGGCGGCTTTTCGAGGAAGACATGCTTGCCGGCGGCAAGTGCGGTACGCGCCGCCTCGTAGCGGTATTGCGGCGGCATGCAGAGCGAAACCGCCTCGACCCCCGGCATGGCCTCGAGCATGGCCTCGATCGACTTGAAATTGTCGATGCCGTCCACCGTTCCATGGCGGCTCGCGGCTGCGATCAGGCGGTAGTCCGCGTTCTTCGCAAGCGCCGGCAGATGTTGATCGCGCACGATCTTGCCGACGCCAACGATGGCAATGTTGATTGGGGACATGGTGTTTTCCGCCCTGATTAGTATGATTTATTCCGCACCCTTTTAGCAGATTGGGAAATGCCGACAAGCCGGCATCCAGTTGCAAAAATTAGCCTAGCCGCTTGGGTGGACAAGATGGAACCCAAATCTATCTTGTCCGTCTTCTTGCCTCTCGAGGGGGTCTCCGAAGTCAGGATTTCAGATGCCACATATTCGTCTTGCGACACGGGCCGAGCTCGACACGATCATCGACTGGGCCGCCAGGGAGGGATGGAATCCCGGTACTGACGACGGCAATGCTTTCTGGGCCGCCGATCCAGAAGGCTACTGGGTCGCGGTCGAGGAAGAGCGGCTTGCCGCTGCCATTTCGCTCGTGCGCTATGGCAGCGGTTACGCGTTTCTCGGCTTTTTCATCGCCGACGAGGCGTATCGGGGCAGGGGCATCGGCCTCGATCTCTGGAAGTGGGCGATTGCAAGGGCCGAGGGGCGGACCATCGGCCTCGACGGGGTCGTGGGCCAGCAGGGAAACTATCGGAAATCGGGTTTCGGCTGGGCGCACGCGAACATACGCTACGGCGGCGTGGTGAACGTGACCGAGCCGCCCGGCACCGAGCTTGTCGACGTGGCGCCGGTGCATTCGGCGACGCTGATCGATTATGACATGAGGTTCAATCCAACGCGGCGCGAGGCGTTTCTGCGCGAATGGACCAAGCAGTTGCAGACGCGCAGAAGCGTGGTCCTGCTGCGAGACGGCGCCATCACGGGGTACGGAACGATCCGCAAGTGCCGCGAAGGCTACAAGATCGGTCCGCTGCTCGCCGACAGCGAGACCGGTGCGGATCTCCTGTTTCGCAAGCTCGCAACCGGCACCGGCGGGGAACGGATCTATTTGGACGTTCCCGAGCCGAATGCGTCCGCCCGAGCACTTTGCACGCGCTACAACATGAAGCCGGTTTTCGAGACCGCCCGTATGTATCGCGGACCGGCACCGGATCTGCCGCTTGCACGGATTTACGGGATCACGACCTTCGAGCTCGGCTAGAGCGGGATGAGGAAAACTGTGCCATTTCCGCCGATGTCTTTAGGTCGACCCGACCTAAAGACATCGTGATCGAGAGCAGCCGGGCTGATTATCCCGCCATCGCTTCCTCGTATTCCGCCGACAGCTCCAGCCATTGCTCTTCCGCAGCAGCAAGTTTCTCGACGGCATCGGCGCGCTCCTTGGCGCGCTGAGCCGCTTTTGCCGGGGCCTTCTCGTAAAGCGCGGGATCTGCAAGCTCGGCATCAAGGGCCTGAATCACTTTCTCCAGTTTGGCCGTCAAGGACTCGATCTCATTGATCTTTTTCCTGAGCGGTGCCAGTGAGGCTCGCCTGTCCGCATTGGCCTTTCGCTGGTCTGCCTTGGAGAGCGCCTCATCCGATCCGTTCACCCTGGGCTTGTCGTCCCTGGGCTTCGGCCCGCCGACGATCAGCCCGCGATAGTCCTCGAGGTCGCCGTCGTAGTTCGTGACGGTTCCTTCGCGCACCAGCCACAGCCGGTCGGCCGTCGCTTCGATCAGGTGGCGATCATGCGAAATGAGGATGACCGCGCCGGAGAAGTCGTTGAGGGCGGCGATCAGTGCATTGCGGCTGTCGATGTCGAGATGGTTGGTGGGCTCGTCAAGGATAAGCAGACTTGGCGCCTCGAAGGCGGCAAGACCCATAAGAAGCCGCGCCTTTTCGCCACCGGAGAGATCCTTGGCCGCGGTGTCCATCTTCTCGGTTGCAAGTCCCATCTGCGCCACGCGGGAGCGCACCTTCGCTTCCGGTGCTTCCGGCATGCGGCGGCGGACGTGCTCCACGGCACTCTGCGTCGGCACGAGGTCGTCGAGCTGGTGCTGGGCGAAGAAGCCCACCTTCAGCCCCGGGGCGATCCGCACCTCGCCGCTTTGCGCGGGGAGGCGCCCGGCGATGAACTTCGCAAAGGTGGACTTGCCGTTGCCGTTGGACCCGAGAAGCGCGATCCGGTCGTCCGCATCGATGCGCAGATTGAGCCTCTTCAGGATAGGCTTGCCCGGTTCGTAGCCGACCGCGCCGCCCTGGATGGCGACGATGGGCGAGGCCACCTGCTTCTCCGGGTCCGGAAAGGTGAAGCCCTGGACATGGTCTTCGATCACGGCTGCAACGGTGCCCATCCGCTCCAATGCCTTGATGCGGCTCTGGGCCTGACGGGCCTTGGAAGCCTTGGCCTTGAAGCGATCGATGAAGCTCTGCAGATGCTTGCGGGCCGCCTCGTTCTTGGCTTTCGCCTTCATCTGCAGTTCGTCCGCTTCCGCCTTCTGCCGCTCGAACTGATCGTAGGAGCCGCGGTAGAAGGTGAGCTTCTTCTGATCGAGGTGAACGATCGCGTTCACCGCGGTGTTCAGGAGGTCGCGATCGTGGCTGATGATGATCACGGTGTGCGGATAACGGCGAATATAGTCCTCGAGCCACAGCGTTCCTTCGAGGTCGAGATAGTTGGTCGGCTCGTCGAGGAGCAGCAGATCGGGCTCGGAAAAAAGGACCGCGGCAAGCGCCACGCGCATGCGCCAGCCACCGGAAAAGGAGGAGGCGGGGCGTTTCTGCGCCTCGTGGTCGAAGCCGAGGCCGGCGAGAATGCTTGCCGCGCGCGCTTCCGCCGAGTGGGCGCCGATGTCGGCGAGCCGCGTCTGGATCTCGGCGATCCTGTGCGGGTCGATCGCCGTCTCCGACTCCGCGATGAGCGCGGTGCGTTCCCTGTCGGCGTTGAGCACGATTTCGATCAGAGGCTCTTCCGTCCCCGGCGCTTCCTGTGCGACCTGCCCGATCCGCGCGTTCTTCGGCAAGAAAACACCGCCGGCTTCCGCCGCAAGCTCGCCGGTGATGACCCGAAACAGTGTGGACTTGCCGGCGCCGTTGCGCCCGACGAGCCCGGCCTTCGTGCCCGCCGGAAGCGTCACGGAAGCGTTGTCGATAAGCAGACGGCCCGCAATGCGGGCGGAGAGGCCGGATATCTGGATCATCCGGGCCTTTTGCCCGGACTTTTTCGGGAAGGCAAGAGGCTCGCGCCACTGCACTCGCGATCGCTCGGATAAGGATGCCGAAGGCATTTTCAAGTAAGGATTGTTATGGATTCATGGACAACGTGTTCCGATAATCAATACTTCCCATCCTCATCATGAGGCCCCACATCTTCGGACGGAGAGCACGAGAATGCTCTTCTGACCCTTTGATCGGACCGGGCGCCATCGGCGAGGCCACCGCGTCCGGAATGGTGCCGATCAAGGCGGTCGCGACGAAACCTTCGTTCAAGCGAACGACCGATCAGGAGTGATGATCATGAGGAACGCAATCCATACTGCCCTCGCCGCCACCCTTGTTGCCACAGCCGTTCTCGGCGGTGCATCCGCAGCCTTTGCCGGCGGCAGCTATTATCAGGGTGTCAGCGACAAGCCGCTCTACACCGAACGCGCAGCGCGAGCCGGTGACCAGACGGCCGTTCGCCGTGCCGACGGCTCCCTCGACCGTACGTCCACCGGTTCCGTCGGCTATGCTCCGCAGCCGAAGGTCGTTTCCGGCGGTGAAGGCGAATATTACCAGGGCCTCAGCCGCTAAGGTCACAGCCGACGAGTCACGGAGCGGGCGCGGCCTCCCACGCGCCTCTGGCTTCGCCCGAACGAAAGGCCCGGTTCCCCCGAACCGGGTCTTTCGTGCTCCGGGGTGGCCTTTTCAAACGGCGCACTCCGCGCGCAAAACCGTTTCGCACAACGTCCTCTCTCCGCTTCGCCCTTTATACTTGACGATGGGAGTCAGCAATAATATGCCGCCTTGCTAAAATGGAGGTGGTCTTGGGCGGCTCAGGCGAAGTTTCGGTGTCTCCGTTCGGTGTTGCAAGTCTGGCTGCGCGGGGCGATCGGCCGGCGCTGCTTTTGCGCGGCGGGCGGATCGTGAGTTACCGCGAACTTGCCGAGCGCATCGACCGGCTCGCTTCTCGGTGGCGCGGCGATCGCGGCCTGGTCACAATCGAGGCCGATCTTTCCGAACACGCTATCGTTGCTTATCTCGCAGCACTCGAGGCGGGCCACGCGGTCGCCCTGTGCGGCACCGCTTCCATGGTCAAGGATCGCGACGTCTTCAAGCCGGAATATTGCTACCGCCGCTTCGGCGGTCGCTGGCGCATGGAGCGGCTGGCGGGAGATGCGATCACACCGCATCCCGAACTTGCCGTCCTGCTCTCGACGTCCGGCAGCACCGGGCAGGGAAAATGGGTGCGGCTGTCGCACATGAATATCCAGTCCAATGCGCGATCAATCGCGGAATATCTCGGATTGACGGAAGCGGACCGAGGCTGCCTCATCCTGCCGCTCCACTATTCCTACGGGCTTTCCGTCCTTAACGCCCACCTCGCCGTGGGCGCGAGCGTCTATATGCCGGGCTGTTCCATCCTCGACGAGGGCTTCCTCGATGAACTTGCGCAGAGCGGCAGCTCCAATTTTGCCGGAGTCCCCTATTCCTACGACCTCCTGGAAATGGCGGGATTCCGGGAGCGGGACTTTCCGGCGCTGCGCTTCATGACTGTGGCCGGCGGACGTTTGGCGCCGGAACTCGTTCGCCGCTACAATGAGCATCTCTCCGCGCGCAACGCGTGCCTTTTCGTGATGTACGGCCAGACAGAGGCAACCGCTCGCATGGCCTATATGCCGCCGGACCGCCTCCGGGGCAGGGAAGACCGGATCGGCATCGCCATCTCGGGCGGCAGCCTGACGATAAAGGACGACGGTGGAAGGATAATCTCCAGCGCCGATCAGCCCGGCGAGCTTGTCTATCGCGGGCCGAACGTGATGATGGGCTACGCGTCGTCACGCGCCGATCTCGCGCGGGGGGCCGAGTTGTCGGAATTGCGGACCGGCGATCTGGCCGTAAGAGATGCGGACGGGCTCTTCCGGATCGTCGGACGAACAAAGCGGATATCGAAGATTGCGGGCCTCCGAATAGGTCACGACAGTCTGGAGGCGGCCCTGGAGCGGCACGGCGTCGCCGCGGCCGTGGTCGGCAGCGACACCGAAATCCATGCCTACTATGTGGGAAACCGCGATCCGGATGAAGTTCGCCGCCTGCTCGTCGAGGCGAGCGGCTTGACCTTGATGCATTTAGGGGCTTCCCGCCTGGACAAGTTGCCGAGATTGACATCCGGCAAGATCGATTACCCGGCCCTTCGCAAGCGGCCGGCCGCGGCGACGTGCGGCAGTTCGGAAGAGGGGGACGTCGAGGCGCTTTTTGCCCAGCTCTTCTATCCGAAGAAGCTTCGACGGGAGGACAGTTTTCTGTCGCTTGGTGGCGATTCACTCCGTTTCGTCCAGCTTTCGATCGGCCTCGAGAGGAGGCTCGGAGAACTGCCGGAGGCCTGGGAAAAGCTCTCGATCGGCGAACTCGCCGCCCTCGGCAGCCGCGAGCGCAAGAGCCGCCGGATCGACGCGGATCTCCTGATCCGGGCGCTGGCGATCCTGCTGGTCGTGGTCCACCACGAGACGCTTTGGCCGATTCCGGGAGGATCGGCTGCCATGGTCATTCTCGCCGGCTTCGGTCTAGCGCGCTTCCAGAGCGGCGCACTGCTCTCCGGCGCGATAGACAAGCTGCTGCGGCCGCTCGTCCAGATTCTCGTCCCCTATTATCTGATCGTGGCGGGCTACACGCTCGCCTGGGGCCAGGTACCCTGGGCGTCGGTCTTTCTCGTCGGGAATTTCGGCTTTGCCGACCCCGGGCGCCACGGCATGGTGCCCTATCTTTACTGGTTCATCGAAGCCTATTGTCAGATGCTGCTGGTGTTTGGCGCTCTGTTTGCCGTTCCGGTCGTCCGGCACGCCGCGGCCAGGAGACCTCTTGCCGTGGGCATGGCGCTGTTCGCCGCGGGTTTCGCTGCGCGGATGGCGTTTCCGCTTCTCGTCGATATCGGCAACCGCCAGATATTCACCCTTCCATGGATCTTCTACATGGCTGTGCTCGGCTGGTGTGCGGCAATGGCCGAAACGTGGAAAGAACGCTCGATGGTAATGCTGGCAGGAACAGGCGTTTTCCTGTTCCTCGGGCTCTACGAGGGCGTCTGGATCGGGACGAAGGTCAAATATCTGCTGCAGATCGCCGTCCTGGCGGCGCTGCTCTTCCTGCCGCGCATTCGCATGCCGCAATGGGGTACGCGGCTGGTCCTGCCGCTTTCCGCAGCGGGCTTTCATATCTACATCCTGCACCGTTTCGTGCCGGAGTTGCTGTTGCTGCCGATCCGGCCTTTGCTCTCGCCGTTGGCGTTTGCCTTCTGCTCTGTCCTGGGGGGCATCGCGCTCGGCATTGCCGCCTGGCTGGGGCAGGGGCGACTTATCGCGTGGCTCGCCGGTGCCCGAGACAGGCGCATCTCGCTTGCCGCGGAGGGCGGCTCCGGCCTCGCGTCACTCGGCCCACTTCTTGCCCTCGGTCCGCAGGAAGAAAACCAGGTCCAGCGTCAGTGAGGGCTGCCTAAGCGCGGTCAAGATCGCATGCGCCTGGCCGCGATGATGGGTCTGATGGTTGAAGAAGTGAGCGAGCGTCCGTGCGAGCCGTTCCGTGACCTCGACCGGATTGGTGAGCGGAGAGTAGGTGAAGTGCCCTGCAAGGCGCGCCTCGTCGAGGCTGTCGACCCAGGCAATGATGCGGTCGTCCTCGGCCGCCCGCGCCGCCGTCAGTCCGGTGAAATCTTCGTGCAGAATGGCGTCAAGCCGCGACGGCGCCTCGCCCTCTTTCGTAAACCGCTTCATCCAGATCCGGTCCGCCGCGAGGATATGGTTCAGCGTCCCGTGCAGCGAGCCGAAGAAGGCTCCCTTGTCCTCGCGGTATTCCGAATCCGGTAGTTCCGAGACGGCAGCGTAGACACGCCGGTTCGCCCAGCGATTGTAGTCGGCAAACATCCGGTAATGGTCGAGCATCGGCAATCTCCTCGTGTGGTCGGCTCCTCGTGTGGTCGGCAACCTTCGCGAATCCGTATCAGGGTGTCGAATGCTACTGATGAAATTAAGTGATTTGATCCGCAAGCGGTGCTCCCCTTATGTGCCTCGGTAGCGAAATACAGGAGCCTGAATGACACGCAAACTCTATGCACTCTCCGGAACCGACAGGAGCCGCCCCTTTTCGCCGCATGTGTGGAAGACGAAGCTATCGCTCGCGCACAAGGGCCTAGCCTTCGACATCGCGCCCGTCGGCTTCACCGAGATTCCGAGGCTGGAGCAGGGGGCGACGAAGATCGTTCCCCTGCTGCGCGACGGGGAGAAACTCGTCAGCGACAGCTTCGATATCGCTCTCTATCTCGAAGAGGCCTATCCCGATCGTCCCCCGCTGTTTTCCGGCGAAGGCGGAAAGGCCATGGCTCGCTTTGTCGAGGGCTGGTCGCAAACGGTTTTGCATCCGGCGATCGGACGTATCGCGATCATGGACATCCATGACAGCCTCGACCCGATCGACCGGGCATATTTCCGGGCGAGCCGCGAGGAGCGCTTCGGAAGGCCGCTGGAGGCGGTTGCCGAGGCCGGGCGCGGAGACCTCGAAACCTTCTCGGCGAAGCTCGAACCGCTCCGCCACATGCTGAAGTTTCAGCCGTTCCTCGGCGGCGACGGGCCGCTCTTTGCCGATTATATCGTCTTCGGCGCGCTGCAATGGGCGCGTATCGCTTCGCCACGCCGCCTGCTTGCCGCAGGCGACGTCGTCACCGACTGGTTCGAGCGCTGCCTCGACCTTCACGACGGCTTGGGCCGCAGCGTGACAGCGGCGTGAAACTGCAGCGCGAGGGGGCGAATCATCGCCGCGCCCCCTTGTTTTGCGCGGAATTGGCGGCTAATGAACCGCCACTTCTCAAGAGCAAGGGAAATTGAGCCAATGGCGATTGAACGTACCTTTTCGATGATCAAGCCGGATGCGACGAAGCGCAACCTGACCGGCGCCATCACCAAGATGCTGGAGGATGCCGGCCTTCGCGTCGTCGCTTCGAAGCGCGTCTGGATGAGCCGTCGCGAAGCCGAAGGCTTCTATGCCGTCCACAAGGAGCGCCCGTTCTTCGGCGAACTCGTCGAATTCATGTCCTCCGGCCCGACCGTGGTTCAGGTTCTCGAAGGCGAAAACGCCATTGCCAAGAACCGTGAAGTCATGGGCGCTACCAACCCGGCTAACGCCGCCGAGGGCACGATCCGCAAGGTCCACGCTCTTTCGATCGGCGAAAATTCGGTTCACGGTTCCGATGCCCCGGAAACGGCTGCCGAGGAAATCGCCTACTGGTTCTCCGGCACCGAGATCGTCGGCTGATCTTTAAAGCAGGGACGTAATTTTCGAGCCGGGGCGGCGACGCTCCGGCTTTTTACGTCGGGCAAGTGGCGGTCTCGAAGCGCGCCGGCGCCTTGCCGTCCTTGAAGACCTCCGGGTTCTTGTCGTAGGCCGGACCTTCGACAAGGGGCTTCGCCGGCATCACGTCCTGATCGATGTCCGAAATGACAGTGGTCTCCAATCTCTGAAGCGATGTCCCGTCCGGCCCTTTGACCTCGATGGTCACGGCATAGGGTCTCTGCTTCTTCACGCAGGCGATGTCCGGACTTTCCAGCACCACCTTGTTCAGCTTCGGGAAAAGCCGCCGTTCAAGGGTCAGCGGATTGCCGCCGGCAGGGTTTTCGAAGGTTGCGACGACAGTGCTCCCATCCGGAACCGGCTCCGTCTTGTTGAGGGTGACCATATAGGTCGCATAGGCCAGCCGATAGTTGAACACGAACATCTTGCCGGTCAGTTCGAGCGGATCCCTGCCGCTTTCGCGTTGACAGCCGGCAGCGACCGCTGCGGCGAGCAGAGCGGATATCATGGCTTTCTTCATGGCTTCGGTTCCTCCCTGCTGCGGCGATAATGACGCCTGGCCTTCGTGCGGTTGCCGCAAACCGCCATGTCGCACCACGTCCGGCTTCGGTTGCGGCTGCGGTCGAGAAACAGCCACGCGCAGTTGGGACAGATTTTGAGGCGTTCCCTCTCCGGTCCGGCAATGAGACCAAGTGCCGAATGCGCCGTGGCCACATCGAGCGGCGTGCCTTTGCCCGTGTCCGCGGGTTGACGCAGGACGGTGGCGATCGCCTCGAGCAGATCGGCCAGGAGGTCCGGCCGATCCTCAGTCCGCACCAGCGCGCGGAAGTGGCGGTCGGTCGCCTCGCGCAACCCGATGAACGCATTTCGGCGCTCTGATTTAGCCGGGACGAGCGTGCCGAAACGGCTCCGTTCGGCGCCGTAGAGATTTGCGGCCTCGGCGAAGCTGTCGATCGCCGCCGGATCGTCGAAGCGATCGATCCGGCGCTCCGCGTCGAAGCGCAGGACCACGGAATTGGCGACGTCCAGTGCGAGTGCGCCGCCGGAGAATCGATGTGCGGTCCAGGTGAAGCTCATGCGAAAAGTCCTAACTGGTAAAAGCTATTTTACCAGTTATAGTACGCTTGTCATCACGCGGATGTGCCATGGCCTATTTCCTGCAGCAGATCGCCAATGCCGTGCCCGTGGCCGCGCTTTATGCGGCGCTCGCCTTCGGATACGCCATCGCCTTTGCCGTCACACGCCGGGCGGATCTGACCTATGGCGCACTCTTCGCCTTTGCAGGGCAAATCTTCGTGCTCTTCGCCGATGTCGGCTGGAGCCGGCTGTGGCTGGTACTGCCGGCTGCGCTCGCGCTGGGGGCGGCAGCGGCGCTCGCATTCGGGCTCGGCGCCGGCCTTGTTGCCGGCCGCTACGTCATGCGGCCCCTGGCTTTTTCCTCCGCCAACGCGGTGGTCGTCGCCTCGCTCGGAAGCCTGCTGGTGCTGATGGAAACAGCCCGGCTCGCCTCCGACACCAGAAGCCTCTGGCTGCCGCCCTTCCTGAACGACGTGGTGGTGTTCTGGCCCAATCCTGCCTTTCCGGTCGCGCTGACGGTCGTACAACTCGTCAATACCGCGCTCATGGTGGCCCTTGTCGGCGGCGGCCATTGGCTGTTGACCCGTTCCTATGCCGGCCGCTACTGGCGTGCCGTTTCCGAGGATCGCAAGGCCGCCGCGCTTTGCGGTATCGATCCCGGCGTGGTCTATGTCGCCGCCTACGGCGTGGCGTCGCTGATCGCTTCGTTCTGCGGGATTCTCGCTGCTTCCTATTACGGCAACATGGATTTCGGCACCGGCCTGACCTTCGGGGTCAAGGTTCTGTTCATCGCGGCCATCGGCGGGCAGGCTTCGCCGCTATTCGCGGCACTGGGCGCAGCCGGCATCGGCCTCATGGAGACCTTGTGGAGTGCCTATGGACCCATCCTCTGGCGGGACTTCGCCATATTCGGCTTTCTGGTGATCGTGCTCGCGATCACGCGCCGGGAAAAGATCATTCCATGAACCGCTAGGCGGTGTGAGATCCGCGACGCGTCCAGCGATCGCGTGCCGCGTCGTCCGCATCCTTCGCGCTGATCCAATCGCCTGCGCTGCCGTCGGTGTGATGTTCCTTCTTCCAGAAGGGGGCCGAGGTCTTCAGGAAATCCATGATGAAATTCGCGCCATCGAATGCCGCCTGCCGGTGCGGCGAGGCGGTTACCACCAGGACGATGTTCGTTCCCGGCTCCATGCGGCCGAAGCGATGGATGGCGGTTGCGGCCTGCAGGCCGAAGCGCTCGACCGCTTCCTCGCATATCCGTTCGATCTCCGCCTCCGCCATGCCGGGATAGTGCTCGAGCTCGAGGGCGCCGAGGGCTCCGGCCTCGTCCCGGCACAGCCCCGAAAACGTGACCACCGCACCGATGTCAGTCCGCCCACGGCAAAGCGCCGAGACTTCGGCGGCGATGTCGAAGTCGTCGCGCTGGACGCGCACGGTGACCGCGGCAGCCATGGTCTCAGCCGCCCGTCATCGGCGGGAAGAGGGCGATCTCGCGGGCGCCGGCGATCGGCTCGCCGTGCTCCACATGTTCCTGGTTGATCGCCGCGCGGATGACGTTCTCGTGCTCGAACACCGCGGCATACTCCTCGCCACGGGTCTTCAGATGGCCAAGCAGATCGGCGATCGTGACGACATCCTCCGGCAGGTCCAGTGTTTCTTCCGGCCTGCCGATGCGTTCGCGAACCCAGGAGAAATAGACGAGGTTTACCGTGCTCATTCGTTGACCACATGTTTCAGGCCGGCGCGGAAATAGTCGTAGCCGGTATAGAGTGTGATGGCCGCGGCGATCCACAGAAGCAGGATACCGGCTTCCGTCACATAGGGCACGATCTTGTCACCGGCCGGACCGGCGAGCAGGAACGCGATCGCCACCATCTGGATCGTCGTCTTCCATTTGGCAACCCGCGTCACCGGAACGCTGACCTTGAGAGCTGCAAGATATTCGCGCAGACCGGAAACCAGTATCTCGCGGCAGAGGATGATGATGGCAGCCCAGATCGACCAGCCGGCGATCGTCCCGTCGGCGGCCACGAGCAGCAGGATCGAGGCGACCAGCAGCTTGTCCGCGATCGGGTCGAGCATGCGGCCGATATTGGAGGTCTGCTTCCATATGCGGGCGAGATAGCCGTCGAAAAAGTCTGTGATCGAAGCCGCGACAAAGAGAATAAGCGCGGTCCAGCGCGCGAAGTCCGAGCTGTGAAGCCGGCCCTCGATGAAGAAGCAGAAGACGATCAGCGGCACGATCAGGATGCGGAAATAGGTCAGCAGATTCGGGATGCTATAGGCTATGGGCGTTGGCATGGATTCGGTTTCTCTGGACACGACAGTCCTCATTTCCCGCCATCTGGGGTCTCGGCGCGATCGATTCTAGTGGTCGAAGCGGGATGCGGGCGGAAACGCCGAATGCCTTTCCTCATCCCCTCCGGGTTCAGCTGTACAGAATGACTTTGCGACCATAAGGTCAACAGATCATTGCGTGACGCCTGTCATAATTGGCGGATTTCGCCTGAATGCAGGCTGAACCGCGCCGCGCCGTCATTTGGCGGCGTCTTCGTGGAAATGCTCGTAGACGATACGGGCGACCGTTTCGGAAATGCCGTTTACCGACATCAGGTCGTTGATGCCGGCGCGGGAGACTGCCTTGGCGGTTCCGAAATGGGTGAGGAGCGCGCGTTTGCGTGTCGGGCCGATTCCGGCGATCTCGTCGAGCGGATTCTTGACCATTTCCTTTTTCCGGCGAGCCCGATGCGAGCCGATCGCGAAGCGGTGCGCTTCGTCGCGCAGGCGCTGGATGAAATAGAGGACCGGGTCGCGCGGCGGCAGCGTAAAGCTTTCCCGGCCTTCGGCGAAGAAACGCTCGCGGCCGGCGTCGCGGTCGACGCCCTTGGCGACGCCGATCGCCGTCACGCTATCCTCTATGCCGAGTTCCTTGAGAATCGCACGAACCGCCGTCATCTGCCCTTGGCCGCCATCGATCAGGATGACGTCGGGCCACGCGGGGAAACCGGCATCCTCACCCGGCTCTGCGGACCGATCCGGCTTGCCCTCCTCTTTCAGGAGGCGGGAGAAGCGCCGCGTCATGACCTCGCGCATCATGCCGAAATCGTCGCCCGGCGTGATGTCGGTCGATTTGATGTTGAACTTTCGGTACTGGCCTTTGACGAAGCCCTCCGGGCCGGCGACCACCATGCCGCCCACCGCGTTGGTGCCCATGATGTGCGAGTTGTCGTAGATCTCGATGCGGCGCGGCACGTAAGGGAGTTGGAAGGTTGCGGCAAAGCCTTCGAGCAGGCGCCCCTGCGAAGCGGTTTCCGCGAGCTTGCGGCCATGCGCCTCGCGGGCGTTTGCGAGCGCATGCTCGACGAGATCCTTCTTCTCTCCGCGCTGCGGCACGAGGATCGAGACCTTGTAGCCGGATTTCTCGCTGAGCGCCTGTGCAAGCAGTTCCTGTTCCTCCACGGGGGCGCAGAGCAGGACCTGCCGCGGACAGGGCTTGTCGTCATAGAACTGTGCAAGAAACGCGCTGAGCACCTCGGCCGGCGGGATCGAAGGGTCGGCTTTCGGAAAATAGGCGCGATTGCCCCAGTTCTGCCCCGTCCGGAAGAAGAACACCTGGATGCAGGAGATGCCGCCTTCGTGATGAATGGCGAAGACGTCCGCTTCCTCGACGCCGGCCGGATTGATGCCCTGGTGGCTCTGGACGTGGCTCAGCGCGGCCAGCCGGTCGCGGTAAAGCGCGGCACGCTCGAAATCGAGGTTTTCCGAAGCCTCGGCCATGGCGGAGGCAATGGTCGCCTTCACCGCCTGGCTCTTGCCGGAGAGAAAGTCCTTGGCTTCGCTGACCAGTTCCGCGTAGTCCGCATCGCTGATCTCGTTCGTGCACGGCGCGGAACAACGCTTGATCTGGTAGAGCAGACAGGGGCGCGTGCGTGTTTCGAAGACACTGTCCGTGCAGGTTCTGAGAAGAAAGGCGCGTTGCAGCGAATTGATCGTGCGTCCGACTGCTCCGGCCGAGGCGAAGGGGCCGAAATAGTCGCCTTTGCGGCTGCGCGCGCCGCGATGCTTGTAGAGCGCCGGCGCACGCGTATCGCCGGTGACGACGATATAGGGGAAGGACTTGTCGTCGCGCAGAAGCACGTTGAAGCGGGGGCGCAGGCGCTTAATGAGGTTCGCTTCGAGCAGCAGCGCCTCGATCTCCGTCCGCGTCGTCACGAATTCCATATGTGCGGTCTCGCGAACCATGCGCGCGATGCGGTTCGAGTGGCCGCGCCCCTGCGCATAGTTGCTCACCCGCTTCTTCAGGCTGCGGGCCTTGCCGACATAGAGCACGTCGCCGGCCTCGTTGAGCATCCGGTAGACGCCGGGCCCGTTCGGCAGGCGCTTGACGAAGGCCTGGATGAGTTCGGCTCCCTTGAGGCCCGCCGCTTCCGGCAGGCTCTCCGCCCATCCTATTGCCGGCGCCGGCCGTTCGGGCTCGGTCACTTCGACCAGATCGTCTTCGTCGTCCGTCTCCGTGGCGTCGTAAAGGATGCCGCCATCGGTGGGCGTCTGCCCGTTCATTCCACTATCTCCCGAATATCCGGCGTCTCCCAGGCAAGGTGCTGGCCGCCGTCGAGTGCAATCATCTGTCCGGTAACCGACGGCGTGTCGAAAAGGAAGCGGATCGCACGTCCGAATTCATCGAGCGCCGGACCGCGCCTGAGGATCAGCGCCTCGACCTGGGCCTCGAAATCACGCGGATCCTGTCGCTCGTTCGGCAGCGTCGGCCCGGGTCCGATGCCGTTGACGCGAATGTCGGGGGCGAGCGCCTGGGCCATCGTCTGAGTTGCCGTCCACAGCGCCGACTTCGACAACATATAGGAATAAAAGCGCGGATTTGGAGACCAGACGCGCTGATCGATCACATTGACGATGAGACCGGAGACGTCGGCCGGCCGCTGCAGGGCAAAATCGCGGGCGAGCAGGGAGGGGGCTTTGACATGCAGCGCGAAGTGCCGCTCCCATACCGCTTCGTCGAACTCGGCGAGGCTGTCCTTGTTGAACACCGAGGCATTGTTGACGAGGAGATCCAGCGGACCGAGCAGGGCCGTTGCCTCCGCGATGAGCCTGGAGGCGGCGCCGACTTCGGTAAGATCGGCTCTGAGTGCGACCGCCCTCGCGCCGGTCTTTCCCAGCTTCTCGGCGAGCGCCTCCGCTTCTGCGAACGATCCGTTCGCGTGAATAGCGAGCGCGAAACCGTGCGCCGCCAGATCCTCGACTATTGCCCTGCCGATGCGTCGGGCGCCGCCGGTAACGAGCGCCGCCTTGAGTGTCCTTTTCAACGTTTCGTCCCGTTCTTCGAATCCTGATGCCGAGTGGCAGAAGATATAGACTGGAAACGCTCGCCGAAACTCTCGCCGGAGGATTCATTTCTGAAAAATTAACGCGGAAGCCGTAATTTGCATTAGTTTGTATTGCTATAGTATATCTTTCGTTAATCTTGAATCATGGTTAATAAAACTCCTGTGTCTGCGCTGCAACATCGCTTTTCAGTCGCGTTGCCGCCACTAAAATTTCACATTTTGGCTCTTGAGATTCCTCATTTCCTGATCAATTTCGGGTCAACCGGGCGGGTTAATTACAGATGTCCGGTGTTCCGCCGGGAAACACCTAAAACGGAACGCCGGTTCGAAAGGAGAATAGTATGCGTACGCTCACCACCACCCTCATGGCCTCGGCCATGGCCCTCGTTGCTTTCCAGGCCGCCCACGCCGCTGACGTGGTCGACGAAGTTCCGGCTGCTCCGGCTGCCGAATATACCGAACCGGCGGTGCGCAACTGGTCCGGCGCCTATGTCGGCGGCACCATCGACTGGCACCATGGCGAGGCCGATGCGACCGGCAACAATAAGTCGGTCGGTTTCGGTGGCGGTCTCTATGGCGGCTACAACGTTCAGGACGGCCAGATGGTTTATGGCGGTGAGGCCGACGTAAACTACACCGGCAACGATGCCCGTTCCAGCGGCCGCCGCGTCAAGCAGGGTGTCAACGGCTCGGTCCGCGGTCGCGTTGGTGTCGACCTGAACCCGGTTCTCGTATACGGCACGGCCGGTGTCGCACTCGGCAATGCCAAGCTTTCGACTCCGGCAGGCTCCGACGACAAGACTCTTGTCGGCTGGACCGCAGGTGTCGGCGCCGAAACCTTCGTCACCGACAACATCACCGCGCGTGCCGAATACCGCTACACGGATTACGGCTCCAAGGACTTCCGCGCCGGCGGTTCGACGATCTCGTCCGGCTACGACGAGCACAGCGTCAAACTCGGTATGGGCGTCAAGTTCTGATCCGTCCAACGCGATCGAAAAAAGGCCGGGCTAACCCCGGCCTTTTTTTGTTTTGAGCCGCATCCTGCGGCGCGCGCCACGAGTCTCCTTCACCCCGTTGCGGGAGAAGGTGGCCGGCAGGCCGGATGAGGGGCGATGCAAGCAAGAGCAAGCTTCGCGATGCTCAAGCCTTGAACTTCGAATAATACGGGAAGTGCTTCTCGAATTTGGCAGGCCAGTTCTTGAGCTTGGGCCGGCCCTTCTGCCATTCGCCGGCGAAGCGCAGTTCGATGTAGCGCAGCGTGGCAGCGAGTGCGAAATGACCGGCATTGAGCTTCCCTCCGGTCTTGGGCAGGTTTGCTTCGAGGTAGTCGAGGCCCCGCTCCACCTTTTCCCATTGCCGGTCGATCCAGGGCTGGTGCACCTTTTCAGGCGGATGGAAGCGTTTCTCGTAGACGATCGCGAGCAGGCTGTCGCAAATGCCGTCGCAAAGTGCCTCGAAGATCTCGATCCGGGTACGCTTCTCGTGATTCTTCGGATAGAGCTTGCCCACGGTTTCGCGATCGATGAAATGCATGATCGCGCGGCTGTCGTAGATTGCCAGGCCGTCGTCAGTGATCAGCGTCGGAATCTTTCCGAGCGGATTGTTGTCGATCAGCTGCGGCGGATTGGCATTGGTTTCCGTGAGAACGCTTTCCGCCGCGATTCCGGCATGATGAGCCGCCATGCGGACCTTGTTCGAATAGGGGGAGGCGGGCGAGTAGAGTATCTTCATGCGATGTCTTTCCATCATGGTGCTGGAGGCAACGAGACGGTGTCTCGTCTGCAGGCCTGTCGGTCGACTTGAGGGCAAGCCCTGAATTTCAGTTCCTTGTCGAAGCAGATCCTGATTTCTTCGAGTAACCTTCCTTCGCAGGTAACAGCGATCGAGTCGCTCGTCATCCCGGAATTTTTCTTCTCGAAGGCCGCTTCGATCGCCTGGACGGAGAGGTTCTGCGCGCCGTCCGCAGCCGTCAATTCCGAAGGAATGGCGAGCCCCTCATGCGCGGCCCGCGTGACCGCGAAATAATCCCTCTGGCTGAGGCCGGAACAGGTGCCGTGCTTGCGCCACTGGTGGCCGATAAGGCCCATCGAGGGGATGAGATCGAAATATTGCCGTCCGAGTGATTCGGGCACGCGATCCGAGTGCCGCGTCCGGCAATATTCCGGATAGCTGCCTTCGTTCTGCGGCCAGAGCCCGTGTACGATCAGGCCATGCCCGCGGCCGGTTTCGCACTGGTCGGACTTGCCTTTCGGGTCGTTGGCGTCGCACCAGGTCGGCGACCAGGAGAGGGAAAGCACATAGAAGTCGAAACCCGTGCCGACGGGCACAGGCGCCATTGACGCACGTTTCGCCAAATCATCCGAGGCGTTCGGGGCAGTCTGGCTGCCTTCTTCACCGCTACAGCCGACAAGCGTGCCAAGGACGACGATTGTCGGCAGCAGCCTGAAACGCGTCGCATTCGATCGAGTTCGTGAGATGCGCTTCAGCTTTTCGTACCGATGCATGTCGTTGTCCCAAAACCGCTGCGCACTTTTGGGCGACATGCGTTAGGTGCTGCGATCACCGAAGCGAAGCGCAGTTGGCGCCGTAGACATACCATGGGTCGAGACCCCCGACGCAGAACTCGATATTGGACCCGACGCCGGCAAAGCCCCATGGCCGTTCGATCAGATACCACATCGGGCGCCGAACGCCGTCCGTGGTCACCGCGGTCGCGTAGCAATATTCGCGTTCCACCAGATGGGTGTAATCGCGCGGTTCGAAGCGGCTCTGACCCATTTCGCGGATCTCGGCGATGGCGATGTTGGCGCGCAGATAGTTCGCCGCCTTGTAGTCGAAGCGCCGGGTGATGAAGCCCAGGACGGAGGGGTTGCCGCAAACGCCGACGTCGTAGGTGTGCCGGGCGACGGGAACTTCCGCAAAGTCTGCGGCGACCGCGCTGCTGGTCACGCCGGCAACGAGGGAAAGCGAGGTGAGAAGCATTGCGGCAAGCTTGCAAGTCATGGCTACCTCCCTGAGTCGTCGTAAGAGATTGAAGCCACAGAACCTTATCCGTCAAGGCCCTCGATCGAGCGGCGCCTCGCCGCGCAGCCAGAAGCAACGCCCCGAAGCGAAACGATCCTGGGCGAATTGTGTCTTCAGATAGGGTAGGAGAATGTCGAGTTCACCTTTCAGCGTGAAGGGCGGGTTGACGATGACGAGGCCGGAACCCGCGAGTCCCGTGGTAACGCGATCGCTGCGCACCGACAGTTCGGCGCAAAGCATTTTCGGGATTTCCAAAGCCTTGAGCGACTCGTGAAAATCCCTGATCGGCGCGCCCTTCTTCAGCGGATACCAGAGACAGTAGATGCCGCCGGTGAAGCGGCGGTATGCCTTGGCCAGCCCCTCCACCAGCCGCTCATATTCGCCTTCGGCTTCGAAGGGAGGATCGACGAGAACGAGCGCGCGCTTTTCCTTCGGCGGCAGATGTGCGCCCAGCGCCAGCCAGCCGTCGAGCCGGGTGATGCGGCTCTGGAAATCACCTTCGAAGAGCCGGTGCAGCGCCTCGTGATCCTCCGGATGAAGTTCCATGGCCGACAGCCGGTCCTGCGGGCGAAACAACATGCGAGCGAGCTTCGGCGATCCCGGATAATGCATGAGGCCGCCCTCGGGATTGAGGTCGCGAACGGCGGAAAGATACGGTTCGAGAATGGCGGCGACCGGGGCGGGAAGCTCGGCCTCGATCAGCCTTCCGATGCCCTCGCGCCATTCGCCGGTCTTCTGCGCTTCCTCGCTCGAAAGGTCGTAAACGCCGATCCCCGCATGGGTGTCCAGCACGCGGAAGGCCTTGTCCTTCTGCTTCAGGTAGGTGACGAGCCGTGCCAGCACCGCGTGCTTCAGGACATCGGCGAAGTTGCCCGCATGGTAGATGTGCCGGTAGTTCATAAGCGTTGCCGATGGCCGCGATCAATTGTTTCGATGAATGGCGAATGGGGCTTTGAGCGTCCCTGGCCATGCCATATAGAAAAGCCATGAACGTTGCGACCCCTATCAGACAAGAAAAAACCATCGGCCATTCGGTCTGTCCGCACGACTGTCCCTCGGCTTGCGCTCTGGAGGTCGACCTCACCGCCGAGGGCCGGATCGGCCGCGTACGCGGCGCGGCGGAAAACACCTATACGGCGGGGGTGATCTGCGCCAAGGTCGCCCGCTATGCAGAGCGCATCTATCATCCTGGCCGGCTGATGGTGCCGCAACGCCGGCTCGGTGCGAAGGGCGAGGGGCGTTGGCAGGAGATTTCCTGGGAGACGGCCCTGGACGAGATCGCCAACCAGTTCGTCAAAGCCGAGCAGAGACACGGCTCGGAGGCGGTTTGGCCCTATTTCTATGCCGGCACGATGGGGCAGGTGCAGCGCGACTCCATCGAGCGGCTGCGCCACGCCAAGCGCTATTCCGGCTTCTTCGGGTCCATCTGCACCAACATGGCCTGGACCGGCTACACCATGGCGACCGGTACCCTGCGCGGACCGGACCCAAGAGAGATGGCCAAGTCCGATTGCGTCGTGATCTGGGGCACCAATGCGGTTGCGACGCAGGTCAACGTCATGACCCACGCGGTCAAGGCGCGAAAGGAGCGCGGCGCCAAGATCGTCGTCATCGACGTCTACGACAATCCGACGATCAAGCAGGCCGATATGGGACTGGTCCTGAAGCCGGGCACCGACGCGGCGCTCGCCTGCGCCGTCATGCACGTCGCCTTCCGCGACGGTCATGCGGACCGCGCCTATATGGCTGAATTCGCCGACGATCCCGCGGGGCTCGAAGCGCATCTGAAGACGCGCGGACCGGAATGGGCTTCCGCGATCACCGGGCTTTCGGTGGAGGAGATCGAAGCTTTCGCGAGACTCGTCGGGACGACGCCGCGGACCTATTTCCGTCTCGGCTACGGCTTCACCCGCCAGCGCAACGGTTCCGTCGCGATCCATGCCGCAGCCTCCGTTGCCACGGTGCTCGGCTCCTGGAAGCACGAGGGCGGCGGTGCCTTCCATTCGAACAACGACATTTTCCGGCTGGACAAGCGCGAGCTCGTCGGCAGCGCCCTTCACGATCCGGATGTGCGCATGCTCGACCAGTCGCAGATCGGCCGCGTGCTGACCGGAGACGCCGAGGCGCTTCGCCATCGCGGTCCTGTGACGGCATTGCTCATCCAGAACACCAATCCGGTCAATGTCGCGCCGGAGCAGCGGCTGGTGAAGCGCGGCTTTCTGCGCGACGACGTCTTCGTCGCCGTGCACGAGCAATTCATGACGGACACCGCGCAACTCGCGGACATCGTCCTGCCGGCCACCATGTTCCTCGAGCACGACGACCTTTATCGCGGTGGCGGCCACCAGCATGTTCTGCTCGGGCCGAAAGTCGTCGAGCCGCCCCCGACCGTGCGAACCAATCTTTTCGTCATCGAAGAGCTGGCAAAGCGTCTCGGCGTGACAGCCTGTCCCGGCTTCGGCCTGACGGAACGTCAGCATATCGATCGATTGCTCGCCAATTACGGCATCGGCTACGACGAGATGAAGGAGCGGAAATGGCTCGATTGCCAGCCGGCTTTCGAGGAGGCGCATTTCCTCAACGGTTTCGCGCATCCGGACGGCAGGTTCCGCTTCAAGGCGGATTGGACCGGTACGCCCGCGCCGAACCGGCCACCGGAGGCGATGGGGGCTCAGGGGCCGCACGGTGAACTGCCCGAGTTCCCAGATCACGTGGACCTCATCGAGGTGGCCGACGAGCGGCATCCGTTCCGGCTGGCGACGTCGCCGGCGCGGTCCTTCCTCAATTCCACCTTTGCCGAAACCCCGTCCTCGATCCAGAAGGAAGGCCGGCCGCAAGTCATGATCCATGCGGAGGATGCGGCCGAACTCGGTATCGCCGAGGGCGACGTCGTCAGGCTTGGCAACGGGCGTGGTGAAATTCGCCTGCACGCGAAGATCGGAGGGGGTGCCCGTCGCGGCGTCGTCATCGCCGAAGGGCTTTGGCCCAATGGCGCCCACTTGGACGGGGAGGGGATCAACGTCTTGACCGGTGCCGATGCCGTGGCGCCCTATGGCGGCGCTGCATTCCACGACAATCGGGTCTGGATGCGGCGGACCTGACCGCCGCTCTCCAGATCACGATAATTTTATGGACCCCCTCATCTGCGGGGCGGGAAGAGTTCTTTCAGCCCCAGGACTTGGTCCGGCTGGATCCCTGTGACGAGCACAGGCGATCGAACAAGCGGCGGCGGGTAGCCCGAATCTCAACAGGCCTTCAAGGATTTCTTATGATCAAAAACGCAGACCCGCGCTTCCGGATCATCGATCGCAAGACGGTCTGGGATGGTTTCATCAATCTCGAGCAGATCACGATCGAGCAGGAAATGTCCGACGGCAGCACCGCGCGCCTCGTGCGTGAAGTCCACGACCACGGTCGCGCCGCAACGATCCTCCTCTTCGATCCGGAGCGGCAGGTGGTGGTTCTCGTCCGCCAGCTGCGCCTGCCGGTTTTCCTGCAGGGGGAAAAGGGATATCTCCTCGAAGCGCCGGCGGGCCTCCTCGACGGCGAAACCCCGGAAGTCGCCATTTGCCGCGAGGCGATGGAGGAAACCGGCTACCGCATCGAGACGGCTATGCATCTCTTCGATGCCTATATGAGCCCCGGCTCCATTACGGAGCGCACGAGCTTCTTCCTCGGTCTCATCGATATATCGAAGAAGGTCGCGGCGGGCGGCGGGCTTGCGCATGAAGGCGAGGACATCGAGGTGTTGGAAATTTCCTTCGACGAAGCCGTCGCGGGGATTGGCACCGGCGAGATCTGCGACGCGAAAACCATCATGCTTCTGCAGTGGGCTATGCTCAACCGTGCCTCTCTGGCCAAGTAATCGCCTGATACTCTGCAATATTCTACATTACCGATATTTCACTGTTTGATCGCGCTGCGCTGCGGTAAGTCCTTGTCGTCTCCTTCAACGACACGGGCGATCCAATGGCGTCCTCCTCTGAAGAGTTTGAAGAGAAAGACCAGCGGCCGCGGGGCGCATGGATGCTCTTTCTGAAGCGCAACCAGCGCTATCTCTCCGCGCTAGGCACACTCCTCGTGATCGCGTTCTTCGGGGCCGCGATCTTTCACCTGACGGCCGAGGTGCAATATGACGATGTCGTGTCGGCGCTGTCGGAAACAAGCCGGCGATCGGTGGCAACGGCGATCCTGTTCACGGGCCTGAGCTTCCTCGCACTCACCTTCTATGACGTCAGCGCGCTCGACTACATCGAACGCAAGCTCCCCTATCCCGCCGTCGCGCTCACCGCCGCCTGCGCCTATGCGGTCGGCAACACGGCGGGCTTCGGTCCGCTGAGCGGCGGCGCAATCCGCTATCGGTCCTATTCGCGCCTTGGACTGGAACCGGAGGAGATCGCCCGTATCATCGCCTTCGTCACGCTCGCCTTCGGATTGGGGCTCGCGACGGTCACATGCCTGAGCCTGCTTGCCGTTGGCGAATACGTGGCGCCGTTGACCGGGATCGATGCGGCATGGCTGCGGGCAATCGCCGCCTTCGTCCTTGCCGGCTTGCTGGCGGTGCTGGTCGCCGCCCGCAGCGGTCGCGAGGTCCGCATCGGCCGCCTCGTCCTTCGTCTGCCGGACTCACGGACGTCGTCGCGCCAGTTCCTCGTGACGGCGCTCGATCTCGCTGCGTCGGCGAGCGTCCTCTATGTCCTTTTGCCCGCCGGAACGGTGGGCTGGCCCGCCTTCCTGGCGATCTACGCCGTGGCGGTCGGCCTCGGGGTGCTCAGTCACGTGCCGGCGGGGCTCGGCGTTTTTGAAGCGGTGATCGTTGCGAGCCTGGGCCGCGCAGCCGGCGTCGACGCGGTGCTCGGTGCACTCGTCCTCTACCGCGTCATCTACCACCTGTTGCCCTTGCTCATCGCCATCGTCGTGATGATCGGCATCGAACTCCGCCAGTTGGCGGGCCACCCGGCAGCCTCCAGCCTTCGCCGCGCCGGCGGCCGGATGACGCCGCTATTGCTTGCCACGCTGGCGCTCGTCCTCGCCTTGATGCTGGTGCTCTCGGGCGTGACGCCGACGCCGGACGAGAACCTGGACTTTCTTGCGAATTACGTGCCCCTTCCGATCATTGAAGGGGCGCATTTCCTGGCGAGCCTGTTGGGGCTGGCGCTGTTCATCGTCGCTCGGGGGCTGGCGCTGCGTCTCGACGGCGCCTGGTGGGCATCGATCGCGATCGCGCTGGCCGCAATCCTGCTTTCCCTGGTGAAGGCGGTGGCGCTCGGGGAAGCCGGCATGCTCGCCTTCCTCCTTGTCGGGCTGCTCGCGAGTCGTCGGCTCTTCAACCGTCCTGCCTCGCTTTTCGGACAGGCGCTGACGCTGCCGTGGCTTACCGCGCTCGGCGTCATCTGTTTCGGCGCATTCGTCGTCCTGCTCTTCGTCTATCGCGACGTCGCATATAGCCATGAGCTCTGGTGGCAGTTCGAATTCTCCGCCGAGGCGCCGCGCGGGCTCCGCGCCCTTCTGGGAGTGACGATCGGCGCAAGTGCTGTAGCGACCTGGAGCCTGATGCGCCCGGCCGCTGCGGCGGTTGCGCCCGCCTGCCGGCAGGAGATGGAACGGGCTATCGCCATCGTCGACGCGCAGGACATGTCCGATGCCAACCTCGTGCGCATGGGTGACAAGAGCATCATGTTCTCCGCCGACGGCCGGGCCTTCATCATGTATGGCCGCTGGGCGCGTTCCTGGATTGCGTTGTTCGATCCGGTCGGGCCCGTGGATGCCTGGCCGGACCTGATCTGGCAGTTCATCGAGGCGGCGCGCTCCAATGGTTGCCGGGCCGTCTTTTACCAGGTCTCGGCGCGCGGGCTTGCCCATTACGCGGATGCGGGCTTGCGAGCCTTCCGCCTCGGCGAACTTGCCGAGGTCGATCTCACGCGCTTCGAGATGAAGGGCGGCAAGTGGGCAAACCTGCGCCAGCAGGTGAGCCGTGGCCTTCGCGACGGGCTGGAGTTCTCGGTCGTCGCGCCTGCGGAGGTGTCGGCTCTCCTTCCGGAGCTCGAGGCCGTTTCCGATGCCTGGCTCGCCCACCACAATGCGCGGGAAAAGGGCTTTTCCCTCGGCGCCTTCGATCCGCGATATCTGACGGCGCAGCCTGTTGCGATCCTCAAATGGCAGGGTCGCATCGTGGCCTTCTCCAATATTCTGATCACCGGCACGAAGGAGGAGGGCTCGGTCGACCTCATGCGTTTCTCGCCCGAGGCGCCGAAAGGGGCGATGGATTTCCTGTTCGCGCAACTGATGGAATATCTGAAAAACGAAGGCTATCGGCGTTTCAATCTCGGAATGGCACCGCTGTCGGGAATGTCGGAGCGGCGGCTGGCGCCCGTATGGGACCGCGCCGGCCGGGCATTTTACGAGCACGGCGAGCGCTTCTACAACTTCAAGGGATTGCGTGCCTTCAAGTCCAAGTTTCACCCGCAGTGGCAACCGCGCTACCTGGTGGCGAGCGGCGGCTTCAACCCGATCCTGGCGCTGATGATGCGACATTCCTGATCGGTGGCGGTCTGAAGGGAGTGCTCGGGAAATGACCCCCATTAAGAGGATATTGAAGCGTGCAGCCCTGGCGGCCCTGATTGCCGGCACTGCATCCTTCCGTCTTTTGCCGAAGACTCGGCAAAGTTCGACACCGGCATGATCCCCGCACCGCACATCCTGTTCCCGAAAGAGGCGCCTTCCGGCGCCGTGGTGCTGCTTTCGGACGCCGGCGGCTGGACAGAGAGGGAGGATGCCGCGGCCCGAAAGCTTTCGAGCGAGAAAGCGCTCGTCATCGGCATCGACCTCAAGGCGTATCTGGCAGCCCTTGCCAGGGATGAGGGGGACTGCGTCTACACGGTTTCGGACATCGAATCCTTGAGTCAGCAGGTACAGCGCGCGGCCGACAGCGGCGCCTATCGGCCGCCGATCGTCGCTGGCGTCGGCGCCGGCGGGGCCATGGCGCTGGCAATCGCCGCACAGTCGCCCGCAGCGACCATCGGCCGGACGCTCGCGGTCGATCCCGAAGAGGGTATCGCCCTGACGAAGCAGCTCTGCACTCCTGCCGAAAAAACTCGAAAAGGCGACCGCATGGTCTACGGCCTGACCGATGGCGCCTTACCCGACCCGGTAACCGTAATCTCTTCGCCGTCTGCGTCGCCCGCCGGGCGCGAGCACGTTGCCGCTCTAGCAGCCAAGCATCCGGACGTCGAAGTCCAGGCGAGCGACGAAGACGTCTATGCCGCACTCTCCGGCACGCTCGCCGGGTACATCCAGCAGGAGGACGACGGGGACAACCCGTTCGGGCTCCCCCTGACCGTTCTCGATGCGAAGCCAACGCGCGATACCATGGCGGTGATCTATTCCGGCGACGGCGGTTGGCGCGACATCGACAAGGAGGTCGGCAATGCCCTGCAGCAGCAGGGCGTGCCCGTCGTCGGGGTGGATTCGCTGCGCTATTTCTGGTCGGAGCGCCAGCCGCAGGCGACGGCGGACGATCTCGCCCGTGTCATCACCTATTACGGCAAGCGGTGGAACGTCCGCAACGTAGTGCTGATCGGCTATTCCTTCGGCGCCGACATCCTGCCGCGCACATACAACCTGCTTGCGCCCGCGACCCGCGCACGCATACGGCAGGTCACGCTCATGGCACTGTCGCATCGCGCCGACTACAAGATCTCCGTCCTCGGCTGGCTCGGCGCCGATGGGGAGGGGAATGCCGGCGACCCGGTCGACGACATCAAGGCGATCGAGCCGCCACTCGTTCAGTGCATCTACGGCACCGACGAGGAGGACGACGCTTGCCCGGATCTGAAATCCTCCGGTATCGAGGTGGTTCCCATCCAGGGTGGCCATCATTTCGATGGCGATTATGCCGCTCTGACACGACGCGTCCTTGATGCGCTCGACCGGCGGCTGGCGATGGGAAGATGACCCGCTTACGTCAGGTGACGGGGGAAATGAGCGTACCCGTTGCCTCGCCCACGGCATGGCTGACCACCCGGCCGGCTTCCATCCGCACCTTGCCTTCAGCCACGAGCCGAAGCGCCATCGGATAGGTCTTGTGCTCGACGGTAAGGACGCGGGCGGCGAGGGTATCCGCCGTGTCGCCGGAAACGACCGGTACGGCCGCCTGGGCGACGATCGGCCCGTCATCAATACCCTCCGTCACGAAGTGCACGGTGCAGCCTGCGATCCTCATCCCGGCGTCGATCGCCCTGCGGTGCGTGTGGAGCCCTGGGAAGAGCGGAAGCAGTGACGGATGGATGTTGAGGATCCGGCCCTCGTAGCGCTGGATGAAGGCCGCAGAAAGAAGGCGCATATAGCCCGCGAGACAGATCACGTCCGGCTGGAGGCGGTCGAGCTCGGCCAGGATTGCTCCCTCGTGCGCTTCCTTGCTCGCAAAATCCTTGCGAACGAAGGCGAAGGTCGGAATGCCGAGCCCGGCCGCCTTGTCGAGGCCACCTGCATCCGCCTTGTCGGCGATCACCGCAATGATCTCGGCCGGAAAATCCGGCGCGGCGGCAGCCTTCGCCAGCGCGATCATGTTGGAGCCGCCGCCGGAAATGAACACGACGACCTTCTTCTTGCCGGTCATCAAGCTCATATGGCGAGATTGCCCTTGTAGATCGTGCCGGGTGTGCCCTCGGCGCGTGCGACCATGCGGCCGAGCGTGAAGACCGTTTCGCCTTCGCCGGCAAGCACGGCCGCAACTTTTTCCGCTTCGCTCGCCGGAACCACGGCGATCATGCCGACGCCGCAATTGAAGGTGCGCAGCATCTCGTTGGCGGCAACGCCGCCGGTCTTTGCGAGCCACGAGAAGACGGCTGGCAGCTTGATGGCGCCGAGGTCGATCTCGGCGGCAAGGTGTTTCGGCAGCACCCGCGGAATATTCTCGGGGAAGCCGCCGCCGGTGATGTGGGCCAGCGCCTTGATCGCACCCGTCCCGCGGATCGCCTTCAAGAGCGGTTTCACATAGATGCGCGTCGGAGTCATCAGGAGGTCGGCGAGGGTGCCTTCGCCGAAAGGTGCCGGAGCATCCCAGGCAAGGCCCGAGAGCGAAACGATCTTGCGCACCAGCGAATAGCCGTTCGAGTGCACGCCCGACGAGGCAAGCCCGAGGATGACGTCGCCTTCGGCGATGTCGCCGGCAGGCAGAAGCTGCCCGCGCTCGGCCGCGCCGACGGCAAAGCCGGCAAGATCGTAGTCGCCGCCGGAATACATGCCCGGCATCTCGGCCGTCTCGCCGCCGATCAACGCGCATCCGGCCTCGCGGCAGCCGGCGGCAATTCCCGCGACGATCGCGGCGCCCTGGTCGGGATCGAGCTTGCCGGTCGCGAAGTAGTCGAGGAAGAACAGCGGTTCGGCGCCCTGCACCACGAGATCGTTCACGCACATGGCGACGAGGTCGATGCCGACCGTGTCGTGCTTGTCGGCGTCGATCGCGATCTTGAGCTTCGTGCCGACGCCGTCATTGGCGGCGACGAGGACCGGATCGCTGAAACCGGCGGCCTTCAGGTCGAAAAGGCCGCCGAACCCGCCGATCTCGCCATCGGCGCCGGGGCGCCGGGTCGAGCGGACATGCGGCTTGATCTTCTCGACCAGCAGGTTGCCGGCATCGATATCGACACCTGCGTCGCTGTAGGTGAGGCCGTTCTTTCCCGACTGGCTCATGCTCGCTCTCCAAGGCTCGTCGCTGATTGCGGATGCGATTGGCACGGAGAAGCGAGGAGTGCAAGCGCGGAGGCGCGCCCGATCCTGCTTTTTTCGTGAATCTGCCTGTGGTCAGCGCCTTCTGCCGGTCACAGGCCGTTTGTTCCGTGACCGCCGCCGGACTTGACCTTGGCGCGCCCCAAGCCCTATCTCGTGCGAACGAACGACGCGGAAGGTGCGGTGTGCCGCGCGCAACGGGGGCCGTCATGGGCGATCGGGTCAGCAGTATGGGACTTCAGCGCCAGATCTTTTTCTGGCTGCTGGTGCTTGTCGGCTTCATTGCCTTCCTGCTGGTGTTCAGTTCCATCCTTCTGCCCTTTCTCGCCGGCATGGCGCTCGCCTATTTTCTCGATCCTGTAGCCGATCGCCTGGAGCGGCTCGGTCTGAGCCGGCTGATGGCGACGATCGCCATCCTGGTCGCCTTCGTCGTCGTGCTGGCGCTGTCGCTGATGATCATCGTTCCGCTGGTCGTCACGCAGGCTGCCGAATTCATTCAGAAAATGCCGGGTTACATCACCAGGCTCCAGGAGTTCCTGACCGACAGCCAGTCGACGCTGTTACCGGACTGGCTCGCCGGCCAGATGACGACCATCAAGCAGAACTCGGCCAAGCTCTTAGAGCAAGGCGCAAGCTTCCTCGGCACGCTGTTCCAGCAGATCTGGAATTCCGGCCTCGCACTTCTCAATATCCTGTCCCTATTCGTCATCACCCCTGTCGTCGCCTTCTATCTGCTGCTCGACTGGGACCGGATGGTCGACAGGGTCGACAGCTGGATACCGCGCGATTACGTCGAGGTCGTGCGGCAGATCGCTCGCGACATGAATACGACCATTGCCGGGTTCGTACGCGGCCAGGGCTCTCTCTGCGTGATCCTCGGCCTTTACTACGGGATCGGGCTGAGCATGGTCGGCCTCAATTTCGGCCTCCTGATCGGCCTCTTCGCCGGCATGATCAGTTTCATCCCCTATGTGGGATCGCTGGTCGGTCTCGTGCTTGCGCTCGGCGTCGCGCTCGTTCAGTTCTGGCCGGACTATGTCTGGATCCTTGTGGTTCTCGCCGTTTTCTTCAGCGGCCAGTTTCTCGAAGGCAATATTCTGCAGCCGAAACTGGTCGGCAAAAGCGTCGGGCTGCACCCGGTCTGGCTGATGTTCGCCCTGCTTGCGTTCGGCGCGCTCTTCGGTTTCGTCGGCCTGCTCGTGGCGGTGCCCGCAGCGGCCGCGATCGGTGTGCTTGTCCGCTTCGGCATCCAGCGGTACCTTGATAGCGATCTCTATCACGGGCATAGAACAGCCGTTCACAAGGAGCCGGAGAGCAACGGCTAGAGCACTTCCAGTGCATAGCGGTTTTCCGTGCGGACGTGCGTAGCTGCAAAAGGTGAATGCTCACGGGTAATGCATGAAGAGACATCTGTCCGAACAATTGCCTTTGGTCTTCGGCCATGCGCCCGCAACCGGTCGCGACGACCTGCTCGTCTCGGACCGGTTGAGCGCGGCCATTTCCATCGTCGATCACTGGCCCGTCTGGCCGTCGCCGGTGGTCATCATTTGCGGGCCGGTCGGTTCCGGCAAATCGCATCTTGCGGGCATCTGGCGCGAAAAGGCGAGGGCGGAGCCGATACATCCCTTTGCCGGCTCGAACGCTGCCGATATCGCCGCGGAAAAGCCGGTCCTCTTCGAGGATGCCGACCGCCAGGGCTTCGACGATACGGCACTCTTCCATGTCATCAACAGCGTGCGACAGAACGGTACGGCGCTTTTGATGACGTCTCGGCTATGGCCGATGTCATGGCCGGTGCGACTTCCTGACCTCAAGTCGCGCCTCAAGGCTGCCACCGTGGTCGAAATCGGCGAGCCCGACGACGAATTGCTCGCGCAGGTGCTCACCAAGCTTTTCGCCGACCGCCAGCTCCTCGTGGACGAGCGCCTGGTCGGCTACGTCGTCGCGCGCATGGAACGCTCGCTGGAGGCGGCGCAGACCATCGTCGAGCGGATAGATCACCTGGCGCTTGCGCGTGGAACGCGGCCGACCCGTGCGCTCGCCGCGGAAGTTCTGGAAGAGCTTGCAAATACAAGCCTCTCCGATTGACTGTCACAGTTCCGTCGTCAAACTGGGGTAGCTCGTCGTTCGGAGTAATGGGGCTTTACAGGCATGGACAGCGCAACGTCTGCAATCACGGAACACGAGGCATCTGCTGAGCAGAAGCGTGAGGCGCCGGCCGAGGCGCTGGACCTTCTCAAGAGCCCCGAGCGCTTCGTCAACCGCGAGTTCTCCTGGCTTCAGTTCAACCGCCGGGTCCTCGAGGAGACGCTGAACACGGCGCACCCCCTTCTGGAGCGCGTCCGTTTTCTGTCGATCTCCGCCGCCAATCTCGATGAATTCTTCATGGTTCGTGTCGCGGGTCTGGAGGGCCAGGTCCGTTCGGGGCTTTCGCTGCGTAGCCCGGACGGCCTGACGCCGGCGGAAACGCTCGAGAGCATTCTGACGGAAGTCGACAATCTGCAGATGGAGCAGCAGGCATCGCTTGCCGTCCTGCAGCAATATCTCGCCAAGGAAGATATCCTCATCGTCCGTCCGGCTTCGCTTTCCGCGCAGGATCGCAGCTGGCTCGCGAACGAATTCGACCAGGCGATCTTCCCCGTGTTGACGCCGCTCTCGATCGATCCGGCGCACCCGTTCCCGTTCATTCCGAATCTCGGCTTCTCCATCGGCCTGCAGCTCGTCAGCAAGACCGGGCGCGACCCGATGACGGCGCTGCTGCGCCTGCCGGTGGCGCTCGATCGCTTCATTCGCCTGCCGGATGTCAAGAACGTCATCCGCTACATCACCCTCGAAGATGTCGTCAGCCAGTTCATCGACCGGCTTTTTCCGGGCTACGAGGTGAAGGGGTCGGGCACGTTCCGCATCATTCGAGACAGCGATATCGAAGTCGAGGAGGAAGCCGAAGACCTCGTGCGTCTTTTCGAGACCGCCCTCAAGCGCCGCCGTCGCGGCTCGGTGATCCGCATCGAGACCGATTCGGAGATGCCGGCTTCGCTGCGCCAGTTCGTCGTGCAGGAGCTCGGCGTCCCGGAAAATCGCGTCGCGGTCCTGCCGGGCCTGCTGGCGCTGAACACGCTTTCGGAGATCACCAAGGCGCCGCGCGAGGACCTGCGATTCGAGCCCTACAATCCGCGCTTCCCGGAGCGTGTGCGCGAACATGCGGGCGACTGTCTTGCCGCCATCCGTGAAAAGGACATGGTGGTCCACCACCCCTACGAATCCTTCGATGTCGTCGTGCAGTTCCTGCTGCAGGCTGCGCGCGATCCGGACGTGCTCGCGATCAAGCAGACGCTTTACCGAACCTCGAACGACAGCCCGATCGTGCGCGCGCTGATCGATGCCGCCGAGGCCGGCAAGTCGGTGACGGCGCTTGTCGAGCTCAAGGCGCGGTTCGACGAGGAGGCGAATATCCGCTGGGCGCGCGACCTCGAGCGCGCCGGCGTCCAGGTGGTTTTCGGCTTCATCGAGTTGAAGACCCACGCCAAGATGTCGATGGTCGTGCGCCGTGAGGAGGGCAAGCTCAGGACCTATTGCCATCTCGGCACCGGAAACTACCACCCGGTCACGGCAAAAATCTACACCGACCTGTCGTTCTTCACCTGCAACCCGGTGATCGCCCACGACATGGCGAACATCTTCAACTTCATCACCGGCTACGGCGAGCCGGAAGGGGGAATGAAACTCGCAGTGTCACCGCATACGCTGCGTCCGCGCATCCTCAAGCACATCGAGGAGGAGATCGTCCACGCGCAAGCCGGGCGGCCGGCGTCGATCTGGATGAAGATGAACTCCCTGGTGGACCCGGAAATCATCGATGCGCTCTACAAGGCAAGCTGCGCAGGCGTCGAGATCGATCTCGTCGTGCGCGGCATCTGCTGCCTCAGGCCGCAGGTGCCCGGGCTCTCCGACAACATCCGCGTCAAGTCCATCGTCGGTCGCTTCCTGGAGCATTCAAGAATTTTCTGCTTCGGCAACGGACATGGACTTCCATCGGAGAATGCGCTTGTCTATATCGGCTCGGCGGATATGATGCCGCGCAATCTGGATAGGCGGGTGGAGACGCTCGTTCCTCTCATCAACCGCACTGTGCACGAACAGGTTCTTTCGCAGATCATGCTGGGCAATCTCATCGACAACCAGCAGAGCTACGAGATTCTTCCGGACGGCACCTCGCGCCGCATGGAAGTCGGCAAGGACGCCGAGCCGTTCAACGCTCAGCATTATTTCATGACCAATCCGAGCCTTTCGGGCCGGGGTGAGGCTCTGAAATCCAGTGCACCGAAGCTGATCGCCGGCTGGAAGAGCGGCTGGCACAAGTAAACTGGAATTGCATGGTCGAATCTGAAGCGCAGGGACGTCTGCCCGGTATCCGCCCGGTCTCCGTTGTGGATATCGGCTCCAACTCCATTCGTCTCGTCGTCTATGAAGGGCTGAGCCGTTCGCCGGCAATGCTTTTCAACGAGAAGGTGATGTGCGGCCTCGGCAAGGGCATCGATGCCACCGGCCGCATGGAGGAGGAAAGCGTGGCCAGGGCGCTGAGGGCGCTGCACCGCTTTCGTGCACTCTCCGACCAGGCGCGCGCGACCGAGATGTATGTGATCGCGACCGCTGCGGCGCGGGAGGCCACCAACGGAGCGGCCTTCATCGAAAGGGCGGAAGCCATCCTCGGGCAAAGGGTGAAGATCCTGAGCGGGGAGGAGGAGGCCCATTACTCGGCGATGGGCATCGTCAGCAGCTACTATGAGCCGGATGGCGTCGTCGGCGATCTCGGCGGCGGCTCGCTTGAGCTTGTCGATGTAGACGGCAAGCGGATCGGCAAGGGCATAACGCTGCCTCTGGGCGGCATCCGCCTCTTCGAACATTCGAGCGGCTCGCTCAGCAAGGCGCGGACCTGGGTACGCAAAGTCATGAAAGACGCCGAGGTCCTGAAGAAGGGGACCGGACGCACGTTCTACGCCGTGGGCGGAACCTGGCGAGCCATCGCCAAGCTGCACATGGAGATGCACAACTACCCGCTGCACATGATGCAGGGTTACGAGATCTCCTATGACGAGGCGTTGGCGATCCTTGCCGAAGTGATGGAGCCGAAGAATATCAAGCCCTCCGCCTATGCGACGATTTCCAAGAGCCGCCGGAGCCTGTTGCCCTTCGGTGCGGTGACGATGCACGAGGCAATCTCCATCATGAAGCCCGAGCGCATCTCGTTTTCCGCGCTCGGCGTCCGCGAAGGGTATCTCTTTTCGCTGCTTTCCAGTGAGGAACGCCAGCAGGACCCGCTGCTGACGGCTGCCAACGAACTCGCCATCCTTCGGGCCCGTTCGCCCGAGCATGCGCGAGAGCTCGCCGAATGGACCGGCCGCCTCGTGTCGTTCTTCGGCATCGAAGAAACGGAAGAGGAGAGGCGCTACCGCCAGGCCGCCTGTCTGCTGGCGGATATCAGCTGGCGGGCGCATCCGGACTATCGCGGTCTGCAGGCGCTGAACATCATTGCGCACTCGGCGTTCACCGGCATCACGCATGCGGGACGGGCCTATATCGCGCTCGCGAATTACTACCGCTTCGAGGGGCTTAACGACGACGGCGCCACGAGCCCGCTCGCAGGCATCACGACGCCGCGCCTGCTCGAGCTGGCGAAGCTCCTGGGCGGATTGTTGCGCGTCGCCTATCTCTTTTCGGCCTCCATGCCGGGTGTGGCGCGCCACCTCACGCTCCGGCGATCTTCGAAGCCCGACATCGATCTCGAATTCGTCGTCCCGGCAGCCTATGCCGACTTCGAGGGCGAACGCCTCGACGGCCGGCTCCAGCAACTCGGCAAGCTTACCGGCAAGAAGCTCGCCTTCTCCTTCGAGCGCTGAACCCTTTCCGGCTCGTTCCTGCCACAGCAGGGTGCCGCGCATCTGACGATGCGCGGCACTGCGCCACTTATTCGGCCTTCAGGAATTCGCCGACTTCGAGCAGCACGAATTCATTGTCGTCCGCCCTGTCGAGCGAACGCCCGGCGGAGAATGGCAGGTTGTTGTCGTTGCCGACAATGATATGCGTTTCGTCCACGCGATCGACATTCTCGATGGTGACGAAGGGCATGTCGTAATAGCCCTCGCCGCCGCCCTGGCGCTTGCGGTTGTTCGGATCGGCGATTTTCAGCAGGTCGACATAGCCGATCTTGTGCACGGCCTTGCCGACGTTTTCGTCGCTCATGGCGATCTTGTAGACACGCTTCAGCTTCGATCCGACGGCGAAGCAATCCGGCTGCGGGTTCTTGGGATCCGCGCAGGCCTTGTCGACGGTGCCGGCGCCGTTGTCGCGCTCGATCACCAGCGCGGTCTTCTCGTCGAGCATGTTGAAGTCGCCGATCGCTTCGCCGCCTTCGGCGAGTGGATACAGCCAGCTGCGCCCGGTCCAGGCCTTGCTGCCGGCGTCAAGCTCGACGATCCGCAGCGCCGGCCGGCCCTCCGCCTCTTCCACCGACTCGCTGTCCGCCCAGATCGGGCCTTCGAGCAGTCCGTAGAGCTTCGCGCCGTCCTTCGAAAGTGCCAGCCCTTCGTAACCGCCGGAGCGCTTCAGGTTGAAGTCCGGTGCCTTCTTGGAGGGATCTCCCTGCAGCGTCAGTGCCGGATTGTCCGGCGAGAGCACGGGCTTGCCGTCGACAACGGTCGCGATGACATCGGTGAGCTTGCCGTCAAGGTCGAACTTCAGGATGTAGGGTCCGAATTCCTCACCGACCCAGAAGCCGTCGGCCACCGGCTGGATCGATTCGACGTCGAAGTCGCCGCCCGTGAGGTAGCGGGTGGCCGAGCCTTCCATGACGATGGGGAAGGGCGCCTTGCGCTCTGGGTCGGACAGGAACAGGGTCTTCAACGCCTCGACCTTGCCGGCGTCCCAGTCGATCTTGAGGTGGTGGAGCATCAGCATTGCGTCGGTCGAGTTGAGCTTGTTGCCGAAGCCGTTGTCCGAAAGGCTCCAGAAAGTGCCGTCCTCCATCGCCTTGATGCCGGAGAAGCCCTGCATCGGCTGGCCGTTGAAGGGAAGCGACAGACCGGTCGGGCGAACGCCATCCTTGCCCGCGACGCTGCCCAGTTCGGCGGCGCGCTTGCGGTCGGCGGTCGAGAACTTGCCCGAGGTCTTGAGGTACTCCGCGGCATCCGCCGGCGCAGCGATAATGGTGTTTGCGGGAAGGATCGCGTGCGCCTCGAGCGCTGCAGGAAAGGCCTTTTCCTCGGCAAGCGCGGCGCTCGACGCCAGAAGGGTTAACGCCATGGCGGCAAGGATGGGTTTCGTCATAAGTTCACCTCGGGTTGGAGTGCAGGTGAACCCGATAGGCGGCTTCGATGACAGCTGTTTGAAGTTTGTCTTACAGCGAGGTGAATGCCCCGACGGACGGACTGCTAACGGGCTTCCCGTCTGGATCCATGGCGCCCTCGCCGCTGAGCGGACCGGCCGTGAGCGACAGAACCGCGAGCTTCTGGCCACGACCTTTGACCTCATGCTCGCCGAGATCCTCGGCGCGCACGAAGACGGGCGGGCGCAAGCGCCGCAGCAGATCGGCTGAGATCAAGACCTGACGGTCGAGCGTTCGGCACAGGCCCTCCAGGCGTGCCGTCGTGTTCACGGTGTCGCCGAAATAGGTGATCTTGTGTTTGTCGACGCCGATCTCCGCGGCAACGATCGTGCCGCCATGCAGAGCGGCACGCAGGCGCGGCACCTCGCCGTAGTCTTTTCGCCAGCGACGGGCGTCCGCTTCGATCTGCTCCAGAATGTCGAACACGCAGCGGATGCAGGCTGCATCCGCGACAGCGCGATCGTAAGGCCAGGTGATCACGGCAGCGTCGCCGACATAGTCGTCGATGGATCCGCCATAGCGCAGCACGGGATCAGCCATGGCTGCAAACAGCTTTCCCAAATATTCCTGCATGCGCAGGTCACCGAAGCGCTCGGCAAGCGATGTCGATCCGGCGAGATCGATGAAAAGAAACACGCGTTCCTCCTGCACCGGCTTGCGGTATCGCCCAGTCAGGAGGCTCAGGAAAATATCGCGGCCGAGCAATTCGCGCACCCTGAGCACGAATATGATCGGACCGGAGGTCGCAAGTGCGTACACCAGCACATTGAGCGATGGCAGCATCGCGTCCGTCCTGCTTTCACGCATGACGCCGGCGACGTGCAAAAGCAGCCCGGCGGCTGCATATCCGACGTTGACGAATATGAAGTAGACGGCGAGGGACGAGAGAAGAAACGCCGGCGTCGGCGATCCGTGGATCCTCCGGTAAAGGCGCCGGAAGATGATGTGCCGTTCAAAGGCGAGAATCGGCATGCACATGAAAAGCGCATAGGTTGCGCCGATCAGACCGCCGCCGCCGTAGACGACCCACGCATAGGCCATGCCGCTGCCGGCGACGACGAGCAGCAACAGGATGATCTCGAGCGTGGAAAATCTCCAGCGCATGTGACAGCCTCGAAAACGAGAATATACAGCGCCGCACGTGTTATCAGGCACGCAAAGGTCGCTGGAGAAAGTGGAATTGCTACATGTTTTGTCCTCAAAGGACACATGCAGTTGGAGCATGCGGGGCCGGCGGTCCCGCTCGGCATGTAGAAACGGCTGATCGGCGCCGTTTTGCGGCGAGCAGCCGTCGAAACGACTCGGCTAAGCTCAGATTCGGGCGGAAAATTGTCGTCGAGCGGCGGTTTTCAACCGCCGATTTCCACCGCCTCGACCTTTTTGTCGACAAAGCGCAATGCCACCTCGCCATTGATGAGTTTCAGCGCCGTCATGCCGAAGAGCTCACGCCGCCAGCCTTTGAGGGCGGCGACGTCGGCGCCTTCGCCCTCTGCTGCGATCCTGTCGAGATCGTCGCTGTTGGCGATGATCTTGGCCGCGACTCCCTCCTTTTCGGAGATGAGTTTCAGCAGCACCTTGAGCAGCTCGCTCGCTGCCGCAGCGCCTTCGGGTGCGTGGTTCTGGCGCGGCAGACGAGGCAGCTCGCCCCTCGGGATTGCTAAGGCTTCGCCGACGGCCTCGATGAGGGCCGTCCCCGCGCTCGAGCGCTCCCAGCCCTTGGGAATGGTCCTGAGGCGTCCGAGCGCCTCGGCATCCTTAGGCTGCTGCTGCGCGATCTCATAGATCGCATCATCCTTGATAATTCGCCCGCGCGGTACGTTGCGAGCCCGCGCCTCGCGTTCGCGCCACGCCGCCACCTTCTGCAGGACGGCGAGCTCGATGGGCTTCTTCACCCGCATCTTCAGCCGCTGCCAGGCATTGTCGGGGTGGAGGTCGTAGGTTTCCCGGCTTTCGAGGATCGCCATTTCCTCCGCAAGCCAGGAGGAGCGTCCCTCGCGATCCAGTTCCTTGGTGAGGTACTGGTAGATATCCCTCAGATGCGTCACGTCCGCCAGCGCATAGTCGAGCTGCTTGTCGGTGAGCGGTCTGCGGCTCCAATCGGTGAAACGAGACGACTTGTCGATCTGCTCGTTCTTGATGCGGTTGACAAGTTGATCATAGGAAACGCTGTCACCGAAGCCGCAAACCATCGCGGCCACCTGCGTATCGAAGATCGGATGAGGAATGAGGTTTCCGAGATGATGGATGATCTCGATGTCCTGCCTGGCGGCGTGGAACACCTTCACGACATCCGGGTTGCTCATGAGCGCGAAGAACGGGGCGAGGTCGATTCCGGGTGCCATCGGATCGACGATCACTGCCATATCCGGGCTTGCCATCTGGATGAGGCACAGCACCGGCCAGAACGTGGTTTCGCGCAGGAACTCCGTATCGATCGTAATATAGCTTGAACGGGCCAGCTCTTGGCAGGCGGCCTCAAGATCTGCTGTCGTTTGAATCATCGGGCTTTAATCACTGTGGCAAAAATGCGGCTTTGAGTTTCCCCGTGTACCGTTTCACGGCACCTGTCACAATGGAAATTGTCAGGCGACCCGGAAATAAGCCGACATCCCGGTCTTTTGATGTTCGATGATATGGCAATGGAACACCCAGTCCCCGGGATTGTCCGCGACCAGTGCGAGCTGCGCCTGCTCGTCCGGCAAGAGCAGGATCGTGTCGGTCGGCGGCGGCAACAGGCTCCGCTTGTTCGAGGCGAGAACGCGGAAGCTCAGCCCATGCAGATGGATCGGATGGGCATGCGGCGTGCGGTTGGCGATCTCCAGGACATAGCTTTTCCCGAATTTGAGTTCATCGATCGGGGCGACCGGATCGGGCGTGTCACCGGGCCACGGTACCTTGTTGATCGCCCAGAAAGTATAGCCGAGCGAGCCGCAGATCGAGGGGGCCGGCTCGTGCTCGGCCGTTGCAGTGAGTTCGATCGGGATGCGCCTGGCGGTGGAAATGTCGGCTTCGGCAATGGGGTTCAGGGGCAGGGGTGCGACATCCCGGAGGTCCCGCTTCAGCGAAGTGCCGACTGCCCGGAAGGCTGCGATCGTCCAGGGGCTGGAGCCGCGAAAATTGCCAAGCCTTGCCCGTTGGCCCTCGCTTTGCGGCATGCGAAGCGCAAGGTCGGCGCGCTGGCCGGGGCCGAGGTCGAGCCGGTCGAGCGCGAAGGGGATTTCGACCGGGTTGCCGTCGAGCGCGATCACCCGGGCCTCAGCGCCTTCGAGCCCGATCGTGTAGATGCGCGTGACGTCGGTTGCGGCGATCCTCACGCGGACGAGCCCGCCGGCGGGAACGTCGTAGACCGGCTCGCGCTGCCAGTTCGCGGTTCTCACCGTTCCATAGGTTCCGCCGCGCGCCGCATCCCGCGGTTTGAAAGGGGCGATGAACTCGCCGCCGGCGCCGAGCCGCCAGTCCCTGAGGTTGAGAACGATCTCGGAATCGAAGGTCGGATCCTCCGGGTTCTCGACGACGATCACGCCGGTCAGGCCGCTCCCCATCTGCATCAGCGTATTGCAGTGCGGGTGGTACCAGAAGGTGCCGGCGTCCGGCGGTGTGAAGAGATAGTCGAACCCGTCGCCGGGATAGACATAGGGCTGCGTCATCTCCGGCACGCCGTCCATCGCATTGGCGATCCTCAGGCCATGCCAATGAACGGTCGTCGGTTCGTCGAGACGGTTGACCAGTCTCGCCGCGAAGGGTTCGCCCTTGCGCATCCTCAAGACGGGCGGCATGGCGGCGCTTGCCGGGTTGCCGGGATCATGCAGGATGACTCGGGGATCATGCGCGATACCCCGGGGATCATGCGCCGTGACCCGGGGATCATAGGTCATGACCCGGGGGGTGATGCCGCCGGCCGCTATCTGTGCCTCCGTGAACCGCGCCGTCAGGATCTGCGGATCGGGCGCTGCGCCCGCCCTCGCGGCAAGACCGGCGCCGAGCGCGAAGGCGCCGCCAAGTGCGGCTGAACCCTGGAGAAACATTCGGCGATCGAGCATCTGTATCTTGCTTGTCTGTTCCGGAAGAAGGGGCAAAGCCGATCGGCCCCCGAAAAATGATCCGGCCCGTTATTAAACCTGATTTTCACTTTCAGCAATTCGGCAGCCCACGCCTTGTTGCCACCCTGTTGGATCAAGGCTCTTTCCGCGTCTGGCCGCCCGCAAGCTTGTTGAAGAAGGACGATGTGCGCAGAAGGCTGCGAAACCGCATCGACCTTTCCTCGGCTGGAACGGGTTTGCGCGCAGTCATGCGCCGGATCGTATAGGCCATGAAGAGCGCCAGGATTGCTGCCGTATACATGAAGAGCACCGGCGGTTCGCAGATCTCGAGCAGGAAGGATGCGAGGAGCGGCCCGATGATGGCTCCGAGCGACCAGAAGAACAGCATCCCGGCGGAAACCAGCGCATGCTGGCCTTCGGCCGCATGGTCGTTGGCATGCGCGGAGCAGAGCGAGAAGAGCGGCATCGCGAATGCGCCGAAGGCGAAGATGCCGGCGAAGTTCAACCACTCGTCGTTCCCGGCGACGAAGGCGAGGAAGAGCCCCGCGAGAAGGGAGCCGAAGGTGGCGATCAGGATGATCAGCCTGCGGTCGATCCGGTCGGAGTAATACCCCAGCGGATATTGGAGCACGACGCCGCCGATGATGCCGGCGCTCATGAAGGTCGCGATCGCCGTCACCGAAAGGCCGATCTCCTGCGCATAGATAGGGCCGAGCGAGCGGAACGCGGCATTGGTGAGGCCGACGACGATGCAGCCGATGGTGGCCAGCGGCGAGATGTTCCAGAGCGCCTTCACGTCGAAGCGTATCGCTTCCGGTGCAACCGGGCTCGACCGGTCGGCAAAGGAGATCGGCACGAGCGAAAGCGTCAGCGCCATCGAGATGATGGCGAAAAGCTCGAAGCCGCCGATTCCGATGCCGGGAATTGCATATTGTGCAGCCGTCACCGAGCCGAGATCGACGAGGCGATAGATCGATAGGGTGCGCGCGCGGTTGCCGTTGGTGACGCTGGCATTCAACCAGCTCTCGACCGTAGCGAAGAGGCTCGCGAAGCAGATGCCGGCGACGAGCCGCATCAGGAACCAGAACCACGGATCGATGACCAGCACCATGGCGATCGCAGCGGCGGAAGCGATGGCTGCCATCGCCGAAAAGGTGCGGATATGGCCGATCGCCCTCAGAATGCGGGTGACGTAGACGCAGCCGATTGCAAAGCCGACATTGTAGCCGGCGCCGATTACGCCGATCAGCGAGGTCGAGAAGCCTTCTTCGAGCGCTCTCAAGGAGATGAACGTGCCCTGCAACCCGTTGCCGCCGATCAGAATGCCTGCGGTGACGAGCAACGGGATGAGCGGGCGAATCTGGGACATGGAACAGAAGGCATCCGATTGCGGCCGCGACTCGCGCGATACGCGACCCTTGCCCCTGTTTAACCGTGGCTGACGCGCGGGAACAGTAGCAATTTGTGACCACTCGTGTCCAAATTTGCGCGCTACCCCTCGCGGCCGTGGTGGACCCGGGCAACTTGCAAGACCGGGCCGGCGCTCCTGCCGCCGGCGCGCCGCGGCCTTGACAAAACCGGCGCATCATGCGCTTTTCCGCCCGACTTTGACCTGCCGCCCTGCGCCGTTCTGCGAGCTGCGCGGCCTTTAAGCAATTCCGGGACTATACGATGCACCGTTACCGCAGCCACACCTGTGCCGCCCTCCGCAAGTCGGATGTCGGCTCCACCGTTCGCCTTTCCGGCTGGGTTCACCGCGTCCGCGATCACGGCGGTGTGCTCTTCATCGACCTGCGCGACCATTATGGCATGACCCAGGTCGTCGCCGATCCGGATTCGCCGGCCTTCAAGACCGCCGAGACCGTGCGCGGCGAATGGGTCATTCGCGTCGACGGTGCCGTCAAGGCGCGCACCGACGATACGGTCAACAAGAACATGCCCACCGGCGAGGTCGAACTCTATGCCCGCGAGATCGAGGTCCTCTCGGCCGCCAAGGAACTGCCGCTGCCGGTGTTCGGCGAGCCGGACTATCCGGAAGACGTGCGCCTGAAATACCGCTTCCTGGATCTCCGCCGCGAGACGCTGCACAAGAACATCGTCAGGCGCACCGAGATCATCGCCGCCATGCGCCGGCGGATGGGCGACATCGGCTTCACCGAATATACGACGCCGATCCTGACGGCCTCTTCGCCGGAAGGTGCGCGTGACTTCCTGGTGCCGAGCCGCATTCACCCCGGCAACTTCTATGCACTGCCGCAGGCGCCGCAGCAGTACAAGCAGCTTCTGATGGTCGCCGGCTTCGACCGTTACTTTCAGATCGCGCCCTGTTTCCGCGACGAGGATCCGCGCGCCGACCGGCTGCCCGGGGAGTTCTACCAGCTCGACCTCGAAATGAGCTTCGTCGAGCAGGAAGACGTCTGGGACGCCATGGAGCCGATGATCCGGGCGATCTTCTCGGACTTTGCCGGCGGCAAGCCGGTGACCGACAAGTTCCCGCGCATTCCCTACGACACGGCGATCCGCAAATACGGTTCCGACAAGCCGGATCTGCGCAACCCCATCGAGATGCAGGAAGTCACGCAGCATTTCGCCGGATCCGGCTTCAAGGTCTTCGCCAACATGATCGCCTCCAATCCGAAGGTGGAGATCTGGGCCATTCCCGCCAAGACCGGCGGCTCCCGCGCATTCTGCGATCGTATGAACGCCTGGGCCCAGAGCCAGGGTCAGCCGGGTCTCGGCTACATCTTCTGGCGCAAGGAGGGCGAGAAGCTCGAAGGCGCCGGTCCGCTGGCCAAGAATATCGGCGAGGAACGAACCGACGCGATCCGCACGCAGCTCGGCCTCGAAGATGGCGACGCCTGCTTCTTCGTGGCTGGCGAGCCGGCGAAGTTCTACAAATTCGCCGGCGAGGCTCGCACCAGGGCCGGCGAGGAACTGAACCTCGTCGACCGCGATCGCTACGAGCTGTGCTGGATCGTGGACTTCCCGTTCTATGAATGGAACGAGGAGGAAAAGCGTGTCGACTTCGCCCACAACCCCTTCTCGATGCCGCAGGGCGGTCTGACCGCGCTTTCGAGCGACGATCTCCTGTCGATCAAGGCGTTCCAATACGACATGGTCTGCAACGGCTTCGAGATCGCCTCGGGCTCGATCCGTAACCAGTCGCCGGAACTGATGGTCAAGGCTTTCGAGAATGTGGGGCTGAGCCAGGCCGACGTCGAAGAGCGGTTCGGCGGTCTCTACCGTGCGTTCCAGTACGGTGCCCCGCCGCATGGCGGCATGGCCTTCGGCATCGATCGCATCGTCATGCTGCTCGTCGGCGCCAAGAACCTGCGCGAGATTTCGCTGTTCCCCATGAACCAGCAGGCCCAGGATCTGCTGATGGGCGCGCCTTCTCAGGCGACGCCTGCACAACTCAGGGAACTCTCGATCCGACCGATCCCGCAGAAGAAGGATTGATCTTCTTCGACACCGAAGGAACCCGGCGATGATCTCGCCGGGTTTTTTTTGATCCGGTTCTTGTTGCGAAGCGCGGGAGGAGTGTGTCCCCGAACGCGCTCCGTGACGCTCGCCTTGACAGCGGATGTTTCGAGGCGTTTCCTTTCCGTGCAAACCATCGGTTGGAGGGGAACAATGATCAAGACCGTCAAGGATCTGCTCGCGGAAGCAAACGGTGCAGTCCCGAAATTGTCTCCCGCCGAGGCGGCCGAGAAGATGCGCGCCGGTGATGTGTTGATCGTGGACGTCCGTGATCCGACAGAAGTCCAGCAAACCGGCAGGATCAAGGGGGCGGTAAACGTCTCGCGGGGCATGCTGGAGTTTCGGGCAGATCCGGAAAGCCAGTACCACAATCAGCTCTTTCAGAAGGACAAGACCATCCTTCTGCATTGTGCCTCCGGCGGCCGTTCCGCTCTTGCGGGCAAGACCCTGCAGGACATGGGATATTCGGCCGTCTACAACATCGGCGGCTTCAAGGATCTGGCCGAGGCGGGCATCGATACAGAACCGGCGTGAGCGCGCATATCAAACGGAACTTCGCCCCTCGTCGGCCTCGCAAGTAGGCGAAGGCGCCTCGCGGGGCGCTCCGCCTCCGGCATACGTTGCTGGCGCTCGCCGCCTGCGCCGCCCGCGGACGCTTCTTAAAAGTCCATTCCGCCGCCAGGCGGCATCTGCGGCTGCCCGTCCTTCTGCGGTTTCTCGGCGATCATCGCTTCCGTCGTCACGAGGAGACCGGCGATGGAGGCAGCGTCCTGAAGCGCGGCGCGCACGACCTTCGCGGGATCGATCACGCCCATTTGGAAGAGATCGCCGAATTCTCCGGTCTGTGCGTTCCAGCCAAAGGCGAAATCCTGTTTCTCGCGCAGCTTCCCGACGATAATCGATCCCTCGGCGCCGGCGTTCTCGGCGATCTGACGCACGGGTGCCTCGATCGCGCGGCGGACGATCTCGATGCCCACGCGCTGGTCGTCATTGGCGGTCGCAAGACCGTTGAGCGCACTCACGACCCGCAACAGCGCCACGCCGCCGCCGGGCAGAATGCCTTCCTCGACCGCCGCGCGCGTTGCATGCAGCGCATCGTCGACCCGGTCCTTCTTCTCCTTGACCTCCACTTCGGTCGAGCCGCCAACGCGGATGACGGCGACGCCGCCCGCGAGCTTGGCAAGCCGCTCCTGCAGCTTCTCCCGATCATAGTCCGAGGTCGTGTCCTCGATCTGCGCCTTGATCTGTGCGACGCGGCCGCCGATGTCCTCCTTCGATCCGGCGCCGTCGACGATCGTCGTCGTCTCCTTCTCCACCATGATGCGTTTCGCACGGCCGAGGGTATCCATCGTGGCGTTTTCGAGCTTGATCCCGAGTTCCTCGGAAATCACGGTGCCGCCGGTCAGGATCGCGATATCTTCCAGCATGGACTTGCGACGGTCGCCGAAGCCCGGGGCCTTGACCGCAGCGATCTTCAGGCCGCCGCGAAGCTTGTTGACGACCAGGGTGGCGAGCGCCTCTCCCTCGACATCTTCGGCAATGATCAGGAGCGGCTTGCCGGATTGGACGACCGATTCGAGGATCGGGATCATCGCCTGCAGGTTGGAGAGCTTCTTCTCGTGAAGCAGGATATAGGCGTCTTCCAGCTCCACCCTCATCTTTTCCTGATTGGTGATGAAATAGGGGGACAGATATCCCCGATCGAATTCCATTCCCTCGACGACTTCGAGTTCGATCTCGGCGGTCTTGGCCTCCTCGACGGTGATCACGCCCTCATTGCCGACCTTTTCCATGGCTTCGGCCAGGTAGCGGCCGATCTCGGCATCGCCATTGGCCGAAATCGTCGCCACCTGGGCGATTTCGGCATTTTTGGAGACCTTCCGGGCATTGTTCCTGAGTTCCTTGACGATCGCCTCGACGGCAAGATCGATGCCGCGCTTCAGATCCATCGGGTTCATTCCCGATGCGACGGCCTTGGCGCCCTCCCTGACGATAGCCTGCGCGAGTACGGTGGCCGTGGTGGTGCCGTCACCGGCGATGTCGCTGGTGCGCGACGCCACTTCGCGCAGCATCTGCGCGCCCATGTTCTCGAACTTGTCCTCGAGCTCGATTTCCTTGGCGACCGAAACCCCGTCCTTGGTGATCCGCGGTGCACCGAAGGACCTGTCGATGACGACGTTCCGTCCCTTCGGTCCCAGAGTCACGCGCACCGCGTTGGCCATGATGTCGACCCCGCGCAGCATCCGATCGCGGGCATCGCTGGTGAATTTGACTTCCTTGGCAGCCATTTATGCCTCCCTCCACACGGAATTCCCGAATGTCTTCGTGCTTCTTTCGCGTCCCGCCGGCGCGCTCCTCCTGGAGCGCCGCGTGTCGGCGGGGAGCAGGGCATGCCGTGCTCCCCGCCGCTGCCGATTGCATTCACTCCTCGTCGTCGGCGGGCGTCAGGATATCGATCAGCGCCGCAACGCGGCCGGCCGGAAGGTGGCGGCCTTCGCCGATCAGCGCCTCGTCGTTGTTGACCCATGCTATTGCTTCGGCAAGTTCACTCGCGGTCGCGCCCGTCGCGAGAAGTTCAGCCATCAGCGTTTCGTCGACAGGGCCGAGGATGGCGGTGATATCCGAATGCTTCAGTCCCATGGCGTCCTCCTTCCGCTTGGTCGGTCGGGAATGCGCAAACTGTCGGCACGCAAAAAATAGATAGGCGATCGTGTGCGAGCATCAAGCATGCATCATATCATCGATCGGGCGGATGAAAAAAACCCCGGCGACAAGGCCGCCGGGGGTCAGCATGTGGCCGCGCCATAAGCGCCATCAGTCGTTCGCCGTCACCTTGACGCCGAGCACGGACGGGACGGTGTTGGGAGCCCCCATTGCAGCCCCCATGATCATCGGGAACGGCACGGGCTTTTCCGGCTCAGCGCTGATCGTCAGGCTTTTCGGATTGTCGAGAAAGGCGCTGACGGCGCTGGAGACCTGGTTCTGCAGCTCCGGGATATTGAGCTGCGCCATCATGATCGGCACGAGCCCCTTCAGCGATTGCGCCAGCTGTTCGCCGGTGACGCCCTGCTGGCTGCCGGCGTAGTCGAGCGCCTTTTTCGTGATCGATGCATCGTCGAAGCGGATCGAGGCGCTATTGAAGGTAAGCTGCTGCATCAGGCCGAGCATCGCCAGTGCCATCGCCTGATCGGCTTCCTTCTTGTTCGGGTTGGCCTCAGCCGCTTGGGCTGCCTCCTGCAACGACTTCATGAATTGCAGCGTATAGCCGGACAAGTCCATGGCGATATTCAGCCGGCCGACATTCTTGAAGTCCAGCGCGTATTCGTCGAGGGCAAGGTTGCCGGTTTCCAATTCCCAACTGCCCTTCATCGTGACTCCGCCATCGAGCGTCGTCAGCCCAAGCTTCTCGACCGCTTCCTTGGTCTTGGCATCCTCGATTTGCGACAGATCCGCCTTGATTCCGGCAAGCGTCGCGTCGAAGTCGAAGCCCGCATCGTTTTCCTGCCGCGTCAGATTGGTTTCCGTGCTTTCGGCGGTGAAGACGTTCTTGCCTTTGACGTTTACGGTCATAGGGCCGGTGCCGGCTGTTTCGTAAAGCAGGATGTCATCGATCGTGGTACCGGCCGCGTTGCCCGGAATGGACAGGCCGCCGATAGAGATGTCCTTGACCGAGAAGCTTGAATCCTTGTCACTGACGGCGATATCCGGGAAGGAGACGGTTTCGGCATAGTAGCCGCCGTCCTTTTCCTCGACGCCTTCGAACGTCACCTCGCCTATGTCGATGGACGTGCCGGGCTTTGCCACCACCTGCAGCTTCATGCCGGTGACCGTCACCACGTCGCCGTCGGCCTCCGCCTTGTCGTAGGTCACCGAAGTGCCGTTGGGCGACGTCGCCGCATTGAGCTTTTGCATCATGTCCGCGCCGTCCAGGGCCATGGCCGGTCCGGCGAGGGTAAGGAGGGCGGCGCTGGCCAGCATCAGGCGGACTTTGCGCGTATGTATCATTGGAGTTCCTTGTGAAATTGTTCTGATTGCGTCGATCATGCCGGGACGATACGCAAGCGCCGTTCTGCCGCCAAGTGCAAACTCGTGCGGGGGCAGGCCAGGGATCACCCGCCGGTGACGTTCTCCACAGTGGCATAGCCCGGAATTCTTGCCGTCCCGCGCCTGTTGAGGTAGCAAGGACATATGGGACAAAGCCTTTTGCCGCCGTCTGGCGGGGACGACAACATTCAGCCGGTTGACCTGAAGGCGGCGCTGGAAGAGCGTTATCTCGCCTATGCGCTGTCGACCATCATGCACCGCGCGCTGCCGGACGTTCGTGACGGCCTGAAGCCGGTCCATCGCCGGATCATTCATGCCATGAGCGAGATGGGCCTGCGGCCCAATTCCTCGTTCAAGAAATGCGCCCGCATCGTCGGCGACGTCATCGGTAAGTTCCACCCGCATGGCGACCAGTCGGTCTACGATGCGCTGGTGCGCCTGGCGCAGGACTTCTCCCAGCGCTATCCGGTCGTCGACGGCCAGGGCAACTTCGGCAATATCGACGGCGATAACGCTGCCGCCTACCGTTACACCGAAGCGAAAATGACCGAGGTCGCAGCCCTCCTTCTGGAGGGAATCGACCAGGACGCGGTCGATTTCCGCCCGACCTACAACGAGGAGGACCAGGAGCCGACCGTGCTTCCCGGTGCCTTCCCGAATCTGCTCGCCAACGGCGCGTCCGGCATCGCCGTCGGCATGGCGACCTCCATCCCGCCGCACAATGCGCATGAACTCTGCGACGCGGCGCTCCATCTCATCAAACATCCGGATGCGACGGTGGAGGATCTGCTGTTCGATCCGGCCAATCCGCAGCGCGGCGGCATCGAAGGGCCGGATTTCCCGACCGGGGGCGTGATCGTCGAGAGCCGCGCCAGCATGGCCGAGTCCTATCGGACCGGCCGCGGCGGTTTTCGGGTCCGGGCACGCTGGGCGGTAGAGGATCTTGGGCGCGGCGGCTTCCAGATCGTCGTCACCGAAATTCCCTATCAGGTCCAGAAGTCCCGCCTGATCGAAAAGATCGCCGAACTGCTCATCGCACGCAAACTGCCGCTTCTCGAGGACATCAGAGACGAATCGGCCGAGGACGTCCGCGTCGTGCTGGTGCCGAAGAGCCGCTCGGTCGATGCCAATATCCTGATGGAATCGCTCTTCAAGCTGACCGAACTCGAGAGCCGCATTCCGCTGAACATGAATGTGCTGTCGATGGGCCGCGTACCGCGCGTCATGGCGCTCAACGAGGTGCTCAGCGAATGGCTGGCGCACCGCCGGGAGGTCCTGCAGCGGCGCTCGCGCCACCGGCTCGCCGCAATCGATCGCCGGCTCGAGATCCTCGGCGGCTATCTCATCGCTTATCTCAACATCGACGAGGTCATCCGCATCATCCGCGAGGAGGATGAGCCGAAGGCCGTGATGATCGAGCGCTTCGGGCTCACCGATGTCCAGGCCGAAGCGATCCTCAATATGCGGCTGCGCTCGTTGCGCAAGCTCGAAGAATTCGAGATCCGCACCGAGTTCGACGCGCTGTCGAAAGAGAAGGCGGAAATCGAGGCGTTGCTCGCCTCTGGTGACAAGCAGTGGCAGGCGGTCGCCTGGGAGATCGGCGAGGTCAAGAAGAAATTCGCCAAGGCGACCGAACTCGGCAAGCGCCGCAGCACCTTCGCTGACGCGCCTGACGCGGATGTCGAAGCCATTCAGCAGGCGATGATCGAAAAAGAGCCGATCACCGTCGTCATCTCGGAGAAAGGCTGGATCCGGGCCTTGAAGGGGCACATCGGCGATACGTCTTCGCTCCAGTTCAAGGATGGCGATGGCCTGAAGGTTTCGTTCCCCGCGCAGACGACGGACAAGATCCTCATCTTCACGACGGGCGGGAAGGCCTACACGCTTGGCGGCGACAAGCTGCCCGGCGGGCGGGGCCACGGAGAACCCTTGCGCATCATGGTCGATATGGAGAACGACCAGGACGTGCTGACAGCCTTCGTGCACGATCCGGCACGCAAGCTCATCGTCTCTTCCACGGCCGGCAATGGCTTCGTCGTCACCGAGAGCGATATCGTGGCCAACACGCGCAAGGGCAAGCAGGTGATGAACGTCACCATGCCCGACGAGGCCAAGCTCGTCGTTCCGGTCAAGGGCGATCATCTCGCCGTCGTCGGCGAGAACCGCAAGATGCTCGTCTTCCCGCTGGTCCAGGTTCCCGAGATGGCACGCGGCAAGGGCGTGCGTCTCCAGCGCTACAAGGATGGCGGCGTTTCCGATATCCGTTCTTTCGCAATCGCCGAAGGGCTTAGCTGGGAAGACAGCGCCGGCCGTGTCTTCACCAAGACCAGGGACGAATTGATCGAGTGGATGGGTGATCGCGCCGGCGCTGGGAGGGTCGTCCCGAAGGGCTTCCCACGGAGCGGCAAATTCAGCGGCTAGATCGGTAACACCGGGCTTGCAAGGGCGGAGCGTTCGTGGATCAATGTTGGTGGATAGCCCCGGGCAGGTGTCCTCGCTATCCCGAATGTCGCTGCAATTCCTTGATCTCCTGCATGTCCCCTAGATCGGCTCCGATTCGAGCAACCATGCGGCGGCGAGATGAACGCGATGACCTCGGCTCTTGACGATACATTGCTGGCGCTGGCCGATCCGATGCGCCGACGCATATTCGAAGTCCTGTTTGCCGGCGAGACGCCTGCGGCGAGTATCGCTGCGGCCATCGGCATCGGGGAGGACGTCCTTTCGGGGCATCTTGCCGTTCTGGAGACAGCCGGGTTGGTTGCCCGGCGGTGGAATGGCGGGAAAGAACTCGTCAAGGCCGATCCTGCGCCGCTCGAGATTGCCGCGGAGTGGATCGACACCAATCGCGAGCTCTGGGCGATGCAGTCGCAGATGCAGGAATCCTCCAGGGATGAAGGGTCGCCCGAACAGCGATAGGAGCCCGAACAGCGACGTGGAGTGGTCGCTTGGCATCCATCCTCGGTGCAAGCGCGCCTCCTCCGGCAGGCGGATGAGACGCTATCCTATCCCGCAATTTCCACGCAGGCGATGCGCGCCCTGGCCGCCTTGATCCGCATCTGCCAAAACGAATGGCCGAGCAAAGCGAGAATGAGGATCGTGCCGCCGAGGAGCGTTCGGTTCGTCGGCGTCTCCGCAAAGACGATCCATACCCAGATCGGCGCCAGAATGGTCTCCAGCAGGTAGAACATGCCGACTTCCGGCGCGGAAAGGTAGCGCGGCCCCGTCGCCAGACAGAAGAAGGCAAGCGGGATCATCACCAGTCCGTTGAAGAGGATGTATGCGGGTTCGGCGATCGCGAGGCCGCCGGACGGCAAAAGCATGAAGCCGGCGATCGCCGGGAAGACCGCCGTCGTCAGCGGCACGAGCGACATGTCGCGGCCGCTGGCGCGGCTGATCGTGATCGCGCTTGCGAGCAGGAAGGCCGAGGATGCCGCCATCGCGTCGCCGAAGAGATGCCCGCTTTCGAGTCCGTCGCTGACGATCACACCGACGCCGACGAGCATGACCGCCATCGTCAGGAAGGTGGCGTTGGAGGGGCGCTCCCCAAGAAATATCCAGGAGAGGATTGCCGCGAACATCGAAGTGAACGCCAGGATGAAAACGACGTTGGCGGTCGACGTATTGAATACGGCTAGCAGGAAAGTGAAGGAGTTGATGCCGTAGAAGAGACCGGCGATCAGGCCGGCCTTTCCCGGGATCAGGGCGACACGGCGGCCGAGCAGGCGGTTGATCACCACCCATGTGGCGAGCGCGGCGAGGAAGGTCGAAAGGCTGCGCACGGCAAGGATCGACCAGACCTCGCCATCTGCCGACCGGATCAGCGGAATGTCGAAGGAGAGCGCAAGGCCGCCGAGGCCGGTGATGGCAAGGCCGCGCCGGTGCCGGGCGGCGTCAGTGGATGGGGTCAATTTTCAATCCGTGGCGGGTTTGGTGGAATCGTGCTCGCCAGAATAGCGCTCCCAGCCGCGGGCCATAAGGTGCTCTTGCGGCAAAAACTTTGTTTTGTACCCCATTTTACGCGATCCCTTGACCCAATAGCCGAGATAGACATGCGGCAGACCGCGTTCCTTCGCCCTGCGGATATGATCCAGAATCATATAGGTGCCGAGGGAACGCTCGGAGAGAGCCGGATCGAAGAAGGAATAGACCATGGAGAGACCGTCGCTCATCCGGTCTGTGAGCGCCGTGGCGATCAGGGGGCCTCGCGCCTTGTCGTTGATGCCGTCGCCTTCGACCCGCAACCGGTACTCGATGATCTTCGTGTGCACATGGGTATCCTCGACCATCATCGCATAGTCGAGCACCGACATGTCGGACATGCCGCCTTTCTGATGGCGACAGTCGAGATAGCGCCGGAAGAGATTGTACTGCTCGCTCGATGGCTCGGCCGGATATTCCGCGGAGACGATGTCGCCATTGGCCGCAAGCACGCGGCGCATGGATCGCGTCGGCGCGAATTCGTTGGCGAGTATGCGCACGGAAATGCACGCCCGGCAGGTCTCGCAGGCGGGGCGGTAAGCGATGTTCTGCGAGCGGCGGAAACCGCCCTGCGTCAGCAGGTCGTTGAGCTCCGGCGCCCGCTCTCCCACCATATGCGTGAATACCTTCCGTTCCATCTGGTTCGGCAGATAGGGACAGGCTGCCGGTGCGGTCAGGTAGAACTGAGGAGACGGTGCGGTCTGCGTGTTCATCGAGCGGGCGGATCACTCTTCGTGCGGTTGCTCATCGTAATAGCATGGCCGAAGAATGGAAAACGTCAACACACTCGTTCGGCGTAACGGACCCGTCAGTACATGTCGCGCCGAACGGCCACGGTGCCGATCAGCAGGTCGTGCAACAGCCGGCCACGGTCGGTGAAGAGGCCGATCAGCAGGATGAGCGGCGTCAACAGCGCATTGGCGATCCAGAATATCGCCAGATGGACGATTGCCGTCAGGAAATCCATTGGCCGACCATCCGTCCGGGCGATCGCCACGCCCATGATCCTCATACCGGGTGATGCCTGCTCGCGGCCGCCGACGGTCAGTCCGAAATAGAGCATCGCCACCAAAGCGAAGAGGACCGGGTAGAGGAGAAAGCCGAGGCCGAGCGTCAGTATGCCGAGGAAGAAGACCACGACGGCCGCCGGTATCCACAGCAGCGCGACGATCAGGTAATCGATGATGAAGGCGAATATCCTGCGTGACAATACGCCCTGGTAGGCGCGCCAGTCCTCGCTCGGAAGCCTCAGTTCTTCATTATGCATGCTCATGCGCGTGCCCCAAAATTGCTATCCACCCAAGATATGGGGAGCGAATGCGGTAAAACAATGCACTGGCCGGTCTGCTGCCAGCGTCAGCGTTTCGCAAGAATGCGAGCTACGTCGACGGCAAAGTAGCTGAGGATACCGTCGCAACCGGCACGCTTGAAGGCGAGCAGCGTCTCAAGCATCACCCGCTCCCCGTCGATCCAGCCATTGGCGGCGGCAGCCTTGATCTGCGCGTATTCGCCGGAAACCTGATAGGCGAAGACGGGCAGGCCGAAGGCTTCCTTCATCCGCCAACAGATATCGAGATAGGGCAGGCCGGGCTTCACCATCAGCATGTCCGCGCCTTCCTCCACATCGAGTGCCGCATCGCGGATCGCCTCCGTGCCGTTCGACGGATCGATGTAATAGGTCTTCTTGTCGCCCTGGAGCAGACCGCCCGTGCCGATCGCCTCTCGATAAGGGCCATAGAAGGCGGAGGCGAATTTCGTCGCATAGGACATGATCCCGACATTCTGGTGGCCGGCAGCGTCGAGCGCCTCGCGGATCGCGCCGATCCGCCCGTCCATCATGTCGGAGGGCGCGATGATGTCGGAGCCGGCGTCGGCCTGAATGACCGCCGCCCTGGCGATCGCCTCCACCGTCTCGTCGTTGACGATCTCGCCGCCCCGCAGGATGCCGTCGTGCCCGTGGCTGGTGAACGGATCGAGCGCGACATCGGTGATGATCCCGATGTCGGGTACGGCCTTTTTGATCGCTCGCGTCGCCTGATTGATCAGATTGTCGGCGTTGAGGCTGTCGGACCCGGTCTCGTCGCGAAGCGCCATTTCGATATTGGGGAAGGTGGCGATAGCCGGGATGCCGAGGCCGGCCGCCTCCTTCGCCGCTTCGACTGCCTTGTCGACGCTCATGCGGTTGACGCCCGGCATCGCAGCGATCGGCTCGGCGATGCCGCTGCCGGGCACGACGAAGATCGGCCAGATCAGGTCGTCCACCGTCAGTCGGTTCTCCCGGACCAGCCGGCGCGTCCAATCCGCCTTGCGGTTGCGGCGCATGCGGCGGTGTCCGGTGATCCTGTCCACAAGATTTGTCCTGTCGTTCATCGCGCCGCGTCCCTCTTTCCTGATCGTGCGTGAAGGCGGTTTATCACGCGCTTTCAGGGGTTGAAAACCCGCATAGCCAGCCATTGGCCTGCGGCATTTCTTCCGCCCGTCGAGTACATCGCGGCGCATTCCCGTCCTTCGCGCTGGTGGTTCGCAGACGCCCGGCCTATCTTGCCGGCCATGCTTCATGATTCTGTTCACGTGCCGAAACCGTCGCTCACCGAGGTGCTCTTCGCCTGGTTCCTGCGCCTGGTCGGTGCGTCCTGCTTCTGGTTCGCATTGAGCTATTGGGCCATGCTGATCGGCTTTTCCCATAGCGGCGCCGGCCGTTTCGATCTTCTGTCGCCGGAGTGGCGCGCGGCCGCCACGGCCCTTGCAGTCGTCTACCCGGTTGCCGCCATTGGGCTCTGGCTTCTGGTCTCCTGGGGGCCGGTCGTCTGGGTGGTTGCCGCCGCGACGGAGATCGCCATGGACAAGTTCTATCCCGGCATCCTCGGCCACCGTCCGTTGCTGATCGTGCTCCACGGATCCGTCGCCGTCACTTTCGTGCTTTTCCGCGCCGCGCTGCTCTATCAGCGGCTGCGCCAGGTGCGGAAGGTAAGGGTTGATTCACCCTGAGACAGGCTCGGTCGGCGGTAAGTTCATGTTAAGGCTGCGGTTTAAGTAGAATTTTATACGTATTCGATAGGGTCTCACTCAAGGCGGGAAGACAAAGAGACACCGCCAAACGAAACAGTGAGGCACGAAAATGAACACCAAGATGAAGCCGCAGGTTGTTGCGCCCAGAGACCCGCAGGAAGAAACCATCCGTGGTCTCTACATGGAATCCCTCCACCTCGTCGAGCGCCTGCATCGCCGCCTGCTCGACGTCATCAAGGACGAGTTCGACCGTCAGGGACGCAGCGACGTCAATGCCGTCCAGGCTCTGCTCCTGTTCAACATCGGCAACTCCGAACTGACCGCCGGCGAACTTCGCTCCCGCGGTTACTATCTGGGCTCGAACGTTTCCTACAACGTCAAGAAACTCGTCGATCTCGGCCTGATCAACCACCAACGCTCGCGTGTCGACCGCCGTTCGGTTCGCATCAGCCTCACGGAAGACGGGCAGGAGATCGCCGAAACCGTCGCCAAGCTTTATGAGCGCCACATCGGTTCGATCCAGAAGGTCGGCGGGATCGGCAGCGACGAGTTCACCCAGATGAATAAGCTCCTGCAGCGTCTCGACCGCTTCTGGAACGATCAAATCCTCTATCGCCTTTAATCGGGCATACCCCTCCATTCTCAAGGGTCGGGCGCAATCCCTGCGTGTCCGACCTTTGCTGCCTTTTGCGCCATGGAGTTGCAGCGCCACGCCCCGCCGACGGCGCGGAGACACGAATTGGCCATATTGCTGTGACAGCGACGCTGGGTGCGGCAGATGCGCAATCGCGTCCATGTGACGGAAGTCGGTTGCGCGGCTCGCCTGCCGGGGCGGCTCTTGTTCGCGGGAACGTGAAGCGATTTGAGGGCCGGGTGGCACGCGGGTTTACCTTTGTTAACCATAGCCGTGCTAATGCATGTCGCCCAGAAGCGCAGATCGGTTTTGGGACGCGACTTGCATGAATGCAAAGACGTAAAGCGCATCGCGTAATGCGCTTTAGGGCTCGGGCAGCGCGCTTCTGGCGCATTGAGACGGTGGGACTATGTCGAAAAAGAACGGAATTGATGCTTTCTCGCGCCGCGCATTTCTGCGCTCGGCCGCAACCTTCGGTGCCGCCGCATGGGCAGGCGCCGCCGGCGCCCAGGATGCGCTGAACGAAATCATCAATTCGCCGCGCCGCGGCTCCTGGGACGACCAGTTCGATGCGAAGGCTTCGCGCACGGCCACTGCGGTCCTCTCCAACACGCCGGTCTTCGGCCCTGAAACGATCGCACATTTGCAGCAGGCGATCTTCGATTATCAGCAGATCGCATCCGCCGGAGGCTGGCCGATGGTCACGCCTGCGAGCACCCAAAGGCTCGAAATCGGCGTTACCGATCCTTCCGTCCAGCAGTTGCGTCAGCGCCTGATGATCTCCGGCGATCTGCCGCAGTCTGCCGGCATTTCCTCTTCCTTCGACTCCTACGTCGACGGCGCGGTCAAGCGCTTCCAGGCGCGCCACGGCCTTCCGGCCGACGGCGTGATCGGCGAATATTCCCTGAAGGCCATGAACGTCGACGCCTCGACCCGGCTCGCCCAGCTCGAAACAAACCTCGTACGGCTCCAGTCGATGTCCGGCGACCTCGGACGGCGCTACGTCATGGTCAACATCCCTGCTGCCTATATCGAAGCAGTGGAGAACGGCCGAGTCGCGTTGCGCCATACGGCCATCGTCGGCAAGATCGACCGCCAGTCGCCGATCCTCAATTCAAAGATCTACGAGGTCATCCTCAACCCCTACTGGACGGCGCCGCGCTCGATCATCCAGAAGGATATCATGCCGCTGATGCGCAAGGATCCGACCTATCTCGAGCGCAACGCGATCCGCCTTCTCGACGGCAACGGCAACGAAGTGTCGCCGGAAACCATCGACTGGCAGGCCGAGAAGGCGCCGAACCTGATGTTCCGCCAGGACCCCGGCAAGATCAACGCGATGTCCTCGACGAAGATCAACTTCCACAACGAGCACGCCGTCTACATGCACGACACGCCACAGCAGGGCCTGTTCAACAAGCTAATGCGCTTCGAATCGTCCGGCTGCGTGCGCGTCCAGAACGTGCGCGACCTCTCCACCTGGCTGCTCAAGGAAACGCCCGGCTGGGCGCGTCAGCAGATCGAGGCGACGATCAAATCCGGCGTCAACACGCCGATCAAGCTTGCCGAAGAGGTCCCGGTCTACTTCACCTATATAACCGCCTGGTCGGCAAAAGACCGTGTCGTCCAGTTCCGCGACGATATCTACCAGCGCGACGGTGCGGCCGAACTCGCGCTGCAAACGACGACGGGGATCGAGCAATCTGCCGGTCCCATCGACGCAGACGCCCTGCCGCAATAAGCAGAGAAGCCGCATTCCTCATCACAGGCCGCGCGTTCCACGAACGCGCGGCTTTTTCAATTGGAGACGGCTGTGCGAACCCGGCGCGGCGGATGGCGGAAATGACGCAATCCGCATAGCGGATATTGCTCTCCGCGTGCGAGGAAGCTAAAGAACAGCCACCCTTCAGAGGAGCCTCGAGCCGATGCTTTCACAGACCAACGACGCTTTCTTCACCCGCTCTCTCGCCGACAGCGATCCGGAGATCTTCGGTGCGATCGAGAAGGAGCTGGGTCGCCAGCGCCATGAGATCGAGCTGATCGCCTCCGAGAACATCGTTTCACGGGCCGTGCTCGAGGCGCAGGGCTCGATAATGACCAACAAATATGCCGAGGGTTACCCGGGCAAGCGCTATTACGGCGGCTGCCAGTATGTCGATATCGCCGAGGAACTCGCGATCGAGCGTGCCAAGAAGCTCTTCGGCGTCAACTTCGCCAACGTTCAGCCGAATTCGGGCTCGCAGATGAACCAGGCGGTCTTCCTGGCGCTGCTGCAGCCGGGCGACACCTTCATGGGCCTCGACCTCAATTCCGGCGGCCACCTGACGCATGGGTCCCCGGTGAACATGTCGGGCAAATGGTTCAACGTCGTTTCCTACGGCGTGCGTCAAGACGATCACCTTCTCGACATGGACGAGGTGGCCAAGAAGGCGCGCGAGCAAAAGCCGAAGCTGATCATCGCCGGCGGAACGGCCTATTCCCGCATATGGGACTGGAAGCGCTTCCGCGAGATCGCCGACGAGGTGGGCGCGTGGCTGATGGTCGACATGGCGCACATTGCCGGCCTCGTGGCCGGTGGCCAGCATCCGTCGCCGTTCCCGCATTGCCATGTTGCGACGACCACCACGCACAAGTCCCTGCGCGGACCTCGCGGCGGCATGATCCTTACCAATGACGAGGAAATCGCCAAGAAGATCAATTCCGCGGTCTTCCCCGGTCTCCAAGGTGGTCCGCTGATGCACGTGATTGCCGCCAAGGCAGTCGCGCTTGGCGAGGCGCTGCAGCCCTCCTTCAAGGATTATGCGGCCCAGGTCGTCAAGAACGCCCGCACCCTTGCCGAAACCTTGAAGGCCAACGGACTCGACATCGTCTCGGGCGGTACCGACAACCACCTGATGCTGGTCGACCTGCGCAAGAAGAACGCGACCGGCAAGCGTGCCGAAGCTGCTCTCGGCCGTGCCTACGTCACCTGCAACAAGAACGGCATTCCCTTCGACCCCGAAAAGCCCTTCGTCACCTCCGGCGTGCGCCTCGGTGCACCGGCCGGTACGACGCGCGGCTTCAAGGAGGCGGAGTTCAAGGAGATCGGCGAACTGATCGTCGAGGTGCTCGACGGTCTCAAGGTCGTCAATTCCGACGAGGGCAATGCCGCAGTCGAGGCTGGCGTGCGCGAGAAGGTGATCAAGCTCACCGACCGCTTCCCGATGTACGGCTATATGTGATCGGACGGCTGCATGCGCTGCCCCTATTGCGGTTCCGAAGACAGTCAGGTGAAGGATTCCCGTCCGGCAGAGGACGGGAACGCCATTCGCCGCCGCCGCATCTGCCCGGATTGCGGCGGCCGCTTCACGACCTTCGAGCGGGTGCAGCTGCGTGAGCTGATGATCATCAAGAAGACCGGTCGGAAGGTTCCTTTCGACCGGGATAAGCTGCTGCGCTCCTTCGAGATCGCGCTTCGCAAGCGCCCGGTGGATCGCGACCGGATCGAACGGGCGGTGTCGGGCATCGTCCGCCGGCTCGAAAGCTCGGGCGAAACCGAAATTCCCTCGGAGGAAATCGGCCTTCAGGTGCTCGAGGCGTTGAAGAGCCTCGACGACGTTGCCTTCGTGCGCTACGCGTCTGTCTATCGCGATTTCTCCCATGCGGAAGATTTCGAAAAGGTGATTGCCGAGATAAGCGCCAAGATTGCCCGCGATCCGGGCGAATAGGCCGGAGACCACGGGGTATGGGCGAGCCGACACGTGAAGACGAACGTTTCATGGCGGCGGCGCTGCGGCTTGCAAGACGCAATCTCGGCCTGACTTCCACCAATCCCTCGGTCGGCTGCATCATTGTCAACGAAGGGACGATCGTCGGCCGAGCCGTGACCGCTTCGGGCGGGCGGCCGCATGCGGAAACACAGGCGCTTGCGGAGGCCGGCGAACAGGCGAGGGGAGCGACCGCCTATGTCACCCTCGAACCCTGTTCGCATCATGGCAAGACCCCGCCCTGCGCGGAGGCGCTGATCGCTTCGGGGATCGCCCGCGTCGTCGTTTCCATCCTCGATCCCGACGAACGCGTCGCCGGCCGCGGGGTGGTGATGCTGCGCGACGCGGGGATTGCCGTCGACATCGGCACGCTCCACGAAGAGGGCGGGCGCGTGCTCGAGGCCTACCTCATGCGTCAGCAGAAGAAACGTCCGCATGTGACTCTGAAACTTGCGGTTTCCGCCGATGGCATGATCGGCCGGAAAGGCGAGGGGCAGGTGAGGATTTCCGGTGCCGTCGCTCGCGCTCAGGTGCAGATATTGCGAGCCGAGACGGACGCGATTCTTGTGGGTATCGGTACGGCCGTTGCCGACGATCCGCAACTCACGGTGCGGATCCCGGGACTGGAGGAGCGCTCTCCGATCCGTATCGTGCTCGACCGCCGGCTCGATCTGCCGCTCGACTCGAAATTGGTCCGCACGGCGCGCGACGTTCCGCTGATTGTGGTTGCGGGTGATGCAGGATTCCCTTCTCCCCGCATATGGGGAGAAGGTGCCCGAAGGGTGGATGAGGGGCAGCCAGGCAGCGCGCTGATGCCTCTCTCTGCGCTCGCGGAGAGAGAGGTCGATTACGACGCCAGGCGAGCTGGCCTCGAAGCGGCAGGAGCCGAGCTGCTGAACGCCGATACCATCCCCGACCTACTGGCCGCACTTGCGTCCCGGGGCATCTCCTCCCTGCTCGTGGAGGGTGGGGCCCGGGCGGCGCGTTCGTTTCTCGATGCGGATCTGGTGGACCGAATCCTGCTCTTCACCTGCCCGCCGGCGATTGGCGAAGGCGGCATTCCATCCCCATTTCAGAGGACGTCGGTGCCGGAGGGCTTCTCGCTTCGCCGCACGGCGCGTTACGGCGACGATCTGTTCGAGGACTATGAGAGAGAAAGCTGAATGTTCACAGGCATCATCACCGATATCGGCACGGTCGAGAAAGCTTCACCCCTCAAGGAAGGCATCAAGCTTCGTGTCGCCACCAATTACGACCCTCAGACCATCGATCTGGGCGCCTCCATCGCGCATGCCGGCATCTGCCTGACCGTCACGTCACTGCCGGAAGCGGGCAGCAACGAGCGCTGGTTCGAGGTCGAGGCATGGGAGGAAGCGCTGAGGCTGACGACGATCGCCGACTGGCGGGAGGGGACGCGCATCAATCTCGAGCGCTCGCTGAAGATCGGCGACGAACTGGGCGGCCACATCGTGTCCGGCCATGTCGACGGCAAGGCGGAGATCCTCGCGGTCGAAGCGGAGGGGGAGGCGGTGCGCTTCCGCCTCAGGGCACCCGAACATCTCGCGAAATTCGTCGCCCCCAAGGGCTCGGTGGCGCTCGACGGAACGTCGCTCACCGTGAACAAGGTGGATGGTGTCGAGTTCGACGTATTGCTGATCCGTCATTCGCTCGAAGTGACGACCTGGGGCGAACGCAAGTCCGGTGATCTCGTCAATTTCGAGGTGGACACGATGGCGCGCTACGCGGCGCGATTGGCGGAATTCCCGGCTCCCAAGGACGAGTAACGTCCGGCCGAAAGAAATCGCTCGTCAAAAAAGTCCGCCCCCGAAATGGGGGCGGACGAGTTTGTCGGGCAGCCGGCCGAAAACATCAGCGCAGATAGATCGTCAGTCCGCCATCGGCCGCCTGCGTCGCCGCGGCGACGTTGTCGATTTCGACATTGCGTGCCCTGAGCGAAGCGAGCAGCGGTCTGTTGGCTTCGACGGCGGCTCGCAATGCGGCGCGCTGCCCCGGTGTCGCCTCGTCGACCCGCATACGGGTCTGATTCAGACGGCTCAACGTGTCGACATCGACGACGCGGAAATTGTCGCCCTTGAAGGTGCGCACGGTCTGGTCGATCCGGTCAGGCCAGTTCATTTCGACGCTCGCCGCCTGGGAGATGCCGGCGAAGGTAAGGGCGGAGAGGGTGGCGATGACGGAGATTTTCGCAATGCTGTTCATTGTCATGCTCCTTTGGTTTTGCGGCTGCCCCCGGTGACGATCGGTCCGTAGATCTGCCACGGCCGTTTTGCTTCTCTGAGGCGCAGCCTGCAGGCCAGCACGGGTCGTTTACGGGTGATGTCACCCGCAGCGAAGAAAGCTGGACCGTTTCGACTGGTTGGTACTGCGCCTTGTTCGCGTCCGACTGGGATCTCGCGCCGTGCCAACGGTCATGAAAGTGGACCGGAATGTGGCCGTTTCGGTGGCGTAAACGGCTGAAAATAATTAAGAATTGTTCATCTTCCGCTTCTGCGATCCGCGCGGCGCCGTAGGAAGCTTTCCTGGAAGTGCTTTAACGCCTGTTGAGAATGGGCCACCGCGGCCGCTTGTTTGATTTCCTCATTCCTGTGCTTGTCACAGGAATCCAGCCAGACCAAGTCCTTGGGCTGAAAGAACGCTTCCCGCGCCGCGGACGCGGCGCTGCTCTCATCCCTGTGACGAGCACAGGGATGAGGAAGAGGAGAGGTTGCAGTCCTTCGAAAAGCTTCCTTCAGCGGGCGGAAAACCCCACATACTCTTTCCCGGTCTAAGCTTCCGATCCCTTCGGCCGCCTTTCGAACATGACCATCGGCCGGCCGTTATAGGTCGTGCGCCAGAATTCCTTGAAACCGTGTTTCAGGGCGACATTGATCGAAGCCTGGTTGCCCGGTTCGATGATGCAGGTCTTCCTCAGCACGGGAAACTGACGGTCGGCCCAGGCGAGGGCGGCGGTCACGGCTTCCGTCGCCAGTCCGCGGCCGTGGTTTTTCGGTGAAATCGCCCAGCCCGTCTCCATCGTTCCCTCCAGCGTGGGCGTGATCTGGCGATGCGCTTCGTGGAAGCCGGCCTCTCCGATAAAGGCGCCGCTTTGCTTGTCCTGGATCGCGAAGAAGCCGAAGCCGAAGTAGTGCCACATGCCGACCTGGCGCAGGAATCGCGTCCAGGACTGTTCGCGCGTGTACGGCACGCCGCCGGTATAGCGGGTCACTTCCTCGTCGCCGAAGAGTGCGCAATAGGAAGGAAAGTCGTCGCGCCGGTAGGGGCGCAGGAATAGCCGCTCGGTCTCGATCGTGGGGACGCTGTGCATTGTCGCTCCGCTTGTTCTGACAGGGGAAGGAGTAGAGTTCTCAGAAGCCCGGTTCACCGTCCCAATAGTCGGCCGCCGAGGGCGCGCGGCCGATGAAGTCGAACGACGCCTGGCTTTCGCCGGGACGCCGGGTCCGGGCAAGGAACTTGCCGGAGTCCGGATATTCGCAGATTTCGGTCGCTGCGATGGTGGAAATGGACAGGTATTTGAGCGGCACGGTGCCGGTATTGATGAGGTGATGCGCGGTCTCCTGACCGCCAGCGGGGGCTCCGAGTATGTCACCTGGTCCGACCGCATGGCGTTCGCTGCCGAAACGGTAGGTACCTTGCCCCTCGAGGATAATGAACAGCTCTTCTTCGACGTGGTGGTTATGGAATGGACACCCGGATTTGCCGGGCGGAACCTCGCCGTAGCCTATACCGATATCCTTGAGGCCGAGAAGCGACCCGAAAGAGACATCGCTGGATTCGAAGAACGAGCCACGGCGCCAGTGGTCGAGCTTCAGGTTCTTCGGATTGACGATGGGCTTTTGCGCGTCCGTCATCGCAGTCGTCCTCCTGGTCGCGTCGCATGCCCGGCTCGACCTCGCGGAATCGGTCTGGGCGCGCTTAAGGATTAGAGACAGTTGGCGCCGTTACAAGCGGGTTTGCTGTTCGGCTCCACCAATATCGAAGATCGCGGTACGGCAAATGCCCTTCGGTTAACGGAATTTACTTGCCATTCCGTGCCGGGCATGGTTTGACCGCCGCCTGCACCGGCCAAGTCCGGTCCGAATTTTTCAAGACAGGTGATCCATGGCGAAGATCAAGCCCGTCCACATCCTGATTGTGGAAGCGCGTTTCTATGACGATATGGCCGACGCGCTCCTCGATGGAGCGAAACATGCGCTGGATGCGGCCGGCGCCACTTATGATATTGTGACGGTTCCGGGGGCGCTGGAAATTCCCGCGGCGATCGCCATGGCGCTCGACGGCGCCGACGAAGGCGGGGCGGAATATGACGGCTTCGTTGCGCTCGGCATGGTGATCCGCGGCGAAACCTACCATTTCGACATCGTCGCCAACGAGTCCGCGCGCGCGCTGATGGATCTCGCCGTCAGCGAGAGCCTGGCGCTCGGCAACGGCATTCTGACGGTCGAAAACGACGATCAGGCCTGGGCACGGGCCCGCCGTACGGAAGGCGACAAGGGCGGATTCGCCGCGCGCGCCGCCCTGACCATGATTGAACTGAAGCAAAGATTGGGCGCAGAGAAGTGACGAACACCCCTTCGGATCAGCCGCTGAAACAGGTCAACCAGCGTGGCGCCGCGCGCCTTGCAGCCGTTCAGGCGCTTTATCAGATGGATGTCGGCGGGACCGGCGTCCTGGAGATCGTCGCCGAATACGAGGAACATCGCCTCGGCAAGGAACTGGACGGTGACACCTATCTCAGGGCAGACGCGTCCTGGTTTCGCTCGATCGTTGCGGGCGTCGTGCGCGACCAGCGCAAGCTCGATCCGTTGATCGGCTCGGCGCTTCAGGATGATTGGGCGCTTTCCCGGCTCGATTCCACCGTTCGCGCAATCCTGCGCGCCGGCACCTTCGAGATACTGGAGCGAAAGGACGTGCCGGTTCCGGTGATCGTGACCGAATATGTCGAGATCGCCAAGGCCTTCTTCCAGGACGAAGAGCCGAAGCTCGTCAACGCCGTCCTCGACCGGATCGCCAAACAAGTTCGCGGCGACCAGAGAAAGTAAGCGGATGGCCACCGAGCCGGCAGAAATCCGAACGGTCCTCCGCGAGGCTCGTCGCAACGTGCAGTTGCTTACCGTGGCGCAGGCACTCCTCGGCGTTGTCGGGCCGATCAGTTTTGCCGTCGGCGGGGTTGCCGGCCACCAGTTGCTCGGCGAAGACAAGTCGCTCGCGACGGCGCCGCTCACCGCCTACAATCTCGGCATGGCGCTCGGCGTCGTGCTCGTTGCGGTGTTGTCGCGACTCGTTGGCCGGCGCTTCGCCTTCATCGCCGGTGCGTCGATCGCTGCGCTCGGCGGCGTGCTCGCCACGGCTGCACTTTTCCGGGAGAGTTTCTGGTTCTTCGCCTGCGGCCTCGCCGTGCTCGGCGCTTCCAACGGCTTTACGCAGAAGCTCCGCTTTGCCGCAGCCGACGCTTCGCCCTCCTTCTACAAGGCCAAGGCGATTTCCTGGATTCTGGGAGGCGGCATCGTCTCGGCGATCCTCGGACCGCAGATCGTCATCTTCGCGGGCGATTACTTTGCGCCCGTGTGGTTCGCGGGCGCCTTCGTCGCTCTCGTACCGGTCTGCCTCGCCGCGCTCTTCTTCTTCGTGCCGCTACGGCTGCCGGACCACACATCGGCATCGACCCATCATGAGCAGCCTCCCGCGCGTCCGCTGCGCGAGATTGCGGGCAGCCAGCGTTTCATGACGGGAATGATCTGCGGGATTTCCAGCTATGTCCTGATGACCTTCATGATGACGGGCGCGCCCGTCGCCATGGTTGTCGGCTGCGGCTTTTCGAGCGATCTCGCGACGCTCGGAATCCAATGGCACGTGCTTGCGATGTTCGCTCCGAGTTTCGTCACGGGTTGGCTGATCAGCCGCTTCGGCGCCGAACGCATCGTCGCATGCGGTCTCCTCCTGCTGATGGCCTGCGCTGCCGTGGCTCACCTCGGCGTCGCACTCTGGAATTTCTGGGGCGCGTTGTCGCTGCTCGGCCTCGGCTGGAATTTCGGTTTCATCGGCTCCACGGCGATCGTCGCGCAGAGTTACCGGCCGCATGAGGCAGACAAGGTCCAGGGCTTTCACGACATCGTTCTCTTCTCAGCCGTCGCTTGTTCTTCCTTCGCTTCCGGCAAGGTGCTTTCCGCCTATGGTTGGGACATGCTGAGCGCGGTTGTCTGGCCAGTGGCCGGTTTTTGCCTTCTTCTCCTTCTCCCGCTCCTGCGCGCCGGCAAGCAAGCCACCGCCTGAAAGCCGGTTTATCCGAATGCTTCCCGGACCCCGAAAAAGGCCGGCATGCGGGCAATTTCAGGGGCTTGACGATCCACATCGGCAACAGCACTCTGGCCGCGCCGCGAAAACGCGTCGCTTGAGGAGGCGGCGTGTGATTCGCGGAGAGGGGCCTGCGGCAGGGATGAGCCCGCAGGTTGTAACGGAGGAAAGTGCGAAATGACCATATTGTTGGGCGTTATCGCATGCGGGTTGCTTTCGGTGGTCTACGCCATCTGGGCGACAAGGTCGGTGCTTGCCGCCGACCAGGGGAATGCCCGCATGCAAGAAATCGCAGGTTTTATCAGAGAGGGGGCGCAGGCCTACCTCACGCGTCAGTACACAACCATCGCCATCGTCGGTGTCGTCGTTTTCATCGCCGCATGGGTCCTGTTGTCGGGTGCAGCCGCCATCGGCTTCCTTATCGGTGCGGTGCTCTCGGGTGCCGCAGGCTTCATCGGCATGCATGTTTCGGTCAGGGCCAACGTCCGTACGGCCCAGGCCGCCTCGGTCAGCCTCGCCTCCGGTCTCGACATCGCATTCAAATCCGGTGCAATCACCGGCATGCTGGTGGCCGGCCTCGCCCTCCTGGGCGTCTCGGTCTACTATCTCATACTCACCGCAGGCCTGGGGCATGAGCCGGCCGCGCGCGAGGTCATCGATGCGCTTGTCGCGCTCGGCTTCGGGGCGTCGCTGATTTCGATCTTCGCCCGTCTCGGCGGCGGCATCTTCACGAAAGGCGCCGATGTCGGCGGCGACCTCGTCGGCAAGGTAGAAGCGGGTATCCCCGAGGACGATCCGCGCAATCCGGCGACGATCGCCGACAACGTCGGCGACAATGTCGGAGACTGCGCCGGCATGGCCGCCGACCTGTTCGAGACCTATGCGGTTTCCGTCGTGGCGACGATGGTGCTTGCATCGATCTTCTTCGCCGGGACCCCGATGCTCGCAACCGTCATGACTTATCCGCTGGCGATCTGCGCGGCCTGCATCATCACCTCGATCATCGGCACCTTCTTCGTCAAGCTCGGCGCAAACGCCTCGATCATGGGAGCGCTTTATCGCGGGCTGATCGTTACGGGCGCTCTGTCGATCCTCGGCCTTGGCGCGGCGACATCGCTGACGATCGGATGGGGTTCGATCGGAACGGTCGCGGGCATGGACATCACCGGCTGGAATCTGTTTCTCTGCGGCATCATCGGCCTTATCGTCACCGCGCTGATCGTCGTGATCACCGAATATTATACGGGGACGAACAAGCGGCCTGTGAACTCGATCGCGCAGGCCTCGGTCACGGGCCACGGCACCAACGTGATCCAGGGTCTCGCCGTGTCCCTCGAATCGACGGCCTTGCCGGCAATCGTCATCGTCGGCGGCATCATCGCGACCTACCAGTTCGCCGGCCTCTTCGGGACGGCCATCGCCGTGACCGCCATGCTCGGTCTTGCCGGCATGATCGTAGCGCTCGACGCCTTCGGCCCCGTGACCGACAATGCAGGCGGGATTGCCGAGATGTCGCATCTGCCGCCCGAGGTGCGCAAGTCGACCGACGCGTTGGACGCCGTCGGCAACACCACCAAGGCCGTGACGAAAGGTTATGCGATCGGTTCGGCGGGGCTTGGTGCCCTGGTACTCTTCGCGGCCTATTCCAACGACCTCGCCTATTTCGCCGCCAATGGCGACAAGCATCCCTATTTCGCCGACGTCGGGACGATCTCCTTCGATCTGTCCAATCCTTACGTCGTCGCCGGGCTGATCTTCGGCGGTCTCATCCCCTATCTCTTCGGCGGCATCGCAATGACCGCCGTCGGCCGTGCCGGGAGCGCCGTCGTCGAGGAGGTTCGTCGTCAGTTCAAGGAAAAGCCCGGCATCATGGAAGGCAAGGATCGGCCGGACTATGGCCGGGCCGTCGACATGCTGACGAAGGCGGCGATCCGCGAAATGATCATCCCGTCGCTGCTGCCGGTGCTGGCGCCCATCGTCGTTTATTTCGGCGTGCTGCTGATCTCCGGCTCGAAGGCGTCTGCCTTCGCGGCGCTCGGTGCCTCGCTCCTCGGCGTGATCGTCAACGGCCTTTTCGTGGCCATCTCGATGACGTCCGGCGGCGGTGCCTGGGACAATGCCAAGAAGAGCTTCGAAGACGGCTTCGTCGACCGCAACGGCACCCGCCACATGAAGGGATCCGAAGCGCACAAGGCCTCGGTGACGGGTGACACCGTCGGCGATCCCTACAAGGATACAGCCGGTCCGGCGGTCAACCCCGCGATCAAGATCACCAACATCGTGGCCCTTCTCCTGCTCGCCGTCCTGGCCTGACGCAGGCGTCTTGAAAAACAGAAGGCCCGCGGGACCTGGTCTCGCGGGCCTTTTTTGATCCGTTGCGGCTCGGTTACTTGCCGAAGTCCTTGAACAGGTTTCGCGCGGCGGCCTGTCCGGCGCCGGGGCCGCTCAGGAGCTGGCCGAGGAAGCTCGATTCCTTGCCGCCGGTCGGCGTCGTTCGCGACAGCATGTCGAAGACCTTCCCGTCCTTCAACGTGTAGTGCGCGAGCTGGCTGACGGTGCCTTCCTTGTCGAAATAGACGGCGAGGATGGACTGATCGATGATCTTCGGCTTCATGAAGGCGACCGGCCGTTTGCGGGTCTGGGAGATGTAGTAGAACACCTCATTGTCGAATGTCGCGGTGGTCGAAGGCGTGCCGAGCGAAAGCAGCACCTGCTCGCGGCTCGATCCGACCGGCACCAGTGCCAGCGTTTCCTGGTCGACGACATAGCCCTGATGCAGGACTTCACCCACATTCGCGGACATGCAGGCGGAAAGGGCGGTAGTACACAGGGAAGCCACGAGCACGGCACGGCCCAGGACTTTGAGGTTTGTCGTCAAATACCGCTTCGTCAAGGACTGCTCCCCTGGAGTAACGATTGGCAGATCGGCCATTGCAATTCGTGCCCGCTTCGGTAAACCAGCTTCGGCTATCATGCAACATGATCATGGGCGCTTGCCCCTGATTTCGAGAAAGCCAGCCGGCCTCTGTGATGATTTTTGGACTGTTCAAGAAAAAAAGCGGCAATATTGCGATTGTGAAGCGCCAATATGCGGCACTGACCGCGGCGGCGCGCCAACCGTTTCTCTATACCGACCTCGATGTGCCCGACACGGTCATGGGGCGCTTCGAGATGTTGTCGGCGATTCTGATCCTTTATTTCCGCCGCACGCGCAGCTCGGCGCGAGCCGGCCAGGAGATCGCGCAGGAGATTGTCGACGCCTTCTTCGAGGATGTCGACCATTCCATCCGCGAGCTCGGCGTCGGCGACATGAGCGTGCCGAAGAAGATGAAGAAACTTGCCGGCATGTTCTACGGCCGCCTCGAATCCTACGCGGCGGCCCTTGAAGGACGCGACGCCGGCGCACTGGCGGCCGCATTGCGGCGCAATTTTCACGCCGACGTAGAGGACGCGCCGTCCATGCAGGGCCTCGCCTCCTACCTCCTTGCGGTCGAGTCCGTACTCTCGGATACCACGGAAGAGGCCGTCGAGACGGGTCAGTTGCGCATCCCCCCGGCCGGAACGTAAAAGCGCCGCGATCGTTCGTCGATCAAATGGCAGCGCGCCGACCGCCGCCCTGCAGCGGTGCCGGCGCGAGGAAGGACCTGAACATGAAGCAAGAGAGCAAACCGGCATTCTCCTACCCGGTGAAGGTGGGGCATATTTCGGCAAATCCTGTGACCGTGCATATGTCGGCGAACGATGCCGAACTGCGGGCTCTTGCCGAGCTTTGGCGCGTGGAAGGCGTCTCTTCCCTTGCCGCCGACCTGCAGATTGCGCGCTGGAAAAAGGACGGTGTGAAGATCAAGGGCGAGGTTCGTGCGCATATCGTCCAGTCCTGCGTCGTGACGCTCGAGCCGGTCGAATCTGATATCCGCGAACCGGTGGAGGCGATCCTCGTACCCGAGGGATCACGTCTCGCGCGGCAGGCCGACGCCGACGGCGGCGAGATGATCGTCGATCCGGACGGACCCGACCTGCCAGATACCTTCACAGGCGATACGGTCGATGCCGGCGTGGTCGTCAGCGAGCACGTCGCGCTCGCCATCGATCCCTATCCGCGCAAGCCGGGCGCCGCTTTCGGCGAACGCATCGAAAGCTCCGCCGCGGACGACGAACGGCCGCACCCGTTCGCGGTGCTGAAGGACTGGAAAAAGGATTGAAACGGCTGAGCCCCGGCTTACAATTCGGTTGTCACGCCGACGAAAAGCAGTATTTTGGCCCGACTCCAGCCAAGGGGGCCGCTACGCCGAGACATTGCATGCCGGCCCCACTTCAGAAGGAACATGGATCGCCGCCGCTTGATGCTTGAGGGGCGAAACATGTTGCGTGGCGGGAAAAAAGGATAAGACACGCGTGGTCAGAATTTCACTTGACGTGATGGGAGGCGACTATGGTCCTGAAGTCGTCATCCCGGGCGCAGCGAGAGCGCTCGAACGTCACCCGGACATAAAGTTCGTTCTTTTTGGCCAGGAAGCGCGGTGCGTGGAACTGCTCGCCAAGCACCCGAAGCTCAAGGCGAGCAGCACGTTCCATGATTGCGAGATTGCCGTCGGCATGGACGAAAAGCCGAGCCAGGCGCTTCGGCGCGGACGCGGCAAATCGAGCATGTGGAAGGCTATCGACGCGATCAACGCCGGCGAAGCGGATGTGGTCGTCTCGGCCGGGAACACCGGCGCCCTGATGGCGATGTCGGTTTTCTGTCTGAGGACGATGCAGGGCATTCAGCGGCCGGCGATCGCCGCCATCTGGCCGACGCTGAAGGGCGAAAGCATCGTTCTCGACGTCGGCGCTACGATCGGCGCCGACGCGCAGCAACTCATGGATTTCGCCCTGATGGGCGGCGCAATGGCCCGGGCGCTCTTCGAAGTTGAGCGTCCTTCCGTCGGCCTTCTAAATGTCGGCGTGGAGGAGATCAAGGGCCAGGAAGAGGTAAAGGAGGCCGGGCGCCTGATCCGTGAGGCCGACGTCGAGGGGATCGAATATTACGGCTTCGTCGAAGGCGACGATATCGGCCGCGGCACCGTCGATGTCGTGGTGACCGAGGGCTTTTCCGGTAATATCGCGCTGAAGGCAGCAGAGGGGACGGCGCGTCAGATCGCCGAATATCTGCGCGCCGCGATGTCGCGCACGCTTCTTGCAAGGGTCGGCTATGTCTTCGCCAAGGGAGCCTTCGACCGGCTCCGCGAGAAGATGGATCCGCGAAAGGTCAATGGCGGGGTTTTCCTCGGTCTCAACGGCATCGTTATCAAGAGCCATGGTGGCGCGGATGCCGAGGGCTTCGCCGCGGCCATCGACGTCGGATACGATATGGTGAAGAACGGCCTGAAGGCGAAGATCGAGACCGATCTGGCACGGTATCATGGCGCCCAGCCGTCCGAAGCCCTTCCGCGGGCATGAATGATGAGGTTTGAGTAGATGATCCGTTCTGTCGTGCGCGGCTTCGGGGCAGCACTGCCGAAGCGAGTGATGACCAATAAGGAAATCGAATCCAAGGTCGACACGTCCGACGAATGGATCGTGCAGCGGACCGGCATCCGCCAGCGCTATATCGCAGGCGAGGAGGAGACGAGCGCCTCTCTCGGCGAGGCGGCGGCGCGTGCGGCGCTCGCGAGAGCCGAGCTGACGCCCGACGACATCGACCTGATCATCGTCGCGACCTCCACTCCGGACAATACCTTCCCTGCAACCGCGGTGAACATCCAGAACCGCCTCGGCATGCGGCACGGTGCGGCTTTCGATATGCAGGCGGTCTGTTCCGGCTTCGTCTACGCGGTCGCGACGGCTGACGCCTATATTCGCGGCGGTCTCTCCAAACGCGCGCTGGTCATTGGCGCCGAGACCTTCTCGCGACTTCTGGACTGGACCGACCGGACGACCTGTGTGCTCTTCGGCGACGGCGCCGGTGCGATCGTCCTGGAGGCGCAGGAGGGGGCCGGCACGAAGGCTGATCGAGGCGTTCTGACGGCGCAATTGCGCTCTGACGGCGCCCACCGTGACAAGCTCTATGTCGACGGCGGGCCGTCCACGACGGGCACCGTCGGCCATCTCCGGATGGAAGGGCGCGAGGTCTTCAAGCATGCGGTCGGCATGATCACCGACGTGATCGAGGCGGCTTTCGAGGCAACCGGGACGACCGCCGACGACATCGATTGGCTGGTTCCGCACCAGGCCAACCGCCGCATTATCGACGGCTCGGCCAAGAAGCTCGGCATCCCTCTCGAAAAGGTTGTGGTTACCGTCGATCTGCATGGCAACACCTCCGCGGCGTCGATTCCGCTTGCCCTTGATGCCGCCGCCTCCGACGGCCGGATCAAGAAGGGTGATCTCGTAATGCTCGAAGCGATGGGCGGGGGCTTCACCTGGGGCTCCGTTCTTCTACGCTGGTAAGAAAATAATGAATTACGGCAGGTGCTTGACCGGAAAAGACAAGGGCAATAGTCTTCAATCGCTGATCGGCATGCCAGACATCGGTGGGGGAAGATGAGCGGAAAAACAGTAACGCGGGCAGACTTGGCTGAATCGGTTTTTCGCAAGGTGGGTCTGTCTCGCACGGAGTCCGCCGAACTCGTGGAAACTGTCATCGACGAGATCTGCAACGCAATCGTGCGTGGCGAGAGCGTGAAGCTGTCTTCTTTCGCAACGTTCCAGGTGCGCGACAAGAACGAGCGCATTGGCCGGAACCCGAAAACCGGCGAGGAAGTGCCGATTTCTCCGCGCCGGGTGATGACCTTCAAGGCTTCGAATGTCCTGAAGCAGCGGGTCCTGAAGGCGCATCTGAGCCGCAAGTCCAAGTTGAAACCGTCCAACCCGGCCGGCTGAAGCGCCGTCGACCACCACAAATGTGGTTGAAAACCCATCCATAAGCCATTGAAATAGGCATGATTCGTGTAATCATCGCCTGACGATCCGTGCGTCGCGTAGCCGTTCTTGCGCGGCGAGCAAGCGCCGCCCGAAGCATTGCCGGGAAAGTGCTTAGCGCTTTTCCGTACGGAAGTGCGGAGCTTCAAGGACTTAGAGGGTTTCAGTCTTTCCATGAAACACTGAAAGCGCTGGTCCTAGCGGCGATTTGGATGGCGGATACGCAGACAGAGGACGTAAACACGTCGCAGGAATCGGTTCAGATCCCGACGCGCCTTATGGAGATGGGGACCACATGGAGAAAAGCCCGGATGCTTTCCGCACCATCAGCGAGGTTGCGGACGAACTCGATCTCCCCCAACACGTGCTTCGTTTCTGGGAAACCCGGTTCCAGCAGATCAAGCCGATGAAGCGCGGTGGCGGGCGCCGCTATTATCGCCCCGAGGATGTCGACCTGCTCAAGGGCATCCGCCACCTCCTCTACGATCACGGCTATACGATCAAGGGTGTGCAGAAGCTTTTGAAAGCCAACGGCAACAAATTCGTCGCCGCCATCGCGAGCGGGGATCTTGCGACCGTCGAGGCGCTTGCCGCTTCCAGCAACGAAGAGCCGGCGCCGCCCAAGGCGGGCGTGGCGGAGGAGGACCAGATCGTCGGCCGTCCGAAGGCACCGGCGAGCCGGCGTTTCTTCTCTTTCGGCACCGGAGGCGACGATGCAGAGATAACCGTCGGCAAGACGTCGGTCGGCAAGGAAGACAGGGCGCTGCTGCAGGAAGCGCTCTACGACCTCCTCGAATGCAAGCGTCTGCTCGATCAGGTTCGGTAGTAGGGAAGACACGGGAAGGGGGCCTCGAAAGCAGTGCCGAGGCCCAACTCGGTCGTGATCAACTTATTCGGCCGCTTCTTCCGTCGACTGCTGTGCATTCTTCTGTTTCAGGAGGAGATCGTCAGACGTTGACTGCTCGGCCTTCGCCACGCTCGCGGTCGTGATCTCCTTGTCGACTTTGTCGATCGATGCCGTGGTATTGGAATGGCCCAGGCAATCGGCTGACGCTGCCGTCGCCGATAAAGCGAAGGCGGCTGCAAGTACGAGGATGCTCTTCATAGGGCTTCTCCTGTGGTTTGCAGGCGCAGTTTATCCAGCACGGGACATCGATCCAAATCACAAAACTGTTGTCGTGCCGCTTCCGATACAGTCGGCGGCCTCCTGTGATGGGCGAGCTCCATTTTCCCCCTTGCGCCGGGCGTGTGTTCCGACTAATGAGAGCGGGCTTGTAACCAAGCGGGTCGGAGCGTAGCGCAGCCCGGTAGCGCACTTGACTGGGGGTCAAGGGGTCGTGGGTTCGAATCCCGCCGCTCCGACCATTTCCGCTTTGGTTTCAACGCGATACGATAGGCGCCCTCGCGCAATCCTGGATCTTGGCTTTCGCGCTGATTCGTTTCCACTGCATCTTGAGCCTGCTATAGGTGATCGGATACCGGTCGCCCTTCTTCCTCCCCATCTCCTTCGAGACGGCGCTCGGTTGCGGCGTTGATCGAGCTGCGCCAGCGTGTGCTCAAGTTGCCCGGAAGTGGCAGCATCCTCGGGGCGAGGGAGGAGATAAGGACGCTGCCGCTCCGTCCGGAGACGGGCTTTAACGGTCAGCTGCAAAGATGGTTCCGAATGGCGCTTTGTGTTTTTGCTTCGGGGGGAGTAAGCCCGCTTGTTCTCACTCTGTCATCGATGTGACAACCACCTTCTGCCGAGATACTCCAAGGCCTTCAGGCGACTGTGATCGGCTCCGCGGGTCACTCCAACTGACTTCCGCCGCTGTGCCATCGTTTTCTTTGGAGTGTCAGAATCCTTGTTCTCGTCGCGTGAGGCACTTTGCTCCGGCAACGCGTAGTCGTCTCTGTCTTGCATCAATCAATTCCTAATGCGCTGGGGAGTGGGAGCCTCAGAGCTGCGGAGAAGGGACAATCTTTACAGCTCTGAGGTCATCACTCACCCAAGCGGCTGGGGGCCGCTCGACGGTGACAACTCCAATTGGTCTGAAAGGTTTCGCTCGACGGCGTGGCTAAGACCTTTGCCATCGATAAACCCGACCAAGGTCCGATATGCCGTCGGCGGGGAGCGGTGGCACGGCTATAGGAACATCGCCCTCGGGCCATGGGGCGAGTGCCATTCCCAGCCTTGAAAAGCGTGAGCCCCGGCGCTGGCAAAACAGGCGCTTTCCCTTGATTCCTGTTCCGCTGAGAGTACAATATGTCCAAGCGACGTTCGAAGCGGTTCCCTTGAATGGAACAGGGCAAATGCGCCCCAGCTAGAAGATGACACGTCGCGACCGGAGCTGCAGCAAGTCCCCCGCTGCAGCTCTATTTGTGTCGGGCCATTTTTCGGTTTGTAGGAGCGGGCTGCCGCCGTCGCCTCGATTCGTCCGGCCACCAACCCTGCCGGTCGTCACCGAGTCCCTCTTGCGCCTGCCCGGTGCGTCGTAGGACGCCTAGATGCTCCTGTTCGCCACTGAAAGCTCGCATCGCCATTTTTTGACACTAAGAGCTGGGTGCTGTCCCGACCAGTTGCTGACATACATTGCGGAGCGGAACGTGCACTGCATCAACGTTTCCTGGATCTCCAGGTGCAGGCGCTCCTCACGGCATTTTTCGGGCGCCGAAATAAGGCACACCGTTAGTACCAGTGTTACCGGTCCCATGATTGCCCCCATCCAATATAAATAGAATTATAAATGCCTAATAAAGTGTAATGGAATGTACTGAACGTCTGTGGCCAAATCTGGGCTGATTCGATCCTATGGCTGCTGTCGGCGCCGCTGCGCTGCCATTCGCCGATAAACCTCTTCCGTCTCGTCGAGCATGCGTTTCAGTGTAAAACGGTCCCGGCGTGCCGAAGCCGCGCTGGCAAGGCGTCGAAACATATCCGGGTCGGCCGCCGCTATCATCGCTTTTGCAAGCGGTGAGGCGTCCTCGCTGTTCGGAACGACGTAGCCGTTCTCTCCGTGATCGACGGCCGTTCTGGCTCCGCCGACGTCGGAAATGATGATCGGCCGGCCGGCGGCGGCGGCTTCGAGCATCACATAGGACATTGCCTCGTAGCGGCTCGGCATGACGAGGAGATCGAATGCGGGCACCGCCTGAGGGCCCGTAAAGGCCGAGGTCAGATGGATGCGGTTCTGCAAACCGCTTGCGGCGATCGCGGCGCGGACCTCTTCCTCCAATTCTCCCGATCCGACCAGCACAAGGTGACCGTTCCTGATCGCCGTCGCGGCCTTGCCGAAGGCGTTGATGAGACGCTCGGGGGCCTTTTGCGCCGAGAGCCGGCCGATGAAGCCGTAAACGAAGGCGTCAGGTGGAATGCCGAAGCTGGCGCGCACCGTCTGCGCCATGCCGGTCGAGGGGGTCTCGACGCCGTTGACGATGACGGACATGCCCTGTCTCGAAATGCCGATCGACAGCGCATGGGCGAGTTCGTCACCGGAGACAGTGACGAGGTGATCGGTGTAGAAACGGGCGAGAAGCGCCTCGATGGCTCCGTATATCACCCGGCCGCTGCGGCCGAGCGTCGGATCCATCGTCCTGAAGGCATGCGGCGTGTAGACGCGCGGCACGTGCCTTCCCGGCAGGCGCAGGCGCGTCAGGGCCCCGGCCTTGGAACTGTGCCCGTGAACGACGTCGAAGGGCCCGGCAGTGCGGATGATGCGATTTATGGCGCGAAAGCAGGACCAGTCGGAGGGGGCGGGCGCCCGGCACATGCCGACGGCGTGAATGGCGGGAAGGCCGAGTGCTTGGAGTTCGCGCACGAAACCGTCTTCGGCCCGAACAGGAGAATAGATCGCTTCGACATGATGACCGCGCGCATGCATGCCGCGGCAGAGATCGAGAAAGTGGCGTCCGGACCCGCCGCCGCTGGGTTCCAGTACCTCGAGCAGGCGCAGAGGGGCGTCGAGCGGCTCGCTACCCGTAGTCATGCGGTCGTTCCGGAACGGATCTGCCTTCTATGGCGATATTCCAGCGCGGCGCACCCCCAGAGAATGCCGAGAAGCAGGTAGAAATGGCGCCAGTGGTCGGTGTCGATCACGTTGCCGATGCCGACATGGCCGATAAGCGTGATCCAGGCGATCATCAGATATGGTTGCCACGGCCTCTCGAGCAGCAGAAACCGGAAGCCGAGCGACAGCGTCCAGAGGATGAGCGTGACATAGGCGACGAAGCCGAGCCATCCATAGGATGTCAGGCTCTTCAGAAGCACGTTGTGCTCGTCTTCAGGGAACATGGTGCTGAACACCATGGGGCCGATGCCGAGCGGCTTTTCCATGGCCATCAAAAAGCCGATCCGGTGCCGGTCGAAACGCCCGAGATGTCCGCCGTCATAATCCTGAACGAGCTGCGTGCGGCTCGAGAAGAGAGAGGCAACCTGGTCAGATTGCAGGGCGACCACGAGTGCTGCCACCACGAACAGGGCGCCGGAGAGGGTCAGCACGAGAATCCGGAGGCGGAAGAGACCGCTGCGCTGCTTAAGCAGCATGACGAAGACGAAAGCGACGACGCAGAAGAGGTCGAGAGCCCAGGCCGCCCGCGAGAAGGAGAGGAACACGCCGAGCGTGAGCACCAGCAGCCCGGCGATCTTCAAGGGCGCCCGGCTGATCGGCTGCGTCAGCAGGCCGTGAAGGAGGTAGAGGGTGGGGGCTACGAGGAACGGTCCGAAGACATTCGGGTCCTGAAACGCTCCCTTTGCCCGATCATACAGCGTGAAGTTCGCCGCACCCGGTATCGCGCCGAAATAGCCGAGGATGCCGAGGAGGGCGGTGATGACTGCGGCTGCCACCCAGGCGTTGAGGATGAGCGGCAGGCGCTGAGAGCTCTCTTCGATGATGGCCGCAAAAAACACCGCCGTAAGGCAGAGGAAGCCGGTAACGGCCATATACATCGGACCGGTCCCAAGGTCGGCCATCACCGTCAGCGACAGGATGCCGCCGATCATGAACAGGGCGAGAAGGACCGTGAGCGGAGCCGTGGCACGGGAGATCCTGAGGCCGAAAAGCGCCCAGAGGCCGATGAGCCCCGCCATGAAGATCTCGTAGGGCGCGGGCTCGGCGATGACGAACCCGGACAGGAAGACGCCGATCGTCACCAGGCAGGAGCCGACGAGCGAAATCGCGGCAAGCTGCGGGCGAAGGATAGCCGGCCGCGATGCGGTGACGGCGGTCAATAGGCGTTTTCCGTGTTCAGCAGCCGAAACGGCGTGAGGATGAGAATCTTCAGGTCGAGCAGCAGCGACCAGTTCTCGATATAGTAGAGGTCGAATGCCGTTCGGAACCGTATCTTTTCGTCGTTGTCGATCTCACCGCGCCAGCCGTTGATCTGTGCCCAGCCCGTCACTCCCGGCTTGACGCGATGGCGGGCAAAATACCCTTCGACGACATCGGAATAGGTTCGGTCCTTCGTCTGCGCGAGCACGGCGTGGGGACGTGGCCCGACGAGCGAGAGCTCGCCTTTCAGCACGTTGAAGAACTGGGGCAATTCGTCGATCGAAGATTTGCGCAGGAAGCGTCCGACGGGGGTTACGCGAGGATCGTTCTTGGTTACGGCGTTGCGCGCGGTCGGGTCGCTCATATGCGTGTACATCGAGCGGAACTTGTAGACCTCTATGGTCTCGTTGTTGAAGCCGTGGCGGTGCTGCTTGAAGATGATCGGACCGGGCGAGGTGACCTTCACCGCGACGGCGGCAGCGAGCATGACGGGCCAGAGCAAAGCGAGCGCCACGAGACTGAAAAAGATATCGAAGCAGCGCTTGGCGACGGAATCCCAGTCGGCGATCGGCTTGTCGAAGATGTCGAGCATCGGGACCTGCCCGACATGCGAATAGCTGCGTGGGCGGAAACGGAGATTGTTGGCGTGCGCCGCGAGCCGGATGTCGACCGGAAGCACCCACAGTTTTCTGAGGAGTGCGAGGATGCGCTTTTCCGCAGTCAGCGGCAGCGAGATGATCAGCATGTCGATGCGGGCGAGACGGGCGAATTCGACCAGTTCGTCCACCGTCCCGAGTTTCGGATAGCCGGCAATCACATTCGGGGACCGGCGCTCGTCTCGATCGTCGAAGATCCCGCAGATGCGGATGTCGTTGTCCGGTTGATGCTCGATCTCCCGGATCAGGTCCTTCGCGGGCTGCCCGCCACCGACGATGACGGCTCGCCGTTCCATGGTGCCGTTTCTCGACCAGTGACGGATCGAATAGGCGATGAATGCGCGCTCCGCGACGAGGAAAAACCCGCCGGCGAGGAACCATGCGCCGATCCAGAACCGCGAATAGAGGTGGCCCGATTTGAGAAAGAAAAGGCCAAGCGCAATCACGCCGAACGCAGCCGTCCAGGCACCGAGGACGCGCGGCGTCATCCTCAGCCAGGCGCGCAGTGCCGGCACCTGGTAGGCGTCGGCGACCTGCATGGCGGCAACGGCGAGCGCCGGCCCCCCGGCGAGGATGAGGAGATAGACCGGCAGTTGTTCCAGCGCCGGCGCGACATATTGTGCATTGATGCCGTAGCCGATGGCAAAAAGTGCGCAGAAGTCGAGAAGCCGGATAAGTCCGGTGATCATCGCCGGTGTGTAGGTGTCTGCACGGAACTGAAGGGCGATCTGCCTCGCCAGCGGGTTGAGCCCCGCATTTCCCCCTGTCCCGTCTTTTTGTTCGGTGGTGGTCTTGCGGATCTCCGCGACCTTCTTGCGAAGCGCTTCGGGGTCGAAGGTCTCTGGCCTGTCAAACTGGTTCATGGTCGCTTTCCGGCGCTGAAGTCCTCCGCCCGGATAGCAGAAAGCCACTAAGAAACGCTTACGTTGTACGCAGCCGCCCCTGCGGTACAAGCGATTCCTCGGTGAGGTCTCGATAAAGCTGCATCACGTGTCTGGTCATCACCGATGCGGCGAAGCGGGATTTGAACCGGTCCGCGTCGGGCATCGTCCGGGCAGCCCAGCCGGCGTCCAGGATGGCGTCTGCCATGAGGCGGGCAAGCGCCCCCGCATCGCCGGGCTGGACGAGCGCCTCGCTGTCGGACCCGAGAACCTCCGGGATGCCGCCGACGCGGGTCGCGATTACGGGCTTTCCGGCGGCGAGCGCTTCCAGCAGGATATAGGGCATGGATTCCGCGCGGGAGGGAATGACGATCTTGCGGGCCAGAGCGAAAGCCTCGCGCGCCCTCATTGCCGGCAGCAGCCGGACGCGATCGGCGAGACCCATGCGCAGGGTCATTTCTTCGTATTGCCTCTGCTGCGGGCCATCTCCGACCATCAAGGCGGAAAGCCTGCGGCCGGCGATCTCTTCGGCTGCGGCAAATCCTTCGATAAAAAGATCGGGACCCTTCAGGTCCCGCATCATGCCGATATAGAGGAAATCGACAGCGCCCGGTCCCGTCGCGACCGGTTCGAATTCCGCATCGTCGATGCCGTTATAGATCAGCTCGTTGCGCGCCAGTGGAGGGCCGACCCTGGCGCCGTAGGTGCGGCGTTCGTATTCACAGACGAAGACGAGGGCGTCGGTCAGGCGTTCCTGCAGGCGCTCGACGCGCAGAATGAGCGAACCAGCGAGGGACCGGCGCTCGAAGTGAAGGCTGCCCCCATGGGGCGAATAGAGGCGGGCTACGCGATACTTGTTGACCCGCAGGGCTGAACCGACGATGCGCGCCAGCACGCCGCCCTTGGCGCCGTGGCCGTGCAATACATCCGGTTGCAAACTTCTGATTTCCTTGTAGCCGCGCCAGAGCGCCGCGGCGTCCGATGCCCCGATCGAACGATGGATCGGAACACGGATGATGCCGAGCGCCAGATGCGGGCGAACTTCTTCGAAGAGCGCGTCCTCGTGGGCCCCGCCGGTGGTGCTGTCGCAAAGGATTCCGACCTGATGTCCGGCATTCGCATGCGCTTCGGCAAGATCGCGCACGTGCCGGAATATGCCGCCGACCGGGGATCTAAAGCAATGAAGAATGCGCAAGGGGCGTTCGCTCATGGCGATCAGAACAGTCGTTCGCGTATATAGACGGTGTCGCCGGCGAGAACCGGGTCGGTCACCGGAACGCGTCCGGTGATGATGCGGCCGTTGATCTTGCGGGTTATGTCGGCGGTCGCCTGGTTGGCGCGTGGCGTGAAGCCGCCCGCGACGGCGATCGCATTCTGTACCGTCATCCCCGGAACGTAGGCGTATTGGCCGGCCTGTCCCACTTCGCCCATGATGAACACGGAGCGGTAGCGGTCGACCTCGATGGTGACGTCCGGATCCTTGAGGAAGCCCTGGCGCAGCTTCGCCGCGATCATCCCCTCCAGTTCCGGAAGCGTATGCCCGCGCGACGGGACGGCCCCGATCAGCGGGAAGGCGACATAGCCGGCCTGATCGACCGTGTAGCTGCCGCTGAGGCTTGCCTGTTCGAAGACGTTGATGCGCAGGCGATCGCCGCTGTCCAGCCGATAGGGCTGCACCGTGGCCTGGCTGAAGCCCTTGGGGGCGGGCTGGTAGTTCGTGCAACCGCCGACGAGCGCCGACAGGATCGCCACGGCGAAGACGCTTGTTCTCTTGTTGGCTGCGGTCGACATGCGGTCAGGGGCTCCGGAAACGATCACCGTTGGCCGATGTTATCGATCCGTTAGGGTTAATGGCCGGTAAATCCGCCACGAGAATTTCCCGCATCGAATGCCCTTCCCGTCATGGCGCATGCCACCCTCTGGTTGCAGCGGAAATTAACCCTTGGGTTACCATGTTCGTTTACCTTCCCGCCAAACGAGAAAGCTTTGGAGTGCAGGCATGTCGGGCATCGGCGGACAGCAGGATGTGGATATCGATCTCGGCGGGCTTTTTCGCGCCATCTGGCAACGCCGCGTGCGGGTGCTGCTCGCCACGGTCGGGGCCGCTGCCGTCGCCTTCGCGGCTGCCAAGATGGTCGATCCCGATTACGAGGGCGAAACGCGCGTTCTGATAGAGTCGCGTGAGCCGGAGTTCAGCGGCACCAATCAAGTTTCGCAGAATGGCTCCGACCGGATGTTCGACGAGTCGGGCATCCTCAGCCAGGTGCAGGTCCTGCGTTCGGCGGACCTTATCAAGCAGGTCGCGCGCAACATGAAGCTTCACGAACTCGACGAGTTCGATCCCTCGGCACGGCCTTCTGCCGCGTCCGATCTCCTGGTGATGCTGGGTCTGAAGAAGAATCCTCTCGATTTGCCGCCGGAAGAACGGGTGCTGAAGGAGTTCGAAGAGAAGCTGCAGGTCTATCAGGTCGAAAAATCGCGTGTGATCGCCATCGCCTTCACCTCGAAGGACGCGAAGCTCGCAGCCGCCATTCCGAACGAAATGGCCAATGTCTATCTTTCGTTGCAGAGCGGAGCCAAGCTCGACTCGAACTCCGAGGCGAGCCGCTGGCTTGAGCCGGAGATCGCCAACCTGCGCGAGAAGGTGCGCGAGGCGGAGGCGAAGGTCGCAGGTTACCGCGCCGAGTCTGGCCTGCTTCCGACCGGCGAGACGCAGAATTTTGCCACGCGCCAGCTTACCGACATTTCGACGGAGCTTGCACGGGTGCGGTCGGAGCGGGCGAACACGGCTGCACGCGCCGAGGGTATGCGGACGGCGCTCGCCGACGGCCGTCCGGCGGACACGCTTGCCGACATCGTCGGTTCGCCGATGATTCAGCGTCTCAAGGAGAACCGCGCCAACGTCCAGGCGCAGATCGCCGACCTGTCGACGACACTGCTCGACGGCCATCCGCGGTTGAAGGGGCTCAAATCCCAGCTCGAAGGGATCGAGGGGCAGATCCGGTCGGAGACGCGGAAGATTCTTGCGAGCCTCGAAAATGAGGCGAAGGTCGGCCAACTGCGCGAGCAGCAGCTCGTTCAGCAAATGAACACGCTCAAGGCGCAATCGGCGCAGGCGGGCGAGGAGGAGGTCGGGCTCCGCGCGCTCGAGCGCGAGGCGACGGCGCAGCGCCAACTGCTCGAAACCTATCTTGCCCGATACCGCGAGGCGACGTCGCGTACCGTTGCGAACGCAACTCCGGCCGATGCACGCGTGATTTCGCGCGCCGTGGTCCCGACCGCCCAGAGCTTTCCGAAGGTGCTGCCGATCACGATCGTCGCTGCCTTTGCAAGCCTCCTGGTCAGTTGCGTCGTCGTCATGCTTGGCGAACTTTTCAGCGGCCGGGCGCTAAGGCCGGTCTCGCTCCCCGAAGCACCGGCCCCTGGTCAGCCCGCAGAAATGCCTTCAGTCGCTGGCGTGGTCGAAGAAATTCCCGCACCTGTCCTCGTCCCGGCGGAACCTGCGCCTGAGGAAAACGACGCCGATGGAAATGCGGCATCGAAGCACGATTTTTCGATCGAGTCGGTGGCCGAACATCTTCGTTCCAATGGCGTGCGGATTGCGGTCTCGGTATCCCCGGGCGGCGACGAGGGATCGACGGCCACCGTGATGCTGGCGCGCGTTCTGGCCGAGGACGAGCAGAAGGTCGTGCTGATCGACCTTTCCGGTTCGGCCTGTCCGACGCGGCTCATGGCACAATCGCAGGACCTTGCCGGGGTTACGAATCTGCTCATGGGCGAAGTCGCCTTCTCCGAGTCGATTCACTCGGACAGGTTGTCCCAAGCACATATCATACCCCATGGCGACGCCGATCCTCATGCGGCGATGCGCGGCATCGACCGGCTGCAGATCATCATCGACGCGCTCGCCAACGCCTACGATCTCGTCCTGATCGAATGCGGGTCGGCCGATGCGGAGGCCGTCGCCAAGGTGGCACGGCACGAGGGCACCGAGATCATTCTGTCGGCACCGTCGATCAGCGACGACCAGATCGTCGAGATGCTGTTGAGTTTCGGGGAAGCCGGATATCGCGACGTCGTGCTGATGACCGGGAAGGGGCAGGACGGCCCCGATTTTCCCGACCGCCGCGCTGCATAACGTCACGGTTCATCCGCGCTTGAAGCCGATGCCTGCCGCCGCTGCCGCTGCCGTTGAATGAAGGCATAAAGCGTTTCGTTGGCCTTGACCAACCGTTTCGCCCCGGCGATCGCCCGGAAACCGCCGGCGGCCAGCCGACCGCGGAACGTGAGGGGCAGAACGATGTCGCGCAACGGGGTTTCCACCGTGCACCACGACCGCTTGTAAGGCTGGTCGCCGATGCCGAAGTCGAAGACGGCGACGCCTTCCGCGCAGAGGCGCTCGATCATTCTGTAGAACAGCAACTCGCCCGGGCTGGCGTCCGCGGCGATTTCCTCGTCGATCGAACCGAACTGGCAGATGACGTGGTCGCCCTTACGCGAGAGACCGGCGACCGCGAGAATTCGGCCGGCATATTCGCCCCTCAGTCTTATCGCATTGAGTTCGAGGAGGGGCTCGGGCGCCCCGGCATCGATCAGCGCATGGAAAAAGGCGCGCGTCTCGGCATCACGAAAGGCATCCGGCAGGCCGAGTGTCTCGAAGCGGGCGGCTTTCTGGCGGAAGAAAGTCTCGAGCAGGGCGTGGGCCTCCTGCGTTTCGCGAGCGATAACATAATCATAGCCGCCAATCTCGGCGAGGCGCCTTTCGGATATGCGCATCTTCTTGCGCCGCCGCTTGGCATTGATCTGGGCGAGTGTGTGCTCGATCGTGCCGAGAAGCGGCAACTGGAAGGAGGCGTTCGGGTTCTCGATGCCGGCCAGAGCGGCGAGGGGGTGCGGCGCGCCGCGCCAGATCTGCGGCGTCCGGTCGAACACGATCACGTCCGCGAAACGGCGGAGCTGGCGACCGATGCCGCCGGTGAGCGCTGCCGTGAGCTCCGCAGCGGGCGCATTGTCGATGCCGGGGCCGAACAGGCCGGTGTTGAGATTGCTGTGCTCCGAGCCGACCAGGCGCGCCGCGCGGAAAAGCCGGCCGCGTTCGATCTCGAACGGGAGGAGAAAAAGCGGCTCCCTGCCAGCCGCACCACGAACGATCAGCAGTTCGCTGCCATGCGTCTTTGTCCACGCCGCACACCAGTCGAAGCTCTGGTGCAGCGAATTGCCGCTGCTTCCGTCAAGAACGCGCCATTCCGCTTCGATCTCGTCCATGTCCGCGTGGACGGAGATGGTGATCCGGCCGGCAGCGCTGCCTTCACGGGCTACGCTCCCGGCCGAAAGATACCGTCCGGCGCTGGCTTCCGGCGAAAGGGTGAAATCGGAACTTGCCATCATTGTCGATCCGCATGCGTGATGCAGCCATTGAAACGGGAATTCGGATAGATCTGATTAATCCGGCAGGCACGCGCGTGCCCGGCAGACAACAGGGTTAGGAGAATATGAAGCCGGAACAGGCGGCCGCTGGAAATGCTCGCAAAGCGGCCGGTAGAATTCAGTCGAGGAATCCGGTCGCGAGCGCCGTTGCCCATTCGGCGCGGCCGCGTTCGGCCGCGAGGAGCGACGCCGCCATGTGATCGTAGCCGACACAGCGGAAGGTGACGTGCCAGTCGCCTGATGCCATCTCGACGATGGCGTAGCGGGCATCCGGCGAACCGGTTTCGACCTTGTGCGCGACTGGCCGGTCGTCGCCATAGGCCGGGCATCCGACACTGCCCGGATTGACCAGGAGCCGCCCGCCCGAAAGCCGCAGGGCACGTTGAACATGCGTGTGGCCGCAGAGGATTACGGGGTGCTCGATGTCGTCGGCAAAGCGCTCGATCTCCGCGCGCCGCGCCATGTGAACGATGCCGTCGCCCGTCAGCGTTTCCATCCAGTAGGCCTCGTCGCTAGCCGGCGTGCCATGGCAGAGAAAGAGAGCGTCCCGGTAGACGAGGGTCGCCGGCAGAGCGGCCAGCCAGTCGAGGTGGCGCTCATCGAGTTCGTCATGGGCGGAGCGGTCGGACAATCCCATGCGGGCAGGGTCGAGCGTGAGAAGATAGCGGTCATGATTGCCGCGTATCGCAGCGGTACGGCGGCGGATCAGGATCTCCGCTGTCCGCGCGGCATTCAGCGGGCCGCTCAGATGATCGCCAAGATTGACGATCTCGTCGATGCCCTGTGCATCGATGTCGGCAAGCACGGCCTCGAGCGCGAGATCGTTGCCGTGAACATCGGAAATCACCGCGATTCTCATGCTCGGAAACCTCAGTGATCGGCGGCGGGTTTTTCCATCCATTTGATGATCAGCATGGCGGGAAGGACCCACAGCAGGCCGGTGAAGAAGAAATAAAGCAGATGCACCCACCAGGGAGACGCGCCGAGCAGCAGGGAAGCAAAGGTAACGGCCGCAAGTGCGTAGACGACGACGAGGATGATGAGCAGGACGGTACCGATCAGTTTTCGGAGGCGTACGGGCATTTTTCGATCTTTCGGTGGCGGCAGCGTTGGCACTCGGGCGCGCCCGCGACGGCATGCCGCAAAGGGTTCGGCCTTGTTTTGCACGGCACTCTGGTGCAAATCAACGGCTTTGAGACCGTCCTGACCGGCAATGCCGGCACAGCGGTACCGTTTCCGGCGACAGATGAGGAAGTGCCATGGCCCACGCCGAATTGGCAACAGAACAGATGCTGCTCAAAGAGATCGGCAGAACCGAGCGCAACCGCCGGCAAATCCGCGGCTGGCTCGCCGCCGTTCTCTTCGCTCTGTTTGCACTGGTGCTCGTCGGAGGGGCGACGCGACTGACCGAATCCGGCTTGTCGATCACCGAGTGGAAACCCGTCCACGGCGTCATACCGCCGCTCTCCGCGGAGGAATGGGAGGAGGAATTCCGCCTCTACCAGCGCATTCCGCAATATGAGCAGATCAACAAAGGCATGACGGTCGACGAGTTCAAGACCATCTTCTGGTGGGAATGGGCGCACCGGCTGCTCGCGCGCGGCATCGGCGTGATCTTCGCTCTGCCGCTCTTCTTCTTCTGGATCACGGGGCGGATAGAGCGGCGTCTGCGGCTGCCGCTTCTCGGAATCCTGGCGCTCGGCGGTTTTCAGGGCTTCATCGGCTGGTGGATGGTATCCTCCGGTCTGGCGGAACGGACTGCAGTCAGCCAGTACCGGCTTGCCACGCATCTGACCATCGCCTGTCTGATCTTTGCCGCCTGCATGTGGATTTACCGGGGGCTGTGTCCGCATTCCGACGACGCGCATCCGACGAAAAGGTCGCAAGGCATGGCGGCGGCCATCGCGATCATGAGCCTCTTCCAGATCTATCTGGGCGCGATCGTCGCGGGTCTCGATGCGGGTCTGAGCTACAACACCTGGCCGCTGATGGACGGGGCGATCGTGCCGGGCGGTCTGTTCGTGCAGCAGCCCGCCTGGATCAATCTCTTCGAAAATCCGAAGACGGTGCAGTTCGTCCACCGTCTCGGCGCCTATCTGCTGTTCGCATTGGCGCTTGGGCACATGATCGCGTCCCTCCGCGCCGCGCCGGAGACGACACATGCCCGCCGCTCGGTGCTCCTGTTCGCGCTGGTGACGGTGCAGGCGGCAATCGGCATCACGACCTTGCTACTGCAGGTACCGATCGGCTGGGGCGTATTGCATCAGGGCGGCGCCCTCGTCGTGCTCGGCTTCGCGATCGCCCATTGGCGCGGTTTCGTCGGCACCTATCCGACAGACACGGCGATAGAAATGCGCGACTGATTTGCCTGCGATCGAACGAACGAAAACCCCGGCAGGAACGCTGCCGGGGTTTTCGTCTCGACTCGCCGTGTCAGGCGGACAGCATCAGGTCCATGTTCTGGACGGCGGCGCCCGAGGCGCCCTTGCCGAGATTGTCGAGCAGCGCGACCAGATTGACATGCGCTCCACCCTGGGTACCGAAAACGAAAAGCTTCATGGCGTCGCTGCCGGCGAGCTCCGTCGCATCGATCCGGGCGAGCTTGGCGCTCTCCTCAAGCGGCACGACGTCAACGATCGACTGTCCCGCATAATGGTCGACGAGGGCCCGATGGATCGTTTCCAGCGTTGCACCGGCTGCCAGGTCCTCGAGATAAAGCGGCACCTGCACGATCATCCCCTGCGCGAACTTGCCGACGGAAGGGCTGAAGACCGGCGCGCGCTCGAGAAGCCCGTGCATCTTCATTTCCGGCACGTGCTTGTGCTTCAGCGTAAGCCCGTAGAGGAAATGCGGCGCGTCGATGTGGTCCGGATTCTTGTCGTCCTCCATCTGCGCGATCATCTGCTTGCCGCCGCCGGTATAGCCGGAAACCGCATTGACGGTGACGGGATAGCCGTCCGGCAGGATACCCGCCTGGCGCAGAGGGCGAATCAGGGCGATCGCTCCGGTCGGGTAGCAGCCGGGATTGGCGACATGGCGTGCGTCGCGGATCCGCTGGGGCTGCGCCTTGTCCATCTCGGCAAAGCCATAGGCCCAGTCGGGCGCGACGCGATGCGCGGTCGACGTATCAATGACGCGGACGCGATTGTTTCCGGCAACCATGGCAACGGCCTCCCGCGAGGCGTCGTCCGGCAGGCATAGGATGGCGATATCGGCGCTGTTCAGGAGATCCTCGCGCATCGCTGCATTGCGTCGCTCCGCTTCCGGAATGGACAGGAGTTCGAGATCCGTACGGCCGGCCATGCGCACACGGATCTGCAGGCCCGTCGTGCCGTGTTCGCCATCGATAAAGATCTTCGGTTTCATGATTTTCCTGCTCCTGCAGTCCGTTAGCGGCGTTTCCGGAATCAGTCTGGCATAGAATTGAATCAATTTCTTGGGTGCGCGCCGCCGCTTCGATCAGCCGCGCCTCTCCGCCAGCCACTCGGCACGCAGGCCCAGCATATACATGGCGATGGTCGAGCCAGCAATGGCGGTGAGGTCCGCGTGGTCGTAGGCAGGCGCCACCTCGACCACGTCGCTTCCGGCGATATGAAGCGCGCCGAGTTTGCGCAGGACCGATAGTATCTTGGCGCTTGACGGGCCGCCGGCCACGGGGGTGCCGGTGCCGGGCGCAAAGGCCGGGTCAAGGCAATCTATATCGAAGGTCAGATAGGCGGGGCGGCTGTCGACATGGCGGATGATGGTATCGGCGATCTCCTCGGCGCGCATCTCCTCGAGCTCGTCGCCGTAGACCATCCGAAGGCCGCAATCCTCCGGAGCATGCGTCCGGATGCCGATCTGGATCGAGCGTTCCACGTCGATCAGTCCCTCGCGTGCCGCGCGGCCGACGAAAGAGCCATGATCGATGCGGCCTTTCTCGTCCGGCCAGGTGTCCTGATGGGCGTCGAACTGGACGAGGGCGAGGGGTCCGTGCAGGGCTGCATGGGCCCTGAGGATCGGATAGGTGACGAAGTGGTCGCCGCCGAGGGTCAGCAGGTAGGCGCCGGACTTCAGGATTTTCGACGCCTCGCGCTCGATCGTCTGAGGAGTCTTCGCATGGTTGCCGTAGTCGAGCAGGCAATCGCCGTAATCGATCGTCGCCATGTCGGCAAACAGGTCCCGCTGGAACGGATATTGCGGATCGTTGTCGAAGATCGCCGATGCGCGTCGGATCGCCTGTGGCCCGAAGCGCGCGCCGGGGCGATTCGACGTCGCCGCATCGAACGGGATTCCCCAGACGACCGCCTCCACACCCTTGAGCTCTTTGGTGTATTTCCGCCGCATGAAGGAAAGGATGCCGGCATGCGTCGGATCGGAGGCCGCCGCCGTCAGTGATTTTGCAGTGATCGCGTGGTCGATCGACTTGTTGGCCATGCTGTTCTCCCGACAGGTGTGCGGGACGTTGGCCAATCGGTCGGGGCAAGGCAAGAGCCCGGCGTCAAAATCATGTGCACGGGGACGCTATGGATGCACATGAAAAAAGGCCGGGACGAGCCCGGCCTTCGAAAGTGCAGTCTGCAAGCGATTAGCGCTTGGAGAACTGGAACGAACGACGTGCCTTGGCACGACCGTACTTCTTGCGCTCGACCACGCGGCTGTCGCGGGTGAGGAAGCCGCCGCGCTTCAGAACGGGACGCAGGCCCGGTTCGAAGTAGGTGAGGGCCTTGGAAATGCCGTGACGAACGGCACCGGCCTGGCCGGAAAGGCCGCCGCCGGCAACGGTCGCGTCGATGTCGAACTGGCCGTCACGGGCTGCCGCGACGACCGGCTGCTGCAGGATCATCTGCAGAACTGGACGGGCGAAGTAGTCCGAGAAAGGCTTGCCGTTGATGGTGATCTTGCCGGAACCGGCCTTGATCCAAACGCGGGCGACGGCGTCCTTGCGCTTGCCGGTCGCATAGGAGCGGCCCTGGGCGTCGACTTTCTTGACGTGAACCGGAGCAGCCGGTTCCGCGGTCGTGGCGATTTCCTTGAGAGCGGAAAGGTCAGCCATTATCAGGCGCTCCTTGTGTTCTTGCTGTTCAGCTTGGCAACGTCGAGGACGGCCGGCTGCTGTGCTTCATGCGGGTGGTTCGAACCGGCGTAGACACGCAGGTTCTTCATCTGGCGACGGCCGAGCGGGCCGCGCGGAACCATGCGCTCGACGGCCTTCTCGATGACGCGCTCCGGGAAGCGACCTTCGATGATCTGGCGCGCGGTGCGCTCCTTGATGCCGCCGGGGTAACCGGTGTGCCAGTAGTACTTCTTGTCGGTGTACTTCTTGCCGGTGAGGACGGCCTTCTCTGCATTGATGACGATGACGTTGTCGCCGTCGTCGACATGCGGCGTGTAGGTGGCTTTATGCTTGCCGCGCAGGCGGTTTGCGATAAGGGAAGCGAGGCGACCGACAACGAGGCCTTCGGCGTCGATGATGATCCACTTCTTCTCCACCTCTGCAGGCTTCTGAACGAAGGTTGCCATATCTAAACTCTTTCGTTTGGACCCGGAACGAAGCCGGGCGTTTCTTGTTGCTTGCTTTGACCTCGATGAGGGCAAAAAAGAAGGCGGCCCAATCGGACCGCGATCTGGGGCAGCTTATAAGTAAGCTCGCCATCAAGGTCAAGGCCGACTTTCCGTGCGTCGTGAAAGAAGATGAAGCGAATTCAGATAGTTACCAGTGTGGTATTATTATACCACACTTCAACGGGGCGGAATCGAATAGGTCGCCGTCGCATGCGCGATCAAATCGGGACTTGCTACCGTCTTTATCGAGGCGTCGAGAACGGCCAGCCGTTTGCCGAGTTTGAGAATCCGGCAGGTACATTCGAGTGGTTCCGGTTCCGGCTTGCGCAGGAAGTTGATGTTGAGGCTGGTGGTGACGGCAAGCGCGACCGGACCGATATGCGCGATGAGCGCGATATAGGCCGACACGTCCGCCAGCGCGAAGAGCGTCGGGCCCGAGACCGTACCGCCCGGACGGATGTGGCGCTCGTTGGGGTCGAGCCGCATCGTGGCGAAGCCCGGTCCGGTCTCGGTCACCGCGAAGACCTTTCCGTCGGTGTGGACCTGCGGAAAATCGGTGTCGAGAAAGCGGTTGAGCTCCTCGACGGTCATGACCGGCTGCAGGGTCATCGCGTTCTCTCCCGTGTTACTTGCCTCGGTTGCACCCGTTACAAAACGTCCTGGAGCGCGCCGTGCAAGCGGGAAATTGGTCTAAGGCAGTCATAGGTCAGTCGGGAGCGCGGGGTTGAAAGAGCGGCGACGGCGGCGTACCACGACACGAACTTCGATATGGGAGAGAGCCATGGCGGACGTCGTTTCATTCAGGAAAGAAGAGTCGAACGGACCCTTGCTGCGCGAGTTCGATGGCCCGGTCCTGCGGCTTACCCTCAACAATCCCCCGGCAAATGTGCTTTCGATCGCCCTGATGGAAGCACTGCTGGCGGCACTCGAAGAAGCGGCCGTCTCGAAGGAGATCAAGGTCGTCGTCATCGCGGCGACCGGGAAGCTCTTCTCCGCCGGCCACGATCTCAAGGAAATGACCGCCCACAGGGCCGACGCCGACGGTGGCCGGGCGTTCTTCGAGCGAACGATTCGCCTCGCAGCCGAAGTCATGCTGACGATCACCAGGCTGCCGCAGGCGGTCATCGCCGAAATCGACGGCCTTGCGACCGCCGCCGGGTGCCAGCTGGTCGCCAGTTGCGATCTCGCGATCTGCACCGACACGTCGACCTTCTGCACCCCCGGCGTGAATATCGGTCTTTTCTGTTCTACGCCGATGGTCGCCCTGACGCGCGCTGCCCATCGCAAACAGGCGATGGAGATGCTTTTGACCGGTGAGACGATCGATGCCGGGACAGCGAAGGAGTTCGGTCTCGTCAACCGCATCGTCCCACAGCAATATCTGCGCCAGGTCATCGACAAATATGCATCGATCATTGCCTCGAAGTCGCCGCAGGCGCTGAAGATCGGCAAGGAGGCTTTCTACCGTCAGACGGAAATGCCGCTTGCCGACGCCTACGACTTCGCTGTCGGCGTGATGGTCGAGAACATGCTCGCCCGCGATGCCGAGGAAGGTATCGGTGCCTTTCTCGGCAAGCGCATGCCGGAATGGAAAGAGGAATAGTGCATGTCGCCCAAAAGTGTGCAGCGGTTTTGGGATAACGACATGCAGTAACGAGCGCGACGCGCTTTAGGTCCTGGGCCTCAGGCGAGCCTGAGGAGCAAGGCACCGAGTGCGATGATGCAGGCGGCGATGATGCGCCAGGCGCTGACGCGCTCTCCGAGGAACACGACGGAGATGACGACGGCGAACAGGATCGCCGTTTCGCGGAGGGCGGCGACGGTGGCGACCGGGGCTTTCGTCATCGCCCAGAGCGCAAGGCCATAGGAGCCGATCGATCCGGCGCCGCCGACAAGCCCGCGCCACCAGTGACGGCTCACATGCCGCGCGACCGGCTTGACGCCGCGCCGGGCGAAGGCCCAGCCGAAGAGCAGGACCGGCGGCAGCAATGCCATCCAGAGCGTGTAGGATATGGCATTGCCGGAAATGCGGGCGCCTATCCCGTCGACATAGGTATAGCTCGCGATCACGCAGGCATTGAGCAGTGCCAGAACGATGGCGTGCCTGCCGCCCTTGCGGGATTCGAAGGCGAGCGTGAGCACGCCCGCGGAGATCGTCATGATGCCGGCCATCGCGCCGCCGCTCAGTTTCTCGCCGATGACGAGGCTGCTCGTCGCCGCGACGAGAAGAGGAGCGACGCCGCGCATCAAGGGATAGACCAGCCCGATGTCGCCTGCGCGGTAAGCGGCTGCGACCAGCTGGAAATAGGCGAACTGGAAAAGTGCCGAAACCAGAATGTAGGGCACGGCCTCGGAACCGGGCATCGGGAGGAAGGGCAGGAAGGGGAGCGCCACGACCGCGCCGCCAAGCGACACCATGGCGGCGTCGAGCGATTTTTCCGTGCCGGCCTTGACGAGCGCGTTCCAGGTCGCGTGCAGCAGCGCTCCGAGAAGTACGAGCGCAATGACGTCCGGCGGCAAGATGAACCTCGGCGGGGTGATTGGGCGGGAAAGCCGGTTGTGGGCTCGCATTTGCCGAAATGCAACCGGAATTACAGACCGATCGCAACGAAACGGTGCAAATGCATGGCCGGGGAAGGTGCCTTGGTTGACTCGCGGCCGCTCCACGCCAACTATCGCTCCGCATGATAAACATGCGCGGACAACAAGCATGCACCACGATGCCTACCCGGATTATTATCTTGCCGACATCCTGCGCGAGACGAAGACCATCGCGCTCGTCGGCGCTTCGCCGAAGCCGGAGCGGCCGAGCTATCGCGTCATGGCCTTTCTTCTGCGCAAGGGATACCGCGTCATTCCGGTCAATCCCGGCCATGCGGGCGGTGCGATTCTCGACCAGCCGGTTGTAGCGCGCCTCGCGGATATAGGGGAGGCGATCGACATGGTCGACGTCTTCCGTGCGGCTTCGGCCTTGCCTGCGCTCGTCGACGAGATCCTGTCGCTGCCGGCCCTGCCCAAGGTTATCTGGGGACAACTGTCCGTCCGCGACGATGCAGCTGCGGCCAAGGCCGAGGCCGCAGGCATCAAGGTCGTCATGGACCGCTGCCCGGCAATCGAATATCCGCGACTGATCGGTTGATCGTTAATAAATGAGGGAGGAACGACGATGAAATCCGGACCCGGGTTCAGCACGCTTGCAATCCACGCCGGGGCCCAGCCGGACCCGACGACCGGCGCGCGGGCGACGCCGATCTACCAGACGACCAGCTTCGTCTTCAACGACACCGATCATGCGGCGGCACTTTTCGGCCTTCAGCAATTCGGCAATATCTATACCCGCATCATGAACCCGACCCAGGCGGTACTGGAGGAGCGGATCGCGGCGCTCGAAGGCGGGACCGCCGGCCTGGCCGTTTCCTCGGGGCATGCGGCCCAGCTGCTGGTTTTCCATACGATCATGAGGCCGGGTGACAATTTCGTTTCCGCCAGACAGCTTTACGGCGGGTCGGCAAATCAGTTCGGCCATGCCTTCAAGGCCTTCGACTGGCAGGTCCGTTGGGCCGATTCGGCGGAGCCCGAAAGCTTCGATGCGCAGATCGACGAACGCACCAAGGCGATCTTCATCGAAAGCCTCGCCAATCCGGGCGGCACCTTCGTCGATATAGCCGCGATCGCAGACGTCGCGCGGCGGCATGGACTGCCGCTCATCGTCGACAATACGATGGCGACGCCCTATCTGATGCGGCCGCTCGAACACGGCGCCGACATCGTCGTCCATTCGCTCACCAAGTTCATCGGCGGTCATGGCAATTCGATGGGCGGGATCATCGTCGACGGCGGTACGTTCGACTGGTCGAAATCCGGCAAGTATCCGCTGCTGTCGGAGCCCAGGCCGGAATATGGCGGCATCGTCCTGCACCAGGTCTTCGGCAACTTCGCCTTCGCCATCGCCGCGCGGGTACTGGGTCTGAGGGATTTCGGTCCGGCGATTTCGCCCTTCAACGCCTTCCTTATTCAGACTGGCGTCGAGACGCTGCCGCTGAGGATGCAGCGCCATTGCGACAACGCGCTGGAGGTCGCCAAATGGCTGAAGGGGCATGAGAAGGTGTCCTGGGTCCGCTATTCCGGGCTCGAAGGCGATCCGAACCACGCGCTGCAGAAGCGCTACTCGCCGAAGGGGGCGGGAGCCGTTTTCACGTTCGGGCTCGCGGGCGGATACGAGGCGGGAAAGCGCTTTGTCGAGGCACTGGAAATGTTCTCCCATCTTGCCAATATCGGCGACACGCGTTCGCTCGTGATCCACCCCGCCTCGACCACGCACCGGCAGCTCACGCCGGAGCAGCAGGTCGCCGCAGGCGCCGGACCCGACGTCATCCGGTTGTCGGTCGGCATCGAGGACGTGGCCGACATCATTGCCGATCTGGAACAGGCGCTGGGGAAGGCCTGAGAGGCACGGCAGGACGTGGAGGCTTCTTATGGGCCATATGCTGAAATTCGATCCGTCTTGCGTCGAGGCTGAGATCGGGGCGCCGGCGCCCGACAGGCTGATTTCTGGAAATCCGGAATTTCGCACCTGGAATATCGAGGAGGCCGGCGGGCTCTATGCGGGCATATGGGAAGCCACGCCCGGCAAGTGGCGGATCGTCTATGACGAGTGGGAATATTTCCACATCCTTTCCGGTCATTCCATCGTGACCGAAGAGGGCGGGGAGCCCCTTCATCTCGAAGTCGGCGACAGCCTGGTGTTGAGACCCGGCTTCAAGGGAACCTGGGAAGTCGTTGAAACGACTCGCAAGGACTACGTGATCCGCGTCTGACGCCGCTCACCAGACCAGATCGAGCCGCTCCAGACCATGAAAGTGGAACGCGTCCTTGACCGGCGGCTCGTTCTTGAGCCGCATTCCGGGAAGCCGCCGGAACAGGATCGGCAGGGAAATCTGCAGCTCCAGCCGTGCCAGCGGTGCGCCGATGCAGAAATGCAGGCCGGCGCCGAACGAGACGTTGGCGCCTTCGTTGCGATCCGGCCTGAACGTATCGGGAGAGGAGAATTTGCGCGGATCGACGTTCGCCGCCCCCAGCATCAGGCCGATCTTGTCCCCCTTCCTGAGGGCGATGCCGTCCTCCAGCTCGATATCCATGAGCGCGTAGCGCTGAAAGATATGCAAGGGCGCGGCGAAGCGCAGACACTCTTCCACCGTGCGCTCCGTTGCCTTCTCGTCCGAAAAAAGCTCGGTGGGGGAGAGGCCGGACTGCAGGATCGTGTGCACGGCATTGCCGATCTGATGAACCGTCGCCTCGTGGCCCGCATTCAGAAGGAGGACCGTGGTCGAAATCAGCTCCGCATCCGACAGGCGCTCGCCGTCTTTTTCCGAGGTGATCATATGCGTGAGCAGGTCGTCGGCGGGGTTTGCCCGCTTCTCCGCTATGATTCCCTTCAGGTAGTCGGCGAACTCCGCCGATGCTTGGTTGGCGTCGAACTCCGTTTCCAGGCTGGGATTGAACACGTACATCTTCACCATGCGGTGCGACCAGTCGAGCAGACGCGGCGCCGCTTCGACCGGGATGCCGAGCATCCGCGCGATGATGGTGACCGGGATCGTCTCGGCATAGGTCTTCAACAGCTCGGTCTGACCATCCTTCTCGAAGCCGTCGATCACCGCATGCGAGAGCGCCTCGATTTCCGGCCTGAGCTGTTCGATCTGACGGGAGACGAAGGCGCGATTGACGAGCGTGCGCAGCCGCGTATGGGCCGGCGGCTCCAGTTCGAGCAGCGAGTGTTCCTCCAGCGCATCGAAAGCCTTCAGATGCGGTTTCGGCTCCGGCATGCCGAGTTCTTCCCGGGTGGCGACATGCAGGATCTGCCGGCCGAAGCGGCGGTCGCGCAATAGACTGTTCACCTGCTCGTAGCCCGCAAAGAACCACTGCTGTGGTTCCTCCCAGAAAAAGGCCGGACATTGCGCATGGAGTGCCGCGTAGGCCGGCAGCGGATTGCGGAAGAAGCGGGGGTTGCGGACGTCCAGGGAGACGCGCCGGGCGGGGCCGTCGATGGTGATACCGGGGGCGATGGACATGATATCGACTCTTCGAATGCTGCAATCGGATGGCGATCCGCATCTCTATTGCGCGATGCGTGCTGACTGCAAGTGCCTTTGGCACTGGAAGGAACAACATCGCCGCTAGCTACTTTTCCGGTAGCACCGCCCGACCTATTTGAGCATGATGCGGCAGCAAGCAGGGAGCGGCATGGCAAAGACGCAAGGCAATCTATCCGCGGGCATCATGGCAGCGATACGAAAGCGGCGGCCGACGGTCGTCAACCGTGATGCCGCCGTGAACCGCGGCGACATCGTGATCGCTTCCTATAATATCCACAAATGCGTCGGCACCGACGGGCGCTTCGACCCGCCGCGAATTGCGCAGGTCATCGCCGAGATCGGTGCGGATATCGTCGCGCTTCAGGAGGCCGACCAGAGATTCGGCGAGCGCGCGGGGCTCCTCGATCTCGAGCACCTGCGCCGTGAGGCGCATCTTGTCTCCGTTCCGATTTCGCCTTTCAGCGAGAAGGGCCACGGATGGCATGGCAACGTCCTGCTTATCCGTGAGGGTGCGGTTTCCGACGTGCGGCAGCTGAAATTGCCGGGCGTCGAGCCGCGCGGCGCCCTCGTCGTCGATCTCGACCTGAAGGCGGGTCCCTTGCGGGTGATCGCCGCTCACCTGGGTCTGCTGCGTCATTCCCGGGCGCGCCAGGCGGAATCGCTTTTGAAGGCGACGGCGGACGGCGCCGGCCGTCCGACGCTGCTGATCGGCGACCTCAACGAATGGCGCATGGGCAAGCGCTCCTCGCTCAGCTTCCTCAGTCCGATATTCGACCCGTCGCATTCAGCCGTTGCCAGCTTTCCCTCGCGCTTTCCGCTGCTGCCGCTCGACCGGGTGCTCGGCAATCCGCATCATCTTGTCACCTCGGTGGCCGTGCACGACACGCCCCTGGCGCGAGTGGCTTCGGACCATCTGCCCGTCAAGGCCTCGATCGATCTCAAGGTTGTCCAGAAGGACGGCCCCGAAGGTGAGGAAGCCCGATTGGCCGATGCGGGGCAGGGATAGCGGTGTCGCACGCGCCATGGAGGGCGCAGTGGTCGCCGTCGTAGTTTGGTTTCCGCATGTTTCATCCTTGATCGGCTCCGGTGAAACATGCGGCAGGGCAGCGTCTGATGTTGTCGTGGATTGCACTTTTTCTCGTAGCGCTCTGCGGGCTCTTCCTGGTCGCGGTCCTCTACGTTTACGGCTGGTTTGGTCGCAGGCCGCGGATCGAACCATCATTCGCGCTCCCCATCGGCGGAGACGAGACGGGCATCGATCGGCACCTTGGCCCGCTGCTGGGTGCCGCCCAACCCGGCGAGAGCGTGGTCGCGCTCATTTCCGATAACATCGAAGCCTTCGTTGCGCGGGCGCTTTCGGCCCGCCGGGCGGGGCGCAGCCTGGACCTGCAATACTACTACTGGAAGGACGACCTGACGGGGTTTCTGCTGACGCGCGAGATCATCCGGGCGGCCGACCGCGGCGTTCGCGTCCGCCTGCTGCTCGATGATATCAATGCAGGCATCCATGATCGTCTCTGCATTTCGCTCGACGCACATCCGAATGTCGACGTGCGGCTCTTCAATCCAAGCCGGGCACGAACGGACCGCTTCCGCCGCGGGTTCGAAATGGCGATACGGGCCTTCAGTGCGACGCGCCGGATGCACAACAAGCTGTGGGTTGCCGATGGCCGGCTGGCGATATCCGGTGGGCGCAATATCGGCGATGCCTATTTCGATGCGGCCGAACTGTCGAACTTCCGTGACCTCGACGTCTGGATGGCGGGGCCGGTCGTCGACCAGGCGACGGCCATGTTCGATCTCTACTGGAACAGCACGTCGGTGCTGCCGATCGCCGCGCTCAGGACGCCGCGCAAGCAGTACCTTCCGGCGCTGAGAGAGGCGCTGGACGCGCTGGCGTGCACGGCGGCCGCGCGCTTCTACCTCGAAAGGGTCGCAGACGCGGGTCCCGGCCCCTATTGGGGGAGCCGGACCCTCCATCGCAGCGCGGATATGCGCATGGCGTTCGACCCGCCGGAAAAGGCGCTGATGCAGAAGCGGCAGAACTGGCTGTTGCGCGAACTGTTCCCGCTGATCAAGGGCGCCAGGCGTGATCTGCGGATCATCTCGCCTTACTTCGTCCCCGGCGCAGCGGGGACGCGCGTGCTGGCGCTGCTCGCGGGAAAGGGCGCGAGGGTGGCGGTGCTGACGAATTCGCTCGCCGCAACCGACGTCGCGGCGGTGCATGGCGGCTACGTGAAGTATCGCAAAGGCCTGCTTGACGGCGGTGTCGAGCTTTACGAGCTCAAGGAGCGCGGCGATTTCTTCGATCGTCACCGTATGTCGCTGTTCGGAGCGCGAAACGCGAGCCTCCACACCAAGGCCTTCGTCGTCGACGGCCTGTGCGGTTATGTTGGCTCCATGAATTTCGATCCGCGTTCCGCGTCGCTCAACACCGAGATGGGCATCGTCTTCTCCGACGAGGCGCTCGCCGCCGAGCTTCAGTCGATCTTCGACGAGGAAACGGCGCCGGAGCGAAGCTATCGCCTGATGCTTAAGGACGGCAGGCCCGCGTGGCGGGACCGGACGAACGGCTCCCTGCGGCTGCTGCGGCGCGAGCCGGACGCAAGCATCCTCCGCCGGCTGATCGCCGGCGTGATCCGCTTTCTGCCGTTGGAGTCCCAGCTTTGAAAGGCGTCGGAATTTACCAGTCGTTTACCGCGCTCCTGCGAATGCCTGTGAGGAAGGCGCCCGGGGGCATGCGCGACGGCACCAAGAATTGGAAAATTGTTCTACCGCCAATCCGCCACGCCGATAAAAAGCTCTGGACCCCGGGCCCGCGACTATTCAGTTTATCGAATGTTCGCGTCTTGAAGTGAAGGGCATTGACACTCTATGTAAGGTCTGAGGCTTATCCGATGATTCCGGTCCGCGAAGGGATGCGGTCCCGATTGATGAAGGTTCGATATGAGAAATCCAGTTGATACGGCCATGGCGCTGGTGCCGATGGTTGTTGAGCAGACCAATCGCGGCGAGCGATCCTACGATATCTATTCGCGACTGCTCAAGGAGCGCATCATCTTCCTGACGGGGCCTGTCGAAGACCACATGGCGACGCTGGTCTGCGCACAGTTGCTGTTCCTCGAGGCGGAAAACCCGAAGAAGGAAGTCGCTCTCTACATCAACTCTCCGGGCGGTGTCGTGACAGCGGGCATGGCGATCTACGACACCATGCAGTTCATCAAGCCGGCGGTCTCGACGCTCTGCATCGGTCAGGCGGCGTCGATGGGCTCGCTGCTGCTTGCCGCCGGTCACAAGGACATGCGCTTCGCAACGCCCAATTCGCGCATCATGGTCCACCAGCCCTCCGGTGGGTTCCAGGGTCAGGCGTCCGACATCGAACGGCATGCACGCGACATTCTCAAGATGAAGCGCCGGTTGAACGAGGTTTACGTCAAGCATTGCGGCCGCACCTACGAAGAAGTCGAGCAGACGCTCGACCGCGACCATTTCATGAGCGCGGACGAGGCGCTCGACTGGGGTTTGATCGACAAGGTGATCACGTCGCGCGATGCGGTCGAGGGCATGGAATAGGTTCGAACACGGGCTTTGTGTCGCCACAGATGTAATTGTGACACATTTGTAATGGCGAAGGGGCTTTATCCAAGGGGCAAAGCCGTTAATATGAATCCTTAATGCTATGTTGGAACAAGGAGCATAGCATTCGGATTTGATGGGGAGAGTCGTTGCAACCGGTGATCGGGCCTCCGCCCGGGACGGTGAGTACTCCCAAGAGCCTTGGGCGGCGCCTGGAGCCGACGTGCAAGGCGAACTGAGTGTCCGTGATATCTTTCCGAAGGTGTCCGGCGTGCTGGAAGGAAGTGGAAATGAGCAAGGTCAGCGGTAGCAACGGCGGTGACTCGAAGAATACTCTCTATTGTTCGTTTTGCGGCAAGAGCCAGCATGAAGTCCGCAAGTTGATTGCCGGACCGACCGTGTTCATCTGCGATGAATGCGTCGAACTCTGCATGGACATCATCCGCGAAGAGAACAAGACCTCGATGGTCAAGTCCCGCGACGGCGTTCCGACGCCGCAGGAGATCATCAAGGTCCTCGACGAATACGTCATCGGCCAGCAGCAGGCCAAGCGTATCCTGTCGGTCGCCGTGCATAACCACTACAAGCGCCTTGCCCATGCGGCAAAGAGCAGCGACGTGGAGCTGGCGAAGTCGAACATCATGCTGGTCGGGCCGACCGGCTGCGGCAAGACCTATCTGGCGCAGACGCTCGCTCGCATCATCGACGTTCCCTTCACGATGGCGGACGCGACGACGCTGACCGAGGCCGGCTATGTCGGTGAGGACGTCGAGAACATCATCCTCAAGCTCCTGCAGGCGGCCGATTACAACGTCGAGCGCGCCCAGCGCGGCATCGTCTACATCGATGAGGTCGACAAGATTTCCCGTAAGTCCGACAACCCGTCGATCACGCGCGACGTTTCGGGCGAGGGCGTGCAGCAGGCGCTTCTCAAGATCATGGAAGGTACCGTCGCATCGGTCCCGCCCCAGGGCGGCCGCAAGCATCCGCAGCAGGAGTTCCTGCAGGTGGATACGACGAATATCCTCTTCATCTGCGGCGGCGCTTTTGCGGGCCTCGACAAGATCATCTCCGCCCGCGGAGAGAAGACGTCGATCGGCTTCGGCGCGACGGTGCGCGCTCCGGAAGACCGGCGCGTCGGCGAGGTGCTGCGCGAGCTCGAACCGGAAGATCTGGTGAAGTTCGGCCTGATCCCGGAATTCATCGGGCGCTTGCCGGTTCTGGCGACGCTCGAGGATCTCGACGAGGATGCGCTGATCCAGATCCTGTCGGAGCCGAAGAACGCTCTGGTCAAGCAGTATCAGCGGCTTTTCGAAATGGAAGACGTCGAACTGAACTTCCACGAGGACGCGCTGCGTGAGATCGCCCGCCGTGCCATCGTCCGCAAGACCGGCGCACGCGGCCTGCGTTCGATCATGGAGAAGATCCTGCTCGACACCATGTTCGAACTGCCGACGCTGGAAGGCGTTCGCGAAGTCGTCATTTCGGACGAGGTCGTCAAGGGAACGGCGCGGCCGCTCTATATCTACTCGGAGCGTTCCGAGGAGAAGACCAACGTTTCGGCTTGAGCCTCAAGCGCAGCGCGTTCTATCGGGCGCGCTCGCCGCTCACGATTGTTTGAAGAGCCCCCCGCGTGGGGGCTTTTTCATGTGACGCCGTTGCGATCGTGCCGGCGAAGCGGTCCGGAACCGGCATTTTCTAGGACGGCTCTGCAGCCGCCGTTCGGGCCCGTTCCCTCGAATGTTTCAGTTCAAAATCATGGTGATCGCACTAATCGATTGTTGCTAAAGTGCCGCAACAACGCGATGATGCGCAGATTCAATGGATGCGCATTTGCAGGCCGCGATATCCGGGCAGCTCGCAAGGTCTGCAACAGCATCCGAGCTTAAAGGTCGGGGATTATCCATGAAGGCGGGGATTGCGCCGTACCTTGAAAAGGCCTCTCTTGCACTCCACTTTCATGTACGAAATGTGATAGCCGGGAGTGCCGCAGAGGCTCCCGGAAACGGGCCCGAACATCGGGACGGAAAGGAAATGATATGACGAACAAAACGTCTCCGGCGACTGAAAGCGCGACCTATCCGGTTCTGCCGCTGCGTGACATCGTGGTCTTCCCCCACATGATCGTGCCGCTCTTCGTCGGCCGGGAGAAGTCGATCCGTGCACTCGAAGAGGTCATGGGTACCGACAAGCAGATCATGCTCGTGACCCAGATCAACGCTACGGATGACGATCCGGAACCCGCCGCCATTTACAAAGTCGGCACGATTGCAAACGTGCTGCAGCTTCTGAAGCTCCCCGACGGAACCGTGAAGGTTCTGGTCGAAGGACGGTCGCGTGCCGAGATCGATCGCTATACGCCGCGTGACGATTTCTACGAGGCCGTGGCCCATGCGCTGCCCGAACCGGACGAGGATCCGGTCGAGATCGAGGCGCTGAGCCGTTCGGTCGTTTCCGAATTCGAAAGCTATGTGAAGCTCAACAAGAAGATTTCGCCGGAAGTCGTCGGCGTCGCGAGCCAGATCGAAGACTACTCGAAGCTCGCCGATACCGTCGCATCCCATCTGTCGATCAAGATCGTCGAAAAGCAGGAAATGCTGGAGACGACGAGCGTGAAGATGCGCCTCGAAAAGGCGCTCGGCTTCATGGAAGGCGAGATCTCGGTTCTTCAGGTCGAAAAGCGCATCCGTTCGCGCGTCAAGCGCCAGATGGAGAAGACGCAGCGCGAGTACTACCTGAATGAGCAGATGAAGGCGATTCAGAAGGAGCTCGGCGACAGCGAGGACGGCCGTGACGAGATGGCCGAACTCGAAGAGCGCATCTCCAAGACGAAGCTCTCCAAGGAAGCCCGTGAAAAGGCCGATGCGGAGCTGAAGAAGCTGCGCCAGATGAGCCCGATGTCGGCGGAAGCGACGGTCGTGCGCAACTATCTCGACTGGCTGCTGGGCCTGCCCTGGGGCAAGAAGTCGAAGATCAAGACCGATCTCAACCATGCCGAAAAGGTGCTGGATACCGATCACTTCGGTCTGGACAAGGTAAAGGAACGCATCGTCGAATATCTGGCGGTGCAGGCCCGTTCGTCCAAGATCAAGGGGCCGATCCTGTGCCTCGTCGGCCCTCCCGGCGTCGGCAAGACGTCGCTCGCCAAGTCGATCGCAAAGGCGACCGGCCGCGAATATATCCGCATGGCGCTGGGCGGCGTTCGGGACGAGGCCGAAATTCGCGGCCATCGGCGGACCTATATCGGCTCCATGCCGGGTAAGGTCGTCCAGTCGATGAAGAAGGCGAAGAAGTCCAACCCGCTCTTCCTGCTCGACGAGATCGACAAGATGGGCCAGGACTTCCGTGGCGATCCGTCTTCGGCGCTTCTGGAGGTGCTCGATCCGGAACAGAACTCGACGTTCATGGATCACTACCTGGAGGTGGAATACGACCTCTCCAACGTGATGTTCATCACCACGGCGAACACGCTCAACATTCCGCCGCCGCTGATGGACCGCATGGAAGTCATCCGCATTGCCGGCTATACCGAAGACGAAAAGCGGGAAATTGCCAAGCGGCACCTGCTGCCGAAGGCGATCCGCGACCATGCGCTCCAGACGAACGAGTTCTCCGTCACGGATGGCGCTCTTATGGCGGTCATCCAGAACTACACGCGAGAAGCGGGCGTCCGCAACTTCGAGCGCGAGCTGATGAAGCTGGCGCGCAAGGCGGTGACGGAGATCCTCAAGGGCAAGACCAAGAAGGTCGAAGTGACGGCCGAGAACATCCACGACTATCTCGGTGTGCCGCGCTTCCGCCACGGCGAAGCCGAGCGTGACGATCAGGTCGGGGTGGTCACCGGTCTTGCCTGGACTGAGGTCGGCGGCGAACTGCTGACGATCGAAGGCGTGATGATGCCCGGCAAGGGCCGCATGACGGTTACCGGCAACCTGCGTGACGTGATGAAGGAATCCATTTCGGCGGCGGCATCCTATGTCCGCTCGCGCGCGATCGATTTCGGCATCGAGCCGCCGCTGTTCGACAAGCGCGACATTCACGTCCACGTGCCGGAGGGCGCGACCCCGAAGGACGGCCCGTCCGCCGGTGTCGCAATGGCGACGGCGATCGTGTCGGTGATGACCGGTATCCCCATCTCCAAGGACGTGGCGATGACCGGTGAAATCACCCTGCGTGGACGCGTGCTGCCGATCGGCGGTTTGAAGGAGAAGTTGCTGGCAGCTCTGCGCGGCGGCATCAAGAAGGTGCTGATCCCCGAGGAGAACGCCAAGGACCTCGCCGACATCCCCGACAACGTCAAGAACAGCCTCGAGATCATCCCCGTTTCGCGGATGGGCGAGGTGATCGAGCACGCGTTGCTGCGGCTTCCGGAGCCCATCGAATGGGACCCGGCAAGCCAGCCGGCCGCCCTGCCGTCCGTTGATTCGCAGGACGAAGCGGGCACTTCGATTGCCCACTGAGGCAGTGCAGATAGGGTGACAAGTGTGTCCCGCTTGCGCCCTTCGGCCAGAAAAACAAGGAAGACCGGCGTTCTGCCGGTCTTTTTTGTTGTAAAAGCACGCTGCAACCCTTGCATTCCAAGGGATTAGGCGCAATTGGGAATGGCAAGACGTGGGCATTGCTTTCGCAGCCCCGCCTTAAGAAGACAGTCGTTTCGAACCAGCATGAAAGGGGTGGAAACATGAACAAAAATGAGCTCGTGGCTGCCGTAGCCGACAAGGCCGGACTCTCGAAGGCAGATGCGTCTTCTGCCGTTGATGCAGTTTTTGAGACCATTCAGGGCGAACTGAAGAACGGCGGCGACATCCGCCTCGTCGGATTCGGCAATTTCTCCGTATCGCGCCGCGAAGCCAGCAAGGGCCGCAACCCGTCGACGGGTGCGGAAGTTGACATCCCGGCACGCAACGTGCCGAAGTTCACGGCCGGCAAGGGCCTCAAGGACGCCGTCAACTAATTTACCGATGGAGCGGCGGGTGCCTCCGTCCGCTACTGGTTCATGTTCCATCTGTCGCGATACCGCCCAGGCGGCATTCGGCAGGTTGATTGGGGCCCGGTCATCCGGGCCTCTTTTCATTCCGGCTTTCCCTGTCATCCGGCTGTTACAGGACAGTTGCAAAAGCCTCCCGTCCGACGTTTTCGGACGCACGCGGTAGCGCAACGGCGTGCCGCGACAAGGAGGGACAGATGAAAGCAATTTCCATCACCACGGCATTGGCCGCGGCACTTGCCGCATCGACGGCATCGGTCGTTCAGGCCGAACAGGTATTCAATCGCATCGCATCCTTTGCGGTGGCCACGAATTTGCCCGAGGGAGCCGAGCGGAACGCCCCGACATCGGCCGAAATCATCACCGCAAGCGAAGACGGCAATACGCTGATCTATTCCGACAGTCCCGGCAAACGCATCGGTTTCATCGACATCACCGACGCCAGGGCGCCTGAGGCAGGCGGTATCGTCTCTTTCGGCGGGGAGCCGACTTCGGTTGCGGTGGCCGGTGCCAAAGCGCTCGTTGCCGTCAACACGAGCGAAAGCTTTACCAAGCCTTCCGGCGTGCTCGCCGTGGTCGACATTGCCGGCAGGGAGGTGGATGCCACCTGCGATCTCGGTGGCCAGCCGGACTCGGTGGCCGTGAACAAGGATCGGACGCTTGCCGCAATCGCGATCGAGAACGAGCGCGACGAGGACGTCAATGACGGGCAGATCCCTCAGATGCCTGCAGGCGACCTCGTGATCCTGTCGCTGGAGGACGGGGCGGCCGATTGCGCGACCATCAAACATGTGACGCTGACCGGTCTCGCCGAGGTCGCCGGCGACGATCCCGAGCCGGAATTCGTAGCCTTCAACGGCAGGGACGAGATTGCGCTCACCCTCCAGGAGAACAACCACATCGTCATCATCGACGGTAAGTCCGCAACCGTGAAGACGCATTTCCCTGCGGGCACGGTCGATCTCGAAGGTATCGATACAAAGCGTGACGGCTCCATCGCCTTCACCGGCGAGCAGGCGGGCCGCAAGCGCGAGCCCGATGCGATCAAGTGGCTCGACGACGATCGCCTGGTCGTCGCCAATGAGGGCGATTATGAGGGCGGGAGCCGCGGCTTCACGATCTTCGACACGACCGGGAAGGTCCTCTACGAGTCGGGAGCAGCCTTCGAACACGCTGTCGCGTCGATCGGCCACTATCCGGAAAAGCGTTCTTCGGCGAAGGGCGTCGAGCCGGAAGGGCTGGAAATGGCGCAATTCGGCGAAGACAAGCTTTTCTTCGTTCTTTCCGAACGGGCCTCGATCGTCGGCGTCTATAAGGATACGGGCGGCGAACCGGAGCTCGTGCAGCTTCTGCCCTCCGGCGTTTCCCCCGAGGGCGCTGTCGCCATCCCGGGGCGCAACCTGTTTGCAACCGCCAACGAGGTCGATCTCGTCGAAGACGGCGGGGCGCGGGCGCATGTCATGATCTACGAGCGCGGGGAAGGGGAGGCTGCCTATCCGCAGATCCGTTCCGTGGAGAAGGACGGGCTACCCATCGGCTTCGGGGCGCTTTCCGGCCTTGCCGCTGCCGACAAGCCCGGCTTCCTGCATGCGGTCAATGATTCAGTCTACTCGTCGCAGCCGACCATCTTCACGATCGACGCTACGCAGAAGCCCGCTTTGATCACGGAAGCCCTGCCGGTCACCCGTGACGGCGCTCCCGCCCAGAAGCTCGACGTCGAAGGCATCGCCACTGACGGCGAAGGCGGCTTCTGGCTCGCTTCGGAAGGCAACTCCGACAAGCTCTACAGCCATGCGCTGCTGCATGTGAACAGGAAGGGCGAGATCAAGCAGGAGATCGCACTACCGGAGGAGTTGCGCGCCAGCGAGATCCGCTACGGCTTCGAAGGCATCGCCGTCGTGGGCGAAGGGGACGACCAGGTTCTCTGGATGGCTGTGCAGCGCGAATGGAAGGATGACGAGAAGGGCTTCGTCAAGCTCGTCTCCTACAAGCCGTCGAGCAAGGAATGGGGCGCCGTGCGCTATCCGCTTGAAAAGGCGGAGGAAGGCTGGGTCGGCCTGTCGGAAATTTCCGTTCATGGAGCCTACGCCTATATCCTCGAGCGTGACAATCTGGTCGGCGAAGCCGCCAAGCTCAAGAAGCTCTACCGCGTCGCGCTCGCGGATATGAAACCCGCGGCACTCGGCGGGGCACTGCCTGTCGTGAACAAGGAAGAGGTGCGCGACCTCATTCCGGACCTGCAGTCGCTGAACGGCTATGTCGTCGACAAGGTCGAAGGCTTTGCAATCGACGCGGCCGGCAACGGCTATGTCGTCACCGACAATGACGGCGTCGACGACTCCTCCGGCGAAACGCTGTTCTTCTCCATAGGCGCGATGGACGCCATGTAAGCGTCCGATACGGAGAAAACGAAAGAGGCCGGGACATGATGTCCCGGCCTCCTGATTCTTGACACGGCGTTCAGCGCGCGACGGCTATCTCCGTCGCTTCCGCTTCTTCCTTGCGCTTGCGGATATCGTCGGTTTTCTCGACGAGTTTGCTGACGATATCGTACAACTGGTCCAGTTGCTCGTCATCGAGCGCCGAAAAGATCTCTTCGATGAGCTGCTTGCGCGGATGTTCTGCAGCCTGAAGAACGGCCCGGCCGGTCTCTGTTATGGAGACGATCTTTGCGCGGCGATCCTCGGGGTCGGGTTTTCTCATCACCAGACGGTCGCGTTCCAGTCCGTCGATCGCCTCGGTCACTGTTCGCGGAGCGAAATTCAGCGCACAGGCTATGTCGGTAGACCGACAGGGTCCGAGCTTGCTCAGGAAGAACAGGAACTTGCTCCTGGCAAGCGATACGCCTTCCTCCGTCATGGACTCGTTCACCAGACGATGAACGCGATGGTAGAGCTCGAACAGCTTATCGGAAACCTCGAATGTCTTCTTCATGACCTTATGAGTTATTATGAGGGGCCATGTGAAATGGCAGTGACATTATTGATAGTCACAATTGCCGCATTTGTCGACCAAAACCACCTAAAACTTGGGAATGACCGGCGGCGACAAGAAACGCGCCCTGGTCGCGATGCCGTTGTTTGCGAAGCGAAGAGTTGTGTAACGCTGCCCGCGTTCAAGCATTCCGTGGATACCCGGTCCTGCTGCCATTGACGAAAGCGGCGGCGCCGGGTCATGGTCCGCCCGGCCATGCCCTTCAGATTTGTTCACACCGCAGACCTCCATCTCGATTCGCCCTTGCGCAGCCTGGCACTCCGAAATGCGGAGCTTGCCGGCCTCGTTCGAAGCGCGACGCGCGATGCGCTCGTCCGCATCGTCGATCTCTGCATTGCCGAAAGGGTCGATGCGCTTTTGATCGCCGGCGATCTCTATGACGGCAGCCAGACCTCCATGAACACGGCGCTCTTCCTGGCGGCCGAGCTTCGTCGGCTGGACGAGGCCGGCATCCGGACGTTCATCATTCGCGGCAATCATGATGCCCAGTCGCAGGTGACGCGCGAACTCACCCTGCCGTCATCGGTGCATGTATTTGCCGGCCGGAGCAGGGCGGTACATGTCAAGACGCTTGCGAACGGCCGCACGGTGCACATCCACGGCGTGAGCTTTGCCGATCCGCACGCGCCGGAAAGCCTGCTGCCCCAGTTCCATCCGCCGGTCGCCGGCGGCATCAATATCGGCATGCTGCATACCAGCCTCTCCGGATCCGCGGCCCACGACCCTTACGCGCCCTGCAGCGTGGCCGAGCTTCAGCGGCACGGTTTCGATTATTGGGCGCTCGGTCATGTCCATCAGCGGCAGGTGCACTGCGAAAAGCCCTGCATCGTCATGCCCGGCATGCCGCAGGGCCGAGACATCAACGAAGCGGGGACGAAGGGCGTCACGATCGTGACGATCGACGATGAGGGGCTGGTTGCACTGGATGACCGGCCGACCGGCACCGCCGCGTTCGAGCGACATGAGATCGACGTGAGCGCGATTGCGGACTGGCGCGACATGCTGGATGCGGTGGGCCGTGAATTGATCCGCCTTCGAAAGAACATGGCGGCGGACAATCTGATCCTGCGCTTGATGCTGACCGGCGCGACGCCGCTTGCCTGGCGCCTCAGGCGCGACGCGGATCTCCTGGAAGCGGAGATCGTCAACATCGCGGCCGGGATCGGCGGATGCTGGATCGAGAAGACGGAACTGGGCTGCCAGGCAATCGGCAATGCGGAGCAAAGTGCGGCCGACCCGGTCGGCGAACTGGCGGCACTGGTCGAAAACGACGTTCTGCCCTCCTTCGGCTTTCGCGGCGAGCTGAGCGGAGTTGCCAAGGAGCTCCTGCAGCAATTGCCGCCTGAACTCAGGCAGGTGCTGGCGAGCAACGAGGAGGCGCTGGAGCGGCTGGCGCTGGAGGCAGCACTTGCGGGGAGTGCGGATGTGCTGGCGCATCTTCACGGCCGTGCCGGTGCCGGAGACATCGACTGATGCGGCTTCAGCGACTGGAGCTCGTCCGCTACGGAAAATTCACGGAGCGGCATCTCGATTTCGGCGAGGCGAGGCTGGGCGAGCCGGATTTTCACCTCATCTACGGCCCGAACGAAGCCGGCAAGTCGACCCTCTTTTCCGGCTTCCTCGACCTCGTCTTCGGCATCGAACGTTCGAGCCCCTACGGCTTCCTGCATCCCTATCAGACGATGCGGATCGGCGGCATCGTCGCGGCCGGTAACCGCCTGCATCACGCCTACCGCATCAAGCGCAACGCCAACAGCCTGATCGGCCCCGACGAGCAGCCGCTGCCCGATGGCCTGTTTTCCACAGCCCTCGGTTCGATCGACCGGGCAACCTACAGCACGATGTTCTCGCTCGACGACGACAGCATCGAAGAGGGCGGGGAAGCCATACTGAAGAGCGAGGGCGAGCTGGGGTCTCTCCTGTTTTCCGCGAGTTCCGGTTTGCCGGACAGCACCGCCGTGCTTGCCGGGCTTCGAGCCGAAGCGGATTCTTTCTTCCGCCCGCAGGCGCGCAAGCACCAGCTCGCCGAACTGAAGGCGGAGCTCGACGCGCTGAAGGCGGAGCGGAACGCGGTCGACGTGAATGCACGCGAATATGCAGCACTGCGCAAGGCCCTGGCGAGCATGCGCGAACGCCACGAGGCAGCGGCGAGACAGCGCAACGAGTTGCGTGCCGACCGGGACCGGATGCGGGCTCAGCGCGACGCCCTGCCGCTTCTCGCGCGGCTTCGCGGCGTGCGGCAGGAGCTTGCCGGGCGGGACCCATTGCCGGTGCCGCCGGCCGAGTGGCAGGAGGAATTGCCGGTTCTTCGCCGCAGCGATGCGGAAATCGCGGCGCGGCTCCGGCAATTGCACGAGGAACTCACCCGGCGGCGCGAAGAGCTTGCCGGGCTGCCTCGCGACGAGCAGGCGCTGGCGATCGCGGAACGGTTCGGGGCTCTGCGCGAAGGCGCACTGGAAGCCCGCTATCTCACGGCGGACCGCGACATGCCGGCTCGTCTGGAGGAACTGGCGAAGACGGCCGCCGAGATCGATGCCTGTCTGATCCGCCTCGGCGAGGCGGGCAATCCCGACCTGGCCTCGCTCCTGCTGCCGGCGGCGCGCGCCGTCCGTCTGCAGGATCTGGTGCGCCGGCACGCAAGCCTTTCGGAAAGGCTGGCAGCGGCGCGCGAGGAGATGGAAACCGCGGAAGGGAACCACGGCGACGCCGAGCGCGAAGTTGCCCGGCTGAAGGAGGGGGCGGCCGACCCGGCGTTCCTCGCCGAACGCGTGCATCTCCTCCGGCAGAGCGACTGCCTGTTGCGCCAGCAGTCATCGGCACGAGAGATCGACCGGCTCGATGCAGCCATTTGCGACCGACTGGATGAATTGCGGCCTTTCGCCGGCACGATCGACGATCTGGCCGCGCTTCCTGCACCGGCACCGCCAATCGTGGAAGCGTGGCGGGCCGAGGACCACGCCGAGGCGGAGCGGGACTTGCGCCTCGGCGACAGGATCGCCGACGAAAGCGAGCGCCAGGCCGGAGACGAGGCGCGCCTTGCCGCCATTGCGGCCAATGGCGGCGTCGTGGACGATGCGACCGTTTGCGAACTGAGACGGCACCGCGATACCGCCTGGCAGCGGCATCGTGCCGGTCTGGACGAGCAGACGGCGATCGCATTCGAGACGGCACTGCACGAGCATGATGCAACCACGGCGCTTCGGCTTGCCCAGGCGGAGCGCGTGGCCGAGATACGCAGCCTGACGCTTGCCGTGACCGAGCGGCGCGCCCGCCTGCAGTCGCTGGACATGCAAAGGAAAGCCGCGGAGGAGCGGCGGCAGAGGCTGAACGCCGAGATCGGCGCCGCCGCACGCGCCTGTGGCTTGCCTTGCATAACGGGGCTGCCCCAGTTGGAGGCGTGGCTTGCCGCCCGCGCATCCGCGCTCGAATTGCGCATGGAACTTCGCACTGCGCTGAAGGAGCGCGACCGGGCGGTCGCCGAAGAGAAGGCGGCGGTCTGCAGTCTTCGGGCGGAGCTGGCGCGGCTCGGGATGAGCGATGCGCTGCCGGAGCGCCTCGACGCCTTGCTCGCGGTAGCGGAACTTGTCTCCTCCCGAGCCGAGGCCGCATCCACTGCTTGCCGGAATGCCGTGGCGCAGCTCCAACGCGCCTCGGAGGCGCTCGAAAAGCGGCGGACCGCTTTTGCGGCCGCGGAGGCTGCGATGGCATCCTGGTGCGGGGAATGGGACGAGGCGCTCGCCGGCACGTGGCTTTCCCGGCAGGTGGAGCGCCCGCTGCCACAGGAAATCGGTCCCGTGCTCGCCGTGCTTCAGAACCTCGACAAGCTGATGCAGAAGAAAGCGGAGCTCGATCATCGCGTGGCGGGGATGCGCAGGGATCAGGCGGCCTTCACGGAAAACGTCGTCGGCGTGGCCGCCGCACTGGGCGAAGAACGGGCCGGCGATGTCCTCACGCTCTTTTCCGCGGTGCGCGACCGCGTTGCCGCCGCACTTCAGAAGGAGGAGCGCCGTCTGGCGCTTCAGGGCAATATCGAGCGCATGGAGGAGAGCCTCGACGCGCTGCGCGCCGAGGAGCGACTTCACGGCGCCAACAGGCAGAGGGTCCTCGACTTCTTCGGCTGCGGGACGCTCGACGAAGCGGCCGCCTGCCTGGAAGCCACCCGCGAAGAGCAGCGGCTGCGACAGCGATGCTCGGAAATGGAAAGCGATCTGGCCGCGCGGCTCGGCGTCGCGAGCGCCGCCGAGGCCGAAGCGCTGCTCGCCGAACTCGACGACCGGGAGCTCGGGCTGGAATTGGCGCGGCTGGAGGAGGCGATCGAGGCGGCCGACCGCGATGTCAGCGAGCTGCACGCCGACGTCAGGACCCGGGAGAGGGCGCTTGCCGCCGTCGAGGGCGGCGACCGGGTGGCGGAGCTCGAACAGCGGCGCCGCACGCTGCTTCTCGACATCGAGAGCAAGGCGATCGGCTATCTCCGGCTGCGCGCGGGCGTGATCGCCGCCGAACAGGCGCTCAGGCTGTTTCGCGAGCGCCACCGCAGCGCCATGATGCAACGCGCCTCGCGAACCTTCATGCATATCAGCGGCGGCGAATATTCCGGTCTCTCGACGCAAGCCGACAAGGGCCAGGAATTCCTCATAGCAAATACCGCCGCCGGCGGATCGAAGCTCGCCCGCGATCTTTCCAAGGGCACGCGCTTCCAGCTCTATCTCGCGCTCAGGATCGCCGGGTACCACGAGGTCGCGGCGACGCGGGAAACGCTGCCCTTCATCGCCGACGATATCATGGAAACCTTCGACGACGGCCGCGCCGGCCGCGCCTTCGAGCTGATGGCGGAAATGGCCGATGTCGGACAGGTGATCTATCTGACCCACCACGAGCACCTTTGCGACATTGCGCGGAGCGCCTGCCCGGGCGTGACGATCCACCGGTTGTAGCCGCTTGCCGGAAGGAGGTAAGCTGCATGCGCCTTGCCCCTGCATCGCCCGTCGGCTGGCCCGGCGAAGTCCCTCAAAGGAGGCTCCAATGGATATCTTCGAATGCGGATCGAGACCCTCGGCGCATGGCCCGGCCGAATATTTCACCGGCTCCGTTCGCGTGGACCCGGCCTTCGAGGCGCCGTCACCCGCACGGGTACGCGGCGCGACCGTGACTTTCGAGCCCGGCGCGCGCACCGCCTGGCACACGCACCCGCTCGGCCAGACCCTGATCGTCACCGCAGGCCGCGGCCTCGCCCAGAGCTGGGGCGGGGAGCCGCGCGAGATCCGCGCCGGCGACGTCGTCTGGTTCCCGCCGGGAGAAAAGCACTGGCATGGCGCCGCGCCGGAAACGGGAATGACGCATATCGCAATTCAGGAGGCGCTCGACGGCAAGGCGGTGGACTGGCTCGAGCATGTGACGGATGAGCAGTATCGGGGCGGGTAGGGTGCGCGGCTCCGAATGACTGGAGCGTTCAGTGCTGCATTGATGACTGACGGCCCTGTCGGCTCCTCATGCCTGTGGTCGTTACAGCAATCCGGAAGCGCCGCGCCTTGGCGCGGAAGAGTTTTTCAGCCCAGGGAGTTGGGCTGGGGATTCTTGTGACAGGCACAGGAAGGACGGTCGGAGGCGACTCGCAAGAGACACCTGCGCAAAACCTGCCTGTCATATGGAAGAAATGGTGGGCGATGAGAGACTCGAACTCCCGACATCCTCGGTGTAAACGAGGCGCTCTACCAACTGAGCTAATCGCCCTATCGCGTTGCCGGACAAGTGTCCGCCGCGTCGGTGGGCGTGATCTATGCGTAACCGGCGAAAACCGCAAGAGCGTTCGAGCGATTTTTTCGAATTTTTTATCGCGAACCGGGCCGCCCGTCAGGAAGTCTGTGGACAAATTGGGCGGCGAAGGGAGGCGGCTGGCGAGGCAGGCGGCGCATTTTTGGTCGCTCCGCTGCGCCCGCATATAAAGGAAGGGCGAGCCCCCGAGGGGGTGAGGGCGTGCTCACCCTTTGGTGCGCGCTTTCGCAGACGGCAAAATCCTTGCCTGAAGCCATGCTGTGGACCAAAAAACGTTCCGTCACCGATTTGTTTTCAATCGCGCTTGACACCCCAAAGCGAACCGCTTAGTTAGCCGCTCATCGAACGGCAAGGCCGCTTCGGGCAGGGGCGCGCGAGCGCGTCTGGAAGGTCAAGAGATGCGGGTGTAGCTCAGTCGGTTAGAGTGCCGGCCTGTCACGCCGGAGGTCGCGGGTTCGAGCCCCGTCACTCGCGCCACTCTTGAAGGAATGCGGCATTCAAAAAGTGCCGATGATGAGATAATGGTCAGCGATGGCCATAATGCGCGGGTGTAGCTCAGTCGGTTAGAGTGCCGGCCTGTCACGCCGGAGGTCGCGGGTTCGAGCCCCGTCACTCGCGCCATTCTCTTCTCAAGTGGCCGTTCCCCCTTATCTGTGCTTCCTTTTTTGCATTGCGGCAAAGTGTCTCGCCGCGGAATTCCTGGCGCCGGGAGGCCCGGCTTCCCGCGATTGCGCGCCTTGCCGCGCATCCTGCGGTGGGCGCATCCCCGCTATGTGCTGCGAACCGGTTTAAATGCCCCTTCGAGGCTTGCGCCCGGGCGCCGGCTGCGCTAACCACTCTGGCGTTGCAACATGCTTTTCGGCCTGCGGCATTCTTCGTTGAAGCGCTTTCATGGCGCCCTCCGCAGGCAGGGACGGATAAAATGACAGAACTTCTCGGTTCCTACGTACCGATCGCGATTTTCATTGGGATCGCGCTGGTGATCGGCCTCGCACTTCTGGTCGCTCCTTTCGCCGTCGCCTTCAAGGCGCCTGATTCGGAAAAACTGTCGGCTTACGAGTGCGGCTTCAATGCGTTCGACGATGCCCGCATGAAGTTCGACGTCCGCTTCTATCTCGTGTCGATCCTTTTCATCATCTTCGATCTCGAGGTCGCCTTCCTCTTCCCCTGGGCGGTTTCGTTCAAGGAGTTGGGCTGGTTCGGCTTCTGGTCGATGATGGTCTTCCTTCTGGTCCTGACGGTCGGCTTTATCTATGAATGGAAGAAGGGAGCGCTGGAATGGAATTAGCATCCGGCACCACGCTCGTTGCGCCGCAGCCCAAGGGTATCCTCGATCCCGCGACCGGCAAGCCGATCGGCAGCAATGACGCGTTCTTCGGCGAGATCAACAACGAGCTCGCCGACAAGGGCTTTCTCGTCACCTCGACCGACGAGCTGATCAACTGGGCCCGCACCGGTTCGCTGATGTGGATGACTTTCGGTCTCGCCTGCTGCGCGGTCGAAATGATGCAGATGTCGATGCCGCGTTACGATGCCGAACGCTTCGGTTTTGCGCCGCGCGCCTCGCCGCGTCAGTCCGACGTCATGATCGTCGCCGGCACGCTGACCAACAAGATGGCGCCGGCCTTGCGCAAGGTCTATGACCAGATGCCCGAGCCGCGTTACGTGATCTCGATGGGATCCTGCGCCAATGGCGGCGGCTACTATCACTATTCCTATTCGGTTGTGCGCGGCTGCGACCGCGTCGTGCCCGTCGACATCTATGTGCCAGGCTGTCCTCCCACGGCAGAAGCGCTGCTTTACGGCGTGCTTCTGCTGCAGAAGAAGATCCGCCGGACCGGCACGATCGAGCGCTAAGGGCAGGGGAACTTAAGATGAGTGAAGCCCTGAACGAGCTTGCCTCCTATCTTCGCGAGGCGCGTGGCGCGCTGATCGCCGATGCGGAGGTCAAATACGGCGAACTGACGCTGACGGCGAAAGCCGAGAACCTCGTCGCGCTCCTGACTTTCCTGCGCGACGACGTCCAGTGTGGTTTCGTCAGCTTCATCGATGTCTGCGGGGTCGATTATCCGCAGCGCCCGGACCGCTTCGATGTCGTCTATCATCTTCTCTCGCCGCGCCAGAACCAGCGCGTCCGCGTGAAGGTTGCGACCGGCGAGGACGAGCCCGTCCCCTCGGCAACGTCGGTCTATCCCGGCGCCGACTGGTTCGAGCGCGAAGCCTACGACATGTACGGCATCCTCTTCACCGGTCACCCGGATCTGAGGCGCATTCTGACGGACTACGGCTTCGAAGGCTATCCGCTGCGCAAGGACTTCCCGCTGACCGGTTTCGTCGAGGTGCGTTACGACAACGAGGCCAAGCGCGTCGTCTACGAACCCGTCGAGCTGAAGCAGGAATTCCGCAATTTCGACTTTCTTTCGCCCTGGGAAGGCACGGAATACGTGCTGCCCGGCGACGAAAAGGCGAGACCACGCTGAATTAAGTCGGCCCGCGGCGATCCGCGAAGGACGCCATCCGGCCTGGAGCAATCGGTATGACCGAACATAACGTCCGCAACTTCAACATCAACTTCGGCCCGCAGCATCCGGCGGCGCACGGCGTTCTGCGTCTGGTGCTGGAGCTTGACGGCGAAATCGTCGAGCGCGTCGATCCGCATATCGGCCTCCTGCATCGCGGCACGGAAAAGCTGATCGAGGCCAAGACATATCTGCAGGCGATACCCTATTTCGACCGGCTCGACTATGTCGCGCCGATGAACCAGGAGCACGCCTTCGCGCTTGCGGTCGAAAGATTGACCGGTACGCAGGTGCCGGTCCGCGGCCAGCTGATCCGCGTTCTCTATTCGGAGATCGGCCGGATCCTGTCGCATCTCCTCAACGTGACGACTCAAGCCATGGACGTCGGCGCGCTCACGCCGCCGCTCTGGGGCTTCGAGGAGCGCGAGAAGCTGATGGTCTTTTACGAGCGGGCCTGCGGCGCGCGCATGCACGCGGCCTATTTCCGTCCGGGCGGCGTGCATCAGGACCTGCCGCACCAGCTGGTCGAAGATATCGGCAACTGGATCGACCCGTTCCTGAAGACCGTCGACGATATCGACGAGCTTCTGACCGGCAACCGCATCTTCAAGCAGCGCAACGTCGATATCGGCGTCGTCAGCCTCGAGGACGCCTGGGCCTGGGGTTTCTCGGGCGTGATGGTGCGCGGCTCGGGGGCGGCCTGGGACCTGCGCCGTTCGCAGCCCTATGAATGCTATTCCGATTTGGAGTTCGACATTCCGATCGGCAAGAACGGCGACTGCTTCGACCGCTATCTCATCCGCATGATCGAGATGCGCCAGTCGGCGCGTATCATGCGCCAGTGCGTCGACCGTCTGCTCGGCGATGCCAAGATCGGTCCGGTCTCCTCGCTCGACGGCAAGATCGTGCCGCCGAAGCGCGGCGAGATGAAGCGGTCGATGGAGGCGCTGATCCATCACTTCAAGCTCTATACCGAGGGCTATCACGTGCCGGCCGGGGAGGTCTACGCCGCGGTCGAGGCGCCCAAGGGCGAGTTCGGCGTCTATCTGGTCTCCGACGGCACGAACAAGCCGTATCGCTGCAAGATCCGCGCTCCGGGTTACGCGCATCTTCAGGCGATGGACTTCCTCTGTCGCGGACACCAGCTTGCCGACGTTTCGGCCGTGCTGGGCTCCCTCGATATCGTTTTCGGCGAGGTGGATCGCTGATGCGTCTGGTGCCGCTCGTCGCCGTCGGACTTCTTGCGCTCGCCTCCGGGGCCTCGGCCCAGGAGGACGTCGGCAGCGAGTCATCCGCAGCGCTCAGGGGCGGCACCATGCCGGCACTCCTTTCGAGGGGTTACGAGATCAAGGCAGCCGTCAACAACGGCGCGCGCTACATCGTGTTTTTGCAGAAAGACCAGTCAGCCTATGCCTTCGAATTTGTCTCGCTGACGAAATCGCGGTGCGGTTCGATTAACTGATAAGGTGTCCACTAGAATGTCCGTTCGTCGACTAGCCGAAGACACAGTCCAGCCAGCGGCCTTCGCGTTCAGCAAGGAAAACGCTGCCTGGGCCGAGGCAACGATCAAGAAATATCCCGAGGGCCGCGAGCAGTCGGCGGTCATCCCCCTGCTGATGCGTGCTCAGGAGCAGGATGGCTGGGTGACGAGGGCGGCGATCGAGTCGGTCGCCGACATGCTCGGCATGGCCTATATCCGTGTTCTCGAAGTCGCCACCTTCTATACGCAATTCCAGCTGCAGCCGGTCGGAACGCGTGCCCACGTCCAGGTCTGCGGCACCACGCCCTGCATGCTGCGCGGCGCCGAAGACCTGATCAGGATCTGCAAGAAGAAGATCGCCAGTGAACCGTTCACCCTCAACGAGGGCGGCACCCTTTCCTGGGAAGAGGTCGAATGTCAGGGCGCCTGCGTCAACGCGCCGATGGTCATGATCTTCAAGGACACGTTCGAGGATCTGACGCCGGAGCGGCTCGAGGAGATCATCGACCGCTTCGAGGCCGGGAAGGGGGCGGAAGTCGTGCCGGGCCCGCAGATCGACCGCATCTATTCCGCGCCGATCGGCGGCCTGACGACGCTGCAGGGGCCCGAGCCGGTCGAAGAGAAGAAGAAATCGGTCCGCAAGTCGAAGGACGAACAGGCGGTGAGCGTGCCTCCGTCGAATGCGGCAAAGCCTTCGACCGCGACGGACGTTACCAATCCGACCTTGAAGACGCCGGCCACCGCCAGGAAGGCGGCGGCGAAGAACGTCAAGATCGAAGGTGAAACGGTCGATAAGTCGAAGCCCGCGAAGAAGCCGCGGTGAAGAGGTGATACCCCATGCTTAGAGATGAAGATCGCATCTTTACCAACATCTACGGCCTCAAGGACAAGTCGCTGAGGGGCGCGATGGCGCGCGGCCATTGGGACGGCACGAAGCAGTTCCTCGAGAAGGGCCGCGACTGGATCATCAACGAGGTGAAGGCCTCCGGCCTGCGCGGCCGCGGCGGCGCCGGCTTCCCGACCGGTCTCAAATGGTCCTTCATGCCGAAGGAAAGCGACGGGCGCCCGCATTACCTCGTCGTCAATGCCGACGAGTCCGAGCCCGGTACCTGCAAGGACCGCGACATCATGCGCCACGATCCGCACACGCTGATCGAAGGCTGCGTGATTGCGAGCTTCGCCATGGGTGCGCATGCCGCCTATATCTACGTGCGCGGCGAGTTCATCCGCGAGCGCGAAGCGCTGCAGGCGGCGATCGACGAATGCTACGAATACGGCCTGCTCGGCCGGAACAACAAGCTCGGCTACGACATCGACATTTACGTGCATCACGGTGCCGGCGCCTATATCTGCGGCGAAGAGACGGCGCTGCTCGAAAGCCTCGAAGGCAAGAAGGGCCAGCCGCGCCTGAAGCCGCCTTTCCCGGCGAATATGGGCCTTTATGGCTGCCCGACGACGGTCAACAATGTCGAGTCGATCGCGGTGACGCCGACCATCCTGCGCCGCGGCGCCGGCTGGTATACGAGCTTCGGCCGCCCCAACAACCACGGCACCAAGCTCTATTCGGTTTCCGGCCACGTCAATCGCCCGTGCACGGTCGAGGACGCGATGTCGATCCCGTTCCACGAGCTGATCGAGAAGCACTGCGGCGGCATTCGCGGCGGCTGGGACAACCTGCTGGCGGTCATCCCCGGCGGCTCGTCGGTTCCCTGCGTGCCCGGCGCGCAGATGAAGGACGCGATCATGGATTATGACGGCCTGCGCGAGCTCGGCTCGGGCCTAGGCACGGCTGCCGTCATCGTCATGGACAAGTCGACCGACATCATCAAGGCGATCTGGCGGCTGTCGGCCTTCTACAAGCACGAGAGCTGCGGCCAGTGCACGCCCTGCCGCGAGGGCACGGGCTGGATGATGCGCGTCATGGAGCGCATGGTGCAGGGCCGCGCCCAGAAGCGCGAGATCGACATGCTCTTCGACGTGACGAAGCAGGTCGAGGGCCACACGATCTGCGCGCTCGGCGATGCGGCGGCATGGCCGATCCAGGGCCTTATCAAGCATTTCCGTCCGGAAATGGAGAAGCGGATCGACGAATACACGCGCAATGCGACCTCGCATGGCGCCGTGTTGGAGGCGGCGGAGTAAGAAACCATGGCTGGGGCACGCAAGGACGGACAGGAGAGGACAGCCGCGAGCGCGGCCGGTTCATTCGCATGGCCTCAGGGCGCCGACCCGGCCGATCCGTTCGGCATGGGCGAATGGATGAAGAACCTGTCGAACGCCGGCTTGCCGAGCGTCGGATTGCATCCGTTGATGGCGCATCCGGCGGCGGCCGTCGCGGCAGCGACGGCTCTTGGCTTTGGTCTGTCCAGTCACATCGCCGGCATGATGTTCGGCGCGATGCAGGGGGCGGCCAGCACGCTCAAGAAGAGCGTCGCCGCGCCCGATCAGGCGGAGATCTCCAAGCCTGCTCCGATCGCAAGGCCGCAAAAGGCAGCGTTGCGGAAAGCTCCGGTCTCCGCGGACGAGACGCGCAAACCGCGCAGACCCGTCAAGCGGGCTGCGGCACCGGCGGCAGGCCTCGCAAACGACGATCTGAAGCAAATCTCCGGCATAGGCCCCAAGCTCGAGCAGGTGCTGAACGGCAGGGGCATATTCCGCTTCGCCGACATCGCCGCCCTGAGCAGGGCCGACATGGAGCGACTGGATAGCGAACTCGGCCTTGCCGGCCGCGGCGTCCGCGACGATTGGATCGGGCAGGCAAAGGCGCTCACGGGAGCGCGAGAGAAATAACGTGACGACCGTGCGGTGGTCACGGCAAGCGGCGAGACCGTGAAGGAATTGTCCGTTGCCTACTGCATGTTTCCTTTAATCGTAGCCGATTAAAGGAAACGCGCAGCAAAACCAAAGTGCTGCAGCGGCCCTTGCGCGCCAGATCAAGACGCGCGGCGCTGTAGAAGAGCAGACGGACTGAAGACAGGATTGAGTACGAAGATGGCAAAGCTGAAAGTCGACGGAAAAGAGATCGAGGTCCCGGATCATTTCACGCTGCTTCAGGCATGCGAGGAGGCCGGCGCCGAGGTTCCGCGCTTCTGTTTCCATGAGCGGCTTTCGGTTGCCGGCAACTGCCGCATGTGTCTGATCGAGGTCAAGGGCGGCCCCCCCAAGCCGGCGGCCTCCTGCGCCATGGGCGTGCGCGACCTTCGTCCCGGTCCGAACGGCGAGGTGCCGGAAGTCTTTACGACCACGCCGATGGTCAAGAAGGCGCGCGAAGGCGTCATGGAGTTCCTGCTCATCAATCACCCGCTCGACTGCCCGATCTGCGACCAGGGCGGCGAGTGCGACCTGCAGGACCAGGCGATGGCCTTCGGCATCGACAGCTCGCGCTATCAGGAAAACAAGCGCGCGGTCGAGGACAAGTATATCGGTCCGCTCGTCAAGACGGTGATGAACCGCTGCATCCACTGCACGCGCTGCGTCCGGTTCACGACGGAAGTCGCCGGCATCGCCGAACTCGGCCTGATCGGCCGCGGCGAGGATGCCGAGATCACCACTTATCTCGAACAGGCGATGACCTCGGAACTGCAGGGCAACGTCGTCGACCTGTGCCCGGTCGGCGCGCTGACGTCCAAGCCCTTCTCCTTCACCGCGCGCCCGTGGGAGCTCGGCAAGACCGAATCGATCGATGTCATGGACGCGGTCGGCTCCGCCATCCGCGTCGATACGCGCGGCCGCGAAGTCATGCGGATCATGCCGCGCGTCAACGAGGAGATCAACGAAGAGTGGATCTCCGACAAGACGCGCTTCATCTGGGACGGGCTGAAGACGCAGCGCCTGGACCGCCCCTATGTCAAGAAGGATGGACGCCTGCAGCCGGCAAGCTGGGGCGAAGCCTTCCAGGCGATCAAGACCGCCGTTGCCGGCACGTCGGGCGACAGGATCGGCGCGATCGCCGGCGATCTCGCTTCGGTCGAGGAAATGTACGCGCTGAAGGAGCTCGTCTCCTCGCTCGGCTCGGCGAACCTCGACTGCCGGCAGGACGGCGCAGCGCTCGATCCGTCGTTCGGCCGTTCGAGCTACATCTTCAACCCGACGATCCAGGGCATCGAAAGCGCCGATGCACTGCTCATCATCGGCTCGAATCCGCGCTTCGAGGCGTCGGTCCTCAATGCCCGCATCCGCAAGCGCTACCGCATGGCCAACTTCCCGATCGGTGTGATCGGCGAGGCGGGTGAGCTGCGTTACGAATACGAATATCTGGGTGCGGGTACCGACACGCTCGCCGAACTCGTTTCCGGCAAGGGGACGTTCTTCGCAACGCTGGAAAAGGCCGCGCGTCCGCTGATCATCGTCGGCCAGGGCGCCTTGGCAGGGGAGGGCGGTGCGGCCGTTCTCGCCAATGCGGCGAAGCTCGCCGCTGCCGTTGGTGCGGTGAACGCCGAGTGGAACGGCTTTGCCGTGCTTCACAGCGCGGCCGCCCGCGTCGGCGGTCTCGATCTCGGCTTCGTGCCTGGTCAGGGCGGCAAGTCGGCGGGCGAAATGGTCGACGCCATGGATGTCCTTTTCCTGCTGGGGGCCGACGAAATCGATCTTTCGGCCAGGAAAGCCGGCTTCACCGTTTACATCGGCTCGCACGGCGACAACGGCGCGCATGCGGCGGATGTCATTCTTCCCGGCGCGACCTACACGGAAAAATCCGGCACCTGGGTCAATACCGAAGGGCGCGTCCAGATGGGCAACCGCGCCGCTTTCGCACCGGGTGAAGCCCGCGAGGACTGGGCGATCATCCGCGCGCTTTCCGACGTGCTCGGCAGGAAGCTGCCTTTCGACTCGCTCGGCGAATTGCGCGCGAAGCTCTATGCGGCCTATCCGCATTTCGCCGCAGTCGACGAGATCGCCGCCGGCGGCAGCGACGAAATTGCCGCACTTGCACAAAAAGCCGGTGCGATGGCGAAATCCGTGTTTGCGTCTCCGGTCAAAGACTTCTATTTGACGAACCCGATAGCGCGCGCATCCGCCGTCATGGCCGAATGCTCGGCCCTGGCGCGCAACAATTTCAAAGCTGCCGCGGAATGAGCGCGAGGGAATAGAGCATCATGGACGCTTTCTTTTCGACCTATGTCTGGCCCACGGCCATCATGATCGGCCAGTCGCTCCTGCTTCTGGTCGCGCTGCTGCTTTTCATCGCCTATATCCTGCTCGCCGACCGCAAGATCTGGGCGGCCGTGCAGCTTCGCCGCGGCCCTAACGTCGTCGGCCCATGGGGGCTGTTCCAGTCCTTCGCCGACCTTTTGAAATTCGTCTTCAAGGAGCCGGTCATTCCGGCCGGCGCCAACAAGACGATCTTTCTGCTCGCCCCGCTCGTTTCCGTGACGCTGGCGCTCGCCGCCTGGGCGGTCATTCCGCTCAATGCGAACTGGGTGATCGCGAACATCAATGTCGGCATCCTCTTCGTCTTCGCCATATCTTCTCTCGAGGTTTATGGCATCATCATGGGCGGTTGGGCGTCGAACTCGAAATATCCCTTCCTCGGCGCATTGCGCTCCGCGGCGCAGATGGTGTCCTACGAGGTCTCGATCGGCTTCGTCATCGTCACCGTGCTGCTCTGCGTCGGCTCGCTCAACCTGACGGACATCGTAAACGCGCAGAACGACGGCGTCGGCACCATGCTTGGCCTGCCTGCCTCGTTCCTCGACTGGCACTGGCTGTCGCTCTTCCCGATGTTCATCATCTTCTTCATCTCGGCGCTCGCCGAGACGAACCGTCCGCCCTTCGACCTTCCGGAAGCCGAATCGGAACTCGTCGCCGGCTTCATGGTCGAATACGGCTCGACCCCGTACATGATGTTCATGCTCGGCGAGTACGCGGCGATCTGCCTGATGTGCGCGCTGACGACGATTCTGTTCCTCGGCGGCTGGCTGCCTCCGGTCGACATCTGGCTCCTGAACTGGGTCCCGGGCATCATCTGGTTCGTGCTGAAGGCGTCGCTGGTGTTCTTCATGTTCGCCATGGTGAAAGCCTTCGTCCCGCGCTATCGCTACGACCAGCTGATGCGCCTCGGCTGGAAGGTCTTCCTGCCGCTTTCGCTGGCGATGGTCGTCATCGTCGCATTCGTTCTGAAGCTGACGGGCTGGGCATGATGGCCGCTCACGCTTCGCTGCATACCGCCGGTCTCTCCGCAACCGGCAAGTTTGGAGGTTAATGATGGCCGGTCTTTCGAACGCCGTCAGCTCGCTGTTCCTCAAGGAATTCGTCGGCGCATTCCTTCTGTCGATGCGCTATTTCTTCCGTCCGAAGGCGACCTTGAACTATCCCTTCGAGAAGGGGCCCATCAGCCCGCGCTTCCGCGGCGAGCACGCGCTGCGCCGTTATCCCAACGGCGAAGAGCGGTGCATCGCCTGCAAGCTGTGCGAGGCGATCTGTCCTGCGCAGGCCATCACCATCGAGGCCGGGCCGCGGCGCAACGACGGCACGCGCCGCACGGTGCGTTACGACATCGACATGGTGAAGTGCATCTATTGCGGCTTCTGCCAGGAAGCCTGCCCTGTCGATGCGATCGTCGAGGGGCCGAACTTCGAGTTCTCCACCGAGACGCGCGAAGAGCTCTACTACGACAAGGAGAAGCTGCTCGCCAACGGTGACCGGTGGGAGCGGGAAATCGCGCGCAACATTGCGATGGACTCGCCCTACCGCTGAGGCCATTCGCGCAACGCAGCATCGCGCCGCTTGATCGAAGACGGTGCATGCAAAACGGGTTTGGGCATCGGCCGGACAGGTGGTCCGGCTTTGCCTCATGGAGTGCGGGCCTGCGTGCCTTCACGCCAGCAAGACGAAAAAGGCACCGATCATGGGTCTGCAGGCTCTTTTTTTCTATCTTTTTGCCTTCATCGCCGTGGCGTCGGCATTCATGGTCATCGCGGCCAGGAATCCGGTCTATTCGGTTCTGTTCCTGATCCTGACCTTCTTCAATGCGGCCGGGCTCTTCCTGCTGACCGGTGCCGAGTTCCTGGCGATGATCCTGCTGGTGGTCTATGTCGGGGCCGTCGCGGTTCTCTTCCTCTTCGTGGTCATGATGCTCGATATCGACTTTGCCGAGCTTCGCGCCGGCGTGCTCGAATATGCGCCGATCGGCGCGCTGATCGGGCTGATCCTTGCCGCCGAACTGATCGTTGTTGTCGGCGGCTCCGCTTTCTCACCTGAAATCGCCAAGGGCATCGCAATGCCGATACCGGCGCCGAGCGACCGCACCAACACCGCCGCGCTCGGCGATGTCCTCTATACCCATTACGTCTACTTCTTCCAGATCGCGGGGCTCGTGCTGCTCGTCGCCATGATCGGCGCCATCGTGCTGACCCTGCGTCACCGTCAGAACATCAAGCGTCAGAGCATTCCGCAACAGGTTGCCCGCACCCCCGAAACCGCCGTCGAGGTGGTTACGGTCAAGCCGGGGCAGGGCATCTAATCGGGACGCGAGGTCGAGGGACTACACTTATGGAAATCGGAATTTCCCACTATCTGACCGTCAGCGCCATTCTGTTCACGCTCGGCGTCTTCGGCATCTTCCTCAACAGGAAGAACGTCATCATCATCCTCATGTCGGTGGAGCTCATCCTGCTGGCCGTCAACATCAACATGGTGGCGTTCTCGGCCTTCCTGAACGACATCACCGGCCAGGTGTTCGCGCTGTTCATCCTGACCGTTGCGGCGGCCGAAGCCGCCATCGGACTTGCAATTCTCGTCGTCTTCTACCGCAACCGCGGCTCGATCGCCGTCGAAGACGTCAACATGATGAAGGGCTGACAGGGCTATGGATACCATCGTCAAGGCTATCGTCTTCCTGCCTCTGATCGGCTTCCTGATCGCCGGCCTTCTCGGCACGCAGATCGGCGCCAAAGCATCCGAATATGTGACCAGCGGCCTGATGATCGTCACCGCAGCGCTCTCCTGGTTCGTCTTCTTCCACGTCGCCCTCGGCGAAGAGGAGATGATCAAGGTTTCGGTGCTGCGCTGGATCCAGTCCGGAAGCTTCGATGTCGAATGGGCTTTCCGCGTCGACACGCTGACGGCCGTCATGTTCGTCGTCGTCAACACCGTCTCGACCCTGGTGCACATCTATTCGATCGGATACATGCACCACGATCCGAACCGGCCGCGTTTCTTCGCCTATCTGTCGCTCTTCACCTTCGCGATGCTGATGCTCATCACGTCGGACAATCTGCTGCAGATGTTCTTCGGCTGGGAAGGCGTGGGTCTCGCATCATACCTGCTGATCGGCTTCTGGTATAAGAAGCCGTCCGCCAATGCGGCGGCGATGAAGGCCTTCATCGTCAACCGCGTCGGCGACTTCGGCTTCTCGCTCGGCATCTTCTGCGTCTTCGTCCTCTTCGGCTCGATCAATTTCGAGACCATCTTCGCCGCCGCCCAGAACTATTTGCCGGCCGAGGGTGCTGCGGCAGGGGACGCGGTCATCAATCTCTTCGGAATGCAGCTCGACAAGGGGCATGCCCTGACGGCCACCTGCCTGCTGCTCTTCATGGGCGCGATGGGCAAGTCGGCGCAGTTCCTGCTGCACACCTGGCTGCCGGACGCCATGGAAGGCCCGACCCCGGTTTCGGCCCTTATCCATGCCGCAACCATGGTGACCGCGGGGGTCTTCCTCGTCGCCCGCATGTCGCCGCTCTTCGAGCTGTCGCCGGACGCCCTGACGGTCGTCACCCTGATCGGCGCGATCACCGCATTCTTTGCGGCGACCGTCGGTCTCGTCCAGAACGACATCAAGCGCGTCATCGCCTATTCGACCTGCTCGCAGCTCGGCTACATGTTCGTCGCGCTCGGCGTCGGCGCCTATGGCGCGGCGATCTTCCACCTCTTCACGCACGCCTTCTTCAAGGCGCTCCTGTTCCTGGGCGCGGGCTCGGTCATCCACGCCGTCGACGGCGAGCAGGACATGCGTTACATGGGCGGACTGCGCACGCATATTCCGGTCACCTACTGGATGATGTTCATCGGTACGATCGCGCTCACCGGCGTCGGCATTCCCGGTACGGTCATCGGCACGGCGGGCTTCTTCTCGAAGGACGCGATCATCGAATCCACCTTCGCGTCGCATAGCGTCGTTTCCGGTCTGGCCTTCGTGCTGCTGGTCATCGCAGCGCTCTTCACCAGCTTCTATTCCTGGCGCCTGACCTTCATGACGTTCCACGGCAAGCCACGCGCTTCCTCCGACGTCATGCATCACGTCCACGAGTCGCCGCAGGTCATGCTGGTGCCGCTCTACATCCTGGCCGCCGGCGCCCTCGTTGCGGGCTTCCTGTTCCACGATTACTTCTTCGGTCACCACTACGCCGAGTTCTGGCAGGGCGCTCTGTTCACGTCCGCCGAAAACGAGCTTCTCGAGGAGTACCACCACGTTCCTCTATGGGTGAAATGGAGCCCGTTCGCGGCCATGGCGCTCGGTCTCTTCACGGCCTGGTACATGTACATCCGTTCGCCGGAGACGCCGAAATATCTCGCCGAGCAGCATCGCGGGCTTTACCAGTTCCTGCTCAACAAGTGGTATTTCGACGAACTCTACGATTTCCTGTTCGTCCGTAGCGCCAAGCGCCTGGGCACCTTCCTCTGGAAGGAGGGTGACGGCCGGGTGATCGACGGGTACGGCCCGAACGGGATCGCTGCGCGCGTTCTCGACGTGACCGACCGGGTGGTCCGCCTGCAGACCGGATACCTCTACCACTACGCGTTCGCCATGCTGATCGGTATTGCAGCGCTCGTTACCTGGATGATGCTCGGGAGTTCCTTCTGATGACCGATTGGCCCGTACTTTCCGCGGTCACCTTCATGCCGCTCGTCGGCGTTCTGCTTCTCCTGCTCACAAGGGAAGACAGCGCCTACGGCCGCCGCAACATCCTGAACGTCTCGCTGCTGACGACGGTCTTCACCTTCCTCGTGTCGCTCTACATCTGGTACCAGTTCGACCCGTCGAATCCGGGCTTCCAGATGGTCGAGAAGCGGGAGTGGCTCGGCACCGGCATTTCCTATCATCTGGGCGTCGACGGCATTTCCATACTCTTCGTCCCGCTGACGGCGTTCCTGATGCCGTTCTGCGTGCTGGCAAGCTGGGTGACGATCGAGAAGCGCCTGAAGGAATACATGATCGCGTTTCTGATCCTGGAAACGCTGATGCTTGGCGTCTTCGTGTCTCTCGACATCATCCTTTTCTACGTCTTCTTCGAGGCGGGGCTCATCCCGATGTTCATCATCATCGGCGTGTGGGGCGGCAAGGAGCGCGTCTACGCAAGCTACAAGTTCTTCCTCTATACGCTGCTCGGTTCCGTTCTGATGCTGCTTGCCATGATGGCGATGTATTGGCAGGCGGGCACCACCGACATCACGCAGTTGCTCGCCTATCAGTTCCCGCGCGAAATGCAGACATGGCTCTGGCTTGCCTTCTTCGCTTCCTTCGCGGTGAAGATGCCCATGTGGCCGGTGCACACCTGGCTTCCCGATGCGCACGTGCAGGCGCCGACGGCAGGCTCGGTCATCCTGGCCGGCATCCTCCTGAAGCTCGGCGGCTACGGCTTCCTGCGATTCTCCCTGCCGATGTTCCCGCTGGCGTCGGACTTCTTCGCGCCGTTCGTCTTCACCCTGTCGATCATTGCGATCATCTACACCTCGCTGGTCGCGATGATGCAGACCGACATCAAGAAGCTCATCGCCTATTCATCGGTGGCGCATATGGGCTACGTCACGATGGGAACCTTCGCGGCGAATGTTCAGGGTGTCCAGGGAGCGATTTTCCAGATGCTGTCGCACGGCATCGTCTCGGGCGCGCTCTTCCTTTGCGTCGGCGTCGTCTATGACCGGCTGCATACGCGCGAGATCGCGGCCTATGGCGGCCTCGTCAACAACATGCCGAAATATGCCGTCGCCTTCATGGTCTTCACCATGGCCAATGTGGGCCTTCCGGGAACGTCGGGCTTCGTCGGCGAAGTGCTGACGCTGGTGGGCGCCTTCCGCGCCAACACCTGGGTCGCCCTGTTCGCGACGACCGGCGTCATTCTGTCGGCGGCTTACGCGCTCTGGCTCTACCGCCGGGTGATTTTCGGTGCGCTGGAAAAGGAAAGCTTGAAGGCGCTGCTCGATCTGTCGGGGCGCGAGAAACTCATTCTCTATCCGCTGGTGATCCTGACCATTTTCTTCGGTGTCTATCCGGCACCGGTCTTCGACGCGACCGCGGCCTCCGTGGACTTGCTCGTCAACAACTACGCCGCCGCCCTGCAGGCAGCGCAAGACGTTGCGCTTTCGGTGCAATGATCAAGGGACGTGATGTGACATGACTGCTGAAACCCTTATCGCCAGCCTGCAACTTTCGATGCCCGAGCTGATCCTTGCGGTCGGCGCGATGGCACTCCTGATGATCGGCGTCTTTTCGGGCGAAAGAGCCACACCGACCGTGACCGGACTTGCGGTCGCTGTGCTCATCATCGCCGGGCTGTGGCTCGTCCTGAAGACGGGCGAGGGGGAGGCCTATGGCGGCGCCTTCCTGTCGGATCCCTTTGCCAAATTCATGAAGGTGCTCGCCCTGATCGGCTCGATCACCGTGATGGTGATGACCGTCGGCCACGCGCGTTCGGCTCAGATCGACCGGTTCGAGTTCCCCGTGCTTCTGGTTCTGGCCACCCTCGGCATGCTGCTGATGATTTCGGCCAACGATCTCATCTCGCTCTACCTGTCGTTGGAGCTGCAGTCACTCGCTCTTTACGTCGTGGCGGCAATCAACCGCGACAGCGTCCGATCGACGGAAGCGGGCCTGAAGTACTTCGTTCTCGGCGCGCTGTCTTCGGGCATGATGCTTTACGGCATGTCGCTCGTCTACGGCTTCACCGGGCATACCGGCTTCGACGAGATCGCGGCGGCGCTCACGGCCGAGGGCCGGTCGCTGGGCCTCGTCTTCGGGCTGGTGTTCATTCTTGCGGGCCTCGCCTTCAAGATCTCCGCCGTCCCCTTCCATATGTGGACGCCGGACGTCTACGAAGGCGCCCCGACGCCGGTGACGGCATTCTTCGCCGCCGGACCGAAGGTCGCGGCCATTTCGATCCTCGTGCGTATCGTCATCAACGCCTTCGAGCCGGTGGTCGCCGATTGGCAGCAGATCGTCGTCTTCATCTCGATCGCATCGATGCTGCTCGGCTCCTTCGCTGCGATCGGCCAGCGCAACATCAAGCGGCTGATGGCCTATTCCTCGATCGGCCACATGGGCTATGCGCTCGTCGGTCTGGCGGCCGGCTCGATGGCCGGCGTACGCGGCGTGATCCTCTACATGCTGATCTACATGGTCATGACGCTGGGCACTTTCGCCTGCATCCTCGCCATGCGCCGGCGGGAAGGCGAGCATGTCGAAGGTATCGACGATCTTGCCGGTCTTTCGCAGACCAACCCGTTCATGGCGACGGTGCTGACGATCCTCATGTTCTCGCTCGCCGGCATCCCTCCGCTGGCAGGTTTCTTCGCCAAGTACTTCGTCTTCGTTGCGGCGATCGAGGCGCAGCTCTATGGCCTGGCAATCATCGGCGTGCTCGCTTCCGTCGTCGGCGCCTACTACTATCTGCGGGTCATCAAGGTGATGTGGTTCGAGGAGCCGAGGGGCGAGTTTGCCCGAACGGCGGGCGAGCTTAGGCTGGTGTTCGGTCTGTCCGGCCTCTTCGTGCTCGGCTACGTGCTCATCGGCGGTCCGCTCGGAACCGCTGCCGAAGCCGCGGCGCGGACATTCTTTTGACCGGCGGACGAAGCGGCGGCCGGAGTTCGCCTGAAGATTTCCGGCACGTCGCGCTCGCCGAAACGGTCTCGACCAACAACGAGTGCCTTCTGCGGGCGCGCGAGGGTGATCCCGGCAATCTCTGGATCACCGCGGTGCGCCAGACCGGAGGCAGGGGCAGGCGTGGCCGCGCCTGGTTCTCGGAGCCGGGGAACCTCTACGCATCCCTGCTGCTCATCGATCCGGCGCCGCCGGACAGGCTGCATGCGGTGCCCCTCGCCGCAGCGGTCGCGGTCCATCGGGCGATCCGCCGGGTGATGCCACCGGGCGGGGCCGAGGCCGCGATCAAATGGCCGAACGACATTCTTATCGACGGGCGGAAAACCTGCGGCATTCTTCTCGAAGGCGAGGTTCTGGCCGACGGGCGGCGGGCCCTGGTGATTGGCTGCGGCATCAACGTCGCCGTCATGCCTGAAGACGCGCTTTACCCCGTCACATCGCTTCGGCGGGAGGGCGCGACGACCTCTCCCGAGGAGCTGTTCGCGCATCTTTTCGTAACCATGGCCGAAACGCTCGCCGTATGGGACCGAGGCGCGGGCGTCGCCGCAATCATCGATCAGTGGCGCGCCGCGGCCAAGGGGATCGGCGAGGCGATCACGGTCAACCTCCCGGACCGCTCGCTTTCCGGCCGCTTTGCAGGTATCGATCGGGACGGCCGGCTTCTACTCGACACGGGTTCCGGCCCGCCGCAAACCATTGCGGCGGGCGACGTATTTTTTGGATGATTGAAAAAGCAAAGGCGCATCACGACATGGCGCAGGATGAAGAACTGGTGTTCTTGCCGCTCGGCGGCGTCGGCGAAATAGGCATGAATCTCGGCCTTTACGGTTATGGAAGGCCAAGTCACCGCCAATGGATCATGGTCGATTGCGGAGTGACCTTCCCCGGCCCGGAATTGCCCGGCGTAGATCTGGTTCTGCCCGATATCGCCTTTCTGGCCGAACAGCGCCGCAATCTGAAGGCGATCATCATCACGCATGCCCATGAGGACCATTACGGGGCCCTGAACGATCTGTGGCCCGGCCTGAACGTTCCCGTCTACGCCTCGCCTTTCACCGCGGGCATGCTGGAGGCCAAGCGCGCATTCGAAAAATCCCGCAACGAGATCCCGATCACGATCTTCAAGCAGGGCGACCGCATCAATGTCGGACCTTTCAGCGTCGAAGCCGTGGGGGTCAATCATTCGATCCCCGAGCCGATGGCGCTCGTCATTCGCACGCAACTCGGCACGGTCGTGCACACGGGCGACTGGAAGATCGACCTCGAGCCTTCGCTCGGACCGCTGACCGACGAGTCGCGGTTTCGCCAGATCGGTGAGGAAGGCGTCCTCGCTCTCGTCTGCGATTCGACCAATGCCCTGCGCGAAGGGGTGTCGCCGTCCGAACAGCAAGTCTCCGAAAGTCTCGCCAAGATCATTGCCGATGCCGAGGGCCGGGTCGGGATCACCACCTTCTCCTCCAATGTCGGGCGCATCCGCTCTGTTGCCGAAGCGGCGGAGGCTGCCGGGCGGGAGGTGCTTCTACTCGGCAGTTCGATGAAGCGCGTCGTCGACGTTGCGCGCGATGTCGGGCTCATGGAAGGCGTGAAGCCGTTCCTCGCAGAGGACGAGTTCGGCTATGTCCCGCGCGACAAGGTCGTGGTCATTTTGACGGGCAGCCAGGGCGAGCCGCGCGCCGCCCTTGCCAAGATCGCTCGCGACGAGATGCGCAACGTGGCTTTTTCGGCCGGCGACACGATCGTCTTTTCGTCGCGCACCATCCCCGGCAACGAAAAGGCGATCAACGACATCAAGAACGGGCTTATCGAGCAAGGCATCCACATCGTCACGGACAGCGAGGCGCTGGTGCATGTTTCCGGCCACCCGCGGCGCACCGAGCTCCAGCAGATGTACCAGTGGGTGAAGCCGCAGATCCTCGTGCCGGTGCATGGCGAGGCGGCGCATCTGACGGCGCATGCGGAGCTTGGACTGCAATCGGGTATCCCGAGCGTGCCGCGGCTGCGCAATGGCGAAATGCTGCGGCTTGCGCCCGGACCCGCGGAAGTCATTGACGAGGCGCCGCACGGCCGCATCTACAAGGACGGCACCCTCATCGGCGATTTCGAGGAGATGGGGATCGGCGAACGCCGGAAGCTTTCCTTTGCCGGTCACGTCTCCGTCAGTGTCGTCCTCGACAGCCGTTACGACTTTCTGGGCGACCCGGACGTCGTGCCGATCGGCCTTCCGGAATACGACGACGAAGGCGAGGCGATGGAGGACACGCTCTATGATGCGGTGCTCGGCGCCGTAGAGAGCATTCCCCGGGCAAAGCGGAAGGACCTCGCGATGCTGCAGGAAGCCGTTCGCCGCGCCGTGCGCAGCACTACGAACCAGGTCTGGGGCAAGAAGCCGGTCGTCACGGTGTTCATCACCAAGGTCTGATCCGGCGGCACCCTCCGAAATCGTGAACTGCAGGGCAGGGAGAGAAGCATCGGATGTTGGGAAAAGTGAATCACGTGGCAATCGCCGTGCCCGACCTTGCAGTCGCCATCGAAAGCTATCGCGCCACGCTGGGGGCGCCGGTCTCTGAGCCGCAGGCCCTGCCTGAACACGGCGTGACCGTCGTTTTCGTGACGCTGCCCAATACCAAGGTCGAATTGCTCGAGCCGCTCGGCGACACATCGCCGATCTCCGCCTTCCTCGAGAAAAACCCGGCCGGCGGCATGCACCATATCTGCTACGAGGTGGAAGACATCATCGCCGCGCGCGACCGGCTGAGGCAGGCGGGAGCGCGTGTCCTCGGCGACGGCAACCCGAAAATCGGCGCGCACGGCAAGCCTGTCCTGTTTCTACACCCCAAGGACTTTCAGGGCACCTTGATCGAGCTCGAAGAGGTGTGACAGTCGGGCGCGGGGAAGAGGTTTGCCGGTTGAGCCGTGCGGGGTTATAACGCGGCCGAACGCTCCACCGCAGAGATTTTTGATGCCTCTCTTCTCTACCTTTGCAATCTACTTCATTATCTGGTGGATCACGCTTTTCGTCGTGCTGCCGCTCGGTGTGCGTACGCAAGCCGAAGAGAATGACGTCGTCCCCGGCTCCGTCGAGAGTGCTCCAGCCCGTTTCCGCGCCCTCAGGGTCGTACTGCTGACCACGGTCATTGCCGCCGTCATCCATCTCGGCTGGTACATTGTTTCGGTGAAGCTCGGCTACGACATCGATGCAATCCCACGCTTCGCGCCGGAATTCTACTGACGCCGGGAACGCAGCGACACGGTTTCGTGAATCGACAGCCACTCGCCCGCCGGCTAATAAAGGGCATGCTGTATTTTGCCCGCCTCCTCCTGTGCCTTTGGCTCGCCGCCTTTGCCGCGAGTACCGTTGCGCAGGCGGCAGGTAGCACGGCGATGATGATCGCCATGGCAGCCGATGCCGGCTCGCATATGGCAGGCTGCCCGGATTGCGACGATGAGCCTGCCGACGCTGACGGCTTCGCCTGCAACGTCGACTGCGCCTCCCTCGGGTCGGGCCTGCCCGTCGATTATCCCGGATACCGACCGATCGTCCCGTCGAAAGCCTTCGGCCCCGCTGCGGCTGAAGATCGGCCTGGCCGTATCGGACCGCCGGACCCTCTTCCCCCAAAACATTTCGCCTGATCTGACGCGCAATGCCTGAGAGGCGCGTGGAACGGTCAGTTTCCGTGCCACGGCGACCGTCGCCGAAGCAAGATTTCAGCCGTCCCCCGTCGCTTTGATAGGCGCTGGCGGCCCGGGCACGCGGCCAGGCCAGACATGCGCCATCTCAGCCACGTCGTTCCGATGCCGGCCTTCAGGCAGGACGATAGCTGCAATCGAAATCGTTTATGAGGAAGACAATGATCTTTTCCACGGCCGCATGCGCCGGCCTATCCCGGCGAAGTGTTGTCGGCTTGCTTGCCACCGGCGCCGGCTTCGTCCTGTTGCCATACAGGATCGGGGCAGCGACCTCTGTCCCGCGCGCGATCGCTTTCGATGGCGATGCGCTCGTAACTGCGATCGAAGGAGAGATCCGACGGTTCGCTCCCGTTATCGGCTGGCAGGTCCTGAAGTCACCCGGTTTCGTGACGGCGCTCGCCAGCCTCCCCGCGCGGCCGGGCGAGATCGTCGCCGGTCTGGCGGGGGGCGGCATCGCACGTTCTTCGGATGGCGGCAGCAGCTGGCAATTCCCGGGAAAGGGACTGCCGGGGGCGCCCGTAACTGCATTGGCCGCATCCGCCGCAGCGCCCGACACGCTCTACGCCGCCGTTGCAGGTGACGGGCTCTGGCACAGCACCGACAACGGGGCGGTCTGGAGCCTCGCAATGGACCGGCCCTGGATCGGGGAGGGGGAACGCGAGATCGTCGGGCTCGCCTCGGTGAATACCGCCTCGGGCATGGGGGGCATCTGGATCTATGCCGCAACCGAGGCCGGCTTGATCCGGGTGCCCGACTGCTTCTGCCGCTGGCAGGCGATCGTAGCGGGCGACGCGATGGACGCTCTGATTGCCGGCAGCCCGCAAAAACCGGAAGCACCCTTGCCCAAGGGGGAGGCGGTCCGCGCGCTCGTCTCCTGCCTCGCGGACTCCGAGAGGCTGTTCGCCGCGATGCCTTCCGGTCTTTGGACTTCCGCAGATGCGGGCGTGAACTGGTCCCGCAGCTCGGAGCTGAATGCGCTCGCCCTGGCATCGCATCCACAAAACCCCGAACAGCTTGCCGCCGTCACGAAAGATGCGGTCGTAGTCAGCCGCGATGGCGGCAGAAACTGGACGAAGCTCTGAAGGAGAACTCTCTTGCGAAATAAACTTTCCCTGGCCGTTTTTCTCGCCTTGGCGACCCCGGCCCTTGCCGAAAAACCGATGACGGTCTGGCGCGATCCGGATTGCGGCTGCTGCGACGCCTACGTCGATTACCTGCGCTCCGAGAACTTCGAGGTTCACGTGATCGATGACCGCGACTTCGTCAACCGTTCGGTGGCGGCGGGGGTGCCTGAGCGTGGCATGGGTTGCCACCTGGCGGAAATCGACGGCTATACCCTGAGCGGTCTGATACCGGCCGATATCATCCGGCGTTTGCTCCATGAACGCCCCGCCGTCACGGGTATCACGCTGCCGGGCATGCCGGCGAATGCGCCGGGTATGGCTTCCAAAAAGACGGGGTCGTTGCGCATCTTTTCTTTCGGTCCCGACGGCCCGGCGGTCTATTCCGATGAGTGAGCAGCGGAGGCGGGGCCGATGCGTGTGCGCAAACTCATGACGGCCTTTGTCGCGGCGGGCATCGGCGCTGCGGGCTGGTTTGCCGCCGCTGCGCAGCGGCCGGTGGCCAACGGCCTGACCTTTCTGGGGGAGGCCGTCACGTCCGAATAGATCGACGTTGGACAGGCGATCTACCAGGACCATTGCGCCTCTTGCCACGGAGTGCGGCTGGAAGGAGAGCCTGACTGGCGACGGAGAAAAGCGAGCGGCCGCATGCCCGCGCCGCCGCATGATGCAACCGGACATACCTGGCATCATTCGGATCAGGAGCTGTTCACCTTCACCAAATCGGGTCTCGGCGCGGTTCTACCGGACTACGAAAGCGATATGCCCGCTTTTGGGGGGCTGCTGACCGATGCCGAGATCACCGCGGTTCTGGGGTTCATCAAGAGCAGGTGGCCGGAGCGCCAGCGCAAAATACAGACCCGGATCACCGCGGGCGGCGGGCAGAGCCATGAGAACAACGGGAGACTCGAAAATGAGTGAAATCGTAAAAGCCGCCAGCACGAGGCAAGTAGCTGGCCTGCGGATGCCGTTCGGCCGCCGCGGCTGGATCCTTGTCGGACTGGGCGTTGCCGGAACCGGCCTGGCCGCAAATTGGGACTGGCTCGCAGCGGCGGGTGTGGCCCCCATTCTCTTGAGCCTCGCGCCCTGCGCGGTGATGTGTGCCACCGGATATTGCGTCATGTGCCGAAGCAAGAAGCCGGCCGATGCATCGGCCACCGATGAACGAACCAAGTGACCAGAGAAAGGAGAGACCAGGATGAATACCATTACGAAGCTAACGCTTTCAGCAGCACTGCTCATTGCAACCGCCGCCTATGCGAACCATAGCGCGCCCCCCGTCGCGAAAGACGAGGCGGTTAAGGGCGGCATGGATATGATGGGTGGCGACATGTCCGGAATGAAGGGCATGATGGACATGATGCGCGCCATGGGGCCGATGATGGAGGCATGCGCGGGGATGATGAAGCAGATGGCTCATCATCATCCGCTGCACGGCGACGAGGCGGCTCCGGCCACCGAACGGGAAGCAAAGCCTTTGCCGCAGGACCGCTGACGCAACTCCGTAGGATATTAGACGAGGGCGGCCTCTCGAAGGACCAACGGGGGGCCGCCTTCAACGCTCTTTCACCCCTAAAATATGACGTAGCAGAACCGGGGGGCGGGAAGCTTGCAGGCCGGCCGGCGCGTGTGTGCACTTGACAGACAGATTATTGACGTTTTCTCGCGCCTGCTTCGCCAGGAGGGGGCGATGAAAAAGCAAAAAAAAACAAGGCCAAAGCCTTGTTTTTTAAGTGTCGCGTGATCTTTAATCCGTTTCCGGCGGCAGCGAACGAGCGCGCCTAAGATCTTATCCTCCCAAGACTTGACCGCGAATTTCGGCAAGAATTTGGTCTTCCTGCCTGTTTTGTGAGCCGAAATTAGCTCAAACCTTGGGCGCTGTCATCTGCTTTTTTTGCATTTTTGCTACAGTCGGGTAAAATTTTTCCGTTGACACCAACTGTCTTCGTCCTGTTACTAGCGTGCTCTTTTGCCGCAGGGTCGCGACCCGTATTTCTCATCCGGGTTATGTGTCGACGCAGCGATAGCCGGCCTTAAGGCAGGGTTCCCTTCCGCGCGCGAAGCGGCTATGAACGCTGAACTCGAAAGGCTCCCGTCGATGCGTCGCCGGGAAAATCAAGAGCCCTGTTAGAATGGCAACAGCTGCCTACCCTGATCTCAGGCGAAGGAGCGGCCGAAGCACAACGTCATTTTGCCTGAATCCGTCGATAGTGCGAATTCACCAGTTCTGGAACCCGTCATGCGCCTGTCCCGCTTTTTCATGCCCATCTTAAAGGAAAATCCGAAGGAAGCGGAAATCGTTTCCCATCGACTGATGCTGAGGACAGGCATGGTCCGCCAGCAGTCCGCGGGCATCTATACGTGGCTGCCGCTCGGCAAGCGCGTGCTGGACAAGGTGAATGCGATCATTCGCGAAGAGCAGAACCGTTCCGGCGCCATCGAACTGCTGATGCCGACGCTGCAGTCGGCGGAGCTCTGGCAGGAGAGCGGGCGCTATGACGCCTACGGCAAGGAGATGCTGCGCATCAAGGACCGGCAGGACCGGCCGATGCTCTACGGACCGACGAACGAGGAGATGATCACCGACATCTTCCGCTCCTACGTCAAGTCCTACCGCCATCTGCCGCTGAACCTCTACCATATCCAGCTGAAGTTCCGTGACGAGATCCGTCCGCGTTTCGGCACCATGCGTTCGCGCGAGTTTCTGATGAAGGACGCCTATTCCTTCGATCTCGACCGGGCAGGGGCGGAGCACGCCTATAACAAGATGTTTGCCGCCTATCTCCGCACCTTCGACCGGATGGGCCTGCGCGCCATACCGATGCGTGCCGACACGGGCCCGATCGGCGGGAATCTCAGCCACGAGTTCATCATCCTTGCCGACACGGGCGAGTCCGAGGTGTTCTGCCACAAGGACTTCCTCGGCTTCGACATTCCGGGCGAGGATACGAATTTCGACGACGTCGCGGGCCTGAAGACGATCTTCGACAAGTGGACGTCGCGCTATGCGGCGACCTCGGAAATGCATGACGAGGCCGCCTTCGGCGCCATCCCCGAAGGCGAGCGCCTGTCCGCGCGCGGCATCGAGGTGGGCCACATCTTCTATTTCGGCACTAAATATTCCGAGGCCATGGGTGCGAAAGTGCTCGGGCCGGACGGCAAGGAACACACGGTGCACATGGGCTCCTATGGTATCGGTCCGACCCGCCTGGTGCCGGCGATCATCGAAGCTTCGCATGACGACAACGGCATCATCTGGCCGAAAGCGATCGCTCCCTTCGACGTCGTCGTCATCAACATGAAAACGGGCGATGACGCTTGCGATGCGGCTTGCGGCAGGGTCTACTCCGATCTCGGCAAGGCTGGATTCGACGTTCTTCTTGACGACACCGACGAGCGCGCCGGCGGGAAGTTCGCGACCGCCGACCTTATCGGCGTGCCGGTGCAGGTGATCGTCGGACCGCGTTCGATCGCGAACGGCGAAGTCGAAGTGAAGGACCGCAGGACCGGCGCGCGGGAGACGATGACCGTCGAAGCGGCGATCAACAAACTGGTCGCGGCGAGATAACAGACGAAGGGATCGATGATGACCGCGGCGACGGATGAGCAAGTGCAGGCTGCCGCTCCATCCAGCATATCTTCCAGCCGTCCCTTCTCCGCCTTCGAGCGTATGGTCGCCTGGCGCTACCTGCGTTCGCGGCGCAAGGAAGCGTTCATCTCGGTCATTGCCGGCTTTTCCTTCATAGGGATCATGCTTGGGGTGGGAACGCTGATCATCGTCATGGCGGTGATGAACGGCTTCCGAACCGAGCTCATTTCGCGCATTCTCGGCATGAACGGCCATATGATCGTCCAGCCTCTGGACGGCCCGCTCACCAATTATGCCGATCTTGCCACCAATTTCTCCGCCGTTCCGGGCGTGACCATGGCCATTCCGATCGTCGAGGGCCAGGTTCTCGCGCAAGGCCTGGGCGATGCGTCGACGGGTGCGCTCGTTCGCGGGATACGCGCCGACGACCTCACAAAGCTGAAGTCGATCTCGGGAAATATTCAGTCCGGCGACCTCGTCGGCTTCGCCTCGGGCAGCGGCGTCGCCATCGGCTCGCGCATGGCCGAGCAGCTGGGCATCCGGGTGGGTGGGACGATCACGCTCACCTCGCCGAACGGCGACGTCACGCCGATGGGCATGAATCCGAGGGTCAAGGCCTATACCGTCTCGGCCATCTTCGAGATGGGCATGTCGGAATACGACGCCACCATCATCTTCATGCCGCTCGAGGAAGCGCAGCTCTATTTCAATGCCGAAGGCCTCGTCCAGTCGATCGAGATATTCGCCGAGCATCCGGACGCGGTCGATGAGCTTCGCAAGCCGGTGGAGGATGCCGCCGGCCGGCAGATATTCATTACGGACTGGCGCGAGCGCAACAGAACATTCTTTTCCGCGCTCGAGGTGGAACGGAACGTGATGTTCATGATCCTGACGCTGATCGTGCTGGTCGCGGCGCTGAACATCATCTCCGGCCTGATCATGCTGGTGAAGGACAAGGGCAGCGATATCGCGATCCTTAGGACGATGGGCGCGACCTCCGGCTCGGTGATGCGCATCTTCTTCATGACGGGCGCCGCAATCGGGGTCACGGGAACCATCGCGGGCGTCGTCCTCGGGGTCGTCGTCTGCCTCAACATCGAGTCGATCCGCCAGTTCTTCTCCTGGGTGTCCGGCGCCACGCTCTTCGATCCGGAGCTCTATTTCCTCAGCCAGCTTCCGGCCGATATGAACGCCGACGAGACCGTCACCGTCGTCGTCATGGCGCTTGCGCTTTCCTTCCTTGCCACGATCTTCCCGGCCTGGCGCGCCTCGCGCCTCGATCCGGTGCAGGCCCTGCGGTACGAATAACAAGGACAACAGCTTAAATGAATGCGCGCGTGGCACTGCAGCTCTCCGGCATCGAGCGGCACTATGGCGAGGGCGACACGTTTCTGCCGATCCTCAAGGGAGCCGACCTGACGTTGCGAAGCGGCGAGACGGTCGCCCTCGTGGCCCCGTCCGGTACCGGAAAGTCGACATTGCTTCATATCGCCGGGCTGCTCGAACACCCGGACGAGGGCGAGGTGCTCGTGAACGGCACCTCCTGCAACGGGCTCAGCGACGACCGGCGAACCGCGATCCGCCGCAACGAGATCGGCTTCGTCTACCAGTTCCATCATCTCCTGCCGGAATTCTCGGCGCTGGAGAACATCATGATGCCGCAACTGATCGCCGGATTGCCCAAGGCCGAGGCGGCGGAGCGGGCATCGGCCCTCCTGGACTATATGCGCATCGGCCATCGCGGCAGCCACCGCCCGACCGAGCTTTCCGGCGGCGAGCAGCAGCGCGTCGCCATCGCCAGGGCGGTCGCCAATGCGCCGCTCATCCTTCTGGCGGACGAGCCGACCGGCAACCTCGACCCCGAGACGGCCGGCTATGTGTTCGAGGCGCTGGAAGCCTTGGCGCGCCAGTCCGGGCTCGCGGCGCTGATCGCCACCCACAATCACGAACTCGCTTCGCTCATGGATCGCCGCGTGACCATCGAGGACGGCAAGGTCGTCGAACTGAATTAGTTCGGCCGCGGCTGCCCCTACTTGGCTCCGACCTCACTCGCGGCGCGGTCACCCGCCTCGGGCTGCGCTCCTTGCATGTTCCATTCGAGGCGTATCGACCCTCGGAGGGGCATGCACGAATGCGGGCCGCCGGTGCACGTTAACCATAGCCACTGAATAGCGGGTCTTCTATGCAGACTTCCTTGACTATCGAACAAAATTAGAACAAAAAGGGAACAGTAGCGGAAAGGAGACAAGTTATGGCTGATTTCGTACGTGATCTTGCTGCCTTCGCCTCGATGAGCCTTTTCATCGTGAGCATCTCGGTAATCGCTCTCGGCCTGTGACCGGGATTTTCGAGCGTGCTCCGCGTTCCTGTCGAACGCGCACCAAACACCACACGCCGGGCAAAAACCCCGGCGGCCCGTCCTTGAGACTGGACAGTTGGGACGGGAAACAGGATATCCTCGACGCCGGACAAGAATCGGAGTGCGGCGATGACAGGCAACCAGAGTATCGGGCAGAGTATCGGGCACGGCACTGGGGCTGCGGCGGATCCGCAGTTCGTTCACCTGCGGGTGCATTCCGCCTATTCGTTGCTGGAAGGCGCCCTGCCTTTGAAGAAGATCATCGGCAAGGCGGTCGCCGACGATCAGCCGGCGATCGGCATCGCCGACACCAATAATCTGTTCGCGGCGCTCGAATTCTCGCAGAAGGCCGCGGACGACGGATTGCAACCGATCATCGGCTGCCAACTCTCCATCGATATGGAGGACGAAGCGGAGGGCGAGCGGCGTGGAAACGCCCATCAGTTCGTCAAGCTTCCCGCGATCGTGCTGATCGCGGCGACCGATGACGGTTACGCTCGCCTGGTAGAGCTCGTCAGCCGCGCCTATCTCGAAGGCGAGGGACACCAGCAGGCGCGAATAAGCCGCTCCTGGCTCGCCGCAGGCGGTACGTCCGGGCTGATCGCGCTCACCGGGGCGGGAGCCGGACCGGTCGACATGGCGCTGAAGTCGGGTTCGCCGGCCCTGGCCGAGGCACGCCTGAAAGTCTTGATCGAGCTTTTCGGCGATCGCCTCTATGTCGAACTGCAGCGGCACGGGAATTACGACCGGCGTCACGAAAACCGCATGATCGATCTCGCCTATCGGTTCGACGTTCCGCTCGTTGCCACCAACGAGGCGTTTTTCCCGTCGCCGTCCGACTATGATGCCCACGATGCGCTGATGGCCGTCGCTCACAATGCGATGGTGTCCGACGACAGCCGTTTCCGTCTGACCCCGGATCATTATTTGAAGAGCCGCAAGGAGATGGCGGCGCTCTTCGCGGATCTGCCCGAGGCATTGGAGAATACGATCGAGGTCGCGCGGCGCTGCTCCTTCATGTTGAAGACCCGCGGACCGATCCTGCCGCGCTTTACCGGCGCTTCGGATGATCCGGAGGAGGCCGAACGCGCGGAGGTGGCGGAGCTGCGCCGGCAGGCGGAGGAGGGGCTGGAGGGCCGCCTCGCCAAACTCGGCATGGCGCCCGGCTACAAGGAAGAGGACTATCGGGAACGGCTGGCCTTCGAACTCGGCGTCATCGAGCGGATGAAGTTTCCGGGCTACTTCCTCATCGTTGCGGACTTCATCAAATGGGCCAAGCAACATGACATTCCGGTCGGGCCGGGCCGCGGCTCGGGTGCCGGCTCGCTGGTCGCCTATGCCCTGACGATCACCGACGTCGACCCGATGCGCTTCTCTCTGCTTTTCGAGCGCTTCCTCAATCCCGAACGCGTGTCGATGCCCGATTTCGACATCGATTTCTGCCAGGACCGGCGCGAGGAGGTCATCCGCTACGTGCAGCAGAAATACGGCCGCGAGCAGGTGGCGCAGATCATTACCTTCGGTTCGCTGCAGGCGCGCGCAGCACTGCGCGACGTCGGCCGCGTGCTGGAAATGCCCTACGGCCAAGTCGACAAGATCTGCAAGCTGGTGCCGAACAATCCCGCCAACCCGACGCCGCTTTCCAAGGCGATCGAGGAGGAACCGCGCCTGCAGGAAGAGGCGGAGAAGGAGCCGGTCGTTGCCCGCCTCCTCGACATCGCCCAGAAGATCGAGGGGCTTTACCGCCACGCCTCGACGCACGCGGCCGGCATCGTCATCGGCGACAGGCCGCTCTCGCAGCTCGTGCCGATGTACCGCGATCCGCGCTCCGACATGCCGGTCACTCAGTTCAATATGAAATGGGTCGAGCAGGCGGGTCTCGTAAAGTTCGACTTCCTTGGCCTGAAGACGCTGACCGTTCTGAAGACGGCCGTCGACTTCGTCGGCAAGCGCGGCACCCATATCGACCTCGCAAGCATTCCGCTCGACGATCTGAAGACCTACGAGACCCTTTCGCGCGGCGAGACGGTCGGCGTGTTCCAGGTGGAAAGCGCCGGCATGCGAAAGGCGCTGATCGGCATGCGCCCGGACTGCATCGAGGACATCATCGCGCTTGTGGCGCTCTATCGCCCGGGACCGATGGAGAACATCCCGGTCTACAACGCCCGCAAGCACGGCGAGGAAGAGATCGAATCGATCCATCCGAAGATCGATTACCTCCTCAAGGAGACACAGGGCGTCATCGTCTACCAGGAGCAGGTGATGCAGATCGCCCAGGTGCTCTCGGGCTATTCGCTCGGCGAGGCCGACCTTCTGCGCCGCGCCATGGGCAAGAAGATCAAGGCGGAGATGGACAAGCAACGCGCCCGCTTCGTTGACGGTGCCGTCAAGAATGGCGTCTCGAAGCCGCAGGCCGACCTGATCTTCGACCTTCTCGCCAAGTTCGCCAATTACGGCTTCAACAAGTCGCACGCAGCCGCCTACGCCATCGTCTCCTACCAGACCGCCTACATGAAGGCGCATTATCCGGTCGAGTTTCTCGCAGCGTCGATGACGCTCGACATGTCGAACACGGACAAGATCAACGATTTCCGCCAGGACGCGATGCGCCTCGGCATCCAGGTGGTCGCGCCGTCCGTGCAGACCTCCCACCGCCACTTCGAAACCGGCGACAACCGCATCTATTATTCGCTCGCCGCCCTCAAAGGCGTCGGCGAGTCTGCCGTCGACCACATCGTCGCCGTGCGTGGCGATCGGCCTTTCGCAAGTCTCGAAGATTTTTGCCTGAGGATCGATCCGAAGCTCTTGAACCGGCGTGTTTTCGAAAGTCTGATCGCCGCCGGTGCTTTCGACTGCTTCGGCTACGACCGGGCGGAGCTCGTCGGCGGCCTCGATCGTATCCTCGGTTTCGCCCAGCGCGCCCAGGAAAACAAGGTGAGCGGCCAGAGCGACATGTTCGGCGCGGGTGCCGCAACCGGGCCCGAGAAGATCGCGCTCCCGCCCTATACGCCGTGGCTCGCCTCGGAGAAGCTGCATCGCGAGTTCCAGGTTTTGGGCTTCTATCTCTCCGCCCATCCGCTCGACACCTATAACAATCTGCTCGCCAAGATGCGCGTGCAGACATTTGCGGATTTCTCGGCAGCCGTAAAACAGGGTGCGGCGGCGGGCCGCCTCGCCGGGACGGTGACGTCGAAGCAGGAACGCAAGACGCGCACCGGCAACAAGATGGGCATCGTCGCTTTCTCGGACGCTTCGGGCCAATTCGAGGCCGTACTCTTCTCCGAAATGCTGAACCAGTATCGCGACCTTCTGGAGCCCGGCAAATCGCTGGTGATGACGGTCGACGCCGAAGAGCGGCCGGAAGGGATCGGCCTTCGTATCCGAACCCTGCGTTCGCTCGAGGAAGAATCGCTGCAGATGCAGAAGGCCTTGCGCGTCTATGTGCGCGACTGCGGACCGCTGCGCTCCATCGCCTCGCATCTGAACGCCAAGGGGGACGGCCTGGTTTCCTTCATCGTCATCAAGGACAACGGGCAGCGGGAGATCGAAGTCGAGCTCAACGAGAAATACCGGATCTCACCCGAGATCGCCGCCGCCCTTCGCTCCGCTCCCGGGGTGGTGGACGTCGAGCTGGTTTAGGGCATGTCGAGATTCATTTTGAGTTTATGACGGCTGCGAGATGGATAATGGCGTTGAAGCTCGGGTCGGTTTTGTCGCTTGAAGACCTCGAGTACCGACCGTGCGCCACTCCATTTGTCCTTTGATCGTAGCCGATCAAAGGACAAAAACATGCAGCAGCTCAAAGTGCTACAGCGACCTTTGCGCGTAAGGCGCGCGGCGCTGTAGGAAACGTATCGGAGGACTGCAATCTCTCCTCACCTCATCCTGTGCTCGTCACAGGGATCCAGCAGCGCCGCGTCTGCGGCGCGGGAAGAGCCTTTCCAGCCCAAGGACTTGGTCTGGCTGGATTCCTGTGACGAGCACAGGAATAAGGAACTGGGATGTGCGGCTACTACATCGAAGCGAAGCGGGACGCTGCATACGGGCGTGACCCGGGACCCGTCGTGTCGCCTCGCTATCTTCACGGTTTATGAAGCGCGCCGAGGGACCGCACCCTCTCCACCTCATCTCTGTGACAAGCACAGAGCTCTCCGAAAAGTTTCCTACAGCCCCGCCGCGTCTTATCAGACACGCAAAGGTCGCTGCAGCATTTTGAGCTGCTCTATGTCTTGTCCATTGACAGGCTACTATATCGCCCCCTCGAAGAGCGGGCCTTTGCTGCTTTTCTCTTCGCCCCGCTTGCGGGGAGAAGGTCCCGGCAGGGCGATAAGGGCAAACCAGGGTGCGGAAATCACCCCATGCCTTTCACCCGCGCCGCTCCCTCGTCACGGTGATGAAATCCGTTCCCTTGCCCGTCTCCAGCCCCGATTCGGTATCGGTGATCGAGAGTGACGAGCCGTTTGCAAGGAGGCCGGCGAGGCGTTCGCGGACGTCTTCGGGCACGGTGATGCGGCTCAGCGTCCTCTTCAGCGTGTCGGGCTCGCCTTCCTCTGTAATGCCAAGTCGCTTCTTCGTCGTTTTCGGCAGCTTGTTCTCGAGCGACATGCCGAACCATTTGCCCTGTCCGGTTTTCGTGTCGAGATCCTGGAACTGCAGCAGATGTGTCCCGAGCGCCATTTCCGGCTCTGCGATGGCAATCTCGGCTTCGAAAAGCGGCTGGAATTGCCGGCGCACGCGCAACACGCCGTTCAACGGTGCACTGCGGTTCGCCTTGCGGAAGACGGCTTCGATCAGCTCCGGCGTTATCTTGCCATCGACGGGCAGAGCTTCGGCCCTTTGGAACGCTTCGATTGCGGCGGCCGTTGCCGGACCGTTGAATCCATCCGGCAGACCTGCATCGTAGCCGAGCGTATTGAGGAGCGTCTGGAGGTTGCGCACGCTCTCTTGCGTACCGCGCCGGGTAATCAGAATACGTATCGGGGCCTTCGCCTCGTCGGATGTGACGGGCGAGGGGCGTTTGTCGGTCATGGCGACTTCAACTGCGCTCCGGTTGAACTCCCCGATCGCCGGCCGCAGGGGGACGTCCGACAGGGCAGGTCCCTGCGGTCGCGACTGGCTCGGCTGGAAAAGCATTTCGTGCGCGACCTCGACCGGGGCGATCTGCCGATCCGATATGACCACATGCATGCCGTAGCCCGTCATCTTGAACAGGCTCGCCGCGAATTTGCTCGGCAGCCGCACGCAACCGTGCGAAGCCGGATAATCCGGTACATGGTTTGAGCCATGCAGCGCAATGCCGGACCAGGTAAGCCGCTGCATGAACGGCATCGGCGCATTCGAATAGATGTTCGACTCGTGACGTCGGCGCTTCTCCAGGATCGAGAAGATGCCCGTCGGCGTCGTGTGCCCGGCCTTGCCGGTGGACACTTTCGACGTGGCGACCACCGTGTCGCCGTCATAGACGACGAGGGACTGCTGCTCCCTCGAGACGACGATCTGCAACGGCGCCTTGGCGCCGGCCGCAAGCGCGGACGGCGACGCCATGACGAAAACCGCGAATCCCATCCGGAGAGCGAAACGCAACACCTACCCTCATTCAGACAGTGGCGGCACCGCAAAACGGACGACGGAGCCGTGGAAGCAGGCTAGCGTTCAATATTTAAGGAATTGCCCCATACGATGCGTCAGCCGTCCGGTCGGGCTATTGCCGGCGCCGCCCCTTGCCGAACGTATAGCCGGTCTCGACGCTCGTCCTGCCGAACTTGTCGCGCAGCTTGTTGATCGCGTCCTCGGCGGCGGCACGCCGGGATGCCTGCGGATCGACAAGATCCGGCGGATCGGCGAGGTCGGGATCGGCCAGATCGCTGACGCCGATCCCGATCAGCCGGTATTTCGTCCCGTCGACCTCCTTCTCGAGCAGCTGCAGGCCGGTGCGGAAGATGCGGTCGGCAAGGCGGGTGGGGCTGTCCAGCCTGCGGTTGCGCGTGCGGGTCTTGAAGTCCGCGGTCTTCAGCTTCAGCACCACCGTCTGTCCGGCGAGGGCGGATTTTCGCAAGCGGAATGCCACTTGTTCGCTGAGGCCCCTCAGATGCGTTACGAGGTCTTCCTGGCGCGCCAGGTCGTCGTTGAAGGTCGTCTCGGAGGAGACGCTCTTCGCTTCGCCTTCGATTTCCACGGATCTTTCGTCCAGGCCGCGCGAGAGCCTGTAGAGCCGCCGGCCCATCGTGCCGTAGCGGCGCATGAGGTCCGCCTCTTCCATCGTCTGGAGCTGCCCGATCGCGCGGATTCCGTCCCTTTCGAGCGTGGCGGCGAAGGCCTTGCCGACGCCCCAGATGAGTGTAACGGGTTTGGCTTTCAGGAAATCGATGGCTTCGGCCTGGCCGATGACCGAAAAGCCGCGCGGCTTCTGAAGGTCCGAGGCGACCTTGGCCAGGAATTTGCAGTAGGAGAGCCCGACGGAGACGGTGATGCCGATTTCCCGCTCCACACGCCTGGCGAAGCGGGCAAGCGTTCGGGCGGGCGGATCGTGATGAAGCCGCTCGGTGCCGCTCAGATCGAGAAAGGCCTCATCTATCGACAGCGGCTGCACGAGAGGCGTCAGCTCCTGCATCATCGCTCTGACTTCCCGCCCGACGCGCACGTATTTCTCCATGTCGGGCCTGATCACCACGGCCTGCGGACAGGCTTCGAGGGCTTTGAACATAGGCATGGCGGAGCGCACGCCGTGGATGCGGGCAATGTAACAGGCCGTGGAGACGACGCCACGCTTACCGCCGCCGATGATCACGGGCTTGTCGGCGAGCTCCGGATTGTCGCGCTTCTCGACCGAGGCATAGAAGGCATCGCAGTCGATATGCGCCAGGGTCAGCCGGTAGAGTTCGGGGTGCCGGAGGAGCCGCGGGCTTCCGCAGGCGAGGCACCGCCGCGCCTGGGCGGCTTGCTCCTTGAGGCAATCACGGCAGAAGCCGGAGGGTGGGGCGGCGCTGTCGATCATATCCGGAACAAATGTTGAACGCGGCGACTTTACGCTCTACGCTGCTGAGTCTCAAGGCGGCGGCTGGAGGCTGTTTTGGATATCGCAGTTAAATTTGAGACGGTGCCGGCCGATCGCCGGCCGGACTTCGGGATGCTCCTTAGTCGGCACGGCGCACTCGGCACCGGGCGGTGCACCGCGCTGCGCACGCCGCGTGCCGGCAGCACTCAGCCTTCCTCGAAATCGCGCGGGCCGGAGAGGGCATGGTGCGCCCGGACGACCTCGTCCGGCGAGGTTTGCGTTTCGTTGCAGAAGGCCATCAGCGTCGGCTCGTGCTCCATCAGGAACGCAACGATGCCCCCCATGAAGCCCGGCTCGCCGACGGCGCCGCGCAGGGAGGCGGGATCGGTGCCGGTGAGCGCCAGAAAGCGCGACATCAGCTCAGGCTCGTTCGCGAGCCAGGTCAGGATGGCGATCGCCGTATCCTCAGCGTTCTTCATGATATCCGCTCTCTTCTCGTTTGCCGGCCGCAATTACCTATTTTTCAACCAAATCGCGCTAGCCTGGCGATCGACGAAAAGGGTCGAGTCGCCGTTGTTGCAACTTAAATCTCTCCCGGAGACTTGCAAGGCGGCGGCAGACAGCAAGGGATCGACATGCCCAAACAGGTGATGATTGTTGAGGATAACGAGCTGAATATGAAGCTCTTCCGCGACCTGATTGAGGCTTCGGGCTACGCGACGATCCAGACGCGCAACGGCATGGAAGCCCTCGAACTCGCGCGCAAGCACCGTCCCGACCTGATTCTGATGGACATCCAGTTGCCGGAGGTTTCCGGCCTCGAGGTCACGAAATGGCTCAAGGAAGACGATGAGCTTCACGTGATTCCGGTTATTGCCGTAACCGCTTTTGCCATGAAGGGCGACGAGGAGCGCATCCGCCAAGGGGGATGCGAGGCCTATGTTTCCAAGCCGATTTCCGTTCCAAAATTCATTGAGACCATCAAAACATATCTGGGCGATGCCTGACTGCCAGAAAGATCGATATGACTGCGCGCATCCTCGTCGTTGATGACGTACCAGCCAATGTGAAGCTCCTGGAAGCGCGGCTGGTGGCCGAATATTTCGACGTGCTGACGGCTCCGGACGGGAATGCCGCCTTGGCGACATGCGAAAAGACGCCGGTGGATCTGGTCCTGCTCGATGTCATGATGCCGGGGATGGACGGTTTCGAGGTCTGTGAAAGATTGAAGGCGAACAGCCGGACCGCGCATATTCCGGTCGTGATGATAACGGCACTCGACCAGCCGTCCGATCGCGTGCGCGGGCTGAAGGCCGGCGCGGACGACTTCCTGACCAAGCCCGTGAACGATCTGCAGCTGATGTCGCGCGTGAAAAGTCTCGTCCGCCTGAAGAACGTCAGCGACGAGCTGCGTCTCAGAGCTCAGACGGCACAAACGATCGGGCTGCAGGAGACGGCCCGCGTCGATCGGCCGGACGAGCCCGGCAGCGTTCTGCTCGTCGATGGCCGTGCTTCCTCACAGGAGCGGCTGACGCGTGCCCTGAAGCCGATCGCCGATGTCGCCGTCATATCGGACCCGCAGGCCGCTCTGTTCGAGGCTGCCGAAAGCAGTTTCGACCTGATCATCGTCAACGCGAATTTCGACGATTACGACCCCTTGCGTCTGTGTTCGCAATTGCGGTCGCTCGAGCGGACCCGCTTCATTCCGATCCTGCTGGTAACCGAGCAGGGAAACGATGAGAGAATCGTCCGCGCACTCGAACTGGGCGTGACGGACTACATCATGCGCCCCGTCGATCCGAACGAACTTGTCGCCCGTTGCCTAACGCAGATCCGGCGCAAGCATTGCAACGATCGCCTGCGCGCCAGTGTACAACAGACGATCGAATTGGCCGTGACGGATGATCTCACCGGCCTCCACAACAGGCGCTATCTGGAAAACCACCTGAAGCTGCTGATCGATCGCGCAACCACAAGGGGGCGTCCGCTGTCGATCTGCATCACGGATATCGATCGCTTCAAGCGTGTGAACGATACCTACGGTCATGATGCCGGTGACGATGTACTGCGCGAATTTGCCAACCGCGTTCGCGCCACGGTGCGCGGCGCGGATCTCGCCTGCCGTTTCGGCGGGGAGGAGTTCGTGGTCGTCATGCCGGATACGACGCCCGAAATGGCAGCGATCGTTGCGGAGAGACTCCGATTGGCGGTCGAGAGCCGTGGCTTCGACATTCCGCAGGCCGCGACGGTCCTGAACGTCACGGCGTCGCTCGGCATTGCAACCCTGAGGCCGGATGGCGATACGGCCGAGGCTTTGCTGAAGCGCGCCGACATGGCGCTCTATCAGGCGAAGAACGGCGGACGGAACCGGGTTGTCGCTGCCGCGGCCTGATCCGCCGCACATGCTGTGCTATTCAGGGCCTCGCGGGTTCTTCCAGTTGCGCTCTTCTTCGCGCGGCCGTGCCGGAGTAAGCACATCCGCAGGCGACACTGTCCGATTTTGGAACAGAATTAACCAAACGCCGAGCAACCCCTGCTCGGCGATTAAGAATGCGTTGATTTTTTTTTAGTTTCAGGCAATGCTGATAAGCGAGGAAGGAAACTTCCACAGAATTCGGTTACCCCATGATGCTCAGGTCCGCCGCATCTCCTGGGTCGTGGGGTCGGTCGGCTGGCCTCGGATTTGCGGATTCCTCGTGCTGCAACCGGACCAGTCGACCCCCATTCGAAAACGCCGCTTCGAAAGAGGCGGCGTTTTCGTTTTATCCCTTCGTTCCGTCCCCCGGAGAAAGCAAAGAAAAAGCGCCGGCCCCGCGGGCGGCGCTTCTGGATCGAAGAAAGCGGCGACCTTACTTGATCTTGGCTTCCTTGAATTCGACGTGCTTCTTCGCGACCGGATCGTATTTCGTCTTCGTCATCTTGTCGGTCATCGTGCGGCTGTTCTTGGTGGTGACGTAGAAGTAACCGGTGTCGGCCGTCGACAGCAGCTTGATCTTGATGGTGGTAGCTTTCGCCATGGTCGTCCTGCCTTTATGAAAAATTGAAAGCCGTGGACAACCTATTGCGGGCCACGGTCAAGTTGCCGCGAAACTACAAATCACGATCGAAAAGTCAAGACCGTTTTGGTTTCAAAACGATGCGGACCAGGGAAAGTACGACATAAAGCCCGAAGAAGCCGGCGATTGCCCAGGCAAATCCGTCATTGCCCGTCACATCCATGGCCGCCCCGATCACCTGCGGACCCGCTACCGTACCGACCGCGTAGGAGAACACGAAGGCGGCGTTGGCGGCCGCAAGGTCTGATCCCTGGAGACGGGAGCCGAGGTGGCTGAGGCCGACCGTATAGAGACCGGAGACGCATCCGCCCCAGAACAGAAGAACAAGCGCCATCAGAAACCAGTTTTCGACCAGCATAGGCAGGAACAGGGCGCCTACGAGCCCGATCAGGGTCAGCGCCGACAGGATCGTACGGCGGTCCTTCACGCGGTCGGAAAGCATGCCGAGGGGGATCTGAAAGATGAAATTGCCGACGCCCATGACCGTCAGCAGCAGCGCTGCCTGCGATTCGCTGAAGCCCGCGCGCGTCCCGAAGATTGGAAACAGGGAAAGGCCGCCATATTCCACCGCCCCGAAGATGAAGACGGCGGCCGTCGCGGTCGGCACCAGCAAGACATAACGCATGAAATGGCGTTTCGGCTTTTCGTCCAGCACCGGGCTTTCATTGCGCGCGAGAAAGATCGGAATCGCGGAAAGCAGGATGACGCCCGCGCCGACCGCGAAGGGCAGGAAGCCTTCGCTGCCCAGGATCGAAAAGAGCAGGGGACCGCTCGCGAAGCCGAGCGAGAGTACCGTGCCGTAGATCCCGAGCACGAAGCCGCGCCTGTTGGGGGGCGCGGTGGCGTTGATCCAGAACTCCGAAAGGATGAAGAGGACAGTGATCGCGCCGTGAAAGACGATGCGCAGGGGAAACCAGAGCCAGAAATTCGTGAGGTAGTAGAAACCGAGCGAGCTCGCCGCCGCAAACACTATTGCCAGCAGCATGGTCGGAGCGACGCCGTGACGATGGGCGAATTTCATGGTGAACGGGGCGGCGGCCATCGATGCGAGGCCGGCCATTGCTGCATTCAACCCGTTCAGCGTGGGCGCGATGCCCCGCTTTTCCATGATGACGCTGAGCAGCGGGAGCCCCAGACCGATCGCGATGCCGACGGCAGTGATCGACGCGAGCGCGGCGATCAATGAAGGCCAGTGGATTTCGTCAACCGGTCTTGACGTACCGGGCGGCGGCTTCGACATGCGATAGGGCCCTCAGAGAAGCGTACGGTGAAAGCGCCCATGGCGCGTAAAATAAAATGGAACGGTTCTTTCAGGCGGAAGCGAAGGATCCGATTCGAGATCGTTTCTCAGATCCGAGAGGATGATCGCGGTGATCTCCGGCACGCGAAGCGCGGAAAAGTCGTTGACATCGATCCATTGCAAATCCTGAAGCTCCCGGCTTTCCGCCACCAGTGAGGGATCGATCTCAGCCTCGTCCGCGAAAACGGCAAAGAACCGCGTGTCAAATCGCCTCGGCAGTCCCGGAGGAGTAATGGCCCGCGCCATATAGCGCAAATTCGAAAGATCGGGAAGAAACGGAAGCGCCGAGCCTTGGCGCTCGTGCGTCCGGCCGAGGCTTATTCCGGCTTCTTCGTAGAGCTCTCTCGCGGCCGCAAGTGCTAGCGCGCGTGCGCGAGCCACCGTGATAGCCCGCCCTTCGCCTGCCCTGAGAGATCGCAGAACCGCCGGATGAAGATCGCCGTCAAATCTCAGGCGATGGTCGCCGGGATCGCGGCGGCCACCCGGGAAGACGTAAAGGTCCGGCATGAAGACGTGGGCGCTGTGGCGTTTGCCCATCAGCACGCGAATGTCCTTGCCCGATCTGTCGAGAAGCATGATGGAGGCCGCATCGCGCGTCCTGACCGTCGGACAACTCTCCGCTTCGGCGTCGAGTGCGAAAGCGCGGCCGCCAAGCCGCTCCGGGGTCATGCCGAAGGATCTCGCGGCGGAAGGACGTCTTCCGGCAGATCGTCGTGACCGCCGAAACCGTGCATTCTCAACGCCCACTGCAGGCCGATGACCGCGCCCTTGACCGGCTGCATCAGGGCGAGCGAACTGGCAAGCGTGACCGGCGCCCATATAGCGAGATGCTGCCATGTCGTAAGCGGCAGCACGAGATCGGTCATCATATAACCGCCGAGCACGGCATGGCCGACGATCGTGACGACGATGTAGGGCGGGAGGTCGTCGGCGCGGTGGTGATCCATGCGTTCGCCGCAAGCTTCGCAGGCGTCCACCGATTTAAGGAAGGCGCGGAACAGCCGACCGCGGCCGCAGGCCGGACAGGATCCGAAAAGGCCACGCTTGATCGAGCGGCCGACAGGCCTTTTGTCGCCCTCCGCTCCGCCGAGCTGAAGCATGTCTGTCGCCGTTGCCTTCATGTCCAATCCTCGTGCCGGACGTCGCGCGTCCGGCTGTCAGTGCCTGCCGCGGGGCGGTCGCGTCCCCGGCCGTTTGCGTGCACCCGTCCGGTCGCGGCGGCCGGCCTTGTGGAAGGAACGCATTGCCGTCGGCATCTTTCGTCCCTCGCTCAGCATTTCGAAACGGAGTGCACCGGCCAACGGCACCGCTTCTACAAGCTTGACCTGCACCGGGTCCCCGAGACGGTAGCCCAGCCCGGACTTCTCGCCGGAAAGGGCCTGATGCGCTTCATCATAGATGAAATAGTCGCGCCCGAGCGTAGATATAGGGATGAATCCGTCGGCGCCATAGGCGGGGAGAGTGACAAATAGTCCCGCCTTTGTGACGCCGGAAACCCGTCCGTCGAACTCCTCGCCGACGCGGCCGTTCAGATGATGGGCGATCAGCCGATCGATGGTATCGCGTTCAGCCGCCATGGCGCGCCGCTCGAAGGTCGAGATTTCGGCGGCGATATCGTCGAGCGTTGCTTCTTCCTCGGGCATGATGCCGCCTTCGCCGAGCCCGAGCGCGGAAACGAGCGCGCGGTGCACGATCAGATCCGCGTAGCGCCGGATCGGCGAGGTGAAGTGGGCGTAGCGCAGCAGGTTCAGGCCGAAATGACCGATATTTTCCGGGCTGTAGATCGCCTGGCTTTGCGAGCGCAGTACCATCTGGTTCACGATCGTCTCGTAAGGTTTTCCGTCGGCCTTCGCGAGAATCCCGTTGAAATGGTTCGCCCGCATGTTGCCACCTTTGGCGAGCGCGATCTCGAGTGTCGCAAGGAATTCGCGAAGGCTCTCCTGCTTGGCGAGCGACGGCTGGTCGTGGACACGATAGATCAGAACCTGACGCTTCTGTTCCAGCGTCTCGGCGGCGGCGACATTCGCCTGTATCATCATCTCTTCGATGAGCTTGTGCGCATCGAGGCGTTCCGGCACGAACACCCGATCGACCGTTCCGTCCGGTTTCAGGATGATCTTGCGCTCCGGCACGTCGAGTTCGAGCGGCTGACGGCGCTCCCTTCCGCGTGTGAGGATACGATAGGCTTCCCAGAGCGGTTTGAGGATCGTATCCAGTATGGGGCCGGTCTTGTCGTCGGGAGCACCGTCGATCGCGGTCTGCGCCTGTTGGTACGAGAGCTTGGCCGCGCTCCGCATCATGATGCGGTGAAACGTATGGCCGGCCTTGCGGCCTTCCTTGGAAAAGCGCATCCGGACCGCAAGCGCCGGGCGGTCGACGCCTTCCTTCAGGGAGCAGAGGTCGTTGGATATACGCTCGGGCAGCATCGGTACGACCCGGTCCGGAAAATAGACCGAGTTGCCTCGTTTCAACGCCTCGAGATCGAGTGCCGAGCGTGCCCGGACGTACCAGGAGACGTCGGCGATCGCGACGGTGACGATGACGCCGCCGGGATTGTCCGGCGACGGATCCGGCTCCGCGTAGACCGCGTCGTCGTGATCCTTGGCGTCTGCCGGGTCTATGGTGATGAGCGGCAGGGTGCGCCAATCCTCGCGATGGGCCATTGTTGCAGGACGCGCGGCTTCCGCCTCCTGCAACACCTTCTCCGGAAAGACGTGCGGGATACCATGCGCATGGATGGCGATCATCGAGATCGCCTTTTCAGATGCGACCGAGCCGATGACGTTCTGCACCTGCGCGCGCGGCAGACCGTAGCGGCCGATCCGCGAGAGATGCGCTTCGACGAGATCGCCTTCCTTGGCGTCGCCGGTGAAGTCCGGATCGATGAGGAGTTCCTCGCCCCGCTTGTCGATCGGCATCAGTCGGCCGCCACCACCCGGCGTGGCGCGGAAGACGCCGAGCACCGCGTCCTTGCGCTTGTCGAGCACCTTGATGATACGCGCGGTATAGGCGGGGCCGCCGCGTTCCTTGGCCGGGAAAATCTTTGCGAGCACCCGGTCGCCGAGACCGCCTACGGGCGTCTTGCCCTTGGCCCTGGCGACGCTTGATTGCTTGATCAGGACTGCGGGCGCGACGCCGTCGTCGTCGAGCCACTCGGCCGGGCGGCCGATCAGGTCGCCATCGACATCGCGAATGGTAATGTCAAGAACGGTGACGGGCGGGAGCCCGCCGGGACGAACGAGCGACTTGCGCTTCTTCTCGACGAGTCCGTCCTCCTCGAGCGAGCGCAGCAATCCCTTGAGTTCTACCCGTGCTTCGCCCTTCAGGCCGAACGCCTTGGCGATATCGCGCTTCGAGGCGTGTTGCGGGTTCTCGGCGATGAAGCGCATCAGCACCTCGCGGGAAGGAACGACGCCGTGAACGATCGTCTCCTTTTCTCCGGCCGGTGCCGTCCTGGCCGCGCGGCCGGACTTCTTGCCTGCGCCCTTTGCGGGCGTTTCGGTCGGGTCGCGCGGAATCCTGGTCAAAGTCAGTCCTTCTTGGCCTTCGCGGCCGCTTTCGTTTTCGTCTTCGCTGCTGATTTCGGCTTCTCCGCTTTCGCGGTTCCGGCCGATGCAGCCTTGGCAGACTTCGCTCCGGCCGATTTTGCCGCGGCCGATTTTCCCTTTGCCGCCTTGCCCTTGGTCACGCCGCCCTTCGCTTCGCGCTCGGCGATGAGCGCAAGCGCTTCCTCGACCGTCACCGATTGCGGGTCCTTGCCCCGCGGCAGCGTGGCATTCACCTTGCCCCAGTTGACATAGGGTCCGAAGCGTCCGTCGCGAACAGTAATCGCGCCGCCGTCCGGATGTTCCCCAAGCTCCTTGAGGGCCGCCGCGGCGGTGCGACCGCCGCCGGCGCCCTTGGACTGCTTGTCGGCAAGGACGGAAATCGCGCGGTTCAGACCGATCGAGAAGACGTCTTCGACCGACTCCAGATTGGCATAGGTGCCGTTGTGAAGCACGAAGGGGCCATAACGGCCGATGCCGGTGGAGATCATCTTTCCGCTTTCCGGATGCGGCCCGATGTCGCGCGGCAAGGAGAGAAGAGCCAGGGCCTTCTCATGATCGATCGCTGCAGGCGTCCAGCCTTTCGGCAGGCTGGCGCGTTTCGCCTCCTTGCCGTCGCCGCGCTGAACATAGGGGCCGAAGCGGCCGTTGCGTAGCGTGATCTCCTCGCCGGTATGCGGATCCTTGCCGAGGCTTTGCGGCTCGTTCGCTGCGGCTGCTTCGGCGTCACCGCTGCTGTCGGAGGAGAGTTGGCGCGTGTAGTTGCATTCCGGGTAGTTGGAGCATCCGACGAAAGCGCCGTACTTTCCGAGTTTCAGGGACAGTTTGCCGGTGCCGCAGACCTGACAAAGGCGCGGGTCGCCGCCATCTTCCCGCTTCGGGAACACGAGCGGTGCCAATTCCTCGTTGAGCGCATCGAGCACGTTGGTGACGCGCAGTTCCTTGGTGTCCTCGATCTGGGAGAAGAAGTCCTTCCAGAAGTCGCGCAGCACGTCCTTCCAATTGAGCTCGCCCGCCGAAATCTGGTCCAGTTTCTCCTCGAGCGACGCGGTGAAGTCATATTCGACATAGCGGGTGAAGAAGCTTTCGAGGAACGCCGTGACCAGACGGCCCTTCGCCTGCGGCACCAGCTTGCGCTTGTCGATTTCCACATAGTCGCGGTCGATGAGGGTCGTGACGGTCGCCGCATAGGTGGACGGACGGCCGATGCCGAGCTCTTCCATCTTCTTGATGAGCGTCGCTTCCGAATAGCGCGGCGGCGGCTCGGTGAAGTGCTGGCTGGCGTTGATCTTCTGCTTGGCAAGATTTTCGCGCGCGTTGATTTCCGGAAGGCGGCCGCCCTCGTCGCCGTCATCCGACTGCTCGCCGTCTTCCTTCATGTCGGTATAGGCTGCGATGAAGCCGTCGAAGCGGATGACCGAACCGGTTGCCCTGAGGCCCGCCTTCTTGCCGGCATTGTCGGCAACGATCTCGGCGGTGGTGCGCTCGATCTCCGCAGATGCCATCTGGCTCGCGATGCCGCGCTTCCAGACGAGATCGTAGAGTCTGAGCATGTCGCCGTCGAGGAAGCGGCGAACCTGGTCCGGCGTGCGGTCGAAATCCGTCGGGCGAATGGCCTCGTGCGCTTCCTGGGCGTTCTTTGCCTTGGTGGAATAGAAGCGCGGCTTTTCCGGAAGATAGCGCTCTCCGAACTGGCTGCCGATCGCCTGGCGCGCGGCGGCGATCGCTTCCGGCGCCATCTGCACGCCGTCCGTACGCATATAGGTGATGAGACCTACGGTTTCTCCGCCGATATCGACGCCTTCATAGAGCTTCTGCGCAACCTGCATGGTGCGCGATGCCGAGAAGCCGAGTTTCGAGGAGGCGGCCTGCTGCAGCGTCGAAGTGGTGAAGGGCGGGGAGGGGTTGCGCTTGACCGGCTTTGCCTCGACGCTCTCCACGACGTAGCTCGCGCCGTCGAGCAGGGACTTCAACCGGTTGGCTTCCTCGCCATTGCCGATCGCCTTCGGCGGCAGCCGCTTGCCGTCGGCCGAAACGAGGCGCGCTTCGAATTCGTCGCCGCGCGGTGTCTTCAGAAGCGCCGAGATGTTCCAGTATTCTTCGGTGACGAAGCGCTCGATTTCCGCCTCGCGGTCACAGACGAGGCGCAGCGCCACCGATTGCACCCGGCCCGCGGAGCGTGCGCCCGGCAGCTTGCGCCAGAGCACGGGCGAAAGATTGAAGCCGACGAGGTAGTCGAGAGCGCGGCGTGCGAGATATGCGTCGACCAGCGAGGCATCGATGTCGCGGGGTTCGGCCATCGCATCGAGCACGGCCTTCTTGGTGATCGCATTGAAGACGACGCGCTTGACCGGTTTGTCGCCGATGACCTTCTTCTTCCTGAGAAGGTCGAGCACATGCCAGGAGATCGCCTCGCCCTCGCGGTCGGGGTCGGTTGCGAGAATGAGACCGTCGGACGATTTCACCGCATCGGCGATGTCCTTCATCCGCTTGGCGGAGGCGCCGTCGACCTCCCAGGACATCTCGAAGTCTTCGTCGGGGCGAACCGATCCGTCCTTGGCAGGCAGGTCACGCACATGGCCGAACGAGGCAAGCACCTTGTAGCCTGGGCCCAGGTACTTGTTGATCGTCTTGGCCTTGGAAGGCGATTCCACCACTACAACATTCATCGACATTCTCTGAGACAACTTGTTTGGCGACCCTGCGCGCCAATACCGACGCCACGACATGGACAGGGATTCGGGCGCGGTCAAGGGGTTTGATCGAAAATAGCTATATCGCGCTCGACCGCAACCAAGCGGCAACATTCGAATCGGCTCAACCGGTGGTCGTCATTCTTGCCGTTGTCTTTGGCGCGGCGGAGCGAAGGATCCGAGCCGTCATTCGGCGGTCGCGAGCGATACGAGATTGCCTCCGTGCCGGCAGAGCTGACCGGCAAGATCCAGTTCGACGAGCACCATATGGATCTGCGGTGCGGCAAGCCCGTATACCGAATGAGATCGTCGATCTCGACCGGCGTCGGCCCGAGAGCCTCGACGACGCGCGCGCGATCGGTGTCGTCCGGGGCCGGCGGCACCGATCGCGGTTCCTCGATACCCGGTTCCTTCACGTCCAGCCGCGAGAAAAGATCGTCGCGGCTGAGAGGCGCCAGTGCCTCGATCACGTCCGCCGAAGAGGTCGTGACGGTCGCGCCCTGTTTCAAGAGATCGTTCGTGCCGTGACAGCGCGGATCGAGAGGCGACCCGGGCACGGCAAAGACCAGCCGGCCGAAATCGGCCGCGTAACGCGCAGTGATCAGTGACCCTGAGCGGCTCGCGGCTTCGACGATCGCAACACCGAGGCTGATGCCCGCGACGAGCCGGTTCCGCCTCGGGAAGTCCCGGGCGCGCGGTTCCCAGCCGAAGGGCATCTCGCTGACCGCCAGCCCCTCGCCGGAGACGATTTCCTGCAGCAGGTCGCGATTCTCCGGCGGGTAGGGGCGGTCGAGGCCACCCGCGAGCACGGCGATCGTGCCTGTCCGCAGACTGGCGCGGTGGGCGGCGGTGTCGATGCCGCGGGCGAGCCCTGATGTAATGACATAGCCGGCAGCTCCGGCGTCGCGGGCGATCATCGCCGCGAACTTCGCGCCGCTGACCGAGGCATTGCGTGAGCCGACGATCCCGAGCGAAGGGCGGGCCGCCGCCTTCAAATTGCCCTTCGTCGCGAGAAGAGGCGGGGCGCCGTCGATCTGTCTGAGCGCATCCGGATAATCGGGCTCGCCGATGCCCACGAACACGGCGCCGAACCGGTGTGCGGCCTCGAGTTCTCGCTCGGCTTCTTCCACCGTGGCGACGCGGAAGGACCGGTCCGCCCCGCCACGACGCGAAAGTTCCGGCAGCGCCTCGAGCGCCTTCTCTGCGTTGCCGAAATGGCTGATCAGATCGCGGAAGGTTGCGGGGCCGACATTGTCGCTTCGGATCAGCCGCAACCATGCGATTTTCTGCCGTTCGCTCAGCGCCATCCCGGCACGTCGAGCGCCCGGCGGCATCAGCCCTTTTCTCCGATCCGGCTTTCGGTGCCGCTCAGAAGGCGCTGGATGTTGGCGCGGTGCTTGATCCAGGCGATGGCCGTCATGACCGCAAAGAGCACGGCCACCTTGCCGTGGCCGGCTGCATAGAGCGCGATTGGGACGACAGCGGTAGCGACGAGCGCCGACAGGGATGAGTAGCGGGTGATCTTTGCCATTGCCAGCCAGATGACTGCGAAGAGGAGCACCATCACCGGCACGAGGCCGAGCAGCACGCCGATATAGGTGGCAACGCCCTTGCCGCCCCGGAACGAAAGCCAGACCGGAAACAAGTGCCCGATAAAGGCGGCGAAACCGGCGGCGATGCCCGCTTCGACACCCCAGTAGGATGCGATCGCCGCGGCAGCCGTGCCCTTCAGCGCATCCAGCAGCAGCGTCGTGGCGGCAAGCTTCTTGTTGCCGGTTCTGAGCACGTTCGTCGCGCCGATATTGCCGGAGCCGATCTTGCGTACGTCACCGAGGCCGGCCATCCGCGTCAGGATGAGGCCGAACGGGATCGAGCCCAGCAGATAACCGAAAACAAGGCATGCGAGCGTCGAAGGCAGCCCCAACTGCCAGGAAAACATGTCCACCGGTCCCCCCTTCCGCTGACTCGCGCCGGTTATGCCGAATGCACGAGTTCGCCCGCAACATAGGTTTGGACGACCCGTCCGGTAAAGCGTGCATTTTCGAAAGGCGTGTTCTTGGAGCGTGAGACGAGTGTCTCCTTGTGGAGAACCCAAGGCTCGTCAAGGTCGATGACGGCGATGTCGGCCCGGGCGCCGGGCTTCAGCGTGCCGGCATCCAGGCCGAAGATCGCGGCCGGACGGGTGGACAGAGCATCGATCAGCCGCATCAGCGGCACTTCGCCGCTGTGGTAGAGCCGCAGCGCCGCTGCCGCCAGTGTTTCGAGACCGATCGCCCCGTCCGCGGCATCCGCGAAGGGCAGGCGCTTGGTGTCGACATCCTGGGGATCATGGGACGAGACGATGATATCGATCGTTCCGTTGGCCAGCGCCTCGACCATTGCGACGCGATCGTCCTCGGTGCGCAAGGGCGGCGAGAGTTTGAAGAAAGTCCTGTACTCGCCGATGTCGTTCTCGTTCAGGGTCAGATGATTGATCGAGATCCCGCAGGTGACGTTGGTGCCGTTCTCGCGGGCGATGCGAATGGTCTCGGCCGATTCGGGAACGGAAATTTCGGCTGCGTGATAGGCCGCACGCGTCAGGCCGGCGATGCGCAGGTCGCGTTCGAGCGGAATGATCTCGGCTTCGCGCGGAACGCCGGGAAGGCCGAGCCAACTCGCCAGCAGCCCTTCATTCATGACGCCGTTGGCGCCGAGATACTTGTCTCGGGTCTCGAGCGCGACGACGGCACCGAACTCGCGCGCGTAGGTCATCGCGCGGCGAAGCACGAGCGTATCGTGTACCGGCTGTCGCCCATTGGTGAAGCAGACGGCGCCCGCATCGCGAAGCAGCCCGATCTCGGTCATCTCCTGGCCAAGCAGTCCCTTGGTCAGGGCCGCCGCCGGATGCACGTTGACGAGCGCCTTGTCGCGCGCGGTCTTCCGCACGAATTCGACCAGCGCCACATCGTCGATCACCGGATCGGTGTCCGGCATGGCGATGAAAGAAGTGACGCCGCCGGTCGCCGCGGCACGCGAGGCCGACTCGATCGTCTCGCGATGTTCGCTGCCCGGTTCGCCGACGAAGACGCGCGCATCGACCAAGCCCGGAACGGCGGTGAGACCGGCGCAGTCCTTGACGAAGGCGTCCGCAGGTACGCCCTGGTTCTGCGCATCCTTCCCCGCCGCGAGGATACGGCCGTCGTCCCCGACGATGACGGTGCCGGTTTCGTCCAGGTTCCGCGAAGGATCGACGATGCGGAGGTTCTGCAGAACGAGTGGTCTGGTCATAGGCGCGGCCCCTGGTTCTGGGAGAGAAGCAATGTTTCCATCACGGCCATGCGCACGGCGACGCCCATCTCGACCTGCTGTTCGATCACGCTTTGCGGCCCGTCGGCGATCTCCGAGGCGATCTCGACACCGCGGTTCATCGGCCCCGGATGCATGACGAGCGCGTCGTCCTTCGCGACCTTGAGCTTCTCGGCGTCCAGCCCGTAGTAATGAAAGTATTCGCGCACCGAAGGCACGAATGAGCCGGCCATGCGCTCGCGCTGGAGCCTCAGCATCATCACCACGTCCGCATCCTTGAGGCCCTCGGCCATGGAGTGGTAGACCTCCGCGCCCATCTCGGCGATGCCGGCGGGAAGCAGCGTCGCCGGCGCGACGACCCGCACGCGGGCGCCCATCTGGTTCAAAAGCAGGATGTTGGAGCGGGCGACGCGCGAGTGGAGAACGTCGCCGCAGATCGCCACGATGATCCGCGAGAGCTTGCCTTTGGCGCGCCGGATCGTCAGCGCGTCGAGCAGCGCCTGCGTCGGGTGCTCGTGCTGGCCGTCGCCGGCGTTGACGACCGAGCAGGAGACCTTCTGGGCAAGCAGCGAGGCAGCCCCGGCCGACGAGTGGCGAACGACCAGCACGTCCGGGTGCATGGCGTTCAGCGTCATCGCCGTATCGATCAGCGTCTCGCCTTTCTTCACCGAGGAATTGCCGACGGACATGTTCATGACGTCGGCGCCGAGCCGCTTTCCGGCGAGCTCGAATGAAGACTGGGTCCGGGTCGAGGCTTCGAAGAACAGATTGATCTGCGTGAGCCCGCGCAGCGAGGAGGTCTTTTTCTCCCTCTGTCGAGAGATCTTGACGGCCTCGTCGGCGCGATCGAGCAGGAGCGTGATATCCTGTTCCGTCAGCCCCTTGATGCCGAGCAGGTGGCGATGCGGGAAGGTGATCATGGGCCGCCCTTGCATTTCTGGAATTCGGTCGCTCTATAGAACGTGGACCCCGGCGCGGCAAGCGGCGCGCCGCCCGTTCCGAAGAAAACTTGGGCCGACAGAATTGTTTCCATTTGGACAGGAAAGGCTCTAAAACCGGCCCATGAATCAGATGAACCGGACAGAACAAAAACTTGCAGAACTGAACCAGCCCAAGCCCTGGTCCGGTGTCAACGCCTTTCGCTCCGACCCGCTGGTGGTCGACATCACGTCCAGCATGCCGAAGACGCTGCGCGACGAGTTCGATGGGCTTGGGCGCTATGTGACTTCGCCCGAGGCGCAGGAACTGGCCCGGATGGCCAATGAAGGCGTGCCGAAGCTGAAGACGCACGGGCCGCGCGGGGAGCGCCTCGACGTCGTCGAGTTCCATCCCGCCTGGCATGCGCTGATGCGCCGATCCATGACGACCGGCCTGCATTCTTCCGCCTGGGAGAACCTGCCCGATGAGCGCGGCCGCTCGCACAAGGTAAGGGCGATCCGTTTCTATCTGACCGCGCAGCTCGAATGCGGCCATCTCTGCCCGCTGACGATGACCAGTGCCTCGGTCGCGGCGATTACCGCTTCCCCCGCCGTCCAGAAGGAATGGGCGCCGAAGATCCTCTCGCGCAAATATGATTCGTCCAATCGGCCGTGGATGCAGAAATCCGCGGTCACGATCGGCATGGGCATGACCGAGAAGCAGGGCGGCACGGATGTGCGCGCCAACACTTCCACGGCCGAACGGGTGGGGGAGGGCATTTATCGCCTCACCGGACACAAATGGTTCATGTCCGCGCCGATGAGCGACGCTTTCGTGATGCTGGCACAGACCCGGGAGGGGCTCGGCTGTTTCCTGGTCCCACGGCTGCTGGAGGACGGTGGGGCCAACGGTCTGCGTTTCCAGCGCCTGAAGGACAAGCTGGGCAACCGTTCCAATGCTTCCTCCGAGGTCGAGTTTTCCGACACTTTCGGTTTCCTGCTCGGTACGCCGGATGCCGGTGTCCGTACGATTCTGGACATGGTGACGCTGACCCGGCTCGACTGCGCGCTGGCCTCGGCCGGCATGATGCGCGCATCGCTCGCCGAAGCCGTCCATCATACCCGCGGCCGCAAGGTTTTCGGCAAAGCGCTTGTCAGCCAGCCGATGATGACCAGAGTGCTCGCCGACATGGCCCTGGATGTCGCGGCCGCAAGCGCGCTGTCGTTCCGCCTGGCCGAAGCCTTCGATAATGCCCATGGCAGCGCCGAGGATGCCGCTTATGCCCGCATCATGACGCCGGTCGCGAAATACTGGTGCTGCAAGATCGCCCCCGCGCTGATCTACGAGGCCATGGAGTGCATGGGCGGCAACGGCTATGTGGAGGAGCGGGCGCTTGCGCGCCACTACCGCGAAGCGCCGGTCAATGCGATCTGGGAAGGCTCCGGCAACGTTATGGCGCTCGACGTCCTGCGGGTGCTCGGGCGCCGCAAGGAACTGTTCGAGCAGCTCTTCGCAACGATCGGCCGCGATCTGGGTCCCGCCGGGCGCAAGACGATCGAGGTTCTGCGTGCCGCCATGTCGCTCTGCGAGCGGGACGAGGGCGCGGCACGCATGCTGGTCGAGCAACTGGCGCTGGCGGCGGCGGCTGCCGAACTCTACAGGCTCGGGGCCGGGCGCATCGCCGATGCGTTTCTGGAATCGCGCCTGGCCGCCGGCTGGCGCTCGACTTACGGCATGCTCGATTCGCGCTTCGATTCGGCCTATGTCCTCGATTTGCTCTATCCGGCCGCGACATAGCCCGTAACGAAGAGCACGAGCGGTATCGTCAGGAAGGAGGCCGCCGTCTGGATCGTGGCGACGGAGGCGTAAAGCTCCGCGTCACCCCCCATCTGTTTGGCCAGAAGATAGCCGTTCATGGCGGTGGGGACGGCCGCACCCACGGCGATGACCAGCAGGGCATCCCCCCGGATGCCGAGAAGCGCGCTGCCGCCCACCATGAACACCGGCATGACGATCAGCTTGAGCACGACCGCGAACAGGGCTGGGATGCTCGGGCTCAGGGCGTCGGCGACCTTGAGGCCGGCCCCGACCAGGATCAGCCCAAGCCCGAGCGAAGCGCTCGCCAGCATGTCGACCGCCGTCATCACCGGCTCATAGAGTTCGATGCCCGTCAAGTTGAACAATATCCCGAGCGCCGACGAGATGATCAGGGGATTGGTGATGATCTTCAAAAAGAAAAAACCGATGCCACGGCTGCCGCCGCCGAACCAGGTCAGAACGGCGATATTGTAGAAATTGATCGGGATGATGAGCAGTGCCATGACGAGGGCCGTCAGGCTGAGTCCAACCGCGCCGAAGAGTTTTTCAGCGACCGCCAGTGCAATGAAGGCATTCCATCGCGTGGCCGTCTGGAAGACCGACGTGAAGGTGGGCCCCGAAATGCCGCTTCGACGCAGCAGAGGCCAGGCCGAGAGGAGGGCGGCCGACATCAATGTCACGCTGCCGACCGTAGCGACGGCCGTCGCATCAGCCTCGAGTCCGGCCAGGTCCGCCTTCGCCAGCGTCGAGAAGAGCAGCGCGGGAAAGAGAAAATAATAGCCGAACTGCTCGAGCCCGATCCATAGCCCCTGGTCTACAAGCGTAGAGCGCCGGAGCGCGACACCAAGGATCACCAGCAGGAAGACGGGCAGAATGCTTTCGAAGACGATGGTCATCAGGGCTCCAGGCAGGTTCACGCACGTAGCGCCGCGCGTTCTTATGAGGTGCGCAGAACTCGCTGTAGGCCGCTGGACCGGCGGCCGCAAGCCGCCTTTCACCGTGAATATTAACCTTAACAAATGGTTTACATTGCGCTTCTGCCTCCGAGGCGGAGATACTGGCGGTGCGATTTTTTCAAGGATGGAACGGAGCGGCCGGTGAGAGCTGCCTTGCTGATCATCATGGTGATGTTTTTTGCCGGCCTGGCGCTCGATATAGCGAGCCTCGCGGCCGTCCTGACCACGTTCGTCCTGCTTGATCGTGGGATCAGCTCGCTTCTGCGCGGCCATCAGCCGGAGAGGGGCGCTTCATGAAGTGGTTGCTCATCTTCTGGGGCGGTCCCGTGATGCTGCTTACGGGCTGGTACGGGCTCTCCTATTACGACATGAGCTTCGGCGTCTTCATGCTTACGCGGGAGGCGCATGAGCTCGTCTTCCGGGTTTACGGGAAAATCCTGGGAATGCCGCCGGAAACCATTCCGCCGCTCGTCGCCCGGGCCATGATCGTCGACAGCCTGATCGTGTTCGGCCTTGTCGCGCTCAGGAAGCGGCGGCAGATCGCGGCCTGGTATCGGCGCCGTTACGGTGCGTCCCGATCGCCGGAAGCGCCTCTCGCCAGCGATGCCAATCTATCCAGCGCTCCCTGAAGAATGAAGGAAGCGGCTGCCGAGTCGATACGTTCGGCCCGCTTTTTACGCGATACGTCCATTTCGATCAGTACCCGCTCGGCTGCCACCGTCGACAGGCGTTCGTCCCATAGGACGAAGGGGATATCCGTCTTTTCCCCCATATTGCGCACGAAGGCACGCGTCGCCTGGCAGCGCGGCCCCTCGGATCCGTCCATGTTCACCGGCAAGCCGATGATGAAGGCCGCGATCCCTTCCTTCTCCGCAAAGGCCAGGAGCGCCTGCGCGTCGGCGCCGAACTTGACGCGGCGGATCACATCGCGCGGCGTCGCAAAGCGCCGCCCCAGATCGGAAACCGAAAGGCCGATCGTTTTCGTCCCGAGATCCAGGCCCGCCACCGACCGATAGGGCGGCAGCCGCTCCGCGAGTTCCTCCATCGTGAGAATTGCCATGGGATTTACCGATTCGATCTTTCCAGTGCGCTGGTCTGATCCATATGCTTGTCCTAGACATAAATCGAACGATTTTATCGCCCGACTCGTCCGGGGTGCCGCGCGCGATCTGAGGAGAACATCATGAACATCAAATGGCTGGGACATTCCGCCTTCCACATCGAAACGGCGAAAGCCAAAATCCTGATAGATCCGTTTTTCACCGGCAATCCCGCCTTTCGGGACGAGGAGCGCAAGGCCGCAACGGCGGGACTGACCCACATTCTGCTCACCCACGGCCACGGCGACCACGTCGGCGACACCGTTGCCATAGCCAAGGAAACGGGGGCGACGGTCCTTGCCAATTTCGACCTCTGCATGTGGCTCGGCCGGCAGGGTATTTCGAAGCTGGAGCCGGGCAATACGGGCGGAACCATCCAGCTCGGGGGCTTCACCGCCACATTCGTCAACGCGCTGCACTCGTCGGCGCAGATCACCGACGACGGCGTTTCGCATTCGCTCGGCAACGCCAATGGCCTTGTTCTCCATTTCGACGACGAGCCGACGCTCTATCACATGGGCGACACGGACATCTTCTCGGACATGGCGCTCGTGCAGGAACTGCACGAGCCGGAAATCGGCATCGTGCCGATCGGCGACCGTTTCACCATGGGCGGTGCCGTGGCCGCGCTCGCATGCCAGCGCTACTTCAAGTTCAACACGGCGATCCCTTGCCACTATGGCTCCTTCCCGATCATCGACCAGACGCCGGAGACCTTCGTTGCGGGCATGGACGGTGCCTCGACATTGGTCGCCCTCCCCGAGGTCGGTGGCGCAGTAACCCTCTGAAGAGGAGCGCAGCCGAACCGGAAACCGGTCAGCGCTATTCGCGAGTTGCACGTTGTGCAACTCGCCTTTATAGCGGGGGAAACTTTGCGATACCGGAGACGATCATGTCCGTAGACCTTGCCACCGTGAAGCGCGTCGCGCGCCTTGCCCGCATCGCCGTCAGCGATGAGGAAGCCGAGCGGATGACCGGCGAACTCAACGGTATCCTGGGCTTCGTCGAGCAGCTCTCCGAAGTGGATATCGACGGAGTCGAGCCGATGACGTCGGTGATGCCGATGAAGATGAAAAAGCGCGACGACATCGTCGCGGATGGTGACAAGGCGGACGACATTGTCGCCAACGCGCCGAACTCGGATCGCAACTTCTTCCTCGTTCCGAAGGTGGTCGAATAACCACCCGCCGTCCGCCCCGCCGTTTTGAATGCGAAAGTCCGATTGCACCATGACCGACCTTACGAGCCTCACGATCGCCGAAGCCCGCGCGAAGCTTTCCGCCAAGGAGATCACCGCGGTCGAGTTGACCGACGCCTATCTTGCCGCGATCGAGGCAGCCAACCAGACGATCAACGCCTATGTCGCCGTCACGCCGGAAAAGGCGCGCGAGATGGCGAAGGCATCGGACGCCCGCATCGCGGCCGGTAAGGCCGGCGCGCTCGAGGGCATTCCGCTTGGTATCAAGGATCTCTTCGGCACGGAGGGCATCCACACGCAGGCATGCAGCCACATACTCGACGGCTTCGAGCCGCGCTACGAGTCGACCGTGACCCAGAACCTGTGGAACGACGGCGCCGTCATGCTCGGCAAGCTTAACATGGACGAGTTCGCCATGGGCTCGTCTAACGAGACCTCCTATTACGGACCGGTCAAGAACCCGTGGCGCGCTAAAGGCTCGAATCTGGACCTGGTTCCCGGCGGCTCTTCCGGCGGGTCTGCGGCCGCGGTCGCGGCGCGTCTTTGCGCCGGCGCCACCGCGACCGATACCGGCGGCTCGATTCGCCAGCCGGCGGCGTTCACCGGCACCGTCGGCATCAAGCCGACCTATGGACGCTGCTCGCGCTGGGGCGTCGTCGCCTTCGCCTCGTCGCTCGACCAGGCGGGCCCGATCGCCCGCGACGTGCGCGATGCGGCGGTCCTGTTGAAGTCGATGGCGAGCATCGATCCGAAGGACACGACATCCGTCGATCTGCCGGTGCCGGACTACGAAGCCTCGATCGGCCAGTCGATCAAGGGCATGCGGATCGGCATTCCGAAGGAATACCGCGTCGACGGCATGCCGGAGGATATCGAGGCGCTCTGGCAGCAGGGCATCGCCTGGCTCAGGGATGCCGGCGCCGAAATCGTCGATATCTCGCTGCCGCATACGAAATACGCGCTGCCCGCTTACTACATCGTCGCTCCGGCCGAAGCGTCGTCCAACCTCGCGCGTTACGACGGCGTTCGCTACGGCCTGCGCGTCGACGGCAAGGACATCATCGACATGTATGAAAAGACGCGCGCCGCCGGCTTCGGCCAGGAGGTCAAGCGTCGTATCATGATCGGCACCTATGTACTCTCCGCCGGCTATTACGATGCCTATTACCTGCGCGCGCAGAAGGTCCGGACTTTGATCAAGCGCGACTTCGAGCTCGCCTTCCAGGCGGGTGTCGATGCGATCCTGACGCCGGCCACGCCGTCCTCCGCCTTCGGCATTGCCGACGAGGACCTCGCATCCGATCCGGTGAAGATGTACCTGAACGACATCTTCACCGTGACGGTGAACATGGCCGGCCTTCCGGGTATTGCGGTGCCGGGCGGGCTCGACCGCAAGGGGCTGCCGCTCGGTCTGCAGCTCATCGGCAAGCCCTTCGAAGAAGAAACGCTGTTCAAGACGGCCCATGTCATCGAACAGGCAGCCGGCCGCTTCACGCCCTCCAAATGGTGGTGACGGCGTAAAGAGGCGTAATCCGTCGAAATCGCGGCAAACCGAACGCATCGGATGCCGGAGACGATATCTCCGGCATCCGGTGCAATTCGGATCGCCGGCGCTCAGCGGTTGTTGAGCTCCGATCTGACCAGATGCAGTCCGCGTTCGGTGATGCGATAGGGCTTACCGGCCGACGACTTGATCGCTCTCTTTCGTTTCAGCTTACGGAAAAGCTCGAGATCGACACCGGGATAGACCCAGCCGTCTCTCGTAAAGCAGCGAACGTCCGCGATCGCCTTGCCTTCGCGGGTGATTTCAATGCGGCCGCCCTGGGCCAAATGGTGAAGAATGCGCTGTTCGGCGCGTGAAATGTCCATCGTTGGAGTGTTCCGGAATGGCGTTCGTCAGAACGCAGGAAAACGTTCCGTTCTTCGCGAGAAGAGCGGGGTTTACGTTTCCGGCCCATGCACGCTTTTCAGTGGAAGCGGGCAGGGCCCTTACCGGGACTCAGACTGATGGAACATAAAGACTCCTGTCGGATCTCGCGCTTTCTAGGAGATCGCCGCGCAATCGTCAAGGTTGCAATCACCGGCTGCGAGAGCCTGCATTGTCCAGTGCCGATGTGCGGCCGCGCCTTACAAGCTTGCACCGTGGGATCAATTGCTCTACCGAGAAACCACGAATTCAGGCTTCAAAGAAGAGCATGACATGAGCATCGTCGACGTCCGCACTCCTGATCCGAAACGCTTCATTCCAGGCGCCACCGGCGACTGGGAGGTCATCATCGGCATGGAAGTCCATGCGCAGGTGCTGAGCAATTCGAAGCTGTTCTCCAGTGCGTCGACCGAGTTCGGGTCGGAGCCGAACGCCAATGTGTCGCTGGTCGATGCCGCAATGCCGGGCATGCTTCCGGTCATCAACGAGGAATGCGTCAAGCAGGCCGTGCGCACCGGCCTCGGCTTGAAGGCAAAGATCAACAATCGCTCGATCTTCGACCGGAAGAACTATTTCTATCCGGACCTGCCGCAGGGCTATCAGATCTCGCAATACAAGGATCCGATCGTCGGCGAAGGCAAGATCATCATTTCCGTCGGTCCGGATCGCCAGGGGCAGTTCGAAGACGTCGAGATCGGCATCGAGCGCCTGCATCTGGAGCAGGATGCCGGCAAGTCTATGCACGACCAGCATCCCGCCATGTCCTATGTCGACCTCAACCGGTCGGGCGTCGCGCTGATGGAGATCGTCTCGAAGCCGGACCTGCGGTCGTCGGACGAGGCGAAAGCCTATCTCACCAAGCTCCGCTCGATCCTGCGTTATCTCGGCACCTGCGACGGCAATATGGACGAGGGCTCGATGCGCGCGGACGTCAACGTCTCGGTTCGCCGCCCGGGCGAAGCTTTCGGCACGCGCTGCGAAATCAAGAACGTCAACTCGATCCGCTTCGTCGGCCAGTCGATCGAATACGAGGCCCGTCGCCAGATCGCCATCCTCGAAGACGGCGGCGCGATCGACCAGGAGACCCGTCTCTTCGATGCCAACAAGGGCGAGACCCGCTCCATGCGTTCGAAAGAAGAGGCGCACGACTACCGCTACTTCCCCGATCCGGATCTCCTGCCGCTCGAGTTCGACGATGCCTTCGTGGAAGCTCTCAAGGCCGATCTTCCCGAATTGCCGGACGACAAGAAGGAACGCTTCGTTCGCGATCTCGGTCTGTCCGTTTACGATGCGTCCGTTCTCGTCTCGGAAAAGGCGATTGCCGATTACTTCGAAGCCGTGGCCGAAGGCCGTGACGGCAAGGCGGCGGCGAACTGGGTGATCAACGATCTTCTCGGCGCGCTGAACAAGGCCGGAAAGACCATCGAGGAAACGCCGGTCTCGCCGGCGCAGCTCGGCGGTATCATCGATCTCATCAAGGACGGCACCATTTCCGGCAAGCTCGCAAAGGATCTCTTCGAAATCCTCTGGAGCGAGGGAGGCGATCCGGCCGAGATCGTCGAGAGCCGCGGTATGAAGCAGGTCACCGACACCGGTGCGATCGAGAAGGCGGTCGACGAGATCATCGCCGCCAATCCCGACCAGGTTGAAAAAGCCAAGGCGAAGCCGTCGCTCGCCGGCTGGTTCGTCGGGCAGGTGATGAAGGCAACCGGCGGCAAGGCCAATCCGCAGGCGGTGCAGGCCCTCGTAAAATCCAAGCTCGGCATCGAGGAGTGACGATGTTCTTCGTCCGTACCGCGAGCGAGCGCGACCTCGAAAAGGTTCGCGCTCTGCTTGCCGAGACGTGGCACGCGACCTACGATACGTTCTACGGTGTCGAAAAGGTCAATGAACTGACGGCGAAGTGGCATTCCGTCGAGGCCCTTCGCGCGCGCTTGCAGCGCAAGCACTCCGAGTTTGTCGTCGCCGACAACGGCAGCGAGCTTGCCGGGATGGGCTATGCCGCCATGTCCGAGTCGCTGGAAAAGACAGCCGTGTTGCACCAGCTCTATGTGCTGCCGAAGTATCAACGCCATGGCGTCGGTCGCGACATGTTCGCGGAGCTCGAGACCTGCTTCCCGGACGCGGAACGCATGCGGGTGGAGGTGGAGCCGCAGAACCTGCACGCGCTCGCCTTTTATCGCGCGCACGGATTTGTGGAAGTCGCAAAAACATCCAGTTGCGGCGACGAGCAGTCCGGCATACCGGCGCTCATCCTCGAAAAGCGTCTTTCCTGACCTTTGACGCCGCTCGCATCGATGCGACACAGCCGCTTCGGCCGCCAGATGCAGGTGAAATGCCCCGCAGCCAAGAGCGGAATCACTGGACAAGCCGGAAGCGGCACGGCATAAGCGGGGGCGAGATTTTGACATCCGGCTGGCTCCCATCGGCCGGTAAAGGACGATGCCTATGAAGCTCCTGCTGCAGATTTTCACCTGGTGGAACGGACAGACGATCGGTACCCGGTTTCACACCTGGCGCCATGGCCAGCGCGTCGGGGAAGACGAGTTCGGCAACGTCTACTATCAGGGCGGCACGGACTCCGAGGGCCGGACGCGGCGTTGGGTGATCTACAACGGCCCTGCCGAGGCGTCTGCGATCCCGCCGGGCTGGCATGGCTGGATGCACCACCGCACCGACGTCTCCCCCGCCGACGAGAAATATGTCGTACGCGAGTGGCAGAAGCCCCACCGCGCCAACCCGACCGGCACGCCCGGTGCCTATCGGCCGAAGGGGTCGATTGCCGGCGCCGGCAAGCGCCCGCGTGTGACCGGCGACTACGACGCCTGGACGCCGCGCTCCTGAGCCTGGGCTCTTCGGGTATCATCCCGCGACATGCGGGACGATCACGGCGCAGCCACATTTCGGGTTTAGCGCCTGAGTCCATCCGGGACTAACAGCAATGTGCGGGGGATTGGCGGTAATGGCGGGTTTCTGTCTGCGGGATTTGATTGGCCGGGGAGGGCGGTTTTCTGCCATTGCCCTTCTCCTTGCCGCTCCGGTGACGTCTGCCGTCGAAACTGCGCAGGCGGCGCGCCTTTCCAACGCCGTCGCGGTCTTCTCCGGCATCGACAAGATCACCGGCCGCATCACCAGTTTTGACGTCTATATCGGCGAAACGGTGCAATTCGGTGCGCTGCAGGTAACGCCGCGCGTCTGCCACAGCCGCGACGAAACGGAAGCGCCGAAGACGACCACTTTTGTAGAGGTGGACGAAATCACGCTCGACCGGAAGATCCGCCGTATCTTCACCGGCTGGATGTTTGCCGACAGCCCGGGGCTCAATGCGGTCGAGCACCCCGTCTATGACGTTTGGCTGCAGTCCTGCAAGACCTCGTCGGACGTCCCCCCGCCGGATACGGCGGCAAAGCAATAGAGCACTTGGCAAGGCGCCTCCTGCGATCCTTCTCTCTTTGCCTGCCACTCACTGCTGCCACTCACTGGAGCGACGCAAAGCGTAAGCCTTTCCTTGAGGAGGCATGATCCTCAGAATTCGAGATTTGGCGAAGCTATGGCTTTCGCGAGCAGAACTTCGTACTGAGCCTTGGGCACGTCGACTGCACCGAAGGACTTCAGGTGTTCGGTTGTGAATTGCGTGTCGAGGAGCCGAAATCCCTTGGACCTCAATCGCTCGACCAGATGGACGAGGCAGATCTTCGATGCGTCGGTGCGCCGCGAGAACATGCTCTCGCCGAAAAAGGCTGCGCCGAGTGAAACGCCGTAGAGCCCGCCGACGAGTACGTCTCCCTCCCATGCCTCGACGCTGTGCGCATGGCCCATTTGGTGCAGGGCCGCATAGAGGGAGCGGATCGTGTCGTTGATCCAGGTCGTCGGCCTGTCCCGTGCGGGCTGAGCGCACCCCTCCATGACTTCAGCGAAGGCCGTATCGAAGCGAATGTCGAAGGGACGTCTGCGGATCGCCTTGGCGAGGCTGCGCGAGACGTGAAACCGGTCCAGCGGGATGATGCCGCGGATCTCGGGCTCGACCCAGAAAAGTTCAGGATCGTCGGCCGAGTCGGCCATGGGGAAGAGGCCGATCGAGTAGGCGCGCAACAACATGTCCGGCGTGATATCCGGTTGTTTGCTGCGCGTCTCCTTCAATGTCGTATCCTATGCGGATGTTGTGGCCAGATGGTGCTCCAGCCAATGGATATCATAATCGCCGTTTGCGATATCCTGATTGTTGATCAGGTCCTGAAAAAGGGGAAGAGTCGTCTTGATGCCGTCGATGACAAATTCATCGAGTACGCGGCGCAGCCGCATCATGCATTCGACGCGCGTCCGGCCGTGGACGATCAGTTTACCGATCAGGCTGTCATAGTAGGGGGGGATACGGTAACCCTGATAGGCGCCGCTGTCGACGCGCACACCGAGGCCACCCGGGGCGTGGAAATGCGTGATCGTGCCCGGAGAAGGAACGAAGGTGCGCGGATCTTCGGCATTGATGCGGCATTCGATGGCGTGACCGGAGAAGACGATATCTTCCTGCTTGGCAGAGAGGCCGGCTCCGGACGCCACGCGAATCTGCTCGTGCACGAGGTCGATTCCGGTGATCGCTTCGGTAATCGGGTGTTCGACCTGCAGGCGCGTGTTCATCTCGATGAAGTAGAACTCGCCGTTCTCGTAGAGGAACTCGATCGTGCCGGCGCCGCGATATTTCAACTTCTTCATCGCCTCGGCGCAGATTTGACCGATCTTCATGCGCTGTTCGACGTTCAGGGCCGGGGAATTGGCTTCTTCCCAGACCTTCTGATGGCGGCGCTGCAGCGAGCAGTCGCGTTCACCGAGATGGATCGCATTGCCCTCGCCATCCCCGACGACCTGGATTTCGATATGGCGCGGCTTGCCGAGAAACTTCTCCATGTAGACCGCGTCGTTGCCGAATGCGGCTGCCGCTTCGGAACGTGCCGTCGCAACCGCGTTTTCGAGTTCCTCCTCGGTGCGGGCGACCTTCATGCCGCGGCCACCGCCACCCGCCGTCGCCTTGATCAGCACGGGGAATCCGATCTGGCGGGCGATCTCCAGGGCGTTCTCCGGCTTCACTTCGCCATCGGAGCCCGGAACCACCGGAATGCCGAGTTCTTCCGCCGTCTTCTTGGCGGTGATCTTGTCGCCCATGAGGCGGATGTGCTCGGCAGTCGGTCCGATGAAAGTGATGCCGTGCGCATCGAGGATATCGGCGAACTTGGCGTTCTCCGAGAGGAAGCCGTAACCCGGATGCACCGCATCCGCACCGGTGATCTCACAGGCGGCAACGATCTGATGGATGTTCAGATAGCTCTCGCGCGAAGGCGGCGGGCCGATGCAGACGCTCTCGTCGGCGAGCCGGACATGCATGGCGTCGCTGTCCGCCGTCGAGTGCACGGCCACGGTCGCGATGCCGAGCTCCTTGCAGGCGCGCAGGACGCGCAGAGCAATTTCGCCGCGATTGGCAATGAGGATTTTCGAGATCATCGCCACCGTGCCCTATTCGATCACGATCAGGGGTTCGCCATATTCGACCGGAGCGGCGTCCTGCACGAGAATTTCCGTCACCTTGCCGGAGCGGGGGGCCGGAATCTGGTTCATCGTCTTCATTGCCTCGATGATCAGGATCGTCTGACCTTCCTTTACCACCGCACCGACTTCGATGAAGGGGCGGGAGCCCGGAGCCGGGGCGAGATAGGCGGTGCCGACCATGGGGGCCGTCACTGCGTTCTTGGCATTGTGACCGCCTTCGGCGGCACCCTGGGGCGCACCAGCCGGCTGGCCGGCGGCGATGGCGGGCGGCACCTGGTAGGCGGGCATCGCCGGCATGGACATGGCAACAGGCGTGCCGTTCCGCGAAACGCGGATGCGCAGATCGTCCTGCTCCACTTCGATCTCGGTGAGGTCGGTATCGTTAAGGATATTGGCGAGATCACGGATCAGCGCCTGATCGATACCCGGTTTCTTTTCAGCCATGGGATATGAGCCTCGTGTTCTTCTTATTTGGATTTTTCCGTCAGGTTCTTTAGCGCATGCAGCGCCAGAATGTAACTCTGTGCGCCGAAACCGCAGATAACGCCTTTGACGGCTGGCGCGATCATCGACTTGTGCCGGAATTCTTCGCGCGCATGAATATTGGAAAGATGCAGCTCCACCACGGGGACGGTGATCGCCCGAATGGCATCGTGCATGGCGATGGAGGTGTGTCCGTAGGCGGCGGGATTGATGGCGATGCCGACTGCCTTTTCGCCAGCCTCGTGTAACCAGTCGACCAACGTGCCTTCATGGTTCGACTGCCGGAAGTCGACGTCGAAGCCGAGGTGTCTGGCCTCCTCCTTGCACATCGCTTCGATGTCGGCAAGCGTCTTGCCGCCATAGATACCCGGTTCGCGTTTGCCGAGCGCGTTCAGGTTTGGGCCGTTCAGCACAAAGATAGTCGAAGGCATAAGGGAATCCGGTCCGGTGATGGAGGGTTACCTATAGACTGATGGTTCCCCGAGGAAAAGCCCCCTGGGTACCCGCGGGCTTTGTCCACAAGTCGTGCTGTTCCGATAGGGGCGGTGGCCGGCCGGCCGTCAGCAGGCGGTCTTGCCGCACGCACGCATGTTGGCGACCTTCTGTTCGATCTCTGGCGCCCCGACAGCGCCGAAGACCGCCTCGTTGCCGACGACGTAGGAAGGCGTTCCCGTGATGCCGAGCTCGTTGGCGAGCGTATAGGCTTCGCGCATCGAGGCATCATACGGCCCGTCATCCATCTTTTCGCGCAACTGCGCTTCCGTCACGCCGAGCTTGGCCGCAACGGCGATCGCGGTTTCCTCCGTCGCGCGCTCCTCTCCCCCGAGCAGGGCGCGATGGAAATCGCCGTATTTCTCTGGTGCGATCACGCGGAAGGCGGCGCTGACCTTGTGGGCCGCGAGCGAGTCCGGCCCGAGAATTGGGAGCTCCTTGAGAACGAAGCGGACATTCTTGTCCTTGGCGAGGATGTCGTCCATGTCGGAGAGAGCCCGTTTGCAATAGCCGCAGTTGTAATCGAAGAACTCGACGATCGTCACATCGCCGTCCGGATTGCCGAGGGCAATGTCGTAGGCAGAGTTGAAGATCGCCTTCTTGTTGTCGGCGATTGCCGCCTGAGCGGTTTCCTGCTGCTTGGCCCGCTGCTTGGAGGTGAGGGCTTCCTGCACTTCCAGCATGATCTCCGGATTGGCGAGCAGGTACTCCTTGATGAAGGCGCCGAATTCCTCCTTCTGCTTGGCATCGAGCGCCGCCGCGGGTCCGGGCAGGGCGACGCCGGCAGCAAGCGCGATCAGGGATGCTGCGGCAATCATCTTCATCTTGAGCGTCATTCTTTCCTCGTGGTCTGCTGTTCTATGTCGGTCGTAGGCTCCGCACGCTTGCGTCAATGCGCCAGTTTGAAGACGACGACAAGTCCCGGCTTGCGCCGACTGGTTGAAGCATAGGGCGTGGCGGAGGGAAACGAAACGGCAAAATCGGCCGAATTGCGGCGTTCGCGGACTTGTGAAGCCGCGAGCGATGGGGCAAAGGGCATCAAGAAACTCGCGAGGACCTTCCTTTGGCACAGATGTCGAAACGCAGCGCAGTCGAGCCGTTCCACGCCATGGATGTGCTGGCCGAGGCCACGCGGCGGCGCGATTCCGGCCACCCGGTCATATCCATGGCGGTCGGTCAGCCCGCGCATCCGGCGCCGAAAGCGGCACTCGATGCAGCAAGGAGGGCACTCGATCACGGTCGGCTCGGCTATACGGACGCTCTTGGCACACTCTCCCTGAAGAGGGCGATTGCCGCTCACTATCACAGCCGACACGGCATCACGCTCGATCCGCAGCGGATTGCGGTGACGACCGGATCGTCGGCCGGGTTCAATCTCGCTTTTCTCGCCCTGTTCGATCCGGGCGATCGCGTGGCTATCGCCCGCCCGGGCTATCCCGCCTATCGCAACATCATGGCCGCGCTCGGGCTCGAAGTGGTCGAGATCGAAGCCAATGCCGATGCCGGCTTCACTTTGACCCCGGACAGCCTGGAGCGCGCCGCCGCACGGGGCGGAAAACCGTTGAAGGGCGTGCTTCTCGCAAGCCCGGCGAACCCGACGGGAACGGTGACCGGCAAGGCGCAGCTGAAGGCGCTCGCCGATTATTGCCGGGACCACTCGATCGCCTTCATTTCCGATGAGATCTATCACGGCCTTACTTTCGCCGGGGAGGAGACGACGGCGCTTGAAGTCGCCGACGACGCCGTCGTGATCAACTCCTTCTCCAAATATTGCTGTATGACCGGTTGGCGCATCGGCTGGATGGTTCTGCCCGAGGCGCGGGTGCGTGCCTTCGAGCGCATCGCGCAGAGCCTCTATATTTCGCCTCCGGAGCTGTCACAGATTGCCGCGGAGGCGGCTCTCGGCGCACATGAGGAGCTCGACGGCTACAAGCGTGCCTATGCCGCGAACCGGGCATTGCTGCTCGAACGGCTGCCGCAGATCGGCTTTTCGATCGCCTCGCCGATGGACGGCGCATTTTACGCCTATGCGGATGTCAGCCGCTTCACCAATGACAGCATGGCCTTCGCCCGTCGGATGCTGGCCGAGATCGACGTCGCGGCAACGCCCGGCTTCGACTTCGATCCCGTCGAAGGGCATCGCACCATGCGCTTTTCCTATGCGGGGGCGGCTATCGAGATGGAGGAGGCGATGAACCGCATCGCGCGCTGGCTGGCCTAAGGCTTATCGAGATTCGGGCCGCCCGCGGCGCTTGTTTGATTTCCTCATTCCTGTGCTTGTCACAGGAATGAGGGTAGCGCCGCGTCTGCGGCGCGGGAAGCGTTCTTTCAGCCCAAGGACTTGGTCTGGCTGGATTCCTGTGACGAGCACAGGAATGAGGGACCGGGGATGTGCGGCTACTACATCGAAGCGAAGCGGGACGCTGTATACGGGCGTGACCCGGGACCTCCGCGCCGCCTCGCTATCTTCACGGCACCCTCTCTACCCTCATCCCTGTGCTCGTCACAGGGATCCAGCAGCGCCGCGTCTGCGGCGCGGGCGTTCTTTCAGCCCAAGGACTTGGGCTGGCTGGATTCCTGTGACAAGCACAGAAATGAGGAAATCAAACAAGCCGTCGCGGGTAGTTGCGCCGGGTTTTACCAGTTGCCGGGGTCTGCGGTGTGATCGACACTGGCAAACTCATCTGCCTCTTTCCGGTCCAGTGTCAGGTTGGTTGCGAGCTTCGTTTCATCCGTGACCGAATAATGCAAAGGGGCCGGCCCGTTGGTCAGTTGCTGATACATGAGCAAGGCAGCTTCCTCGGCAGTGTCGGCTTCGAACTCTTCCGTAACAATGACTGTGAACTTGTGCATGGCCTCGTCCTCCCTCTGGAAAGTATAGAGCGGGATAAGGAAAACTATGTGCGGCTTTCCGTCCGGAAAGGGCGGAGTTTTTCAATGGGGCAGCTCACACCTGAGCCGCCACGCGTCCCGGCCATGAAAAAGCCCGGATCGCTCCGGGCTATTTCTTTGCTTCTTAGAAGAAACCGCGGCGCTGCCACCAGCCGCCCTTTTTGGGTTTTGCCGGCTCCTCTTCGCCCTCGCTTTTGCTGGACGTCACGACCGGCTCGGTAGCGATCGCCGACAGATCCCGGTTTGCGCGCGCAGGCTTTGCGCCTTCCAGATCGGCAACAGCTTCCTCCACCGCCTCAGGGGCGGCTTCGGGTGTTTCGGGTTGGGACTCGACGGCCTTCTCGGCTCCTTCGTCGACACTCTCGGCCGGCTCCTCGGCCTTGACTGCTTTCTTGCGGCTGCGCCGGGGTTTTGCCGGTTTCGGCTCCTCCGCTGCTGCCTCGACGGCAGCGGCTGCCGCGATATCCGGCGACGTCTCCTCGGCTGCCGCGGCTGGGAGGACTTCCGCCTCTGCGTCGTCACCGGCCGCTTCGCCGGCTTCTGCAGCCACGCCGGCCTCGCCCTCGGCTTCAGCCAGTTCATCCTGACGACTGCGGCGGCCGCCACGCTTGCCGCGGCGGCGACGCTTGCGCTTCTGCTCGCTATCGCCATTCAGGGCATCCGTGGCGTGGCCTTCATCCTCGGCATCGTCCACGGCGCCTTCATCGCCGGTCTCGTCCTCAGCCGCGTCGGCGGCCTCAGCGAAGGCTTCGTCCGCCCCCTGACCCGTACCCTTGCCGCGCCGGCGGCGACGACGCTTGCGCTTGCGGCCGCCTTGCTCGTCGGTCTGACCCTTTTTCTGGTCCTGACGCTCGGCAGCAATCTCTTCCGCTTCCTCTTCGTCGGTCTCCTCCTCGATGAGGACCTCTTCTTCGTCTTCCGGCTCCGGCTCGAACTGCAGGATCTGGTCGATCCTCACCGGATTTTCGACCGGTTCACCGCGATCGATCGCGAAGTGCTGCGCACCGACATGGGCGTCCGCTTCGATGAAGATGGAGACACCGAAGCGCTGTTCGTAGTCCGTGATCGAGCTGCGCTTCTGATTGAGCAGGTAGAGCGCGATATCGGGTGTCGTGCGCACGCTGATGTCGTGCGTGGTGTTCTTGAGCAGATGTTCCTCGATGCCGCGCAGAACATGCAGGGCAACGGAGGATTGCGAACGGATATGGCCCGTGCCGTTGCAGTGCGGGCAGGTCTGCATCGTGCTTTCCAGCACCGAGGCGCGAATGCGCTGGCGAGACATTTCGAGCAGGCCGAAATGCGAGATGCGGCCGACCTGGATACGGGCCCGATCGTTCTTCAGGCAATCCTTGAGCTTTTTCTCGACGGAGCGGTTGTTCCGCTTCTCTTCCATGTCGATGAAGTCGATCACGATCAGGCCGGCAAGGTCGCGAAGGCGCAATTGCCGCGCTACTTCCTCGGCTGCCTCGAGATTCGTCTGGAGAGCCGTATCCTCGATCGAGTGTTCGCGCGTCGAACGACCGGAGTTCACATCGATGGAAACCAGAGCTTCGGTCTGGTTGATGATGATGTAGCCGCCAGACTTCAGCGTCACCTGCGGCTGCAGCATGCGATCGAGCTGCGCTTCGATGCCAGAGCGGGAGAAGATCGGATGCACGTCGCGATAGGGCTGCACGACCTTTGCGTGGCTCGGCATCAGCATCTTCATGAAGCCCTTGGCTTCCTTGTAGCCTTCCTCGCCCGAAACGACGATCTCGCTGATGTCCTTGTTGTAGAGATCGCGGATCGATCGCTTGATAAGGCTGCCCTCCTCGTAGACGAGGCAGGGGGCAGTAGAGTTCAGCGTCAGCGTGCGGACGTTCTCCCACAGCCGCATGAGGTATTCGAAGTCGCGCTTGATCTCGACTTTCGTGCGATTGGCCCCGGCGGTGCGCAGGATCACACCCATTCCCTGCGGCACGTCGAGACCGCGGGCGATTTCCTTCAGACGCTTGCGGTCCTGCAGGTTGGTGATCTTGCGCGAAATACCGCCGCCGCGCGCCGTGTTCGGCATGAGAACGGAGTAGCGGCCTGCGAGCGAAAGATAGGTCGTGAGTGCCGCACCCTTGTTGCCGCGCTCTTCCTTTGCGACCTGAACCAGCAGGATCTGCCGGCGCTTGATCACTTCCTGAATGCGGTATTGCTTGCGCGGCTTGCGGATATGACGATCCGCCACCTCTTCCATGGCATCTTCGGCGCCGACGGATTCGATGATTTCCTTTTCGCCGTCGTGATTGTCGTCGTCATCGTCGTCGTCACGCTGACGACGCGCGTCGATATCCTCGGAGATCGAATCGGTATCGACCACCGCGGCCATTTCGTTCTTGTCGCCTTCACCGTCTTCCGACGGGCCGCCTTCAGGCGCCACGGGCTCTTCGCCGGCCTTCGGCTTTGCGCGGCGGGTACGCTTCGGCTTGGCCTTGGCCTTCGGCTTCTCCGCAGCGGCCTCGGCGGCCTCGGCGGCTTCTCCGGCTGCCTCGGCGGCTTCGGCCTGTGCCACGACTTCGGCAACCGTATCGCCGGCCGGCGCGGATTTCTGTTCCGCCACGGTGTCGTTCGGCTCGTCATCGTCGCGGCGGGCCTCTTCGGCTTCCGCCTTCAACAGGGCCTGACGATCGGCGAGGGGGATCTGGTAGTAGTCGGGATGGATTTCGGCGAAGGCCAGAAACCCGTGGCGATTGCCGCCGTAATCGACGAAGGCCGCCTGGAGCGACGGCTCCACTCTGGTTACCTTCGCCAGGTAGATATTGCCGCGGATCTGCTTCTTATGTTCCGATTCGAAATCGAATTCTTCTATGCGGTTCCCGCGTACGACAACGACGCGCGTCTCCTCTGAGTGAGACGCATCGATAAGCATTTTCTCTGCCATCTAAGCTGTGCTCCTCGGCGCGGCGGGACGACAGACAGAGTGCCTTTTTCAAGAAGGCTGTCGAAGACGTCGGAGGCTGCGCCGGATATGAAAGGTCCTGTTTGGCGCAGGCGATGGTGCAGCAGCCAGACGGCAGCCGGAACGCTGGGGTCCCGGGGCCGCTCTACTTCTGACCGATACTGCTGAGTCACATCAAAGACCAAACAAGAATGCCAATGTCCTGGACCTCTGGAAGAGGCCCGATGAATGCGCCCGCTTGCGGGCATCCGGTGAAATTCACCATCAAGAACTCCGGCCACCGCCGGAAATTTGCGAACCAGTATACGGAGGAGGAAATGCGGCGACGGCGGATGAATTCCTGCGGCCGCGGAAGCTTGATACGGTTGCAACCGGTTGTTCCGGCTCGATCACTCCCTGGCGCCAAGCTCGTCTAAAAGCTCCGGCTGCCCGGCCGACGATTCTATCCCGTCAACACTTTCTCCTTGTGACGCTTTTATGTTTTCCATGTCACATTGGCAAGGGAAAAGCCTTTGCCGCCACAATATTGATCGATTCGCTTGCGCGGGTGTAACCGGACCTTCAGGAGAAGACAGCGCCGGCTGACGGGCGGTGCGACGGCCTCCGCGTCAAGCTTTGGTTAACCCTGAGGGTTCATTGGTTGAGGGGCGGATAGGGGGTGCCGGGGAGACCTTCGCCGGTACATTGATTGGATGAATGCGGGGTTTCAGGTGAGGCGTTCGGCGACTAGGCTGTGTTCCATGGAGGCGATCGGGCGTCGTCGCGGTATGCGCGCGCTCGTCGCTGCCTTTGGTGCCGTTTTGCTTCTCTTGTCGCCCGTAGCGGGCGTGCGCGCCGGCGAGCCGGTGCCTCTCCTCGCCTATGCCGCGCGGATTGCCGGCGACGATGCCCGCACGCGCTTGGTCATCGAGTTCGATCGCGAGCCGGCCTTCTCCATCCACTACGTCGCCAATCCTTTTCGCGTCATCGTCGATCTGCCGGAAACGTCGTTCGGACTGAAACCGGAGAGCCTGCAGCCTCGCGGGTTGTTCGACGCCATCCGCTACGGCGGAATGGGGGCAGGGGCCTCGCGGCTTGTGCTCTCCGCCAAGGGGCCGACGGAGGTGACCCATGCGGAAGTGAAGCCGGTGGAGGACGGGAAGGGCTTTCGCCTCGTGCTCGATGCGGAGAGGATCGGCCAGGACCGCTTCGACAAGCTCCTGGCCGAGCAGCAGTGGACAGGCACGGTGCCCTCCGCCAAGACCGGCCGGCCGGCCGCCGCGCCACCCCCGAAGGCCGGCGTCTTCGTGGTTGCGATAGATGCCGGCCATGGCGGAATCGATACCGGTGCAATCGGTGGCGTCACGAAAACCGAAGAGAAACACGTGACCCTGGCCTTCGCGAAGGAGCTGGTGGAACGGCTCAATCACGAACCCGGCATCGAGGCGTTTCTGACGCGGGAACGCGACGAATTTCTCTCTCTCCCTCAACGCGTGCAGATTGCACGCCAGCGAGGCTCCAACCTGTTCATTTCGGTTCACGCCGACACATTACGGCAGAAGGATATTCGGGGCGCCACGGTCTACACGATCTCCGACAAGGCGTCCGACCACCTCGCAGCCGATCTTGCCGCACGCGAGAATCTCTCCGACGAGATTGCCGGGATTCCGCTCGAAAGCGAGCCGGCCGAAGTCGCGGATATCCTCATCGATCTCACCCGCCGCGAAACGCAGGCTTTCTCGGTCAACCTCGCCCGAAGCGTCATTTCCTCGTTCGAAGGGCAGATCAAGCTGATCAACAATCCGCACCGCCATGCGGGGTTCCGGGTCCTGCAGGCGCCGGACGTGCCCTCGGTGCTGCTCGAGCTCGGTTTCCTGTCGAACAAGGAAGATGAGAAGCAACTGCTCGATGCGGAATGGAGGAAGAAGGTATCCGCGCTGCTTGCCGACGCCGTTCAGCGCTACCGGAACACCGCGGTTGCAAACGGCGGTTGAATGCGCAGGGCATTCCGGGATCGCTGATCTCGTCCCAGCCCGGCGCCACGGAATGGGGATGTGATTTGTGTCGAGCCGGTAACAGCGATATGCTTTTCAGCGGATGCGCACTGTATAATCCGGTAACAGCCCTATTTTACTCACAATCCGGGCCCCTTAGGGGGAGGGCGTCCCGATTTGTGGGAAACGGTGTTGATGCTTCAGGTTCCTGGCCATATGAGGGAGCCCAAACGCGTGTAACTGAAAATGCCGGACGATTTCTTTGGAAGAGTTTGGCGAAGTCGGCTTCCTTTCGCGGAAAACGAGCGTTCGGGCACTCGGCGACCTCGCAATGGGACGATAATTAGATACCGGTACCTGACTGATGATCAGACTGATTGGATATTTTTTTGGCATTGGTGCGTTTCTGCTGCTTGGCACAGCAGCGGCCGTCGCGATCTATCTCGGCGGCATCACCAAGGACTTGCCCGACTATGAGGTGCTGGCCAATTATGCACCGCCGGTGACGACGCGCTTCCATGCGGGTAACGGCGCGCTGATGGCCGAATATGCGCGCGAGCGCCGGCTGTATCTGCCCATTCAGGCGATACCCGATCGCGTCAAGGCCGCATTCATCTCGGCGGAAGACAAGAATTTCTACCGGCATCCGGGTGTCGACGTGACGGGCCTTGCGCGCGCCATCGTCGTCAATGTGCAGAATTTCGGCTCCGGTCGGCGCCCGGTCGGAGCGTCGACGATCACCCAGCAGGTCGCCAAGAATTTCCTTCTGAGCTCCGACCAGACGCTCGATCGCAAGATCAAGGAAGCGATCCTCTCCTTCCGCATCGAACAGGCCTACAGCAAGGACCGCATTCTCGAGCTCTATCTCAACGAGATTTTCTTCGGGCTGAATTCCTACGGCATCGCCGGGGCGGCACTGACCTATTTCGACAAGTCGGTGACGGAACTGACGATTGCCGAGACCGCCTATCTTGCGGCCCTGCCCAAGGGGCCGGCCAATTATCACCCGTTCCGCGAGGTCGAGGCTGCGATCGAGCGCCGCAACTGGGTGATCGATCGGATGGTCGAAAATGGATACGTCACCAAGGCTGACGGCGAGGAGGCAAAGCAACAACCGCTCGGCGTCAAGCCGCGGCGCGGCGGCGCGCACCTCTTCGCGTCCGATTTCTTCGCCGAAGAAGTGCGTCGTCAGATCATCCAGAAATACGGTGACAAGGCCCTTTACGAGGGCGGGCTTTCCGTGCGTACGTCGCTGGATCCGCGGCTGCAGATTGCGGCGCGCAAGGCGCTTCAGGACGGGCTTTTGAACTACGACGAGCGGCGAGGCTTTCACGGTCCGGTGAAGACAATCGAGATCGGCGGCGACTGGGGCGAGCCGCTGAGCAAGATCCCCATGCTCAGCGACGTGCCGGAATGGAAACTGGCGGTCGTGCTCTCTGTAGACAGCCAAGGCGCCGAAATCGGCGTCCAGCCGGAAAAGGAAGTCTCGGGCAAGATCGTGCCTGAACGGGTGACCGGGCGGATTGCCGCCAAGAACATGCAGTGGGCCTATCGCTCCGCGGGCGGAAAGCGCAAGAACGCCAAGTCGCCGGAGGGGGTCTTCGGGCCGGGCGACGTCGTCTATGTCGAGCCGTTGCAAGAGGCCGGCGAATATCGGCTGCGCCAGCCGCCGAAGGTTCAGGGCGGATTGGTCGCGATGGACCCGCATACCGGCCGCGTGCTGGCGATGGTCGGCGGGTTTTCCTACGGACAGTCCGAGTTCAACCGCGCGACTCAGGCGATGCGCCAGCCCGGTTCCGCCTTCAAGCCCTTCGTCTACGCGGCCGCCCTCGACAACGGCTATACGCCGGCATCGGTCATTCTGGATGCGCCTATCGAGATCGTCGCGGGCGGTCAGGTCTGGCGGCCCGAAAACTACGGCGGCGGCTCTGCCGGACCGTCGACGCTTCGCCTCGGCATCGAAAAATCGCGCAACCTGATGACGGTCCGGCTTGCCAACGACCTGGGCATGAACATCGTCGCCGAATATGCCGAACGTTTCGGGATCTACGACAAGATGGCGCCGCTTCTTGCGATGTCCCTCGGTTCCGGCGAAACGACGGTGCTGCGTCTCGTGTCCGCCTATGCCGTCATCGCCAATGGCGGCAAGCAGATCAAGCCGTCGCTGATCGACCGGATCCAGGACCGTTACGGCAAGACCATCTTCCGCCACGAGGACCGGGCCTGCGAGAATTGCAATGCCGACCATTGGGAAGCTCAGGAAGAGCCGGTGCTGATCGACAATCGCGAGCAGGTCCTCGACCCGATGACCTCCTATCAGATCACCTCCATGATGGAAGGCGTAGTCGCGCGGGGGACCGCGGCAGGCAAGATCAAGCTCGATCGCCCTGTCGCAGGCAAGACCGGCACGACCAATGACGAGAAGGACGCCTGGTTCGTGGGTTACACTCCCGACCTCGTCGCGGGGCTCTATCTCGGCTTCGACGACCCGGCACCGCTCGGGCGCGGGTCGACCGGCGGCGGCCTGTCGGCGCCGATCTTCAACGCCTTCATGCAGAAGGCGGTGGAGGGTACCCGTCCCGGCAAGTTCGTGGTGCCGGAAGGCATGAGCCTTATTCCCGTCAACCGCAAGACCGGCATGGCGGCCGTCGAGGGCGAGCCGGACACGATCATCGAAGCCTTCAAGCCGGGCACCGGCCCTGCGGACACCTTCTCGGTCATCGGCGACCTCGACGAATATGCGCCGCCGGAAGAAATATTGAGAACCTCTCCGCAGGCCAACCAGGCGGTAACCTCCGGCTCCAACGGACTGTTCTGATCCTTTCCATCGCACGCGGTGCCCGTCGCCTTTACATCGGCGGCGGGCACCGCTATTTGACCGTCACGTTGGAAAAGTCACCTGAAGAAGCAGGATCATGCGCAGCGAAATCGAGAACATCGTCGACGAAATCAAGCAGGCCATAAGCCTGCTGAGGAGGCATCTTTGACTGGGATCAGGCGGTAAGACGACTGGACTGGTTGAACAACAAGGCGGAAGATCCGTCGCTCTGGAACGATGCGGCCGAGGCGCAGAAACTGATGCGCGAGCGCCAGCAGCTCGACGATGGCATCAATGGCCTGCGCCGCTTCGAGCAGCAGCTCAACGACAACATCGAGCTCATCGAACTCGGTGAAGAGGAGGGCGATTCGGCGATCGTATCCGAGGCCGAGGAAGCGCTTCGCCAATTGCGTGGCGAGGCGGCGAAGAAGCAGGTCGAGGCCATGCTTTCGGGCGAGGCCGACCAGAACGACACTTATCTCGAAGTCCATTCGGGCGCCGGCGGCACGGAAAGCCAGGACTGGGCGAACATGCTGCTTCGCATGTATACGCGATGGGCCGAACGCCAGGGCTACAAGGTCGAGCTCATGGAAATCCAGGACGGGGAAGAAGCAGGCATCAAATCCGCTACGCTTCTCGTCAAGGGGCATAATGCCTATGGCTGGCTGAAGACGGAATCGGGCGTGCATCGCCTCGTCCGGATTTCTCCCTATGACAGCAACGCTCGCCGCCATACGTCCTTTTCGTCCATCTGGGTCTATCCCGTCGTGGACGAATCGATCCAGATCGACATCAACGAAAGCGATTGCCGGATCGATACGTACCGCTCCTCGGGCGCCGGCGGTCAGCACGTCAATACGACCGATTCGGCCGTGCGCATCACCCATATACCGAGCGGCATCGTGGTGCAGTGCCAGCAGGAACGCTCGCAGCACAAGAACCGCGCCAAGGCATGGGACATGCTTCGCGCGCGGCTCTACGAGGCTGAACTGAAGAAGCGCGAGGAGGCCGCCAACGTCGAGGCGGCGTCGAAGACCGATATAGGCTGGGGTCACCAGATCCGCTCCTACGTCCTTCAGCCCTATCAGTTGGTCAAGGATTTGAGGACGGGTGTCGAAAGCACCAGCCCGGGCGACGTGCTCGACGGTGAACTGAACGAGTTCATGGAGGCAGCCCTTGCACATCGCGTCAGCGGTGGCGCGGATGCGGCCGTCGACGACCTGAGCTGATTGCCGTTGCCCCGGTATTGAGGGGGCGAGGGGAAATTCCTTTCGGGATGGGCGGTGTGCGGTCTGCGCTGAAAGCCGCCCCTCATCCGGCCTGCCGGCCACCTTCTCCCCCGCAAGCGGGGCGAAGGGGGCTCGCGGCAGGCCCTAGTCCCCTTCGCCACCGCATCCACAAGCATGGCGGATTTGGCTAATGACAAGTTATAAAGGTGCCGGCAGGCGGATGAGGGGCGAAGTTCGGTGACCCTCAATTCGTCGCGCGCTCGATCTTGATGTCGCCGAGCTCGTCTATGAGGACCGTCCAGGACTCGGGCTCGGTCGCGCCCGCTTCGGTCTTCAGATAAACCGTCGCGAACATTCCCGGCTGAGGCGTGATCCCTGTCGAGGTTTCGGGGCGAATATCGGTGACATAGGGTTTCAGCGCCGTGAATTCCTCCAGTTCCGCGGAGGAAACCACCTCGGGACCGGTCGGAGTGGAGGCGATCTGCTGCAGATGGACCTGCGCGGTGCCGTCCTCCTGTCGAACGGCAATCAGTTTATAATAGCCGCGCCGCCCACCGGGCGCCGCAGTCTTCGCACTCTTGTCGCCATCCCTGCTTTCCTCCGGCTGCGGCGCGCCGCCGCTCTCCTCCCAAAAGCCCGTGCTCGTCACGAAGATGATGTTCGGGGGCAGGAGGCCATTGTCCTGAGCGAAAAGCGCGCTTGAGGGCAGGGTCAGGCAGAGCGCTATCAGCAGGGCCTTGTGCATTGTGGATATCCTTCGCAACCGAACGCCGGGACCGCGAGGCACGCTACCGCCCGTGATCATACCATATCGGCCTTGCAACGTGTGATTTCAATTGGAAAACTGCTCGGCGAGAATGCGATCGGACCAGGAATGATCCGGATCCGAAAGGATCCGCGCCGTGAGCTTCTCCGATTCGGCGATGCGGACATGCACGACGGACTTGACTTCCTGGTGGTCTGCCACGGCGTTGACCGGGCGCTTGTCGGCCTCGAGGATTTCGATGTCCACCGTCACGTGATTCGGCAACAGCGCCCCGCGCCAGCGCCGCGGCCGGAAAGGGCTGACGGGCGTCAACGCCAGGAGCGGCGCTTCCAACGGCAGGATCGGCCCGTGCGCAGAAAGATTATAGGCGGTGGAGCCCGCAGGTGTCGCCAGAAGCAGCCCGTCGCAGGTCAGTTCGTCGAGCCGCGTCTTTCCGTCTACGATGACCTTCAACTTTGCGGCCTGATAGGACTGGCGGAAAAGGTAGACCTCGTTGATGGCAAGCGCGGTGAACTTGTCGCCGTTGACGTCCGTGGTGCGCATCTCGAGCGGATGAAATGCATTTTCGTCCGCATTGGCGATGCGCTGATGCAGGTTCTCGGTGCTGTAGCGGTTCATCAGGAACCCGACCGAGCCGCGGTTCATCCCGTAGACGAGCTTGCCGGTATTCATCGTCCTGTGGAGCGTGTGCAGCATGAAGCCGTCGCCGCCGAGCGCGACGATCACTTCGGCCTTGTCCGCATCATGATCTCCGTAGAGGGCCCGGAGATCCTTGGCCGCCTTCTGTGCTTCCTCTGCCGGCGATGCGATGAAGGCGAGGGAGTTGAACTTGCGGGCCATGAACTCAGTCCGTCTGTCATTGCGGGGGCAGGGGCGCTTCCGCTTGTTTTCGCGTCAATTTAGGCGTGCGGCGCTATAGACGCCACGGTCGCTTTTTCTGGCACGGCCTCGGCACGAACGCATCCGAAAAATTGGGAGAAGCCGCATTTTTGCTTTACACCGGGAGAGAATATGGTAACTCCCAGCCCTAATATGCCCTTATAGCTCAGTTGGTAGAGCGGCTGATTTGTAATCAGTAGGTCCCGGGTTCGAGTCCTGGTGGGGGCACCATTTTTCAAGCGCTTACACATGTGAATGTCGGAAGCCATCAGACATTTTCAGACATCCGACCTCGAAAATGTCTGACAGGTCGGATGCCCGGATTTAGGGGATATTGGCGGTTCCTTGCTCGATCATATCCATCAGGATGCGATTGAGTTCCTTCGTAGCGCGAAACCACTCTCCGTGACTGCGCTGCTTGTGAAAGCGATTATGCAGACGTCGCTCCGCTGCGAGCGTGCCAGGCACAATTGCAATGCGGGCGATCGGCGCAGACACGCCAGTTTCGAGGCCGGTGAGCCGTCGCAGGGGATTGACGGAAAAACCGATCTTCACTGCGTCTCCGGCCCATAGGAAGTAGATGTACCCGGCTTTGTGAAGCGATGGCGCATCCGATGATGCTATGCGTTTCCAGCGGCGTGCCTCTCGGGTGCGGACGATCTCGTCTATTCGCTTTGGCAGTGCTTCGAGTGTTGGGTCCTCGGGCGGCGCTGTGATGCGCCGCCGCACTTCCGCGCGGAGTTCGTCGACCTTGCGGTTGACCTCCTCGGCCGCCGCTGTCGCCTCCGCCAAAGGGAGCCAGTTTCCCTCCTCGTCCTTCAGGTCGCGGCCTTTGAAGCCCAATGATCGCGCGGTTGGGCTTGGTTCCCAGCGAGGGCGCCCGTCTCTCCATACGAGATGCCTCGTTAACTTAGTGGTCATTGCAGTGTCTCCGCCTGGCGGTTTACAGCAGTCTCGATTGTCCACATGGCGGAGTGCTGGCCGTCGATCTTGTCGAGCTTTTCCAGCATTAGGTAGAACGTGGTGTTGAGAGTTTCCCGCAGCTTGCCGAATTCTTCCGGCTCGGCGTGCTCGCTGGTGAAAAGCGCCAGCTTCATCAGGGCGCGAAGATCGAGGATAGTGTCTTCTAATTGTTCAAGTGGGCGGTTGAATGCGCTCATAATAGGGTTCCCTAGCTTCGAGGAACCCGAACACCAGCTTCCAATCTGGTGGCCGGGCAGTAACGGGTTGGAAGACCGCGCTAGGGGCACGGCAGGGCAAAGCCCTCCCATCACGCCCGACCATAGAAAAACGCGCCTGTGAAGGCACGGCGCGTCGGGACGCCCTAGACAGAACCGGCTTCCAACCCGGGCTTCGCCGTTTGCGCGAAGCATATATAGGGTGTGCTTGGCAGCCGTTTCTGTCAAGGGGCATCAATTCTTCGCTTTGTCCTCCTTTTCCGACGCTCTTTCGTCGGACATGTCGGACGGCGGTTCGGTCGGCAGGTGCAGGTGCTTCCGCACGGTGCGCCAGGCTTCGATGTATTCGACCTGGCTGACGCCGTTTCCCCACGCCTCGGCAGTGGCGCCTGCGACCACGACAAAACCGATCTGATCGTCGTCCCGGGTGTGCACGCGTGCCAGGAGATGCAGCGCCCGGTCCAAGCTCATTTGGGCTTTCCGTTCTTCCGAAATAGCGTCCCACCTTTCCGACGTGGCTTTGTAGGACGCGTAGCGCACGTTTTCGAGCAGCCAATCGACCGCAGCCTTTCTCGTCCGGAAGCCGCGCCGGCGCGCCGGGTAAGTCCCGACGTCTCCTGCCTCGCGCGGACGGTATGCCATCCAGCGCTCTGCCGGCGGGTTTCCTGGGAACTTCTCGACATGGCCGGCCAGCTCGTCTTCTATCGTGACGTTGATCATTGCTTGCCCTCCTCCTGCCAGCGTATCAGGCGTCCCTCGAAAGCGCCGCGCCGGTCGTGCGTTAGATCCCAGAACATCGCCATGTTCGTCATGGCTTGGTGGCTGTCGAGGTGAGGGGCGAGCGGCGTGATGTGCTCGGGCGCGAAGCCGTCGTCGCGGGCGAATTGCTCGACCTCGTCGCCCTTCAAGGTGCAGCCGTTGATCTCGATCCAGAGGATCGCGCCGGGCGTCCTCTCGATGACGATGTGTTCGCAGGCGGTGCAGGTCGGGTCGTCGGCCAGGATCTTCTGACAATGCTTCGTGCGCATGCCCTGATAGAGCTGGACCGGTTCGCCTGGCTGCGCGTGTCGTTGCCGATCGGCGCGGACGGTTTGCCGTTTGATGCAGGCGACGATCTGCGGGACGAAGAACTTCTTGAAAGAATAGGCGACCATCACCGGACCTCTTGGATATCCTCGGCGGCAAGAAAGCCGCGCTCTTCGGCCATCTGCACCAGCCGATCGACCAGGGCGGTGGTGACGAAGTCCCGAACCTTCTCGGCCATCATGTGAAGTTCTTCGCGATCGAAGAGCATCATTTCCGGCGCATCTGCCGGTGACGTGCGGTCGGGAAGCTCGCAACACCATGTCTCAAGCTCGCCAAGGAACTGCTGCCATTCCCTCCCCCGGCCTCTCTCATCCACCGCTGAACGGGAGGTGAGAAGGGCTCGAAGATCGGCAACGGTCATGTCGATGCCCGTCACATCGCCGTGCTCTGGATCGTGCAGCACAACGACTTCCGTTTCGTCGGCAAAGTTGCCCAGGCATAAAAGTGCCGGCGTGTTCTTCTCACGCTGCATCAGGGTGCTCACTTCGTTTCCTCCTTGTCGTACCAGATGATGAGCTTGGCGATCGCGCTGTCGGCGAGCTCCGGGTTCAGCGCGAGGTAGTGTTTCAGGATGTCGTTCGCTGTCTTGAAGCTGTGGCCGGTGATCGAGCAGATCTGCGGGATGGTGCAGTCGGCCATCGCCAACCAGGTGACCGCGGTGTCGCGGAAGTCCTGGTCGCGGAGCGTCTTCAGGCTCGGCAGCTGCTTGGCGGCCGCCCGGCGAATGTCTTCGTAGCGGCGGCGATAGCGGTCGGCCTTGAAAGGCTTCCAGTCCTCTTCGTTGAGGATGACATAGGGAGAGATTACTTCGGCCGTCTGGCGGCGTTTCTGGGCCGCTGTGAAGCGTTTCTTGAGTTCCGGGGCCTCCGGTATCGACACGATCACCTTCGTCTTTCCCTGGCGGAATATGAGGCGCCCTGCTTCGCGGCCGGCGTGCTGGAATTCGAGCCGGTCGCCCTGGCGCTGGCCCGACCAGACGGCGAGGGTGAACATGTCGCCCATCTCGTGGGCGCCCATAGCGTCGGCGGTCTCCACCAGGACCGTCATTTCCTGCTTGGTGGCGAAGCGGATCCGCGGCGGCGGCGTCTTCATCTTGAGCTTGTGCGCCGGGTTGATGTGCATTTCCGGAAATTTGCCGAGATCCATCGCCCATTGCAGGGCGATGCCGAGAATGCGCATGGCGCCGACGGCCGTTGCGATGCCCGCCTTCTGGCGGAGCGTGTTGTAAAGACCCTTGCAGATAGGCTTCGTCAGCGCTTCGGCCTCGGCCGTCCAGACGTCGGGCAGGTGGTTCTCGAAAACCTTCGACTTCTGCCGGTAGTCGTCGACCGTCCTCGGCGCGCGATCGGCGATCTCCGGGTTGATCTTGACGTTCAGCCAGTCCTCGAAAAGCTGGCTGACGGGATAGGTGTGCTTCAGCGCCGGCGCAGCCGGGACCGGCGTCGGCTCGTGCCGGCCGGTTGTCTTCATGCGGGCCTTGCGCTTCTCTCCGGCGAGCTGCTTTGCGAAAGCGTTCGACCAGTCCAGCGCCTCTCCGGCCGTCATCCAGCGGCCGTCGACCTTCAGGTCCTCGCCCTTGTAGCCGAGCTTCCTGAGCGTCGGCGACGGCTCGAAGCGCGGGCGGCCGTCGCGCCAGGCGACGTGCTTGATCTTGTGACTGCTACTCATGTGCGCGTGCTCCATACGCGTTTGACAAAAGAAGAACCCGGCGGCCACGCGAAACAAAGACCGCCGGGTTCAGATCTGACCGCTGGGCGAACTGGGGCGCGGTCAGGGCAGGGAAGGGTGGTAGCCCCACTAGGCGGCTGGCGGGGCGACCCTCGACGGGCCGCGTGCACGCGACGCCGTGTCGAGCTGGACGGCGAGGTAAACGAAGGCAAAGCCAAGAGCCTGGCCGCCGAGAACGGCGAAGGGCATGACGAGGATCAGCATCGCGTCCGTCATTGCACGAGCCTCAGTTGCGGCCGTCGGTGGCTGCAGAGCGACAGGATATCGGCCCCTGTCTCTTGCTCGATCAGCAGTACGGCAGCCTCGACGATGAAGGCGGTGCGCGCGGCATGCATGACCGCGTGACGGCGGGTGAGGCTTTCCAGCGCTTCGCGCGCCTCGACCAAGTCGCGCAGATGGTCGACCAGGCGGCGCATGATCTCGTCCTGGCTCTCCGCCTGTTCCTCGAGTGTGCGCAGGAGGGCGCGCGGATCTTCGACGGCAGTCATCGCCCGCCATCCTTCAGCCGCTCGGCTGCGACCATGCCCGCCTGCGTAAGCGCGATGCGAGACGGCCCGCCGTTGCTGACCTTCACCAGTTCATGGCGCTGCAGTGCGGCGATGGTGCGCACGTGAACACGCTTGTTGCCGATGCGCCAGCCGCCGGCCTCGGGCGCCTGGTGCTTGAAGAAGTTGATCGCGCCGAGCGCGTTCTGCTCCGCCTGGGACAGCGTCTTGCGCGGGTTCAACACTGCCGGGTTTTCGGAGAGGGGCGTGCTCATACGCGCGCCTCCGCTGGCTGTACCTTACGATCGTTGTCGCAGCCACGGCAGGTCTCGATTTCGGTCCGGAAGGCGTTTCGTGCGACCGCGGACATCAGCAAGTAGGCGGCGAAGTCCATGCGGTGCTGGCCGCAGCGGCAGGCAATATTGATGCTCATGCCGCGTTGCTCCCGACATACTTGGCGATGAGCGCCTGGCGATCGTCATGCACACGGATGGACGCGATACTTTTACCCAGTGCAGACGCGGTCGCGGCGGCCTTCTTGTCGCCGTAGGTTTCGAGCCAACGCATGACCGATGCTCGCCAGTAAAGGCCGGAGGGCAGCGGCGCCGGAAAACCTTCGAAAGCGATCAGCCGCTTTTTGTGCCGGGAGAAGGTCTCCGGCGTCCAGCCGATGATGGCGGCGACTTCGCGCTGCGCCATCGTCGGGTCTAGTTCCTTCATTGCTGAAATCATGCTTCGCGTCTCCATCAGCCCAAATCACTGCGCTGATGAAAATGTCACTGAAAAAGTGATTTCGCAATCTTTAATTCATGAAAAGAGTGAAATCGGTGACTGTGTATTAGTGAAGCTGCGGGCAACCAGTGGCTTCAAAGCTGGGGATAACAGCAAAAAAGAAACGTTTCCTAGTTCAGTGTTAGCAACAGGTTAAGGAACGTTCCCGAGTTCAGTGCTGCCGAACCGCCGGGAACGTTCCTCAATTCAATGTGGTGAAGTAGCCCGGAAACGTTCCTGAATTCAGTGCACCCTGTCGCAAATTGATCAGGCGGCGCGGCGCTCGCGGAATGAAGCGACGACGACGCCGCTGACGATCACGCGGTCGTTGTCGATCAGGAGGGGCTTCATCAGGTTCGGGTCCATGGTCGCGGCGACCAGGAAAGGATCCTCGAAGATCCGAAAGACGGTTTCGGCGCGTCCCGTGCGGTCATAAACCTGCGCGCAGACGACGTCCCCTACGTCAGGCCGGGCATTTAGGTCAACCATCATGACATCGCCCGGCAAATAGCCGACGTGCTCAAGGCACCGTGATCGCAGGACCCATGGTTCAACGCCGTTCCGCCCGGCCTTCAGCGCCTGGACTGCGCCGTCGATCGTTTGCATTGGCTCGGCGTCGTAGCGGGAGCTTTCCTGCTCGGCCAGGCCCCGAGGCTTTCCCGATACGGAATGCTCATAGGCCTTGATCCCCGTCGCCTCCTCGATGCGCGCGATCGTCGCGTCTTCGAGCATCGCCTTGTTGTCGGGGTCATTGCGAAATTTCGCGAAGGTCGAGGGATTGGTCTTCGTGCGACGCGCAAGCTCCGCCACTCTCCATCCCTTGGCTTCAAGGACGAAGTTGAACCACTGCAGCTGCTGTCTACGACCGTTTTCCACAACGCAAAACTAAGGTGAGGCCGTTCACTAAAAAATCGCGCAACCTTCACTTGACGAAATCACGCAAATCACTCTTTTCATGAATTAAGTGAAAAGGGAATCGCCCATGCCTCTTACCTGGAAAGTTATCGACAACTGGCGTGAAGAGCGGGGGATGCAGCGCTCTGAGCTTGCCCGCATTGCCGGCATTCCGGAACGGACGATTTACGCCGGTCTTCATAAGAATTCGCGCCTGCAGGCAGCGACGAAAAAAATCATGCAGTCGATCTTCCCGGAGAAGTTCGACGATCACGGGGAGGTGCGGAAGTGAGCGCCCTCGTCGAGGCTTTGGAGGTCGCCGCCGGTTCGGAACTGTCATGCGGCAGCTTCGAGCGGCGGACCGCCAGCGATGCACAGGTGGCGCGTGTTCGCCGCCTCATCGTCCGGTTCCTGGAGAACGTCGACGATGATCTGACCGTCCTCGATCTCCGTGAGGGGCTGGATGCAGCGCGCGGCGCGGAAGACGAGGAAGATCATGGCTGAAAACTCCGCCATCTCTTGGACCCGTCACACCTGGAACCCCTGGATGGGCTGCACGAAAGTCTCTCCCGCCTGCGACGGCTGCTATGCTGAGGCGCTTATGGACAAGCGCTATGCCAAGGTGCAGTGGGGACCGCACGGGGAGCGCGTCCGGACAAGCCCCCACAACTGGAATGAGCCGTTGCGCTGGCAGCGGCGCGCCGAAGTCGACGGCGATCGTCCGTTCGTCTTCTGCGCAAGCCTCGCCGACATCTTCGACAACCAGGTGCCAGCACAGTGGCGCGCGGATGCCTTCGACGTCATGCGCCGAACTTCAAATCTGGTCTATCTCCTGCTCACTAAGCGCCCGCAAAACATCGTCAAACTGGCTGATGCCGCCGGCGGTCTGCCGGAAAATGCGGCGATCGGCACTTCGGTCGAGGATCAGAAGCGGGCGGATATCAATCTGCTGGCTCTGGAAGTCGCGAAAATCGAACTGCGGCCGCTCTTCACGTTCGGTTCGTTTGAGCCACTTCTCGGCCTTGTCGTGATCCCTCCGACCGTCATGCCCGACTGGGTCATTGCCGGCGGCGAGACCGACCAGCCAGGCCATAGGGCGCGAGAGCCGCATCCGGACTGGTTCCGGAGCTTGCGCGACCAGGCCGCCGCTGCCGGCGTTCCTTTCCATTTCAAGCAATGGGGCTCGCATCGGCTGACGTCCGATGCAAACGGCCCATACATGATCCGCGCCGGGGTGAAGGAGGCCGGTCGCTTGCTCGATGGCAACGAGCACAACGCATTTCCAATCGTCTCTCTCCGCGCAAGCGGCACGCCTGGGCACGCGCTGCCGTAGCAATGTTTTCTCTTCTGCCGATTTGTACCGCGTTCGGCCACTCAAGTGGGCTGATAATGAATTGTATTGCCGATATTGACGCGGCCATCAAAGCCGCCGGGTTATCCGAAGATGAAGTTTTGCGGGCTGCGCAGATGGCCCCCCGATATCTCTATCTGATCCGCACCGGCCGAAAGCCGCTGACCAGCAAGACGACGGCGCGCATCAAGCTCGCGGTTTCCGAGCTGAAGCGTCAGCGGCGGATGGTGGAAAAGGAAAAGGCGACCGACGGCAAGCGCCCGTGGGAGAGCCGGTCGGCGGCACAATATCGGATCGCCGTATCGTTCGTGGCTCTGGCGGCCGGCGTCAAGCCGTCCTTCATTCTTGACGCCGAGCCCTCCCGGAGAGCGACAGCGGATCCGCAGTGGCTTCGCGCTGCCCGTCTGCGACGGATCGCGCTCTACATCGCCAATCAATATCTGCATGTCGACCAGGCCGATCTCGCCCGGGCCGCCAGCATGAGCAAGGCGAACGTCTCCATCACGATGAAACAGGTCGAGGACGATCGGCAGAACGATCCCGAGATCGAAGCGATCATTACTGCCGTCGAGGGGGCTTTCGAGGGATGAATTCGGCACGCGACAACGACACAGCCCTGATTAAGGAAGAGTTGAAGCGCCGGATAGAGAGCCTTTGCGCCAAGCTGTTGCCTGATGGCCGCAGACAGGGGCGGCTATGGGTAGCGCACAATCCGGTAACCGGCGACTATTCCCAAAGTCCGGAATTCAAGGTGCCGCTCAATCGCGACGTCGGCGCCTGGGTCGATTGGCGCACGGGCGAAAAGGGCGATGTCATCGGCCTGATCGAATACGTCAACCGTTGCGACTTCAAGGAAGCGCTCGACTGGGCCCGCGATTTCCTCGGCATGCGCAACATGTCGCCGGCGCAGCGGCGCGAGCTTGCCGAGCGCGCCAAGGCAGAGCGCAAGCGAGCCGATGAAAGCGCAGAGCAGCGTCGGCTTAAACGCATGCAGGACGCCGAGAAGATCTGGCTCACCGGCTATCAGGACGGCTCGGCCTCGACGGCGGAAACCCATGCCCGCCGCTATTTCGCGGCACGTCACTGCCCGCTCGAAGGCATCGAGAACCGGGACCTTGCGACATTTCGTTTCTCCGCCGGGCAGGAATTCTGGCCGCGGGCGCAGTTCCGCCACGAGAACGGCCGGCGGATCAAAATGCAGGCGGGGCCTAAGTTTCCGGCCGTGCTTTCGGCCATGCGGTTGCCGACAGGCCAGGTGGCGGCGGTGCACATGACGTTTCTTTCGCCGCTCGGGCCTCAGAAACTGCCCGTGAGCCAAGGCGAGAACGCCAAGATCATGTTCGGCGAGGCGCGCGGCGCCATGATCCGGGTCTCCCACGGCCCGGAAGGCGAGCCGCCGGAGACCGCGACCAGGCCGTACCCATTGATCCTCTGCGAGGGCATCGAGGACGGGCTTTCGCTGGCGCAAGCCTGCCCGGAAGCCCGCGTCTGGGCGGCCGGCAGCCTTTCCGCCATGGGCTCGGCGCCGGTCGACCTTCCCTGCATTTCGGCCGTGCTGATCTCCCGCGACAACGATTGGGAGAAGGCGACCGCGATCAAGCAATTCGACCAGGTGTGGGAAGCACTGTCGAAGGCCGGCAAGCCGATGACGATCATCGAGAGCCATGTCGGCAAGGATTTCAACGATTTGATACAGGAGGTTTGAAGTGACCACCAACGGTCCAATGGTCTTTCGGCGCCGCCCGGAGGAAATCACCGCTCTGCAATGGACGGGCGGCGAAGGGCGCGCCTCGGCGATCGCCGAATTTACGAGGCGCCAGGTGACAGTCGGCGAGGGCAATTATCCGCACCTCGTCGTCGCCGGCACGGACGTTCTTTGCAACGTCGAACTCGCGATGGGTGACTGGATCACGACGCGCCAGGACGGCGACTTTTGCCGTGTGCCCGCCGGCATCTTCGACCGCCTATTCGAAGCCGTAGAGCTGGATCCACGCCCATGACCTATCCCAGCAACAGCGGATCCGACGCGCACGGCGTTGCCCGTGACCAGCTGCGCGCCTTCGTCGAACGCATCGAGCGCCTGGACGAAGAGGCCAAGGCGCTGAACGACGATCGCAAGGACGTCTACGGCGAGGCCAAATCCATGGGGTTCGACACCAAGATCCTGAAAAAGGTGATCGCGATCCGTCGCCAGGACCATGACCAGCGCATGGAAGAGGAGGCGCTTCTCGACACGTACCTGCAGGCCCTCGGCATGGTGCCGGCGGCAGAAGAGGAGGCATGAGCATGTCAAAGAAAGGCAAGGGAAATGCGGAAAATCCAGCAGACAACCAGCCGCAGACTGTCAGCACGGCGGTTCCGCCGGCAGCAATGGCACCGGAAACTGAAACGGCATTGGCACTCGGTAGTGGTGATACCGCTGCAGCGGCAGGGGATGAACACGCGTCAGCACCGGATGCTGCGGCGGCTGACAATTCCGCTGGGCATTCTGGAGGCGTAGGCGATGGGGAAAGCTCCGACACGGATCCGGCGACCGAAAGCGCCGATGGGCTATCCGATGCAGCTGGCGCAACGGGTACGACGGATGTTCCTGCAGATGCGCCTGGCGAACGGCTATCCGCCGCCGACACCGCTCACTTCGAACTCGGCGCCAGCGATGCGGCTGGGTCCGACGGGGATGTTGCGATCGAGGCCGGCGCCGCTTCCGAAATTGGCGGCGCGACGCTCGATCCTGCAGCGCTGGCGGGAGCTGGCGGTGAAACGAACCACGTAGACGATCCGATGCTGTCGCCGATCGACGGCATTGTCGTGGCGGCCGAGGAGGCCTGCGCCTCCGTCATCTATTATCTGACCGAGTTCTGGGAGTTCGACCAGGAAAAGCTGGCCCGGCTGGCGATCCTTGCGGGCGCCGAGAACTCGAAGGCCACAAACGCGGTCGCCGAGCTGGTGCGCCGCATCGGCAAGGAACGCGCCACGCCGGCGGTGTGCGGCCAGCAGCTGAAGATCCTCAAGCTGATCGACGATCCCGAGCTTTCCGACGTCGAAACGCTGATCGTCGTGACCTTCATTGACGTGCTGACTGGGATCGAGGCCTTCGAGAGGGCCGAAGTTGCGCGCCTGGCTGCGGAAGCGGCGGTGCCGGTCGAGCGCACGCCGATCCCGATCGACGAAACCACGATGGGGCTGGTCGACGACACGCTCGACACGTTTGGAGGGCAGGGCTGATGGTGGGTTGGAAACCAAACCTCTGCATCTACCACGGCAACTGCGACGATGGTTTCGGCGCCGCATGGGCGATCTGGAAGCGCTGGCCCGATTGCCGGTTCGTTCCGGCGTTTCACGGCAAGCCTCTTCCCGACGTCGCCGGCGCCGACGTGTTGTTCGTTGACTTCGCGCCTCCCATAGAGTGGATCTGGCGCCACTCCTCCAAGTCGCGCAGCATGGTGATCATCGACCACCATAAAACAGCCCAAGCGGATCTTGAGAGGCTGCCGCCGTTCGATGGCACCATGCAGAGCCTCGACATGGCCTTCAAGATCAACTGGACCCAGAACACGCCGGAAATAGCGGCGTGGTTCGACATGGATCAGTCCGGCGCCGTCATGGCCTGGCGGTTTGAGAACGGCATGGATCGCGACTGCCTGCCGCCAGCGATGCTCTCTTATATTCAGGACCGGGATCTCTGGCGCTTCAATCATGGGGAAGATACCAGGTGGTTCTCAGCTGCCCTTCGGACTTATCCGATGCAGTTCGAGGTATGGGATGGCTTCGCGAAGGATCCGCAGCAGCTGATCGCCGAAGGAAAGATTGTCCTGCGCGCGCACCAGGCGAACATTCGGAAGCTGCTCAGGGAAGCATACATGCAGGAGATCGCCGGGCATTTGGTGCCGGTGGTCAACGCTCCCTACCACTATGCCAGCGACACCGCGCACGAGCTTCTTGCAGAGCATCCTGATGCACCATTCGCCGCCTGCTGGTTTCGTCGCGGTGACGGGCAACTGCAGTGGTCGCTCCGTTCCGAAGATAATCGTCTCGACGTCTCCACCATAGCCAAGCAATTCGGCGGGGGCGGACATCGCAACGCCGCCGGTTTCCAATCGACGGCATTTCTCGACCCCGACGACGATCTGCCGTTCTGACCAACCAGGTCGGCAATCCCGCCGGCCCCAACACGAGGAGAAGAGCATGAAAGATGAAGACGCGATAGAGCGGGAAATTCAGGACAAGGGGCTCAACGCGCCGCGGCTGACGCCGGCGCTGATCGACAGCACGATCATGGCCGAAAACTACCACGTGTTTCCCGGCACCACTCTTACAGTCTGCTGCCTGGTGCTCGCTAACGGCTACTGCGTCACCGGCGAGAGTGCCGCGGCCAGCCCGGCAAACTTCGACCAGGAGATCGGCCGCAAGATCGCCCGCGAGAACGCGCGGCAGAAGATCTGGGGCCTCGAAGGCTATCTGTTGCGCCAACGTCTCTTCGAGACGCAGCGGCCGGCAGCTTGACCATGCCCGCCGCGCTGGCGAGGCGGCGCGGCGGTTCACATTCCTAGATGCGGGCGGACAATGACCAGGAAACTGAAAGAACAACGCGGCCTCGCGGCCGTCCGTGCCAAGGTGCTCGATGGCCTCACGGATCTCGAAGAGGCAAGAGACCTTTCCGATCCCGATGCCAATCTGCTCCGCAACGGCATCAAGGCCGGCCAGTGGGAGGGCTTTCCCCATGATAAGATGCCGCCCGGCTGCCCGATCACCGTGCTCGGCATGAAGGGCGAGACGGTCTATGTCATTTCGGCGACCGGCTTTCTCTATGAGGTTTCGCGCTGGGATCACCCGACGCTGGTCAAGCTCTTCTCGCCCTATGTCAACTATCTGAAATGGGCCTGGCCGGCCTTCACCAAGGCGAAGGAAGACGAGGAAGGCAACATTATTCCACCGAAGGTCGATCGCGTTGCGCGCGACAAGGCCGTTGAGGCGATCATTGCCGAGGCGGGCAGGCGTGGCACCTTCGATCCCTCGGAAAACGTGCGCGGTCGAGGCGGCTGGAAGAGCGGCGACAATTTCGTCTGGCACTCCGGCAAATATCTGTTCTCGACCGACATCAAGCCGGGGCTGCCGGTGAAGCCGGATATCCTCCGGATGCGGCCCGGCGAGCACGACGGCTATTTCTATGCCCAGGATAGCGACACGATGCGCCCCTGGCAGACGCCGATCGACGCCGGCGAGAGCCCGGCCCACCAGATCCTGCAGGACCTGAAAACGTGGAACTGGGAGCGCGGCTACATCGATCCGATTTTTACGCTCGGCTGGATTATTGCTGCTTTCCTCTCCGGCGCGCTCGAACAGCGGCCGATCATCTTCGTCACGGGCGGACCTGGTACCGGTAAATCGGCACTGCAGCGATATGTGCGATCGCTCTTTGAGAACACGATCTTCGCGACCTCGAACACGACGGCCGCCGGCATCTACCAGACGATGGGCCATGACAGCCGGCCGATCGCGGTCGACGAGTTCGAGCGCAAGGCAAATGCGACGAAGGAAACGGCCATCATCGAAATCGCCCGCCAGGCATATTCGGGCGACAAGGGCTATCGCGGCGGCTCCGACGGCGCGTCGAGCCAGTTCGAGCTGCACAACGCCTTCATGTTCACGGCGATCCTCAAGCCGCATATGGAACAGCAGGACAAGACGCGCATGGCGATCATGCAGCTGAACCCGCTGAAGGCGCACGGCGAGCGGCCGGTGGTGCAGGATTATTGGGGCCGGCAGCTGCTTCGCCAGGTGATGGACGGCTATCATGATTTCGTCGCGCGGATCCTGCCGAAATGGCGCCAGATCCTCTCGGACGATCGGCTGCACTTTGATAGCCGCGCGATCGACACCTATGGCACGCTGCTCGCCTGCGCGGAGCTGGCGGTTGGTGAGCAGGGCATGATCGACGGCGGCCTGATGGCGAAATCCGCCGGAAGCAGCGAGCTGGATATCGAGGTGCTGAAAGACACGCTCGAGTTTGCGACGGCCGCCGAGCGCGCCAACCAGACGCCGAAATGGCAGGACGTCATCGAGCGGCTGCTCGGCTGCAAGCTCGACGCCTACAAGAGCGGCGAGCGCCTGACCGTCGGCGGCGTGATCGAGGCGCTGGAGAATAAAGACAGGAGCGACATGGACATCGTCGAGGCCCGCGCCCGCCTGGCGCTCCTCGGCCTCGGCGTGCGCGATCGGCCGAAGGATGATCCCAACAATCCCTGCACGGGATATGCGCTGGCCGTGCCCATGAGCGACGACAATCTGAACAGGCTGTTCGGCGATAGTGAATTCGCCAGGGGCGGCTGGACCGACGCGCTTCAGCTCGGCCCGGAGGAGATCGTTCCGCGCGGCCTGGCGAAGGCGATGAAGACGGTGAAGATCAACCGGGCGGCCAAGACATGCACGCTCGTCGACCTGCAGGCCTATGACGAATGGGTGGATCGGGCATGACCGACATCTTCTGGATCGCGGTGCAGGAACCCGGCAAGGTGCTTGCCCGCAAAGGACCGTTCCGAACCAAATACATGGCGAGAACGCTGCGGGAGTTCATGGGCGCGCTACCAGGCGCAATTCTGACGGTGGTGACGATTGACGATGGGGAGCCGTGGTTCGAGGACGTGCCGACCGCCCTTTTGCTACTTGACGGCCGATCGCGGCCGCGATGCCGGCGGCATTGGGCGAGCAGCCGAAAGGCTTTCGCGGACGCTGGGAGCAAGTGATGCCCAAGGGGTGCCCGCACAAAGACGTTAGGTTCTGCCCGCTCTACGTCGCGGCGCATGGCGGCACCACGAGCCGTCTCGGGTGCATCGACGGCCACATAGAAGAAGGGACATGCGCGGCCGCGCGGAAGCTGGACTATGCCGCGGCCGTGGCGAAGCTTGAGGCCCATCGGCCCGGCCTGGTCGCCGAATGCCGCTTCCAGGAGGAGGCAGCCGAGATCCGGGCGCAGCGACTGCGTAACATGAGGGCGGCCGGGCTGCACTGATGCTGGCGATCGAGCGCACCACCCGGCAATTCGTCGCTTCGCTTAGAGAAGCTATCCCTACATTATATATATGTGTCGAGCGGTCGAAGAATGCGTATGGCCGCTCGAACTATGTCCATATCCGCGATCAGGCGCAGAGGCGCTATTGGAAGGTGCGGATCTCCGATCATGCGGTCGGCATGCGACGCGCCTTGAGCGGCAGCGAGGATCTGTACATCACGGCCGGCACCAGGCCGCCCAGCTGGGCCGTGTGGCTCGGCGAGTTCAAGCGGCGCGTTCAAGCTCCATAGCCACGCCAGCAATCATGTTGGCTTGTCGTACAGCGGCTTCCTGCGGTTCCTTGGCCTTGGTTCGAGGCCGCGCAGATGCACCGTTACCTGCCCGTTATCCCAGCGCCTGGCGACCTTGCCCGAAAGCTTGACGGCGTCGCCCTTCTTGATTTGCCTCGGCATTAAAACCACCACGATCGAACGCGCATCATTCTAACACAGCAGCCCGCCAGAGCGTTCCGGCGGGCTTTTCATTGCACATCAAATGCAGCAAATGCGGCGGCAAGAACATCGAGCTGCGTCTCCAGGCTCCCGGGCCCAAACCGTAAAGCTTAGCGCCCACGCCCTGTTCTGATTGCGGCGCTGTTTCCGCCAAAATCCTCACCGCACTTAACCCTCTTCCCCCGCCCCGGAGGGGAGAAAAGCGGAGCCCGCGCCAGCGTCGGAGCCAGCGAGCGGCTTTCGGCGACCGCTAGGCGCGTCCGCCTTGCGGGCTCGCCACGAGATGTCAGCGGATTTGAGGCGCGGGCACTTAACCCGGGCGGAGCCGTGTGCAGCATGGGGCGTGGCGGTTCGTCTGCCGTGACGGGTGCGGGTGGTTACCGCCAGTTACCCATCGGTTACCAGAGCGGCAACCGGGATACATCAAGGAAATCAGGGGTTTATTGTGGCGGTTACCGGGTTGGCGATTGATATAGGCTTTTTCACGCGCGCGTGTGTGCGATACGCGTGAAAGGGGAAACTGGTAACCCGGTAACCGATAGATATAAATACCTGATTTCCTTGGAGATATGCGGTTGACGCATGGGTTGTCGGTAGCTGGCGGGATCAATCGCCGGTAACCCGAATAAACAAATAGGGAAATACCGGTGAGCGACGAAAACGAGCAAAATCAGGGGCTTCGAGAGGCACACCCACGGCGCGATTTTTCCGGCGAGATGTCGATCGAGACCGATCCGGAGCGCGCGGCGAAGGTCGGATCGACCAGGGCAACGGCCGAAGCGGCCATGTCTAGCCTCGCCGCCGAGCTGGTGACGGCCGAGGCCGAGCCCGAGCAGCCATCGCTCATGCTCGATGAGATCGATGAGCAGCAGTCGCTCTTCGCCGGCCCCGTGCGGCACGTGGCCGATACCATATCCGCAGCCCGAGCCGGGCGCGGGAGGCCAAAGGGCAGCCAGAACAGGGCAAGCCGCCAATTCGCCGAGACCCTGATGCGCATGGGATACCGGCATCCAGGCCTCAACCTCGCCGCCCTGGCGAACGCCAACCCGCTGGACCTTGCGGCGGAACTATCGGAGCCCTATCGTCCGACGAGGGGGCCGCACGCGGGCCAGCTGGTCGAGGCCAGTTGCACTCCGGCGGATGCCATGGCGCTGATCCTCAAGGCCAACGCCGAGCTGATGCCATACTTCGAGAGCAAGCGGCCGCAGCAGATCGAGGTCAACGAGACCCGCCTCGGCGTCATGGTGATCGGCGAGGTCCGGGCGGAGAAGCCGGAAGACGGCCGGTTCATGAGCCTGACGAAGGTCGAGCGGCCTGACTGAAAAAGCGCAATGAAATCAATGGCGATCCGTCCGACATTTGGCCGTCCGACATTTCAGCCGATAACCCGTTGAATTTCCAAGGCCGCGAATGATGCTAAATCATTGGCTGCCTTCCGGCTGGGCCCGTTTCCTGGCGGAAAATCGCCTGGCCTATCGGCATCAGGAGGGGGCTGCCCTCGCGGGCTGGCGCGCGAGCGCGGCCGAGCGGTTTGAAAACTCGCAGCCGAGCCCCCTGTACCAGGGTCGGTTGTCACACACACCGGCCTTTCAGACCTGCCTGACTGAACCCATTGGCGGGCGAACCTAAACTTCCTTGGACCGGAGGGGCGCGGGCGCGGGGCTCCGGAGATCGCAAGGGTAACGGGTTTATGGGAAATATCGACATTCAGCGGTACATGCCGCCGGGGCCGATCGGCGCCGCCTTCATCAAATCGCGGGGACCGATCGACACGATCATGGGGCCCGGCGGATCCGGGAAGACGGTCTGCTCGGTGATCAAGGGGCCCATGCACGCGGCCGAATACATGCCGGTCTGCAAGGATGGGTGGGTGCGCGTCAAAACGCTCTGCGTTCGCGATACCTATCGCAGCTTCGCGCGCACGGCGCTCGCCAGCTGGTACAACACGTTTCCGGAAAAGCACCCCTGGACGGTTAGCCATGAGGGAGGCCAGGATCGGCCGGTGGTTCATACCCTGTGCTGGGAAGCCTGGCGCGGCGCGGACAAGGTCAAGATCGAATACACGATGGAGACGGGTGCCATCGGCGACAACGATCTCGAAGCGTTTGCGAAGGGCTACGAAATCTCGCTGGCTTGGGGGAACGAATACGATCTGATGCCGGAAAACACACTGCCGGTGTTCTTTCAGCGCTGCGGCCGCTTTCCGCCTGTCGAGATGATCGCGCCTTCGGAGCTGGAGCGCGTTTCGCGCGACGGCCGGCAGGCAATGCGACTGATGGGGCTCACGGTGGATGATAGCGAGCCGGTGTTGCCTCGCATCGTTTGGGGGGACATGAACCCTCCCGACATCGATCATCCAGCCTATACCACTCCTTACGGCGAGGTCTCGAAGCCTGGCGGCGTCTACAGCAACGTCACCCCCGGCTGGAATGGGTTCTGGCAGCCGGGCGGCCTATCGCCGCACGCCGAAAACCGGGTCGGCAAGCCGCGCAGCTCCTATGAGCTTGAGGCGGCCACCACAAAGGACAAGCGCCTGGTGCGGCGCATGGTCCACTCTTTGCCGGCCTATGCCAAGGACGGCACACCGGTCTACGAGGATTATTTCAATCCGGACGTCCACAAGGCCGATCAGGCGATCACGCCCATTCCCCAGCTCGGCCTGACGATCGGCATCGATGCCGGCGGCTCGCCCGCCGCAACCTTCGGGCAGATCTCGCCGAGCGGGCAAAACCGTTGCCTGGCTGAGCTGGTCGCGGATCCCGGTACCGGGCCTACGCGCTTCGGTCAGATGATGATTTCCCTGTTGATGAACCGCTTCCCGAACATTCCCATCATCGGCGCCTGGGCCGATCCCTCCGCCTGGTACGGTGCGGATACCCAGACGGGCGAATTCCACTGGATCAACACCTTGGCAGCGATTGTCCGCTTTCCGATCATGCCGGCGCCCTCGAATGAGCCGTCGATCCGCCAGGAGGCCGTAAAACACTACTTGTCGCTGACGATCGACAATGTGACGCCTGGCTACATCGTGGATCCCAGCTGCAAATGGATCATTGGCGGCTACGAGGCGCACTACAAGTTTTCCAAGAAAACCTCGTCTTCCGAGACCGACAAGGGCGAGGCCGTCAAGAACGGCCATTCGCATCCTCACGATGCCGAGCAATATCGGTGCCTCGGGCAGCTGGGGCTGGCGGCGCTGGTTTCCAAGGCGGTCGAGACGACAGCTCCGCAGAACGTGATCGGCGATACGGCCGGGCATCGTCGCGGCCGCCAGGTCGAGGCACGGCAGCGGCCGGGTGATTTCAACGTATGGGACGTCTGACAGTTCATTCGCCGGCGGATTATTCGGACTGCCTCACGTGCGCGGGCGGGCGCGCGCTCGCGCGTAAGGCGGCGATCTGGATGCGCAACAACGGCGACAGCGTTGCGATCTTTCACGAGGGCGAGCTGCTGGCCGTCGTCTACCTGGTGCCCGATCGGGACGGGCGGCGGGAATTCTGCCTGGTCGTTCGGCCGGCTGCCCGCGCGCATATCGGCAAGCTCTGCAAGCTGGCGCACTCAACGCTCAAGGCCATCGCCGATCATGGTGTCGTGGTGTTCTGCCGCGTGATGCCGGGCAACCGGACGGGAACGCGAATGGCGCACCTGACGGGCTTCACGCCCGCGAGCGAGGAATGGATTTTCGAAGGGGAAGGCGATGAGCGGTGTCGTGAAAAACCTGTTCGGCGGCGGCGACAACGGCGCGAAGCAGGAGGCGGAGAAGAGCCGGCAGCTGCAGCAGGTGGCGAATGATCGCCAGCTCGCCGAGCTGAACCGCAATGACAAGGCCGTTGCGGCGACCCGTCGTGCGCCCCGCGGCCGTCGGCTCTTCGAGGATGGTTCCGAGGCGCTTGCCGGAAAGCTCGCCTGATGCAGGGCGATTATCGCGTCGACATCAAGCAACACCGGACGCGGGTCGAGAACACCTGGGGCGGCCGGTCGGGTTGGACCAAGATCTACCAGGACGCGTACGATTACGCGATCCCGATGCGCCGCCCCTCGGGTGGGCTCAACGGCCGCCCGCAGCAGCCCGATCGGCTATTCGACATGACCGCGCCCATGTCGGCGATGTACTTCGCCGGCAACCTGCAGCGCGATCTCTTTCCGGCTGGCCAGCCGGCCTTCGAGCTCGAAACCGGCCCGCTTGCTGCCATGGTGCTTTCGTCATCCGACAAAAAGGCCTTCGATCGCGAGCTCGCGCGCACTTCGACGCTGATCCATCCGTTCTTTCTGGCGGGCGACTGGGACACAGCCATTCACGAAATGTGCGTCGATCTCGCCGTCGGTACCGGCGCGTTGCTGCCGGTCAAGGGAAAATCGGCAAATGAGCCGATCCGCTTTGCCTGCCTTCCGTTCGATGAACTGGCGATATCGGCTGACGGGTTTGGCGCGGTCGACCTGGTCGACTGGCGAACGCAAATGCGCGCCGACCAGATCGTCGAGGCATGGCCGAAGGGTCGTTTTCCTGCCGACTTCAAGGAAAAGGCGGTCACCAAGCCATCGGAGCCGTACACGGTTCATCAGACCTGGTGGAAGGATCGGCAGGGCGCTGGCTGGCATTTCGGCGTGCTTCTCGAAACCTCGACAGAGCTTCTGTGGCACGAGCGGTACCGGACACAGCCGATCGCCATTCCGCGCTACTATCGCGTGCCGGGCGAGGCTTATGGCCGTGGTGTGGTTCTGACCGCCTTGCCATCGATCAAGACGGTCAACAAGGCGCAGGAACTAGCGCTGAAGAGCGCCGCCATCTCGATGCTCGGCATCTGGGGCTATCGTGCCGGCGGCACCTTCAATCCGAATACGGTGCGGCTGGGCCCCGGGGAATTCTGGGCGATGCAGTCGACCGGCGGCATGTTGGGCCCGGACGTTTCGCGCCTCGATACGGCGAGCGGCAATCTCAACGTTGCGCAGCTCCTGATCGGCGACCTTCAAAATCAGATCAAGGCGGCGATGTTCGACACGCGCCTGCCGGATTACGAAGGCACGCCGCGCTCGGCCTCGGAGATGGCCGCGCGGCTGCAGCAGCGAGCGAATATCCACATCGGCGCCTTCGGTCGCCTGGTCAATGAGATCATGCCGGTGGTCGTGCCTCGTGTCGCCGAGATCCTTTACGAGTTCAACATGCTGCCGATGGTGCGCGAGGTCGACGATCTCCTCGTGTCGGTGAAGGTCAAATCCCCGATGCAGGCCGCATTGAACGCCGACCGCATCGCTGCGATCGCCAATTATCATGACTTCATTCTGGCCTTTGCCGGGCCGGAAGCAAAAGAACTCTACATCAAGCAGGACGCGGTGCTCGATCGTGTCGCCGAAGGCTTCCAGATCGATAAGGATCTGGTGCCCGATGATCAGGAGCGCGCGGCGATCGTCGTCCAGATCGAAGAACGCCGCAAGCAGCAGATGGCAATGATGATGGCGGCCGAGGCGGCCAAGCAGGCGCCGGGCGCGATCAAGGATGTTGCAGTCGCCGAAATGCGGAGGGCCGCGTAAATGTCCGGCCCCTTCATCCCGTCTCGAGCCGGGCAACCTTTCGATCTGCTCGAGCAGGGGGCGGCCGGAAGCGGCTGGGACGGCGTCGAGGATCTGTTCAAGCCGTTCCTTCAGACGTCCGAGCTGCAGCCCGGCGACAACCTGGCGAGGTTCATGGCGGCGCTTCGGCACACGCCGGAGGGGCGGGCAATGTTCGAATGGATGATGGACATCTCCATTCGCCAGCCGCTTCGTGTCACCGGCGCCAGCCTTGAACAAACCGCCCTGCAGGCGGCGACCCGGCAGGGCATCAACGGATTTGCCGAGGCGATCCTGAATGCGATCGCCCACGGCGAAAAACTGCTCATGCAAGCGAAAACCCAGAATGGAGCTGGAGAATGAAGACTTTCCTTGATCGCCTGACTTTCAGCGCGCCCGATGGCGGTGGCGGCGGTGCGCCGCCGGCCCCCGCTGCGAGCGCGCCTCCTTCCGATGCCAGTCCTCCTCCTCCCGCTGGCACGGAAAACCCGCCGGCTCCATCGGCGGGTGATGCTCCTCCGGCGGGCGCCGGCGATCCGCCCGCCGGAGGAGAATTTTATCGTCCGCAGGGCCTCGCCGAGCATTTGCTCGGCACGGATCAGAACGAGACGATGGATAAGATGGCGAAGGCGCTCGAAGGCTATCGCGCCCGCGATGCCCAGAACGGCGTGCCTGACAAGCCGGATGCCTATGGCGAGTTCGCCGGCGAGATCCCGGAGACGATCAAGCCGCATCTCGACACGCTGAAGGGTGATCCGCTCTTCGGCCGGGTCGCCTCCAAGGCGCTCGAAATGAAGGTGCCGGTTGCCGCCTACCAGGCGCTGACGCAGGAGTTCCTGTCGGTGGCCCATGAAATGGGCATCATGGAACCGATCGTGGACGAGAAGGCCGAGCGGGAAGCGCTGACGCCGGATGCTGCCAGGCACCTGCCGGAGCCGGAACAGCAGCGGGCGCGCGAACAGCGGATGAGCGACAATTATGCCTTCGTTGACGGTATGATCGCGAAGGGCCTCGCCAAGGAGGATGCCGAGTTCGCAAAGGCGATGCTCGGCGACAGCGCAAAGGGTCACCGCTTCTTCGAGGCCATGCGCCAGCTCGCGGGCGGCGGCGCCGGCGGCGGTCCCGCCCTCGGCCATCATCAGCCGGCCGGCGTCGACCCGAAGGCGGAACTCGTCGCCCGTGGCGCGCTGCCGCAGAATACCGTCGGTCACAAGGATTTCGATCGCAAGTCCTATGATCAGCTGCAGGCCGATTACAAGCGCGTCTACGGCAGCTGAACCTTCCGCACTGAACGGCTCCCGGCCGGTGGCAGCATTCGAAGCGCTACCGGACGGGAGCGACCTGGACCAACCGACGGCTATCCTTCACCGGACCCGTCGGCTCCGGCTAATCGGCCCTCTCGGTGATTTCGTCCATCACACTTACACGAGGGTCACTCCCAATGCCTGTTGAAGCCTGGTTCAAAGAGAAAATCCGTGACGACGTCGCTACCCGCCTTCAGTCCAAGGGCGGCTTGCTCGACGGCACCATGAAGACCGGCGAGAACGTCGCCGGCACTGTCAAGTTCCCGATCGCTGGCGGTCGGATCACCATGTACAAGCTCTCCGGTGCAATCGAGGAAGTCCGTCCGCAGGGCCTCGACATCGATGTCGTGTCGCTGCAGGCGACCGATTACACTGCTGAAGCAACGATCCGCAACCAGGACAGCATGCGCCAGACGCCGTCCTATCAGGCGGAAGTGGCCGGCGCGATGGCGAAATCCGTGCGGATGAAGCGTGACGGTCTCAAGTTCGACGCCCTCAACGCCTTCTGCAATACGGGCAACGCCAATATTCCCGGCGGAGGCCCGACCACCCCGAAGACGATCGGCGATGGCACCGCCCGCATCGACCTGACGGATGTGAACAAGGCGTCTGCGCAGGTCCGTGGCGTCGGCAGCGACGAGGAAATCTACTGGCCGATCCCGTACATGTGGTTCGAGCAGCTTTGCTGGTACAAGGAATTCGCTTCCAAGGACTACCAGGGCGACAAGGATCTGCCGTTCGCGCAGTCCGGCGTGGTCGACAAGAAGACCTGGAAGGGCGTGCACATCATGGCGCTGCCCGACGAACACTTCACCTATGGCACCGCTGCCTGGGTCGCTGGCCAGGATGAATGGGCGGCCGGCTACCTCGACACCTACATGTGGACGAAGTCCGCCGTGGGCTGTGAGACCTTCTGGTCGAAAGAGCAGATGGACATCAACGAGTGGATTGGCAAGGCCGGCAAGCCGTTGCTCTGCGACACGGCGCTCTCTGGCGCTGCGGTCGGTCTACTGCCGGAGGGCGTGAAGCGGCTGCGCTTCCTCGCCATCAACGACACCGTTCGCCCGAGCTGATGCGTGTCAACCCTCCCGCCTCGGCGGGAGGGTTCTCCTCTTGATCTTCAATCCTTCGAAAGGGAACGACTATGGCCCATCGCGTTCGCGATCTCCGCCGCCGCACCACGATCAGCATTCCCGGTCAGCGGCAAATCACCTTCTCCGACTATGCGACCACGCACACCAAGGCCGAAGTGTTGGCGGCCGGCTTCTTCAACGACAGCCGCGACAACGTCACGGTCGGCAGCATCATCGACGCGGTGGTCGATATCGACGGCACGCCGGAATACGTCCGCATCCGGTTCGCCACCGTTCCGGCGACCGGCAACGTCACCGTGACGGACGTCACCGGCGACACCACGCCCGACTGATCGGGTTTAGTTCGCACTCAACGCTGGGCCGCGGCCGGTAATCTGGCCGCGGTCTCTCTATTTCTGGCGGGCGGCGATGACGGAAGACGAAGCAACGATCATCAATTATGCGCTGACCGATATCGGCGCCGGGCCGATGTTTTCGATCGACGACGACAGCGAGCTTGCCGAACAGATCCAGTATGTCTGGCAGCCCGTCGTCGATCGCACTTTCGGCATGCACTATTGGAGTTTTGCGCGGAAGACTTTCCGCAACGAGCGCCTGGCTGCCACGCCGGAGAACGGCTTTTCATACGGTTTTACTTTGCCGCCCGGCCGCATCGGGAACCCGCTGAAATACTCGGCGGATCCGCGTTGCCGTTCGCCAATCCGTGATTTCACGCTCGAAGCGGGGCAGCTCTATTGCGATCATCCGGACACCTGGTCGCTTTGCCGGGTCTATGTGTCGCCGACGGTCTGGCCCCCGGAATGGCGCGCCGCTTTCATCACTGCACTCGGCGCCTATCTCGCCGTGCCGGTCTGGCAGGACCGGCAGATGCGTGACGACATGCTGGTCGAGGCCTTCGGCACCACGTCGCGCGACGGCACGGGCGGCGTGTTCGGCCGGCTGATGGCGCAGGACGCCGCAAGCCAGCCGGTCGGCGATCCGCAGACGTGGGACGATCCGCTTTCGAACGCTCGGTTCAACAGTGCCCGCGATCACTGGGCCGGGAGGTACGCCGAATGACCAGGATCTCCGGACCGCTGAAGAGCAGTGCCAACGCCGGCCAGCTCTCGAAAAGCCTGCTCGGCAAGGTCAATCTGAAGCAATATTATTCGGGTGCAAAGCGCATGCTCGGCGTCGAGCCTATCCCGCAATCTGGCTTCAACCTGCTGCCCGGCTCGCGCTATGCCGGCGCTGGGGTCTCGGCGATCTGTAATAAGACGGTGCTCCGGATCTCCGGTACTCTCTCCTACACCCTGATTGTTACGCCTGGTCGGGTCGATATTTGGCGCAATGACGTGGTAAAGGTCGCAACCGTGACCACGGGTGCGGTTGCCGCGATCACGGCCGCCATGCTGCCCGACCTGCGTTTTTACGGCGAGGCGAACACGGTCGGCATCTGGCATGTTGATCTGTGGGAAGCGGTTCGCCTGGTGCGCGACCCGGCCAATGACGCGAACTGGACCGTCTCCGCGTGGCCCTATGGGGAGTTGCCGGAAGTCGACCTCGGCGGCACCTACACCAAGACGGACGATATTTGGACGCTTTACCTCAGATGGTCCGACGGGCTCGGCACGCTCATCGGCGCCTTCACTGTCGAGGGGAACACGACCGATGCGATTTCGCTGTTCGACAGTGTCGGCGGCTTCACTGCCGTCGCGGCGGCGATACAGGCGGAAATCTCGACCTTGCCTGGTCTGTCATCCGACGTGAGCGTAGCTTTCATCCGCGACGCCAGCGACTATGCGGAATTCACGATCACGTTTGGTGGCGTGCTCTCGGGTGCGGAATATCAGTTCGACGCGCAGATCACCAACACCTCCAGCGCATCGGCTCTGACGAGCCATACGCAGGTAGGCAAGACGGCGGGAGAGGCTTTGATATCTGCTGCCCGCGGAGGTTTCGCCGGCATGTCGTTGTTTCAGGACAGGGCCTGCTACTTCGGCCCGACGGCAAAGACTGCCGCCATCGCCATGTCGCGGATCGGTGAGTATTTTGATCTGAATATCGAGGCTCAACAGGAGAATGCGGCTCGGCTCGAAGCGCTGCGATCGCAAACCAGTGAGCGGATCCTCTATCTGATAGATGCGACTTACCTGATCGCCTTCACCAACCAGGGTGTCTATTTCGCCTCGAACCGGACGATCGAGCGCAACAAACCGCTCAACTGGGTCAACGCGTTCGAATACGGCATCAAGCAGAACTGCCAGCCGGTCAAGCTGGAAGGCAAGGTCTATTTCGTCGCCAATGACGGCGGGCGGCTCTACTCCATCACCTATGACGCGGTGAGCGAGATGTTTGCCCCGAACCCCGAAAATGATCTCAATGGTGTCGACCCGGATGACCTGGTGCGCGACATCAAGACGATGTGGGTGCAGCATAAGACCGGCAGCATGGTGAGCGACCGGCTGTGGCTTCTGCGCGAAGACGGCCGCGTCGTCGTCTGCGTCATCAACAAAACGCAGGAGATCATGGCCGCCTGCGAGTGGCCGATCGCCGGAGGCGGCGTGGCGCACGGTCTCTCTGTCGACGGGCAGGAGCAGGTGTGGCTGACGATCGAGCGCAACGGAACGATCGTCGAGGAAGTCCTCGAAGAAGAAAGCGTCAACCTCTTCCAAATGGCCTTCAGCGTGACGACGGATCTAACCGGGCAGGCGAGCGGACTGTCCGCCCTCAACGGACGAACGGTTTGGGCCTTGATCGACAACGACGTCTACGGCCCATTTACGGTTTCTGGCGGCTCTGTGCAGACGGGCGTCTCGTCGCGGCCGGCGAAGATCGGCATCTGGGTCGCCCCGCTCTACGAAAGCATGCCCTATGTGCAGGTTCTCCAGAACGATGACGTTGTGCGCCGCCCGGGCAAGGTCGGGTCCGTCCGGCTTTATCTCGAAAATACGGCCTCGATCGCGATCGGGGCCAATGGGCGGGCGCCGCGCGACGTCTCGTTGGCGCTGGCGAGCGACGATCTCGACCAGCCAAAGAAGAATTTCACGGGGCACAAGCCAGTTGCCGGCCTGGTGGGCGCCTGCATGGATCCAACATTGACGATCAGCCAGGTGCGGCCGGGGCGGCTGCGGGTGCGTGATTACATTCCGGGGGTGAAACTGTGACAGAATTCGCGGCAGCTCTGACGAGCCTTTTTGCATCTTCAGCTCCTGCGGCAACGTCAGCGGCGACCGCGGGGGCGACGGCCGCTGGCGGCGCGGCTGCTGGTGGGTTTTCGCTGTCTTCGCTGTTGCAGGGAACAGCGACAGTCTTCTCGGCTTTCAGCGCGCTCGGTGCGGGAGAGGCCGACGCCGAGCAGTTCGAGTTGGCAGCCGACGATGCGGCTCGCGAGAAGCCGCTCGAAACTCTACAGGGCATCAACCGGCGAAGCGGCATCAAGGCCGAGATGATGAACCGCATCGCCGAGCAGGACGTCGCAAACGCTGCTTCCGGCGTCGATCTGTCATTCGGAACGCCGATGCAGGCTCGGCAGGACGCGTTCCGCCAGGGCGATCTGGCGCTCTCGACAGACGTCGGCACAGAGCAGACGCGCATCGCGCGCCTGACCGAACGCGAGGCCAACTATCGCAAGCGAGCCAAGCGAGCCCGATCGGCTGGCATGCTCGATGCGCTCACCATCGGCCTGACGGGCGCAACCTCGATCGCAGACAGGTACTGACATGGCAAACCGTCGACTTGATCCCGTTTCCTACCGCCGGTTCGAAGCGCAGCCGCTGCTTGCCGAAGGCCTGCTTTCCGTTGCCCGCGACAATGGAGACCTAGAACGCAAGGTCGCCATGGGCCTTGCCCGTGCCGCCGACCAGTTCGGCCGTCGCGCCGATCGGCAAGCACAACGCGCCGGCGAGCTGGCTGGCGCGCGTGATGCGCTGGCGGGTGCGCCGACAGGCGCCACGGTGAGCAGGACCGCGTCCGATCCCGCGGCGACGGGAAGCGTCACGCCGAGCGGTGTCGTCACGACGGCGTCCGGTTCGGCCGCAGATCTGGCAAAATCGGTGCTGCGGAAGGAAGAGGGCTTCCGGGAAACACCCTACTATGATGTCAACGCGCACCGCGTCGGATACGGCTCCGACACGACGGTTCTTGCCGACGGCCGTGTCGTGCCAGTGAAACCCGGCATGCGGATCACGCGCGAGGATGCCGAGCGCGACCTTGACCACCGCCTTTCGAACGTCGAGGGCGCTCGAGCGCGCCAGCAGCTCGGCGATCTCTGGAACACGCTTCCAGCAAACGTGCAGGCCGGCCTCCTCTCGGTAGCTTATAATTACGGTTCCCTGCCGGAGGCCGTCGTTTCGGCGGCGAGCAGCGGCATCGATGCGATCGCCTCGGCAGTGTCGGGCCTGTCGTCGAACCCGGAGCGCCGGCAGCGCGAGGCGGCGCTGATTCGTGCCGGAGGCGGCGCGCCAGGGGAGACCTATTCGCGCTTGCCGTCTCCCGCCTCTGTCGCTCCGATCTCGGTGACGCCCATCAGCGACCCGGTAACCGTGACGCCGGGCACGCCAGGCACTTTCCGGCCGACGGGGCGAGACACAGTCTATGGCCGCGCCTATGATGTCGCTGGCACCCGCACCTATCTCGAAATGGCCGATGCGGCGATGATGGAGAACCAGCGCGCCATTTTCGAGCAGTACCAGAACGACCCGGCGAAACTGCGCCAGGCGCTGGACGAGGGGCTGGAAGCGGATCTTCGCGACAACGTGTTCGAGGAGATCGCGCCGGAATACACCGTTGCCTATCGCAAGCGGGCGACCAGCCTACTCGACAAGGCGGAAAGCGCGCGGCGCGAACGCGAGCTGATGCAGAACAAGGTGGACTTCCTCGGCCGTGTCGAGGATCTGGAAAACCAGAAGAGCCAGCGGCTTGCCGGCATCGATTTCAGCAATCCTTCCGCCGGCGCCGATCTGGCCGACCTGCAAACCTCTATCGACGCCCATTGGGACAGCGCCGTCGCGCGCGGCATTGTCGATCTCGACGATGCGGAAAAGTTCAAGCGGCAAAGCCGCTCCGATGCGACGGTCGGCTTCTACGTCAGGCAGGCGCTGACCATGCCGGCCGACGACATCAAGACGCTTCGCGCCAAGATGACCGAGGACTATGCCGCGGGCGATCTCGCCGGCGTGACGGCCGACGACTGGGACAAGATCGAAAAGGGGCTCGCCGGCGCGGAAAGCGCGCGTCGAACGCAGGACGAAAAGGCCAATTCCGATTTCGCAAGGCGCGGCGAGGATCTGGCGAAGCGGGTCGCCCGTGGTCTTCCGGTGACCGCCGAGGAGCTGGCCCGTTTCCAGCTCGACGCCGGTACCGCGCCGAAGGGCAAAGAGATTGCCTCCTCGACCCTTGCTCGCATGCGTGTCTCCGAAGCAATCCGAACCCAGCCGATCGGCGCGGTGGAGCGCAACGTGAAAACGCTCCTCGGAGAGGGGGCAACCAGTGAGGACGTCGATTTCGCCCGGCGCACGATCGCCGAGCATCGCAAGGATCTGCAGACGGATCCGCTGGGCGTTGCCGAGCGGTTCGGTGTCCTGCCGATTTCTCCGGGCCTGCCGCTCGACGGCGACATCGACCCGGCAAGTGTTGCCGGCGCCTTTGCCGAGCGGATAAATGCCGCCAACGCGGCCGCGCAGCATTTCGGTGTACAGCCGAAGTTCTTCCGGCCGGGAGAGGCGGAAGCGATCGAGGCGGCGGTGAAGGCGGATCCGCAGCGCGGGCTCGACATCGCGGCCGGCCTGGTGAGCGCTGCCGGTGGCAACACGGATAAGGTGTTCCGCGAGCTGGGCGGCACGGCGCCGGCCGTCGCGCTCTCCGGCGGGTTGATCGCGTCCGGCGGCAACCGGCAGGCGGCGCTGGATCTGATCTCCGGCTTCGGCAAGACGCCGGATGGCAAAGATTATCCCGACATGCCGAACACGAAGCGGCTGCCGGCGGCGCAGGCGGTGACGGGGACAGCACTCGTGTTCACGCCCGACCAGGTCAATCGTCTCGACCAGGCGGCGGCCGCGATCGCGCGCAAGCGGCTCTATGATGCCGGCATCGACCCGAAGAAAGATGACGCCAAGCCTCTCTATGAGCGGGCCTATCAGGAGGCCGCCGGCGCTTCATTCTCGAACGGCGTGCAGTTCGGCGGCATTGCCGACTATGATCGCGGTGCCTGGTACAGCCCGCAGAAGGTCTTGTTACCCCCATCGGTCCGCGCCGATCGCTTCCCCCAGCTGATGCAGGCGCTGACCGACCAGGACGTCGGCCAGGTGAAGGCGAAAAACGGCCGCGTCTGGGCGGCCAAGGATTTCCAGAAAGCAATGCCGGTCGCCGTCAAAGGCGGCTTTGCCTTCGCTCTCGGCGATCTCGACGGCGCCGCTCCGATGTTCATCGCCGATGAAAACGGCAATCCGGTCGTGCTGGATCTCGAAGGCTTGCGGCCGGTGCTGGAGCCGCGCGTTCCGGGGGGCTACCGATGATCGACCTGATCGAACCTTCAGCGCTGCCAAAAGATAGCCTGTCGGAAGGGCCGGAAAGCTGGGGTGAAGCGTGGACCCGCCTTGTCGCCGAAGATGCCGACGCGGGCCGTATCATCGAGAACTTGAATTCGGATCAAGTTCTTATGAGCGAAATCTATGCCGATCGTATCGACCGCATCGAGAGCCTGACGGGCACACGGCTGCCAAACCCCGTAGAGATCGCGCCGCTCGCAAGGCGACCGAGGTTCAATCTCGGTCGAAGCATGGCGGCCACCGTGCCGGAGATCGACCCGACAAGCACGATCGAGGAGTTTGACCGGCGGACGGCCGAGCTGGCCGGCAGGTTCCCGCAGATCGAAAGCATCGTAGGGGAGACGATCGAGGCCGAAATGGGACGGCGGCGCCGGGAGAGCCAGGCCGAGGCGGCACGCGCCGCGGAAGCTCCGGAGCTGGGAGCGCTCGGCCGTTTCACCGCGCATCTGGCCGGCGGCCTGGCAGGCGCCGCCCGTGACCCCAATCAGTGGCAGATGGCCGCCTATGGCGGGATATCCACGGCCGGCAAGACGGTCGCCGGCCGCATCGGGCAGACGATGATGACGGAATTCCTGCTCAATGGCGGGCAGGAAGCCGTGCTGCAGATCGCTAGCCAGGAGCGCAAGCGCGCGGCCGGCCTTGATCACGGGCTGCAGGACATTCTTGCGAATGTCGGTATCGCCGGCACCTTCGGCGCGCTCTTCGGTGGCGCGGTGCAGGGCGGCGCAGAGCTGGCAAGGATCCTCAATCTTGGCGAGGGTGGCGCCGAGCGCGCTGCGCGTGTCATCGAGGGCCGTCCGGAGCCGGGCGACGTCGAGGCGGTCGCCAAGGCAATGAATATCGAGCTGACGCCCGAAAGGCTCGACCTCCTGAACCGTTCTTTCGAAGAGCGGGTGCTCGACGACGTGATGATGCCGGCGGATGCGGATCCCGGGCAGATGCGCGTGTTCGAGGCCGCGCAACGCTATGCCGACGATCCGGACAACAATCCGCCGCCGGAGTTGGTCGAGCGCCTGGTGGCGGACGAAGAGGCGGTGCGCACGCGCTTTTCCCCGGATGCCTATGAGCGGATGTTCGCCGGCGACCAGAACGCGATCGACGACATCGCCGATACGTTCATGGTTGACACGATCGACGATGCCGCAACGCGCATCGACGCCGTTGCCGATAGGGTGGATGCGATCGCCGAGGAAGTCGAACAGCTGACTATGTCTGGTGGCCGCAGGGCCGAAGGCGGCGGAGATATCGCGATCGAGGAGCGATGGCCGGTCGAGGATCGGCAATCCGTTCGTGCTGAGCAGCAAGAATTTCTCCGCAGCGCCACGCTTGAAGAGGGAAGCTCGGCCGCCAATGGCAAGAACGTCATGGGCATCGCCGTAAACTCTCCCGAGCTGGAAGCGGCCTTCATGGCGGGTGTCGACGATGCTTTGACGGGCGCGAAGCCGCGGACGTTGCCCAATCGGCAGCAGCAGATCCTTTACGAGACCGGGACGGCTCGGGCGACGGCTGCCATGGCGGATGGCGGGCTGTCTCCGGGGCCATTGCAAGTCGCAAAGCCTGCTCGGCTCGATCCTCTTCAGGGGCAAACAATTCGCCCGAGCGAAACGCCCGAACCACTCGACGATGCTGCGGAGCGCATTGCCGACGTACAGGCCGGCGATATCGTCGAGCCTGCCCGTGACGCCAACGGCAACCCGGAAAATTTCCTCGACTTCGTCGGCGTCGAGGACGGCGACGGCAATGTGAAAATCATGTCGACGGCCGAGGCCCTGGCTATGGCCGATGAACCCGAATTCTTCGCCGACCTTCTGGAGGCCTGCAAACTATGAGCCTACGCGATTGCCTGAATTCCGCCGTCGAGCAGGGCGCCATCAACTCCCGTCAGGCGGAAGAGCTGCATCGCTATTATGATGCGCGGTTCCGTCGCAAGCGTGCCGGCATGACCGAGCGGGAAGCCGCCGCGGCTGCGCGCGAGGAAGTCGTCGAGGCACTGCGCGCCGAGGCGAAAGAGCTGCGCCGCCAGGTGAAGCTGAACGAAGCGCGACGGAAGGAAATCGCCGAATTCATCGAGAATTATCGCGATCGCAACGGCGATCCCAACCAGCTCGACGCTGTCATGTCGCTGATGATCCATAACGGCTTCAAGGGTACCCAATCCATGGCCGGCAAGGCCAATGCGATCATCGCGATGGCGCATCGGGATCTGTCGGAGGTTATGTATCATTTCCGGCGATCGAAGGGGCTCGGCTTGCGGCAGAACAAGGCGGACCTTCCCGATCTCATCAAGGCGATGCACGGGGAGCCGACCAGCAATCAAACGGCGAAGGCGCTGGCGGGGGCACTTTCCGGAGTGCTCGAAGATCTGCGGCTGCGCTTCAACGCTGCCGGCGGCAACATTCCGAAGCGGCAGGACTGGGGCATCGTGCACAGCCATAACCGCCGCGAGATCCGCAACCTCGGCCGCACGCCGGAAGAGGCGCGGGCTCGCTGGAAAGACTTCATCCGCCCGTTGCTCGATCCCGAACAGATGACCAATCCGAACACGGGGGAAGTGATCGGCGCTGACGGCCTCGACGCTTCCCTAGATTATGTGTTTGAGACCATCACGTCGGACGGGTGGGCGCATCGCCGGCCGGAGGCGCGGCGCTTTGGTCAGGGCAAGACGGCGAGCCGGTACCAGGACAGCCGGTTCCTGATCTTTAAGGATGCGCAGAGCTGGCTGACCTATAACGAGCGCTTCGGCAACCAGGATGCCATCGGCTCGATCTTCAACCACATCAACGGCATTGCCCGCGATATCGCCTCCATGGAGCGTTTCGGGCCAAATCCAGACGCGACGATGGAGTGGCTGAAACAGGCGGTGCAGGTCGATATCGGCAAGCGCCAGGCGGGCGCCATAGACACGCAAGGAAAGCCGCCGGGCATGTCGGCCGTCAAGTGGGCCGGATATCGCGTCGACAGCCTCTGGCGGGCTCTGCGCGGCCGGGAAACGGTGCTCGATGCTCCGGCGAAGATTGCCGGTGATGTCCGCAATCTCGCGACCTCGGCCATGCTGGGATCCACGGGCATTCTCGCTGCCTCGACGGATCCGTTCGTCTCGGCGGCTGCGCGGCGCCTGGCCGGCCTTCCGGTGACGTCGACCCTCGGTCCGATGCTGAAGCGTTTCGCCCGCGACGGCGATCGGCGCGCCATGGCTCGCCGTGCTGTGATTTGGGAAGATTACCTGCACACCATGAACGAAAGCGCCCGCTTCGTTGACCAGATGTTCGGTCATGAATGGAGCCGGTACCTGGTCGACCGATCGCTGACATGGAACGCGCTGTCGCCGCTCACCGATGCCCGCAAGCGCGTCGAGGCCGGCGCCTGGCATGAGACGCTGGGCGGCTATGCCGAGGAAAACACCGATTGGATCGACCTTCACCCGCTGCTGAAGAACGCGATGGAAGGGTTCGGCATTACTGCCGACGACTGGCACAAGATGCGCGCCGGCGTCGACGACATGGGTTTCCTCGACCCGGGCGGCGTCTTCGCGAAGACCGGCGATCGGGCGCTCGCCGAGAAATATGCCGAGATGATCCTGCAATGGTCGGAACGTTCGGTGCCGGCCGGCGACCCGCGCATCAAGAGCGTGCTCACGGGTGGCGTGCCGCGCGGCACCATCCTCGGCGAGATCGGCGAATTCGGCTCGCAGTTCCTGTCCTTCGGCATGAGCTTCACGGCCCGACAGCTCGAGGCGATCTACCGCTATTCCATGCTCGCCCGATCGAGCCGCGGCAAGGTCGCCCGCGGCGCCTGGTACTTCGCCGCGATGGCGATCCCGCTGACGATTGGCGCAGCCTTCTACCAGCAGGTGCTGAACGTCCTCAATGGCAAGGATCCGGAGGATATGACCACTTTCGATTTCTGGGGGCGCGCATTCGTCAAAGGCGGCGGCGGTGGCCTTTTTGCCGATTTCGTCAACCGCGCGGAAAACCGCTTCGGCCAGAGCTTCGCCGAGACCTTGCCCGGACCTGGTGCGGCTTTCATCGGCGACACGCTGGACCTGACGCTGCGCACTATCCGCGCGGTCATTCCCGGCGGGGAGGATCAGAAGCTCGGCCGCAATGCCTCGAAATATGTCGGTCGCTATACACCGATCCTGGCATCCCATCCGGCGACCCGGATGTGGTACCGCCGAGCCTTCGTCGACCAGCTGCAGTGGCTGACGGATCCGGACGCCGACAAGAGCTTTCAGGCGCAGAAGCGGCAGTCCGCAATGTGGTGGCAACCCGGCGAATTGCAGTTCCGCCGTCTGCCGGCGCCCGAAGCTGTCTTGGGGACAGAATAGCTCTGGCTCTTCCACCGATCACCGGGGCGTGCTTTAGGTTGCATCTGGGGATTGCAAAACCGCTGGGGGAAATATGCGCCTTATCACGATCGCCGCCGTCGGCCTCGTGCTCGCCGGATGTACGAGCACACCTGACCGATACGCGGCACAGCTGCCGCAAGACGATCCGAAATACAACACGGCTGAGTGCAAGGAAATCCGGCTCAAAGCCTTGGAATTTGACAACAAGGTCGGATCGCGCGTGGCGATTGTCTTGGCTTCCGGCCTGCTGCTCGGGCCGTTCGGCATCCCGATCGCGGCCGCGGCCGACGCGGAGCGAGAGGAAGCGCGTCGGGTTTTCGCGCGCGAGGTGCATCTGCGCTGCTCTTCGAAACCGCTGCCGAAGAACCTTGAGATTAAGCCGCCGGCGAAGCCTAAGCCCGGCCGCACTGAACGGGCCTGACCGGCCGGTAGGCTCTGCTCTGATCCGACAATCAGGGCAGGGCGGCCATGACCAATCCATATCCCATTCCACGCGGTGTGCGGCAGACCGACGTCCTCGTCGGCAATGGCGGTAGGGTCTATGGTCCATTCGACGGATTGAAGGTATTCGACACTGAGGATGTCGAGGTCTTGGTGCGGCCGGTTGATGCGGAGTTCTTTTCGACGGCTAGCGTGACCGTTGCGAAAGTCTCCAGCGAGCCCTTCGACTATTTCACGGTTGAATTTCCCTATGACGTCCCGACGACGACACGCTACCAGGTGCGTTCGGTGCGCCTCGCCGAGCGTTCGGCCGGCGTCGAAAAGGGAACCCGGATCGATATGACCGGGCTCGAAAAGGAGCTGTCAAAGATCGCCACCACGCAGCAGGAATTGCGGCGTGATGTGTTCCCCGCCGATCCTGAATTGGCTGACGGCGATATCCTGATGGTTAAGGACGGGCGGATGGTGCCCGGTCCCGACTTGCCGGCGCTTGCCGCCGAGGCGCAGGCCGCACGCGACATAGCGGTCGCCGCTGCTGCTGATCTTATAGCACAGGGCAACGTGCCGATTTATTCGACTGTAGACGCGCTCGCCGTTCTTGAGATCCCCCAGGGCACAACCGCCTTTCAGACGCGCGGGTTTCATGAACTCGGCATTGGCCCTGGCATGTTCATCGATCCTGTCGATGCGGATCCTGCCAGGAGCGACTACGTCGAGGTCACCGTGAAGCCAGTCAGTGGTCCTCCGGTCCAGAGGTGGTATCGCGAGGCGCAGGAAACGGGGAGGATCGACCTTGCGCGCCACGGCCTCTTCGGCGATGCGGCGACCAACAATCTCCGCGACGAAACCACGACCTTTCTCGACGCCGTCGAGGTTATGGCAGATCGTGGCCTCAAGGGCCTCACTTCGCCAGGCGGCCGCGGCTACAAGCTCATCCATGGCGCCGTCCCGGCCGACTTCGATTTCGACGGCGGTGGCTCGACACTGTTCGCTGACTTTAGCGAACACGAGCCGGGCAATAACTACGCCTTCACCATGCTCTCGACCCAGTCTGCGGACAACCGGAAGATTGCGCTCCGCAATGTCATTCTGAATGGCCAGAACAACCCTGGCGTCGTGATGCAAGGCGGCGAGCCGCTTCTCTACTTCCGAGGCGGCGAGACCGATCTCGATCGGGTGACGATGACGCGCGGTGCGAACCGGCGATATACCGGCGGTGTCAACACGCCGCCTGCCAACAAGAACGACTACGAGAACGCCGAAATCCTGATCCGCAATCCCACCAGGGTCACGGTCGACCGCTGCATCTTCCGTTCGTCGCCAGGCGAAAACCTGCAAATCGCCGACGACAACCGCACGGCGATCGTGCAAGTCATGCGCAGCTACTTCACCAAGAAGCGGGATTTCAACTCCGGCCTTTGGTCCTCCTCCGGCCTCAACATCTTCAATGCACTCCATGTACTGCTTTGGGGGAATATCTTCGAGGACTTCATCAAAGGGCCGGCCAACATCGAGGCCGAGCGAGCGTTCGCCTTCTTCAACGTCGTTCGCAGGGTTTCCGACAGCAGCGGGCTGGACTTCTGCGAAGCTAGAACCATGCGCAACAACCAAATTGTCTGCGTCGGCAATCACCTGGAAGATATCGTCAGTGTCGGCCTGCGCTTCAGCAGCTCGAACGTTCTGCTCGACGGCAACAGTTATAACCGCGTCAATATCGGTGCCAGCAACGAAGGCGGCGTCGTACCTGGCACGGGCGCCGGCAGCTGGATCAAGAATAACCCGGCGCCGCTCTATAACTGGATCATCCGCAACCAGCTCTACATGGATTGGAACGCGGCTCACGCTAACCTGATTGGCGTCCGCGCGTTGGGCGCGTCGTCGACGATGCCTGTGCACGTGGAGCTGAACGGCAACGATATCTATGACCGGCCGGACGCAACGAACAAAAAGGCGCTCTATGGCTTCTGGGGGCAGCACAGTGAGCTGGTCGCCAAAGGGCGCCATTCGCTTGGCCGCACGGCGGTGATCTACCAGACGGGCGCCTCTCGGCTGCATGCTATTGACGCCCAGTTCGCCCCGGAGGCTGGTGAAAGCGTTCACACCGTTCATCTTGACAGCGCGATCGCAGCCGAGCGCTCGATCGTCTTCGACACCGTAAAGCGCGAAACGGTGCTCGATGCCGGCAACTTCGACATTCGCACTGACGGTGGCACGATCGACCGCAAGGCGATCCATGTGAATAACTCGCCGGCCTTCGCCGCGACGAGCAACAATGCCGTGGCTTGGCGGGACGGAAAGCTGACAGGCACGGCGAACTACACCGCCGGCGGTACGCTCGCCGATGGCTCCGGCTTCTCGCTCGATGTCACCGTGACCGGCGCCAGGCTTGGTGACGAACCCTCGGCTTTGGTCAACTCCGGTTCTGTCGCAGGCATGAACATCGGTGCAACCGTTAAGCAGGCGGACATATTGACCGTGCGAGTTCAGAATGAAACTGGCGCGGTGTCGGCAACTCTCCCCAACCCGCTTCCGATCACTGCGATCGTGCGGCCTGGCCCATAAGAGGGACAATCATGGATAGCTTCTATTTCACGTTCAAGGAAACCAGCTTCCACCATGGCTTTTATGCCGAGGTGATAGCAACCAATCTGGTCGAGGCCAAAGAAGGTATCGAAACCGCCTATCCGGGCCAGTGGCAGGGGGGCGAAACGGCCGAAGAGGCATCGGATTGGCTGCCGAAACAGGAGCTCCAGAAGCTCGTCGCGCTGCACAAGCCGGAGGGTGAGTGGAAGATCAAGCGGGCGGGCTGGTAAGCGAGACGACCGTGGCCTCGATGTCCTGGACGATCCGGGAAGTGAGCGCGATGAAATCGCAAAAAATAGCCAGGGCCGCCTTGTCGTGCAATTCAGGTATCCCTGCCAGCATGTAGTGTGACCGCGCTTCTACTTTGAGCTTTTCAAGTCCATGGCGAGGAAGGTAGGCGATCACAAATTCGTTTTTCCCTTCAACCTTCTCCGGCGGCAAACGGAACTCGACGGGATGCTCAGTTGAGAATTCAACTTTCGACGGATACGCCTGCACCATCGTTGACACAGGGACTTGATGCTTGTTCGGGCCCGAGATTTTCCCGAGCGTGCGTAGCAGGAAGTTTCCGCCGATATGATTTGGTGACGGCCACCATGGTTCGAAGCCGCGTAAGACGGCTTTGAGTTCGGGGGCAACGTCGGCGCAGTTCCTCTTCTTCGTAAACAGATCTTCGAACTCCGCGGGATCGCTCGCAAACGGAAAATACGTTTTCTTGCCTCCGGTTGGAGAAATGAGGGTAGTGCCTGCGAACACCGCCTGATCAAGGGCGTGCCGGCAGTCGTTAACGACCCGATAAGCTTGGCGCCGGATCTTGGAAGACGGTGGTTCAAACGCGAGTTTCAGAAGGATCTTGTTGGTGGAGGGGTCTTCCTCTCGCAGCCATTGCGCAGGGCGCTCTCGTTCGAACTCTACCAGGGCGGATAGGAAATCATCCACGCCCTCCTGCGCTTCATCGATCAAAGCGTATGCGCTTTCAAACTGTTCCAGTTGCGCTGGCATCTACAATCCTCGATCCACGGCACCATAGCGTTCCCTACAACACCTGCTTGATTCGGGTAATTGGCAGCAACCGCCCCGCATTTGACGGTAGCGCCGACGTCGTAGGCTTCAGCATCGAGATGCTGGAGCCTGTTCTCATGCGCAAGTCACTTCCTGCCTTCGTGCCCGCGCCCGCGATGTTGCTGCTCGACGCGATCGGCGGCATCGAGGCGCCGAGGGGCTACGACACGATCTATGGCAATAACCAGGACAAACTGGCGAAGCTGCTTACGTCGATGACCTATGGCGATATCGTCGAAGCGCAGGCGAGCTGGACGAAGCGCTTCAAGTCGAGCGCGGCCGGCCGGTACCAGTTCATGCGCGCGACCTTGATCGGGATTGCGCAAGAGATCCCGTCGCTCCGCGGCGATCTCATCTTTGATAAGGATCTGCAGGACAGGCTCGGCTATTATCTGCTGCTGCGCCGCGGCTATGAGAAGTTCATTGCCGGCGACATGTCGATCTTGGCCTTCGGCAAAGCAATAGCGCAGGAATGGGCGAGCTTCCCGGTGCTCGCGCCATGTCAGGGAGCGCACCGTGCGGTGAGGCGCGGCCAGAGCTACTATGCCGGCGATGGCCTCAACAAGGCGCTTGTCAAGCCGGAGCGCGTCGAGGCGATCCTCCGGCAGGTTCTTGCGGCGGCAGACGCCGAGCCTCTGGTGCCGCTGCCAAAGCCGTCCCCTGCGGGCCCGCAGCCGCAGTCTGTCCCAGCGGCCAAGCCCTCTCTTTGGGCCGTGCTCGCGCAGCTGCTCGCAAAGCTCCTCGGAGCACGGGCATGAAGAGGCTTGTCGAGCGCATCATTCGTTTCCGCACCTGGATCCTCAACCTGATCCTGACGCTGGCGATCGTGGCGCCGGATCTCCTGAATTCGCCCGAGCTGCTGGCGCTTGTCCCCGCCGAATATCAGCGCTGGGTGATCGCCGCCGCCTTCCTCGTCAATATCTGGATGCGTCCGCGGCCGGCCGTTCTGCCGAGCGACCCAGAAGTCAGAGGCGGGCGCCAATGAAGTGGATAACCGCAGGCATTGGGTCGATCGTCGGAGCGGCCCTTATGGTCATACCGGCCTGCTCCTACGGCCAGCGCATCGAGCGTCAGGCGCTGGCCGTCGAGGCCAGCAAGAACGCGCTGGAGCGGATCCAGAATCTGGAGAAGAGCAATGCGAACTTCAAGAAGCTTTCGGACCGCGATCGTTGCCTTGTGTTCATGCGTGACAGCGGCCTGCCAGACAGTGCCTGCGGCTGAGGGCTCCGGCTACCAGTTCGTGCGGTTCTCCGATCCCGGCGCGGCCAGGGCAGCATCGCAGGATGCGACGGCCGGGCCGGCGATCTCGTCCAACAACAGGCAGTGCCGGCAGGATCCCGGCTGCCGCAAATAGGAGGCTGCCATGCCGACGAAGACTTTCACCGCCGACACAGCTACGCCGGTCAGCTTCGGGATCGACGCCCGAAGCGATGCCGGGTATCGCGTATTGAGCTACAGCGGCAGCCTCGGCGGCGGCACGCTTCGTGTCCACACGCAGGTAGACGGCGGCGAGATCGTGCCCGTGCCGGACAGCAAGCTGGCGGCGGCCGACGTCGACGGAGACAGTGATCCCAAGCAGCAGCTGGCGTTCACATCCGCGGGCAATGTCTTCGTGTCTCTGACCGGCGCAACGGCCCCGAACTGCAAGGTCTCTGTTGCATGAATGAGAATGCGGGCTGGTTCGATCGCCGGCTTTCGATCGGCAATATCATCACCATCGTTGTGGTGATGGCGGGCCTCTTTGGCTCCTGGTACCAGTTTAAGACAGACTTGGCCCTGCAGGCGGCGGCACTCGTGACCGAAGCCTCCGAGCGGGCACGCCTTGAGGCGCGTCTGGTCAAGATGGAGAATGAACGCGACGACACGCGCGATCGGCTCACCCGCATCGAAGTGACCATCAAGCAGCTTGGCGATACCAGCGACCGCATACTGCGTGCCGTTGAAAAGTAGGGATTATCTTAGCCTCAACAGCACTGAGTATCGTGGCAAAGTCGGACAAGGCATTGCAGCTAAGTGACTGTAATGTCTCGGATTTGATATAATTTGTAATCAGTAGGTCGGGAGTTCGAGTCTCTCTGGGGGCACCATATCGCTTTCCGCCGTTATTTTTCCTTCGCTTTGGTGTTGATCCGTACTCGGAATGGAGACGCGGAAATCCTCTCGCCGATTTGTCCGGAGGGCGGCCGCACAACGTCCAACAGGCCCTCATATGGCCCTGCTGCACTCCGCTTCGGCGGGCCAACATGAGAAGCGAAGCAGCCTCATGAAGCTCCGGGGCGCAGCCCCAAAGGCTCATAGAACCGCAGCAGGTATCCGTCGGGATCTGCGACCACGAACTGGCGATTGCCGACCTCTTCCTCACCCCGTCGATACCAGCGTTCCTCGAGGGGGAGGTAGAGCGCGATTCCCTTGTCGGTCAAGGCTCGAACAAGGGCATCGGCTGAGGCAACGCGAATTTGGACGTTCAGCCCCTTTCCAAAGGGATAACTCTGCGGAAGGTGGCCGTCATCGAAGGTGCGCCCCGCGCCGATCTGATCGAGCATGAGTTCCGCGCCGTCCCGACTGAGATAACAAAAGCCCTCTTCCGGCCGTTCGTAGTCGCACGAGAAACCGAGGATATTACAGTAGAATTCTTTGGAAGCCTGCCAATCGGAGACAGCAAACTCTGGTACCAGCGCGTTACTCATCTTCAAGTCCTCCGGACATCTTAAAGTCCTCCGGGTTCCCGCATGCCTCGCCGTACCGCATCCTCGTCCTCGGCGCTCGATAACGCTTCGCTTCGAGGCGAATACGGGCGGGACGCACGAAACACCATCATCAAATCTCGAACGACGCGGCCGGCCTCGGGTCGACCTCGCGGCAGCGCTCCAGCGCCTTGATCAGATTTTCCGCCAGAAAGTCGATGAGAGCGCGGGTCGCGGGCAGCAGGCCGTGGCGCGAGGGGAAGACGAGGTGAACCATGACGTTGCCGGAGGTCCACTCCGGCAGGACCGGAACGAGGGCGCCGGTTCGGAAGGCGCGCTCGCAGATGTGGTCGGGCAGCAGCGCTATGCCCATGCCTTCGATGGCTGCGCGTTCGAGGATGAGAAAATCGCTGCAGCCGACGATGGGCCGGTGAGCGATCTCGATCGCTCCCCCGGTTGCGTGGACGAGCCGCCAGACATCATTGGGGTGCTGCTCATTCATCGACAGCGTCGGCATTTGCGAAAGATTGTCGGTCGTGATCTCACCAAGGCGCGCGAGAAGCGTCGGGCTGGCGGCGAGGCGTTGGCGCACTTCGCCGAATTTGCGGACGATCAGCTGGCTGTCGGTGTCGAGCTGGTCGCGTGCGCGCAAGGCCACGTCGATCCGTTCCTCGATGAGATCGATCCGCCGGTTGGAGGCGGTGATCAACAGGCGGACACCCGGATATCGGCGGTGAAAGGCGGGCAGGATGTCGGCGAGCATCGGTGTGAAGCCGATAGGACAGGCGAGCCGGACGACGCCCGTCGGCTCGGCGCGCACTGCGGCGATCTCGGCTTCGGCGGCGGCCACGCCGTCGAGCAGCCCCTGGGCGTGCTCGTAAAAGACGCGGCCGATTTCGGTCATTCGAAGCTTGCGCGTCGAGCGCTCGAGCAGACGCACGCCCAATTGCTCCTCCAGGCGTGCGACATGTTTGCTGAGCTTGGATTTCGGCACGTTCAGGTCGCGCGCGGCGGCGCTGAAGCCATTGTGTTTGACGACTGCGGCGAAGAGCGCGATATCGTTGAGATCCTGCATGAGTGCCTCCCATCAAAGGCGGTATCGACGTTCGGTGCGGCTCCCCGTCGATTGGAGGGTGACGATTGGAGCTCAGGGGGCCATCTGCCGCGATATATGCCGAATTGTTTCCCTGGGGAAACGGAATGTCAAATATTCGCTGACTTATCGAATGATTGTTTGCAGATCATATGTGATGCACCGCAACGTAAGCAAAGGTGCTTCCCATGAAAATCCTCCATATCGACTCCGGCATTCTCGGCGAACACTCCGTCTCCCGCCGCCTGACATCGGCAATCGTGTCGCAGCTCAAGGCCGACCAGCCCGATGCGGAGATCACCTATCGGGATCTCGCATCCGAACGCGTTCCGCACCTGACCGGCGCACAGATCATGGCGCCTGCAGACCTCGAGGGTGTCGATGCCGCTCTGGCCGCCGATGTGCGTATCGGCCGCCAGATGCTCGAGGAATTCCTGGCTGCCGACACGGTCGTCGTCGGTGCGCCGATGTATAACTTCTCGATCCCGAGCCAGCTCAAGGCCTGGATCGACCGTCTGGCCGTTGCCGGCAAAACCTTCCGCTATACCGAAGCAGGACCGGAGGGCCTCGCCAAGGGCAAGAAGGTGATCGTCGCCTCCACCCGTGGCGGTCATTATTCGGTCGCCCCGGCTTCCGCCATGGACCACCAGGAAACCTATCTGCGGTCGGTCTTCGGTTTCTTCGGCATAACGGACATCGAGTTCATCCGCGCAGAGGGCCTGAATCTCGGCCCCGACCAGAAGCAGTTCGCCATAGCCGAAGCCGAAAAGACGATTGCTCAGGGCAACGTTCTGAAGCTCGCAAGCTAATCATTCGGCCGGCGCCGTGGCGCCGGTTCGTTGCGGAGGATGCCGGCCGAGCAATCAGCCGGCATTCTCCGTTTCTGATCGGGTCGAAACTGCGCTATTCTGTCGGGCATGAAATGCGTGCGCGCCCTGCGGTTTCTGGCGTTGTCGCTCGCGGCCGTCGCCCTGGTGGCCGGAAGTGTTTCCGCGTCTGCGCCGGGCGGGCGGTGCACCTGTCGTCACCGCGATGGGGGCAAATACGAACTCGGCCAGACTGCGTGCATCCGCATCGGCGACGTCTCCTATCTCGCGCGCTGCGAAATGAACCTCAACGTCACGACATGGAAGAGATTGCAGGACGGCTGCCCGACGGCGGGTCTCGCCGTGACGATCGTCCCGCCGGCACCTATCCCCTAAGATGATGTCTTGCCGCGTACATTGCGATGGCGGCGGCATTCGACACGTTCAGCGACTTGATAGCGCCGGGCATGTCGAGCCGTGCGAGCGCCTTGACCATCTGCCGGGTCTTCTGGCGCAGGCCCTTACCCTCCGAACCGAGCACCAGCGCGATCTTGTCGCCGACGAATGTGCCTTCGAGCGGCTGCGGCCCCTCCGAATCGAGGCCTATCGTCATGAAGCCGAGTTCGTGGAGCTCCTCGAGGGTGTCGGCGAGATTGGTGATCTGGATATAAGGAATGAGCTCCAGCGCACCCGAGGCCGATTTCGCCAGCACACCTGATTCGGTTGGACTGTGGCGCATCGTCGTAATGAGCGCGCCTGCGTCGAAGGCGACCGCCGAGCGCATGATCGCTCCGACATTGTGGGGATCGGTCACCTGATCGAGAACGAGAATCAAGGGGCAGTCGCGAAGAGCCTCGAGCTTGCGGTGCGGCAGAGGCTGCGTCTCCAGCATCACGCCCTGGTGAATGGCATCGGGCCCGAGCATGCGGTCGAGCTCCTGCGGCGTTACAGTCTCGGCCGGGAAGGGGAGCGCCGCCAGATCGCCGAGCTCCAGGCGCGCGGCGGCGTTCTGCGTTACCGAGAGGCGGATGATGCGGCGTTCCGGATTGTCGAGGGCGGCGCGGACCGTGTGCAGGCCGTAGAGGAGCACCTGGTCCGGGGCAAGCGCCGGCGGCTTCCAGTCGGCGGGCAGCTTTCCGCGCTTGTCCTGGCGCGGAGTCGGAATCTCCCCGCGTTCGCGCCGGGCGTCCCGGTGCGCACGGCGCAGATTTGCATAATGGGTGTCTTTGGCGCTCTTGTCGCCGGTCTTGTCCTTGCTCATGCCGGTCTTATAGTGAGCTTCGCCTCCGGTTGAAACTGATTTCGGAAATCGCCGCTGCGGTCGGCAGTGGAGAAATTCTGAGAATTTGCATTTCGCCGTGTTGACAGGACGAATGCAGGCGGTCATATACCCGGCGCAGATCGCGGGGCGGCGACAAACGACGCCGGTTCTTACGCGATCTCAAATGCTTGGTCGATTGATCCCGACAGAAAAATGGAGGGATGCCCGAGTGGTTAAAGGGGACGGACTGTAAATCCGTTGGCTCAGCCTACGTTGGTTCAAATCCAACTCCCTCCACCATTCTGCTTCAGGATCGAAGGCCCGCGGGTATAGCTCAATGGTAGAGCAGCAGCCTTCCAAGCTGAATACGCGGGTTCGATTCCCGCTACCCGCTCCAGCTTCTTTTTCAAAGCACCAAAAAAATCCGCTGCACTTCAGGATTGTGCCGCACGCGCTTGTTTACGTTCTATTTTCCGGCCCGAGGCGTAGCGCTTTGGGTACTTCTGCCGCCGCTTGCCGCTGCCTTTCTGAAGAGGCGAGACCTTGCCGTTCCGGCGCACGCAATTAAGTCTTGCGCAAATGCGACGAAACCCTTAAACGGCTCGACAAACCGGCCCCGCCGGCTGATCCATCCGATTTGACCACAGGAAGCGTACCCATGGCAAAGAGCAAATTTGAGCGCAATAAGCCGCACGTCAACATTGGCACGATTGGCCACGTTGACCATGGCAAGACGTCGCTGACGGCAGCGATCACGAAGTATTTCGGCGAGTTCAAGGCGTATGACCAGATCGACGCTGCGCCGGAAGAAAAGGCGCGCGGCATCACCATTTCGACGGCGCACGTCGAATACGAGACGCCGAACCGTCACTATGCGCACGTCGACTGCCCCGGCCACGCCGACTACGTCAAGAACATGATCACCGGTGCGGCGCAGATGGACGGCGCGATCCTGGTTGTTTCGGCCGCTGACGGCCCGATGCCGCAGACGCGCGAGCACATCCTGCTCGCCCGCCAGGTCGGCGTTCCGGCGATCGTGGTGTTCCTGAACAAGGTCGACCAGGTCGACGACGCTGAACTGCTCGAGCTGGTCGAGCTGGAAGTGCGCGAGCTGCTGTCGTCCTACGAATTCCCGGGCGACGACATTCCGATCATCAAGGGTTCGGCTTTGGCTGCGCTTGAAGATTCCGACAAGAAGATCGGCGAAGACGCGATCCGCGAGCTGATGGCTGCGGTCGACGCCTACATCCCGACGCCTGAGCGTCCGATCGACCAGCCGTTCCTGATGCCGATCGAAGACGTGTTCTCGATCTCGGGCCGCGGTACGGTCGTGACCGGTCGCGTCGAGCGCGGCATCGTCAAGGTCGGTGAGGAAATCGAGATCGTCGGCATCCGTCCGACGACGAAGACGACCTGCACCGGCGTTGAAATGTTCCGCAAGCTGCTCGACCAGGGCCAGGCCGGCGACAACATCGGCGCGCTGCTTCGCGGTGTCGACCGCAACGGCGTCGAGCGCGGCCAGATTCTGTGCAAGCCGGGTTCGGTCAAGCCGCACCGCAAGTTCAAGGCCGAAGCCTACATCCTGACGAAGGAGGAGGGTGGCCGTCACACGCCGTTCTTCACCAACTACCGTCCGCAGTTCTACTTCCGCACGACGGACGTGACCGGCATCGTGACGCTTCCGGAAGGCACGGAAATGGTCATGCCGGGCGACAACGTCACGGTTGACGTCGAGCTGATCGTGCCGATCGCGATGGAAGAAAAGCTGCGCTTCGCTATCCGCGAAGGCGGCCGCACCGTCGGCGCAGGCATCGTCGCCTCCATCGTCGAGTAATTCCGGTCGGACCGGACTTCGAACCCCGCGGGCAACCGCGGGGTTTTTCTTTTTGGCCGTTTACCAATCAACGCTTTTGAAGCGGCGGGCGATCTCTTTCGCGTGTGATGTTTGCAACAGTGCTTGCATAGTCCCGCACGCATCGCCCGAATATCCCGGGACCTTGCCGCCGGTCCGTGTTACCTTCCGGTCCTGACGATTTGCCGAATGCGACCTACAGCGCCGCGCGTTTTAGGCGCGCAAAGGTCGCTTGAGCGCTTGAATTGCAGCATGTTTGTCCTCAATCGGCTCCGATTGGCGGAAATATGCAGCAGGATCGGAAGCCAATGAAAAGACGTATTCCCACGCGGCTTGCCGCGGCTGGCATCGTTTTGATCTGCGTCGGGAAGTCCCCGCAATTTGCCTCGGCCGCCGATGACCGCCGGCTTATCTGGTCGCCTTCCAAGACCGGAGCCAACTCCTACAAGTTCCGGTTCGGCGTTCGCCGCACGGGCCGGTGGAACACGTCCGCCGGTGCCGAAGTCTCGATGGACGCCACACGCTCTGGCAAGATCAATCCACCCGGCGCGCCGGTCCGCCTCTGGGGAACGGCTTCGCGCGGAAGCGGGCGAGGGGCGGTCACGCGTTCCTCTCAGGTCAGCGTGGACTACAATGCTTTGCGAGGGGCCGGCAACTTCGGCGCCGGTACCGCGCGCAGCTGGATCGTCACGCCCACGCTCGATGCGGAGGTCCACCGGAGCATCGCTATCCAATGCAACGCCTATGAGAGCCGGTGCAGCGAACCGAAGCTCACTCAATCCGCCAAGCTCGTGTCTCCCGCAAGCCGAACGTCGCTCACCGTGCAGAGCCAGGTTTCGCGTGACGGCGTCAGCGGTGTGAGCCGGATTGGGGTGGAACAGAATTTCGGAAATCTGCGCCTCGGCGCGGCCGTCGCCGATCCGTTGCTGGCGCCGCGCAGTGTGGTCGATGTCCGCTATAGTCTGAAGTGGTGAATCGGAAGGAACACTCGGCGCCACGCACGATCGATCTTGCGCAAGGGCGCAAAGTACCTAACCTACAGAGCGGCGCATACAGCAAAGTCGCTGCAGCACGTCTTCTTCTGCGTGGGGATATATCATGAAAAAGCGAATTCTGTTTACCGGCGGCTCGGGGAAGGCCGGGCGGCACGCCGTGCCCTACCTCATCGAGGCCGGCTATGAGGTGCACAATGTCGATCTCGTGCCGCTCGACAGCCCCGGCGTCACCAATCTGATCGCCGACATCACCGACAGCGGCCAGATGTTCAATGCGCTGTCGATGCACCGGGACTTCCCCGATCTCGACCAGGGCATGCAGCCCTTCGACGCCGTCGTGCATTTCGCGGCCATTCCGCGCATTCTCATCAAACCCGACAACGAAACCTTCCGGGTCAACGTAATGGGTACCTACAACGTCATCGAGTCGGCGGTGAAGCTCGGCATTCGAAAGATCATCGTCGCTTCCAGCGAGACGACCTATGGCGTCTGCTTTGCGGAGGGGCACCGGGACTTCCATCACTTTCCTCTCGAAGAGGATTACGACGTCGATCCGATGGATTCCTACGGGCTTTCCAAGGTGGTGAACGAGAAGACGGCGAGGGCCTTCGCCGAGCGCTCCGGCTTCGATATTTACGCTTTGCGCATCGGCAACGTGATCGAGCCGCATGAATATGCGGACTTCCCGCATTATTTCGCCCATCCGGAGATCCGCAAAAGGATCGCCTGGAGCTATATCGATGCCCGTGACCTCGGCCAGATCGTGAAGCTTTGCGTTGAGAAGGATGGTCTCGGCTTCGCGATATTCAACGCCGCGAATGACACGGTATCGGCCAACACGCCTTCGCGCGAACTGGCCAGGCAGTTCTATCCGAATGTTCCCTTCACGCGCGAGATCGGCGAATTCGAAGGGCTGCTTTCCAATCGCAAGATCCGCGAGGTACTCGGTTTCAAGGAAGAGCACGATTGGCGGAAATATGTACGGCTGGACGACTAGATCACGATGAGTTGAGGCGCGTGTAGCGGGCGGAATGCCGCCCACTACTTTCCTCGTCCTTCCAGCCGCGTCGCAGCCGCCGTTCGGGCACCCGCGGAGAGGGCGGCTGAAATTTTGTTGATTCTTTTTTCTCTTTTGCTGCGAATGCGCTTGAAAGCGTCCGGCAAACTGAATATTAAGCCGCTGACTTGGGATGCAGCCGGTTCGGTTGCGTCGCGGCACCGTAGGGGTATAGCTCAGTTGGTAGAGCGGCGGTCTCCAAAACCGCAGGTCGGGGGTTCGAGCCCCTCTGCCCCTGCCATTCTCCCGATCCTGCCGTGTTGGGATGCGTGGGGAAGGCGGCATTGCCGTCTTTGTATATTCACAAAAAAGACTGGTTGGCTCTTGTGGTTTTCGCAATCGGTCTTTATGTAGGGTCCAAACAGACACGCGGTGCGTGGGGCTGACATGTCGGCTTTACGCGCCGTAATGGCGTGAGCATTATATGGCATCCAAAACAAATCCATTTGCGTTTCTGCAGCAGGTGCGCGCTGAAACGTCGAAAGTGACTTGGCCTTCGCGGCGCGAGACGACGATCTCGACGCTGATGGTTTTCGTCATGGTCTCTTTTGCCGCCGCCTTTTTCTTTGGTGCGGACCAGTTGCTGGGTTGGGTAATGAGCCTGATCCTCAACGTTGGCGCTTGATTGGGTGGAGAGTAGCATGGCTGCGCGCTGGTATATTGTTCACGCCTATTCGAATTTCGAAAAGAAGGTCGCCGAATCGATCGAGGAGAAGGCCAAGCAGAAGGGCCTCACCCATCTCTTCGAAAAGATTCTCGTCCCGACCGAGAAGGTGGTCGAGGTACGTCGCGGGCGCAAAGTCGATGCGGAGCGGAAGTTCTTTCCGGGTTATGTCCTCGTTCGCGCCGATCTGACCGACGAGGCCTATCACCTTATCAAGAACACGCCGAAAGTGACCGGTTTCCTTGGTACGGACAGCAAGCCGGTGCCGATTCCTGATCACGAGGCCGACCGTATTCTCGGTCAGGTGCAGGACGGAGTCGAGCGCCCGAAGCCTTCGGTCTCCTTCGAGATTGGCGAGCAGGTCCGCGTTTCCGACGGCCCGTTCGCATCGTTCAACGGCACCGTTCAGGATGTCGATGAAGAGCGGTCGCGCTTGAAGGTCGAGGTATCGATCTTTGGCCGCGCGACGCCTGTCGAGCTGGAATACGGGCAGGTCGAAAAGGTCTGATAGAGCGTAAGCGAATACGAATGGGCAGGCCGATTTATCGGCTTGTTCGGCGGAGCGATCCGCATCGCGTGGGAGGTTTCCGACCTTAAGCCGGGTCGGTTCATCCGCACCACGCAACCGCAGCCGCCGGTCGATCGATCGGCAAATGGCCGGGCAACCGGCTGATGAGCTCCCTTTTCGGCCTCGCCGCAAAGGAGCAGTGAAAGGCAGAGAGAAATGGCTAAGAAAGTTGCAGGCCAGCTCAAGCTGCAGGTAAAGGCCGGCTCGGCGAACCCGTCGCCGCCGATCGGTCCTGCGCTTGGTCAGCGTGGCATTAACATCATGGAATTCTGCAAGGCGTTCAACGCCGCCACGCAGGAAATGGAAAAGGGTATGCCGATCCCGGTCGTCATCACCTATTACCAGGACAAGTCCTTCACATTCGTCATGAAGCAGCCGCCTGTCAGCTACTTCCTGAAGCGCGAAGCGAAGGTCCAGGCGGGCTCCAAGACCCCGGGCAAGGCCAAGGCCGGCTCGATCTCCAAGGCTCAGATCCGCACGATCGCAGAGGCCAAGATGAAGGACCTCAACGCGGCCGATATCGAAGGCGCAATGGCGATGGTTGAGGGCTCGGCCCGCTCCATGGGCCTGGAAGTGACGGGCTAAGACCATGGCGAAGATTGCAAAGCGTGTACAGAAGTCCCGCGAGGGCATCGATCCGGCGAAGCTCTATGGCCTTACCGAGGCCGTAACGCTGGTCAAGGAGCGTGCGACGGCCAAGTTCGACGAAACGATCGAAGTCGCTATGAACCTCGGCGTCGATCCGCGCCATGCCGACCAGATGGTCCGCGGCGTGGTCAATCTGCCGAACGGCACCGGCCGGTCGGTTCGCGTCGCCGTTTTCGCCCGTGGCGCGAAGGCTGACGAAGCCAAGGCTGCCGGCGCCGACGTCGTCGGTGCGGAAGAGCTCGTCGAAATCGTACAGGGCGGCAAGATCGACTTCGATCGCTGCATCGCGACCCCCGACATGATGCCGCTCGTCGGCCGTCTCGGTAAGGTTCTCGGCCCGCGTGGCATGATGCCGAACCCGAAGGTCGGCACCGTCACCATGGACGTCGCCGGAGCAGTCAAGGCTTCGAAGGGCGGCGCGGTCGAGTTCCGCGTTGAGAAGGCGGGTATCGTTCACGCCGGCATCGGCAAGGCTTCCTTCGATGCCAAGGCGCTCGAAGAAAACATCCGCGCCTTCGCAGATGCCGTGATCAAGGCAAAGCCGACCGGCGCCAAGGGCAACTACGTCAAGCGCGTGGCTGTTTCTTCGACCATGGGCCCCGGCCTCAAGGTCGACCCGGCAACGATCAGCGCTGCCTGATTGACGATTTGACGGGCTTCGGCCCGTAACCAGATTTCCGGCCTTTCGGGGCCGGAAATTCCGGGCCTACCGCCCGGAACTCCTGTCCGAGATTGCGGGTGGTTTTACCTTAATCACCTGGCCCGCATGAGACGGGTAAGATCTGAATTTCATGAAGACGCGGACGCGTCGGAATTCGGTTCGAACCTCGCTTGCCTTGTGTCAGACCCGGCTTTCCGGGAACGCCAAGGGACAGGATCCTCAAGCGTTGCTTGGGATCGAGAATGATCCCGGGTGACAAAGGCAAACCCGGCAGGGCTGCGATGAGCAACCCTGCCAACTGGAGACAGACAGTGGAAAGAGCGGAAAAACGCGAATTCGTCACGGAGCTGAACGAAGTCTTCAAGGCTTCCGGTTCGGTTGTCGTGGCCCACTATGCTGGTGTCACAGTCGCGCAGATGAACGACTTCCGTTCGAAGATGCGCGCTGCTGGCGGCACCGTCAGAGTCGCGAAAAACCGCCTGGCCAAGATCGCTCTTCAGGGCACGGAGTCTGAAGGGATGATCGATCTCTTCAAGGGTCAGACGCTGATCGCTTTCAGCGAAGACCCCGTAACGGCTCCGAAGGTCGTCGTGGATTTCGCCAAGACCAACGACAAGCTCGTTGTTCTGGGCGGCGCCATGGGGGCAACCACGCTCAACGCCGAAGGTGTCAAGTCGCTTGCGACCCTGCCTTCTCTCGACGAGCTGCGCGCGAAGCTGCTGGGCCTTCTCAACGCCCCGGCAACCCGCGTCGCGACGGTTGTCGCAGCACCGGCAAGCCAGCTTGCCCGCGTGTTCTCGGCCTATGCCAAGAAGGACGAAGCCGCCTGAGGCGGAATTTCGCTGTTGTATTTAAAACCAGTTCGAACCGAACAAAAGGAAAAGTAAAATGGCTGATCTCGCAAAGATCGTTGAAGACCTCTCCTCGCTGACCGTCCTGGAAGCTGCTGAGCTTTCCAAGCTTCTCGAAGAAAAGTGGGGCGTTTCCGCCGCTGCTCCGGTAGCCGTTGCTGCTGCCGGTGGCGCTGCTGGCGCTGCTGCTCCGGCTGAAGAAGAAAAGACCGAGTTCGACGTCATCCTGACGGATGCCGGCGCGAACAAGATCAACGTCATCAAGGAAGTCCGCGCCATCACCGGCCTCGGCCTCAAGGAAGCCAAGGACCTGGTCGAAGGCGCTCCGAAGGCTGTCAAGGAAGCCGTTTCCAAGGCGGAAGCTGCTGACCTCAAGAAGAAGCTCGAAGACGCTGGCGCGAAGGTCGACGTCAAGTAATTCGACGAAATGCGAAAGGGAGGTGGCCTTCGTGGCCGCCTCTCTTTGACCGTTTTTAGAACATATTACCCAAAAGCCTGTCGAAAACGGCTTTTGGGTAATGGGTTCTTCAAGAGGATGGTCTCCATCGAAGGACAGCACAGCATTCCGCGCTGGCGTCTTTCGAATGCTGGACGAGATTGAACTACCCATTGATTGACGGGGTCGACTGGCCATCGGTTCCCGTCCGTTGCAGGCCCGGATGCAAGATTGACAAGGAGCGACGATGGCTCAGACCCTTTCGTTTAACGGTCGTAGGCGCGTACGCAAGTTTTTTGGTAAAATTCCCGAAGTCGCGGAGATGCCGAACCTCATCGAGGTTCAGAAGGCGTCTTACGACCAGTTCCTCATGGTCGATGAGCCCCAAGGCGGGCGGCCGGATGAGGGGCTTCAAGCCGTTTTCAAATCGGTATTTCCAATCAAGGATTTTTCCGGCGCTTCGATGCTTGAATTCGTTTCCTACGAATTCGAGGCACCGAAGTTCGACGTCGAGGAGTGCCGTCAGCGCGACCTGACCTATGCGGCGCCGCTCAAGGTGACGCTGCGGCTGATCGTGTTCGATATCGACGAGGACACCGGCGCCAAGTCGATCAAGGATATCAAGGAACAGAACGTCTATATGGGCGACATGCCACTCATGACGGACAACGGTACCTTCATCGTCAACGGCACGGAGCGCGTCATCGTCTCGCAGATGCACCGTTCGCCGGGTGTCTTCTTTGACCATGACAAGGGCAAGAGCCACTCGTCCGGCAAGCTGCTCTTCGCCGCGCGCGTGATCCCCTATCGCGGCTCGTGGCTCGACATCGAGTTCGACGCGAAGGACATCGTCCATGCGCGCATCGACCGCCGCCGCAAGATTCCGGTGACCTCGCTGCTGATGGCGCTCGGAATGGACGGCGAGGAAATCCTCGACACCTTCTACACGAAGTCGCTCTACCAGCGCGACGGCGAGGGCTGGCGCGTGCCGTTCCAGCCGGATGCGCTCAAGGGCCAGAAGACACTGTCAGACATGATCGACGCCGATACCGGCGAGGTCGTCGTCGAGAGCGGCAAGAAGCTGACCCCGCGCCTGCTCCGGCAGTTGCAGGAAAAGGGCCTGAAGGCACTCAAGGCGACCGACGACGATCTCTACGGCAACTATCTCGCCGAGGACGTCGTCAACTTCGAGACCGGCGAGATCTATCTCGAGGCCGGTGACGAGATCGACGAGAAGACGCTTCCGGTCATCCTTTCCGCCGGCTTCGATGAGATCCCGGTGCTCGACATCGACCACATCAATATCGGCGCCTATATCCGCAACACGCTTTCGGCCGACAAGAACGAGAACCGTCAGGACGCGCTGTTCGACATCTACCGCGTCATGCGTCCGGGCGAGCCGCCGACCATGGATTCGGCCGAAGCCATGTTCAATGCGCTCTTCTTCGATGCGGAGCGCTACGACCTCTCGGCCGTCGGCCGCGTGAAGATGAACATGCGTCTCGATCTGGACGTTCCGGACACGGTTCGCACGCTGCGCAAGGAAGACATCCTGGCCGTGGTCAAGATGCTCGTGGAGCTGCGTGACGGCAAGGGCGAGATCGACGACATCGACAATCTCGGCAACCGTCGCGTCCGCTCGGTCGGCGAGTTGATGGAGAACCAGTATCGCCTGGGTCTCCTGCGCATGGAACGTGCGATCAAGGAACGCATGTCCTCGATCGAGATCGACACCGTGATGCCGCAGGACCTGATCAACGCGAAGCCGGCTGCCGCGGCCGTTCGCGAATTCTTCGGCTCCTCGCAGCTGTCGCAGTTCATGGACCAGGTGAACCCGCTTTCGGAAATCACCCATAAGCGCCGTCTTTCGGCACTGGGTCCGGGCGGTCTGACCCGCGAGCGCGCCGGCTTCGAAGTGCGCGACGTGCATCCGACGCATTACGGCCGTATCTGCCCGATCGAGACGCCGGAAGGCCCGAACATCGGTCTGATCAACTCGCTTGCGACCTTCGCCCGCGTCAACAAGTACGGCTTCATCGAGAGCCCGTACCGCAAGATCGTGGACGGCAAGGTGACGAACGACGTCGTCTATCTGTCGGCGATGGAAGAAGCCAAGTATCACGTTGCACAGGCAAACTCGGTTCTGGACGACGACGGCTCCTTCTCCGAAGAATTCGTCGTTTGCCGCCACGCCGGCGAAGTCATGCTGGCACCGCGCGACAATATCAACCTGATGGACGTTTCGCCGAAGCAGCTCGTCTCGGTCGCGGCCGCGCTCATTCCGTTCCTCGAGAACGATGACGCCAACCGCGCGCTGATGGGCTCGAACATGCAGCGTCAGGCCGTGCCGCTGCTGCGTGCGGAAGCTCCCTTCGTCGGTACCGGCATGGAGCCGGTCGTCGCGCGTGACTCCGGTGCTGCGATCGCTGCCCGCCGCGGCGGTATCGTCGACCAGGTGGACGCGACTCGTATCGTTATCCGCGCCACCGAAGACCTGGATCCGTCCAAGTCGGGCGTCGATATCTACCGCCTGCAGAAGTTCCAGCGCTCCAACCAGAACACCTGCGTCAACCAGCGCCCGCTCGTCACTGTCGGTGACGTGATCAACAAGGGCGATATCATCGCGGACGGTCCGTCGACGGACCTCGGCGATCTGGCGCTCGGCCGCAACGCGCTCGTCGCGTTCATGCCCTGGAACGGCTACAACTACGAAGACTCGATCCTGCTCTCCGAGCGGATCGTGCGTGACGACGTCTTCACCTCGATCCACATCGAGGAATTCGAAGTGATGGCGCGCGACACCAAGCTTGGTCCGGAAGAAATCACCCGCGACATTCCGAACGTTTCGGAAGAAGCGCTGAAGAACCTGGACGAAGCCGGTATCGTGTACATCGGCGCCGAAGTTCAGCCGGGCGACATCCTCGTCGGCAAGATCACGCCGAAGGGCGAGAGCCCGATGACGCCGGAAGAAAAGCTTCTGCGCGCCATCTTCGGCGAGAAGGCGTCGGACGTTCGCGACACGTCGATGCGCATGCCGCCGGGCACCTTCGGCACGGTCGTAGAAGTGCGCGTCTTCAACCGCCATGGCGTCGAGAAGGACGAGCGCGCGATGGCGATCGAGCGCGAGGAAATCGAGCGTCTTGCGAAGGACCGCGACGACGAACAGGCGATCCTCGACCGCAACGTCTATGCGCGTCTGGTCGACATGCTTCGCGGCCACGTCGCCGTTGCCGGTCCGAAGGGCTTCAAGAAGGGCACCGAGCTCTCCAACGTCGTCATCAGTGAATATCCCCGCTCGCAGTGGTGGATGTTCGCTATCGAGGACGAGAAGGCTCAGGGCGAGATCGAAGCACTTCGCGCACAGTACGACGAATCCAAGTCGCGCCTTGAACAGCGCTTCATGGACAAGGTCGAGAAGGTTCAGCGCGGCGATGAGATGCCTCCGGGCGTCATGAAGATGGTCAAGGTCTTCGTCGCCGTTAAGCGCAAGATCCAGCCGGGCGACAAGATGGCCGGCCGCCACGGCAACAAGGGTGTCGTGTCGCGGATCGTCCCGATCGAAGACATGCCGTTCCTCGAAGACGGTACGCATGTCGACGTGGTTCTGAACCCGCTGGGCGTGCCGTCGCGCATGAATGTCGGTCAGATCCTCGAGACCCATCTCGGTTGGGCTTGCGCCGGCATGGGCAAGAAGATCGGAGCGATGCTCGATGCATATAAGGCGGGCGCTGACATTCAGCCGCTGCGCGATACCATCGACAGCGTCATCGGATCTGGCCCGAAGGGCGAGCCGATCAAGCAGTACGACGATGAATCGATCGTTCGGCTTGCCGAGCAGACCCGCCGCGGCGTTTCGATCGCGACACCGGTCTTCGACGGTGCTGTCGAAGCGGACGTCAACGAGATGCTGGAGCAGGCTGGCCTGAAGGTAACCGGTCAGTCGACGCTCTACGACGGCCGGACCGGCGAGACTTTCGATCGCCAGGTGACCGTGGGCTACATCTACATGCTGAAGCTCAACCACCTGGTCGACGACAAGATCCACGCCCGTTCGATCGGTCCTTACTCGCTCGTTACCCAGCAGCCGCTGGGCGGCAAGGCGCAGTTCGGCGGTCAGCGCTTCGGCGAAATGGAGGTCTGGGCTCTGGAAGCCTATGGTGCCGCCTACACGCTGCAGGAAATGCTGACGGTCAAGTCGGACGACGTGGCCGGCCGCACCAAGGTCTACGAGGCGATCGTCCGCGGCGACGATACCTTCGAAGCGGGTATTCCGGAGAGCTTCAACGTTCTCGTCAAGGAAATGCGCTCGCTGGGCCTTTCGGTCGAGCTGGAGAATTCCAAGGTCGATGACGTCGGTAGCACGGCGCAACTGCCGGACGCGGCGGAGTAAGAGTCATCAGGTGCGTGCCGCTAAGCGGCGCGCACCGTTTCCGCCGTCGGGCACCTGATTGTCCGCGGCAGGAAAAGGGCCGCACCCGATGCGGTTTTAGCTGTTTATGGGGCAGGGGTCGGCGCCCGGGATTGCCGGCACCCTCGCCAAGCTCAGGGCTTAAATGCCCGCAAAGGAGACAGGCATGAACCAAGAGGTCATGAATCTTTTCAATCCGCAGGTGCCTGCACAGACCTTCGATTCCATCCGGATTTCGATAGCGTCCCCGGAGAAGATTCTTTCCTGGTCTTACGGTGAGATCAAGAAGCCGGAGACGATTAACTACCGTACCTTCAAGCCGGAACGCGACGGTCTTTTCTGCGCCCGCATCTTTGGTCCGATCAAGGACTACGAGTGCCTGTGCGGCAAGTACAAGCGCATGAAGTACAAAGGCATCATCTGCGAAAAGTGCGGCGTCGAAGTCACGCTGTCGCGCGTTCGCCGCGAGCGCATGGGCCATATCGAGCTCGCCGCGCCGGTTGCTCACATCTGGTTCCTGAAGTCGCTGCCGAGCCGCATCGCAACGCTGCTCGACATGACGCTCAAGGATATCGAACGCGTTCTCTATTTCGAGAACTACATCGTCACCGAGCCGGGTCTGACGTCGCTCAAGGAAAATCAGCTCCTGAGCGAAGAAGAATACATGATCGCGGTCGACGAGTTCGGTGAGGACCAGTTCACCGCGATGATCGGCGCCGAAGCGATCTACGAGATGCTCGCATCGATGAATCTCGAGAAGATCGCGGGTGATCTGCGTTCGGAGATGGCCGAGACGACGTCCGATCTGAAGCAGAAGAAGCTGATGAAGCGGCTGAAGATCGTCGAGAACTTCATGGAATCCGGCAATCGTCCGGAATGGATGATCATGAAGGTCGTTCCGGTGATCCCGCCGGACCTGCGTCCGCTCGTGCCGCTTGACGGCGGCCGGTTCGCGACGTCGGATCTCAACGATCTCTATCGCCGCGTCATCAACCGCAACAACCGCCTGAAGCGGCTGATCGAGCTGCGTGCGCCGGGCATCATCATCCGCAACGAAAAGCGGATGCTGCAGGAATCCGTGGACGCGCTGTTCGACAACGGCCGCCGCGGCCGCGTCATCACGGGTGCGAACAAGCGTCCGCTGAAGTCGCTCTCCGACATGCTCAAGGGCAAGCAGGGCCGCTTCCGTCAGAACCTGCTCGGCAAGCGCGTCGACTATTCCGGCCGTTCGGTCATCGTGACCGGTCCGGAACTCAAGCTGCACCAGTGCGGCCTGCCGAAGAAGATGGCGCTCGAGCTCTTCAAGCCGTTCATCTACGCCCGCCTCGACGCCAAGGGTTACTCCTCGACCGTCAAGCAGGCGAAGAAGCTGGTCGAGAAGGAAAAGCCGGAAGTCTGGGATATCCTCGACGAGGTCATCCGCGAGCACCCGGTCCTTCTGAACCGCGCGCCGACGCTGCACCGCCTGGGCATCCAGGCCTTCGAGCCGATCCTGGTCGAAGGCAAGGCGATCCAGCTGCACCCGCTCGTCTGCACGGCCTTCAACGCCGACTTCGACGGCGACCAGATGGCCGTTCACGTGCCGCTGTCGCTCGAAGCACAGCTCGAAGCACGCGTGCTGATGATGTCGACGAACAACATCCTGCATCCGGCAAACGGTGCCCCGATCATCGTGCCGTCGCAGGACATGGTTCTCGGCCTCTATTATCTGTCGATCATGAACCAGAACGAGCCGGGCGAAGGCATGGCCTTCTCCGACATGGGCGAATTGCACCATGCGCTGGAGACCAAGGCCGTCACCCTGCACGCCAAGATCCGTGGCCGTTACAAGACCGTCGATGCCGAGGGCAACCCGGTTTCGAAGATCTATGAAACGACGCCTGGCCGCATGATCATCGGCGAACTCCTGCCGAAGAACCCGAACGTCCCCTTCGAAATCTGCAACCAGGAAATGACCAAGAAGAACATCTCCAAGATGATCGACACGGTCTATCGCCATTGCGGTCAGAAGGACACGGTCATCTTCTGCGACCGGATCATGCAGCTCGGCTTCTCGCATGCCTGCCGCGCCGGCATTTCGTTCGGCAAGGACGACATGGTCATTCCGGACACGAAGGTGAAGATCGTCGGCGACACCGAAGCGCTCGTGAAGGAATACGAGCAGCAGTACAATGACGGCCTCATCACCCAGGGCGAAAAGTACAACAAGGTCGTCGACGCCTGGGGCAAGGCGACCGAGAAGGTCGCCGAAGAGATGATGGCGCGCATCAAGGCCGTCGAGTTCGACGACAGCGGCCGCCAGAAGCCGATGAACTCGATCTACATGATGTCGCACTCGGGCGCCCGCGGTTCGCCGAACCAGATGCGTCAGCTTGGCGGCATGCGCGGCCTCATGGCAAAGCCCTCGGGCGAGATCATCGAAACGCCGATCATCTCGAACTTCAAGGAAGGCCTGACCGTGAACGAGTACTTCAACTCGACGCACGGTGCCCGTAAGGGTCTCGCCGACACCGCCTTGAAGACTGCGAACTCCGGTTACCTGACCCGTCGTCTCGTCGACGTGGCACAGGACTGCATCGTCACGCATACGGATTGCGGCACCGACAAGGGCCTCACCATGACTGCGATCGTCGATGCCGGTCAGGTCGTGGCCTCGATCGGCCAGCGTATCCTCGGCCGTACGGCGCTCGACAACATCGACAACCCGGTCACCGGTGAACGCATCGTCGATGCCGGCAAGATGATTCTCGAGCCGGACGTCGTCGCGATCGAAAAGGCCGGTATACAGTCCGTCCGCATTCGTTCGGCACTGACCTGCGAGATCCAAACCGGCGTCTGCGGCGTTTGCTACGGCCGGGACCTCGCTCGCGGTACGCCTGTCAACATGGGCGAAGCCGTCGGCGTCATCGCGGCTCAGTCGATCGGCGAGCCGGGCACGCAGTTGACCATGCGTACGTTCCACCTTGGTGGTACGGCAACGGTGGTCGACCAGTCGTTCCTGGAAGCCTCTTATGAGGGCACGGTTCAAATCAAGAACCGCAACATGCTGCGCAACTCCGATGGCGTACTCGTCGCCATGGGCCGCAACATGGCGATCCAGATCCTCGACGAACGCGGTGTCGAGCGCTCCTCGCAGCGCGTTGCCTACGGTTCGAAGATCTTCGTCGACGATGGCGACAAGGTGAAGCGCGGACAGCGTTTCGCCGAGTGGGATCCCTACACCCGTCCGATGATGACGGAAGTGGAAGGTACCGTTCACTTCGAAGACGTGGTCGACGGCATCTCGGTTCTGGAATCGACCGACGAGTCGACCGGCATCACCAAGCGCCAGGTTATCGACTGGCGTTCGACGCCACGCGGTACCGACCTGAAGCCGGCGATCGTCATCAAGGACAAGAATGGCAACATCGCCAAGCTTGCCCGCGGCGGCGAAGCCCGCTTCATGCTCTCGGTCGACGCGATCCTTTCGGTCGAGCCGGGACAAAAGGTCAGCCAGGGCGACGTTCTTGCCCGTTCGCCGCTCGAAAGCGCCAAGACCAAGGACATCACCGGTGGTCTGCCGCGTGTTGCCGAACTGTTCGAGGCACGTCGTCCGAAGGATCACGCCATCATCGCGGAGATCGATGGAACGATCCGTTTCGGCCGCGATTACAAGAACAAGCGTCGCGTGATGATCGAGCCGGCGGAAGACGGTGTCGAACCGGTCGAATACCTGATCCCGAAGGGCAAGCCCTTCCATCTTCAGGATGGCGACTACATCGAGAAGGGCGACTACATCCTCGACGGCAATCCGGCGCCGCACGACATCCTGGCGATCAAGGGCGTGGAAGCACTTGCTTCCTATCTCGTGAACGAGATCCAGGAAGTCTACCGACTGCAGGGCGTTGTCATCAACGACAAGCACATCGAGGTGATCGTCCGGCAGATGCTTCAGAAGGTCGAAATCACCGACGCCGGTGACTCGACCTATATCGTCGGCGACAACGTCGACCGCATCGAGCTCGAGGACGTCAACGACTCTCTGCTTGCCGAAGGCAAGAAGCCCGCCTTTGGCGAGCCGGTGCTGCTGGGTATCACCAAGGCATCGCTGCAGACGCCGTCCTTCATCTCGGCCGCTTCGTTCCAGGAGACCACCAAGGTCCTCACCGAAGCTGCGGTCGCAGGCAAGACGGACAATCTGCAGGGTCTGAAGGAGAACGTCATTGTCGGCCGTCTCATCCCGGCCGGTACGGGCGGCACGATGACGCAGATCCGCCGCATCGCTACGGCCCGCGACGAGTTGATCCTCGAAGAGCGCCGCAAGGGCACCGGTGCGGAAAGCGCCACGCCGATGCTCGCCGACATGGCAAACGATCCCGCCGCGGCAGAATAAGCAAAAAAGGGGAGGGTATCTGCCCTCCCTGGCGAAACGATAAAGCCGCCCGGAGCGATCCGGGCGGCTTTTTCAGGTCGATGTGTTTGGCGTCGATGCGGCTCCAGATGCCGCCGGATCTCTCAACCGAAGCGAATGATGGCGACTTCGCCCTCGAGGGCGCCCTGATAGGCGGAAGCGTGCGGCTCCTCGTCCGGTATGCCGTCCAAGGTGCCGATCTGGTCGAGATCGGCTTCAAGGAAGCCTTCCTCGGCGAGTGCGTTCAGCGCCTCGCGCACGGCCGTATCGTCATCCGGCGCCCGCAGCATCACATGGATGTCGACGCCCTCGGCATCGCCGTCGGTCTCGTAGGCCTTGCCGATAACGATGAAGATCAGCGGTTCGTCGGGTGCGTTGTCGTTATCCGGTGTGACAGACATGGAAACATCCTCTTTAAAGAATAGTAACGGGCGATCGCGTTTCTTTAAGTCGAAAGAGGCCGAAACCGTCGCGATCGATTCTCAAGCGTTGAGACGCGGGATGCGGGGAAACCGGATACACTTTGCCTCATCCTGCTCTACTGCATATTGCGCCAGACCGAAACCCGTTCCACGAATCGTACGATGGCCCGAAACATTTTTGGTCAGGGATGACGTCGAGGCAGGATATCGGGCAGGGCGCGACTCGCGGTCGTGGAAAACGACAGAAAGAGGTTGCTGATTCCTTAAGTGGGAACGACTATGCGACGACACGGGCCGGCATTCGGCCGGACCTAGGGCACGGCAAGCGCGCAAAGCCTTGTTTCTCGGGCATATCAGGGCTGCAACGCCCAGATATTTCTTAATTGCCCTTGACGGATCGCCCCGAAATCAGTACACCCCGCCGCATCAGAGCCCATGTGAGGCTGGCTGGTTCGGAACGACGCGTTCTGGAGTTCGCCTCAAACAAGGTTCAAAACGCACGCTGACGACATAATGCTGCACGCAAGACGCGCGAGATAGTGCGTCCTCTGCTTTTTGTGGGGCCATCTGCGAAAAAGCGGATCGGCCCTCGTTTTGCGCATTTCATAGGCGTTCGTTGTTGCCGGCGACGGCAAGCGATCCGCCCGAAAGGGTAACGAGACAAGTTTTTGTAAGGGATGGTTAGATGCCTACCGTAAACCAGCTGATCCGCAAGCCGCGTCAGGCACAGGTAAAGCGCAACAAGGTTCCTGCACTGCAGGAGAACCCGCAGAAGCGCGGCGTTTGCACCCGCGTCTACACGACGACCCCGAAGAAGCCGAACTCGGCTCTCCGTAAGGTCGCCAAGATCCGCCTGACGAATGGCTTCGAAGTGATCGGCTACATTCCGGGTGAAGGCCACAACCTTCAGGAGCACTCCGTGGTCATGATCCGCGGCGGCCGCGTGAAGGACCTTCCGGGTGTTCGTTACCACATCATCCGCGGCGTTCTCGATACGCAGGGTGTGAAGAACCGTAAGCAGCGCCGCTCGAAGTACGGCGCGAAGCGTCCGAAATAACATCGCAACCGGCGCCATTTCGCTGGTCATAAGATTTAAAGTTGAGAGACGAGAAGTATGTCCCGACGTCACAGAGCAGAAAAGCGTGAGATCAACCCGGATCCGAAGTTCGGTGATCTGGTCGTCACGAAGTTCATGAACGCAATCATGCTGCACGGCAAGAAGTCCGTTGCGGAAAGCATCGTCTACGGTGCGTTCGATGCGGTCCAGTCGAAGCTGAAGCAGGAGCCGGTCGCCGTGTTCCATTCCGCGCTCGACAACATCGCTCCGCATGTCGAAGTGCGTTCGCGCCGCGTCGGTGGTGCTACCTACCAGGTGCCGGTCGACGTTCGTCCGGAGCGCCGTCAGGCTCTCGCTATCCGCTGGCTGATCGCAGCTGCCCGTAAGCGCAATGAAACGACCATGGTCGATCGCCTGTGCGGCGAACTCATGGACGCGGCGAACAATCGCGGCAGCGCAGTGAAGAAGCGCGAAGACACCCACAAGATGGCTGATGCCAACCGTGCGTTCTCGCACTACCGCTGGTAATCAGAACAGGTTCCGAAAGGCAGTCTCTCATGGCTCGCGAATATAAAATCGAAGACTACCGAAATTTCGGTATCATGGCGCACATCGACGCCGGCAAGACGACGACGACCGAGCGTATCCTCTACTACACCGGCAAGTCCCACAAGATCGGCGAAGTCCATGACGGCGCCGCGACGATGGACTGGATGGAGCAGGAGCAGGAGCGCGGCATCACGATCACGTCTGCTGCGACGACAACCTTCTGGAAGGGTCGCGACGGCAAGACGCGGCGCTTCAACATCATCGACACTCCCGGCCACGTCGACTTCACCATCGAAGTCGAACGCTCGCTGCGCGTTCTCGACGGTGCGATCGCGCTTCTCGACGCCAACGCCGGTGTCGAGCCGCAGACGGAAACCGTCTGGCGCCAGGCCGAGAAGTATCATGTTCCGCGCATGATCTTCTGCAACAAGATGGACAAGACCGGTGCGGACTTCTACCGCTCGGTCGAGATGATCAAGACGCGCCTCGGCGCGACGGCCGTCGTTATGCAGCTGCCGATCGGCGCTGAAAGCGACTTCAAGGGTGTTGTTGACCTGATCGAGATGAATGCTCTCGTATGGCGCGACGAATCGCTCGGCGCCCAGTGGGACGTCGTCGAAATCCCGGCCGACATGAAGGAAAAGGCGGAAGAATACCGCGAAAAGCTGATCGAGACGGTTGTCGAGATCGACGAAGCGGCAATGGAAGCCTACCTGGAAGGTACCTATCCGGATAACGACAAGATCCGTGAACTGGTCCGTCGCGGTACGATCGACGTCAAGTTCCACCCCATGTTCTGCGGCACCGCCTTCAAGAACAAGGGCGTTCAGCCTCTGCTCGACGCCGTTGTCGATTATCTGCCGTCGCCGATCGACATTCCGGCGATCAAGGGTATCGACGTCAAGACCGAGGGTGAGATCACCCGTAAGGCCGACGACAACGAGCCGCTTTCGATGCTCGCGTTCAAGATCATGAACGACCCCTTCGTCGGTTCGCTGACCTTCGCGCGCATCTATTCCGGCAAGCTCGAAAAGGGCACGTCGGTGATGAACACGGTCAAGGAAAAGCGCGAGCGCGTCGGCCGCATGCTGCAGATGCACTCCAACTCGCGTGAAGACATCGAAGAAGCCTTCGCCGGCGACATCGTTGCTCTGGCCGGCCTCAAGGAAACCACCACGGGCGATACGCTTTGCGATCCGCTGAAGCCGGTTATCCTCGAGCGCATGGAATTCCCGGAGCCGGTCATCCAGATCGCCATCGAGCCGAAGACCAAGGGCGACCAGGAAAAGATGGGCCTCGCGCTCAACCGCTTGGCTGCCGAGGATCCGTCCTTCCGCGTCAAGACGGACGAGGAGTCCGGCCAGACGATCATCGCCGGCATGGGCGAACTTCACCTGGACATCATCGTCGACCGCATGCGTCGCGAGTTCAAGGTCGAAGCTTCGGTCGGTGCTCCGCAGGTTGCCTACCGCGAGACCATTACGCGCAAGCACGAGGAAGATTACACGCACAAGAAGCAGTCCGGTGGTACCGGCCAGTTCGCGCGCGTCAAGATCGTCTTCGAACCGAACCCGGAAGGCGAAGACTTCGCATTCGAATCGAAGATTGTCGGTGGTGCTGTTCCGAAGGAATATATCCCCGGCGTTCAGAAGGGCATCGAAAGCGTCCTGTCCTCGGGTCCGCTCGCGGGCTTCCCGATGCTCGGCGTCAAGGCGACGCTGATCGACGGTGCGTTCCACGACGTCGACTCGTCGGTCCTGGCCTTCGAAATCGCTTCCCGTGCATGCTTCCGTGAAGCCGCGAAGAAGGCTGGAGCTCAGCTCCTCGAGCCGATCATGAAGGTCGAGGTCGTGACGCCGGAAGATTACGTCGGTGACGTTATCGGTGACCTGAACTCTCGCCGTGGCCAGATCCAGGGTCAGGAAGCACGCGGCGTCGCCGTGGTGATCAATGCCCACGTGCCGCTCGCGAACATGTTCAAGTACGTGGACAACCTGCGCTCGATGTCGCAGGGCCGCGCTCAGTACACGATGCTGTTCGATCACTACGCGCCGGTTCCGTCGAACGTCGCGCAGGAAATCCAGGCGAAATATTCCGGTCAGAAGTGACCGGAATAGCCTCGCGCTGAAACAGAATGAAAAGATTTCCCCTCTAGGGGACAGGAAACGGAGAGCCGGAAATGGCAAAGAGCAAATTTGAGCGCAATAAGCCGCACGTCAACATTGGCACGATTGGCCACGTTGACCATGGCAAGACGTCGCTGACGGCAGCGATCACGAAGTATTTCGGCGAGTTCAAGGCGTATGACCAGATCGACGCTGCGCCGGAAGAAAAGGCGCGCGGCATCACCATTTCGACGGCGCACGTCGAATACGAGACGCCGAACCGTCACTATGCGCACGTCGACTGCCCCGGCCACGCCGACTACGTCAAGAACATGATCACCGGTGCGGCGCAGATGGACGGCGCGATCCTGGTTGTTTCGGCCGCTGACGGCCCGATGCCGCAGACGCGCGAGCACATCCTGCTCGCTCGCCAGGTCGGCGTTCCGGCGATCGTGGTGTTCCTGAACAAGGTCGACCAGGTCGACGACGCTGAACTGCTCGAGCTGGTCGAGCTGGAAGTGCGCGAGCTGCTGTCGTCCTACGAATTCCCGGGCGACGACATTCCGATCATCAAGGGTTCGGCTTTGGCTGCGCTTGAAGATTCGGACAAGAAGATCGGCGAAGACGCGATCCGCGAGCTGATGGCTGCGGTCGACGCCTACATCCCGACGCCTGAGCGTCCGATCGACCAGCCGTTCCTGATGCCGATCGAAGACGTGTTCTCGATCTCGGGCCGCGGTACGGTCGTGACCGGTCGCGTCGAGCGCGGCATCGTCAAGGTCGGTGAGGAAATCGAGATCGTCGGCATCCGTCCGACGACGAAGACGACCTGCACCGGCGTTGAAATGTTCCGCAAGCTGCTCGACCAGGGCCAGGCCGGCGACAACATCGGCGCGCTGCTTCGCGGTGTCGACCGCAACGGCGTCGAGCGCGGTCAGATTCTGTGCAAGCCGGGTTCGGTCAAGCCGCACCGCAAGTTCAAGGCCGAAGCCTACATCCTGACGAAGGAAGAGGGTGGCCGTCACACGCCGTTCTTCACCAACTACCGTCCGCAGTTCTACTTCCGCACGACGGACGTGACCGGCATCGTGACGCTTCCGGAAGGCACGGAAATGGTCATGCCGGGCGACAACGTCACGGTTGACGTCGAGCTGATCGTGCCGATCGCGATGGAAGAAAAGCTGCGCTTCGCTATCCGCGAAGGCGGCCGCACCGTCGGCGCAGGCATCGTCGCCTCCATCGTCGAATAACAAGAAAACGGCTTGAGCCGTTTCGGCAGGGACATGGTCGGCCATGTCCCTGCGATTTTTGAAAAGAAGCGGCTAAGCGAAACGAATACTTCAAGTGTGTGCTTCGTGAGCACACCGGAAAACACGAGCAAGGACAAGTCGAATGAACGGCCAGAATATCCGCATCCGCCTCAAGGCGTTTGATCACCGGATCCTCGATGCCTCCACGCGCGAAATCGTGTCGACGGCCAAGCGCACCGGTGCGAGTGTGCGCGGGCCCGTGCCGCTTCCGACCCGGATTGAGAAATTCACGGTCAACCGGTCGCCCCACGTCGACAAGAAGAGCCGCGAACAGTTCGAGATGCGCACGCACAAGCGTCTTCTCGATATCGTTGATCCGACCCCGCAGACGGTGGACGCGCTGATGAAGCTCGATCTGGCCGCCGGCGTAGACGTCGAGATCAAGCTGTAAGACCCGGCGCAAGCCGAAATAACAAGGAAGGTACGTGGAGTTTCTCCAACGGCTTCCAGGAACAGGAAACCGGAAGGTGTGTGAAGCGCCGGACGGGAACCCTAAACAAGAGGCGTGAACCGATGCGTTCAGGTGTGATTGCACAGAAGGTGGGAATGACCCGCGTCTACAACGACGCCGGCGAGCATATCCCGGTAACAGTATTGCGGCTGGAGAACTGCCAGGTAGTGTCCCACCGCACGGAAGAGAAGAACGGTTATACCGCAGTTCAGCTGGGTGCCGGCCGTTCGAAGGTCAAGAATACGCCGAAGGCCATGCGCGGCCATTTTGCCGCTGCCAGCGTTGAGCCGAAGGCAAAGCTCGTCGAGTTCCGCGTGAGCGCCGACAACCTGATCGACATTGGCGCCGAGCTTACGGCGGGCCATTTCGTCGCCGGGCAGCTCGTGGACGTTACCGGCACCACCATCGGTAAGGGTTTTGCCGGCGCGATCAAGCGCCACAACTTCGGCGGCCTGCGTGCAACGCACGGCGTGTCCGTATCGCACCGTTCGCATGGTTCGACCGGTTCCAACCAGGACCCGGGCCGCGTCTGGAAGGGCAAGCGCATGGCTGGTCACATGGGCCAGACGCGCGTCACCACGCAGAACCTCGAAGTCGTATCGACCGATGAAGACCGCGGTCTGATCCTGGTCAAGGGTGCAGTTCCCGGCTCCAAGGGTTCCTGGATCGTCGTCCGTGACGCCATCAAGTCGGGCACTCCGGAAGGCGCACCGCGCCCTGCCGCAGTGCGCGCCGCAGAATCGAAGTAAGGGAGCCGAATAATGGATCTCACCGTCAAAACCCTCGAGGGCAAGGACGCGGGAAAGGTTTCCCTTTCCGACGCCATTTTCGGTCTCGAGCCTCGTGAAGACATCATTGCCCGCGTCGTTCGCTGGCAGCTCGCAAAGCGCCAGCAGGGCACGCACAAGTCCAAGGGCCGTGCGGAAGTTTCCCGCACCGGCGCCAAGATGTACAAGCAGAAGGGTACGGGCCGCGCCCGCCACCATTCGGCTCGTGCTCCGCAGTTCCGCGGCGGCGGCAAGGCTCACGGGCCGGTCGTCCGCAGCCATGCGCACGATCTTCCGAAGAAGATCCGCGCACTGGGCCTGCGCCATGCGCTGTCTGCCAAGCTGAAGGCCGAAGACATCATCGTCATCGACGATCTCGTCGCCAACGAAGCAAAGACGAAGGCGCTCGCCGGGGCATTCGCCTCGCTCGGCCTCACCAACGCCCTGATTATCGGCGGAGCCGAGATCGAAGGCAACTTCAAGCTCGCCGCCCAGAACATCCCGAATGTGGACGTTCTGCCGGTTCAGGGCATCAACGTTTACGACATTCTGCGCCGTGGCAAGCTCGTGCTTTCCAAGGCTGCTGTGGAAGCTCTGGAGGAGCGGTTCAAATGACGGATCTTCGCCACTACGACGTGATCGTGTCTCCCTCGATCACTGAAAAGTCGACGCTGGTCTCCGAACAGAACCAGGTCGTCTTCAATGTCGCCAAGGGTGCTTCGAAGCCTGAGATCAAGGCTGCCGTCGAAGCGCTGTTCGGCGTGAAGGTCACGGCCGTGAACACGCTCGTCCGCAAGGGCAAGTTGAAGCGCTTCCGCGGCTTCGCCGGAAAGCAGAAGGACGTGAAGAAGGCGATCGTAACGCTCGCCGACGGTCAGTCCATCGACGTTTCCACCGGTCTCTAACGGATAGGCCCATTAGGGTAAAAACCCAAAAGGGAACAAGAAAATGGCATTGAAAAGTTTCAATCCGACGACGCCGAGCCAGCGTCAACTGGTCATCGTCAGCCGGGCCGGCCTCTACAAGGGCAAGCCGGTCAAGGCGCTGACCGAGGGTCTGTCCTCCAAGGGCGGTCGCAACAACCTGGGCCGCATCACCGTTCGTTTCCAGGGCGGTGGTCACAAGCGGACCTACCGTCTGGTCGACTTCAAGCGTCGCAAGTTCGACGTCGAAGGCACGGTCGAGCGTCTGGAATACGACCCGAACCGCACGGCGTTCATCGCGCTGGTCAACTACGCGGACGGTGAGCAGGCCTATATCCTTGCGCCGCAGCGCCTGGCTGTCGGCGACAAGGTGATTGCCTCGGAAAAGGCCGTCGACGTCAAGCCCGGCAATGCGATGCCGCTGCAGTACATTCCGGTCGGCTCCATCATCCACAATGTGGAGATGAAGCCGGGCAAGGGCGGTCAGATCGCTCGCTCCGCCGGAACCTACGCTCAGCTCGTCGGCCGTGACCAGGGCATGGCGATCCTGCGCCTGAACTCGGGCGAGCAGCGTCTGGTGCACGGCTCTTGCCTCGCATCGATCGGTGCTGTATCGAACCCCGATCACGGCAACATCAATGATGGTAAGGCCGGCCGTTCGCGTTGGCGCGGCAAGCGTCCGCACGTACGCGGCGTCGTCATGAACCCGGTTGACCATCCGCACGGCGGCGGTGAAGGCCGCACCTCCGGTGGTCGCCATCCGGTCACGCCATGGGGCAAGCCCACAAAGGGCAAGCGCACGCGCTCCAATAAGTCGACCGACAAGTTCATTATGCGCTCGCGTCACCAGCGCAAGAAGTAAGAGAGGAAGTCTCAAGTGGCTCGTTCAGTATGGAAAGGTCCGTTTGTTGACGGTTATCTTCTCAAGAAGGCTGAGAAGGTCCGCGAAGGCGGCCGCAACGAAGTGATCAAGATGTGGAGCCGTCGCTCCACGATCCTTCCGCAGTTCGTCGGTCTGACCTTCGGCGTCTACAACGGCAACAAGCACGTTCCCGTCTCGGTGTCCGAAGAAATGGTCGGTCACAAGTTCGGTGAATTCGCTCCGACCCGGACCTATTATGGTCATGGCGCGGACAAGAAAGCGAAGAGGAAGTAACGATGGGCAAGGCAAAAGCCGAACGCCGGCTGAAGGATAATGAGGCGCAGGCAGTTGCGCGCACGATCCGCGTCAGCCCCCAGAAGCTCAACCTCGTTGCCGCGCTGATCCGCGGCAAGAAGGTCGACCGGGCTCTGGCCGAACTCGAGTTCTCGCGCAAGCGCATCGCAGGCACCGTCAAGAAGACGCTTGAATCTGCGATCGCCAACGCAGAGAACAACCATGATCTCGACGTTGATTCGCTCATCGTCGCAGAAGCTTTTGTTGGCAAGTCGATCGTGATGAAGCGCTTCCACGCCCGTGGTCGCGGCCGTGCATCGCGGGTCGAAAAGCCGTTCGCGCACTTGACGATCGTCGTTCGTGAAGTGGAAGCCAAAGGGGAGGCCGCATAATGGGCCAGAAGATTAATCCGATCGGTTTCCGTCTCGGCATCAACCGGACCTGGGATAGCCGTTGGTTCGCGGACAACGCGGAATACGGCCAGCTTCTTCACGAAGACCTGAAGATCCGCGCCTATCTGATGGAAGAGCTGAAGTCGGCCGGTATCGCCAAGGTCGTGATCGAGCGTCCGCACAAGAAGTGCCGCGTGACGATCCACTCGGCACGCCCGGGCCTGATCATCGGCAAGAAGGGCGCCGACATCGAAAAGCTTCGCAGGAAGCTTTCCGAGATGACCAATTCGGAAACGCACCTCAACATCGTCGAAGTGCGCAAGCCGGAAGTCGACGCAACGCTCGTTGCGCAGTCGATCGCTCAGCAGCTCGAGCGCCGCGTAGCGTTCCGTCGTGCGATGAAGCGTGCCGTTCAGTCGGCGATGCGCCTCGGCGCCGAAGGCATCAAGATCACCTGCGCCGGCCGTCTCGGCGGTGCGGAAATCGCCCGTACCGAATGGTATCGTGAAGGCCGCGTTCCGCTGCATACGCTGCGCGCCGACATCGACTACGGCACGGCCGAAGCGGAAACCGCTTTCGGTATCTGCGGTGTCAAGGTCTGGATCTTCAAGGGCGAAATCCTTGAGCACGATCCGATGGCTTCCGAGCGCCGCGCGACCGAGAGTGACAACCAGGGCGGTAGCGGCAGAGAGCGTCGCCGCGAGAACGCGTAACATTCGCGCGTGGCAGCCAATATCGGAGAAGTAAAAAAATGTTGCAGCCAAAGCGTACGAAGTATCGCAAGCAGTTCAAGGGGCGCATCAAGGGCGTCGCGAAGGGCGGCTCTGACCTCGCCTTCGGCGAGTTCGGTCTGAAGGCCCAGGAGCCCAACCGCGTCAATGCTCGCGAGATCGAAGCGGCCCGCCGTGCGATCACCCGTCATATGAAGCGCGCCGGCCGCGTCTGGATCCGGGTATTCCCCGACGTTCCGGTCACGGCAAAGCCGACCGAAGTCCGCATGGGTAAGGGCAAGGGTTCGGTCGAATACTGGGCATGCAAGGTCAAGCCCGGCCGCATGATGTTCGAGATCGACGGTGTCAACGAGGAGCTCGCCCGCGAAGCACTTCGCCTCGGCGCTGCCAAGCTCTCTGTCAAGACGCGCTTCGTGCAGCGTATCGCAGAGTAAGGAGTGAAGCTCATGAAAGCCGCAGATGTTCGCGCTCTGAGCGCCGACCAACTCAAGGAAGAGCTTGCCAAGCTGAAGAAGGAGCAGTTCAACCTGCGCTTCCAGAAGGCGACTGGCCAGCTCGAGAAATCTTCGCGTATCAACGAGGTCCGCAAGGACATCGCACGCATCAAAACCATTGCCCGCCAGAAGGCGGCAGAAGCCAAGGCCTAAGGACCAGAACACTATGCCGAAACGCATTCTGCAGGGCACCGTCGTCAGCGACAAGAACGACAAGACCGTCGTCGTCCGGGTCGAGCGCCGCTTTGCGCACCCGATCCTTCAGAAGACCGTTCGTCGTTCCAAGAAGTACAAGGCTCACGACGAGAACAACCAGTTCAAGGTCGGCGACCTCGTTTCCATCGAGGAATGCGCGCCGATTTCCAAGGACAAGCGCTGGACGGTCGTTTCCGCCCAGTCTTGATTTCTGCAGGTTTTGACCGCCGGACCCTTGCGTCTCGGGCAAATATCTGTATGAAGCACGCAATTAAAGCCGAGGAACGCTCGAGTTCGAGCGTTCTTTTGCTTTGAGATGAGCACAATAAGCCGGGCGAGGGGGTTTCGACCCAACCGGCCTGGTAACAACAAGAAGGCGACCTGACATGATTCAGATGCAAACAAACCTCGACGTGGCGGATAATTCCGGCGCACGTCGTGTCATGTGCATCAAGGTGCTGGGCGGCTCCAAGCGTAAATACGCGTCGATCGGCGACATCATTGTCGTTTCGATCAAGGAAGCCATTCCGCGCGGCCGCGTGAAGAAGGGTGATGTCATGAAGGCTGTTGTCGTTCGCACCGCGAAAGACATCCGCCGTGCGGATGGCAGCGTCATCCGTTTCGACACCAACGCAGCCGTTCTCATCGACAACAAGAAAGAGCCGATCGGCACCCGTATCTTCGGACCGGTTCCGCGCGAACTCCGCGCCAAGAACCACATGAAGATCATCTCGCTGGCTCCGGAAGTACTCTAAGGGAGCGATCAGAGATGCAAAAGATTCGCAAAGGCGACAAGGTCGTCGTTCTGACCGGTAAGGACAAGGGCCGTACCGGCGAAGTCATTCAGGTCATGCCGAAGGAAGACAGGGCTCTCGTGCGCGGCGTCAACGTGGTGAAGCGTCACCAGCGCCAGACTCAGAACCAGGAAGCCGGCATTATCACCAAGGAAGCCTCGATCCACCTTTCGAACATCGCGATCGCCGATCCGAAGGACGGCAAGCCGACCCGCGTCGGTTTCAAGATCGATGGTGACAAGAAGGTCCGCGTGGCCAAGCGTTCGGGAGATGTGATCGATGGCTAAGTCCGCTTATGAGTCCCGGCTCAAGAAGGAATATGTAGAGCGCATCCGCAAGGCGATGCAGGAGCAGTTCTCCTACGCCAACGAAATGCAGATCCCGCGCCTCGACAAGATCGTCATCAACATGGGTGTTGGCGAAGCGACCGGCGATTCCAAGAAGCCGACCGTTGCTGCTGCCGACCTCGCTGCGATTGCCGGCCAGAAGCCGGTCATCACCCGCGCTCGCAACTCCATCGCCGGCTTCAAGCTTCGCGAAGGCATGCCGATTGGTGCCAAGGTTACCCTGCGCGGCGTTCGGATGTATGAGTTCCTGGATCGTCTCATCAACATCGCTCTTCCGCGTGTTCGAGACTTCCGCGGCCTCAATCCGAAGTCCTTCGATGGTCGTGGCAACTTTGCCATGGGCATCAAGGAGCACATTGTGTTCCCTGAGATCAACTACGACAAGGTTGATCAGATGTGGGGCATGGACATCATCGTTTGCACGACGGCAACTAACGACGACGAAGCACGCGCTCTTCTCAAAGAGTTCAACTTCCCGTTCCGTCAGTAATCCGTAACGGCAAGCGTAAAGAAGGATAACTGTTATGGCGAAAACGAGCGCAGTTGAAAAGAACAAGCGCCGCCGCAAACTGGTTGCCAATCACGCCGCCAAGCGCGCGGTCCTGAAGGCGATCATCATGAACCAGTCTTTGCCGATCGAAGAGCGGTTCAAGGCCACCCTCAAGCTGGCCGAACTGCCCCGCGATGGGTCCAAGACCCGCATCCGCAATCGTTGCGAAGTGACCGGCCGTCCGCGTGCCTATTATCGCAAGCTGCGCATGTCGCGTATTGCACTTCGCGAACTGGGCAATCTCGGCAAGGTGCCGGGCGTGGTCAAGTCGAGCTGGTAAGGAGACGGGTACATGGCAATGACTGATCCTTTGGGCGATATGCTCACCCGTATCCGCAACGGCGCTGCTCGCCGCAAGTCGAGCGTTTCGACGCCGGCTTCCAAGCTTCGCGCACGCGTTCTGGATGTCCTTCAGGCTGAAGGCTACATCCGCGGATACTCAGAGGTCGAATTCGGCAACGGCAAGGCCGAGCTGAACATCGAGTTGAAGTACTACGAAGGCGCATCCGTGATCCGTGAGATCGCGCGCGTCTCCAAGCCGGGCCGCCGGGTCTATGTCTCGGTCAAGTCCATTCCGCAGGTCGCGAACGGCCTCGGCATCACCATCCTTTCGACTCCGAAGGGCGTGATGGCCGATCACCAGGCACGCGAACAGAATGTTGGTGGCGAGGTTCTTTGCTCGATCTTCTAAGATCGAGCAGGATCTCCATAGCGAACAGACAGGTATAAAAATGTCTCGTATCGGTAAGAAGCCCGTTCAAGTTCCGGCAGGCGTCACGGCTAACGTGGATGGCCAGAAGGTAACGGCAAAGGGCCCGAAGGGCGAACTGTTCTTCGTCGCAAATGACGAAGTTTCGGTGAAGCTCGAAAACAACACGGTTGTCGTTCAGCCGCTCAACGAGAGCAAGGATGCTCGCGCAAAGTGGGGCATGTCCCGCACGATGATCGAGAACATCCTCAAGGGCGTGAAGGACGGTTACGAGCGCAAGCTCGAAATCAACGGCGTCGGTTACCGCGCTTCCATGCAGGGCAAGAACCTGCAGCTCGCGCTCGGTTTCAGCCACGACGTCGTCTACCAGACGCCGGAAGGCATCACGATCGCTGTGCCGAAGCCGACGGAAATCGTCGTCTCCGGAATCAACAAGCAGCAGGTCGGCCAGGTTGCCGCGGAAATCCGCGAATACCGTGGCCCCGAGCCCTACAAGGGCAAGGGCGTCAAGTATGCCGAAGAGCGGATCGTCCGCAAAGAAGGCAAGAAGAAGTAAGGATCACGCGAAATGGCTAGCAGGAAAGATACTCTTGTGCGTCGCGCCAGCCGCGTGCGCCGTCAAATCAAGGCGGTTGCCAATGGCCGCCCGCGCCTGTCGGTTCATCGCTCGTCGAAGAACATCTATGCGCAGATCATTGACGATGTTGCCGGCAAGACGATTGCCTCGGCATCGACCCTCGACACGGATCTGCGGTCTTCGCTGAAGACCGGCGCCGATACCGAAGCCGCTACGGCTGTCGGCAAGCTCCTGGCAGAACGTGCTTCCAAGGCGGGCATCAAGGACGTTGTCTTTGATCGTGGCGCCTTCATCTACCACGGCCGCATCAAGGCGCTGGCCGAGGCAGCTCGCGAAGGCGGCCTGAACTTCTAAAGTTCGTCGCCCGGGCCGCAATGCCCGGGCGTAACCCGGCTTCGCAAATCCCCGGCCGCTTCGATTTCCAAGGAAGCGAGGCGGCTTTCGTCAATCTGCCGATTGCACCCGGAAAAGAAAAAGGAAGAGGACAATGGCACAAGAAAGAAGAGGTTCTCGCGAAGATCGCCAGAACCGCGAAGAGCGCGACAGCGAATTTGTCGATAAGCTCGTCGCTATCAACCGCGTCGCCAAGGTGGTGAAGGGCGGTCGTCGTTTCGGTTTCGCCGCTCTCGTCGTCGTGGGCGACCAGAAGGGCCGTGTCGGCTTCGGCCATGGCAAGGCACGCGAAGTGCCGGAAGCCATCCGTAAGGCAACGGAAGCCGCCAAGCGCGACCTGATCTTCGTACCGCTGCGCGGTGGCCGCACTCTGCACCACGACGTGCACGGCCGTCATGGCGCCGGCAAGGTGCTCCTGCGCTCGGCCAAGCCCGGTACCGGTATCATCGCCGGTGGCCCGATGCGCGCCGTCTTCGAGACGCTCGGCGTTCACGACGTCGTAGCCAAGTCGACCGGCTCGTCGAACCCCTACAACATGGTTCGCGCTACCTTCGACGCGCTCAAGAACCAGATGCACCCGAAGGATATCGCGGCACAGCGCGGCATGAAGTACGCCACGCTCCAGTCCCGTCGCGTTTCCGCCGGCGTTGCTTCCGAAGAATAAGGGAGCTGACAGATGGCTAAGAAGGAAGTTGCCAAGAAGACGGTTACCGTCGAGCAGATCGGTAGCCCCATTCGCCGTCCGGCCGTGCAGCGTCAGACGCTCGTCGGTCTGGGCCTCAACAAGATGCACCGGGTACGCACGCTGGAAGACACTCCGGCCGTTCGCGGGATGATCCGGGCCGTCCAGCACCTCGTTCGCGTCGTCGACGAGAAGTGAGGGGGATCGAGATATGAAACTGAATGAAATCAAGGACAACGAAGGCGCGACCAAGAACCGCAAGCGTCTGGGCCGCGGTATCGGCTCCGGTTCCGGCAAGACGGCCGGTCGCGGTGTAAAGGGTCAGAAGGCGCGTTCGGGCGTCGCGATCAACGGCTTCGAAGGCGGTCAGATGCCCATCTACCGCCGCCTGCCGAAGCGCGGCTTCAACAACATCTTCGCTTCGGAGTTCGTTGTCGTGTCGCTCGGCCGGATTCAGGCCGCAGTCGATGCCAAGAAGCTGGACGCCTCCAAGACCGTCGATGCCGCCGCTCTCAAGGCCGCCGGCGTTATCCGCCGCGTCAAGGATGGTGTGCGCGTTCTCGCCGACGGCGAACTGAAGGCGAAGGTTTCGCTCGAAGTTGCCGGCGCCTCCAAGCCTGCGATCGAGAAGATCGAAAAGGCTGGCGGTTCCGTCAAGCTGCTCTCCGCAGCCGCTGAATAAATATGACTGATGAACCGCCCGGGGTGCTTCACGCCGGGCGGTTTTGCTCCCATATGTGAGCCTCACGTCCAAGCGCAGCGAATCGGCTGCCGCGACGGGACATAACGGAAACCACGGTGAGGCATCCGATTGCAGCGACAATCGCCTCGCGCCTGGTTTTCCACGACGAAAACTGATTCCATCCGGAACGACCGGGTTTTCCCGTGTTTCCGAGACTTGGTACGCGGAGAATTGCATGGCTTCTGCAGCGGAACAGCTCGCCTCGAACCTGAATTTTTCGACTTTCGCCAAGGCGGAAGATCTGAAAAAGCGCCTTTGGTTCACTCTCGGTGCGCTTCTGGTCTATCGACTTGGCACCTACATTCCGTTGCCGGGCCTTAACCCGGACGCATTCGCGCAGGCATTTCAGGGGCAGTCGGGGGGCATTCTCGGCCTCTTCAACATGTTCTCGGGCGGCGCGGTCGAGCGCATGGCGATCTTCGCCCTCGGCATCATGCCCTACATTTCCGCATCGATCATCGTGCAGCTCATGACGTCGGTCGTTCCGGCGCTCGAGCAGCTGAAGAAAGAGGGCGAGCAGGGCCGCAAGGTCATCAACCAGTACACCCGCTACGGCACGGTGCTGCTGGGCGCGATGCAGGCCTACGGTATTGCCGTCGGTCTCGAAAGCGGCAGCGGTCTCGTCAACGATCCGGGCTGGTTCTTCCGGATTTCCACCGTTATTTCGCTGCTCGGCGGCACGATGTTCCTGATGTGGCTCGGTGAGCAGATCACCTCCCGCGGCATCGGCAACGGTATTTCGCTGATCATCTTCGCCGGCATCGTCGCCGCTCTGCCCTCGGCGCTTGCCGGAACCCTTGAGCTCGGCCGTACCGGTGCTCTGTCGACGCCTCTCATCCTTGCGATTATCGTCATGGTCGTCGGCGTGATCGCGTTGATCGTCTTCGTCGAGCGCGCGCAGCGCCGCCTGCTGATCCAGTATCCGAAGCGCCAGGTCGGCAACCGCATGTTCCAGGGCGACACGTCGCACCTGCCGCTGAAGCTCAACACCTCGGGTGTGATCCCGGCGATCTTCGCGTCGTCGCTTCTCCTGCTGCCCGCCACGCTCGCCGGCTTTGCCAACACCGCGACCATGCCCGACTGGGCAACGGCGATCGTCGGTGCGCTCGCTCACGGTCAGCCGCTCTATATGATCCTTTACGGTGCGATGATCGCCTTTTTCGCCTTCTTCTATACGGCCATCGTCTTCAATCCGAAGGATACGGCCGACAATCTGAAGAAGCATGGCGGGTTCGTTCCGGGCATCCGCCCGGGTGAGCGCACGGCCGAATACATCGATTACGTGTTGACGCGCATCACCGTCATCGGCGCGATCTACCTGGTCTTTGTCTGCATCCTGCCTGAGATACTCATCTCGCAGACAGGGGTGCCGTTCTACCTTGGTGGTACGTCGCTTTTGATTGTTGTCAGTGTGACCCTCGATACGGTAGCACAGATCCAGGGTCACCTCATTGCCCAGCAATATGAGGGGCTGATCAAGAAGTCGAAGCTGCGCGGAGGAAAGAGGGGACGATGAGGTTAATTTTTTTGGGACCGCCGGGCGCTGGCAAGGGTACTCAGGCCAAGCTTCTGACGGAGAGATACGGCATTCCGCAGCTTTCCACGGGGGATATGCTTCGGGCGGCCGTAGCTCAGGCGACCGAGGTCGGCAAGCGGGCGAAAGCCGTGATGGATGCCGGCCAGCTCGTCTCCGACGAAATCGTCAATGAGATCGTCTCCGACCGCATCGATTCGCCGGATTGCGCAAGGGGCTTCATTCTCGACGGCTATCCGCGCACGGTCCCGCAGGCCGTAGCGCTCGACGGGATGCTTGAGGGAAAAGGCCTGAAGCTCGATGCGGTCATCGAGTTGAAAGTCGATGAGGCAGCTCTTGTGCGGCGCATGGAGAATCGCGTAGCCGAAACCGTCGCGGCCGGCGGCACCGTACGCTCGGACGACAATCCGGAAGCATTCCGGCGGCGTCTGCAGGAATATCGGGAAAAGACCGCTCCGCTTTCGGAACACTACGCCCGAACCGGTCGGTTGAAGACCGTGGACGGCATGGCGGATGTGGATACGGTTACGGCCGAGATCGAGAAGATTCTGGTATAGGCATTGCCTTTGCCAAAATGGAAGCGCCGGGGAGTTGACTTTTTCGGCCGATTCCTCCAAAGACTGCGTCAACTCGCGACAAGAGAAGCGATCGGCGCGGTCTTCAACGAAATGAAGTCCGGGTACGGTCGTTTTTGACGTGTCTCGAACCTCAATCAACGAGCGGCTCTTAAGGTCGCGTAACGAAGCACCTATTGCCTGTAGGCAACTGGAACGCAAGGAGAATAGACGTGGCACGTATCGCTGGCGTCAACATCCCGACCGCAAAGCGCGTCGTCATCGCGCTGACGTATATTCACGGGATCGGCACGAAATTCGCACAGGAAATCATCGAGAAGGTCGGCATTCCGGCCGAGCGTCGCGTTCACCAGCTGACGGACGCTGAGGTCCTTCAGATCCGTGAAACGATCGACCGTGACTATCAGGTCGAGGGTGACCTGCGTCGCGAGACCTCGATGAACATCAAGCGTCTGATGGATCTCGGCTGCTATCGCGGTCTGCGCCATCGTCGCGGCCTGCCGGTGCGCGGTCAGCGCACGCATACCAATGCCCGCACCCGCAAGGGTCCGGCAAAGGCGATCGCCGGCAAGAAGAAGTAATTTCCCGAAAAGGGAAAACGGGAGGCTGGCGCACGCGCCGGCCTCCTTTTGCAGTTTGGGAAGGGCAAGTGTCCGACCAATGCGAGTGCCGTTACCGGTTTCTCGGAATGCTCGCGAAGCCGGTGTCCCGGCTGTCGCGAATTGTAAGATGCAGGGCAGGGGACGACCAATCCTTTTCCCGGTGGAGCCGCTGGAATTACGGCGGTGCAGAGATCTAAGAAAGGGATCCTATGGCCAAGGAAGCCACCCGCGTTCGCCGTCGCGAGCGCAAGAACATCACGTCTGGCGTCGCACACGTCAATTCGTCGTTCAACAACACGATGATCACCATTACCGACGCGCAGGGCAATGCTATTGCCTGGTCGTCCGCCGGTGCGAAGGGTTTCAAGGGTTCGCGCAAGTCGACCCCGTTCGCCGCGCAGATCGCCGCTGAAGATTGCGCCAAGAAGGCTCAGGAACACGGCATGAAGTCGCTGGAAGTGGAAGTTTGCGGTCCTGGTTCCGGCCGCGAATCCGCTCTTCGCGCGCTCCAGGCTGCAGGTTTCATGATCACGTCGATCCGTGACGTGACCCCGATCCCGCACAATGGCTGCCGTCCGCGCAAGAAGCGCCGCGTCTGATCATCTGTATTCAACATTCCGGTGAGGACGTTCCGGTGTCCTCCCGGTCTTCGGGGCTCGGTTGTCACGATTGGATGGTGGCAACGAACGGAAGGCAGAAAACATGATCCAGAAAAATTGGCAGGAATTGATCAAGCCGAACAAGGTGGAGTTCGCCTCCTCCGGCCGCACCAAGGCAACGTTGGTCGCGGAGCCGCTTGAGCGCGGCTTTGGCCTGACGCTCGGCAACGCGCTTCGTCGCGTCCTATTGTCGTCGCTGCGCGGTGCTGCCGTAACCGCGGTTCAGATCGACGGCGTATTGCATGAGTTCTCTTCTATCCCGGGCGTCCGGGAAGACGTGACCGACATCGTGCTCAACATCAAGGAAATCGCCATCAAGATGGATGGCGACGACGCAAAGCGCATGGTCGTGCGCAAGCAGGGTCCGGGCGTCGTGACCGCCGGTGACATTCAGACGGTTGGCGACATCGAGATCCTCAACCCGAACCACGTGATCTGCACCCTCGACGAGGGCGCGGAAATCCGCATGGAGTTCACCGTCAACAACGGCAAGGGCTACGTACCGGCTGACCGCAACCGCTCGGAAGATGCGCCGATCGGCCTCATTCCGGTCGACAGCCTGTACTCTCCGGTCAAGAAGGTCTCCTACAAGGTGGAAAACACCCGTGAAGGCCAGGTTCTCGACTACGACAAGCTGACGATGTCCATCGAAACCGATGGCTCCGTCACCGGCGAAGATGCGATCGCTTTCGCGGCCCGCATCCTTCAGGACCAGCTGTCGGTCTTCGTCAACTTCGACGAGCCGCAGAAGGAAACCGAGGAAGAGGCAGTCACCGAACTCGCCTTCAACCCCGCGCTTCTCAAGAAGGTCGACGAACTGGAGCTTTCCGTCCGTTCGGCCAACTGCCTGAAGAACGACAACATCGTCTATATCGGCGACCTCATTCAGAAGACCGAAGCAGAAATGCTCCGTACGCCGAATTTTGGTCGCAAGTCGCTCAACGAGATCAAGGAAGTTCTCGCTTCCATGGGCCTGCATCTCGGCATGGAAGTGCCGTCCTGGCCGCCGGAGAACATCGAAGACCTCGCCAAGCGTTACGAAGACCAGTACTAACCTATTAGACTGCGGGCGGATGCCTGCAAGTAAAGGAGAATAGCCATGCGCCACGGTAAAGCCGGCCGCAAGCTGAATAGAACCGCCAGCCACCGCAAGGCGATGTTTGCCAACATGGCAGCTTCGCTGATCGAGCACGAGCAGATCGTCACGACCCTGCCGAAGGCCAAGGAAATCCGTCCGATCGTGGAAAAGCTCGTCACGCTCGGCAAGCGCGGCGATCTGCATGCCCGCCGCCAGGCGATCTCGCAGATCCGCGACGTTGCCGTCGTCTCGAAGCTGTTCGACGCGATTGCCTCGCGCTACGCCACCCGCAACGGCGGCTACCTGCGCATCATGAAGGCAGGCTTCCGCCAGGGCGACAATGCCCCGCTCGCCGTCATCGAATTCGTTGACCGCGACGTCGACGCCAAGGGTTCGAAGGACCGCGCCCGCGTTTCTGCCGAAGCCGAAGCAGCCGAAGCGGCCTGATCCGATCGGTTGACGAAACCATTCAAGCGGCCGGGGGCTGATCGCCCCCGGCCGCTTTTTTGTTGGTTTTATTGAAAGTAGAAGTAGATCCTCATTCCTGTGCCTCTCAAATCCTGTGACAGGCAAAGGAAAAAATGAGGGTCGGGAGAGGGTGTCGCGGGACCTTGGCCGGTGCGGCTCTCCCGGCTTGCGCCTTTATCCCGCTCGGGCTTGCGACCGTACGGGTGCGGTGCCCTGGCGCCGCCACCGCAGAAACCGCTTTCTGACGGCGCGCCAGGCGACGAGCACCGCCACAAGGAACAGATACAGCATTTGCTCAGGGCCTACGACCTTGACCGACATGGCGAAATGCAGCGCGCCGGCCGCGGCAATCACGTAGACGAGCCTGTGAAGCTTGTTCCATCGTTGCCCGAGGCGTCTTATCGACCAGTTGTTCGATGTAACGGCCAGCGGGATGAGCAGCACGAGGGCTGCCATGCCGATGGTGATGAAGGGACGGCGGGCGATGTCGGCGAGAATGGCCGGGAGAAGGAGCGTCTGGTCCAGCACCATATATGTGAGGAAATGCATCATCACATAGTAAAAGGCGAGGAGGCCCAGGGCGCGGCGGTATCTGAGCCAGTTGATGCCGAACAGGTCGCGAATCGGCGTGATCGTCAGCGTGGCAATCAGGAAGCGCAGGGCCCAGATGCCGAGCAGGTGCTCGAATTCCTTGACCGCATTGCCGGGCAGCCGACCGGTGGCTCCAAGATAGAACCCCCAGGCGGCCGGTATGAGGCTGAGCGTATAGAGCGCCCAGATCGAAGGGCCGTGCAATCGTTTCGGCAGGGCAGGAAAGCTCGGCATCCTCAGAAATTCACCCTGAGGTCCATGCCGGCATAGAGGTTCGCAACCTCTTCTGCGTAGCCGTTGAAGGGGAGCGTATCGCGGCGATTGGCGCCGAAGAAGCCGCCTTCGCCGATACGGTTTTCGGTCGCCTGGCTCCAGCGGGGATGATCGACGGCTGGATTCACATTGGCATAGAAGCCGTATTCAGTCGGCCCGGCGAGGTTCCAGGTGCACGGCGGAGGCGTCTCGGTCAGAGAGATGCGCACGATCGATTTGATTCCCTTGAAGCCGTATTTCCACGGTACCACCAGGCGGATCGGTGCGCCGTTCTGGTTCGGCAGCGTCTTGCCATAGAGCCCGACGGAGAGGATCGTCAGCGGGTGGCGCGCTTCGTCGAGCCTCAAGCCTTCCCGGTAGGGCCATTCCAGGGGCTGGAAATAACCGGACTGGCCCGGCATTTCCTCCGGCCGGACCACGGTTTCGAAGGCGACATATTTCGCGCTTCCGAGCGGCTCGACCCTGTCGAGGAGCGCGGCCAATGGAAAGCCGACCCAGGGAATGACCATCGACCACGCTTCGACGCAGCGCATCCGGTAAATTCTCTCTTCGAGAGGGAAGGCCAGGAGCTCCTCCAGGCCGAATTCCCGCGGCTTGCCGACTAATCCGTCGACCTTCACCGTCCAGGGCGCCGGCTTGAAGTTTGCGGAGTTGGCAGCCGGATCGCCTTTGCCGGTCCCGAATTCATAGAAGTTGTTGTAGGTGGTGGCGTCCTTTTCCGGCGTGACGGGCTCATCGACCCTGTATTTGCTCTTGGACGCGTCGAGTGCGGCCGCGCGGCTCGGCTTGGGCACGGCGAGGGCCAGGCTTCCGGCCGCGGCGGCGATGAAGGTCCGCCGATCCAGGAAGAAGCGCTCCGGGGTGATTTCGGCAGCGGCAATCTTCGGCTTGCGATAGCTGGGCATGGGGTCTCCTCGGTGTCATTCGACTTTTTCTAATACGCAAATGAGCAGAGTTTCGATCACCGGAAAAGGCTGGCGAGACCACGTTTTTGTGCATGACTCGTGAACGTCGCCTGCGTCTTTGGGGTGGCAAGGCCGAGCAATCGGCGCGCAGCACGTACTCCTATGAATTCCCTGATGAAACGACCCGTCCTTGCGGCTGCATTGCGTTGGATTGTCGGGCGACAGGTTTGCCTTTTTCAGTGCGAAATCCTATCTGAACGTAGCAGCAACGAAAGGGAGAATGCTTCATGATCTTCGGCCATCGCGCTCTCGCGGCTCTCGTGCTTGCTGTTGCCATATCGACACCTGCGATGGCCCAGGATGCCAGGACCGTGCCGCAGTCGCGGTCGGAGATGCAGCTCTCTTTCGCGCCGCTCGTCAAACAGACGGCGAATGCGGTCGTCAACGTGTATGCCGAGCGCGTGGTTGAGCGTCGCTCGATTTTTGCCGGAGACCCTTTCTTCGAGGAATTCTTCGGGCAGCGGATGCCGAATCGCACCGAGAAGCAGTCGTCTCTGGGGTCGGGCGTGATCGTCGGCCGCAATGGCCTGGTCGTGACCAACAACCATGTCATCGAGGGCGGCGACGATATCAAGGTGGCGCTGGCCGACGGGCGTGAGTTCCCCTGCAAGGTCATATTGAAGGATGATCGCCTCGATCTGGCTGTCATGAAAATTCAGTCGGACGGTCCGTTCGACATCGTCCCGATCGGTGATTCCGACGCGGTGGAGGTCGGCGACCTGGTTCTGGCGATGGGCAATCCCTTCGGCGTCGGGCAGACGGTGACGAGCGGCATCGTGTCGGCGCTCGCCCGCAACCAGATTTCCAACGGCGATTTCGGCTTTTTCATCCAGACGGATGCGGCGATCAATCCGGGCAATTCCGGCGGCGGCCTGATCAACATGAAGGGCGAGTTGATCGGAATCAACACCGCGATTTTTTCGAGAGGCGGCGGTTCCAACGGCGTGGGCTTTGCGATCCCCGCCAACCTGGTCAAGGTTTTCGTTGCCTCCGCTGAAGGAGGCAACGGCTCGTTCATCCGTCCCTTCGTCGGGGCGACTTTCGAGCCGGTGACTTCCGATGTGGCCGAGGCGCTCGGGCTTGAGCGGGCCCGCGGGGCGCTGGTGACGGCGGTCGTCGCAGGCGGTCCGGCGGAGAGCGCCGGCATGCGCCCCGGACAGGTGGTCACCGCCGTCAACGGCGTACCGGTCGAACACCCCGATGCGCTTGGTTATCGTCTGACCACCGTGGGGATCGGCCACGAGGCGCGGGTTACGATCTCGGAGAACGGCAGTTCGCGCGAAATCGCCCTCAAGCTTGAGCGGGCGCCGGAAACACAGCCACGAGACGAACGGCTGATCGAGGGGCGCAACCCCTTCGCCGGCGCTGTCGTGGCAAATCTCTCGCCGCGGCTTGCGGACGAGTTGCGCATGCCCACGTCGCTGCAGGGTGTGGTCATCACCGAGATCAATCGCGGCTCGCCGGCTGCACGTATCGGCCTGGAACCGAAAGATATCGTTCGTTCAGTCAACGGGACGGCAATCGATAGTTCGAAGACGCTGGAAGGCGTCGTCGCCGAGGATGCCTCCTTCTGGCGTGTCGAGATCGAGCGCAACGGCCAGATCATACGTCAGTTCTTCCGATGAGCGATCTCTTCGCCCCCCATGAACCTCCTGAAATGGCCTCGGCAAGGCCGCTGGCCGATCGCCTGCGCCCGCGCACGCTGGCGGAGGTGACCGGCCAGGAGCATCTGACCGGCCCCGACGGCGTGCTCACACGGATGATCGCTTCCGGATCCCTCGGCTCGATGATCTTCTGGGGCCCGCCGGGAACCGGCAAGACAACGGTTGCCCGTCTGCTTTCAGGCGAGGCAGGTCTCGCATTCGAGCAGATTTCGGCAATCTTCTCCGGCGTTGCGGATCTTAAGAAGGTATTCGAATCTGCGCGCGCCCGGCGCATGTCGGGGCGCCAGACGCTGCTTTTCGTCGACGAGATCCATCGGTTCAACCGGGCGCAGCAGGACAGCTTTCTGCCGGTCATGGAGGACGGGACCGTCATCCTGGTCGGCGCCACCACCGAGAACCCGTCTTTCGAGCTTAACGCCGCGCTTCTGTCGCGGGCCCGCGTCTTGACGTTCAAGCCGCATGACGAGGCCAGCCTCGAGGAACTTCTGAAGCGGGCGGAGGCAACCGAAGGCAAACCGCTGCCGCTCGATGACGATGCGCGGGCCAGCCTGATCCGCATGGCGGACGGGGACGGCCGGGCGGTGCTGACGCTCGCGGAAGAGGTATGGCGGGCGGCGCGCCGGGACGAGATATTCGATTCCGCCGGGCTTCAGGAGATCGTCCAGCGCCGCGCGCCGGTATACGACAAGGGCCAGGACGGCCATTACAACCTGATCTCGGCGCTCCATAAATCGGTTCGGGGGTCCGACCCGGACGCGGCGCTCTATTATCTCTGCCGCATGTTCGATGCCGGGGAGGATCCGCTCTATATCGGCAGGCGGCTGGTGCGGATGGCGGTCGAGGATATCGGCCTTGCCGATCCGCAGGCACTGGCGATCTGCAATGCCGCCAAGGATGCCTATGATTATCTCGGGTCCCCCGAAGGGGAACTGGCTCTTGCCGAGGCCTGCGTCTATCTTGCAACGGCGCCGAAGTCGAACGCGGTCTATACCGCCTACAAGGCGGCGATGCGCGCGGCCAAGGAGAACGGATCTCTGCTGCCGCCGAAGCACATCCTCAACGCTCCGACGAAGCTCATGAAGGGGGAAGGCTACGGCGACGGCTATCGTTACGATCATGACGAGCCCGACGCATTCTCCGGCCAGGATTATTTCCCCGAGAAGATGGGCAGAAAGACCTTCTACGATCCCCCGGAGCGCGGCTTCGAACGTGAGATCCGCAAGCGGCTGGAGTGGTGGAACAAGCTTCGGCGCGACCGGAATTCGTGAGGGCTCGCCCCAGCTCCGTCACTCCCGCAGGGCTGCCTTGCCACAGGATGCCTTGCTGTCCCGATGAGCCCGTGGCATAGAAGAACCACATCGCAGACGGCTGCACGGATCGAATGGATCCGAACTTCCGCGGGGACGGCCTCGCTCCACATGAAGGAGTTCGATATGGCCTGGTTCACGCTGTTGCTCGCCGGAATTCTCGAAATCGGCTGGGCGATCGGTCTCAAATACACGGATGGATTTACGCGGTTCACGCCGACTGTGCTGACGGTCGGGTCGATGATCCTGAGCGTCGTTCTGCTCGGAATAGCGGTGCGTTCGCTGCCGCTTGGCACGGCCTATGCCGTGTGGACCGGCATCGGCACCATCGGTACCGTCATTCTCGGCATCATTCTGTTCGCAGAGCCCGCAACGGCGATGCGCCTCGGCTGCATCGGCCTTATCGTCGCGGGCATCGCCGGTCTGAAGCTCGTCGGCTGACGTGTTGGACCACTGAAATTCTGCCCCTCATCCGGCCTGCCGGCCACCCTCTTCGCGCCAGCGGGGCGAAGAGACTCGCGGCGCCCCGGCAGGGGGATGAGGAGCAAGTGACCCTTCACGTCACTTCAGCGCGTCGAGTACGACCGCGGCAGCCAGCATTTCCCGCCAGCGGTTTTCGCGCCGTCTGAATGCCTCTTCGTCTGTTCCCCACTGTTCGATCTGCCAATCCTCGTCGACATGAGCGGCAGCCCATGCCTGTTCGGCGGAGAGCCTGCCCATGGCGAGGGCAAGAGCGAGCAGGGCGGATCCGGTCAGGCTGGTGACGGTGTGCAGGCAGGCGAGGCCGAGCGGTGTCGCAAAGCCGCGCAGGCCCTCGGCAAAGGCCGAGACCGCCTCCGCCGGTTGTTCCTGATGGATCACGCCTTCCACGAGAATGAACCGGGCGCCGAGCGTCCGGGCGGCCCAGTCGATTATCGGATTCCAGTGCTCGTTCTGCCGAGCGACGAGTTCTTTCGGGCTGTCGGCTCGATAGCAGAGGAGATCGCTGCCGACAAAACGGACGATATCGTCGAAGACCGCACGATCGTCGAGCGCAACTCCGTCGATCGCGGTGTTGACGATCCGCGTGAGCGGCATCGCCGAGGGATCGATGATTTCGGTCTGGGCGTCCCACTCGGCTGCCAGCAGCCCTGCGAGCTTTTCGGTAGGTACGGTGAGCGCCCGTTTGGCCGGTGTGCGTACTGACCTTCCGTCGAGGAGCACGGCGTATCCGCCGTCATCCGCCGGTGCGGCGCTCGCCTGCTTGTAGAAGCGTTTCGGCAGCGGTTTCTGCATCTGGATCTGGGCCCGGCGCACAGGATCGTCGTGGCTCAGCGCACCACTCAGTTCGTCGCGAATATCAGGCATGGCTATGGTCCATCCATTCGATTATGTCTGCCGGAACGCGGGCGATGTGATCCGCACCGGATGCCATCAGCTCCGGGACACTGGCGTAACCCCAGGCGACGCCCAGGGCATCGGCGCCGGCGGCCTTCGCCATCTGCATGTCATAGATCGCGTCTCCGATCACGATCGTGTCGCGGGGATCGACTCCGGCCTCCGCGCAGCACTCCGTCACCATGGCGGGATGCGGCTTCGAGGGGCAGTCGTCCGCCGTGCGGGAGACGAAGAAAATCTTGTCGAATCCATGCATCGCCGCGATATGCGTCAGACCTCGCCTCGATTTGCCGGTGACGGCGCCGATCAGCAGTTCGTCGCGTCCGGCCAGGGTCTGCATCATCTCCGCAATGCCCGGAAACAGCGCTTCGCTGCAGCCGGGTTCGCCTCGTACCGAGGCGAATATAGATTTGTAATGCGCCGTCATTGCGGTCGCCCGGTCGTCAACGTGTTCCTGCCCCATGAGCCGGGCAATGGCGATATCGAGAGTGAGGCCGATGATCGCCTTGGTCGCGTCCGCTGTCGGGCGATCCAGATCGAAGGCCTCGAAGGTGCGGGCCATCACCTCATGGATCAGTCCCGCGCTGTCGACGAGCGTTCCGTCGCAATCGAAAAGGACGAGCTTCATCACTCTTCCTCGCCGGCGGCGTTTTCGTCGAAGCCGAGCAGATTCCAGCTCTGCACCATGTGCTGGGGCAGGGGAGCGGTGATCTTCAGCCGCCCGCCGTTCGGATGCGGAATATCTATGTGCCGCGCATGAAGGTGCAGCCGGTTCTGCATGCCGCCGGGGAAGGTCCAGTTGACGTCCGCTTCGAAGTATTTCGGATCGCCGATGATCGGATGGCCGATATGGGCGGCGTGGACGCGCAGCTGGTGCGTGCGGCCGGTATAGGGTTCCATTTCCAGCCAGGCGAGGTTCTGCCCGGCTTGTTCGACGATCCGGTAATAGGAGATGGCGTGGTCGGCGCCATTCTCGCCGTGCTTGGCAATCCGGACACGGTCGCCATCGGGCGTGGGCTCCTTTACGAGCCAGGTGGAAATCTTGTCTTCCCGCTTGCGCGGCACGCCCCTGACCAGGGCCCAGTATGTCTTCTTGGTGTCGCGCTCGCGAAATGCCGCGGTCAGCTGTTGCGCAGCCCCACGCGTGCGGGCGACGACAAGTACGCCCGAAGTATCACGGTCGAGACGATGGACGAGGCGCGGCTTTTCGCCCTTCTGGCTGGTCCAGGCCTCGAGCATCTTGTCTATATGCCGGTTGACGCCCGAGCCGCCCTGAACGGCAAGACCGGCCGGTTTGTTGAGCACGATGACCTTGGCATCCTCATGCAGCACCATGCGCGACAGAAGCTCCCCGTCCGGCGATTGACGCAGGTCCCGGCCGCCGATCGGGCCGGATTTCGCTTCCTTGGGATCGACGCCGAGCGGCGGAATGCGGATCGTCTGGCCGGGTTGTATGCGCGTGTCGGATTTTGCCCGCGCCCCGTCCACGCGGATCTGTCCGGAACGCAGCAGCTTCTGCAGCGGACCGAAGCCCAGTCCGGGGAAATGCACCTTGAACCAGCGGTCGAGACGCATTCCCGCTTCGTCGCTGTCAACCTGCCTGTGTTCTATGCCCGCCATTTTGCAGAAATCCGCCTTCTTTTCTTTAAAGGCTGGCTTTAGACCATTGCGCGCATCAGGGCCAGCCCGGCGAACACGGCAAGTATCGAAAGACCGACGCTCGCCACGATATAGGCGAGGCCGCTCATCGTCTGCCCGTGTTCCAGAAGGGTGATCGCGTCGAGCGAAAAGGCCGAGAACGTCGTGTAGCCCCCCAGCACGCCGGTGATCAGGAACACGCGTATTTCCGGCGAGGCTCCCATCTTGTGCATGATGAATTGCGCCAGAAAACCGATCAGAAAGGAACCCGTAACGTTCACGAACAGCGTCCCCCAGGGAAAGACGGGTCCGGCGCGCTGCAGCATCCAGAGGCCGACGAGGTAGCGCAGGACGGAGCCAAGAGCGCCGCCGGCACCGACGAGGAGGATATGGTTCATCAAATCGTTCCGATCCGAGAAGGCTGCATCCTGTCAGCCGAGCCTCTCGGCGTGCCACCTGAGATGGTCGTCCATGAAGGTCGAGATGAAATAATAGGAATGGTCGTAACGCTCATGCATCCGGAGCGTAAGCCCGATACCCGTTCCTTTGACGGCTTCTTCGAACAGCCAGGGGCGCAGACCGTTTTCGAGGAAGCTATCCGCCTTGCCCTGGTCGATCAGGAATTCCGGGAAGCGGGCTCCGTCCTCGACGAGGGCGCAGGCATCGTATTTCCGCCAGGAGGTCTTGTCGGGACCGAGGTACTTCTCGAAGGCACCGACCGACCAATCGGCGGAAGACGGCGCGACGATCGGCGCGAAAGCGGAGCAACTCTTGAAACGCTCGGGGTCCTTGAGAGCGACGGTCATTGCGCCATGCCCGCCCATCGAGTGGCCGAAGATACCCTGGCGGCTCATATCCACGCGGAAATGCTGGCCGACGAGGGCCGGGAGTTCTTCTGTGATGTAGCTGTACATCCGATAGTGCTCGTCCCAGGGCTTCTCCGTCGCATCGAGATAGAAGCCGGCGCCCTTGCCCATCTGCCAATTGGTGAGCTCATCGGGAACATCCGCCCCTCTTGGGCTCGTATCCGGGCAGACGATGATGAGTCCCAGCTCCGAGGCCATGCGGCGGTACTCGCCTTTCTCCATGACATTGGCGTGGGTGCAGGTGAGGCCGGAGAGATACCAGAGAACGGGGCGAGGCTCCGTGATCGCCTGCGGTGGTACAAAGACGGCGAAGGTCATTTCGCCTTTGCAGGCCGTGGAATCATGAGCGTAGACGCCCTGCATGCCGCCGAAGGCCGTGTTCTGCGAGATTACTTTCATTCTTTGCTCCTGAATTTCATGGGGCGGCGCCCGCAAGCTGAACCGCGGCATTGACGGCGGCGGCGACGAGCACCGTGTTGAAGAAGAACGAGACGATAGCGTGCATCAGGTTCACGCGGCGCATCGCCGTTGTCGTGATGGCGACATCCGACGTCTGCGCCGTCATCCCGATGACGAAGGCGAAATAGAGGAAATCGTATCCGCCGGGACTGTCGGTCTCCGGGAATGCAAGACCGCGCGCTGCGGGATTGCTGGCGGGATCATTGCGGTCGGCAAGCCAATAAAGATGAGCATAATGCAGCGCCGCCATGGTGTGGATCGTCGCCCAGCCGAGCGCAACCGCTGCGAAGGCGATGGACAGCCCCACCGCGCCGCCGCCCCCGGCGCGGTTCAGCGCGAGGAACAGAGCCACCAGCGACGTCGCCGCGGCAACGAGCGTCACCAGGAAGATGATTGGCTCCGGCTCACCCGTGTCGCGCGCATTGGCCTGGAGATAACTGCCGGTAAGTTTGGGAAGCCGCAAAGCCGTGATCGACAGATAGATAAGGAAAAAGAGGATGGCCGCGACCTCGATTGCTTCTGCGCGGAATAATGCAAAACCGATGGGCAGGCTGACCAACCCGCCCGTCAGGGCGAGATAGAACGGCCAGTGCCGCAGGCCTGCCTTCCGATCCATTCGCCGCCTCCGTTCGCCGGTTCTACCTTTTTACCCGTCGGCAGAGTCGGTCAAGCGTTTCGAGAAAAGCGGAGCGGTCGCGGGAGGTGAGGGCGGCGTTATAGCCTTTGCTTTCCCCGGTCTCCCTGAGATGGGCCGAGAGATCGCGCATCGCGGATGCCATGCCGATGTTGGTCTCGTCGAAGACGCGCCCGGTCGGCCCGGTGACGAGCGCTCCGGCGCCGACACAGCGCACGGCAAGCGGCACGTCGGCAGTGACGACGATGTCGCCGTCCCTGGCGCGTTCGGCGATCCAATCATCCGCTGCGTCGAAACCGGCCGATACGATGACGTTGCGAACCATCGGATCGCGCGAGGGGCGCAGGCCGGAATTGGCGACGAAAGTCACCTCCAGGCCATGGCGCTCGGCCACCTTCAGGATTTCCGGCTTTACCGGGCACGCATCGGCATCGACATAGATCATCGGGGATAGCTTCCGGCAGGCAAAAAAGCGCCGGATTCAGTGGCCTCCGGCGCTTTCCTGAATGAGATTGCGAACTCAGTAGACAACGACAGAGCGAATGCTCTCGCCGGAATGCATGAGCTCGAACCCCTTGTTGATGTCCTCGAGCGGCATGGTGTGGGTGATCATCGGATCGATCTCGATCTTGCCCTCCATGTACCAGTCGACGATCTTCGGCACGTCGGTGC